>CAVZKV010000005.1:0-143771 GCA_963775835.1 uncultured Alphaproteobacteria bacterium | reverse complement strand
TTTTGCTTGCTCTTCGAACTCTCGCATGAAGTCTTTCAAGCGCTCATCGGCTTCTTCCGTGCACACGGGAATGGTCTCAGGCGGCTCTACCCAATGAACATCGGTGGTGCCAAGCGACCGCCCCCAGCCGACGCCGCTGTCAGCCATCTGCTCGATCGATGTGTAAGAGCGCCGCGAAGATCCTCATCCTGTCCCCTACGCTACAAGTCATCACGAAGATGTTGCGTTCGTTGTCCACGATCGAGCGGATTTCTGCCGCCTTCTTGGACAAAAGAACCGCGTCTGAACCCACGCGCTTTGCTACGCCAGTGCGTGGCCGAGACGAGGCCGGCGTGCCCCACACCGCGTACTACCTGTCGCCCGAGGCCATGTAGTAGCGACAGTGATTGCCCAGGTGGCTCCTTTGGCGGCGCTCCGTTGATCGGCGAATGTGTTGAGTGACTACCGGCTGCCTTCCGGCTGCCTCGAGCACCGGCGCGACCGCCATCGTGCAATCGATCGTTGCCAAGCTGCTCGAGGGATGCGCTCAGCTTGCGTCCGTGCGGCATGATGGCTGACCGTAGTCGGGCTCGGTCGTGTTAGCGAGCTCAAGCACAGCGGGCAAGTCGCGGCCCACCGCTGCGGGCTCGGCGAGCTTCACGGCTCTGGAACCTGACTGCTAGAGCACGCGGGCGAGCAGATTGCGCACGCACTGCGAGGGAGCATGGAATGGGAACGCGGCCGAGAACACGAAACTTGGAATCAGACGCGCTTGCGGCTCTTGCTGCGGCGCCGCGGCCTTCCCGCCACTACAACTCGCAAGAGCGTTGCCACGGCTTCCTGCGCCTCAACCGGCGCTCGCTCGAATAGCGCCGCGATGGGCATTTCTGTTTCAGTGCCTGCGGCGCCTGCGAGCAGTTCCGAAGGTGTGACTCGCAGAGCCTTTGAAACTGCCATGATTGTCGAGAGGTGGGGATCTCGCCGGCCGTTCTCCAGCGTCGACAAATAGTGAGGCGATAAGCCAGAGCGTTCCGACAAGTCATCGAGCGTCAGCCCAAGAGCCTTCCGGCGACGTCGAATCTCCGCGCCGAGCGTCATACACGCGAGCGTGACCTGGGGCTGACCGACGGTTGAATGCTCGAGAGAACAATGTAACCTTGCACGGGAGGATACATTCGCCCGAATCTTGAGGCGTTTTGGACTCGGTTACCGAAACCATTGATCCCACGACGATGCGCGCCCAGGCGCGCGTCGGCCAAGTGCTGCGCGGCAAGTGGCGCCTCGACGCCCTGCTCGGCGTCGGTGGCATGGCGACGGTGTTCGCGGCCACGCACAGGAACGAGAGCCGCGCGGCGATCAAGATCCTGCACCCCGAGCTGAACCTCCAGCCCGACGATCCGGGCGCGGTTCCTGCGCGAGGGCCGGGCGGCCAACGTCGTCGGCCATCCGGGCGCCGTCCGCGTGCTCGACGACGACGTCACCGAGGACGGCGCGCGCGTTCCTCGTGATGGAGCTGCTCGACGGCGAGTCGCTCGAATCGCGCGCCGCGCGCCTGGGCGGCAGTCTGCCGGTCGACGAGGTGCTCGGCGCGACCGACCAGTTGCTCGACGTGCTCGCCGCAGCGCACGACAAGGGGATCGTCCACCGCGACCTGAAGCCGGAGAACCTTTTCCTCACTCGCGAGGGGCAGCTCAAGGTCCTCGATTTCGGCATCGCGCGCCTGCGCGAGCTCGTCCGCGAGCAGCAACGCCACGCGGGCGGGATCGATCCTCGGCACGCCGGCGTACATGGCGCCGGAGCAGGCGCGCGGGCGCTGGGACGACGTCGACGCGCGCACCGACCTCTGGGCGGTCGGCGCGACGATGTTCAGGCTGCTCACCGGGCAGCCCGTGCATGTCGCAGGAACCGTGAATGAAACTCTGGCCCTCGCGATCACCCAGCCAGCTCCATCGCTCCGGAGCGTCGAGCCCGGCGATCCCCGAGCCGGTCGCCGAGCTCGTTGACCGCGCGCTCGCGTTCGACCGCGACGCCCGATGGACGGACGCGCGGTCGATGCAGCACGAGCTCCGGCTGGCGTACGAGAGGGCCCATTCCGGGTCGCCGATCTCCTCGGCCCCGAGGCTCTGGGTTCCGGCGACCGTCCCGGATCGAACGCTGCCGAGTGCGGGCGTCGCAGATGGATCGGGCGGCCCGGAGCTGGCCACCGAGGCGCCCGTCGCGAACGGGATTTCCGGTCAGGCGCTGCTGCGCTCCATGTCGCGCCACCCGGGCGCCGTCGTTGCCGCGGCCGCCAGCGTCGTGGTCGTCGTCATAGTGGGACTCGTTGTCGCCGCGGCGCTCGGCGAGCGCGATCCGTCGGCTGCGAACGCGAGCTCGGCGCACGGCCTCGACGGTGCCGGCGACCGCGGCATCGCCGCCACCAGCGGTTCAATCTCGGCCGGTGACGGCCGCCCTCCCGGCGCACTCAGGCGTCGTCTCGGTCGAGGAGCTACCTACGGCGACGACGAACGGCAGCGCGCGCTGGAGTGCCGCCACCCTGCGAGCGGGCAACCCATACGCGCCGCCGCGGGCGGCTCAGCCCCGAGCGGCGCCTCTACCGCCAAAGGCTTCCGCCACCGCTCTGAAGCCTACCACTCCCGCGAAGCCCAAGGCCCGGCCGGCCGGCGGCCTCGCCGAGGATCCCGGAGTAACCGCCGTGCGCTGGATGGCTTCGCTGCTGCTCGTTGCTGGCGCTGATCGCGGTCGCGACGCCCGCGAGCGCCGACAACGCGGCGGAGGCCCGGGCGCTTGTTCGACGACGCGAAAGGCTGACGCGAAGGCGGGCGACTGCGCGACTGCAGTGCCGAAGTTTTCGAAAGCATACCAGCTCGACCCGAAGCCGGGAACGCTCCGCAACCTCGGCTACTGCGAGGAGCAGCTCGGCCGCGCTGGCGAGCGCGTGGCGGCGATTCCGCGAGGTGATCGAGAAGTTTCCGGGCTCGGACCACGTCGCGTACGCGAAAGAGCGCGTTGCGGCGCTCGAGCCGCGCGTGCCTCGGCTGACGATCAAGCTCGCGGACGGGGCGCCTGATGGCACGAAGGTCACCCTTGACGGCCAGGAGGTTGCGGCGGGTGACATCGGCAATCCGTTGCCAGTCGATCCGGGCCAGCATGTGATCGACGTGACGGCCCCGGGGCGCGAGACCACGGTCTACAAGGTGAGGCTCGTCGAAGGCGAGAAGCGCGAGGCGATCGTTCGCTCCGCCACACTCCTCACTCACCCTGGCGAGCAAGGGGACGCATCGGACACGAAGCGCCACCCGGGTGACCAATCCGCGAGCACTACGAACCCGCTAGGTGAAGGTCGGATAGTGGCGCTAATCGTCGCCGGTGCTGGGCTCGCAGCCGGCGCTGCAGCTGGGATCGCATTTCGATCGGCGCGCAACGCGAAGGAGTCAGCGGACAAGGCCGCCCGCGAGGGCCGCGCGTCCGACATGGCTCATGACCGTACTGAACAGGAAAGTTGGCACTCGGCCTCCATCGTCCTCGGTGCTGTGAGTGCCGCCGCGGTCGGGTCCGCCGCGGTGCTCTGGATTCTTGCGAAACCGCCACAAGACACGGCGCCACGGAGTTCACGGCCTCGCGTCATGCCGGTGCTCGGAAATCGCGCGGCCATTATCGCCATAGAAGGGATCTGGTGATGCACGAGATGCGAGTTTGCACGCTGCTGGGCGTGGCCCTAGCGCTGGCTGCATGCCTTGGGGAGGATGAAGAACTGAAAACGGGTACTGGCGGCGCCGGAGGCACGACAGCGAGTGGGGGTACCGTCGATGGCGCCGCAGGCTCATCCGCCACCAGTTCGGGCGGCACCAGCGGCACTGCTGGTAGCGCGGGAGCGACTGGCGGCACGACGATCGGCGGCGCGAGCGGCACGGGCGCGGCCGGCGGCGTCCCGACCGGAGGAACGACCGGCAGCGGCGCGACAAGCGGTCTCGGCGGAAGTGTCGGCACAGCGGGAAACGGTGGAGCTGGTGGTCAAATCCCGCCGAATTATCGCATGCGATCCAGCCATTTCCAAGTGCCAAACCGGGTACACTTGCGAAGGGCCGTGCGTAGGGACCAATTGTGCTTATTCGTGTCGGAAGGTATGCGCCACGCCGGCCGACTGCACGGGCCCCGGCCAGGCCTGTACGACGAGTGGATTCTGTACCTCCGGCTGTGCGCTGGAGAACGAACAATCCTGTGGCGGCCTAAACTGTGTATGGATGCGATGCGGCGCCGCTAATTGTTCGGATTGCGAGCACGCGGGAAGCCTGAATGAGGGCTCCCCGTGTACAGCCGCGATTCAGTGTCGGCCTGGGTCCGGCTGCAACGTAATGCGCGAGTAGGCGGACCAACCGTAAGCCGGGCGGCAAGCGCCGAGTTCGGGTCGACGGCGGGCGGGGCGTCAGGAAAGGATTGGAGCGGCGCGCAACGTCGCTAAGTGTTTGTTCTAGTTTACATAAGCGTTACATATGCGATCTAGTGTGAGGCAGCGTGGCGGAGACAACCGAAACTGGATCAACAAGTCGGGCACGGCAGAAATCCCGGCGACGGCGATCTCGACGACCGCGGTCACGATTCACGCAGGCTTCGACAACGGCGCGACGCCGTCGTCCGGATACCTACGCGCGAAACTCACGCTGGGTGGAACATCGCCGCGCGCCCGCGTGCAGCTCTGGATCACCGGGCGCGGGGAGCAGAGCGTCGGATGACCGGCATTCCACGGCTTCCCCCAGGCACCGATCTCGCTAGGATGGGTCTTCGCTCCGGGCGCTCCTTCGCTCCTGGGGTCGGTACGAACGGAGTGGGCCCTGGTACGAGGGCCCGAATCCCGCGAATTCGGGCCGGCGTCGATCTCGCTCGGATGGGTCTCGGTCCTGCAAACAACTCGCTTGCCGGGCTCAGCCCGGCGGCGCGGCGCTACGCGGTGCACTCGAGTCCGAACGGTGCAGGAGAGACGACAGGACAGTGTGGATGCTCGCAACCGCGTGAAGGATCAGCGCTGCCCATGCGGTTGCCCGGTTCTGCGCGAGCCTACGAGCTGGCGTTACGTTCGTCGGCCGGCAATGGCGCGGCGGCTGCAACCATTCCGGCTCCAGCACCGCACTCAGGTGTGGCCGCAATGAGCGCGGCGCAGAGCGTGCAGACTCGTCTATCCCGGGCTGGTTTGACGGGTCTGACCGCGCCCGATTCACGACTCCGTGTAGGCTTGGCGCTGCCGGATGATACGTTGACAGTCTCTGGATTTCCTCCGCGGATAGTGCCAATTCGGCCGGCTGCGGGAGACACAGAAAACATTTGCGCGAAGCAACTCAGCACGACCACTGCGGGGGGGAATTACTGGGACCCCAAGAAGAACCCAGACGGGACTAACTCGCCGGAGCCGGGGTGCGCGACCTGCCAATCTCCCCACGTCTGTTTTGGCAAATCTTGTTATTGTTCGCAATGCGCGACGGCCCGCGCCTGCGAAGAAAAGTACGGTACTGGTTGGAAGTGCTGCAGGAACAAACCGGAAGACACCTTGACTTGTATGATTCCCGGTCTGCATAGCGACTGTCCTCCTGACCCGTCGCCGATGCCGCCTCCGCTTAGGCGGCCGCGGCCCGGTGAGGAGGTTGTGGCACCTACCCCGCCTGCTACGCCGCCCTGCGGTGGTCTGAACTATGGCCCATGTCCTGCTGGTCTAGAGTGCGTAAACCTAGCAGAGCCGGGGGACCCAGTCTTTATTTGGGGCTGCGATAACCCGCATAAATGCTGGCCAAAGTATGAATGCCAGAAATGGACGGATGAGTGTAGCCTCTATTGCGCCGGCGACGGGGCGTGCCAGATGTGCTGCAAGGCGTGGCTGAAAGAATGCCTCAAGTGTAGGAATGACGGGCCCCCTAAGTGCCGCAAACGCCAGTCCGCGTCCGCGTCCACGCGGTGGGAGGAGCTAACGGTCGGGTAAGTGGTCCGTCTTGCTCCATCCTTGTGGGGTTTTCCAATTCGGCGCGTGATCGCGGTTGGTTGCACTCGTGGCGACGGACCGCGCGATGACCGGATCCGCGAGTTCGATCGAAAGACGCCTGGCTGCAGGCAGTGGTCGAGGAGCTTCGTCATCGCCCGACCTGGAAGAGGTGCTCCGCCCCGTCGAGCGGGAAGCGCGGGCGCAACGCCAGCGAGCGCAAGCGAGGCGCTCAACCGGGCAATACCGGCCATCAAACGAGCGCTGGTTCCGGCCGAAAGTGCAGTACCGTGCGCGTCTTCCCGGATGACTGTGAGCAATGCTGGGCATCGCTGCCGCAGGACCTGATCTAGAAGCGTTGAAGCATCAGCTGGTAGAAGTTCCGCCGTCGAGCCGACCTCGAACGACTGGCGGCGCATTTTGGTGAATGCTAAGACTTCCGGCATCGCAACGCGTCGGAACGGCTGCTCAGGTCGTTTCGGAACGATCACTCAGTTCGTCGGAATACGCAGCCAGCGAGAACCGCTGCCGGAGACCTGCGGTCCCGGCAGCTCAGAAACGGTGCTTCAGCAGCACCGACGCGTTCGCAGTCGGCGTCGCTGAACCGGTCGCCTCCGCGGCTTGCGGCCGCAGCTTATCGCCGTCATCGTTAGGCGGACGAACGCCGTGACGACCTACACGCTCGCTGCCCTTCTTCCCGCTGGAGCCATTGTCACCCTGGCGACGCTCGCTCGTCGTGAACCGCGATCGGCCATGATTTTGCTTCCGGGCGTGATCGCCATGCTGGCTCTGGTTGCCATGAGCTCCGGTGTCTACCTGGCCACTGTTCCGATCGAGGTCGGGTTCCCTGCTTCCGCGCTTTCGGTAGTCTCCAGCTGACATGCGCAATCGCGCTGCCGCTGCTCGCCGTGGCGCTACGCAAGGATTCGCGCCGCTCGGACGCGTATCGCGTCAGCGCGGCGCTTTTGGGACTCGTCCTCATTGCAACCCTCACTGATGCGCTCGGATTGACGTTCGTCCTGACGGGCTACCTGCCGATGCCGGTACTTTTATTTGCCAAGCCTTCGGATACTGGATCGGTGTTCCGGGGTATTGTTTGCCGTGGCCGACCGCGGTCGCAGTCTTCCTGGCCGTGGCGGGCGTGACCGGACTTGGCGTCCTCGCGTGGGCTTCGGTTGCTCGTCGCGAAATCTTCCTCGGTGCCGCCGTCCGTGCGCGGGGTTTCTCCTCGCGAGCAGCCTGCTTCTTCGAGGCTGGGTGGTGTGTCAAGCCAAGCCCGCCGCCCTGGACCTCCCCGCGTCGCGGTGACGGGAAGCCTTGCTTCCACTTCGACGAGCGGAGTACGCGCAAGAAAGACTTAAGCGGGATATGCGAAGCCCACGCATTGTCGGCGCGCGCGCGCCGGAGTGGAGCTCGATGGGGATCCACGCCAAAAGTGGCAGCATTCGCCGTAGCTCGAGCGCGAGGCGCGGCGGCGACGCCGACATGACTCAAGCGTAACTGACTATTCATTGACAGCTTGTCGGATCGGGTAGTCGACACACGCCCCCGACGCACCCAGCGGGCGACACACACATTGCGACCGGGTCGCAGGGTTCGTTCTCCAGCGGCTGACGCTGGCAAACACCTTGTGCACTGCAAAAGGAACCGCCTCGGCACTCAGGGAACTCGCCGCTGATCCAGGAACCAGCGTCAGTCCAGAAACCAGCGTCACGCACCTCGGCCTGGGTCAAGCACCGGCTACCTTGCGGCACGAGAATTCGCTGCGCGCAAACGTAATTGCCACCGAAGGCGTCAGAAATTTCACGACATGCCATTTTCAACTACCGTCCGGTGGATACGCTGGTCCGTCAGCAGCCAAGATTCCTCTGCCGTCTGCTGCAGTTGACTTGGCGGTAGGACAGAACATGACCTGTGTTCTAATGCGCGATGGCACGCATCGGTGTTGGGGAATGGGGGCACACTGCGGTGGGGGCGCGGATGGTAAGGGGTTTGAGCCGGAGCGATGATTCACGCCGCTTCGTTACACTTATCGTGAAGCGCTTAGCCTCGATTTCGCGCGCTCCACGCGCGAAATCGAAGTTGAAGGGTGACGGGAGAAAAACGTTTTCAAAATGTAGTGAGCGTGGAACTCGCGGTGCCGGAGCGAGAGCGACAGCACGGCGGGGCGCCGCTGCCGCAGGACCTGATCTAGAAGCGTTGAAAGCATCCGCTAGTAGAAGTGCCGCCGTCGAGCCGACGTGGGACAAATGGCGGCTGCATTTTGGTGAATGTGAAGACTGCCCTTCAGCGCAAGGCCTCATTGCTTCCAGGCCTGCGCGGCCTCGCGCGCATACGCGCAGGTTCGGAGCGCTCACGCAGCCTTTGTTACAGTTATGCTAGAAAACGCGCGCGCAATACGTCTGCATCGAGCGGCGGATGATCTTGAATCAAGATGAAGACGTCTTTGACGGTGACGGTAACGCCTGTCGATGACCAGAGGCGCAGCGGGCTATCCCGGTCCTCCAGGTCCTCGCGCACCATCGATGGCAACTCTCGGTCGAGAGCCTTTTCACCGAGCAGCCAGCACGATGCGACGTTTCGAGCGGACGACCACGCACGGAATGGCCGCCGCCCAGACCAGGCGGGACCGCGTGAGTGTGAGACCCCTCTGAAAACGGGTCATTGGGCCGGAACCTCGGCCGAATCTTCGAAGCAAACTGAAAAAAGTGCTTTTCATCGCGCGCCAGGTGGGACGATTCGACGGGGCAGCGTCAGAGCCTTGGAAGCCCAACCATGAACAACGAAACCAAGTCTGCCGGTTCGCAGATCCATGCCGCCACTTGAAGCGTGATTTTCGCAGGGTCATGCCGCCACCGGTTTCGCAGCAGGATGCCGCCACCAGCGAGAGGGACGTGACGGAGTTTCGCAGGAGCATGCCGCCACGGTTGGTTGGGTTTTCGCAGAGGTCATGCCGCCAGCAGGGGCTGAGCGACCGGGAAGTGAGAAAGGGTTCGTCCCGACGACGGCGCTGGTCGCCGTCAGGAGGAATCCATGTCCTACCGGGAGCTAGCCATGATCGACGTCAAGGAGCTGCTTCGCCGCTGGTCGGCGGGGCACAGCAACAGGAAGATTGCCCGCGAGACGGGGACGGATCGCGACACGGTCGCACGGTACATCGCCGTCGCAACGGCGCTGCGCCTGGAACGCGGTCACGCGTTCAGCGACGAGGAGGTGCACGAGGATCGCGCAGCACGTGCAGGCGCGGCCCGTACGCGACGCGAGCGCTGAGCGGAGGGCGGTGGCGGTGCACAAGGAGCGGATCGCGGAGTGGCTGGGCAGACAACGTCCGTTGCGGCTGACCAAGGTCCACACGCTGCTCTGTCGCGAAGGGTGTCGCAGCGAGCTACGACACGCTCCGGCGTTTCGCCGCGCAGGAGCTCGGCTGGGGCAAGCGCGCGCCGACGATCCTGCTCGAGGATCCGCCGCCTGGGCAGGAGGCACAGGTCGATTTCGGCAAGATGGGCATGATCGTCGACCCCGACGCTAGGCCGTGCGCGCACGCTGTGGGCGCTGATCGTCACGCTGGCGTTCAGCCGCTACCAGTTCGTGTGGCCGACGTTCGTGCAGACGACGGCGGCGGTGTGCGAGGGGCTGGACCGCGCCTGGTGGTTCTTCGACGCGATGAGCAAGACGATCGTGCCGGACAACACGCGCGCGATCGTCAAGGAGCCGAAGGCGCTCGCACCGACGCTGGTCGCAGCGTTCCTCGACTACGTGCAGGCGCGCGGCATCTTCGTCGACCCGGCGCGCATCCGCTCACCGAAAGACAAGCCGCGCGTCGAAAATCAAGTTCCGTACGTGCGCGAGAGCTGGTTCGACGGCGAGACGTTCACGGACCTCGACGATGCGCGACGCAGCGCCGAGCACTGGTCACGCGAGATTGCCGGCGCGCGCGTGCACGGCACGACGCGGCAGGTACCCCGCGAGCTGTTCGAGTCGGTCGAGAAGGCGGCGATGCTCGCTCCGCCCGCCGAGCCGTTCGACGTGCCGCTCTGGGTCGACAAGGCCAAGGTGCATCCCGATCACCACATCCAGGTTGCGCGGGCGCTCTACTCCGTGCCGACGCTGTATCTGTACAAGACAGTGCGCGCTGCGCGCCGACCGCACGCTCGTGCAGAATCTACTTCGGCACGGAGCTGATCAAGGTGCACCCGCGCAAGCCGCCGGGCGGCCGCTCCACCGATACCAGCGATTATCCCGTCGGAAAGGCCGCACTACGCGCTGCGCAGCGTCGACGCGCTGCTCGCTCGTGCAAAGCAGCGCGGAACGCACGTCGGCGTCTACGCCGAGCGTCTGCTCGCCGGGCCGCTGCCGTGGACGCGCATGCGTCAGGCGTACGCGCTGCTTCGGCTGTGCGACAAGTACGGCGACGGCCGCGTCGAAGCGGTCTGCCAGAGCGCGCTCGCATTCGACGTCGTCGACGTCGGGCGCATCACTCGCATGCTCAAGAGCGCCACCCGCCCGGCCTCGCCGGCGACCGGCAACGGCGACGGCAAGCTCGTGCAGCTCGCCGCTGCCGCGCTTCGCCCGTCCCGAGCATCAGTTCGAGACGCGGGCCGGCTCGAGCAAGAAGGAGGGTGCGTGATGGCCACCGCTCCGACCGCCCTCAACCCCGAGCTCGTCACGGTCGCTCAAACGACTCAAGCTCGGTCGCATCGCCGAGACGCTGCCCGAGCGGCTCGTGCTCGCCGACAAGCAGGACATGACCTTCGACGACCTGCTGCTGCTCGTGCTCACCGACGAGATTGCGCGCCGCGACAGCGCCGCCTCCGAGATCCGCGCCGCCGAGGCCGGGCTCGACCCCGGCAATGCGGCTCGAGCTCTGGGACAAGACGGCGAAGGTCACGCTTCGACAAGCGCATGCTCGCCGAGCTCACGAGCCTGCGCTTTCTCGAAGCGCATCGTCACGTCGTCGTGCTCGGTCCCGTCGGCGTCGGCAAGACCTTCGTCGCGCAGGCGCTCGGCCACATCGCGTGCCGGCACGGCTATCACGTGCGCTTCACGCGCGCCGACGAGATGCTGCGCACGCTTGCGCCAGAGCCGGCTCGACAACTCTCGCGACGCCGAGATGATCGCGCTCACCTCCGTCGACCTGCTCATCCTCGACGACTTCGCGCTCGAGCCCATGAGCAAGGAGGAGAGCAAGGACGTCTACCAGCTCTTCCTCGAGCGCACCGGCCGCGCTTCGATGATCGTGACCAGCAATCGCGACACGGCCGAGTGGCTCGCGATGTTCGACGACGTGCTGCTCGCGCAGAGCGCCGTCGACCGTTTCAAGAACGCCGCCTACGACTTCGTCATCGAGGGCGAGTCGTATCGGCCCAAGCTCAAGCCGAAGCTCGACGACGCCGATCCGCCGCCAGCATCGCCGGCGGCCAAGACTCGGCTGCATCCCACGCGCGCGCTCACGCCGGCGGCGCTGAACCCAGAGCTCCGCGTCCAACAACCACGTGCGCGGGTGGCGGCATCTGTCTGCGAAACTCGGCCGTACCTCGCGCGTGAAACCTGTCGTAACGAAGACTATCGACACCACGCCCGACACGAGGCAGTCTCCGGCGCGGTCGTTCACCCCATCCCTCTGGCTGCATGATCCTGCGGAGCAGGTGGCGGCATGCGGATGCGGACTGGCACCAAGTCGAGCGTGGCACAAGCCCAAGTTGAAAACGAGAGCAAAGAGCTTGCCGAAAACGAGCTCGGGACGGCAGTGGGCGGTCGGCCTGGATCCCCCCTCCGGTCGGGCTCGAGATTCCTCGAGGGGGCGGCAAGCGCCACCTGTGCAAGTTCGGGCTCTGGATTCGTTGAAGTTCGGGGACGGGTGCGACCAGCACCAATCGAAGCGGCCCGTCGGCTGCTGGGGCGAGTACTGGGGACGACGCTCACGCGAGGCAGAGCGCGAGGATCCCCAGCGCGAAAACTGCGGCGACGCCGACGTGCTGCACAGTAATCGACGTTCGCAAGCCGCTCATTCGCACGTGCTCGGGTCGGGTAACCGGCAAATACCGCCGACGCACTCGGCGGGAGAGGCGCACCAGTATCAGGTTGGCGGGGGCACATGGTTCGTTCTCTATCCGGTAGCCGCTCGCAAACACCTTGTGCATTGCAAAAGGAACCGCCTCCGCACTCCGGGAACTCCTCGTTGATCCAGCGCAAGGCGCTGCCGGTCGATACGAGAATTTTCTGCACGCAAACGTAATTCCCCACCGACGGCGGCGCACATTCGCCCGGCAAGCCAATTGCACGCTCAGTGCCCGTCCAGGACCCCCCGCAGCTGGCTCCGAGGGGCAGCGGATCCTCGCACCTTCCGTTGTTGCACCGAAAAGCGGACTGCAGAACACGCCTGTTTCCAGTGCACGACTGGCCGCGGGACGGGAACGGCACGCAGTGGTTGGCCGGCGAACACAGAGCCGGCCGCGCAACGGCGTTGTTCGAGCAATCTCCGTTCTCAGGCACTAGTTGGGCGCAGACGCCGCACGAGGCTCCGTCGGTAAGAGCGCAGGAGCCGCTCGCACACTGCCGGTCGTACATGCAAGGGCTGCCGTCAGGCCGCGTTCCCCTGAAGTCGCAGGCGGCGGGCCATCGAGGCTGGCCGCAAAATCTGTTCGCAGGTCAGCGACGCGATAGCGCTCGGGCAACCAGCACCCGAAGCGGGATCTGTTCCAGACGCACCTAGCTCGATGCTGCACGAGAGCGTCACGGCCGTGCCTTGCATTCTGAGAGGCTCCCCGAACCGGACTCGACGAAAAACGGATAACAAGCTGTTGCCCGATCACACCATGCCTCGGCATATGCGGCGCAGTCGAACTTGGTTGGCCCGCTATCATTTCCTCCCGCTCCGGATGCCCCGCCGCTATCGCTCCCCCCGTTCGATCCATCGAGGGCGGTACCTGCCGCCCCACCGGTGGAATTTTCGGTGTTGCCTCCGCATGCTACCAGCGCCGCCGAGATGACCCCGAGGGCCAGTACTGCGCCCATGCCGACTTTGCGCAAAAGCTCTGAGCACTTCGCTGGCATCATCGCAACGATACCACGCTGATGCTCGACGGCGACGCGCACTTACCTTGCGGTGTGGGCGCGGTCACGACGTTCAGCATCAGCGTGCCGTCGGGGTTGAAGTTCAGTTTCGCGGCGGCTCCTCGATGCCGATCTTGATGAAGGTGTAGGAGGCGCCCCAGAGAGTCGCGAGGCAACCAGAAGTGAAAGCTCGACGATGTAGTTCGTGCTTCTCGGCTGTCGCCTCGTCATGATTGAGACCGTCGTCGCCGAAGTGAAGCCGACAGATCGATAGCGCCTTCGATCGCCGCGATGCTTCGGCAGAGGCCGAACTATCGCACATTTTCACGTTCAGGCGCGCGACAGGCGTCTGTGCGAAAAAGCGCGAGAGCGGCCCAGGCAAGGGCCGCGACGGCCCGCACCGGCAGCAGGATCGGGCGCTCGCGGGCGACGGGCGCGATCCAGGGCAGGCCGGCGGCGGCGATCGCCCAGGAGACGAGGACGGCGACCGCGAAGGCGGCGATCGCGGCGATGAAGACCTTGCCGAACTGGTCGGCCTTCCAGCCGAGATAGACGGCGACCGCGATCAGGACGGGTCGAAGGCGGCGAGCGATCCAGACGGAGGGCGGGACCGACGGGAGCGCGTCAGCGCCCGTCCACCAGGGCTCCGGCAGGTCGATGCGGCCGGCCGCATCCTCGATCGCCTGGCCGGCGGCGAACAGCGTCTCCTCGTCGAAGGCGCGGCCGATGAGCTGCAGGCCGAGCGGCAGGCCCTGCGCCGTCGAGCCCGGCCGGAACCGCGATGGCCGGCAGGCCCGCCATGTTCACCGTGACGGTGAAAATGTCGTTGAGATACATCTCGACCGGATCGGCCGCGCCCTTTTCGCCGATGCCGAAGGCGGCGGAGGGCGTCGCCGGCGTCAGGATCGCGTCGACGCCGCTGGCGTAGACCTCCTCGAAATCGCGCTTGATGAGGGTGCGGATCTTCTGCGCGCGGACGTAATAGGCGTCGTAGTAGCCGGCCGACAGCACGTAGGTGCCGATCATGATGCGGCGCTTCACCTCGCGGCCGAAGCCTTCGGCGCGGGTCTTCTCGTACATGCTCGGCGATGTCCCGGCCGGGCACGCGCAGGCCGTAGCGGACGCCGTCGTAGCGGGCGAGGTTCGAGGAGGCCTCGGCCGGCGCCACGATGTAGTAGGCCGGCAGCGCGTATTTCGTGTGCGGCAGCGAGACCTCGACGATCTCGGCGCCCGGCGCCCGCAGCCACTCGGCGCCCTGCTGCCAGAGCGTCTCGATCTCCTCCGGCATGCCGTCGATGCGGTATTCCTTCGGAATGCCGATCTTCAGGCCCTTGACGCCGCGCGACGACGGCGGCCTCGAAATCCGGCACCGGCATGTCGGCCGAGGTGGTGTCCTTCGGATCGTGGCCCGGCCATCGAGCGCAGCAGGATGGCGGCGTCGCGCACCGTGCGGGCGATCGGCCCGGCCTGGTCGAGGGACGACGCGAAGGCGACGATGCCCCAGCGCGAGCAGCGCCCGTAGGTCGGCTTGATGCCGACCGTGCCCGTGAACGCCGCCGGCTGGCGGATCGAGCCGCCGGTGTCGGTCGCCGTCGCGCCGAGGCAGAGCCGCGCCGCGACCGCCGCCGCCGAGCCGCCCGAGGAGCCGCCCGGCACGAGATGCGCGCCCTCGATGGCGCCCGACGCCGCCGGCGCCGACGTTCGAGCCGCGGCGCCGCCAGGGCGACACGACGGGGCCGAAGGCGCTCGTCTCGTTCGACGAGCCCATGGCGAACTCGTCCATGTTGAGCTTGCCGAGCATCACCGCGCCGTCGTTCCAGAGATTGCTGCGTGACGGTCGATTCGTAGGGCGGCTTGAAGCTCTTCGAGGATGTTGGAGCCCGGCGGTCGAGACGACGCCCTCGGTGCAGAACAGGTCCTTGATGCCGAGCGGAATGCCCTCGAGCGGCCCGCCCTCGCCCTTGCGCGATCCGCTCGTCGGAGGCCTCCGCCATGGCGAGCGCCCGCTCCGGCGTCTCGAGCACGATAGGCGTTGAGCGCCCTCGCCTTCTCGACCGCGTCGAGATGGGCCCGGGCGAGCTCGGTCGCCGAGAAGCGCCTTGGCCGTCAGCCCGTCGCGGGCTTCGGCGAGGGTGAGGTGGGTCAGTTCGGTCACGAGTTGATCCTCGTCATCCCGGCCGGCCGAGCGCCGGTCCGGGATGCTGGCGGGAGATTCGTCGATTCGGCGGCGCTCGCCGGGCCGATCCGCTATTCGACGACCTTCGGCACGAGGAAGAAGTTGTCCTCGGTCGCCGGCGCGTTGCGCGACGATCTCCTCCGGATAGCCGCCGTCGGTGACGCCGTCCTGGCGCTTCTTCATCGACCATCGGGCGTGACCGAGGTCATCGGCTCGACGCCGTCGACGTCGACCTCGTTCAGTTGCTCGACGAAGGACGAGGATGGCGTTGAGCTCGCCCTGCAGATGCGGCACGTCCTCGTCCGTCGACGGCGATGCGCGCGAGCCGCGCGATGCGCCGGACCGTGTTCTGATCGACCGACATGGATCGCAAACCCTTCCTTCGAATCGTGGCCGGCGGCCTATAGCACCCGCCCGCCGCCAGCCGCAACGCTCAGATGCGCACGGCCGACCGTCTTGTGCGGCACCACCACCTGGATGCCGGTGCCGTCCAGGGCGGCGACGAACCGGTCCGCGTTCGGCTCGATGATCGGGAAGGAGCCGTAATGGCAGGGGATCGCGGCCTTGACGCTTGAAGAAGCGCCGCACCGCGAGCGCCGCCACCTCCGGCCCCATGGTGAAGCGGTCGCCGATCGGCACGATGACGACGTCGGGCGGGTGGATCTCGGCGATCAGCGCCCATGTCGCCGAAAATGTCCGTGTCGCCCATGTGATAGACGGTCGGCTCGCCGGGCGCCTTGACGATGACGCCGTTGGCGTTGCCGACGGGCAGTTGACGCCCATCTCGACGAGCGCCGGCGGAATGGTCGGCCCGCACGAGGGTGACCGTGAACCCGCCCTGGTCCGTCGTGCCGCCGGTGTTCATGGGATCGAAGCCGTCAGGCCCTTGCGCGCCAGAGCGACTGCACAGGTCGTAGTTCGTGACGACCTTGGCGCCGGTCTCCTGCGGCGATGGCGAGGGTGTCGCCGACATGGTCGCCATGGCCGTGCGTGATGAGGATATGGCGTCACGCCCTCGGACGTCTTCTCGCGGTTGCCCTCGAAGGCCGGATTGCCGGTGAAGAACGGATCGATCAGCACGACCTTGTCGGCAAAGTCGAGGCGGAAGGCGGAATGGCCGAACCAGGTGATCTTCATGGGAGTCCTCGCTGTGCTGTGCGCTGTCGAGCTAGGGCATCTCGGGTGGAAATGGCTATAACCGGCCCGGTTGCGACAGGCGGCCCAGAGGAACAATCGGTGAACGCCAACGACAACGAACTGATCGCCCTGATGGACGGCCTTGCGCCGCGGGCCCGGCTGATGGGCGTCGATCTCGGCACGAAGACCATCGGCCTCGCCCTGTCCGACGTCGAACGGCGCATCGCGACGCCGCTGGAGACCATCAGGCGGGTCAAGTTCACGCCGGACGCCGAGCGCATCAAGGCCCTGGCGGAGCGCTACGGCGTCGGCGGGCTCGTCGTCGGCCTGCCGCTCAACATGGACGGCAGCGAGGGGCCGCGCGTCGCAGGCGACCCGGGCCTTCGTGCGCAACCTCAAGCCGCTGCTCGCGCTGCCCGTCCTGTTCTGGGACGAGCGGCTCTCCACGGTCGCCGTCACCCGCACCCTCCTCGACGCGGACGCCTCGCGGGCCAAGCGGGCCGACGGTCGACAAGATGGCGGCCGCCTACATCCTCCAGGGCGCGCTCGACCGCTACGAGCGCATGGCCGCCGACGCCTACGACGCGACAGAGGAGGCAGACCTGAGAGCCGACCTGAAAACGGAAACGCCGCCCGAAGGCGGCGCTCTCGACACTTAGCCGTTGCTGGCTTCAGAAGCCGTTGGCCCGGTTCCAGGCGCGCACCTGCTCCTTGGTATAATCTGGGGGGCGGACCCGGGTTGGCGGGACGCGGCTGCACCCGCGGATCGGCATAGCGATACGGCGGCGGACCGCCGCGACCCCGCGGGGGACCGTAATACGCGCCCGCAGGCGGATAATATCCGCGACGCGGCAGGGGCGCGTAATCGCCGTAATAAGGCGGCGGAGACGGCGCATAATACACGGGCGGAGGTGGCGGAGCGTAATAGACCGGCGGCGGTGGTTCATCGAAGAAGAACTGAACCGTCTGCACCGAACGGTCGGCCAAGGGCGATAAGCGCCAATGGCGCGGCACCGCGCCTCCCGCGCCGAGGATCAGGCTTGCGCTTACCGCTCCGAGAACCCATCGGATTGAAATCATTGTGTGAATCTCCTGCTCGACCGAATCCGGCCGTGCTCTGGGAGGCGATATTGACCTGATAACTTGAACAATCAATGAACCGTCGACCCAGCTTTCCGGGTCCAATGGAGGTGGATAATTCGCTGTTCCCGCGGAAGTTCTGTTCTTGCCAGAGCCGTTCGCGACGTTACTAGGTTTCGCCAATTGGGGAGGGGTTTATGGATCGTCTTGGTGCCTGTCTCGTCGTTCATTTCGCTGGCGATCATCCCGTCCCATGCCCAGGAGAAGCCTGCCGGACCGCCGGTCAACACCCTCCGGGAAATGGGCGCGGCCCTCTGGTCCTGCTGGTTCCCCCCCGCCGGACCCAGAACTTCCAGGTCACCATCAGCTTCAGCTTCAAGCGCAACGGAGAGGTCCTCGGCAAGCCTCGCATCACCTATTCGACCTTCAACGGCGACGTGCAGGAGCAGAAGCGGATCATGGGCCTGATCCTGACCTCGCTCGAAGCGCTGCACCCCGGTCGCCGTCACGCCGCGAACTGGGCGGAGCCATCGCCGGACCGCCCCTTCACCATGACGTTCATCGCCCTCGACCAAGAGCTAGGAGACCTGCGGCTTTCGGAACGGCCGCAGCCGAAGAGCCCGGTCTGGGCGCCGGCCGGACCTGCAGATTTTACGCCCTCAGAGATCGGTTGACCCGGAATTGAAAAGACCCTATCTCCACCGCCACCACGGACCGTTGATCTGCGTATCCGGCGCGCCTGCTTCGACTTTTGGATAAAGCCCCGCGCCATCAACGCTTCGGTTGGGGGATAGTTTAATGGTAGAACAGCGGACTCTGACTCCGCTAGTCAAGGTTCGAATCCTTGTCCCCCAGCCAAAATTCATCCCATCTTCCGTAGGTGATTGAACCCTCGTGTCCTCTTCTCACGAGGCGCCGCGCCTCGTGAGAAAGCGCGCCTCGACCAACTCCGTCTAGAGGATGAAGTCGCTTCGCACCAAGGCGGCTGTGTAGCCCTGCAAGATCACCTGAAAATCCGCCGCCAGATCACCATTCACGTTAGCTTGCACCACCGTGTTGCCGGCCTGGTCGAGTTCGTAGCGGAGTTGTCCCGCACCGCTGAAATCGGCCGTGCCGATGAAGGCGAAGGCCTGATTGGCGCCTCGGGTGGTGTTGGCGTCGATCAGATGGAGATCGATCACGTCACGGCGGGAGAAATCGGTGATGACATCGCAGAGCAGAGGATTGGCCGCGCTGTTCGACGTGGAATGGAAATCGAACGTGTCTTCGCCGTTTCCACCAGTCAGAAAATCGCGCCCGCTGCGTCCGTAAAGAACGTCGTCTCCGGAGCCCCCGCTCAGGATGTCAGCACCGTTACCGCCGTTGAGAAAATCCTCGCCGAGGCTCCCCAAAGCCTCGTGCCGCTTCCGCCGCCGAACAGGCGATTATCGTGACGATTGCCGGCGATGACGTTCGCGAGAGAATTGCCGACAACGGAAAGGTTTGCTGTGCCCTGAAGAGTGCATTTTCTACGCCGGCAAGGTCCGGCTTTGTCAGGTCGAGCGAGATCCCGCTGAAGACCTTATCGGTGCCGCCCGCCGATGTCGTGACGTCGTAACAGGCTGTCGCCGATGCCGACATAATAGGTGTCGTCGCCGAAGCCACCGCGCAGACGATCCGCTCCCAGCCCGCCCGACAGCCGGTCATCACCGGATCCGCCAATGAGGGTATCGTTACCGACTTCGCCGCAAGCCGATCGTTGCCGTTGCCGCCATCGACGCGATCATTGCCGGCGCCGCCGTAGATCAGGTCAGGTTGGTCGCCGCCAACGAGCCTGTCGTTGACGTTCATGTCGCCGACCTGATCGTAGAGCGAAACATCTCGCGGCAAAACTCCGGTCGGAAGGTCGCGAACATTGATCCCGACTGTGTGCAGCACTGAGGCCGCGACCGTGTTGCTGTTCAAATCGGAGCCCGGAAATGCGTCGGCGATATCGATGCTGTATTGGAGATCGGCTGCGTTGATGTTGCGCGCATGCTGGACGATGAGCGCCCACACGGCGTCGGGGTCGCGTCCTCCGAGGTCAAGAACACGGTGGTTCCGATCCGCCAGCGTGTCGTCCCCGCGCGCGTCGGCCGATGCGGCCAACCGGACGTTGGACTGTGCGCCTCAACGGATCAATCCGGCGTTCATGGCCATGCGCGAGAACATGGCCAGCCCCTAACAACGCCATGGCTAGCGTGATCCACACCACCCCCGCGATCGGATCGTTGCCCGTGCTCGGCTGGCTGCCGAGCCTGATCCTCAACTGCGGCATGAACCCTTAATCCCCCGCCCCTCCGGCCTCCGCGCCGCAGCATCATGCGCGCTAAGCCCCTGCTTGCAAAGCTCGGCGAACGTGCGCGTTGAGCAGATTGCGGTGCCATCAGGCTCATGCGCCAACTTCGGCCCAGACATCGTAGGCGTCGCTGGCAACGATGCGGGCGCGCACGATCCCGCCCTGCGCCAGTCCTTTGGCGCCGTTGAGAAAAACCGAGCCATCGATCTCCGGTGCGTCCCATTTGGACTGACCGATCGCGCCCTCCTCGTCGACTTCGTCGACGATGACGTCGATGCTTTGACCGACGCGCGTCGCGCTGAGGTCGCGGCTTACCTCTTGCTGCGCCGACATCAAGCGATGCCAGCGCTCCTGCTTGACCTCCTCGGCAACCGCCCCGGGTAGCTCGTTGGCGGTGGCGCCGTCGACCGCCTCGTATTTAAAGCAGCCGACGCGCGCCAACCGCGCCGCCTTGAGCCAGGCAAGCAGCAAGGCAAAGCCTCCTCGGTCTCGCCCGGAAAGCCGACAATGAAGGTGGAACGCACCGCCAAATCGGGACAGACATCGCGCCAGCGGGCGAGGCGATCGAGGGTCTTTTCCTGGTGTGCGGGCCGACGCATGGCTTTGAGCACCGCCGGGGAGGCGTGCTGGAAGGGAATGTCAAGGTAGGGAAGGATTTTTCCTCCGCCATCAGCGGCAACACCGCATCGACGTGCGGATAAGGATACACGTAATGCAGGCGAATCCAGGCGCCGAGCTCACCCAGCGCATGCGCAAGATCCAGGAAGCGTGCGCGCAGCATTTGCCCCTTCCACCGGCTCTCGGCGTATTTGATGTCGAGGCCGTAGGCCGAGGTGTCCTGGCTGATGACCAGCAGCTCCTTGACGCCGGCCTTCACCAGGCGTTCGGCCTCGCTCATCACCTGGGCCACGGTCGGCTGGCGAGCCGCCCGCGCAGGCTGGGGATGATGCAAAACGAACAGCGGTTGTTGCAGCCTTCAGAAATCTTTAGATACGCGTAGTGACGAGGCGTCAGGTGCAAGCCTTCCGGCGGGACGAGATCGAGGAAGGGATCATGCAGCGGCGGCACCGCTTCGTGCACGGCCTCCACGACCTGTTCGTATTGATGTGGGCCGGTAACGGCCAGCACGCCGGGGTGGGCGGCAAGAATACGCTCCTTTTCCACGCCGAAGCAGCCAGTGACGACAACGCGCCCGTTGTTGGCCATCGCTTCGCCGATGGCATCGAGACTTTCCTGTTTGGCCGAGTTGAGAAAGCCGCAGGTATTGACCACCACCACGTCGGCGCCGGCGTAGTCCGCCGAGAGCTGGTAGCCCTCCGCCCGCAGCCGCGTGATGATGCGCTCGCTGTCTACCATGGCTTTCGGGCAACCGAGCGAAACCAGGCCGACCCGGGGGGCGGGCTTGACGGTGTCGCGCCGCCCCGCCGTTGGGCGGGCGCCCGGTCGGCGCATTTTTCGGACAGCTACTGGTGACATGGGGCCGGCTTTTAGCGCTCGTGCGAAGCCAAGGCAAATGCCGGCCTCGATCGCCACCAGCCAGGCCGCGCCAGGAGGCGGCCGGGCCGCACCGCTTTTGACACGATCGGGTTCCACTGGCGCCGGCATTTGCCCTTGGCACGCCATCCGAGGAGGACTAGTCATGCAACGGACGCTCGCCCTTGCCAGCGCGGTGCTGGCCAGCGCGGTGCTGGCCAGCTTTGCCATTGCCGGTGAGGCGAGCGCCCAGGCGCGCGTCGAGGTCGGTATTCTCACCTGTACGGCGCGGCAGCACCGGCTATATCGTCACGTCGACCAAGTACCTTCGCTGCCGTTTTCAGCGCCCGGGGCGGGATGAGTTCTATCGTGGCTCGATTTCCAAATTCGGCATCGACCTCGGCAGCATGGGAACGACGGCCATCGCCTGGGCCGTGCTGACGCCAACCGCGAACCCGCCGCCGCGCTCGCTCAGCGGTGACTATGGCGGGATCGGTGCAGAGGCAACCGCGGGTTACGGGATTGGCGCCGATGCCCTGATCGGCGGCTCGCGCCGCGGCATCATTCGGCAGCCCCTGAGCGTTCAAACGCAGAAGGGCCTCAATATCGCCGCTGGTGTCGCGGCGCTTGCCTTGCGGGCCGAACAGCCGCCGGTGCGGGTCGGCAAAGGGTGGGCCTTTTTTTTTTGCTCGCGACCTCGGGGACTCGCGCGATGGGCCGAGGGGATGCTCTGGGCCGATCGCGCGATGGGCACAAAGACGCCTACCGGTAGTGATGGCTCAAAGTCAGTCGTTAAACCGGCGTTCGTGGCGGTGCCACCAGCCGCAGCGACGGCCCTCGCAATGCCAGCCCCAAGCTGCGCCCCTTGGGCGCACAGGGCGGCAGGTGACGCGACGATGGCCGCGCATATAGTGCCAGCCGCTATCGTCGCGTACGCACACGAAAGTGGCGACTTTATTGACGAGGGGCTGGGCAGCGGGCGTGGGCGTGCCGCCGCTGAGTGGCGCGGCGCCGGCCGTTCCCGCCCACAGCGTGGCGGCGACAAGCACGGCGGCGCTGAGGAGACCTGAATGCATAAATGAGCTCCAAATTTTGTTGCTGAGCCCCCGTTGGGGTCGGCTGGGAACGCCACGCCATTGGCTTCGTTCCGATGCTGGGCCGTGCGCGCCGCGCGCCGGGGGTGCATCTTGCCGGCGATAGTCCCGGGCAAACAACGAGTTGCGAGCGACGATAAATTTTTCGCCGAGCCGTTGCCTCACAAGGCTTTTGCCAGGTCGCGCAGCATAAATTTTTGGATCTTGCCGGTGCTGGTTTTCGGGATCTCGGTGAACACGATGAGACTTGGACATTTGTAGGCGGCCAGGCCGTTGCGGCAGTGAGCAAGCATTTCTTCGTTTGAGGCCGTCATGCCCGGCTTTAACTCGACGAAGGCCACCGGCGTTTCTCCCCACTTCTCGTGCGCCTTGCCAACGACGGCGCAGGCCGCCACGGCAGGGTGCTTGTAGATCACCTCCTCCACCTCAATCGATGAGATGTTCTCCCCGCCCGAGATAATGATGTCCTTGGAGCGATCCTTGAGCTGAATGTAGCCGTCCGGATGCAGCACGCCGAGGTCGCCGGAATGGAACCAGCCACCGGCGAAGGCTTGCGCCGTGGCCGTTTGGTTCTTGAGGTATCCCTTCATGACGATGTTGCCGCGGAACATCACCTCGCCGAGGGTCACCCCGTCCGCCGGCACCGGCATCATCGTCTCGGGGTGCAAAACACTGAGCTCTTCGAGGGCGGTGTAGCGTACGCCCTGCCGCGCTTTCAGCTGGGCGCGCGTGCCCGGGGCGAGCCCATCCCAGTGCGCTTGCCATTCATTGACCACGGCGGGGCCATAGACCTCGGTCAAGCCGTAGACGTGCGTGACATTGAAGCCGGCGTCCGCCATCGCCGCCAACACCGCCTCGGGCGGGGGTGCCGCCGCCGTGACGAACTCGACCCGGTGGCAGAGCGGTCGCTTTTCGTCCGCGGCGGCGTTGAGGAGCGTCGACATGACGACGGGCGCGCCGCACAGATGCGTGACCCGATGCTCGGCAATGGCCGCAAACATCGCCTTGGCCCGCACCCACCGCAGGCACACATGCGTGCCGGCGACCAGCGACAGGGTCCAGGGGAAGCACCAGCCGTTACAGTGGAACATCGGCAGGGTCCACAAATACACGGGATGGCGGCGCATGCCGGTTGCCAGGGTGTTGGCGTAACACATGAGCGCGGCACCGCGGTGACTGTAGACCACGCCCTTGGGATTGCCCGTCGTGCCCGAGGTGTAGTTGAGCGCAATGGCGTCCCATTCGTCATCGGGCATGCGCCAGCAAAACGCGGGATCGCCCTCGGCGATCAGAGCTTCGTAGTCGAGATCCGACAGGCGTTCGGGCGTTTGCGGAAATTCGCGATCATCGTAGTCGACGACGAGAGGCTTGACCTGGGCCCGTGCCAAGGCCGCGCGCATCACCGGCGCAAATTCCCGATCGCAAATCACCACCTTGGCGTCGGCATGGTCGAGCTGAAAAGCGATGACGGCGGCGTCGAGGCGCGTGTTCATGGCGTGCAGCACCGCGCCGGTCATGGGCACCCCGTAGTGGGCCTCGAGCATCGGGGGTGTGTTGGCGAGCATCACCGAAACGGTATCACCCGGCCCAATGCCGCGCCGCGACAGCGCGGAGGCCAGGCGCCGCGTGCGCCGGTAGAGCTCGGCGTAGGTGTCCTGCCGGCTCCCGTGGATCACGGCAATGCGCTGAGGATGGATCGCGGCCGCGCGCTCGAGGAACGGCAAGGGAGAGAGCGGCTGAAAATTGGCGGCACACTTGTCGAGGTGTTGTGCGTAGGGATTGACGGACATGAATTGAAACCTCCAAGGGCGGCGCGAGGGGGCAACGGGTCGGCCATCGTGCCGGCGCAACCTAGTGGACCGGCCGGCCGCGATACAACCGTGGCGCCGCCCGGCCCTCCGGTGGCTTGAGACGGGCGGCCTCGAGCCGATCGGCCAAATGTGCCCAACTGGGGGCAATCAAGCAAAATCATTTGCATGCCTCGGGAAAGTTGTGGAAAACTGGCGGTGCCGGTCGGTGCACGGGGGCAAGTGCCCGGCGGGCGTGGGGCAAAGCAACCCGTCTCGGGTGGGACGGCGTGGTGCGTCGAGGGGAGGCGAGGCCATGGGGGAAACGGCTGCCGGGGTCGCCATCAGGGGCTGGCCGTCCGCGGGTTTGATGCAGCGATTGGCCAATCTGCAGCGCGACGCTCCCTGCGAGGCGGACCGTCCGCTGCGGCCTCGGCCGCCCACAGGCACGAAGCTCAGACCTTTTGCCGTGGGCCTGCTCGGGAGCCTTGTGGTCGGTGTTGCTGCCTTTGCCCTTATCGCGACACGCCTCAAGGTCGAGGGCGGCCAGCGTCCCTCCGCCGCGGTTGCTGCCGGCGCCTGGCCGGATCGGCCGCAGCCCGTCGCTTTGGACCTGCCGATCCGCAAAAGCGATCAGCCGGCCGCTTTTCCCTTGCTCGTTACCGGCCTTGATGAGGCAGGCGAGGTGCGGATCGTCTTGCAGCATTTGCCGGAAGCCGTGTGGTTTTCGCGGGGCGAACGGCGCGATGAGCACACGTGGGAGCTGGCGCGGGCGGATCTCGACGACCTCTCCGTGACATTGCGTCCCGGCACGCCGCCCGCCTTCATGGTCGGGATCGACGTCATTGATGCTGATGCCGCTATTTTGACGCAGACCTCGGCCGCGGTGCGCCTCATCGGGCCCCCGGCGAGCGCCGAGGTGGCAAATCCACCCCTGTCCGTGACCGCCCAAGCCGTGCGGCGCGACCACTGGGTGGCGCCCCCGGAAGCGGCGCCGACGTGGTCGACGCCGACCGTCACGCGCGAGGGTGTTGCCCGCGAAGGTCGGATGCGGGCCGCCGCGCGCGCTGGCGATCGGCCCCTGCCGACGGTCCCGGAGGTGGCGCGGCAGGAGGCCCTATCGGCCATGCCGCAAGCCGCGCAGCGCCCGCCGGGCATGAGCGCGCTTGGCGCCCTGTCGCGCGAGCCCACTGGCGAGGGCCGCTGGCTCTGGTGGACGTTGCCGGTACCGGCCTGGCCTCCCCTCGGTAAGGGCGAGGCCGCGCGCCACTAGTCCCAGGCGGTGGGTGGCCCGGCGCCAGGCCTGCAACTGCCGTGCGGCACCCCGCAGCGATTGGCCCGCCAGGCCGGGACGGCCAGCCATGCCATGGCGGACCTTTGGCGAGCGATCTGGCTTCATGGCCGGTGCAGCTTGAAGCAGCGCCCCCACGACCCGCGCGCCCCGCGCCCAGCACGCTGCGAGCGGCGCAGGGGCGAACGGGTGCCGTCGCCTGAAGCTTGGCTGGTGCGCGGCGCGGGGTTGGCGGCCGAGCCCGGCGCTCGATTGGCCGAAGAGCCAATACTTTGAGTTCACTTTGGTCTGATAACCAAGGGTGGCCTTTCAGCGTATCCAGACTGCAGAAACGTACTTTGAGTGCTGGTCATGGCCGCAAATAGTCTGCCTCGGCTTGCCTTGCCGATCCTTTCGCCCGTGCGTGGGTGGTGGCAAGGCCTAGAACGCGCGCGCAAGCTCACCGTCGCCCTGTCGCTGGTGGTGGTGATCGGCGTGGTCTACGCGTGCTCGTTCGTGGCGAGCCATATTGAGCAGGCATTCGGACACAAGGCGGCGGCGAGCACCGCCTTGTACATGGACAGCTTCGTGGAACCCCTGGTCCAGGAGCTCGCCGCCAAGCCCGCCCTGTCCAGCGAAAACCGTCAGGCGCTTGAGCGTCTGTTGGCTCCCGCCTCGATCGGCAAACCCGTCGTTGCCTTCAGGATCTGGGTCGGCGATCGGGTCGTTTTCAGCAACCGCAGTGAAATTGTTGGTCGGCGGTTCCCCGCCAGCGCTCGCCGGGAGCGCGCCTTTCAAGGTGACGTCGTCGCCAATTTTGAGCTCGACGGGGAAGAGGAGGCGCAGGAGCGGGCCCTCAATACGCCAATCCTGGAAGTCTATGCGCCGGTCCGTCAGACCGGCACCAATCGCATCATCGCGCTGGCCGAGATCTCCGAGTTGGCCGTGGAGCTGGTGCGGGAAATCCGCGCGGCCCAATATGCGAGTTACGTCGTGATCGCCAGCGCCGCGATCGGGCTGCTGCTGGTGCTGTTCAGTCTCACCGATGGACTGCAAATGCGCATCGGCGAATTGGCGCTGCAACGAGCAGCCCATGAGCAGTTTCGCCGGCGTGTGTTGAAAGCCAACGGCCGGGTCCTGGAAATGAACGAGCGCAATCTGCGGCGTGTCGGCCGCGAATTGCATGCCGGGCCGTTGCAACTTGCCGCCTTGGCGCTGCTCAAACTCGATGCCCTGTCTGAGGCCGGGCCCGATCATTGCGTGGCCACCCGCGCGGCCGATATCGACGTAATCCGCAAGGCCCTCAAGGAGTGCTTGAGTCAAATTCGCGACGTGTCGGCTGGCTTGGCCCCCTCCGAAATCGAGAGCCTGTCCTTGGCCGAGGCGATCAGCACCGCCGTGTGCCTGCACGAACTTCGAACGGCGGTGGCAGTCAGTTGTGATTTTCGCGATCTGCCGCAAGCAGCCGCCTATCCCCTGAAGGCCTGCCTCTACCAGTTCATCGAGGAAGGTCTCGCCGCCGCGGTGCGGCATACGGGCTGTGGCAGCCTCCACGTGCGTGCCACCGGTGGGGAGACGCTACAGATCGAAATCGCTTACGAAACGCAGTTTCCGCGCTCCTCGTCGTGGCTGACGGAGGATCTCGAGCTCAGTAGCGAGAGGGTGCGGCACCAGATCGAGGCACTCGGCGGAACGCTGCAGGTGCACTCGCCCGCGCACGGGCAGGTCCGCTTCTGCGTCGGCTTTGGCCTAGGTGATATGGGAAACACAAATGTCTAAACCTATCCGTGTCGCCGTGGTCGATCCCTATCCGATTTTTCGGGAAGCGGTGGTGCAAACCATCACGCGCAACGACGACCTCCTGCTGGTCGCCGAGGGGGCGACGGCGGCCGAGGCGCGCGCGGCGGTGCGTGAGGCCGAACCCGACGTCATGCTGATCGACATCAGTATACCGGAAGGTGGCATCGAAGCCGCGGTCGGCATTGCCAGGGGTGGATCGAACTGCAAGCTCGTCGTGCTGACGGCTCTCGACGACGTCATGAGCGTGTCGAAAGCCTTGTCGGCCGGGGTAAAGGGCTACATCCTCAAAGGCATTAGCGGTACGGAACTGGTGGCCGCCATCAAGAGCATTCACCGCGGACTGCCCTTTGTCACGCCCGAGTTGGCTTCGCGCCTGCTGACGGACGCCAAGGGTGGCGCCCTCCTGCCGATGCGCGAGGCCAAGCTGCAGGCGGCGCTCAGCTACCGCGAGCAGCAAATTCTTTCGCACGTCTCCAAGGGGCTCACCAACAAGGAAATCGCCGACCGGCTCGGTCTAACGGTCGGCACCATCAAGCACTACGTCACACAACTTTTCAAAAAGATGAACGTCCGCAACCGTCTCGAGGCCATCCAGGTTGCCCAGAAATCCGACCTGACGTAAGCCGGCAAAAAGGGGCGTTCACGCGCGCACGGCTCCTGCGAGAGAGCGCGCCAGGTCGCCCGATCGGCGCACCTCGACGTGGTGCAAGCCGAGCCAGTGAGCCAGCAGCCACAATTCATGCGCCAGCGGTTCGGCGACGGCCGCAGGCACGCCCGGCTCGCCATGGGCTGCTTGCACCCGCAATACCGAGCGCGCCCGGTCCGCCTTGAGGTCAACGCGTGCCGCGATGCGATCGCCGAGCAGGAACGGCAGGACGTAGTAGCCGTGGATGCGCTTTTCAGGCGGCGTATAGAGCTCGAGGCGAATGCGCGCGCCGAACAGAACCTCGGCCCGTTGCCGCTGCCAGATCAAGGGATCGAACGGAGCCAGCAAAGCCTGCGCCGCCATCCGCCTTGGTTGCCGCGCATCGCGGGAGAGGTAGGCGGAGGGAAAGGCGGATTCCACGGCAACAGGGATCAGCTCCCCCGCTTCGACCAACTCGGCGATGCGCAGCCTTGCATCCGAGACCGGCAGGCGAAAGTAGTCGCGCAGGCAGCGCTCGCTGGCGATCCCCAGGGCGCGGGCGGCGATGCGCACGAGGTGGCGTTGCGCCTCGGCCTCGGCCGGCGTCCGGGCCTGAACGATGGCCTGCGGCAGTACGCGTTCCGTCAGATCATAGGCGCGCTCGAAGGTTTCGTAGCGCGTCGCCGTCGACAGCGCGCCGGTCCAGAACAGCCATTCGAGAGCGCGCTTGCCGTCCGACCACCCCCACCAGCCGCCGTCGCCTTTGTGTTTGTGCGAAAGGTCGCCGGCCCGGAGTGGGCCGCGATCGGTGATCTCGCGGTGCACTTGCGCGATCAGCTCCTGGCGCTCCCGGGCGAAGGTGGCGAGCGCTTTATAGATCCCTTCCCCGCGGCTGGCGCGCGCCATGCGCCAGCGCAACATCGGTTGCAGGGCCACGGGCAGCAGCGAGGCCTCGTGGCCCCAATACTCAAAAAGGGCGCGGCGGGGACCAGCGTAGGCCAATGCCTGCAAATCGTCGACCCGATAGGGACCGAGGCGCGAAAACGCCGGCAGGGTGTGGGCGCGCGCCAGCACGTTGACCGAATCGATCTGCACGACGCCCAAGCGCTCGAGGAGACGCCGCACGGCACGTTTGTCGTGGACCTTCATCAGGCGCGGCTCACCGAAGCCTTGGGCCGCAAGGGCGATGCGCCGGGCCTCTACGAGCGAGAGGCTGTCGCGCCGGCGCCGCATCAAAGCCGTCTCGGGTCCGGCCCCTCAAGGTCGGACGCTGGCCAAAGGCGATGGCCTTTCTCGGCGGAGACAAGGCTGGGGCGGTGCATGCGCTAAACCTAGCTTAAACCGGGGCCCACGGTCTCGCTCGGCTTGGGAGAACGCGGCCGGCGCGTGGCCGGCCGGTAGCGCCTCGAGGAAAGCCGCGGAGGGTTGCATCATGACGGCCTCACGCCGGCTTACCGCAGTAGGCCTCGAGCCGATAACCGTCCGGATCGATGACGAAGGCGGCATAGTAGTTGTTCCCGTAGTCGGCGCGTAGGCCCGGCGTGCCATGATCGCGTCCGCCGGCGCTGAGGGCGGCCGCATGGAAGGCGTCGACGCTTTGGCGGCTTGGTGCGTCAAAGCAAAAGTGCAGCCCGGATTTGGCGTTTGCCGGCACGGGCTGATCGGTGGCGCCGATCCATAGGCAGACGCCATCGCCGCCATAGCCCAAGGCGTCGGGCGATTGGCTGAGGCACGCATAGCCGAGTGGGGCCAAGGCCGCATCATAAAAGCGCTTCGACCTCGCAACGTCGCGGACGCCGATCGATACGTGATTGAGCATGGCTGTGGTCTCCTGTTTGTCTCGACAGGAGCCACCTTGCCGGCTGCGGCCCGCGCAAACTTGGCAAAAATTGCTGTCCTGGCTCGCCGGTCAGGCCGCCGCGAGACGATATTGCCGGGGTGAGACGCCAAACTCGGCGCGAAAACTGCGGATAAAATTCGACAGGTCGTCGAAGCCGACATCGAGGGCGATGGCGGTGACGCCGGTGCGGCTGTGGGCGAGCCGCTGGGCGGCCTCACGCAGGCGCGCTCGTAGCAGCCATTGATGCGGCGTGATGCCCGTGACCGCTTTGAAGGTGCGCAGGAAGTGGTAGGGGCTCATGTTTGCCGCTCGCGCAAGTTCGACCAGCGTGTGCGGGCTATCCAGCGCTGCACTGAACCACCTGATGGTGCGGGCGATGGCGGCATGGTGCCGGCTTGCCGGTTCGGCCGGGCTCCCCCCGACGGCGGCTTGAACGACGGCGCCGGCTACCTCGAAGGCAATCTCTTCGACCGTTCCGCCGCGAGCAATCGCCAGCATCGCGCGCGCCGCCAGGGCCGCGTGGACGCGCAATGGCGGCACGGCGTGGCGCGCCAGCGGCACGCGGGCGCCAGCCGCGCCATGTGCCAGACAGGCGAAGATTTCGGCGTCAAATTGGAACGATAAGCAGCGGTCGCCCTCACCGTGTTGGTGCGAGCACTCGATGGGCTCACCACCGCTCACAAGAAACCAGGCGCCCGGCGACAACAGGCAGGAGCCGCAACGGCTGCGGCAGGCAAAGGTGCCCGATAACACCAGGGAGACCGATGGCGCATTGTGCCGCTCCTCGAACGGTCGATCGCGCGGTCCGCAGGTACAGACGACGTCGAAGGCGCGCCAGCCTTCGCCTGCCGCCAGCAGTGAGGCCTCGGTGCCTCCGGGCGCGCCGTGGCGCGCCTTGCGTGTGAGCGCCGCAGCCAGAGCGTCGTGCCGCCAAGCCACCCGCGGTCTCCTTTTTTCTAACCAGCTACAGGGTTGCAAAGGGTACGGGCGGCTGCTAGGTCTGTCAACCGGCATGGTGGTTAGGTAAGGTTGCGGCTGGCGCGACGGTTTTCAATGCGCAGGGAGGCAAGATGGGCGCAGCCACCAGCAACGGCCGCGCGCGCCTGGTTGCGTCGGGACGCCCGAGCCTATGTCTCGACTACGCCAATACGCGGTGCTGGCGTGGTCTGGAGAGCCCCACGGAAACGCTGCGGCGTCCAGCCGATCTGATTGCCTGGTGCCGCCGCGCGCGCCTCCTGGCCGCGCCCAACCCGTCGATGACGCCGGCGGCCTCGGCCACTCTGTTCGCCGAAGCCATTGCCTTGCGCGAGGTCATCTACCACGCGTTCAGCGCGCTCGCCGCTGGCGCCTCGATTCCAAAGGCCGAGTTGTCGGTGCTCAATGCGGCCATCGCGCAAGCCCCGCCGCGCGCGCGCATCGCTCAAGTGGGGGCGCAATACGCCTGGCAGGTGGAGGCGCCCGCGGGCGCCCGTCCGCCCTCGGCACCCCAGCTTCTAGCGGCGGTTGTTTGGTCGGCGGCCGATCTCATCGTCGCGGCGCGCGGTGACCGGATCCGCCAATGCGCCAACGATGCATGTCGATGGCTGTTTCTCGATGGCAGCAGGAACGTCTCGCGACGCTGGTGCGATATGAGGGCGTGCGGCAACCGTGCCAAAGCGCGTCGCCATTATCTCAAACAGCGCGGAGCCTGAAGCGTTATCCCGGTCAATGTCCACCGCTGGCGCGGTCAGGCATTTCGCGGTCCCAGGGCCACCATTCGCGCGCTCGAGGCGGTGCGGTGCGCTGGCCTACCACACCTCCTCGGCATTCGGCAGCGCACGGTGTTTGTGCCGGGAACAAGCGGCCACCACCGACGTTCATTCGCCATTCAGGGGCCTGTTGGGAATTATGTATTTCTCGCCGGGAAATCGAGCTGTGGGAATGCTCACACCATGGAGGCCGTGATGAAAATCAGGCATTACTTATTGGGCGCAACTGCCGCCATCGGTCTGGCAGTGGCGGCTGCTTCCGCTGAGGCTGCTCCGACCGTGGCCACGGCCGGCGATCTGACCTCCGCCGTGCGCGAAGCCTCAAACGTTGACCAGGTGTACTGGAGCCGCCGCTGCTGGCGGCACCGAGGGCATCTGCATTGCCGGCGCCATTGGGTCGACTACGGCTATGCGCCCTCCTACTACGACCCCTACCCCTACTACTACCGCCCGTCATTCGGGTTTTTCATTGGTGGCCATCGGCATCACCACCATCACCGGCGTTGGTAGGCGCGGTTGATATCGGGCCCAGGGGCGCCGTCGTTCGCTAGCGCGGGCGCGCCGCCCAAGGGTCCGCTACCCAAGGGTCCGCTGCCCAAGCGTCGGCTGCAGGGGCGCGGGGCGGCGCCGGCCTTGAGGACGGCGCCGCTTTTTAAGACGGCAGAGTGAGCCGCGGGTGAGCCTTAGACCAGTCGCCGGCCGGCGCGAACCCCGACCGCCCGGCTGTTCCTGCGCGCGTATGGGCGCCGTGAGGTGACCGACGGCTAACGGCTAAACGGGGTGGCTTCTCGATCTCGCACCTGATCGTGGGCGGTGGACGCCTACTGCAAGGCCTCCAGGCGCACTTGTGCGCGCGCCATCCCGAGCCCCAGCGATTTGTGGTAGAGCGCCTTGGCCCTCGCCACATCGGCGATGGCGCCGCGCGTGCCCCATGCCGCGAGCATGTTGGGATCGTAGGTCTCGGCAAGGGCGAACGAGATCGGTCCGGGGGCGTTGCCTTCCGCAGCGCTGAGAATATCGCGCGCGCCCGTGACATCGCCGCTTTCGATGCGGTGCCTGGCCTCTGCCAGGCGGTCATCGACTTGGCGCGCCGGCTCGGGTCGAGTGGCGGGCTCGGGGGCTTTCGCCACGGGCAGCGCTGCGATCGGCTCAAGCCTCGCAGGCTCGGCGGCAGCGCGTCCATCGATGCTGCCCGTCACATATTGGGACGCTGTCTGCGAGGTGCGCTCGACGGGGCGCACCTGCACCTTTACCGTCTTCACCTCGCCGGTGCGCGGTTCAATCGGCGCAAGGGAAGGCTCGGCGCTCCGTTGCGGCCTCGATTTCTGGGCTTCGCCAAGCCAGCCGCTGAGCCAGAGTACAATCGGCACGACTACCAGCAGCCCTGCACACAAGCCCAGCAACGTTGCTCCCATTTGCTGGCGCAGCCACCGATCATCGGATTGAGCAGGTTCGCGCCAGGTCGACGGGATCGGCATGGGTTCGTCGTCGGCGCTGAGATCGACCGATGGCACCAGGCTGGTGCCGCGAGGCGCCTTGTAGGAAAGAGCCGAGAGCCCGTCCTTGAAGGTCGGCTCTAAAATTCGCTGTTGGCTGCTCAGCCCTGCAAGATTGAGCGGGGGCGGCGAAGTTGCCGGCAAGCTGCTGGTGAGCTGTCGTTGTGCAATGGTCGCCGCCAGTAGCTGCGCCAATTCGTGGGTGAGATCGGCCGTGCTGCGTGCGTGGCCGTCTGACCCTTTGACCGGTGCCTTGTCGCGCTCCAATTCCGCGCGCCGGCCGTCACCCGAGGACGCATCACTGACCATCGCAAACCCCCTCACGCCACTCACACCGGACCGGGCAGTGTCATGTCATGCCCCGGTCGATTACCCGTCACGAGCTTCGTTCTGCGAAGCCCTCACGCGCCGTACGCTGCCCTCTCAATCGAGTGCGCGCCTGCGCGCCTTTGCGATCCTCCTTATAGCCCTTGATCGGACGCCCCGCCGCCGTCAAGTCTTTTCCGCCCCTTGCGCCGTCGACAGGTTAACGGCCGCCTCCCGAATCTTTCGGCCGTCGCCACCATTTTCGCGGTCAAACTCGCACCAACTAGACTGGTCGAATGGGGCGCAAATTATGGCGAGCGCGGAATTGTCCAGCCTGGCCGCTTGTGGGCCCCCGAGGCCGAGGGGGGCCGGGCCCGTCCAGCCCCAAAAAAGTCAAAAAAATAGCCGTCCCATCAGCGGCCACCGACCGTAAAACTCTTCCGGCAAGTCCGGCGGCGCGCTATGCATGGGTGGCACCCCTTTGGAGCAGCACCAGCGCCACGGAAAAGCATGATCGACCAGAGAGATAGCCTCGCACGAGAAGTCGACGAAGAACTGCGCCGCGAGCAACTGCTCAAGCTTTGGGAAAAGTACGGCACCTACGTGGTGGTCGCGATTGCGCTTATTGTGGTGGGTGTCGGCGGGGTCAAATACTATCAATATCGCACCACGGTGGCGGCCGAGGCCGCCGGCGCCCGCCTTGCCGAGGCGACCCGGCGCTCCCCACCCGAGAGCGGGGCGCAAACCCAGAAGATCTTGGAAGACATTGGTAAGTCCGGCCCGGCCGGCTATGCGACCTTGGCCCGGTTTCGGTTGGCAGCAGCCGATCGAGACGCCGGCAAGCTTGCCGAAGCGGCCGCCGCCTACGAAGCCATCGCCAATGCAGGCGCTGGCGACCGGTTGCTCGCCGACTATGCGCGGTTGCAGGCTGCCAGTCTCAAACTGGATACGGCGGGCTGGACGGACATGCAGAATTGGCTCAACGATCTGGCCGCCGATGGAAATCCGTGGCGGGCGAGCGCGCGCGAGTTGTTGGGTCTGGCGGCGGTGAAGGCAGGCAAGACCGATGATGCGCGCCAGCAGTTCCAGCGGTTGTTGAGCGATCGAGATACGCCGCCCAGCATTGCCGAGCGCGCGCGCATCATGATGGCGATGCTGACGGAGGCCGAGCTGTCCACACCCGCGCCGCCGGCACCCGCGCCGCCGGGCACGGCGCCCAAGACGATCGAGAAAGAGAAATAGGCCCGTGGTTCGGCCTCAACCTGAGAGAGCAACGATGGGCGGCAAGCGAGGGTTGGGTGGTAACGGATTGGGGTCCGTGACCGCTGCGCTCTTTGGCGTGGTCCTCCTGTCGGGATGCGAAGGGGCGAGCCTGCCGAGCCTGCCCAAATTCCAGGACCTCAATCCCTTTGCCGAAAAGGAAGCACCCCTGCCGGGCAAACGCATCTCCGTCATTCAGCAGGAAAACATCGCCTCCGATCTCGCCGCGGCCAATAAGCCGATCGCCCTACCGCCGCCCCGGCAAAACGACGCTTGGAGCCAGCCGGGCGGTGTGGCCAACAATTCGCCGGGCCATTTGATGCTGGGCGGCGCGCTCAAAAGCGCCTGGAGTGCCGATGTGGGAACGGGTAGCAGCTTTTACGGTAAGCTGACGGCCAGTCCCATCGTCTATGACGGCAAGGTCTTCACCTTGGACGCCGCCGGGACGGTGGCGGCATTTAGTACCGGAGGGGGCGCGGCGGCCTGGCGGGCCGCAACGACGCCTCAAGGCGAGAAAGACCAGGAGGGTTTTGGGGGTGGTCTTGCCGCCGACGGTGGCCGCATCTATGCCGGCACGGGCTTCGGCCTGGTCGTCGCCTTCGATGCCAGGTCGGGAAAGAAGCTATGGGAGAAGACGGTTGGCGCGCCCGTGCGCTCCTCGCCAACGGCGGTCGGCGAGCGCGTCTTTGTGTTGACGACCGAGGGCGCCGTTTTTTGCCTGTCGGGCGCCGACGGCTCGGAGCTGTGGAACTTCCGCGGCAACGCCGAGCGGGCGAGCATTCTCTCCAATGCCAGCCCGGCGGTCGAGGGCGAGGTCGTGGTCGTGCCGTTCCCCAGCGGCGACATCGTTGCCTTACGGATCACCGACGGCAAGGCGCTGTGGTCGGATTCGCTGGCGCGCTCGCGCACCGCCTCATCGTTAACGGCCATGAGCGACGCCGCGCGTCCAGCCATCGACGGTGGCACGGTATTCGCGGTTGGGCATGCCGGCCGCATGATCGCCGTCTCCTACAAGACGGGGGAGCGGCTGTGGTCGCTCACCGTGCCCAGCATCCAGGCGCCCTATGTGGCGGGCGATTCCGTGTTTGTGGTCGACACCGGCGGGCAGCTGATGGCCATCACTCGGCGCGAAGGAAAGATCCAATGGACGGCCAAGCTGCCCGGGTCCTCGACCTGGTCGGGGCCGGTGCTGGCCGGTAATCGCCTTTGGCTGGTGTCCAGCAAGGGTCAACTCGTCAACGTCGAAGCCCAAACTGGCAAGGTCGTTGGCACGCAGGACCTCGGACAGCCTGTCTACGTCGGGCCGGTGGTGGCCGGAAGCCGCATGTATGTGCTGACGGATAAAGCCCGGCTGGTGGCGTTCAATTGAAGTGCGCCGGGATTCGCGCTAGCCCTCAGGCGATGACACCGCCGATCCCGGGCGACGGACGCATGCCCGCAGCCATTGCCATCGTCGGCCGGCCCAACGTCGGCAAGTCGACCCTCTTCAACCGCTTGACCGGCAGGCGCGCGGCGCTCGTCTCCGACACCCCTGGACTGACCCGCGATCGCCGCACCGAGGAGGCGACGATCGCCGGCCATGCCGTGACCGTCATCGATACGGCGGGGCTCGAGGAAGCACCGCGCTCCTCCATTGCCGCGCGCATGCGTACGCAAAGCGAATTGGCGCTCGCCAGCGCCGATTTGGTGTTATTTGTGTTCGATGCGCGGGACGGCATCATACCGGCCGACGCGGTATTTGCGCGACTGGTCCTGGCCTCGGGGGTGCCGGCCATTCTGGTTGCCAATAAGTGCGAAGGTCGCGCGGGCACCCAGGGGTTTTACGAGGCGTTCCGGCTGGGGCTTGGCGAGCCGATCGCCATTTCGGCCGAGCACGGCGAGGGAATGGGGGAATTGAGCGGCGCGATCGCCGGTGCGCTGGGCCTGCAACATCAAGTCAGCCCGGAGGCGGGTGGCGGTTTGCCGCACGAACATAGTGCGGTGCGCGTCGCCATCGTCGGGCGCCCAAACGCCGGCAAATCCACCTTGGTCAATGCCCTGCTCGGCGAAGAACGCATGATCACTGGCCCCGAGCCCGGCTTGACGCGCGATGCCGTCGCCAGCGACGCAACCTGGCAGGGGCGGCCCATTCGCTTGTTCGATACCGCCGGTCTCAGGCGCAAGGCGCGCATCTTTGAGACGGCCGAGAAGCTGGCGGCGAGCGATGCCGTCCGCGCCATGCGCTTTGCCGAGGTAGTGGTCCTGCTCGTCGATGCCGAGCATCCCTTCGAACATCAGGATCTAACCATCGCCGATCTGGTCGAAACCGAAGGGCGTGCGCTCGTCATCGCCGTCAACAAGTGGGACTTGGTCTCCAACAAGCAAAGAATGCTGAAAGATTTGCGCGCCACGGCGGCCGAGCGTCTGGCGCAAATGCCCGGCGTTGCCATCGTGCCGATCTCGGCGCTTGCCGGCCGCGGCCTCAACGATCTGATGTCGGCCGTATTTGAGACTTACGCGATCTGGAACAAGCGCGTGCCCACCCCCGAGTTGAACCGTTGGCTGGCCGAGGCGATTGAACAACACGCCCCGGCGGCCGCCAAGGGCCGACGGGTCAAGCTGCGATTTGTGACCCAACCTTCGGCCAGGCCGCCGATGTTCATCGCCTTCTGCTCGCGGCCCGAGGCCGTGCCAAAGGCCTATCTGCGCTATCTCAGCAATAGCTTGCGCGCAACGTTCGGTTTTCCTGGCGTGCCCATTCGCCTCAAACTCCGCAAGAGCGAAAACCCCTTTGCTCGCGGTTGAACCCGCGACCAACGGCGTGGCGCCCCTGCCTTTGAGCGACGATTTATGGTCGGATCGCGCTTGGGAGATCAGCTACGATAGCGTGGCCGCCCTTTGGGTGAGGCCTGCTTGGCAAGCTCTAAGGACTAGGGCGCGCAGGCCCGAGCCCGGAAAGATCACGCAGCTGAACCAGCAGGCCCTGAGGGCGCCCCTGGCGTGCCTCGCCACGGCGCGGTGACGGGCGCTCGGCCCGCTCTCGCCGCGGCGCGCAGAGGCCAGGCAGCGCCCACCTGGGCAGTAAGGGCAGCAAAAAAACGAGCGCCAACCGACCCCTATTCAGTCGGTTCGGCCTTGGCTATCGGAGGAGTTGTGGCCTCCCCGGTCACTGGACCCATTGGTGCTGCTGCGCAGCCGCCGGCTTTGGGAGGCTTGACCACCCTTGCGCCCTGCCGCGGCGGCCAACGCACGATTTTGTGCAAAGCTACGCGATTGCGGGGCTACTGAGCGGCCGCCCTTCCTGCCCGCCTCGGAGGCCAGTGCGCGATTTTGCGCGAAGCTGCGCTTGTCGTTGGGCACGTTGGCTCCACCTTTGCGAGCAATCTCGCGCTGCTTGTCCTGATCCATGCTGGCAAAGCCGCGAGGCGACCCGGTGGCGTGGATTTTGCGCTCTTCCGCCATTCTCAACTCCCTGCAAAATCGAGCCGAATGAAAGGGATATGCTCCTAATCAACCGACGGCAGTGGCTGAGGTTCCCAAATTTTCTCTATGGCTTGAGCTTGGCTGGTCTGCCCGCCCGCGCGACACGGCGCCCGTCGCGGTCGTGCCACATCAAGCCGGGCCCCCCAGTTGCGGTCGTTACGACAAAACGTGGAGGCCGCCACGCCGGCTTGGCAACGGGCCCGCCGAGCCTGACCTTGCCGCGCCCGATCAGCGCCGATCCGTGGTGATCCTGAGGGGTCAGGGCTTGATCAGCAGAGCGTTCCTATCCAGCGTCCGCAGGATCTCCTCGCGGCTCGCATCGGGCACTTCGAAGAGCACCCGTTGAATGCCGGCCTCGCGGTAGGGAGCGAGCTTTGCGGCGTCGGCTGGCGCCGCAAACACGCTAATGGAAAGCGTCCTTGGATCGCGCCCGGCCGCCCGAGCCGCCGTCGCCAACCGCTCCATCGCCGTCTTTGGCTCGAAGCCCCGGCGAGTGCGCGGAAACCAGCCGTCACAAAACTCCACCACCCTGTGCAAAGTGAGATCGCTTTCGCCGCCGAGAAACAACGGGGGATGCGGCTTCTGCTTGGGCTTCGGATAGACCCAAATGGGATCGAAGTTGACGAATTCCCCGTGGTATTGGGCCTCCTCCTTGCTCCACATCTCCTTCATCGCCAGTACGCGCTCGCGCAGCAGTTTGAACCGGGTGTCGTAGCGCGCGCCGTGATTTTCCATCTCGTCGACGTTCCAGCCCCCGCCCATGGCCAAGATGAAGCGGCCATTGGAGAGTTGGTCGAGGCTTGCGACGGCCTTGGCCGTGACAATGGGATCGCGTTGCGGGATGAGCGCAATGCCGGTGCCGAGTTTCAAGGTCTTGGTGGCGGCGGCTGCAAACGAAAGGGCAACGAAGGGGTCGTGCGTGTGCTTATAGCGCTTCGGCAACTCCCCGCCGCCCGGAAACGGCGTCCGGCGGCTGACGGGAATGTGGGTATGCTCGCACAGGAACAATGACTTAAACCCGCGCTCTTCGAGGGCACGCGCGAGCTCAACGACATCCATGCCGTAATCGGTGGGAAAATAGTAAGCTCCACAGAGCATGTTTTGACCTCCAGCCACGTTTGCGATCAGCCGCAGGATCGATCGGCCCCCAGCATGCGCGCGTCGCGGCCTTTTCTCAAGCTCAGGACCGCTCGAAGGGATCGATGACCTCGCGGGAGGAGGCAGGCATGGCCTCGCGGCCAAACCAAGCCGCCACGGCCGGCAGAAGACCCTGGCGGCCGCCGCCGTCACTGCGACACGCCTTTACTGACGGGCCTTTATTGGGACGCGACTGGGACGCGCCGCACCGGCGGGGCGCAGGGACAAACCGCCGTCCCCCCTGGGGCCAACGACGCGGTTGCCCGCGTTCGGGTCGGCCCCAACGGCCGATTGTCGGCTGCCAGCGGCGCCGGGGTTTAGGCCGCCTTGACTTCCGCCTCTTCCGCCGTCACACGGCGGCCCTTGGCGCTCTTTGCCAGGACCTCGGTGATGCGTTGCACGGCCCCGCGCTCATCGAGCTTCTCGACGGCGGCCAGTTCGCGCGCCATGCGATCGAGCGCCGCTTCATAAAGCTGACGCTCCGAGTAAGACTGCTCGGGCTGGCTTTCGGAGCGATAAAGATCGCGCACCACCTCGGCAATCGAGATGAGGTCGCCGGAGTTGATCTTGGCCTCGTATTCCTGGGCTCGCCGACTCCACATCGTGCGCTTGACGCGCGCCTTGCCGCGCAACGTCTCCATGGCCTTTTTGAGGGTGTTTTCCTCAGCCAACTTGCGCATGCCAACGCTTTGGGACTTCCCCGTCGGCACCCGCAGCGTCATCTTGTCCTTCTCGAAGGTAATCACAAAGAGCTCCAGCGAGATCCCGGCGATCTCCTGCTCCTCGATGCCGACAATGCGGCCGACGCCGTGAGCCGGGTAGACGATCCATTCATTGGTCTTGAAGCCATGCCGCTGGTTCACCGGCTTCTTGCTGGCTGCCTGCTGACGGGCGAGCGCCGTGCGTTCGGCCACGGCCTTGGGCGTGGCGGGAGGTGCCGCGATACGCTGAGCACCGCCCTTGCCCATGGCCGCCGCGGCAGGCATCGCGCGCGCAGCTGCCGGCAGCGCCGCCGGGCGCGCAAAGGGAGGCAATACCGGCGCAGCTTCCGCCGCAGGCTTTGCAGCAGATGCGGCGACCTTGGCTGCCGGGAGCGGCTGGGTCGGAGCCGGCTTGGCCACTTTTTTGGCGGTTGCGACGGGCGCCACCAGCTTTTTGCCGACGCTGCCCTTTCGCGTGGCATCGGCCTTGGCCGCCTTGGGTGCGGCCTTCGGGGCGGTCTTCGCGGCGACACCCTTCCCGCTCGCAGCCTTGGCAGACGGACGAATTGTGGCCTTGCGTTCAGGGGACTTCGATTTTTTTGCCACTGCCTTTGTCGCCGTCTTCTTGCGTGTCATTTGTGCTCGTCCCACTTGCTACTTAAGATTGCATTTCTCAGTTCTTACACGAGCCTAAGCTCGGCATAACGATCCCGTCCACCGGCGGCAGCCGCCGCGCCCCCCATGGTGTCGACCGCGCCTCTGGTTGCAGGGCCCTTCAGCCCAGCAGACCCTTTCGCGCCCTCATTGTATGGTTTGGCTGTGTAGAAATTTGCGGGTGCGCCTCCGCGCGCACTCAAGTCCGAGGCCGTCCACAGTCGGAATAACCCGCCTCACCCGCGAAACGACGTACCGACTTTGTTCACGCCACTACCATCCTGAGCACTATAACACAAACTTCACGCATTTTGAAGCGGCTGCATTGGTCCTCGCGGCCGCAGGCTTCTCCGCCCCGGGAGGCGGCCCGTTAAGGCCCGGACCCAAATTAGGATGGAACAAGCGTTGGACGGCAACGCTATAGCTTAATCTCCGGATCCGGGCTCCGGCGAGAAGTATTTCTCGAATTTTTCGGGCTCATCGCGATAGTTGTCGGCGTCCGCAGGGGCCTCTTTCTTCGACGTAATATTGGGCCACTTCTCGGAATACTGGCGATTGAGTTCGAGCCACTGCTCCAGACCAGGCTCGGTATCGGGTTTTATTGCATCCACGGGGCATTCCGGCTCGCAAACCCCGCAGTCGATGCATTCGTCCGGGTGGATGACGAGCATGTTCTCGCCTTCATAGAAGCAGTCGACGGGACATACCTCCACACAATCGGTGAACTTACACTTGATGCAGTTCTGATTGACGATGTAGGTCATGCGCGTAGCGGATCCGTAGCCTCAGGCCGAGGCGCGTCGGGCATTTATGGGGTGGCCTCTGTTGCCACACCAGGGCCAGTCGTCGCAAGGCTCATTTGCTTGCCGCGCGGCAAGCCCGTCAGTCCTCCTCGTGCGGTCCTGCATGCGCGGGCACTTGGGTTTCCGCCAGAGGCGCCCCGGGTCGAGGCGCCAGCACCTCATAAAGGCTGCGGGCCTCCGTCGCTGGGCCACGGCGGCGGCCGGGGGCCAGAACTTTCAGCACCAGCACGCGCCCATGCAAGGCGATGGTCACCACCTCGCCGGGTCGCAGGGGGTGGCTGGGCTTGCCGGTGCGCGCTCGATTGACCCGGACCTTGCCGCCGAGGATCAAGTCGGCGGCCAGCGTTCGTGACTTGGCCAGCCGGGCAAAGTAAAGCCACTTATCGAGGCGTTGCGGGGAACCCGCGTCGGCGAAAGGGTCTTGTGCCGCGGCCATGGCGCTGCCTAATCTTGGGTGCGCTTGTCCATCGCCGCCTTCAAGGAATAAAGGGCAGCAAACGGCGAATTCGGATCGAAGCCGCCGGTCTTGGCGCCTGGCGGGGAGGCCTCGAGGTGGAGGCGCGGCCGCTCCTCACGGCGCTCCTTGTGCCTCTTGTCGCGTCGTCGTTTGCCCTGGTCGGGACGATCTTTGCGCACCTCGGCCGGCCGCTCCGGCGCTGGTTCGGACGGCCGCCGGCGGGGGCCCTGGGGTCGCATCGGGCGCTCTTCCAGGTCGCGCCCACGCCGCCTTGGTCGCCAGACCTCCTCCCAAATCTCTTCGACGGCGGCCGGCGGCGTTGATGTGGCCATCGCCAGGCCAGCGTCCGGGTTCGACGCGATCGCCGCCGGGGCATCGATTGGGGTGATGCTTGCGCCTTCCTCCACACCCGCCGCCGCCACCGCCGCCGTCTCTTGCGCGGCCGCGCTTGCCCCGCCTTCGGCGGAGGTTGCATGGCCTTCGGCCGCGGCGGCCTGCGTTGCAGCAAGCGTCATGCCGGCTGCCGGCTCGGATTGCTCAGTCACGGCAGCTGCCGGCTCGGATTGCTGATCGGGTGCGACGCGGCGGCGATCCAGCCGGAAACCCAAGACCTTGAGCACGTTGCCGAGCTCCGCCGCCGAGCAGCCGAGGATCGACATCATCTCGGGTGTGGTCCGGAACCCGCCGTCGCCGGTCGCTCCCCTCGGGGGCGGCGCGGGATTGGCCGGATTGGATCGCCAGGCCACGAGGGGACGGATCAGGTCGCTCAAGCGCTCCAACATGTCGATGCGGACCGCGCGCGGGCCGCACACATGATAGCCGGCGACGCGATAGAAGGCCTCCGGGACCGCCGGATCGGCGGGAAGGGAAGTCAGCCCAGGGCGCGGTGGCCCTGGCAAGCTGGCCACGTCGAGGCCGCTCGCGGCGCCGCGCTTGAGCGTCCAGAGGACGGTTGCCAGTTCGCTCGAGGCGGGCTTCAGCAGCACCGGAAAGTAGATATTGAAGGCGCCGAAGCGGACCCCGTATTTACGCAGCTGTGCCCTGGCTGGTTGATCGAGAAGGCGGATCTCATCGCTCACACTTTCGCGCCGCAACACCCCAAAGTCTTCCTTCAGGCGGAAGGCAATGCCGCGGCCCAGGCCGGAGATATCCTGGGCGCCGGTGATTTCCAGCAACGGCTTGAGGCGCTCGGCGCAAAGTTCGCTGAGCCAACTTGTCAGCCGGTCACGTACCCTTTCTTTGTCGGCGGCGGGCAGGTGATCGTCGGCAACGATGCTGACCGTCGGCTTGAGCGCATCATCGCCTGCCTCCAAGCGGGCAATTTCCTCCTCCCGCCATAGCACCTGGCCCTGCCGTGTCAGCTTGAACGCATCGTTCTTGGCGGCGATCACGCGTCGCACGCGCATGCCGAGTTCTTTGGCAAGCACGTGGGCTGCGGCATTGCGCGCGGCTTTGCCGTGAATGCCCTCCGCCTGGGTATCGGCATAGAACCGGAAGCCCTGGAGGCGGCCGACGTAATGGCGCTCGACCTGCACGGTGCCGTCGTCGGCGATCTCTGCGTAAAGTTCATCCTTCTCCTTGAGCCCTCGCATGAGCGCGCTCGTGCGTCTGTCGACAAAACGTTGGGTCAGACGCTCGTGAAGCGCGTCCGACAAGCTGTCCTCGATGGCGCGTGTGCGTCCCTGCCAATGCTCCGGGTCCATTAACCAATCGCCGCGGTTGGACACGAATGTCCAAGTCCGGATGTGGGCAATGCGGTTGGCGAGCGTATCGATGTCGCCATCGGTGCGGTCGGCAAAGGCAACCTGGTTTGCGAACCAATCCTCGGGGATGCGCTCTGCCGGGGCCATCAGAAACTTGTAAAGAGTGGCGACCAGCTCGGCGTGGTTCTGCGGCGAGATTTTGCGATAGTCGGGGATCTGGCACACTTCCCACAACCGGCCGACGGCGGCGGGGGCGGCCGCGAGAGCCAGGATCTCCCGATCATGGCAAACATTTTCAAGCGCGGTCACGTCGTCGGCCATGCGCGCCCGCATGAGGCGAGCCTCGCGCGGCGACTGGCGCAGGCTGTCGCGCAGCCGATCGACCGAAGCGAGGTCGAGAGCGCGGTTGCGCCACTGCAGCACTCGCACCGTGTCGAAGGTGTGTGTCTCGAGCCTTTCGATCAGATCACTGCTGAAGGCTTCGACCGTCGCCGTGACACCGAAGGTCCCGTCGTTCATGTGCCGGCCGGCGCGCCCCGCGATCTGACCAAGCTCCGCCGGCGTCAACCCGCGGTTCACCTGACCGTCGAATTTGCGCACGCCCGCAAACGCCACGTGCTCGACGTTGAGATTGAGGCCCATGCCGATGGCGTCGGTCGCGACCAAGAAATCGACGTCGCCGGACTGGTAGAGGGCAACCTGAGCATTGCGCGTGCGTGGCGAGAGGGCACCCAGTACAACGGCGGCACCGCCACGCTGGCGTCGGATGAGCTCGGCCACTTCGTACACCTCGGCGGCGGAGAAGGCGACCACGGCCGAGCGCGGCGGCAGCCGGGTAATCTTCTTCTCGCCGGCGTAGCTGAGCTTGGAAAGCCGCGGCCGCGAAATGAAGTTGGCGCCCGGTATGAGATCGCTGATGGCCTCGCGCATGGTCTGTGCGCCGAGCATCAGCGTTTCCTGCTTGCCGCGCACGTGCAAAAGTCGATCGGTGAAGACGTGGCCGCGATCGGGATCAGCCGCCAGTTGGATTTCGTCGATGGCGAGGAAATCCACCTCGATCTCGCGCGGCATGGCCTCGACCGTGCACACGTAGTAGCGTGGATGCTCCGGTTTGATTTTCTCCTCGCCGGTGATGAGCGCCACGCGATCGACGCCGGCGCGCGCGACCACTTTATCATACACCTCGCGCGCGAGCAGTCGCAGCGGCAGACCGATCAGACCCGTGTCGTGGCCCAGCATGCGCTCGATAGCCAGGTGGGTCTTGCCGGTGTTGGTGGGTCCTAGTACCGCCGTGACGTTGCGAATGCGGTTTGCAATATCGAGGCTCATTCAGGGTGCCTTAGCCGAGGTCGTCATGCGGAGGCATTGCAGAGTGGTGGGGCAAGATCAAGGGGCTCGGCCAAAAAACCCGCAGCAATTCGGTCCACGCCAACGGTCGACGGCGGCTGCTCAGTGAGTCAAGGCAATCTGAGGCTTGCCCGGCGAGGCGATTTCTACCCGTTTGGCGTAGATGGTGGCATAGCCGGCCATGGTGGGGATCGTGGCCTGATAGGGAATGAACACATTGGCGCTGGGGATCGGGCGCAGTGCCACCTCGATGGCATCGTTGGCGACCATGAACTCGGTTTCTTTGTCGAGCTTGTAGCCCGCGATCGGCTGGTAGCGCACGCGGCACACGTAGGCGACTCCCGGCTGACCGCTCGGCTGCTGCTCCGTCACTTGCACTTCGCCCTTGCGGCTGAGCACCAGGTCGAAACGCTCCTTGCCATCGAAAATCGGAATGCGGCGTTCGCAGGGATTGGTGCCCGAGCCGCGTGACAGCAGCATGATGGCGCTGAGGGGATCCAGCACGCCCTTGAGGTGCTGCTCGCGCAAAGGAATCGTGCCGGGCTTGGGCGGAACAAGGGGCTGTTGGGCGACGTCCGTCACGGTGCCGTCGGAAAAGCCGATCTTCAGGGATCCGGCCTTCAAGGTGCTCTTATAATCCAGGCTGAAGGCGGCGGGTTTGAGCGCCTTGCTGGTCAGCATCCCGAAGCTGCGGGTCTCGCTATCCCAGGTGAAGGCCCCGAGTAGGACCGACAGCTTCGTGTTGGCGACGAGCGTGTAGCTCTCCGATTCCGCTTCCGACTGAAAATCCAGCGAACCGATGTTGAAGCCGTTGAAGGTGATCTGGTAGGTCGCCTTGACGCTCGCCGGCCAGCCGTCGGCATGGGCGGCCACGCCATTGGCGGAAAGCAACACGAGGCCCGCAGCGAGCCTCAGGACCGCGGCCAACACGGCACGCCTACGACCGATAGGCTTCAACAGCATGTTGCGGCCCAACCAACAACGCAACGCCAAGGTGCAAACTCCCGCAGAGTGACAGTAGCAGGTTTTGCGTCATTAATGTGGCTCGCGCCGGGTGTCCACTGAGGTTGGCAACGGTCGACCGGCAAGCGGGTGCTCGCGCGGGACCTTGACGTGCCGTGGCTCTCGTATAGAACGGCGCGCGATCCCCCGCAGCCACCGGGCCAGGGGGCTATCTGCAAGGAGTGATTGCCATGACGCGGCGGTGCGAGTTGACGGGCAAGGGGCCCATGGCCGGCCAACTGCGCAGCCATGCGGAGAACAAGACCAAGCGCACGTTTCGGCCCAATCTGGTCGACGTGACGCTGATCAGCGATGCCTTGCAGCGCAAGGTGCGCCTGCGGATCAGCGCCCACGCGCTCAAGACCGTGGAGCGGCGAGGCGGGCTCGATGCGTTCCTGGCCAAGGCCAGCGACGAGGAGCTGTCGGAACGGTGCCGCAAGCTTAAGCGCGACATTAAGAAAGCGCAGGCCGAACAGGTGGCGGCCTAGCTTGCCGCTCCTGCGACCGCTCAAGCGAGCGGCCCCTAGCTTCGCCGGCGCGCACGCAAGCGGCTAAGCAACGCAGCGGATATAAGAGAGGGCAAGGCGGAGGCGGCGTCGGCGCCTGAGCCCGGCCGCGGCGTCGATTGCGATCACGGTGGCCGGGGCGGCCTGCCCGCGGCGGCGTGCGCGTTCTTGTGCCGTGCGGTGAGGCGGGGCCGCCCGCCTCACTGCAGCATGCGCCGCTTGGGGGCCCGCGGCAGCGGTTGGCGACCGTCGTCGCCTTCTTCGAACAGCTCAACCAGCTTGTCCGTCATGGCGCCGGCAAGTTCGCTGGGGTCGGTGATCGTCACGGCGCGGCGATAGTACCGGGTGACATCGTGACCAATGCCGATGGCAATCAACTCGACGGAGGAGCGCGTTTCGATTTCCTCGATGACTTGCCGCAAGTGCAGTTCGAGATAGCTGCCCGTGTTGACGGAGAGCGTCGAGTTGTCGACGGGTGCGCCATCCGAAATCATCATCAGGATGCGCCGCCGTTCGGGGCGCACCTGCAGCCGCCGGTGTGCCCAGGCGAGAGCCTCGCCGTCGATATTCTCTTTGAGCAGGCCTTCCCGCATCATCAGAGCGAGCGAGCGCTTGGCGCGCCGCCAGGGTGCATCGGCGGGCTTGTAGATGATATGGCGCAGGTCATTCAGTCGGCCTGGATTGGCCGGCTTGCCGGCGGCAAGCCACGCCTCCCGTGCCTGGCCACCCTTCCAGGCCCTGGTGGTGAAGCCCAGGATCTCGACCTTGACCCCGCAGCGCTCCAGCGTGCGCGCCAGAATATCGGCGCAGCAGGCCGCCACCATAATGGGCCGCCCGCGCATGCTGCCGGAATTGTCGAGCAGCATCGTCACGACGGTGTCGCGGAAATCCGCATCACGCTCGTGCTTGAAGGAGAGCGGATGCAGGGGATCGGTGATCACGCGCGTGAGCCGCGCCGCATCCAGCGTACCCTCCTCGAGGTCGAAATCCCACGCGCGATTCTGCTGCGCCAGCAACTTGCGCTGGAGGCGGTTTGCCAAGCGCGCGACCGCGCCCTGTAGGTTGCGCAACTCCTTGTCGAGAAAGCTCCGGAGCCGTTCCAGCTCGTCGGGGGTCGACAGGTTCTCGGCGGCAATTTCCTCATCGTGCGCGCGATTGAAGACCTTGTAGCCAAAGGCCTCTGGATTATCGAGCACGTTGAAGTTCGGACGCCACGGCTCGCGCGCATCCGCCATCTCGTCGCTGTCGGCATCGGCATCGAACTGATCCGCATCGGCATCCTGGGCTTGATCCGTCGTTTCCCCTTCCTCACCCTCGCCGCGCTGATCGTCGCTGTCTTGATCCTGTGGCTCTTGCCCTTCCGAATTGTCCTTCGATTCTTGTTCGCCGCTCTCGGGGTCCTGCTCGTCGTCCTCGCCCTCCTCGCGTTCGCCGTCGGATAGCTCCTCGGAGACGTTGAGCGACTTGAGCAGATCACGCAGCGAGCGGCCAAAGGTCGCCTGGTCTTCGGCGAGTTTGTCGAGCTTGGAAAGCGTGCGTCCGGCGCGCTCCTCGATCCAGGACCGCCACAGATCGACCATGGCTTTGGCCGTAGCGGGTGGGGCCGCGCCCGTCAGGCGCTCGCGCACGATCAGGGAGAGGGCATCCTCCAACGGCGCGTCGGCCCGCTCCGTAATCTCGCCGTAGCGGCCGTGGCCGTATTGGTCCTCGACGCGAGCGGTCAGGTTGGCCGCCATGCCGGGCATGCGATTGGCACCGACGGCCTCAATGCGGGCCCGCTCGACGGCCTCGAAGACGGCGCGGGCCGGGCCCGACTTCGGCGCCAACCGGGCGTGCAGCTTCGGGTCATGACAGGCCGCGGTCAACGCCAGACTATCCGCCCAGCCGCGGACAACGGCGATCTCCTTGGCAGAGGGCACGCGCGAAGGTTCGGGCAGTTGCACCAGCTTGCCGTCGATTTCGGGCTTGCCTGGCGCATAGCTAACTTGCACCTCGCCATCGCCGGCGATGGCGCGCACCGCCATGCCTAGCACCCGTTTGAACGGCTCGGCCGGCGATTCTTTGCGGTTCGAGCCCACAGCCATGCGCACGACGTCCTAGCTTAGGGCAACATTGGCCGCGCTCTCGGGCAGCTCCTCGCCGAAGCAGCGCTGGTAAAATTCCGCCACCAGCGGGCGCTCCAGCTCATCGCACTTGTTGAGGAACGTGAGGCGGAAGGCAAAGCCGATGTCGCCAAAAATTTCGCTGTTCTCCGCCCAGGTGATGACGGTGCGCGGGCTCATTACCGTGGACAGATCGCCGTTCATAAAGGCGGAGCGCGATAGGTCGGCAACGCGCACCATATTGGAGATCACCTTGCGCTTGGCTTCGCTCTTGGCAAACGACTTGGCCTTGGCGAGCACAATTTTCGTCTCGACATCGTGTGGCAGGTAGTTGAGCGTGGAGACGATCGACCAGCGATCCATCTGACCTTGATTGATCTGTTGGGTGCCATGATAGAGACCAGACGTATCACCGAGCCCAATCGTGTTGGTGGTGGAGAACAGCCGAAAGGCAGGATGCGGCCTGACCACCTTGGACTGGTCGAGCAGCGTCAGCTTGCCCGACTGTTCCAAGATACGCTGGATCACGAACATGACATCGGGACGGCCGGCGTCGTACTCATCAAAGCACAGCGCCGTATTGGTTTGCAGGCAGTAGGGCAAGATACCCTCGCGGAATTCGGTGACCTGCTTGCCGTCCTTGAGAACGATCGCATCCTTGCCGATGAGATCGATGCGGCTCACGTGGCTATCGAGATTGACGCGGATGCAGGGCCAATTGAGCCTGGCGGCAACCTGTTCAATGTGCGTCGACTTGCCGGTGCCGTGATAGCCCTGGATCATGACGCGGCGGTTGTGCTTAAAGCCAGCCAGGATGGCGAGCGTCACCTCCTTGCTGAACACATAGTCGTTGTCGAAGTCGGGGACGTGATCGTCGGGTTGGGAATAGGCGGGAGCTTCAAAATCGGTGTCGATGCCGAACAGCTGACGGACGGACACCTTCAGGTCCGGCATGCCGGGAACCCCGGCTTGGGCTTGGGCGGGCATATGGCTTCGTTTCCGGATGTTCTTCCTGGAGCGCGGCCTTATCGGCCGGCGCGGGATGGCGCTAGGACTACAGCCAGCCTCAAACGAGCCCAGCCTGCTTGAGATAGTTATAGGCTTGGATAATTTCGCGCCATATCGCGCAATACCACCTAAACTACCCACGTCCACACAGCCACCGCCCAACCGCCACCCACCAACCCCCCCCCCGCCCACACCCCCCCCCAGCCACATCACCCTGCTCACAATCTTCCCTCGTCGGTGGAAAGCGGGCTCAAAATCGGTGTCGATGCCGAACAGCTGACGGACGACACCTTCAGCGGCAGCCGGAACCCCGGCTTGGGCTTGGCGCATATGGCTTCGTTCCGATGTTCTTCCTGGAGCGCGGCCTTATCGGCCGGCGCGGATGGCGCTAGGACTACAGCCAGCCTCAAACGAGCCCAGCCTGCTTGAGATAGTTATAGGCTTGGATAATTTCGCGCAACTTATCCTCCGAGCGCGTATCCCCGCCATTGGAATCAGGGTGGTGGCGCTTGACCAGCTCCTTGAAGCGGCCCTTGATCTGCTGCCTGGAGGCATCGGCGCCAAGATCTAGCGCTTCTAGCGACTTTAATTCCAATGGCTTGAGCCGGCGGCGGGGTTGGCTCGCCGTCGCCGATCCGCGCTCACCCCGCCACACAAAAAATGCATGGGGGTCATGCGTCGCCTGGGCAGAACCGTGCGACCCGCCCATCCCATAGCGGGTGCCGTGCGCCCAGGCGTTGGCACCAGCCCTCCAGGTCGGCCGGTGTCCGATCACGCTCTCCTTCTGGTAGGCTTCGATGTCGCTATTGCTCATGCCTTCGAAGTAATTGTAGGACGCATTGAACTCGCGCACGTGTGCGAGGCAAAGAAAATAGTACTGCCCCTCGCGCCCCCGCCCCTTGGGGGCGCGGTGGACGCCGGCCGACTGACAACCGCGCCACTGGCAGATGGGTCCGTGCTCGCGCACGGCCTCCTCGTTGAGCGGTTTCACGCGGACGCAGTCAAAGTATTTCGAGTTGAGTTTCATTGCCTGTAAGTATGGGCATAAGCGGGAGCGTGCACAAGTCGCTGCACAATGCCCGCGCTCGTGCTTGCTCCCTGGCCAAAGTCGACAAACTCTGGCACAATAACGTGAGCAGAAATCTAATGTCGGTTGAACAAACGATTCGGGAAAAGCTCGCGCGCGCTTTTGCGCCGACGCGTCTCGAAGTCATCAACGAATTGCATTTGCATGCCGGCCATCGCGATGCGCCGGGGACCGGGGAAAGCCACTTCCGCGTGGCGATCGTCTCACCACAGTTCGCGGGCAAATCGCGGCTCGAGCGTCATCGTCTTGTAAATGCGACGTTGGCCGAAGAGCTGGCGGGCAAGGTGCACGCGCTGGCGCTGAAGACCTACGCGCCCGGCGAGACGGGCGCCTAAGCATCGGGCCGGCAGTATACCGCGGGGCCGGCGTAGTGGGCCGCCTCGGCAGGGCGGCGTCCGTGGCGCCGGGCGATGCTGGGCCCCCTGCAGCGGCTTGCTTCGATCCGTGCTACTCAATGCGCGGGCTATGTCTGGGCGATGGCCAATGGGAATGCGACTTCTCTTCCTCAACCCCAACACGAGCGCGCATCTGACCGACCTCGGCGTCGGCATCGCCCGCAAGGTCGCGCGCCCGGAAACCGAGATTGTGCCGGCCACGGGCCATTTCGGCGCGCGTTACATCAGCACCCGCGCCACGGCCGCCATCGCGGCCCATGCCGCGCTCGATGCCTTCGCCCGCTGCCGGACGGCCCCAGACGTGGTGCTGCTCGCCTGCTTCGGTGATCCGGGACTGTTTGCCCTGCGCGAACTTGCTGCCGTTCCAGTGGTGGGCATGGCCGAAGCCTCCTGCCACGCGGCTGCGACCCTGGGCGCCAAGTTTTCCATCGTTACCGGCGGCCATCGCTGGGGACCGATGCTCGAGGAGTTCGTGTCAGCGATCGGCCTGGCAGCGAAACTTGCCTCGGTTCGCACCCTGGCCGCCACCGGCGCTGAGATCGCCGGCGACCCGCAAGCCGCCCTCGATGGTGTCGCCGCCACCTGTCGCCGGGCGGCGCAGGAGGACGGTGCAGAAGTCGTGATCCTCGGCGGGCTGGGGTTGGCAGGATTGGCGGATCGCATCGCCGAGGAGGTGCCGGTTCCCGTCATCGACAACGTCGTGGCAGCGGTTCGGGCCGCCGAGGCCGCGGCCGGCCTCGGCGCGCGCAAAGCAGCGACAGGGTCGTTCGCCCCTGCAACGCCCATCGAAACGACAGCACTCTCGGCGCCTCTTGCCGCCCTGCTCGAGGAGGGCCGGCGCGGCTAGCTGCGATGGGGTCCCACGACCCGAGGCGGGGGGGTCACGGGTCTTCCGCGCCAAGGAAATCGTCCGCTGGGTGCAGATCGATCCAATGGCGCGCAATATCGATCCGGCGCGCCACCCAGACGCGATCGTGGTGCTGGATGTAGTCGAGAAAACGGGCGAGTGCGGCGGCCCGGCCCGGCCGGCCGACAAGCCGGCAATGCAGACCGATCGACAGCATCTTCGGCTGGCCGGCGCCCCCTTCGGCGTAGAGCAGGTCGAAGGCGTCCTTTAGATAGGTGAAGAACTGCTCGCCGGAATTGAAACCCTGCGCGGTGGCAAAGCGCATGTCATTGGCGTCGAGGGTGTAGGGCACGATCAGGTGCGGCCCGTGCGGGCCTTTGACCCAATAGGGCAGCTCGTCGGCATAGCGAATCGGCCGAATAGAGGAAGCCCCCCTCGCTCATGACGATGCCGAGCGTATGGGCGGAGGTGCGCCCTTGGTAGAAGCCAACAGGGCGCTCGCCGGCGACCTCGGTATGGATGCGGATGGCTTCGTGGATGTGGGCGCGCTCCGCCTCCGCCGTGAAACAGCGATAGTCGATCCATTTCAGGCCGTGCGAGGCGACTTCCCAACCCGCCTCCTGCATGGCGGCGACCGCGTCGCGATTGCGCGCCATGGCCGTGGCGACGGCGAAAACCGTAACCGGGAGCTTGCGCCCTGCAAACAGCCGCCACAGGCGCCAGAACCCCGCGCGCGACCCGAACTCATAAATGGATTCCATATTCATATGCCGCTGTCCGGGCCAGGGTTCGGCGCCGACGATTTCGGATAGGAAGGCTTCCGACGCCGGGTCGCCATGTAGGATTGAATTCTCGCCGCCCTCCTCGTAGTTGATGACGAATTGCACGGCGACGTTGGCCTCGCCCGGCCAGTGCGCCTGGGGCGGGGTGCGTCCATAGCCGACAAGGTCGCGGGGGTAGGGGTTGAGGTTCATGGCCTCGGGCGCCTCCTTTTGCACCGGCAGCTATTTGGTGCCGTACATGCGGTCGCCGGCGTCGCCGAGACCAGGCACGATGTAGCCGTGCTCGTTAAGCCGCGCGTCGATCGCCGCGGTATAAATGGGCACCTCCGGGTGGGCGGCCGTGAGGGCCGCAATGCCTTCCGGTGCCGCCAGCAGGCAGAGCAGGCGGATGCCGCGCGCGCCCTGCCGCTTGAGGCGATCGATGGCGGCGATGGCGGAGTTGCCGGTCGCCAGCATGGGATCGACGACAATGGTCAGGCGTTCAGCGATGTCTTCCGGCAACTTGCAGTAGTATTCGACGGCGGCTAGCGTCGTCGGGTCCCGGTAGAGGCCGACGTGACCGACCCGCGCGGACGGCACGAGATCGAGCAAGCCGTCGAGTAGGCCGGTGCCGGCGCGCAGGATCGGCACGAACACCAGCTTCTTGCCTTTCAGGAAGGGAGCCTGCGTGAGGCCGACGGGGGTTTCGATCGGTCGCTGCTCAAGGGGCAGATCGCGCAGCACCTCGTAGCCGAGCAGGAGCGAGATCTCGCGCAGCAAGGTGCGAAACTGCGCCGACGGCGTCTTCTTGTCGCGCATCAAGGAGAGCTTGTGCGCAACGAGGGGATGAGCAATGACGACGGGATGCGGCACGCGCTAGTCCTCCATGATGTCCTCGTTCCACAGCTCCGGCTTCTCGCGGATAAAGCGGGCCATCAAGGCGATACAGTCCGGGTCGTCGGCAATGATTACCTCGACGCCGCGCTGGCGCAGGAACTCGGGATTGCCGGCAAAATTGGTCGCCTCGCCGACGATGACGCGCGGGATCCCGAATTGGATGATGGTGCCGCTACACATCATGCAGGGCGAGAGTGAAGTGTAAAGGGTCATGCGGCGATAAGATTTCTGCCGTCCGGCCTTGCGCAGGCAGTCCATCTCTCCGTGCGCGATTGGGTCGCCCTGTTGGACGCGCTGGTTGCGTCCCTGGGCGAGCAGACGGTCTCCCTCCGCGAGCACGCTGCCGATCGGACAGCCGCCCTGGTCGAACCCTGCCTTGGCTTCGGCGTAAGCTAGGCGCAGGAATTTGGCGTCGGTCGTTCCCAGCTTTATCATGGGTACCTCCTGGCGCGGCCATCTTGCCTCCATCCCGAGGCAACGTCGAGCTTGCGGGGTGAGCCTAGCAAAGCAGCAATCGGCGGCGGGGTTTGCCTATTATGCGGGCTTCGGCGCCTTGCCGTGCCCGTGCTAGTTTGCCCCTTCCCGATAGGCGCCAGGTAACGAGCAGGGTGACGAGCAGCATGCGAGGGGCCGCACTCGAACTCGTAGGCCTCAGCAAGAGGTTTGGCCCGACCATTGCCGTTGACAGCATCAGCTTGAAGATCGCGGCAGGCACCTACTGCTGCTTGCTGGGTCCCTCGGGTTGCGGCAAGACCTCGACCTTGCGCATGATCGCGGGGCACGAGTTGGCTTCGTCCGGCGATATCATCCTCGGCGCCAGCAACATCTCCGACATGCCGCCAGCCAAGCGCGGCACAGCCATGATGTTCCAGAGCTACGCCCTATTCCCCCACCTTAGTGCGCTCGACAACGTCGCCTTTAGCCTGAAAATGCAAGGCGTGGCCAAGGCCGCGCGCCACGCCCGGGCCGGCGACATGCTGCGGCTGGTGGCCATGCAAGACTATGCCGCTCGCTTACCCTCGCAGCTCTCCGGCGGGCAGCAGCAGCGTGTCGCTCTGGCGCGCGCATTGATCACCGAGCCGCAGATCCTTTTGCTGGACGAGCCGCTGTCGGCGCTCGATCCGTTCTTGCGCATCAAAGTCCGCGGCGAACTGAAACGGCTGCAGAAGGAGCTCGCCATCTCCTTCGTGCATGTCACGCACAGCCAGGACGAGGCCATGGCGCTCGCCGAGCTGATCGTGGTCATGAATTGCGGGCGCATCGAGCAGCAAGGTAACCCACAGGAGATTTTCAGCCGGCCGGCCACCGAGTTCGTCGCCCGCTTTATCGGCGGTCATAATATCATCCGCTCGGCGGGCGGCCTGCTGGCGCTGCGCACCGACCGCGTGCGGATAGGCCGCCTCAACGGACAGGCAGCCCCGAGCGGCAGCCTGCTGGCGACGGTGCGCAATCTCGAATATCAGGGCACGCACGTTGAGGTCGGACTGAGCAGCGAAATAGCACCCGATCTCGTGGCCTCGCTACCGGAACAAATCTATTTCGCCGATCCGATCGGCCCCGGCGATCGGGTCGCGGTGAGCTGGACCGACAACGATGCCCATCGTCTGTCGTGACTGAGGGACCTTAAGCAGCAACGAGTAGGAGGCAGCAGTGAAGTCGATTGGTCACAGGCACAAGGTGTCGCGCCGGAGCTTGCTCAAGGGTACCGGCAGCCTCGTACTGCTGGGCTCGGAAGCGATTAGCGGCTTCCCGGCCGTGCACGCGCAAGCGCCCAAGGTACTGCGCTACCTCGGCACCGCGGTGAACCAGTCGGCCGATATCGCCAAGAAGGTCAAAGAGGATACCGGCATAAGCATCGAGTACATCCCGGTGACGACGGACGACGTCACGCGCCGCGTGATCACCCAGCCCAACTCCTACGATGTGGTGGACACGGAGTATTTCTCGCTCAAGAAGCTCATTCCGTCGGGCAATTTGTTGGCAATGGACGGCAAGAAAATCAAGAATTTCGATAAAATCACGCCGGTTTTCAGCAAGGGTGAGCTGCCGAGCGGCAAGAAGATAGGTGACCAGGGGACCGCCCCCAGGAAGGTAATGTTTCTCGAAGGGCAGAATTCCGCCAAGTTTGCAAAATCGCCGACGCAATGGGCGACCCTGATCCCAACGGTCTACGCCCCGACGTTCTTTTCTTCGTCGTCATTGCCTCTTTGATCATGCCGTCAATCGTCGTGTCGCTCGGTATCGGCCTCGAATTCCGCATCATCGATGACGCCGTCAAGAAATACGCTCCGGCCCGGCTTGCCGATGGCTACGACACGGCCATGGGGCTATTTTCGTCTGCGCTGGGTGCGCACCTCACATGGACGCTGCCGTTCGGCCTGTTAATCATGTTCGCCATCTTCAATCGCTTTGATCCGCGTTATGAGGAGGCAGCGCGCGATCTTGGCGCATCGCCCTGGCAGGCACTGCGTCACGTGGTGCTGCCGATCATCGGTCCCAGCGTGGTCGGCATCGGCCTGTTCGGATTTACCCTGTCTTGGGACGAGATCGCGCGCACCAGCCAGGCCGTCGGTTACCTTAACACCCTGCCCCTGGAGTTACAGGGACAGACGACCACGGTTACCACGCCCGTCATCTATGCGCTGGGGACGCTGACCACCGGGGTTTCCCTGCTCGTGATCGCCGCCGCGCTTGCGGCCATCTTGCTCTTGCGCCGGCGGCAGCTACGCACAGCCTCGGGTGCGCCCAAACGCCCGCTGTGAGCCAATCTGTTACTGATGCTCCGGCAAGGGTTTGCCTCGGCCGACGTCGGAGCTATAATCCTCGGCGCGGCCGGCGGGGATCGCCGTATTAAGCGTGGCAAAGCCGTCGAGGACTGAGGGCCCGTCTTGCAGGCGGGCTATTGATGTTTCTGGGGTCGCGAATGACCGGAGTGAACCGGACGGACCACATTCGCCTGACGTCGCACCCGGCGCCGGGAGCCAAACCGCGCTTCCCAATTAGCTGGGGCGCGCCGAGCGCGCGCGAACGAGGTCCGATCATTGGCACGGTCTCGCGCCCACAAGATCGCAACGTCATCGGCACCCATAGCGGCTCCTACGCGGTTTACCGGGCACTGGCGGTATCCGCCGGCGCGCTCAATCCGATACGCCGGGCCGACCTTACGAACACGCATCCGGCCTTTGCGATCGGCCCCTTCAAGCGTTGGCATACCGCTGGCACCATCGTGTCCTTCGATCCGTGGGGTCATCTTGTCTCCGACGCCTTTCGCTCCGAAATAGCCGAAGGCATCGACATCCGTCCCAGTATTGCGGTGACGCGCGCGCGGCTCGACCTGTCGGAGATCCAGCAGGCCGTAACGGCGGGACGCCTCCCGAACGATGGCGTGGTGGTGCACGCGGGCGGTGCTCTTTCGGTGGTGAAGATCGCCATCGATCCGGTCTGGTATTTGCCGGGAATCGCCGAGCGGTTCGGCACGACCGAGACCAGCCTCAGGCGCACCTTGTTCGAGCAGACGGCGGGCATGTTCCCCGAGCTCGTCACGCGTCCGGACTTGCAGGTCTTCCTGCCTCCGGTCGGCGGCATGACGGTCTATCTGTTCGGCGACATTACCAAGCTGGGCGATCCGGCTGTCGCGGTGGCGTGTCGCGTGCACGACGAGTGTAATGGCTCTGACGTGTTTGGCTCGGATATCTGCACCTGTCGCCCCTACCTGGTGCACGGCATCGAGGAGTGTGCGCGTGCGGCACAAAACGGTGGGCTCGGCGTCATCGTCTACAATCGCAAAGAAGGCCGGGCCTTAGGGGAAGTTACCAAGTTCTTGGTCTACAACGCCCGCAAGCGGCAAGAGGGCGGTGATGCCGCCAACGCCTATTTCGAACGCACCGAATGCGTCGCCGGCGTACAGGACGCGCGCTTTCAGCAATTGATGCCCGACGTCATTCATTGGCTTGGCATCGAGCGGATCGATTGGTTCGTTTCGATGAGCGACATGAAATATGACGCGCTCGTCTCGCAGGGCGTAAAGATCGTCGAGCGGGTGCCGATTCCGGACGCACTGGTTCCGGCCGACGCCCAGGTCGAGATGGCCGCCAAGAAGGCCATGGGATATTACGCCGGGCCGGCGGACCAGCCACCTCCCCCGCAAGCAACCGTGGGCCGCGCGCTCGATAAGAACTAGAGGTGCCAGGTCGAGACGTTCCGGTGAAACCCACAACGGCAGCCGCCTATTCCCTGTTGAGCGCGGCGGCGGTGCGCCAGCGCTGCCATCGCATGCTGGCCCTTGGCCTGGACGGCAAGTTGCAGCACTTCGACGTCGAGCTCGAGCGCCTGGATGCCGCTGCGGATCTTAGCATCGCCTGCACGCGTCGGTCATATCCCCTGCTTGATGTGCCATTGCATTCGCGTTGGCGGCACTTCACGGTCGACGGCGCGGATCGATGGGCAAGGATTGAAAGGACGAGCGCCTGGCGTGATGCGGCCGAGCGCGCGCGCGCGGCCTTCGACCTTGCCATTGTCAGCGTTTTGCTCGACGCCGGTACGGACGGACGTTGGCGCTACCGAGACGCCGCTACAGGCAAGAGCTTCGGCCGTTCCGAGGGCCTGGCCCTCGCCAGCCTCGAGATGTTTGCGGCGGGCGCCTTCTCTCAGGATGCGTGCAGGCCGCTTTGCGTCGACGCCCCCGCCCTCATGGCAATGTCGGCAGAGACCCTCGGCCGACATTTTCAGGTCACCACCGCCAATCCCCTGCCGACACTTGCGGGCAGACTGCGGCTGCTGCAGCGCCTCGGCGAGGTCGTGGCCAAGAACCCGGACGTGTTCGCGCGCGCGGGCGGACCCCGACCCGGAGGCCTGTTCGACTATCTCGTCGGGGGCGGCGTTAGCCCGTCGATTGCCGCGCCGCGCATACTAGCCGAGATCCTTCGGCAGCTTGGCTCGATTTGGCCAGGGCGGTTGGAGCTTGCCGGCGTTCCCCTTGGCGATTGTTGGCGCCACCCGGGCCTGGCGACGGACGACAGCACCTCTGAGCTCGTGCCGCTGCACAAGCTCTCGCAGTGGCTGGCCTATTCCCTGATCGAGCCGCTGCAGGCAGCGGGCTTCCTCGTCACGGACATCGATGGTCTGGCCGGGCTTGCCGAATATCGCAACGGTGGGCTGCTGATCGACACGGGCGTGCTTGTTCTGCGTGACAAGGCCGCGACCAAGATTGCCCACCACGTCGATGCCACGCTCGTGGTCGAGTGGCGCGCGCTAACCGTGGCGCTGCTTGACCGCTTGGCCGAAACGGTTCGGCGACGCCTCGGCCTGGATGCGGCGACGTTGCCGCTCGGCAAGGTCTTGCAAGGCGGCACCTGGGCGGCGGGCCGACAGGCGGCCGCGTTGCTGCGAAAGGACGGCGGGCCGCCGCTCACTGTCCTCAGCGATGGCACTGTATTCTGAGTCACACACGGAGCGCTGCCATGGACGGCATCACTGTGGTCGAGCATCCGCTCGTACAGCACAAGCTAACCCTGATCCGCGACAGGCATCGCTCAACCAAATCCTTTCGCGAGCTGCTGAAGGAAACGGGGATGCTGTTGTGCTACGAGGTGACGCGCGACCTACCCCTTACCGACGTCGAGATCGAGACGCCGATGCGCCGGACAGCGGCGCGCAAAATAGCCGGCAAGAAGCTGGTGTTCGCACCCGTGCTGCGCGCCGGCACCACCTTCGTCGAGGGCATGCTGGACCTTGTGCCGACCGCCCGCGTCGCCCATGTCGGCCTCTACCGCGAACCCGAGACCTTTGTCGCGGTCGAATATTTCTTCAAGGCCCCGACCGATCTTAGCGAGCGCCTCGTCATTGTTGTTGCGCCCGTGATCGCTACCGCCAATACGGCGGTGGCTGCGATCGATCGGCTCAAGGAGCGCGGTGCCCGCGAAGTGCGGCTCGTCTGTCTGTTGGGTGCCCCGCAAGGTTTTGAGCGCCTGCGCGGCTTGCATCCGGATGTGCGGATCTGGACTGCGGCCATCGATGAGGCGCTCGATGAGCGCGCCTACATTTTGCCGGGGCTCGGCGATGCCGGCGACCGCGCCTATGGGACGCGCTGAACGAAAGCCGCCGATCGGCCGGCCTTGGCCTACGGGCTCGAAGCGTCGGCCCATTCGCTGACACAGCGCTCGAGGTCCCGGAAGTTCTGCCGCAGCTGCTCCAGGGCAAATCCCAGTGCAAAGAAGCGCTCGGCTGCCTCCGCACTCAGTGCCCGTGTCAGGCCTTGCTCGCGGATTGCGCCAACCTCGGCATGGTAGCAATCGAATACCGCGGCAAGGGCGCGCGGCGATGGGGGTGGGCGCTGCGTCCTGAGCGCGCCCGCGCAGGCGCTTAAATAGTCGGCGGCAGCGCCGGCCACTTGGGTCACGGTCGACCGCAATCGCGACTTTAGCGGTTCCGGGAGAGGGAGTTGCGCCGTTCTGCCGATGCTTACGAGGTCGTGTCGCACCCTGAGCAGGGTGCGCAGCAAGGGCCCCGTGTCGGGTTTGAACGCCAGACGCGCGGAGCGTTCGTGCTCCGCTTCGGCGGCAATGGTGCTGAGCTCAAACAGCGATCGGCCAATGCCGTCCTGAAGGCGGTGCAGTTCGTCGGTACCTATGCCCTCGGCAACGTCGGATAGGAGGGCGCGAAGGACGCGGGCGATTTGCTCAAGCGTGCGCGCTGCAGCCTCCGCCGCCTGTGCATGTGCGCGTGATGGCAGCAACAGGAAGGATACGGCAAACCCTACGCAGCCGCCCACCAGCACCTCAAGTAGGCGATCCAGCGCCGAAGCGAGGGGCGTCGATCGCGTCATAGTGGGGACAAGCAGCACGATGATGGCGGTTATCGGTGCCGCGGCCAAGGTCGGATAAAAGGCGGCAACGACAGCAAGCGGCGCCACCGCGATGGCAAGTACGACCAGCAGCGCCAACTCATGGGAGTGGGGTATGAGGATGGCGACTGTGCCACCATAAAGGGCGCCGCCAAGGGTACCGAGCAAGTAATCGACGGCAGACTTGAGCGTTCTGCCGACGCTCATCTGGGTCACGATGACCGCCGTGAGAACCGCCCACAGCGGCAGGGGCAATCCCAGCCATAGGGCGATGGCGAGGGACAGCGTGGCGGCGGTCGTAACGCGCAGAGCAAGGGTGAGGCGCACCCGGTGGCGACGTAGCGAGGCGCGCAGGAGCCGCCAGAATGCTCGGCCGCGAGTCATCGGATCCTAGGCCTAGGCGCGCCAGCCTGACGCTGCCCGGCGCCGCGCCGAAGGCTACTGCGCCATCTCACCATCGCGCTCCCGTCGCCGACCCAACAGCACTCGACCAACCCTGGTCGCGGCCGTCGCCGACGCGAGCGCGCCATCCGCCAGGCAAGGAGGTCTGCGGCACGGCCGGCTGCGGTGTAAAGCTTAGCCTCCGAGCAGGCGCTGGGGAACCGCCCGGGGCGAATGCCCCACAATCTGACGGGGGCGCTGGGATACCTCACGCTTGTGCCCGCGCCTTTTTGCCTGCGCCGAGGCCACGGGCCATAAAGGCTTGGGCGGCGCGGTGGGGTTTGGCCCGTCGCCGGAGGCCGGCAGCACCAAAGTAGCATTTGCTGCGACATCTCCTTGCTCACAATACCTTTCTAGTTTGGTGTCGAAGCTACAACGGTGTGCTTTTGCGGCAAATCCACTTGCCTGCGCTGCCATCTCGGCGCTGAGGTCAACAAGAACCTGACTCGGAGGCAGCCTTATGTGGAACCAGGTCTACAATCCACTCGATAATGCAACGCTGTCGACCATCGCCGCGGCCATTCCGGTTGTGACCCTTCTGATTTTGATTGCGTCCAATCGGGTGAAGGCGCACATCGCCGCCGTCATCGCCCTGATTGCCGCCAATCTCGTGGCGATCCTCATTTTCACCATGCCGGCAAACATGTCGATCCGCGCTTCCATCCTGGGCGCCGTGACCGGCTTTTTCCCGATCGGATGGATTGTGCTCAATGTCATCTTTCTTTACCGCCTCACCCTCGAGAAAGGCGCCTTTGAAACCCTACAGACGACCATAGGCGGCCTCACCAATGACCGTCGGTTGCAGTTGTTGCTGATTGCATTTTCGTTCGGCGCCTTCTTCGAGGGGGCCTCGGGCTTCGGCACACCCGTCGCGGTGACCGGTGCCATGCTGATCGGTCTCGGCTTCTCTCCGCTGGCCGCTTCCGGCCTGTCCCTGATTGCCAACACGGCGCCGGTGGCCTATGGCGCACTTGGCACGCCGATCGCCGGCCTCTCCAGCGTGACCGGCATCGATCCGTTCCTGCTAGGGGCAATGGTCGGCAGGCAGCTGCCGTTCTTTTCCCTGATCGTACCCTTCTGGCTGATCTGGGTCTTTGCCGGTTTCCGGGGGATGCTTCAGGTCTGGCCGGCCATTCTTGTCACCGGCGTCTCATTTGCGATCCCACAGTATCTGATCTCGAACTTCATCAATCCATGGATCGTCGATATTGGCGCGTCGCTGATCTCCATGGCCTGCCTTATACTTTTCCTGAAGGTGTGGCAGCCCAAGGAGCTGTGGACGTCGCCGGCCTTGCGCACCCGCGACGATTCGGCCGATAGCATGTCGGCGCAGCCAAAACGAGCCGGTCCACCGCCCAGCAGGGGACAAGTGTGGATGTCGCTCCTGCCCTGGATCATCGTCTGCATCATTTTGCTGCTCTGGGGCACCAACTGGTTCAAGGCTCAGGTCAATCCGATTGCCACCTGGAATTATCCGGTTCCCGAACTCGATAAGCTCATCAACAAAGTCCCGCCGGTCGTCGGCAAGTCGACACCCGAGGCAGCGGTGTTCTCCTTAACGTGGTTGTCTTACACCGGCACGGGCATGCTGATTGCGGCGATCATTTCCGGCTTTTTGATGGGGTTCTCGCCGCTACGCTTGCTGACGTCCTACGCCCGCACCATCCGCATCTGCGCCTATTCGCTGATCACGATCTCGGCCATGCTGGCGATTGGAACGCTTACCCGTCTGTCGGGAATCGACGCGACGCTTGGCCTTGCCTTTGCCGGTACCGGCGTACTTTATCCCTTCTTCGGTACCCTGCTCGGCTGGCTCGGCGTGGCGCTGACGGGTTCGGACACGGCCTCGAACGTGCTGTTCGGCAATCTGCAGAAGATCACCTCAGAGCAACTGGGTTTGTCGCCAATTCTTATGAGTGCGGCGAACTCCTCGGGTGGTGTCATGGGTAAGATGATCGATGCGCAATCGATCGTTGTCGCCTCGACGGCTACCAATTGGTTTGGTCACGAAGGATCGATCTTGCGCTTCGTGTTCGGTCATTCCATCGTGCTGGCTTGTCTGGTTGGTTGTCTGGTGATGCTCCAGGCCTATGTGTTTACGTGGATGATTGTGCACTAGCGCTGCGGGGCTGGCTCCCTCTCGTCACGACCCCTCTGCGTCCCCTGCTAGGCTGGCTCGACGAGAATCGCGGGCGAGCCCATGAGCGGGCTTGGCAAAAAAGACCGGCCGCGCGCACCTGGCCAACCCTTTGCGTCACGGCGCGCGTCGGCGGCCGATCACGTGCGCTGCCCCGGGCAGGGCCTGTCCCGGGTTCGCCCGCGATGGCAATGCTCCGCGCCAGGAGCTAGAATGCCCGCGGGGTTCGGCGCACCGCTGGATGTGTGCGCGCTTCATCCGGCAACTTTTCCGAGTGCCCGTGGGCGCGCCCGATCGCAAGGCTTTATTGAATGAGGCTCGCAATATCCGCAGTGCATGAGGGAGGATGTTTGTGTGGCGACGTCCGCTACCGAACACGGGCGCAACCCCTGCGCGTCACCATTTGTCACTGCACCTTCTGCCAACGCTTTACGGGATCGGCCTTTCTGGTCGAACCGATCTTCAGGCGAGAGGACGTGGCATTTTACGGGGTGGCTGCCAACAGGTATGACCATCAATCCGATTTGAGCCGCAAGCGCGTCACCCTGAATTTTTGCGGCACGTGCGGGACCACAATCTGCCTCGATCTGGAGCGCTTTCCGGATATCCTCGGGCTATGTGGCGGCACCTTTGACGACCCCAACTGGTTCGATCGCAGCCAGTGTCGCCACATCTTCACGCGTTCCGCGCAAGAGGGCGTGGTGCTCCCGGCCGGCGTCGACCTTTATCGGGAGCACGCGCTTTTGCTCGACGGCACGCCGAGCCAGCCGACGGTGCTGGCCCACGCATTGATGGTGGCGCGGCAGCACGATCCGTGAAACCCAAACCGAGCTTGCCCAAGGGCGCGAGCCCGCCAGGGGAAGCCCTGGGCGAACAGGTGGACGCCGGAAGCCATGCCTCTTGCCTTCCGGACTGCGCTCGAGTGCTCTACCGGATGGCGGTCGTGGGCTCTATAGTCGGGTGTCTCGGCACGGGCGTTAGCCACACACGGGGTGTCACATGCACACGCGCAGCAACGAGCGGGTTGCCTGGTTCAACGGGGCGTTCATACCCGAAAGTGAGGTCCGCATACCCTTTCGCGACGCCAGCTGGGTGTATGGTGACGGCGCATTCGATATGACGCGCAGCTTCAATCACCGCCTGTTCAAGGTGAAGGAACACGTCGATCGGCTCTATCGCTCGCTCAAATATCTCCGCATCGATCCGGGCTTTGGACCGCAGAAGATGTGCGCCCTGACGGAAGAGTTGTTTGAGCGCAACCGCCACCTTCTCGGGCCAGACGATGACTATTGGGTTGGCCAGCGCATCAGCCGGGGTGTCAAGCAGACCCCCGGCGACAACATCGACTACCATGGGCCCAACGTCGTGCTTGAATGCTCGCCGCTGCCGCTTGTGCAGCGCGCCAAGCTATTCAAGGAGGGCATTCGCCTGGTAATTCCTTCGCACCGCCGCGTGCCGCCCAACTCGCTTACGCCGCGCGCGAAGACGCACAATTATCTCAACCTGATCGTCGCCAATCAGGAGGTGCAAAGCATCGATCCCGAGGCATGGGCATTGCTGCTCGATGTGAACGGCAACCTGTGCGAAGGCTTGGGTTCCAATATTTTTACCGTGCGCGAGGGGGAAATCCTCACCCCGCGCGAGAAGTTCGTGCTCCCGGGTGTGAGCCGCCAGACCGTGATCGACCTCGCGCGCCGGGAGGGCCTGCCGCTGCGCGAAACGGACATTGACCTTTATGATGCATACAACGCCGATGAGATTTTCCTCACCTCGACGTCCCTGTGCATTTGTCCGGTGACGCGCATCAACGGGGTGGAGATCGGCTCCAAGACCCAGGTGTGGGGCGTCGTAACCAAGCGGCTCGCCGAGGCCTATCGCCGCTTGGTCGATCATGATTTTGTGGGCCAATACCTCAAGCGCTACGTGGAGGGCATGCAAGCGCGCGCGTTTTGAGGTCGATCGCTGCGCTGCTGGCGGCCTGGCGCGGCCGGAACAGCAACGCCCTCAGCCAACAGGAGGCGCGGGAGGCGGCGATGCAGGCTGCCGCCTACCTGGGCGCGCCGCGATGGCCATCAGGTGGTTTGGGGCCGGCGGGGTTGGCTGCCCTAGGCGCATTTGCCGGCTGGTGCCCACGCCACGGCAGCCATACCTGCGGCGCCTAACTTTAGCGGCCCGTGAGCGCGGAGGCGCGTGCGATGTTGGCAACAGGTTGCGGCGCGGCGCTGCCGTCGGGGGACGCGGTGCGACCCAGCAAGGCAAGGCGCAGTCGCCAGTTATCGCCCGCGGGCGCCGTCTTGAAAATCCGAATGTCGCCGGCGGCCAACGTGGCAATCGGCAACCCATCCTCGAAGAGAAGGCGATTGCCCGTCATCGCAGGCAGCCGAGGCCCTGGCATGAGGATGCCGACAAGATTGAGTGGATCGGCCGCCGAGATTGACACCAGGCTGCCGCCCGGCTTCTTGCGTCGCGTCGCGCGCAAAAGGCCTACGGCCTCGGGCAAGGCGAACTGCTCACCCGGGATGCCGGCAATGAAGCGACCACCGCGAATCTCGCCACGACTTTCGAGGCGTCGGTAGGCGCGTAGCAGTTCGCGCCACGGCGGCAGCCGGGCCGCCTCGCGTTCTAGCAGACGCCAAAACACCACACCGTAGCGGCGCAGCAAGCTGCGCGCGATATGCTCGGTTATGCTGGCCTCGTCGGCAGATGGCGCCGTGATAATGGCCCAGCGGCCGGCCTCGTCCATGCCGTAGGAGGCCGTGCGATGTCGGCGTTTTGCGCCGGCAAACGGTTTGCGCTGCGCGGACGGCACCAGCAAGCATCGCAGTCCGCCGAAGCAGTCGGAGTTTGCCATGCCGTGGGCAACCAATTCGGCCAAAGCATCCTCGACTTGGCACCTCAGCAAACGCGTGCCCGAGACGATGTCGCCAAAAAACGCGGCGCCATGCTGGCGAATGAACTCGGCAACGGTGTGGGCGTGTTCGGAAAGCTTCCGCGGCGCCTGTGCATCGGTGGGCGCGCGCCACATGGCTACGTTTTGGCGCGGTAGGAGCGTGATCGGCGTCGTCTTGATCGGGCCGGACCGCCGTGCGGCACTGCCGAGGCGGACGCCGCTTCCCAGCCGCATCCAGGTTACGCGGCCGGATCGGCAATTGTCGTCGAGCCAGCTCGATTGGTAGTCGCTGTGCCGGGCGGCAAGGATCTCCGTCTCCCAGGCGCCGGCCGGCGCCTCAAAGCCTTCCAGCTGCTCGACCGTCGTTTGCAGCGTGTGTGGGCCTTGCAGGCGCGCCTCGGCGTCAACGTGTTGCCACGTCAATAAGAAGCGTAGGAAGTCACGCGCCGACACCGGTTCGATCTCGGCGCGGAGCCGTTTCACCGTGTAGCGGTTGATGCGCGCCAGCAGCCTGCGTTCGCACCACTCCTCCTCGGTTGGGTTGAGCGTGAAGCGACCCCGCATGGCAAAGCCTTCGGCTTGCAAGGCCGCCAGGGCCGCCGCCATGGCTTCGCGCTCGATGCCAAGCGAGGCGGCGAGATCGGTCTGCGTAACCGGGCCCAAGCCCTCCAAACGCCCGCGCACGATCTCGACCAAGGCCTGCTCGGGCGAGCAAGATTGTCCCGCCAATGCCGCGGGAGCCGCAAGGGCCGGCTGCGTCGCGGCGGTGGGCCAAAGGCTGGCAAACTGCAAGAGCCTCTCCGCAGCGAGCCAAATTGCCCCCCCGGGGGAGGCAAACAGGCCGGCCCGCCGTTGCCCGGCCAGCTCCGTCAACCATTGCTGCCAACCGGCCTCTTTTGCCGCTTCCTGGGCCGTGACAAAGCCGAGCCAGAGCAACGCATCGTGCAGCTCATCGGCATTGGTGGCCTCCGGCCAGGCTTCACGTTGCACGCGTGCGATGGCCTCCGCATCGAGGCGGCCGATATCGGCTGCCGTTTCCGGATCCAACCAGCGCCGGCTCATGACGGCTTGAGTGCGTCGCTCTTCCAGCGGGGCATCGTCAAGGTAGGCGTAGGGCCGGGCGGACAGGACTTCCAGCGCCAAGGGTGATGGCTCGGTCAGGTCGCGTGCCACAACGCCTATCGCGCCCGTTTCTAGCCCCTGGAGCAGGCGCCTTAGTCCGTGCAGGTCCATCGCCTCGTGGAGACAGTCGGAGAGGGCCTGATCGACCAAAGGATGTTCGGGCACCTCGCGTTCGCCGCTGAGGTTTTCGGCACACGCGAGCTGATCGGGAAAGACGCTGCCGATCAAATCCTCAGCCGCCATGCGCGCCAGTTGTGGTGGCACCTTTTTGCCGCCGCGGAAGCGGGGTATGGCCAAGGATACGCCCGCGACCCAACGCCAGCGCGCCGTGAACATCGGTGCATCGAGGAGGGCTTGGGTCAGGATGTTGTCGACGCTGGCGGAATGGAGGTAGCGGGCGACCTCGGCGAGCTCGAAGCTGTGCGCCGTCGTGAGCGACAGGATGATGCTGTCCTCGGTTGCCGCCGCCTGCAGCTCAAAATTGAATTTGCGGCAGAAACGTTTGCGCAGCGCTAAGCCCCAGGCCCGATTGATACGGCTGCCGTGGGGCGAATGAATAACCAGCTGCATGCCGCCGGCTTCGTCAAAGAAGCGCTCCAGCACAATGGTCTCGTGCGTGGGCAAACAGCCGAGCGCTGCCAGCGCGGCGGCCAGATATTCGACGAGCTGGCTTGCGGCCGCCGCGCCAATTCCGAGTTCGCCGGCAAGCCAATCCCGCGCCGTTTCGCCGGACGGGTCGGCACTGAGGCGAGACGCCAGCTCACCGCGAAGTCGGGACACCGCGACCGAGAGCTCATGGCTGCGGCCGGGTGCCTCACCCAGCCAGAAGGGAATGGTAGGCGGCGCTCCCTGCGCGTCCTCAACGCGCACCAACCCGCGTTCCACGCGCAAGATGCGATATGCCGTATTGCCGAGCTGAAACACGTCCCCGGCCAGGCTCTCCACGGCAAAGTCTTCATTGACCGTGCCGACCACCAGGCTCTGTGGTTCCAGGACCACCTGAAAGTCCGCCGTGTCGGGAATGGTGCCGCCGGAGGTCAACGCCGTGAGGCGCGCTCCCTTGCGGCTGCGCAGAACGCCATTCACCGCATCGCGATGGATGAGCGCGCCGCGCCGACCGCGGCGCGTGGTAAAGCCTTCGGCCAGCATCCCGACGATGGCATCGAACTGGGCACGTGCGAGGGAGCGATAGGGCCAAGCGCGGCGCACAAGCGCATATAACTGTGCCTCGTTGCATTCGCGTGCCGCGACCTCGGCCACGATTTGTTGCGCCAGCACGTCCAGCGGCTGATCCGGGATCGCAAGGCTGTCGAGTTCACCGCGCTGGCTGGCTTCGATCAGTGCCGCGCATTCGACCAGATCGTCACGCGATAGCGGGAATAGACGCCCCTTGGGCGTGCCATCGATGGCGTGCCCCGAGCGGCCGACGCGCTGCAGGAACGTCGCGATGGAGCGAGGCGAGCCGAGCTGGCAGACGAGATCGACCTCGCCGATGTCGATGCCGAGCTCGAGGGATGCCGTGGCGACGAGGGCCCTGAGTTTGCCGCTCTGGAGACGCTTTTCCGCGTCGAAACGTTGTTCCTTGGCGAGGCTGCCGTGGTGCGCAGCGACCTGGCCCTCCCCGAGGCGCTCGACAATGTGCCGCGTCACGCGTTCGACCATCCGACGTGTATTGGCAAAGATCAGCGTCGTGCGATGTGCCCCGACCAGCTCGGCCAGACGGTCATAGATCTGCTCCCAGACCTCGGCCGACATCACCGCTTCGAGCGGCGAGGACGGCACCTCGACTGCAAGATCGCGCGCGCGGCGGTGACCCAGATCAATGATGCGGCAGCGACGGGTCAAATGATCATTGCCTCGCCGATCATCGCCATGCGAACCGAGCAACAGGCGCGCCACGGCGTCGATGGGTTTCTGTGTCGCCGAAAGACCAATGCGCAGCGGCGGGCGCCGACAGAGTGCCGACAGTCGCTCCAGCGACAGGCTCAAATGTGAGCCGCGCTTGCTCGCCGCGAGCGCGTGAATTTCGTCGATAATGACCGTTCGTGTTGTCTTCAACATGGCTCGGCCCGACGCCGAGCCCAGCAGCACGTAGAGCGATTCCGGGGTTGTGACGACGATGTGCGGCGGACGACGCGTCATTCGGTTGCGTTCGCCCGCAGGCGTATCGCCCGTGCGCACAAAGGTGCGGATCTCGACTTCGGCAAAACCTTGCCGCAACAGCTCCGCGCGGATGCCGGCCAGGGGCGCGGCGAGATTGCGCTCGATGTCGTTGGAAAGGGCCTTGAGGGGGGAGACGTAAACCACCTGCGTCTCGTCGTTGAGACAGCCGTCGAGGCCCTGGCGCACCAACGAATCAATGGCGGCGAGAAAGGCAGCAAGCGTCTTGCCGCTGCCGGTGGGTGCCGCAATCAACACATGCCGGCCGGCCTGAATGGCCGGCCACGCTTCGGCCTGCGCCGGCGTCGGCTCGGCGAAGGTTTGGCTAAACCAGCGGGCGACGGCGGGGTGGAAAGGGTTTGGACGGGTCATGTGCTTTTGGTTCATGCAAGGGGCAGCATCGGCGAGGACAAGCAAAATCCCTTGCGTCAACAGAATATGGGATAAGGCGGCATGCTTTCAACGCAAGTCGTCGAGACGCATGTTTTGTGGGCTTGGCACCGGTGACATTTGCAAAGCCCCGGGGCGCGCGCGATGACCGTCGGCGGCACTTGTCGCACCGACCGCGGGGTTTGGCCCCCGCGGCGAGCGTCGCAGCGGGGGGTGTGGTGGTCAAATTCGGCTATGGTTCCCTCTCCTGGCGTGCGGGCCGCGCGCCAATGGCAATATGCCTTTCGCTATTTGCGCCAGCTTGCCCAATGCTGCCCACCCGCGATCGACACGAAGTAGGGACCGATATCGACGTGGATGTGGCTCATGTCGGCGTAAGTCATGGTGCCGCCCTCATGATGGTTGGCGATCAGCCACTCGACGATCGCGGCTTTGCGGGCTCCGGCATCGAAGTCCACGGCATTGCCGCTCGCGTGTCGCGACGGCCGCCAGGTGCCGGCGATCATGGCACCCGGCCGGCACGTCGACACGAGTTTGACGGGTCCGAACTTCGCCTCGATGCGCTCCAAGAGTGCGCGCGTGGGCGATGTCAAGCAGGTGCGTGGCGCGTCGGCAGGATCGCGCACACTGGCGGGCTCCTCGCCGGCGTCAGGCTGAGCGTGCGCCAGCACAGGTGCATCGAGGGCGAGATAGCTGCGGTTGACCCAGCCGCTCGCGGCGCGATGTTGCACCGGGCACCAGCTTGACCGACACGCACCGGTGATGCTAACGCCGCGGCTGCCCGGTGGGAGCTCACCGATAACATCGAACTCGGTCGACGGGCCGCTACGCACGTTGAGCACGTCGTCGCGCTCGACGTTCGCGACCACGTACGTGAGGTCGGCCGGGCGTTTGGGCTCCGCCGCCGCCTTTGCTTGCGTGCGGGGCGCGCTGGTGGTGGGGATCGGCGCGGGTTGTTGAGCCACCGGCAATGCGGCCGACGTCGAATGCCATGTGCCGGTCGTCCCAGCCGCGGGCAATTGTGTTGTGGGTGCTATGAGGGCGACCGCGGCTGTGGTCGTTGTCTCGGGCTGGAGAATTGGCAGTTTGGTCGTCGCCTGAACGTGGGGCGCGGCCTCGATGGCTGGTTGGGTGATCAACGCGGTGCCGCTCGTGCCGTCCTCGGTCCACCAGCGGATCTGTTGACCGTCTTTCTGCAGGCGTAGGCATTGGGGTTCGGAATTGAACCAGCGGTTCCATTTGTGACAGAGCCGGTCCGAGCTGACCCACCAGCGGCCGGTATCCGCCATCGCCCCGAGATAGAGCGCCAGCTGGCGGGCTCGGCCGAAGAGCTCACCATCGTGCCCATAACGGACCGGCACCTTGGTGCCGAGTGGGGTGTCGATCTCGATGCTGGCGCCGGTGACCAGACTGCTGATCTCCTGTCCCGAGAGGAGGGCTCGGTCCGCCTCCGCGCCCGTCGTCAGGCCAACGAAGCACGTGACCATAATGACCGCTTTGAGCATTGGGCATCCCGAAAACTCGTTGATCTATCAAGCACGTATGACGACGAGTATTGGGATCTTTTGAGTGACGAGTGTGGCAGCAAAACGGAGGCGGTAGGGTGGCCGCCTCAGCAAATTTGCCGATGCTGACCATGGCGATCTCGCGCCGACCGCAGGCGCTTTGACGCCTGGTCGCCGGTTGTGCGCAGTCCTTGCTTAGCGTTTGGCTGTGCCTTCGACCCCGCGTTTCACGCGGTCGGCCGTGCGGGCATGCAATTCGTCGAGCGCCCGCCGCAGATTGAAGATGGCTCTGGTGTTGTGGGCAGCGGGCAGCTTGGCATTTAAAAAGGTCAGCCGATCCATGAGGACCATGATGACCTCCTCGGTCGTCGTTCCGTCGTCCACTTCTTCGAGGGTGTCATCGCCCGCCGCATTCGCAGCCTTGCGGACAAACTCAAGGATTTGCGCCACGCCGTTGGGCTTGTGACTGGCAAGTTCGTAGACATAGCCAGGGACGACCGTCTTCATGGTGGAATTGCTCGCGTTCCGGAGACGCCGGCGCGCAATTGGCTCCGGCGGTCATCTTTGCTGGCGGACCGAGCCCCAATAGGCGGGCGATGGAGCACTTAATCATCTTGCGGGCGTCGCGCAGGGTTGGTGGGTGGTCGCGAGACGGTAGATCCTGAAGTCGGTACAGGTGCAAGCGATCACTGGATCTGGCGGCGTACCAAACCGACACGAGACCGCGGGCGGTGTTGTGAGCGCGCCTGCCGGCGGGCGCCTCGGAAAAATTGCAGGGCCACGGCTCGGCGCCGTCAGGTGAACTGGGCGGTTTCAGCTGGATGTCGGTGGCCTCGTGGGCGAGCTGCGTAGCAGCTCGAGTTCACGCAGCAAGCGTCCCGTGCGCTCCTGCACCTCGACGAGTGCCTGCTCTAGCTTGCCCCACTCCTCATGGGTCAAAGCATCGATCGCGGCAGACAAGCTGCGGCTGGCGGCAGCCAATTCGTCGGACATTGCGCTGTCAACCATGCGCCTGGCGTCTCGCTTCAACGTTGCGTCAGCGATAGAGAAACGCCGAGCTCGCGGCTTGGTTGCCTCAGCCACGCGGTTCGTGAGTGCCGGGGACGGTCATGCGACGCAGGCCTACGGTCAGGGGCAGCGCGCTGAGGCAGAGAAGGCTCATGCACAGGAAGGCCACGGGACCGAGACGGGCATAAAGCCAGCCGGATACCAGGATCAAGCTAGCGGTTGCAGCGCCGATGCCGAGCGTGCCGTAGACGGCTTGCGCCGTCGCCGCCAACTGCTGCGGTACGACCTGGGCTATCAACTGCACGGAGGCAAGATGTAAGAGGGCAAACGTGAATCCGTGCAGCGGTTGGGTCAGCGCAACGGTCGCGACGTCGGCGGTGAGCCCGGTGATAGCCCAGCGGATGGCGCCACACGCTGCGGCCAGCGCGAGGCTGCCCGGCGGCGTCAAATAGGCGACGAGCCGAGGACCGATGAGAAAGAAGACGATCACCTCCGCGGCAACCGCCACCGACCAGAGCAGGCTCGTTTCCCACGGCGAGATGCCCGCCGCCCGCCAGCGGATCATGGCGAAGGTGTCGTGCATTGCGTGGCTACCGAGGACGAGGGCGGCAATGAGTACGACGCGCCGAAACGCTGGCAACTTGCCCAGGGTCATAATACCAAAGCGTGATCGGCCATCTGCCACATCTTCCAAAGGGATCGCTGCCGGTGGAACCTGGCGAGCCGCCCAGGGCACGGCGGTCAGCAAAGCGGCCTGCAACCACAAAATGACGGCCAGTCCATAAGCCGAGATCGCGACGCCAGCGAGAATCGAGCCAACGATGAAGGCGGCCGAGCCGGCGCCGCGAACCCAACCGTACTCGAAACCCGTCCCAGTCTTGGCTTTGCTGGCGGTGAGGGCCAGCGCATCGGCGAGATTGGTGGTTGGGGCCAGCGCGGCTGCTTGGAAGAGACTAACGATAAGTACCGCCTGGAAGGGCGCCATGGGCAGATAGCAAAGGGCTGCGGCCGCGGCGATAACGCTGCAAGCCGCAAGGGTGAAGCGAAGGGCGCCAAGACGATCGGCGAGCCGTGCCGCCATTGGAGCTGCAAGCAACCGCATCGCCGTCCCGGCGGCGAATATGACGCCGAGTTCTTCGGCCGTGATGCCGCGAGACTCGAGGAATGCCGGCAAAAAGGGCGAGGTCGTTCCAAAGGCGCAATAAAGTACGCAATAGAGCAAGGCGAAGCGAACCAGCGGGCGCGTCAACCAAGCTATGGTCAAGGGCATCTCCCGGCTTAACCGAAAGGAACGGTTATAGCCGGCGAAAGTGCCGTAGCGCAGGCTGCCAGCCGACCGCGCGCTGCGCAGCAATGCTATCCGCTGCGCGGCTTCGCCATGCCACGACACGCTTTCGTCAGGAATTGGCGCCGCGGCCGGCGGAATGCGACGTCTTGGCGCGCCCGCTTTGGGCGCCCGAGCGCAGACGAGACGCCCCTGCCGCGCCTGAGGCAGACTTGGCTAGGCGGCGCCTGGCATTTCCGCCCCTGATGAGCATGACGGAGCGACCGCGTTCAGGCGCGCCCATGGAGAAAGGCTGCACCGAACGCGGTCCAAGGAAAACAGTACGCACCCTGACCAAAGGACCAGCAAGGCCGGGTTTGTGTCTGTGTCGCCGGGTGATGCTCCAATGCAGAATGGATCGCGCCCTGACTGTCCCTGCGCCGGGCGGTCCATTCAGGACCGGCTTTCCTGATCACGGTCGGCAAATGACGATGATCGCCTGATCCGTCGATCCCCAATTAGGGGGAGGCCTACTGTCGAGGACGACCACCGATTGCCGCGTCGCGTCTTCGGCTCGATGCGCCTTGCTTCGGCGCGGCATCGCGAGCAACGCGATCGCTGGGATCCGGCCTGGCAAGACCGGCAGGCGCGCTGGCAAAGGCGAACCCCGCCGAAGCAGGGTTTGCCACGGGCAGGTGCTGAAATCGCTATGGCTTGCCAACGGAAGGCGGCTGCGGCGCGGTATTGATGTCGGGTGCCGCGGGCGCGCGATAGGCGGGGCCGATTGCCGTTGGCGCGTTTTGCGCCGTGTTCGTGCGCATCTCGTCCACGCGCAAGGACAAGAGCAGCCAACCGGCAATGAGAAGGGCGGCGAGGCCCAAAACAAGAGCTGTGATGCCCGAACCCCGGCTGTCCTGATAGCGATCGATGTAATCGTCCCTCGCCAGCTTCGAGCTTCGAGGTCTCTGATCCATCTTGACACCTCCTTTCTTTATTCCGCCTTTGTGAACGCCATGGCCTAGGGTGCGTTCCCGCCCTGACACGAGACCCGAAAGCTGGCTTAGGGCAACAAATCGAGAGCGGCAGGGTAGCGAGCCGCAGCGAAGGACTGACGGCGGCTCGCAGAGCACGTGCTCGGGCGTGATCGGAAAGCCACAAAAAGGCGGCGGTATTTCGTGCCGCGGCGATCACAAAGCCTCTGCTTAGTGATGCCAGCCGCATTGGGCGGATCAAATACGATCGCGGGGCGTTGCTTGTCAGAGATGCCTCGTTACTTCTTCCAGGTCAGGCGCGGCGACGTAACAGTGTTCGACCGTGAAGGTGTCGAGCTAACCGGCATTGCGGAAGCAAAGCCGCGCGGCGGGGGACGTGAGGTCGCGGCACGGAATGCTGAGATTAGCGCCAGCCTCGGCGCTGGTAGAATCATCATCGAAGAAGGATGGCGCACCGTCCTGGAACTGCCATTCTGATAGACTGCCAGCGGTTCATCGTCGATGCGATGTCGGCGCTCCCCTGGCGCAGCGACCGAGTGTTTCGATGGCGCCCGCCGTGCGCGTGGCTAGCCGCAGTCGGCTGTGAGCCTGAGAGTGGGCCGCAGGCTGAAGCTAAGGTGCGACGGTAAATAAAAGCGATCGCCGCCGATAACGTTGAATTGACGTCGCACCCCAGGTCCGCCCACCACTTCGCACACACCGACCTTTGCAGCCTCTCTCCAGCCATATCACGACACGCAGCGAGCATGGGCCAGCAGATGCTGAGACGTTGCACGCTCACAACAAGAATCTTGGGTCAGCCGATTGTGGCAAGGTTTGGTTCGGCGGCAGGACCATAGAACATTCGCCATCGACGGCGTCCGGCGTGTAGCTTCTGCAACGGATCGCCGGACGCCACCGGCTGAGCAGCGGTCAACGATCTTGGGTCAATGCTGGGCGACGAAGGAGCGAGACGATGCCACGATTACCGATCCCGTCGGATACGGACGAATTTAGCAACGAAACGCGCGCAGCCGTGCGGCACATCCGCGAGACGCGCAAGAGCATGCCCCCGCCAAGCAGCTATTTGGCGTACGCCGGCCGGGCCGGTTCGTTGCTTTCGGATCTCGTCGACCACCTGCGCTACCGCACGTCACTGACCGGTGCGGAGACCGAGCTGGCGATCTGCACGGCGGCCCGCGCGGCCAACGCCGACTATATCTGGGACGCGCACGTGCGGCTCGGCTTGCAAGCGGGTACGCGTGAGATCGCACTGCACGCCATCGACACGCACGGGCCTCTCGACGATCTGACGGAGGATGAGGAGCTGATCATTCGCTTCGGTCGCGAGTTATTGCAAGCGCCGCGGGTCGAAGACGAAACGTTTCACGCGGTGCGGGAGCGCTACGGCGAGAAGGGCTTGCTCGAGCTGACGGCCATCATGAGTGTATACCTGATGAACGCTAGCATCCTTCGCGTGATGGATCATCGGGCGGCAGCGGACGCGCGGCACCTGACGCGCCGATAGGCTGGCCCTAGTCGGCACCTGACATGGAGCGATGCGCTGCTGCGTTGGCGAGCGGCCAGGGGAATCCGATCCTTGGGGTCTTTCCAGGGGTAAAGGCTCACTTGTGCTTTCGGGGCGAGGAATGCCGATTCCATGGCCACGGCGTAAGGGTGTGCCGGGATGTCATTGGGCAGGATCAATACGGGTGTCTGGCAGGTGCGCACGAACGCGCGTGTCACGGTGAAGACGAAGTCGGCATTGGAGCGGTACACCTTGCCAAGAACGCGTCGACCATCGGCATGGTGATGTCGGATCGGCGTGCGCGCAGAGCTGGGCCGCAACCGTTGATGTTGTTTTGGTAAAAAAGGTCGGGTGCTTACGGACGCAAGCCGCTCGGCTGCGCAAGCACAGCGGCAACGATGCGACCGTGCGCCCTTTGCAGGAGATTCCAGATAAAGGGGCCGCCGATGCAGAAGCCCATCACCAGAAACTTGTCGATCCGCAGATGATCCATCGGGCCGATTTGATCGTCAGCATAAGCATCCTAGGGGCGCTCGCTTTCGAGCGGTCCGGAGGACTGGCCGCCATTGGCGTTACCTAGATCCATCGTGACGCAACGGTACTCACCCTTGAACGCCGCGATCGGATCGAAGGGAACACCCGTCGCAAAGAAGGAGATTGTCGAGTTCAACCCGCCGCCGGGAATGAGCAACAACGGCAAACCTGCACCAGCCTCTTTGTAATAAATGCGCACATTGCCGTTGGCGTAGAATGGCATGGCATTTCTCCGACTATCTCGGTGCGGGTGCTTTGGCTATCGGACCCGTGGGTCAAGGGAGCGCAAGGCCATCGATCAGCCGACGCAAGCCGAATAGCGAGCGCCGCGTCGTGGCGGCCGGCTGCGAAGGCGCATGGGTCTCGATCGTCAACGTCAAGGGCGCCGTGTGTGCGGGTAATGTCTCAGCGAATAGTGCAGCATACGGAATATCACCATCGCCGACGGCAACGAAGCGTGCCGCTGCGTTGGCGTAGTCCTTACAGTGTAGAATGTCCGTGAAGGGCAGCAGTCGCGCCAGTTCCGAGGCGGACGGTGGCGCAGTCCGCCGATAAGCATTGGCGATATCCGGCAACGCCCTGAGACGCGGGTGTGGATATGCGAGCATCAGGGCTTCCAGTTCGGCAAAACCGGTGATGTTGCAGACGCCCTCATTCTCCACGTGAACTTTCATGTCAAACTTGTCCGCCAGGGCCAATAACTCGCCGATCGGGTCATGCAAATCACCCACCCGGTAGCCTTCGTAGGTTAAATAGCTGAAGACGCGCAGGTTGCGGGCACCGAGGATTTCCGCGGCCGCGAAGGCGTGGGCATAGAGGGTGCTTGGCATCCGCCCGCCCAGCTCGAATCCGAATTGATCGCCTTTGGCCAGCGCCGTCTTGCCAGGAGGGCTCCATTTCAAGAGCGGCGTGCATAGGCAGGACACCGATAGCCCAGCGGCCCGTACGCGTTGTGCGGCATCGGCGAGCTCCTGGCGCGATAGCGCCAGCACGTTACGCCCATCGATGACCCGTAGATCGATCGTGCCGATGTTTTCGGCGCGGGCGAAGGCGAGGCCCTCGTCGAGTGATGCTGATACCTCGTCGGTGATCAGGCAGAGCGTCAGATCCGAGCGGTGCATGGGTTACTCAAGCTAGGGCGATGAACGAGGCACTCAAACTTGGTATACGGGAACAATCAAGCCGCAGTTCGGTGCCAGTTCGGTCCATGGGCGGCTGCCGCGTCAAGCCTGTGCACGATTGCCGCTCCAACGGCTATCGGCATCGCCCGTCGGGTGCCGCCACCAGGACGCGGGCGCCGACGGCGAGGTCTGCCTACCCCCGTCCAAGCCGCAGTTGTGCTCAAGGCGAGCCTCGATAAACCGGCGAATGGGCGGCCGAGCCTAAAGAATTTGCGGGACCCCCGGCCTGACGGGCGCGCGCGTCGCTTCCGCGCCTGCGCGATTAGGACTGGACAACCAATCTATCTGTGCTTATACATATACACTAACATGCATATAGATGTCTTTCAGGCGCTCGCCGATCCAACGCGCCGCCTTGTCGTCGAGGCGCTGCGCAACGGCGAGAAACCGGTCAAAGATATTGTCAGCCAAGCCAGGATCCACCAGTCCGGCGTCTCTCGGCATCTGCGTATCCTCCAGGACGCAGGTTTCGTCTCGATGCGACCGGACGGGCAGCGCCGCCTCTACTCCTTGCGGCCAGAGCCTTTTCGCCAGCTGGATGCGTGGCTGGCGCAGTACCGCACCTTGTGGGCAGCGCGGCTCGATCGATTCGGCTTGGCACTTGAGCAACAACAAAAGAGCCGAACAGGCAAAAAGCAGGAGAGCCGCGCATGAGCGACGACAAGACCGCAGCTGCCGTCCGAGCAAGGGTAGTAATCGAACGCACATACAAAGCGCAGGCAGAGGAGCTATGGGACCTGTGGACCACCAAGAAGGGCTTCGAGTCGTGGTGGGGGCCCCAGGGGTTCCGGGTGGAAGTTCACTCCCTTGAGGCGCGCGTGGGTGGTAGGTTGCATTATGACATGATTGCCGACACGCCCGAGATGGTCGAGGCGATGCGGCGAATGGGTCGACCTCCTTCACACGTCACACGTGCCAGGTTTGTCGAGGTCAAACCGCACCAGCACCTTGCCATCGCCCACGTGATCGATTTTCTGCCGGGGGTAGAACCCTACGAGAGCGTGATGAGGGTCGACTTGTTGGCCTCGCGCGATCACGTGCGCATGGTGGTCACGCTCGAGCCAATGCACGATGAAGACTTCACCAAGATGTCGACGCTGGGCTTCTCGAGCCAACTCAGCAAGCTCGACAAGCGGTTCGAGCGAAGGGCAGAGGCAATCGAACCGACCTCGCCGCTTCCCGCCGCCACACCGGTCCTGATGTTCGAGGGTCAGGCCGAGGCAGCCATGACCTGATACGTGTCTTTGCTCAGGAACTCGGCGATTCGGAGCATCGAGCGCTATGGTGCAGGCGGGCCCGGCAAGGAAGGCTCCGTGGTGCAGGCGAGATTCACGCTGAACGGCCGCGAGTTCATGTGCATTGATAGTCCAGTCAAGCACCAATTCACCTTCACTCCGGCGGTTTCCTTGCTGGTTGAATGTGAATCCGAAGCCGAGGTCGAGCGTCTCTTTGGCGCGTTGTCTGCAGGGGGCAAAGTTCTGATGCCGCTCGATATCTATCCTTTCAGCAAGAAGTTCGGTTGGCTTGCCGACAAGTACGGCGTCTCTTGGCAACTACGCCTTTGCCCATCAGACCTCGCAAGCGCGGCGTGCTGAATGCCTCCGCATGGGCGAGCGATTGCCTCGCAGCTCATAGCGGTCGGCGGACCGGCTGCGTTTACTATTGAAATGCGACTTCGGTGAAGCTTCTCAGCTTTCGCGAGTGTAGCCGTTCGCGCTCTTGCGTGCTCAAATGCTTGAGGGCCCTCAGCCCAATTTGGAGGTGCTGCTTGACGCGCTGGCGGTAAAATTCGCCGGCCATTCCAGCGAGTTTGATCTCCCCGTGCAGGGGCTTATCGGAAATGCACAATAGCGTGCCGTAGGGCACCCGAAAGCGGAAACCGTTCGCGGCAATGGCGGCCAACTCCATGTCGAGTGCAATGGCACGTGATTGCGACAAGCGTCGAATTATTGTGTCGTGATCGGTGAGTTCCCAATTGCGATTGTCGACGCTAGCCACCGTGCCGGTGCGCATGATTCGCTTCAGCTCGAAGCCCGTGAGCCCGGTAACCTCCGCAACCGATTGTTCGAGCGCCACCTGCATCTCGGCGAGTGCGGGCACGGGCACCCAGATTGGTAACTCATCGTCGAGGACATGGTCCTCGCGCACATAGCCATGCGCCAGCACGTAGTCGCCAAGTTTTTGAGTGTTGCGCAGTCCCGCACAGTGGCCAAGCATCAGCCAGGCGTGCGGTCGCAACACGGCGATATGGTCGGTGATATTGCGTGCGTTGGATGGGCCAGTGCCGATATTGACGACGCTAATGCCGCCGCCATCCGGCTCGACCAGATGAAATGCCGGCATTTGCGGAAGGCGATCGGGGGGTGTAGCCAATGGAGCGGGCTTACCGAGGCGGGCATTGTGCATCACCAAGTTACCCGGTTCTACGAAGGCCTCCCCTTCGAGATCGCCCGAGGCCATGCGCTCGCGACACATGTGCGCAAAGGCATCGACGTAAAACTGATAGTTGGTGAAAATAACGAAGTTCTGGAAGTACTCAGGATCGGTGCCCGTGTAGTGGTAGAGGCGGTGCAACGAGTAGTCGATCCTGGCGGCTCGGAACAACGCCAGGGGTTCCGGCGCTCCGGGGTTACGACGCATCGTGCCATCGACGATGGCGTCATCCATGGCGGCCAGATTTGGCGTGTCAAATAGGTCGCGCAGTGGTCGTTCGCGGGAAGTGAAACTTGCCGCCAGGCTGATGTTTCGGCGATAGGCAAAGTGGATCGGGATGGGCTCCTCCAATTCGCCGATCTCGACGGGTACACCGTGGTTTTGGATGAGGAGCCCGATCTGCTCGGTTAGATAACCGCGAAAGAGATCGGGTCGTGTGATCGATGTCTCGTGCACGCCAGGGCCGGAAACGAAACCGTAGGAGAGGCGCAAGTCGACCCTCGCATGGGTAGTCGTGGTAATCCGCACGAACGGATACGTCGCCCGGACCCGCGATTTGAGGGGCTTACCCTGCGCATAGGCTTCAAATCGTTCACGCAGGAAGGCCGTATTGCGCGCGTAGATTTGCTCAAGCCGGTCGCAAGCGGCGGCCGCGTCCATGAAGGGCGCAGTGGCCAAGCGCTTAGGCGATAGGATCGATGTCACCATCTTCAATGCGCCTACAGGTCATATGGGGTACTGGTCCTGTCAGACAGACAGATCGAACAACGCCGTGCCTCGGCAACGCGACGCTGAGCCACGAAACAATCCGCATGCGATCAACAAATCCGGTTTAGCCTCGCCGGTGTCAAGGTGGCGTGTACGTCCCGTCCGATAGGGCTTTGCGACGTTGGCGGGAAAAATGCCCCGTCATAGGGTGTCGACCGATCCTCTAGCGGATATAGGGCAAGGATCCATCGCCCGGGTTTGCTCAGAGGACCGGGTCGGCCCGCGGCGATCCTCTCTGGCGCTCGGCGACGCGAGTGACATTGCGCGATCGCGCGAGCGGCGGCAGTGGTGCGACGATACCGGCGGCGTTCTCCGTGGCGCCCCCGCGTTGGCAGCGATCTGCCCTCAATTCTATGTGATCGCCGCTAGGGAGGACGTTCCTGGGCCAAGGCCGATCCGCGGCATTCCCGGCGAGACCGCCGCTTCAGGACAAAGTCAACACTGGAGACGCCCGCGCTGCGCGTGGCTCGGCGCCGTCCTCGACAAATGCTGGGCGCCAGCGCCGCTTCGGCGCCCGCCACATATCCTTGCTGTCAACCGCGATCCGACCGGCGATAGATCAGCGAGAGGCAGGAACCGAAGGCCTGTTTGGCGCGCCGGCTCTGCGCTCTTGATTTCGCTGCCAATAGACAAAGAGCACGGTCACGAATGCGGTGAGCACCATGGTTGTGAGGATGTCGGGCCGCTTAATGAAGGTAAGCCAAACGTTCAAGCCGGCCTGAAAGGATGTCCCGCGGCCCAGCAGAAAGCCGTTGCCGACAATCATGACAAAGAACACCCCTGCCGTGAGCGCCACGGCAATTGCGACCTGGAGCACCCTTTTGAAAAGCCGAGGCATGGGCAGTTTTTTGCCAGCCACGACCAAGATCGTTGTCTCAACCATGGTGTTTCCCCTCTCTTGCTCCGTCGCCTAAAATCTAGCCCAGCACCGCACGAAGTTCCATCTGCTTGCGGCACCACAGCTTGTCGACCTGGGTCTTGGGTTTGCGCCGGCCCAAGTTGGCAATTTCCGCAAGTCGATCACTCCAGTCGGCATCGGTGATGCCGTCGCTCGGCCCATCGCACCGAGCGAGACGCGGCGCTCGAACCGGGCGACCGCCGCCCACATCAAACGGCCGCTGCTCTCTATGGCGTGCTGAACGTTTCGGCCATGGGGGGAAACCTTGCCGAGACAGCGCACTGTCGCTGGTTCCAACGACCGGCTTCGACCGCGCCTGGCGGCAAGGATGACAAACGGGGTGGCGAAGACGTCGTGGACGATGCGGTCATGGCCATGCTGCCGGACCGGTTCAGCGGCAAAGGATTTATGCCGCTAGGCTTTAGCGAGAGTGGTGCGATCAAATCTACCTACAAGCGCTTCTGAGCCGCCGAAACTTTAGTGCAATTCGCCGTAGGTCTCGAAGCCATTTACTGCCACGTCCAGTGTTCGGGACGTCAAACCCGATGCTCGCCGTGACCTTGAGCGTGACCGCCGAAATGTCGTGGCTCCCTCGTGCCTTAGGAATGCCAAAGTTCCTCATCGTTGTGGGGGCAAGTGGGCACAAGACATGGAGGGAAATGCGATGCGCAGGAGCCTCGTCGGGTTGGCGTTTGCACTGGCGGCAATCGTCTCGGAGCCAATCCAAGGCCATACGGCCGTGTTTGGCGATGCACGCTCAACGAAGCTCGAATCCTCGGTGGTCGCCGCTCAACACTGGCGTGGAGGCCCACGCTACGGGTGGCGGGGACGGCCCTATTGGCACGCGCGGCCATGGGTACGCCGGCCATACTACGGCAGGATCGTTGCGGGTGTCGCCTTGGGTACGCTGCTTACTGTCGCCGTGGTCGGAGCTGTCCCGCGCCGACCCGCTCCCGATCTGTGCTGGTATTGGGCCGATCCCTACCGCAATAGAGGGTATTGGGATTATTGCTACTAACGCGTCCATTCGCCGTTGGTGCTGGCGTGGGGCGTAAGCTGATCCGGCCCGCTGCGTCAGGATCTCGTGCCTCGCCTGCCGCGTTTGAAGACCCGCTCGCGCTTGGCCTTCGGTCTTTCCGTGGGCGGCCCTTTTTGTAGTGATCAACCATGCGCGGACCTGCACGCCGCGCCTCGATTGTCTTGTGTCGGTTGATCCTATTTGGCCCAGCTGGGGCCAATACGGGTGTGTGTTGGGGGGTTGTGCAATGATGACCCACATCCAGGGGGTATCATTGTGGAACTCAGCACGGCAACAGCCCTCCTAGCCCTGGCCGGGGTCTTCCTCATCGCATTCATGAAGGGAGCGTTTGGCGGTGGCTTTGCGATCATAGGCATCCCTTTGCTTTCGCTGGTGATGGATCCGCTTACGGCGGGTGCGTTGCTCGCTCCCTTGTTCGTTGCCATGGATCTATTCGCGCTGCGGTATTGGAAACCATTAACCTGGTCGAAGCCGGACCTCAAAGTTCTCCTGCCGTCACTGATAGCGGGCATTGGCCTTGGCTACGTGGCCTTGCGTATTCTTGATACGCGCGCTGTCGCCATTGTAATGGCCCTGATCACCCTTGCATTTACGCTGCTGTGGTTTCGTGGCGGCGGCGAGGTTAGGATCCGACCTCGCTCGACGGCAAAGGCGGTCGCGGCCGGCGTCGGCTCCGGCATCACGACCATGGTGGCACATTCGGGCGGACCGCCGCTGGCCATGTATCTGCTGCCGCTCGGCATGGCCAAACAGGTCTATGCCGGGACCACAAGCCTCTTTTTCACCGTGGGCAACGCCGTCAAGGCCGTACCTTGGCTACTGCTCGTGCCGCCGAGCAGCAGGGTCTGGTTGCTTATGGGGATTTGCCTGCCGGCCATCCCTATGGGTGTCTGGATTGGTTGGAAGCTCAATCAGCGGCTCGATCAGCTCCAGCTTTATAGGGCCTGTTACGGCCTACTCACCGTGACAGCGCTGAAGTTGTTGTGGGATGGGATTGGCGGTTATCTTCGCTAACGCGACCCGCTCAAGCCGACGCGCGCGCTGCCGACGCTGGCAAGTCCGGCAAATTGATCGCACAAGTTCGGTGGAACCATCCCCTGCCGCTAGCGCTCAATCCACGGCGCACTTTTGTGCGCGGCACCCTCAGTCGCAATGGCGCGCTGTTGGCGATTTCGGGCCCCCATTGTCGCAGGCGAGGAAATCGGGAATTCCTAGCGTGAACAGGACCGCGAGCCCGGCAAGTCGGCAAGTCGGGCGGCAACAAGCTTGACGCAAAGCGCTTGCGGTGTGGGCAGACGAGCAACGAGCGGGTCAGGCCGAAGCCCAGGTTGTACTCTAAGCGGGGTGCATCTGACGTGCGCGTGACGTAGAGTGCGGACGAAGTTTCGTCTGCCCGCTTGCGACCAACGTCGACCGTAAGGATCAAGAATTTGAGGGAGCACGATTGGTCCAGCTGCACAATGTGGGATTGATCATGGCAACGTATTCGCGTGATTTCGGCCGCATACGTGCCTTCTTGGCGAACAGTACCTTTCTGGGCCGCCTCCCCGGTGCTGCGCTCGACACCCTGGTCGACAAAGGTCAGATCAAAAGCTTTGCCAAAGGGACCGTCATCTACCGGCGGGGAGATCCGGGCGACAGCTTGCTGTTTGCAATCAGTGGTCGGATCAAACTAGCCAACACCAACATAGGCGGCAAAGAGGTTGTGCTACACTATGTCGGAGAAGGCGAAATTTTCGGCGAGATAGCCGCGCTCGATGGGAAGGAACGTGCGGCTGATGCCGTTGCGCTGGAGGAGTGCCAGATATTCTTTCTCTACACGCGCGACCTTCTGCCAACGCTGACCGAGCATCCGCCAGCAATGCTGGAAGTCCTGCGCGGCCTTTGCAGAAGATTCGCGTCGCCGCGACAATCATCGAAGACAATAAGTTGGAGATGCGGTGGCGCACGGCAAGGGGGCTTCTGAGGCTTGCACGCCAGCATGGGCGTCCGGCGACGGCTGGCGGTTCGCTACAGCTGGCCATTTCGCAGGAAGAGCTCGGAAAATATTTGGGAGCTACCAGAGCAAACGTTAATCGACAGCTTGGTGAGCTGAAGTCTGCCAAACTAATCACGATTAGCGGAACTGAGATCAGCATTGTAGATGCCGAGGGACTCGAGGAAATTGCAGACAATCCGCCCTCGCATGACCGCGAACTTGGGCAATAAGGCGTACGATTCACGTCTTGGGGTGCGAGGTCGTTCAGACCCGCACCCCAAGTCCCGCACCCGGAACCCACCCAGATCGTGGAAACTCCGGTCTCGCCCGCAGTGGGCAATGGCATGTTTACGCTATGCGGAAATCGGCAGCCTGTGCTCTGGAGCACAGAGATGAATTTTTTTTTGCACCGCGTCCTGGATGCAGCGGCGCCTGACCCGGAATGCCCTGGCTGCTAAAGGGAGGACCGGTCCCACTGCGGGCGAGACCGGCCCCCGTTGCGGCAGGACGTGCGGGGCGACCCGCCAGCAACGCAACGACGATAGCCTTCGGATCTCAAATCATGCACTAAAAAAAGGGGGGCCATCGGCAAAATGATCGGCTTTTGCTTCGGCAACAGGCCCCGACCCGCATTGGGTTAACGGCCTGGGCAATTCAGTCTTTAAATCCTGGCGAAATCTGCGCGGTCGTGCAATGGGGGCCCGCAACGACCAGGCCGTCGGCAGATGGCGGCCGTGTGGGCTGCTTTGCCGCCTATTTCCTGCGCGCCGCGCGATTGAGCGCTTGCCACGGCACCATCGCACCGCCGCGCGTGCGCCTCCCTGTGCCTCTCATACACCTTGCCGTTGCGGGCCGTTCTGGAGCACTCCTGCCATCAAGAACAATGGCTCTGATCGAAGTTCTCTTCGTGCTCGTGATGTGTTGCCGCCACCAGCTGGTCAAGCGCACGCTCGAAGCCACTGCGGCTCGCCGTGGAGATGGGAAGAAAACGTCGATTGAGGCGCTGGCAGATGGCTTTGGCCATGCGGCACGCACCATGACTGACACAATCGACTGGACAGACGACGGCGTCGCAACCTGCGATCATTTCCTCGATACGGTGCAGGCTATCCTCGATGCCTCCGTCGTGATGGAAAAATGCCGCGACCCGCGTCGCCGCCGCCGTGCGTAGGTGCGGAACGATGGCCGTGCGCCCTCCAAGATAGAGAACGCGGTGCGGGGTTGGTGCTCGCCTGGTCTGATGGTCCGAGACGGGCCTCGTGCCAAGGTCGTGGGCGGCCAGACTGCGCACGGGGTGCCTCGCTGCGGAGAGGTGGCTCAGTTGGGCCTCAGCCTGGCGTGCACGAGACCGTGCCACGATGAGTGCACGCTCGCACTTAGCGAGCTTCCGCTGCAAACGACAAAGGGCGCGATCCGGCTCGGCTGCATGGTGCCGCGCGGCCGCGGTGCCTTCGCCTTGATCTGCTAATGCCTGAGGCGATGAGCGCGCGCGGGCTGCATCACGCGCGGCGAGGGCCTCGAGTTTGGCCGTCTCGGATCGGCGCATGCGCGCCTCCAAATCGGCGCACCTATGCTCGGCCTGCTTGAGCCGGTTGGCAAGCTGGCTGGCGCCATGGCCATGTAGATGCGAGAGCATATGCACTTCGCCGAATACGCGCGTCTTGAACGAGGCGGGGATGTGGGTATGGGACATGACGGCCCAGTAGCCACCGGCGATCTGGCCACCATCGCGCAACCGGTCCCACACTAAGCGCATCTCCTCGTCGGTTTTGGCCCTCCCCAGCAAGCGGACGGCGCCGGCAAATCTATGCTCGAGCAGCTTGTTGAGCGAACGGGCAAGTGCGCAATCCTCGTTGGCGGCACGCACGCAGTAGCTGTGGATGTCGTAGCTATGGGCATTGCGATCAATCTGGAGGCGATGCTTGCGCACGGCGGTGAGGAGGTCCTGATCGCTAAGGCACGTGCCGATGATCGAGCATTGTAAGGAGCCGTCAATCTCCCACAGAGCAAGACGTCGCGGGCCCTCCGTCGGCAGGCGCTCGAAGGTACGGTCGGCGAGTGGGAATGTCTGCCGCGATGACGACAGCAACGGATCTGGCATGGTCTGTTCTCCAATGTCGCGGGTTCAAGGCCCCGAGGATCGGAAGGTAGGGCATGGGAATATTCCATACAAAATAAGTCAAGTTTAATGTGATCGTGATCGGCCCCGGGCGCGACATTGCCACGGGCGATAATGCGCAGGGAGGTGATTTTCCCCCTTTGGCGAGGAGGGCCACCGAAAGGTCGTGGCATGAACTTGGTCGGCGCCTGCCGGCGGGTGGCGCGCCGGACCTTCGGCATTGAACGGCTGCGACCCGAGCAGGAGACGGCACACGCTGCATTGTTGGGCCATGGGTGCAAAGCGGCGCCGCAAGTCCTTCCCGACCTGCCACGTTTTCACGCCCATCGCCCTATTGCCAGTGGTCAGGGGAGTGTTTGGTTGGTCGGCAGGCGACCGCCAGGACTACGGGCCGCCGGCCCGCGTGAAAACGAAAAGCCATCGGCATCGTCGCCGCCCGTGCTGACCGAGCCGGCGCTCAACTCGCGCATCATTAGCCGGCAAGCGTCTGCCGCGGTTGGGACGAAGCTACGGTCCTGCGCGTCGGCTGGGATCTCGGCGTGTAGGCCCGCGCCGCGGCGAGGTCTCTTCGCGCCCTTGGGACGTGATGAACCGCCGGTCATGATGGCCGATGCGTAAGGGCGGTGGAGGTGGCAAGGTATGCCTGCCGCGGCGAAATCGACGGTACGTGATCCCAAGTCGTTGCCAAGCTCGCGGGCTGATTACCGCCATCCGACAATTCTGCCACGCAAAACCGACGTGACAGATTTACCGTTCGATTCATCAACGTGGGCCGGCGGCTGCGTGGCTCATTGCTAGAGACTTGCAATCGCCGGCTGCATTTCGGCGCCGGCGATTGCCCTTTTGCTTGAGTGCGATGGCGCGTGATTTTTGCCCACTCCAATCAGGGATCCTCAGTATTGTACCCCGCGCTCATGGCACTGGGGACCTCTCATTTTTACGCTCTTGGGAGCGGAGTAGGCCCCCGTCTGCATGCGGTAGTTGGCGCGATATTGTGAATTCTTAGGGGTGTCCATCGTGCCCATCTGCATGGGTCTTGAAGGATTGCCGGGCATAGATTTCGGCACATAACCCGAAGGCATCTCCGCGCCGGTCCGCATGCCATCGCCCATCATCATGTTCGTGGCCTGTTTGGAAGGCGAAGACGACAACACCGCGATGTCACGCACGTCGGAGGGAAGTCCTGCAATGCTTCTGCCGCCCGCCGCCTTGCCGGTGCTCAGATCCAGCATATAGAGCTTGCCGTTCGCGACCAGCATACCCGTATTGGTGCCCGCAGCATCGGCAAAGATATCGAAGCCGATCCTATCGATACTGATGCCGATCGTACCGATGGTGTTTAGGACGCCATCATTCGGCGGCGCCTGACGGAACAGACCGCCGAGCACGTCAATGTCGTAAAGCGTGGTTTCCTTTGCGCCCTTCACAGAATTGCTGTAGGCGCCCGCAACGATCGCCGGCGTGCGACCGGCCGCCGGATCGTTCGCCGCGAAACGCAGAGACTGGTCCTCAGTGACCTTGCCGCTATCGACATCGGCGCGAAGGTTCGTTCCGTCCGCACCAATGATTCGCAGCTTGTCGGCGGCCGGGTTGAAATCGACGGCAATTTGGAAATCCTCCGGCGGCAATTTGTCGAGCTTGGATTTGGCCGTTGCCTTACCGGTGGCGGGATCAATGGTGGCGATCGTGCCGTCGCGCGCTAGCGCATAAAGCTGCCCGTCGGCCGGACGGACATCGATACCCACAACCGGGCCAACGCCGTCTATTTTTACGAGGCCCGTCGTCTTTGCCGTCCGGCTATCGATCGTCGCCAGAATATCTTCGCCAACCAAGGCAACAATGTTCTCTGCGTGGGCAGCGGAAACTTGCATGGCAAGGGCCGCGGCTAACGCTAGATGGTAGCGCATGGGGTTTCTCTCCACGTAAGACGGTGCGGGAATTCGCTTCCGTTGAAGAGAGGTACGGAGCGCAGGTGTGCGTGGGTTTCGCAGCCGCGATAACGTTTTTGTGCGCGGGGCGTCATTGCCAGGAGGTGCGTCCGAGGTCTGCTATCGATGCACCGGGCTTGGCCCCTTCTCAGCATCGCATGGCCATGGACTTGCTTGGCCCGTCGGCGCCAGCGCCTCGGGGTTTAGGGGCTTGACGCCGACAATTCCGCCAGATCGGGCGCGTTTGTTATGGCGACGGTGCATGGCCAAAAGGCGACGCGTATGGTCGGCACCAGGATAGCCCCGAGGCTGACCATCTGCCACTCGGACAAGGGCACGACACCACCGCGGCGGCCTGGTGCTGGCCACGCCCGGCGACGACGAGCAGCATGCGAAGCGGCCACTCCAGCAAGCCTGTTCGATTCAAGTTGCCGACACCGGCCTGGTAACCCTGGATGCCACCGCAAATAAAGAGCGTGCCGATGGTGATGAGCAAGGTGAGCCCGAGCGCTGGGAGCCAGGGACTTGGTCCCTGCAATACCAGCGCCGGGTTGAGGACGAAAAAGAACGGCAGGAAGTAGATGATCTGACGCTAGAGGTCCCGACCAGAGTCGCCGTCGCCAGGGTTCTCATCGAACGAACGAAAATCCATTGAACGATTTCCGGAAGTCCGTGACCTCCACTGCGACAGCCTCAGGATTGTTTGCTTGCAGGGCGCTGGCAATGAACTTTGCCAATGTCGGCATGTCGCCGGGCCGCATGCCACGCCTCACAATTTCCGGGGTGCCGAGCCGAAGACCGTTCAAATCACCGGCTACGGCCGCGATCGGCAAGCCGATACCGCAAGCAAGGAGGTTTGCAGCCCGCAAACGTTTGGAAGCAGCCTGCCCGCCGTCGTATCGCGCCGCTTCGATCGCAAATTGGTGCGAGGCGGTCGCAATGCCTTGCGGGCGGAAGACGGGGATGCCCTCGGACACCAAAGCGATTGCCAGTGCGTGTGCTGTTTCGACCATCGATGCCGCATACGCAGCGCCATGTTTCCCGCCAGTCGAGAAGCGAGATTGCGAGGGCGGCCGACTTAGCTGCATCAAAGTTCGCGGTCATGCCGGGAAAAGCAATCGCGTCGAGGCGTTGCGCGACATCGAACTCATTGGTCAGAACAAGACCGCCCGCCGGCCCGCCGAGACTCTTGTAGGTACTCATGGTCATCATCCGCAATCGATCTGATCTCGGCTACCGGGTGCTCAAACAAGTTCAGACTGCCGCCGCTCGATATGATTTTTGGTTTCACGCCTCGCGCTAGCTCGGCTAACGCCGCCACGTCCACGCTATAGCCGTCCGCGCTAATTGGCGCCGCGTGAATATTCAAGCCATAAAGTCCGGCACAACCGGCCTGATGATGCGTCACGTGCCCGCCTATTGTGGTCGGCGGCGCGATGATGGCGTCCCCCGGTTTTGCCATTGCCATGAAAGCGTATAGGTTCGCCATTGCGCCCGAGGCGACGCGGATTTCGGCATAACGCGCCTTGAAGATCTCCGCCGCCAGTTCTGCCGCGATTACCTCGATGCGCTCGATGGCCTCCAGCCCCATTTCGTATTTGTTTCCCGGATATCCAAGTGACGGGCGCGAGCCGAGGCCGCGGGCGAGGACAGCTTCGGCTCTCGGGTTGAGCACGTTCGTCGCGGGATTAAGGCAATCCACATCATGGATCTTGGCGTTGGCCACGATCAGACGTTCAATGCTTGCATCGATGGCATTTGACGTCGCTCTTGCAGTGTCCTCCGCGATTGCTTGGACGAAGGTCTCACAGACTTCAGAGACCCAGGTGCGATGCGCCAATGCAGGCATGAAACCGTTCCTTCAGGACGTAGCACCACAATAGATGCCTTTTGTGCCGACATTTCGCAAACAGAAGTTCGGAAGCGTCCAACCTCACTCCAAACCGCAATTAGACAACTCACGGAACTGGCGTATCCGGACCATCTGCGAGGGGCCACCAACCGTGATGGCGCGCCAAGCAGAGGGGCATCACGCGTCCGCGAATTGTCGGCGGCGTTTGCAACCGTCTATGCAGCGCCTTTAGCTATGCGCAGGGTTGCGTAGGCCTGTTGGATGTGATTGCGATCCAGGGTCTGACTTACGTCGGCAAGCGTCACTGTCACGGGGTACTTTCCGGCTGGCGCGAGCAGATGCGGGTTGTTGGTCGACTGAAGGGCGACAAACAGATCGCACACGACCAACCGGCCCGACGGGAGATAAACGTCCGCCGCAGTTGACGAAGGATGTAAAGCGATCGCCATCGATCGTGGCTACGAGAACTTAGTCTTGCTCGGCAGGCCAGGATTCGTGGTTCGGCCAAGTCTTGGTCGAGAAAGCATTAGCAGAGATATTCGGCCTTCAGGTATTGCAGGTAGCGCGAGGGTTTGAACCATGACGCAATGATCTGATGCCAAGAAGGCATCGAGCCAATGGCGATGCGCAGGGTTTCTTCCCAGGTGCCGCGTCGGCGCGATAGCAGGTAGAATGTTCTGTGGGTCCATCCGCTTGGACGCTTATTCCCCGGACGTGAGGCGCCAAATTCATCGCCACTTCGAGCCTCGAGTTCGCTCGCTCCCACAGTACGTGATCAAAGGGGGGTTTGGTTGTCGTTTCCGGTGGGTGCAATGGCGTGTGGAGGCTAGTCGCAACCGGCGGGTCGCCAAGGCGCTATCTCGGGCACCAAGCCGCCGAGACCCAACGTCGCTCCATCTGCGCAAGCTGCGCGGGTGTGAGCCACTCGCAACCGGAGGGCGGAAGCCCAGAAAGGCCCGTTGTCGGTAGTTTCCCGTCCCCAAACTGCGGTCTCATCCCGATGGGTTTGCCTGGGTCGATGCATGTAAAGCTATGGCGAACGGGTATGCAGGGCCACACCCCGATCAATGGCTTTCCCCCCGTCGCCAGGATCGGAGACGTTGCGACACTTCCCACATCCCCCCTCGTCGCAAACGATCGTGTGGCCCTGCCTCTTCACCCCCGGGTCTGCTCCGGTGTCGGGCTTTTTGCTGACATTGCCCAAAATCGATCAAAGGCTCAATTGACAGCCGACAAGATCCAGCGGTCGCGTCGGCTTGGCCAGAGGCGCTTCCGGATGGCCCAACCACTCGAATGATATTTGCTTGGGAAAGCTCGCTCGGTGGCATCATCAAGAGTGGATGCTATGCTCATCTCCATGCGTGATGACTCAATTCGGGTTGGGCAAACCTAGACGAGAACCTTTGGAGGGACGTCGACATGAACCGCTTGGAGGGAAAGGTTGCGCTCGTCTCGGGCGCGGCGCGTGGTATTGGTGCCGAGACGGCGCGCAAAATGGCAGCGGCGGGGGCCTCAGTCTTAATCGGCGACGTGCTGGCCGACCGTGCGCGAGAGACCGCGACAGAAATTTCCGACTCGGGCGGCAGGGCGCTAGCTCTCGGCCTTGACGTGACCACCGAGGCTTCGTGGGCGGCCGCCGTCGCTGCAGCAACAAAACAGTTCGGCAAGCTCGACATTCTCGTGAACAATGCCGGTATTTTTCTCGGCAAGGACTTGATGGACGCGACCATGGAGGATTGGAGTCGCCTTGTCGCCATCAACATGACGGGTGTCTGGCTCGGCACGAAGGCGTGCGCCGTGGCGCTCGCCGAGAGTGGCAAGTCGAGCCGGCACGGTTCGGCGATCGTCAACCTTGCCTCGGTTGCCGGTATCGTCGGCTCCCAGCTCGACCCGCTCTACTCCATGACCAAGGGGGGCGTGACGCTGTTTACCAAGTCGACGGCTCTGTCTTTCGGTCGTAAAGGTTGGAAAATCCGCGTCAACTCGATCCATCCGGGCGTGATTGAGACCGACATGGGCGCACAGACGTTTGTGTCGCGGGCACGGCAGATCGGCAGCAACGATGTCGAGGGTGCGCGCAGCGTCGCGATGAAACAACATCCGATTGGACGGCTCGGCGTCGCTGAGGACATCGCCCTCGGCATCGTGTTCTTGGCCTCCGACGACGCGGGCTTCATGACTGGATCTGGGAATGGTGGTCGACGGTGGTCTAACCGCCCAATAGGCGGCATGGCATTCGCAGACCGTGCAGCGCTGGGGTCGGTGCTCGTCCTCGCCCTCAGAGCTGAAACTCCTAACAGCCTGGCGCGATGGGTGAGGTGCTCGTAGCGATCGTTCAATCCTCAGCGCCGAAGCGCGCCAGCATTTTGTTAGTCTTTGTTGTTGATGAGGGCATAGATCATGACGCTGACGAATTTTGTCCCGACGCGCCAATAGTCAATCAGGGGACCGCCTTCGCAGCAAAAGCCGAGACCTTCGGCAAGTCGTACCGACGCCAGGTTGTCGGGATAAATCAAGGCCTCGACCCTATGGATGTTCAGTTCTTCGGCGCAATAGTTTAGCACTTCCCGTACGGCCTCTGTGCCAAAGCCATTCCATTGATGCTTTGGCGCGGTGATGTAACCCAATTGGAGGCGGCTATTTCGGGTATCGCGGCGGTGATAGTTGACCATGCCAATGCATCGATCGTTTGATTTTTTGCACGCTGCCCAGGCCAGATGATCATAAGGGCTCGTTGTTTTAGCCAGCCAGGCGAGGGCTTTTTCGGTATCTGTCATCGTCTTGCAGGGCGGAGAATTCCAGTAACGCATCGCGGCCGGATCACTTAAACAGGCATGTAAGTCTGCCAAGTCGCGCCGCTCAAAACGGCGAAGGCGTAGCCGTTTGGTTGTCAGTGTGGGAAACTTGTTCGTGGCCTTTGTCATCGGCATAGCAGTGCAGTGGGCGCCTAAGCGTCGACGGTGAGAGCAAGATCAATCTCATTCACGCCTTCGCTGGACAGGAATAGAGATGGTTTCGTTATTCCGCGGGAACATTTTTTGCGCTCGATTGTGGGTTTGTACGCCGACGTCTAACGACGCGCCGCCCGGCTGGGGTGTGGGCCTAATTGTTCGCGGTCGGCGCGACAAGCCGCGCTGGCGTGCGGACAAAGGTCAAGAACCTTCGTCTCGCAACCTGCCGCGGCGAGCTGCGCCTACCAAAAAGACTATGCATACCACGGCAGGGCGCACCCTCGCCAAATGGACGGAGCCCCGTTCACCCGGGGCGCTTCGGTTCCCCGGTCCTTGCTGCCAGCACCTTGTTCAGGTCATCTTCGGTTGCGGCGCGACGGCTGCGACCCTCGAACAAAGCTCCCCGCTCTAGGGCCAATGCCATGTGGTGAAGGTCGCCTTCCACTACCGATTTGGCTTGGAGGGTGACGGTTTTTGCGCAAATGGCGCCGGACACCTTGCCGTTCACCAACACCTGTTGGCCCGCAACCAAACCCGAAACCTTGCCTTGTTCTCCGACAATGACTTCGGCAGCTTGCACGTCACCCTCGATTTCCCCGTCAATTTGGAGAATTCCACGGCTTATGATCTTTAGCCCCTGACCGATAATCCGAAGGTCATTGCCGATGATTGATTTGTCCCCGCTGTCTGTGGGTCCTGTTCGATGTTGGATCCCGCCATTGGCTCCGACGCTGGCTGGAGCAGGACTATGGGTACGCATGAAAACCCCCTAGTTAAGGCAATCGCCGCCCGAAATGGCGGTCGCGATCATCAGATAACGTCTCATTCAAGCATCTATTGGAGTGGTCAGCAAGCCACAGTGCGTCCGTAACCGAAGCTGTGTTGACGAAAGGACGCACCAGACTTTGGCCCCGCCCCCGTCATGTGCCCTCGGTTTTACGGTTTACAATGTGCCCGCCTTGGCGATCGACGCAAAGGCAATGGCATGGCGTTGAGACGCAGGCGTTGGATGGCATCCCCAGTCGCGACCCTCGGCGCTAGGTTCCGGCGGACTTTGTCTCGGCCTCCAAGGCCGGATTGAACAGGTGAGGCCCCACCCGTTTGCGTTGAGCGGAGCCTCTCCAGGCAAGTCCCCTTGGGTCCGCTTGGCGCCGATCGATTTGGTCCAGCATCGCTGCAGGCCCCCAGCGTAACCGAGACCCAAGAGCGCCACACGGCGGTGCCGTGGCATCGAATAGAAAGGGTTGCTCGCGGCCGAACGGTTCCGGCTTTGCCGGACCCGGCAGACTTGACTCATGTGCGCCTTTTGTCGTTGCCGGGCTTGCCGGATCGGTAGCTCGTGGCCGCTGCTGGTTATGGCCGCGGTCGGGGAAGTGGGCGCCGTCGTCGGTGTTGTCGCGGACCTGCTCGTTGTCTCAGCTGATCCGGACCGATCAACCAAGCAAACCGCGATGGCAATGACCACCGCAAGATCACGAGCAGCTCATATACCCGTTTCATCCATATTCTCCCGAATTTGTGAGGTTTCAGGAAGCGGCGCACCTAGACCCTGAGGGGCAGCCTTGGATCCCCTTCCGGCAGGATTTCGGGCGTCGTGAAGGTTACGCCATCGGGGGTTGGGTTCGGGGAATTGGTGATTGCCACCTGAGGCGAGCCAGCTAGTCCGGTCAAGAGCTGGAGGCGCATCAGCATGGCCAAATCCTCGTGCACCGTATTGTGACAGTGATTGACGTAGGAACCGCCGTACTCGCCGAACTGGACTTGGAACGTCACGCTTCCACCAGCACGCAGCCGCCAGAATCCTTTCGCACGAGGCGTTCGGTTGCCGGAATGGGATTTGACCCGCGGTCGAGCGTCACGCCTTCTTCAAAGTGCAGATGGATCGGATGATCCCAGCCGCCGCCTCCGTTGACTAACGTCCAATGCTCGATTTCGCCGGTCTTGGGGATGAGCAATGAAATTCGGTTGGCATTCATCGAGTGCGCAGACTGGCCATTGATCTTGATGGTCCAGGGGAAGGTTGCGGTCTCGGCGCAATCGGGGATGCATTGTCCATTGGCCTGGCGCGAATCACCTTCGCCCGATCCCGTACTCGATGAGCCTTGTCCCGACCGGAGTGGCGACGGGGGATTTGCTCCGTCAACGCCGCCGGACTTGGCTCAAATCCGGCGCGCTGGCAAAGTTGATGGTGCCCGGTACGTCGACGCTCTGCACTTGGCCAACAACTCGAAACTCCAACACCGGGCCGACGAGTGGATCGTCGGGATCGCCCTTGAGTGTCTGCGCCAGCGTCGGCGCGTCCTTCGGCCCGCGTCCGTCGTCCCGCACCGTCAGCCTGTTCACGAGCTTGATCCGAGACCCGATCGGAAACCTGGAGAAATCGACGACGATGTCGTAGCGCTCGGCTATGCCCTGCTGATCGAGGGTCGTAAGGGTGATGGGGTTGACAACCAAGTTGCCGTCATTGGCGATGAATTGGAACGGTACGGCATTTCCGTTCGGGTCGGTGAGCGCCAACTGTATAAACCGGGACTTGCAGGCATTGAGGATGCGGAAACGGTACTTCCTCGGCAGCACTTCCATGAAGGGGGCATAGGCGAAATTGACGAGTGGCACATCGCCCAAGAAGCCATCGGTCGTGAAGATATCGAAAAAGTATTGTCCGTCCTGGAAGGAAGACAAAAATCCACAGCATGCCGCACAGGGTGCCAACGGGGGCACCAAGCAGGAACCCGAGGACTGCACCAATCATGGCGACGAGAAATTTGCGCACGAACGACCTCCCGACCTCCTATGCCACGATTTCTGAAAACCCGACGAGAACCGCGATGGTAAGCCGCTAGCGCTCCCGCAGTGGCCCTCGGATCGTTCGCGAGTGAGGCCCTCGGAGATTTTGGGCATCGTGATATGGGCCCGGGAATGTCCGCCGCATGTCTCGGGTGGTTACACGGATATTTGCATCCTGCCAAAAGATCGATGGTTATTCTATTGCCGGGAGACGCTGTTCGGGTAGCTGAGTTGTGAAAGCAGGCCTCTATTATTCCTGGTGTCGGGTGGCCTTTGCGGCTGGGCTTGCGCTTTATGCGAGTGCCCTGCCAGCGCGCGCCCAAACGGAACCGGTGGTGACGGCCCTGACGCCCGATCAACGGGCGATCATCGAGAAAATCGCCAAGCCGACGGGGCGCGGGGAGTTGCAGTTCTCTGGCGCGCCCACCGATGTCGGCGCAGAAGTGCAGTTACCGGTCCAGGGCAAGTATGTCACCATTGTCCGCAAGCAGATCATCCTACAAAAGGACGGCAGCGTCGTTTGGTACGGTGAGGTTCAGGAGACGGGCGAGCACGCGATGCTCATGCTTTGGAGCAATGCCCTCCTCACCGGATATTTTGCCTACAAGGGAACGATCTTCACGGTTGAAAGTCTCGGCGGTGGCGTCAGCGCTTTCTCGGAAATGGATCGACGCCAGATTCCGACGGACCACCCGGAACCGGGTGGCCGCATCGACAGTGTTCCTGTCGCACCTGCGGAGCCGACGGGACCGCGAGCCCCCATCACCGAACCAAAGATTGGACCATTTCCCGAGGTCGAGCGCCTGGCGCTCGAGGCCAAGGACATCACCATTGATACCATCGACCCTAAGTCTTGACCTTCGGGATCCAGGGGTAGGTGCAGAGCGATTTGATGCGGCCGGCCTGCGCGGTGAGGCGCCTCCAAGCCTTGCAGGCGGCATCAACGATAGCCTCGTAGTCGTCATGCAGCCGGTGCGAGAGGAAGCGCTCCTTGAGGTAGAGCCACACGCGCTCGACGGGATTGAGCTCAGGCGAATAGGGCGGCAGGGCCACGAGCGTGACATTGGCCGGCACACTGAGCGCGCGCGAGTCATGCCAACCGGCCTGATCAAGCACCATGACGACGTGCTCATCGTCGGCGATCGTGGCAGCGAAGCGGTCGAGGAACTGCTGCATCGCCTCGGTGTTGGCATAGGGCAAGACGAGGGCAAAGCCGTTGTCGGTACCGGGCTCAACGCAAGCAAAGATGTAGGCGAATGTGAAGCGCTTGTCGCAGAGCCCCGGTGGGCGCTCGCCGCGCTTCCACCAGATATGGCAGGTCCGACCCTTCTGGCCGATCCGCGCCTCGTCCTGGAAGAACAGGCGGATGCGCTTGTTTTTATGTGTAGCTGCAATTCTTCTCAGCAGCGCCGGGGCTCTTTTTAAAGGCCGCCTGTGCGGCCGGGTCCTTTTCCGGGTGGCTGGGCCGCGCCTTTTGTCGCGAAAGCCCGAGCTCGCGCAGGATGCGACCCATTGAAGTCACATGCAGGCTCTTGCCGAACCGCTTCTTGCAAATGCGTACCAGATCCTCGCGCGTGAAGGCCGAAAGGCCGCTCGCCTCCGGAGCCGGGCCATCTAGCACAAGGCGATAGAGTTCGGCCTTCTCCTCGGCGTCGAGCTTCGGCGGACGCCCGTCACGCGCCCGGTCGGCGAGCCCATCGAGGCCGTGCTCGTTGTAGCGGATGACCCAGTCGCGCAGCGTTTGGCGGTCCATGCCTGCCGCCTGCGCCGCCTCCTCCCGGCTCATGCCATCGAGCGCATTGGCAATCGCCAGGATCCGCCGTGTAACACGCGCATCGCTCTCGCCCTTGGCGAGTTTGCGTAGCACCGTCGGGGTGCGGTCGCGCCGGATCGATAGTGCCGACATCCTGCCCTCCATCGAATCAATGGCAGGAGAGAATCACGAACCGGGCGCTGATGGTATCCCGCAACGGCCACAGGAGTCTGGAGTTCCAACCGGTGGTATGATGTGATGCTGCTCTACAGCAGAAACGTGGCTGAGCTTTATGTCCGCAAACCCGAGGATCTGCTGGCGTTGGCAATCGAAGAGACCAATCAGGCCTTGAAAAATAGCGCGCTCGGCAACATCAAGCTGCGGCTCGTGCACACTCAGGTCGTCGACTACGATACCTCAGAGGATGACCAATTCACGCACCTTTACGCGATGGTCGACGGCCTTGGTCCGTTCAAGGATGTGAAGAAGTTGCGCGACGAGAAACGGGCAGACATTGTTGGCCTGATCATCGACAATCCGAGCGGCTGCGGTCTCTCCACACGTATCGGTCCTACCTCGGACGAGGCCTTTTTCGTTGTGCACCACGCCTGTGCCACGATCACCATGTCGATCGCTCACGAAATCGGGCACATGTTGGGGGTGCGGCATGACCGGTTTGTGGACCAGAACGACCAGCCATTCGCCTATGGCCACGGCTACGTCAATGCCGACAAGTGGCGAGACATTATGAGCTACAAGGTGGGTTGTGGCGGCTGCCCGCGCATCCCATACTGGTCGAACCCCCGGGTGCTTTACAAAGGCGAGCCAACCGGGACCCCCGCTGCCGATAGCGCCAGGGTTATTCTCGAGCTTGCCGAACGCGTGTCGAAATTTCGTTAGCGCGGACGCCTGAGCCTTCGAACTTCAGCTCTGCCCGCGCCACGCCATGTTCCAGCAACTCCGCGCCGCTCGCAAAGGTCCCACGCTCCTGGATGCTCCCGTCATGGCCCTGACCTAACTGGCGCAGCGATGTTGCCGCCGCTTCGCTTCCCCGCGTCATTGGACTAGGGTATCGGCAGGAGCAAAGGCTGAGGGAACCAGGAGATGGGCGAGCTCTGGCAGCTTTCGGCGACGGAAGCCGTCGACAAACTTCGCGGGGCCGAGCTGTCGCCGTTGGAGATGGTGGAGGCTGCGGCCGCGCGCATAACTGCCGTGGAGCCCCACATTAACGCCTTGCCTATCCGTTTCTTCGACGAGGCGCGCGCGCAGGCGAAAGCCTTCCGCCGCCAGCCCGCCGACCATCCGGGCTGGCTCGCCGGCCTGCCGATCGCGATCAAGGACTACAACGATGTCGGAGGCCAGCTCACCACCTACGGCTCGCTAATCTTTGCGGAACATCGCCCGTCTGCGGACGACAGGACGGTCGCCACGCTGCGGGCGAATGGGGCCATTCCGCTGGCCAAGTCGAACGTGCCGGAGTTTGCTGGTAGCCACACCTTCAACCCCGTCTGGGGTATCACCCGCAATCCCTGGGATCTCACGCGTACCGCCGGCGGCTCGTCCGGGGGGGCTGCGGCCGCGTTGGCGGCGCACGAAGTCTGGCTCGCGAATGGCTCTTGCCTCGGCGGCTCGCTGCGCATTCCGGCGAGCTTTTGCGGCATCGTTGGCTTCCGGCCGAGCGCCGGCATCGTGCCACGGGGCGACGGTTTGCCTGCTTTCGACAGCCTTTGGGTGGAAGGTCCGATGGCGCGTAGCGTGTCTGACGTCGCTCTCATGCTGGATGCCATGGTGGCATTGAGCTCGCACGATCCACTTTCGCGTGCGGTCCCGCCCGGCGGATTTCAGGCGAGCATGCGCCGCGGACGACCACCAAGGCGCATCGGCTTCAGCGCAAATCTCGGCTTGCGCAGCATCGATCCAGAGGTTGCCGGCGTCTGCGAAGCGGCGGTGCAGCGCTGCAAAGCTCTGGACTGCGCGGTAGAAGGGGCGGCGCCGGACTTTTCCGGCGCCATCGATTGCTTTCAAGTCCTCCGGGCGCTCATGTTCGCGGGCGTCCGGGGTGAACTGCTTCCTGCCGAACGGAACCGCATCAACCCTGACATTGTCTGGAATATTGAGAAGGGATTGAACCTGTCAGCTGCGGAGATTATCGCAGCCCAGCGTGGGCGTGATGCGCTCTTTCATCGCGTCGCGCGCTTCTTCGACGACTTCAATCTGCTGGCTTGTCCGACTGTCGCTGTGCCGCCGTTCCGGGTCGAGCACCGCTTCCCCACGGAGATTGCCGGCGAAAAGCTCACGACCTACATCGACTGGATGTTTCTGACCTTCGCCATTACGCTCACCGGCTGTCCCGCCATCTCGCTGCCCTGCGGCCTGACAAAGGACGGCCTCCCCATTGGCCTCCAGCTCGTAGGTCGCCCACACAGCGACGGCGATCTCATCGGCATGGCGCGAATGTTGGAAGAAGCTCTGGCTTTCGAGGCAAAAGTGATGATGGGCTAGCAGCGGTCATTGCGCCACCCGTCGATTTTGGGGACCATCATCCCAGGAGAGATTTGGGAGTTCGCCAATGAAGGTTGCAATCGTTACGGCAGGGGGAAGCGGAATGGGGGCCACCGCGGCGCGTCGGCTCGCGCAGGATGGCCACAAGGTTGCGATCCTCTCATCCTCCGGAAGGGGCGAAGGGCTTGCCAAGGAGCTTGGTGGCATAGGCGTGACGGGCTCCAATCAGTCAACTGATGACCTGAAGCGACTTGTGGACCAGGTGATGGGAGCCTGGGGCCGGGTCGATGTGCTTGTGAACAGTGCCGGGCACGGTCCACGGGATCAGATCCTAAAGATTACCGATGAGCAGTGGCACAACGGCCTGGATACCTACTTGCTGAATGTGATTTGGCCGAGTCGATTGGTTGCGCCCATTATGGCGCAGCAAAGGGGCGGCGCCATCATCAACATCTCCACTGCCTGGACATTCGAGCCGAGCCCAATGTTCCCCACCTCAGCTGTCTTCCGTGCAGGGCTTGCCGCATTCGCGAAGATATTCGCGGATCAGTATGCGGCCGACAACGTGCGCATGAACAACGTGCTTCCAGGCTGGATCGATAGCCTGCCAGCGACGGAAGAGCGCCGCAAAACGGTGCCGATGCAGCGGTATGGCACAAGCGAGGAGATCGCAGCTACGATCAGTTTCCTTGCCTCGGCCGGCGCCGCTTACATCACGGGGCAAAACCTGCGAGTGGACGGAGGTATCACCCGTTCGGTCTGAGTCGCCAGGTTCGGCTCAGGCCACGAAGGGACTGCGGGCTGCTCGCTGTCCGTTGAATACGATCCGTTGCACCGGCGTAGGGTTCCGAGGTGCGCCGCAATCTGGGACTACCTCGGCTCGACCAAAGTCCATCTCCGGGGTTGCAAATCTTGCCCGCTTTCTGCGGGTGTTAAGTACCTGGCGATGGCCTCAGCCTGGGGAATTCCTCTGGTCGAGTGCCGGTCGGAACGTGGCGCGCGGCACGCATTCCGATATCATCCCATTGCATGCCGCTGCCAAGCGCTCGCGTGCGTGCAAGCTCCGCCGACCTAGCTTGCGTGTGGTCCGTCAAGGCGCGCTCGCGCTTTTCCCACCGTTGCAGGTTGACCGTCAGGTCCGATCCCTCGGATACGAACTCAGCCAGACTGAGGGCATTCATCATGGCGAGGCAGGCGCCCTGCGCAAGCGTCGGCGGCATGGCGTGGGCCGCGTCTCCGACGATGGCAACGTGGCCCACGGACCAGGCATCGAGGCGTGTCGTCTCGTACACGTCGTAACGGCCGCGCGACCCGACGCTCGCTATCGCTGAGGCAAGCATGGGGAAGGCACTGGCCCAGACCGTGGGGTCAATGGGCAATTTTGAGGCTTCCTTATCGTCGCGCGGGGACATCATAGCCATATACAGGCGGCCATCCTCGCAGGGCGCATACAGGATGCGCAGCGTTCGAGGTTCGAACGCCCAAAAGTCGATCACATGATCCCAGGCGCCGCCGACGAAGCTGCCGCGCTCGACGAGGACTCGGACAATTCCGTCCTGATATTTCCTCCGTGAACAGGCGATGCCCAGCGAGTCGCGTACGGCTGAGCGCACGCCATCGGCCGCGATCACCAAATCCGCTTTGCGGCGGCGCCCGCCAGCAAGCTCCAACACTCCTTCCGGTCGTGCCGCGACGGCCTCCGATCGTGTCACGATCTCAATGCCTTCACGCGCACCCGAAGCCAAGATCGCCGAATACAGGTGCTGGCGCGTCATGGTCATCAACAGGAACGGATTCGCTCCATTGATGGTCTCGAAGCTGACACAGACACCGTTCCGTCGCGTCTCATAGCCTGGGGCCTGATGCGCACCGCGGGCCACATCTGGATAGGCGCCGATTGTCTGCAAAACGCGCTGGCCATTCTCCCAAATAAATATGCCAGCGCCGAACGCCCGCAGCTCTGGCTCCCTCTCATGCACGGTGACGCTCCAGCCACGGCGGTGCAACGCGATCGCAGCGGCCAGCCCAGCGAACCCCGCTCCGGCAATCTCAGCATGCATCGGTGGACCCCGTACGTCGAGTGGTACGCAGGGCATGCTACCATAGACCGAAGGTGCGAAACTGGGTCGCGACCTCGAAGGCTAGCGTTGTTTCATCGCCAGAAAGAAGCGCAGGTTTGCAGACCGGGTCGACGCGGAATTGCTGATCCCAACAACGCTGCCAAGTGAGGCGTGTTGAGGATCGACGGGATGACGGGAACTGACGTCGACGCGGAGGGATAAAGAGCCATTTGCAGACGAGCCGAGGCTCGGGGTGCACCTAGCCGCCGTTGCCGATAGCGGACGGAAAGCTAGCTCATACCGGACTCGGCCTGGTGGGGTCCCCAACGGTCAGGAAATAGGCGTTGCCCGAAAGACGATCGCCCTCGAGGCATTTTTGCCCGGGCCGTTTTTGTCGAGCGGTCCCTCAAGTCTCATACGTACTCCGCCACATCCTTTTTACCACGTTACCCTCATATCGTTGTGGATAGGGGTGGCTAAACTCCACAATTGCGAGTGTCACTGTTCAGCAACTGTTAGAGAATAGTGGCGCTGCCTTCTTATGGCGCTGCGTTCTTTAATGCGCGGCGAGAATTGCGTCATGCACCGAGTAGCTTTCGCAACAGGCGCTACACTGGTTCTGGCGACAACGCTTGCAGTTCACCAAACAGTTGTGAACTTGGCCAATATTGGGACGCCGGACGCCATTGTGACGCGGGTGGCAAAGACACCGCTGCTGGCGAGCAAGGGATCCTTAACGTCGGCAACGCCGGTGCCGCCAGGAAATGCTGGCTCAAGTTTGACCTTCGATGTCGTGAACATCGATCCTCAGGGCGCTTCCGTCTTTGCTGGACAGGCGCCCACAAATTCCAGCGTCAGCGTTCTCGCCAACGGCCGGGAGCTGGCCACGGCGACGGCTGACGAGACGGGGGCTTGGGCCATCGTTACTGACCGTAAGCTTGCCGCCGGCGATTACGAATTCAGCCTAAGCGCACGGTCTCCCCAGCATGACGTGACCGCCGGTCAATCAGTTCGAATGGTCATTGCCCCCGTGGCTCCCCATGTCGCCTCCAGCGCGACGCCAGAAGCGGTCTCCCCGCTATCGATCCCGGCTCCTATTACCTTCGTGTATAATGACACCACATTTACAGCGCAGGGACGGGGGGCCGCGGACTTGTTGGCGAAACGTCTGGTAGAGCAACAGCCGGCGATGGCGTCACTGAGCGGGCATGCGGATGAACGTGGTTCTGACCTATATAATATGGAGCTTTCTCGACGACGGTTGTCGGTCGTCGCAGACTATTTGCGGGATAGCGGCTTTGTAGGAAAGCTCGAATTGATACCGAAGGGAAAGAGCGAACCCTACGCCGCCATTGACCGTAATGCGCTTCCAAAAGAAGAGGTGCTTCAGCTCGACCGCCGTGTCGAGCTATTGCACGCGCACTAATGGCCGGATCCCCGCTTGCGCGCATTCCGGTCTTCAGTTCTGTTGCGGAGAAGCGCCTCCCAGTCGGCTTCGTTTGGAATTGGCGCTGAAGTTTGTCGGCTGCGAACGGGTTGCCGGCAAGATCCAGCTCCTAACGTGCCCTTGCCGGTGATTAGGGTCCCAGGGCATCACGCCAAGGGCATGCTCGCGAGCCACGGGCATGTCATCACCTTTGCGCACGGTTGGATCTGAGCGGTTGAGTTTACTGGAAGGCCAGTCGATCTATTCCTGCATGCCATTGTTCCACGCCGCTATTGGCTCGGTATCGTGCCTGCGATCATGATGGGCGGCCGCATTGCCTTTGCGCCCCGGTTTTCGGCCTCCCATTTCTGGGAGATGCGCGCCATTCCCGTGCGGATGTGGCGCGCGGCATCTTCTCCACGGTGCCGATTCTGCTGAAACAGCCGCACCGCCCGGAGATGCCGATCAACCAGTACCTCGCCTCTATTTCGCCAAAGTGTACGAGGCATTCGCTGCCGCATCGTCGAAGTTTATGGCGCTACGGAAAACCGGCATCGTCACCCATGGCGTGCCAGGTGAGAGTTGCCGGGCGGGCTCCTGCGGCAACCGAAACCTTGAAGTGATTATAGCCAACGACCACGACGAGCCAGTCGCTCCGGGCGAAGTTGCCGAAGCCCTGGTACGGCCGAAATGGGCCTACGCAATGCTGACGGCCTACTACAATAATCCCGAGGCCACGACGGAAGCCTTATGCAATCTCTGGTTCAAATACCGGCGACAATGCACGAGCGGATACCGAGGGCTATCTTTATTTCGTCGATCGCAAGAAGGATGCCATCCGCAGACGTGCGAGAATATCTCATCTTCAGAGGGTCGAAGCGATTCTCAATCATCATCCGGCTATCATCGAGTCGGCCAATGTCGCAATGTCGTCGGGGCTCGACGAGGATGACGTCAAGGCTGTCGTAGTTTTGAAAGACAATTCCAAGGTGTCCGCCGAGGCGCTTTGGACTTTTTGGTGATGAGCAGATACCGCGCGTCCGGGTGAGACGCTACATCGAATTTGGGCGCGAGATGCCGAAGACGCCGAACCAGAAGATCCACGATGGGAGCTTGGTGAGTCTTCGACCGGTAGCGAGTAAGATCGCCTGAAGCCCGACCTCATTCACGCGCTTGATGCGGCGCTTTGACCCCGTGCATGAACGTTCATCCGACGAGATCTGCGGAGGCGGTTCGGCAACTTGAGGCGACCGCACCCCCAATACCCTGTTGAATTGGAGACCAATCCAATCAGGCCGTCGGCAATAGCGTCGTGCCATGAGTGCGCCTGCCGGTCACCTCGTGGAGACGGCAGCGGCGAAAGGGCTCGCAACATTGCGGGTTTACTCGTGCGGCCGACAGGTTATCGTTTGCGCTTGCCATCGCAGGAGCGCGCCATGGAATTCGGCATTCTCTTCACGTCGCAGCCCCATAGGGACCGCGAGCCCTATCCCCATCGGGCCGTGCACGAGCGCGTTACCGACGAGATCATTGCCGCCGATCGCTTGGGCTTTGATTGCGCGTGGTTGGCCGAGCACCACTTCTCCACGGAGTACGGCATCATGCCGGATGTATGGGTTTATGCCGGGTACCTCGCCGCGCTCACCAAACGCATTAAACTCGGAATGGCGGTTGTGACGCTTCCGCTCGCAAATCCGGTCCGCACGGTGGAGAACGTCGGCTTCGTCGACATCCTTAGCGGCGGCCGCGTGGTGCTAGGCGTCGGCTCCGGCTACCGCAAATATGAGTTCGACGGCTTCGGGCTCGACTTCGAGGCGCGCCGCGACATCCAGGAGGAGGCACTGGCGATCGTCCTCGACCTCCTGCGCACTGGCCGCAGCACGCGCAAAGGCAAGCACTTTGCGGTCGATGTCTCCGGCGAATACGAGCTGCTGCCGCAGTCTGTGCAGCGGCCTTATCCGCCCCTCTTCTTGGCCGGTGCGACCGACCGATCCATCGCTACCGCGGGCCGCTTGGGCTTCGGGCTCATGCTATCGACGCTGACATCCTTTGCAAAGCTTTCGACCCAGGTCGCGCACTATCGCGCTCACCTCGAGAAAGCGAGCATAGCGGCGCGCAAGAACCCCGCGTTCGGGCATATCGACGTCGCACGCTGGGTGTACGTGGCGGAGACGGACGCCAAGGCCAAGCGCGAGAGTGAGGAAGGACTGCTGCGCCATCTCAAGCACTTCTTCGGCGGCCACCAGGCGGGCTACCTGGGGCAGGTCTCGCAGGGCGAGGGCTCAGTGGCGAGCGGGCTCGATTACGACACGTTGGCGCGCTCCACCATCATTCACGGCTCACCCGCGACCGTCGTCGCCCGCATCGTTGAACTCAAGGAGAAGACCGGTTTCACGTCCCTCATGTTGCACTATCCGCCTTGGTACGGGACGGAGCGCGCCAAAGGCTCCCTCGAGCTCTTCGCTCGCGAGGTGATGCCGCGCGTTCGCCCTCCTGCCAAGGTTGCTGAGTGAACGTGACACGGTTCACCGCAACCATCGCTGCCTCGCAGAGCCTGGTTTTGACCTGAACCCCGCCCGCAACCTCGAACACAACCGAAAAACGAATGGGATGGCAGTGCATGCTCCTCATCCGTAATTGACCTCCTTGGGGTGCGTTGCTGAGCCCTAGTGTGCGGAGCTTGGACGACCAGTTTGGACCGAGGTTGTCAGCAGCGTCTCAGGTGCGCTCCGTTCCCACCTCATCCGTTTCGGACCGTTCCGTTACCCATGGCTCCGGGTCGCGCTCGGGCGTGCCGAATACATGGGTAATACTTTTGCCTGCGCCGGTGAGAAGGAGTGCGATGGCCTGACAGGAGTGTTCGGTTGTCGGCTTGCCTTCGGGTTTCCAGTCGAAGGGTGGAACCTGAAGGTGATATTTTGGCTGCTTGACGTGAAACAAACTGACAGCCGCCACAATTGAGCCGGGCGCTGCACCGATAGGCAATCATGAGACCTAGCTCGTTCGCCGAAGCCTCCACTGCGACGCCCGTGTCTTTTGCTAAAAGCAGTGGGGGTGGACCGGAGCGCTTGGCGTTTTCGAGGCCGGCCAGCTTTTCATGGACGTGCCCAGACCCACAAGCGAAGGCCTGCAAACGATGACGGCCCGAGCGCGTGCAAGCCCAGGCCGACAATCGTTGGGACTCGTTACTTGGGACGCCTACGCAACAACCCTTCGACGCCACTCACTTACGCAACCAACGCGGAAGACCTTAAAGATGGTTCACGGAAACATTTTGACGGAGCCGTGACCGTGCACAGGCAGGAATGCCTGGAATACTGCGCTCGCTCGACGGGCACAGGCGGGCTCAGAGCGGTTAACCGGGACGTCGTTTGGCGCTGCGCAATCTGGTGCGAATGAGGATGTTGCACGACTGACAAGGACGCACCGATCGCGCTGCACAAGTGTCGGAGGCCCTATTTTGGAGCGGACTATGATGGCGACGGTGGACCCGCTCGTCTTCGTGTCCTGCTCATCTACCTGGTCATCCGGAAAGGATGATGTCGTTGCCGGAGCCGTCCCATTTACGCTGCGATTCGTGCACGGACAGGGCTGGCGACGCAGCAAGGCAAATCAAGTCAACGGTTGGAAAAACGACAGTCAGTTCATTCGGGCGTCGAAAGCTTCCGAGGCTCTCATCGCACGCACGGGTGCGATGCAAGCTGGTTCGTCGTTGATACGGCAAGGCGCAGGGGGCTTGGTGCGTCGCCAGTGAAGGCGCGAGCGCGAGGGAGCGAGGCGATGAAACCCTCGATCGTTTGCAAGGCCTGCTAGGCGATGAGCAGGAGGGGATAGCCAGCGTCTGGCGCACGGGCGCACACGGCAAGCCCTAGCGGCATGGGTAGGTAGAAACTAGGACGCGCCAGCAAACGATCCCGTATCTGGGCCGAGGCTGTAGGAAGACAGCAGCTCATCAGGCGCCGGTAGCGCTGGCTCGACCAGCAATGCGAGCGCCAAAAGCATCATCGCGACGGCCATCAACACCGGCCAAGAGGTGAGGAACTGCAGCATAGTTGCCCTCCTCCGTTAGTTGGCAGCTTCGTACGGTCTGGAACAGCTACAGACGCATGACCTGAGAAAAGCCCTCGACTAAGGCATTGCGGGTGATGCCAGCCAAGGGTCGAGGCCAGTAGCTGACGTGCGTAGAACATTCGTCTGGGGACGGCAGCCTAACCCGGACCGCCAGGGTGTCCAATCACGAATGCTTGGTGGGCGTCATTAGCCGGCAGAACTAAACGCTGACTAAATCCTGCGCTAACGAGGGCGGCCACGCATGAAGCGGGTCGGAATTTTTCTGCTTTTGGCCAGGTGCCATCGTGTGGAAAATCACCAGCGGCAACAAAGGGAATTGGCCAAGAAAGAGAGATCGCTGGCGGCACGAAGCGAGCGCAGCGACCAGGCCAAGCGCGCAGCAAGCCACGAGACCAGGGCCGACAAGGGCCCCGCATTACCGCGGTGCTCGACGCCGGGCTGCCCGCGAGGCGGAGAAAAATGTCGCCGCCCTGCAGCAAAGTTGCCCCAGTGGCCGAGGAAAAGCCCGCAAATGGGGCCTCTCAGGCGGGGGAAACCATGCCAAAGCCGAAGCGCAAGCGACCACGCCTCACTCCCTTGGCTGGGGGCTGGGTCGCCTAAGGTCCGAGTAAAGGACCGGATCGGCCCAACAGGGGAGACGCCGCGATCCGACCAGCCTGAAACAACGTGCCTAGGTGATGGCGCCAGCCGCCGGCAACGGCATGGTCTGCCAATTGCCGGAACGGAGGATATGCTCTAACGCGTGGACAGCGTCCCAGATATCCGCATATCTGAGGTACAGAGGCCCAAAACCAAAGCGCATCACGTCGGGAGCACGAAAATCTCCGATCACGCCGCGCGCAATCAGAGCCTGCACGATTTGGTAGGCGAACGGGTGCGTTAAGGCAATGTGACTGCCGCGCTGGCTGGCGTTGCGTCTGGAGGCAAGCCGGCACCCAAGCGGAGCCAATCGCTCGTCAAACAGTCTGATCATGAGATCGCCGAGGGCGCGTCCTTTCTCTTGCACATCACGGATGTGTAGATCGCTCACGGCATCAAGGGCGGCCTCAAGGGCCGCCGTGGACAGCATTTGCGGCGTCGAACACAGCATGGCCCGGATGCCGTCAGCACGCACGAAATCCTTGCGGAAATCGAAGGGTGTGGCGTGACCGAACCAGCCGGTCAGCGGCTGATCGAGCCCCTGCAAGTGCCGCTCGGCCACGTAAACGTGCGATGGTGCGCCGGGCCCGCCGCTCAGGAACTTGTAGCCGCATCCGACCGCGAAATCGGCGCCATCCTCGTCCAGCTGCAAGGCGATGGCGCCGGTGCTATGGGCGAGGTCCCAGACCGTCAGCGCGCCTTCGGCATGGATGGCAGCGCTCATAGCGGCCATGTTCTGGATGTCGGCGGTGCGGTAGTTGATGTGGGAAAGCTGGACGACGGCCGTATCCTGATCCACGGCGTCGCTCATCTCAGAGGCGGCAACAAAGCGCGACGTCATGCCCAGCAGCCGCGCGACACTATCAACAATGTGGTTGTCGGATGGGAAATTGCCGAGCTCGGCGACAATGGTTTTCCGGCCAGGCCGCAAGCGCGCTGCCGCAACCAGCGTTTTGAACAGATTGACCGAGACGGTGTCAGCGACGATGACCTGATGGGGTGCTGCTCCCAACAGGGGCGCGAGCTTGCGTCCGATGCGCAGCGAAGAGTTGTACCATCCGGCCGCATTCCAAGAGCGGATCAGGCCATGACCCCATTCGTCCTCAACCATTCGGACAAGGCGCTCGGCGACGCCCTTCGGCACGGGTCCCAGCGAGTTGCCATCGAGGTAGATCACGCCCTCGGGCAACATGAACCGTTCGCGTTGAGGTGCCAGCAAATCCTCGCGGTCGAGCGCGACGCAATCGGCACGCGTAAGCTGCATAAGGCCTCCCGACCGGGCGCATGAAGCACACATCGCTGGAAAGTCTACTCAACTCTTCGCCAGCTGGGCCTGCAAGCTCCAAAATCTCCGCCGAGGACGGCTGGCCGGTCCTGCCGGTGACAGCCCTCCCCTTTTTGGAACCGACCGCGACGCGGCAATTTCAGTATTTGTGCCGATGGCTGGGTGCTGCCCAGGTGCGCAACACTGAAGCAAAGAGGCTCACAATCCGATCAGCTCGATGACTACAGTGTGGTCTCGTTGGCTCTTGGGCGCATGGGCCGTTGTCACCGCGGTTTGGTTGATGGTGGCCACTCTCATGCTGGTGCAAACGTGGCCTGAGCCCTCCCTCCGGAGCGCCGAGGGTGCGCCGTTCGGACAGATGGGCACGCCATCGCAGTTCGACCGGGCCATGCGGGGGCAGGTCGGCACCGCCACGAGCGTTCAACAGCACATCGCAACCATCTTGCTGGTTGCCCTTTTGCCGCCCGGAATCCTGCTGATGTTTGTTTTGGGCGGGATGAGGTTTGCGGGCCTACCCTTGCCATCCTTACGACAGGCAGCACAGGAAAAGTCCTCGCGCGCCAAGTCATGAGCGGGTCCCCTGACCCGTCAGGTGAAGTGCTGTTATGCCTGCCCCCGGGGCGTCCGTAAGACCGCTCAATCGTCGGCCTCAGTGCAAAGGGTTGATCTCGCGCCAGGGTGTGCGCCTGCCGGTCCATTGCAGATCGACCAGATTGTCAGGGAGCGTCGGCGGAACGGTCACGGGCACACCTTTGCGGAGGTGGCCTTTTTGCTTTTTAAAGGTGCGTACGGTTTTGTACTCACGATTTACTTTAAAGACGCGCGGGCCGTGCGATCATTCAGTCGACGCACAGAGATTTTCTGCTGTCAGGGAAGCGCACCGGGTGCCCCCACCCAACCTCCGGGGCCTTGTAACTCTGGCATCCCCGCAGATGCCAGAGGAGCGTGCGCTTTAAGCTCCCGCCTCGTCTCAGCGAGCGTGCCACGGGCACATCTGCCGACTCGCGCGCTCGGTCGCCGCTTGCGGAGTGCGGGCAACGGGGATTGGCGGGTGGCGTCGGGGCGCCGAAACGGGAATTTCAGAGCGTTCCGGCGACATAGGTTACATGTTCGGCCGTTTGCGGAGGAGGCCGCGGAGAGAACGTAACGGCAAGACGAGCGAGACCTGCAGATTTTGAGCCCTTCCTAATGCGTTGCTACCCACGTCTGAGGAATAAATGTGACCCATGTGTCCTGGGAACAGGCCCCCTTGCACGACCCGAGACAGAGGTGACAGATCGGACACATGGGTAGCACTTTTTGCCGGCGACGACGGTAGCAATGGCCTGGAAGGAGTGTGTGAAAACAAGCTAACGCGAATTCGAGACAAGACCCGCGACTATCTCGATAGGCACGGACCCCTTCAACCAAACGAAATCTGGAAAGAGGCAGATAGCAGCTGCGTGAACTCAACTAAGCGATGCAGGCGAGCTTCCAGCTGCTCTGCTTTCTCATCGAGCGCTTGCGTGGTGTTCCTAACGATCTCCCGGAGTACGATGGATCCGATGCGACGATAATTGCCGAGCACGCCTACAGGCGCAGGTTGCCAGCCGTCGGTTGCTTGCTAGCTCTCCGTCCGGCAATAAATGCGACCGCACCGTCCACCGAATAGGTCAGGCAGGTGTCCAAAGCCTCGTTGCGGCGCCCCTCAAGGTAATTTGCTGCCTTTGCCTTTGCGGTCTTGTCTCTCTTCGCGACGTTTCTCTTCGATTGCTGCGATGTCGATCCACTGCTTTAGAAGGTCGGTTAATTGGCGGAGATCGCTGTCCGACATGTTACGTATGTCTCCGACCGTGATAGCTCTGAGACTTTTCAGGGCTTCAGTGACTGTTGGCGTATTCTGCTGCCTGTCTGGTCTATAAAGAGGACGGTCAGGAACGAGTGGTTGCTTTTCCTGAGCGCCCACAGGGAGCGCGAATAGGAAGCAGGCTGCATACATCGCATAGGCCGATCGGCGCATTGGCTCCACCAACGTAAACGAGACGTGATCGTGTCGCACCGGCGCCACTATTCCCTCTTGAGCTCGCCGCATCAAGTCCAGACTGGCACCACCACGACCGGCTACGTATAGCCCTCTTCGTCCATCTCTTTCAGGTCCGCTAAAATCCCGACTTCCACACTTAGTCCCACGCCACGCCCTCTGCGAATTAGGTCATCCCGAAATTCCACCACGGCAGCGGACAGAGTCGCTACCGACCAAAGTCCTCGACCTTAACCTAGTTTGAGACGTCATTGGTGGATGCTTATGATGCGCACCCAGCCCCGGAAAGATTATTGCTCAGAAAAGAAACCTTCGTAGTGCAGACCGTCATCTGCTGACGCACCGATCTGTGCATTGGCGGTACGGCGACGCCGTCCTTCTGGCTGGGCCTCGTGTCGCTATAGATGGCGCGTGGAAGCCTTAGGTGATGTTCTTGAAGCCAGCTTTGAAGCTGGCGGAACTCATTGGAGGCCTTCACATCTGCTCGGACGCTTGCTGGCAAGGCGACCAAGTTGGAGGTGTTGCCCGAGGCCGACGCCATGCACACGCTCCTCGAGAGCCCGGGGGCGCACGAGTTTGATGGTTGCACCGAGAGCTCGCCGGAAGAGGCCGAGTACATCTCGCTGGTCGAGGCGATCGAGGCCTACAAACAGCGGTGGTGCGACGGCAAAATCCCGGCGGTTAGGGCTCGTTGGCGGCACTTGCTAAGGTGATTTGCTGCCTTTGCCTTTGCGGCTTTCTTCGCGACGCTTCTCTTCGATTGCTGCGATGTCGATCCACTGCTTTAGAACGTCGGTTAGTTGGCGGAGATCGTTGTCCGGCATGCTGCGTATATCGCCGACAGTGATAGCTCCGAGACCTTTCAGAGCTTCAGTGACTGTCGGCGGCGTAATCTGCTTTTCTGGTCTATAAAGAGGACGGCGGGGAATGAGTGGTTGCTTCTCCTGGTCCTGGGCGTTCACAGGGAGCGCGAATAGGAAGCAGGCTGCAAACATCGTATAGGCCGATCGGCGCATTGGCTCTCCCAGCGTAAACGAGACATGATGTGTCACACCGGCGCCACTATTCCCTCTTGGGCTCTCCGCATCAAGCGATTTGACCGGCTCCCATGGCGTCAGCTCGTGGGGGCCAGTGTGCGGCCCCCCCACATCAGGCAGGGAAACCCGCGAGAGATGGGTGGCGATCAGGCCGCGAGTGCTATGGGGATTCGTGCCTAGCGCAGGCGGTGTCGGTAACGCGCATTGACGCGCTTGTGTGGCCATTACGATTGTCGAGAGACCGGATCAGCTTCGTTGCGAGCAGAGAGAGCAGTGCACGACCCCGCTGATGAAGCAGGCAATGGCGGGCCGCCGAACGCGGTGCTTCGATCGATGCGCAAGTCATGGATGGAGAGGCAATTCGAAGCGAGTTCGCTGACGGGCTGTCGGTGCTGGCGTCATCCTGTTTCCGGATGCCAAGCGCGGCTTGGCGGAAATGCGCCGCGTGGTGCGTCGCGGCAGACGCATCTCGATCGCGACCTGGACCCAAAACTACGAGCTGGCCGCAGAATTGCGCGCGGCCCGAACAGTTGCAGCCGCCCCTTCCTGCCCGGTTGCGCTATCGCGAGGAGCTGATTGCCGCACACTTTTCCGCGCTTCCGGTTTGAGCAAGCCGGTGATTACGACCGCCGCTGCCCAACGTGAGGCACCGTCTGCCCGCTAGCTGGCGGATGTCCGCCACGATGGCTGGCCTCGGCGATCACGGCCCCTCGGTCATCCAGCGGCTGATGGAGACCCTGAGACCCGCTTGGGCAAGGGGCCGATCAACCTTGCAGGCCGCATGGCCTTGATCGGGACGGCACAGGTTCTGTAGCCTTTTTGCCGGTTCTTAGCGAACACTCACAAAGGCGTGAGCCGGTTAGGCTGACTTTTGTAGGGACAGACGTTCTCGCCCGCATCACTGTTGCCGCTGTGGGCCGGCAGCGGCCAGGCTTGGAGGAACCAGGGAGTTACAATGCTCAAGCGATCAATGCTTGCCATCGCTCTTGTGAGCCTTGTGGCTGCAGGGGCAGCGCAGGCGCAGCCGGCTTTGGTGTTTACAGCTATCCCGGATGAGGATGAGACGCGGCTGGTGGAACGCTTTACCCAGTACGCCAAATACTTCGAAGGCAAGCTGGGCGTTTCCGTGAAGTATCTTCCGGTCAAGAGCTATCCTGCTGCCGTTACCGCCTTCACGAACAATCAGGTGCAGTTCGCCTGGTTTGGCGGCTTGACGGGCGTGCAGGCACGGCTGGCGGTTCCCGGGTCACAGGCACTCGCCCAAGGAGCCGAGGATGTTGAATTCAAGAGCTACTTCATCGCCCATGCCTCGACGGGTCTAAAGCTCGCGCAAGAGTTTCCCAAGGACATCGAGGGCAAGACCTTCACCTTTGGGGCACGGGCCTCGACCTCGGGCCGGCTTTTCCCGGAACATTTCATCCGCCAGGCGCTGGGCAAGGAACCCGACAAGGTTTTCTCGCGCGTCGGCTATTCAGGCGATCACAGTCGCACGATTCAGCTGGTGCAATCGGGGGCTTACCAGATCGGCGTGCTCAACCATTTGGTTTGGAACCAGGAGGTCAAAACCGGCAAGGTCGACACCAAGGCGGTGTCGGTGATCTGGGAGACGCCGACTTATCCTGATTATCACTGGGTTGCTCGCGGAGACATCGACAAGACTTTTGGGCCGGGCTTCACCGGCCGGCTGCAAGCTGCCATCCTGAGCGTCGATGATCCCAAGCTGCTAGCCGTCTTTGACCGATCGAAATTCATTGCGGCCAAGAACGACGACTACAAGGTGATCGAGGAGGTCGGCAAGCTAACCGGACTTATCAATTAGCGACGAGCCGCGGGACGGGCGTTGCGGATGGATGGCGACATCGTGTTCGAATTGAAGAGGGCGTGTGCCGGCTACAATGGTCGGCCCGTCCTTTTCGATATCGATCTGACCGTCCGGGCTGGAGAACGCATTGCCGTGATGGGGCGCAGTGGGGCCGGCAAGTCCACCCTCTTGGGGCTGCTCTATGCGCAGCGCCCGACGGACGTGGCGCTTGTTCCGCAGGTTTCTGCCCTGGTGAAACCGCTGTCGGTGTTTCACAACGTCTATATGGGCCGGCTCGATTGCCACTCGACCGCGTACAACCTCCGCAACCTGGTTTGGCCCGCTGCCTGCGAGGTGACCGAGGTGCGCGGCGTGCTCGAGAGCGTGGGTCTGGAGAGAGAAATCTTCAGCCAAGCGGGGGCACTGTCAGGGGGGCAGCAGCAGCGCACTTCGGTGGCTCGTGCGCTCTACAATGGCCGGTCGACCCTGATCGGCGATGAACCGGTGTCGGCGCTGGACCGCGTACAAGGCGGCGATGTTCTCTCGCTTTTGAAATCTCACCACCAGACCCTGGTGCTCGCCCTGCACGACGTGCATCACGCGCTCGCTCATGCCAATCGGATCGTCGTCCTGGAGCATGGCCGCAAGGTGATCGACGAATCGTCTAGCAAGCTAACCGCCAACGACCTTCTGCACCATTTCGGAGGCGAGCCATGAATCGCCTCGGGTTTGGTAATACCAGCCTATGGTTCCTGGTCAGCGCACTGTTATGTCTGGTCGTTGCCGACATCACGGTTACGGCGTTGAACCCCTGGGGGGAAATGCTTCGGCTCCTGCGCGGCATCCTGCGCCCGGATATGCTCTCGATCGAGGCCTGGAGTGTGGTGTGGACGATAGCCTTTGCCGTCGTGGGAGTCGGCATCGGTGCCACCGCCGGTTTCGTGCTTGCCATCGCCTTTCCTCATTTTTCCAGCGTGCGCGGTTTGGCCGTCGTGCTGCGTGGCATCCATGAATTGTTCTGGGCGCTGCTCTTAATCCAGGTGTTCGGCATCGGCCCGGCGACCGGGGTGCTCGCCATCGCAATTCCCTATGCCGGCATTTTTGCCAAGGTATTTGCCGAGATGATCGAGGAAGCGGATCTCGCGGCCGAAAAGGTGCTTCCGAGCGGCACCTCGGCCATCTCGGCGTTCGCTTTCGCGCGGCTACCCGACGTCGCCGAGCGCTTCAAAACCTACACGCTCTATAAACTCGAATGCGGGCTGCGCTCTACCTTGGTGCTTGGGTTCGTCGGTCTACCCACCGTTGGCTTCCACCTCGAAGGCTACTTCAAGCAAGGCAAGTATGCTGAGGCGACCGCACTTCTCGGTGTATTTTATGTGCTAATTGGCACGCGTCGCCTGTGGGCTCGGCCGACAACCGTACCTTTGCTGTTCATCGGCAGCCTCCTGCTGCTGCCGGAAGGGATAGGAGGCGGCTCCGCTCTGACCAACCTGGCGCGGTTCGTCACCCACGACATTGTACCGACGCCGTTCCGCAATGGGGACGTGGCAAGCCTCGCAACGTGGTCCGCGTTCGCTGCGTGGCTGCAGCCGATTGTCTGGCATAAAGTCTTGCCGGGGGTGTGGAGCACCATTGTGCTGGCACAGATCGCCCTCGTCGGCACGGGCATGCTGGCTCTGTTGCTGTTCCCCCTGGTCTCGCGCCAGTTCGCCGGGCGCATCGGCCAACCGGCCGGCCGCGTGCTGCTCGTTGTAGTGCGATCTACGCCCGAATACATGCTGGGCTACGTGCTGCTGCAATTGCTGGGACCGTCCATGCTGCCGGCGATCATCGCCCTTGCCGTGCACAACGGTGCCATCGTCGGTTACCTGATGGGGCGGCACGCGGATGCCTTAGACTACCGCATGGATGCCCCGAAGGGGATCAATCTTTACGCTTACGATACGACCCCGCGCCTGTTTGGGCAGTTTCTGGCATACAATCTTTACCGCTGGGAAATCATCGTGCGCGAGAGCGCGATCTTCGGAATTCTTGGTGTGGCGACGCTGGGATATTACGTTGATGCCGCCATCTCCGAGTTGCGCTTCGATGTTGCTGTGGTTCTGATCCTGGCGACAGTTGGACTGTGTGCGCTTATCGACGTCCTGTCGCGCGGGCTGCGGAAGGCGCTTCGCATCTCGATGCTAGCAACACGGCTCGCCGACGCGCCGGCAAGATAAGGAAGGAAACGCAATGAACATTCCGCAAGTTCGACTGACCAGTCTCGCACACGGCGGCGGCTGCGGCTGTAAGCTCGCGCCGTCGGTCCTACAACAGCTTCTGGCCGATCAGCCCGCCGCTCTTGCCTACAAGCAGTTGCTGGTCGGCACCGAGACGGCGGACGACGCTGCCGTTTGGCAGCAGGACGAGAACACCTGCATCATTGCCACCACCGACTTCTTCATGCCGATGGTCGATGACCCGCATGATTTCGGCCGCATTGCCGCCACCAACGCCATCTCCGACGTCTACGCCATGGGCGGCAAGCCGATCATGGCGCTGGCGATTCTTGGCATGCCCGTGGACAAGATCCCGACCGAGATGGTGCGGCAAATTCTGAAGGGCGGAGCGTCCGTCTGTGCGGCCGCCGGCATCCCAGTCGCCGGCGGCCACTCCATCGATTGCCCCGAGCCCGTTTACGGCCTGGCCGTCATCGGCATCTGCCGGCCGGAGCATGTCCGCCGCAACGCCGATGCAAAGGCAGGCGATGCGCTGATTCTTACGAAGCCAATCGGTGTCGGCATTTACTCGGCGGCCATCAAAAAGGGCGAGCTTCCCCCCTCCGGCTACGCGGAGATGATCAACACCACCACACTGCTTAACCGGATCGGTGCGGAGCTGGCGTCGGACAAAGATGTCCATGCCATGACCGACGTGACAGGTTTTGGTCTGCTCGGCCACGCGCTCGAAATGGCCCGCAGCTCGAAGCTGGCTCTTAATATTCGCGGCAGCGAGGTACCGTTGCTGACGCAAGCAACGGGACTGGCAAAGCAAGGATTTGTTACGGGTGCCTCGCATCGCAACTGGGCGAGCTACGGCGGGGAGGTGCGCCTGCCGGCGGGTTATCCGGAGTGGCGGCGGCACCTGCTGACCGATCCGCAGACTTCCGGTGGCCTGCTAATCGCCTGTGCGCAGGATCGTGCCGCCGCGATCGCCCACTCGATCAGAGAGGCGGGATACCCCACCGCACAGGTCATTGGCTATGCCAAGCCGGGTGCAGCCGGAGTGGAGGTCGACTGAGAGGGGCCGCATCTGGAAAGCGCAGGTTTGCGGCTGCGGACGTCTCCCGCCGCCCAAATTCATGCACGATCGGCGTAAATCGCATCGCCCGTTCTGGCCCAGAACACCAAAGAGTGGAACCAGGCATCGCAATCGGGTGGACTCGCACCGCGTCCTTCATGCCGTAACAAGATCAGCCGGAGGAGCAATCCGATGCGGATCAACCCGTATGACTTGGCTGTTCCTGATCGGCGAGACCCTGGGCTGGGCAATGGACTTGGGCACGGCAAACCGTTCGCCTTCTTGCCGCCATTCGGCCGCTGCCCGCGAGCTGGGCGACCATGGTCTAATATTGCGTCGGCGCGCTCACGTGGGTCATCGAAAGCCCCTTCGTCTAGCTGGGACGCTCAATCGCCACCGCCGTCGCCTCGCCACCACCGATGCAGAGGGCGGCCACGCCACGCTTTGCATCCTGTTGGGCAAGCGCATGCAAGAGAATCACGATCAGACGCGCGCCCGTAGCGCCAATCGGGTGCCCGAGAGCACAGGCACCGCCACGGATGTTGAGCTTGTCGCGAGGAATCCCCAGGTCGTGCTGTGCAGCCATCGCCACTGCGGCAAAGGCCTCATTGATCTCAAACAAGTCGACGTCAGCGACCGACCACTCCACCTTCTCAAGCAACTTGCGGATGGCGGGGATGGGCGCGGTTGTAAACCACGCCGGATCCTGGCTGTGTGTGGCATGCGCCTTGAGCTCGGCAAGGATTGGCAGGCCGTCACGCTCGGCGATGGACCGCCGAGTGAGGATCAAGGCGGCGGCGCCGTCGGCATTGGCCGACGAGCTTGCTGCAGTAATTGTGCCGTCGGGGCGGAAGGCCGGCTTCAAGCCCGGAATTTTTTCTGGTGAGACCTTGAGCGGGTTCTCGTCGTCGGCGACGAGCTTGTCACCGCCCTTTTCAGGCACGGTAATGGGGACGATCTCGGCTCTAAAGCTGCCATCCTCCACCGCCTTGCGAGCCCGGGTTAGGGTCTCGACGGCATAGGCATCCTGCTGCTGCCGTGTGAATTGGTAGGCTTGCGCCGTCGCTTCCCCGAAGTCACCCATGGGCCGGCCGCCCTCGTAGGCGTCTTCCAGACCATCGAGCATCATGTGGTCGAGAAGGCGGTCGTGCCCGACCCGATAGCCACTGCGCGCCTTGGCCAGCAGGTACGGCGCGTTCGACATGGATTCCATGCCGCCAGCGACCACGATGTTGGCCGAGCCCGCCTTGATGAGATCGTGACCCAGCATGGTGGCTTTCATTCCCGAGCCGCACACCTTGTTGACGGTGGTTGCTCCCACTGCATCAGGCAACCCGGCATAGCGCGCGGCCTGGCGCGCCGGCGCCTGGGCGAGGCCCGCCGGCAACACGCATCCCATAAGGGCTTCATCGATCCGCTCCGGCTCAAGCTTGGCTCTCTGGAGCGCGGCCTTAATCACGCGGGCGCCGAGCGCGGGAGCCGAGTGTGGGGCCAATTCACCCTGAAACCGACCGAGGGGCGTGCGAACGGCAGAGACGATGACGATGGGATCATGAGTCATTGAGAGCTCCTTTCGCCGGTCGCGTTGCCGGCGTCCGTTGTGTCAGAAGGGTTCCTTAAAGGGCCGCAAATCGACCTCATGCGCCCAGGCCGAGCGCGGCTGGAGATGGATTTGCCAATAGGTCTCAGCGATGGCATCGATGCCGAGCAGGCCATCCTCTCCCCGCTGCTTGATCAGATCCGGCGCTCGGCTGAGCAGGCGCTGGCCATTGATGCCGCCATCGATCACCACATGCGCAACGTGCAGACCTTGCGGTCCAAATTCGCGTGCCATGCTCTGGGCGATCATGCGCAGACCTGCCTTCGCTGCCGCAAACTGCGCGTATCCCGGCTTGCCGCGCAGACTGGCGGACGCTCCGGTGAAGATGACCGTGCCATGGCCCAAAGGAACGAGCCGGCGGGCGGCCTCGCGGCCGACGAGAAAGCCTGCGAAACACCCCACCCGCCAAAACTCCTCGAAGGCCTGGGCGGTGACCTCGCGGAAGTCGATGCGCCGGTTGTTGCCGGCGTTGAAGACAACGAGATCGGTTGGCTCCAGGCCCGCACCGGGTGCCATGGCGCGATCGAACAAACGCGCGACATCGCCTTCACGGGTCGCGTCCGTGACAACCGGTTCGGCGCTGCCTCCGGTCGCGACAATCGCGCGTACGACCAGCTCGATCTTGGCCGGGGTTCGGCCGGCGACGAGAACGTGATGACCCTCCCTGGCAAAGCGCCGGGAGGCCGCCGCACCCAGTCCGTGCTCGGCGCCGACGCCGACGACAACCGCGGTGGGTTTGCTCATGAGATGACTCCAATGTTTGTGATCACTGGCTAGCTCCGGCACCGATCTCACGCGGCCCTACTGTGGCCAGCCTTGCTACCGGCTTTTCCTGGATCGGCCAGTTGATCAGCGCGGCGAGCAGGCCAAGGGCGATGGAGATCCACCACATCGCGTCGTAGGAGCGCGTCATGTCGTAGAGCCGGCCGGCGAGCCAAACTCCCAGGAACGATCCGACCTGATGCGAGAGGAAGACGATGCCGAACAGCATCGACATCCAGTGGGTGCCGAAGAAAGTGGCGACCAGGCCACTGGTCAGTGGAATGGTCGCGAGCCACAACAGGCCCAATAAGCCACAGAGCGTAATCACGCTCGCTGGCGTCATGGGCAGATAGAGGAAACCGACGAACAGGATGGCGCGTCCCAAGTAGATGAGACCCAGACCCTGTCGCTTCTCGATGAAGCGACCCGATTGGCCGGCAAGGAAGGTGCCGGCGATATTGGCGATGCCGATCACCGCCAGGGCATAAGGGCCAACCCAGCTGGGAAGGCCCTGGTCGAGCGTGAACGCCGGCAGATGCACCATAATGAAGGCCACGTGGAAGCCGCATACGAAGAAGCCGGCCGTCAGCAACCAGAAGCTCGGGTAACGAAAGGCCTCGGCGAGGGCCTCCCTGAAAGTCTGGGCACGTGTCGGCCCCTCTTGCTGGGTGGGCTTGCCGCTGATCGGCCAGGCGAGCGGGATCAAAAGAGTTGTGATCACCATCAGCCAGACCAGGCTTTGTTTCCATCCCACCAGTTCGATCAGCAGATGCATGACTGGCAGCGCCACGAAGCCACCGATGCCCGCGGCCATGCCGATCGAGGCGATGGCAGAGAGCCGCTTCTCGGGGGGAGCGAGCCGGCCGATGGTGCCGACCAGCGAAGTGACACCCGTGCCGCTGACGCCGATGCCCATCAAAACGCCACTGATCAGGAGATCGCTGGTCGATGCCGCCGCATACAAGAAGTAGAGCCCGGCGATGGTGGCGACCACGCACACGATGATGATGCGGCCGGCCCCGAACCTGTCGATCAAGCCGCCGGACAGCGGCGCGCCCAGCCCCATCATGAGTTGGGCGAGCGCCATGGCCAGTCCGAAGGGCTCTCGACCCACATCGAGCGCCTTTGTGACCGGAGGCAGGTATAAACCCATGGACTGCGCGCGGCCCATCGAGACACCGACAATGGTGCCGATCATGACGATCAACAGCCAGAGCGGAAGTGGAGATTTCATCGACTGTTGCTGCATCGACGCCCCTTTCTGCTGGGCTTCGGGACGCTCACGATGACGACACCCCTGGTGCTGTCATCACCAGGCATGTCTCTGAGCCATGGGCGATGAGCGTCCCAGCCTGGTCCCACACGCGACCTTCGGCGGTGGCAATGCGTCCGCCGGCGTGGATGATCTTGCCTTCACACCTGAGCTTGCCCGTCTTTTCGAATACCGGGCGCACGAAGCTGACGGTCATATCCACCGTTGTGTAGGCCTGCCCGGGCGCCAAAACGGAATGCACGGCGCATCCCATCGCCGAATCCAGGAGCGTAGAGATCCAGCCGCCATGCACGGTGCCGAGCGGATTGTAGAAACGCTTCGACGGCGTAGCTGCGAAGAGGACGCGCCCTAGCTCGGCCTCGACGATCCAGATGTCAGTCGCTGCCGCGAAGGGCGGAGCGGGTTGTGCGCCGTCGAGCAAACGGTTGAGGAAATCGAGACCCGCAACCGCAAGCGGCGGACGACCGGATTGGACGTCCTTACCCGTTCTCTGATCCGATGCGCTCGCTGCCTTGAGCATCTCAAGCTCCATTGGTCTTGCCTGCATATGCAGGCATTTCGGACAATACTTGGTTCAGGTGGCCAACCTTTCAAGGACGCGATCGAGCGCGGCATTGAGCGCCGGGGTCTCCATCTCTCCGAAGATCTGCTCGATATAGCGCTGCGCCCGAACCCAACCGGGCTTGGCTTCTTCAAAGGCCTTGCGTCCCTTGAGGGTTAGACCAAGAGTGCGCGCTCGCCTGTCGCGGCGATCGGGCTTTACCGCCACCAACCCCCGACGCTCCAGGGGTCGAAGATTGCGGGTCAGCGTGGTTGGATCCATGACCAGCTTGTCGGCCAACTCGCCGATGCTGATGCCGTCGAAGGTCGCCAGGTGGCCGAGCACCCCGTATTGCGTAACGGTTAATCCGAATGGCTCGAGGTGTTGATCATAAATCTGCGAGACCCGACGCGAAGCCTTTCTTAGGCGCAGACACGTGCAGCCGCGGTGCTTTTTTCCCCTGTAATCTTCGACATCGGCCATCCCACACACATATCTGCATATGCAGATAATAGCAAGACCCCTTCGATCAATAGCGCGTCATCGTCAGGCGCCAATGACCTGGCCTGTGCCTCGGTGCGCAGGACGGCCGCACCCACTCCGTGCGTACGTGTCGTTTAGGCGAAACTCCGCGCTCACCTGTCAAGTAAGCTGGCTAACTTCGTCTGGACGAGGTCACCCCCAAGACCTTACGGGCCCGTGGAACGTCCGTTTCCGCCCAATATGAGGCGTGCCAGCAGCCGCTGGGGGCAGAAGGAGGATTTCTATGCGCAAAGGCCCCGAAAGCCCGAGGCCAAGTCGAAGAGCTGCTGATCATCAGGTGGGGCGGCGATGCTTCAAGTGATCTTCGGCGGTCGGCACGTTGCACGTACTGCGGCAGCAAGCGTGCCGATCTCCAGCATCCGAGCGTAAGATCCAGCGCATAGCGCTGGCTTTGTATGCACGAGCGGAGGATTGGCACCGACCGGCGTGATCGCGAAGCGATGAGGCGTTTTTCCAATTCGCCACATCTCACGGAAAACCCTGGCGCAAATCGGTATTTTTCCGCATAGGCGCCAACCGCAGCACCCTCTAGCTTCGCGTCCAGGTCACGGCTCGTCCCCTCGATTGCGGTGGCCCCCTGGCGAGAGCGTGCTACCCCCTCCCCCCGTTGGATGGCCGCTCTCGCCCCTCCCCTCGATTCGCGCAATTATGATTATGGTGGTGCGTCTACGCGCTTGGACGGCGAGGACCGAACCATAGACTTCCAAACGATAAATGACGCAGAGCGCCGGTAGGTCGTTCCCCGAACTTTGCCCGGCTGCGCTGGGAGGCAAACGCGCGCAGCGTTCCCGCACCGTGTTGTGCGCCGCATCCGAGCAGGGGCGCCACCAGGCCTTTTGACATGGGCGCCCTTCACCGTTTGAGGGGCACTCCCCCAAATTAGGGAGTGGCATCGCTGCGACACCAGATTTCATTCGTTAGCTGAATATCATCAAAGATAGCGACATCGCAGCCTAGCCCATACCACGCTGGGTGCGGCTGCTTCTGCGTGACGCATCCGCAGTGCTGCGGCCATTGGGGGGTCGGTCGGTTCCGGTGCGCTACACACACCGCTGCGCTGAGCCGATAGGACAGCCCGTCGGCATGCATGTCGAGCACCCGCTTGGCCTTCCTGTCCGAGGGACGCTGGCCCACCTGGCGCCCAGTTTGACGCCCCTGGCTCTAGCCGCTGCCAGGCCGGACTTGACCCGATCCCTGAGCAGGTCGCGCTCGAACTCGGCCAGACCTGCCATGATGGTGCGCATCAACTTGGCGCTCGAGCCTGAGATCGAAGCTGAGCCCCGTCTGAGCCAGGACGCTAACTTTCCAGCCGTGCAGATCGTCGAGCGTCTGAACGAGGTCTTGCGTGCTTCGGTCCCATCGGCTGAGTTCGGAAACAAGGATAGCGTCGATCTCGCGGCCTCTAGCCAGCGCCAGAGCCTTGGCAGGCTCGGGCGCGCATTGTCAGCACCCACGATCTTGTTTCCGGCACGCTTGGCGAACGACGCGTCGCGGTTCACCACAAGCAGCCCTTTGGGCATTCGTCGCACGGCCCACGCTCCGTCACGGTCCTTTGAAAGAGCGCGTGAAAACCGGCGACCGGGTTCCTGCGTACCAATCTCAAAGGACCAATCCCGTAGAGCGGAGATGGAACCGTGCTACGTCTCAGCAGTGTCGCAGTTGCCTTGGCCCTGATTTCGGCGTCGGCACTGCCCAGTAGCGCCGGCCCCTTCCCCAATGACGGCTTCCGGAGAGATGAACTCCGAGCCATTCTCCTGGGCGAAACGACGCCCTATCGCGCCCTGCGGCCGAACCAGAGCCTTTCCGGCGCAGCGCCTCGTCTCCAACCCTGACATGCGCGTGTCCCCGTCCATGGGAGGCCGCAGCATGCTCGGCGGCGGCCGTGTGAACGGCAGCACGGGGCGGCGACAACGGACGAGGAGATCGATCATGATGCTACGCAAGACATCTATCGCACTCGGCACGGCCATCACAGCTCTGGTGGGCTTGTCGGTCGCCGACAGCGCGTTCGCCCGCGGGTACCTCGATGGCAGTGGCATGGGCGGTGGCGGCATGAACGGCGGGATGGGTCGGCGCTAACCAAAGGAAAACATGTCATGAGGCTGAGGAACACACCCCTCGCGCTCGCCGCGATGATCACAGCTCTAACCGCGGCATCGGCGCAGGATTGGCGCACTTATAGCAACGCACGCTATGGCTTCAGCCTGCAATACCCAAGGGACATTTTTGCCGAGGAACTCACCACCGAAGCGGGTGATGGGCAGCTCTTTGTCGCCAAAAATGGCGATGCCCGTCTACTTGTCGGCACGCTGACCAACGACACGGGGTTCACCCCCCTCAGTTACCAGACCTACGTGGCACAAAATTCTTATGCCGATTATCGTATCTCTTACCGGCGTCTCGGCGGCAGTTGGTTTGCGCTATCCGGCGAGGGCAACGGCAAGATCTTTTATGAGAAGGCGATGTTCAGTTGCGCCGGGCGCCGGATCAATAGCTTTGCCGTGATTTACCCCTCCGATCAGCGAGGTGTTTTTGACCGCATCGTCGAGCGTGTCGAGGACAGCTTTCGCGCCGGCCGAAGGTGCTGACGAACGGCAATGCGAGAGCGCCGACCCGATCCGCGGCGCGACTCGCGCAGTGCGTGCGTCAACTGAAGTGGCGACAGCGGCCGGTTGTCGAGACGCCAGGTCGCGACGAGATCGGGATCATGGATCACAGCGTAAAGGAGCCCTCCCGCGCTTTTCGAAAGGCACTCGTTGAAGGCGACAGTGTACTACGTGCGCCCGGCGTTCACGTCCTCAAGGGCCACGACGATGCCTTTGCCTTTGTGGGCCTCGATAATGCGGCCGTGAAGCTGCCACTTATTGACCACCGTGCCGGATGCGTTGAGCTGGGTCAGACCGATGAGGGCCAGCTTGCCAATCAGCTGGCCGCCGCGTCCTCGTCCCCCTTGAGATCCCAGTCTGCGGGTTCCTCTTCGCTCATATCAAGGTCCTACACAACTTTGCACGCTACTCGCGTCTTGGAGTTCGTGCGTTATGGGGTCTGTAGCATGTGATCTGTTTCCGCCACCCTCGTCGTCGATCTGGGGCCTACGCCAGAACCACCGGGAAGCCGTGCCGAGTCCCAAGAATTCGACGCGGCGGCCGGTAAGACTCCTGGCTGGGGCACATGAGCATGGTGCGCAGCACTTAACCGAGGAACCTCACGTGGGAAGCGATCGTCTCTGCCAACCGGGGAACTCGCGGTTCCCCGGGTTGTTAAAGTAGCGGACAACACGCGGCACCAACGATGGAGCGAACGATGCGAACCATTTGGCTTGGAAAGCTCGCAGCGCTAGCCGGGCTCGCGCTATTTGCCGCCTCAGCCATCGCCCAGAGTCTAAGAAGGACGGCGACGATCAGTGGCAGTTCAAGCAAATCAAGCTCACTGAAAAGCAGGTCCAGGATTTTATTTCGGCTCAGAAGCAGCTCGCGCCGCTCGCGAGCAAGCTTGAAAACGCAGCCGACAAGCCTGACCCGGCGCTTCAAAAGCAGATCGAGCAGATTGCCAAGAGCAACGGCTTTTCAACCATTGATGAATTCGACGACGTGGCGGCCAATATTTCGTTGGTGCTCGCCGGGCTTGACCCTCAGTCGGGACAGTTTACGGAGCCTCCGGACCAGATTAAGAAGGACATCGACGAACTCAAGCAAGACAAGCAGTTGCCCCAGAAGGATAAGGATCAAGCTCTCGCGGAAATGCAAGAGGCATTGAAAAGAGTGGCGCCGTTGCAATTCAAAGAGAACGTTGCTGTGGTGAAGAAATATCAAAAGGAATTAGACCAAGTAAGCCCACAGGAAGCAGAGAAGCAGGAGCCCGGCAAGAAATAGTTTCGTCGCGATACCGGAGGAGTTGGATCTATGAGAAGCTGTGGCCGTGCGTACACGCTCGTCTCTGTTCAGGCAGAAGGTGAGGGACGAAACGAGCACGTGCGCGCGGAGTCCCAGCGGCGGCGCGCACCTCGCCCCTTATCCAGGGGCAGCCCTTCAGTGTTTTTCAACTAATCCAGCCAAAATCGAAGCGCACGTAGCCAGCGACGCTATTGACGAAGTCGCGGGAAATCATTGGACCGATGATGCGGACAGATGGCTACCGCTGGCACGAGCCCTTGACCCGTTTAACGCTACGGATCCCGGGCCCTGCCTTCGCTTCTCAAGCTTCCTCCCCGCCTTAGGTTTGTGGGCCTCCGCTCTACCACCAGACTCGGCAAGAGCAACGCTCGTCCAGGTATTTGACCTGGACACGTTTGACTTAGAAGCCTTTGCCTGGTGACTCCGCAGCGTTAGCACGTGGAAAAGCTTGCGGGACAAGAGCAAATGCGAACGCGAGCGCGAGGTGGCCAACAATCTTCATGAACAGGCCTCCAGAAATAATTTGAGCGCTCAACCTGCGCCAACATGGTTTATCAGGCGTAGTGCGTCCGACAAACAATGCCGTTCGGTGATAATTGCCGGTGGCTTCGAACCCGGCAATCACCGGACGTCCCAAGCTGGCAAGCAGTTCGACGAAGCGGTCGTGCTCAGCTCTGCTCGTGACCACGATCACGCGCTTGCGGCGAACGGTCCCCGGCACCTTCGATTAGCGCATCATTGCGCAACTTCGAGATATCGATGGCTACCAGCACTAGCGGGGCCTCCCCGACCTCGAATACCCCTTCCACGACCGCGACGTCCTCGTCACCGCCTGCGGCCGTATCTGCTTGCACCGAAAGAAAATCAACGTCTCAACCGTCCTGGCCGGACAGCGACTCGGCATCAAGGAGGTCGACGAGTGAATTTGGCTCGTCACCTTCATCGACTATGATCCGGGCTATATCGATCTGGAGCAGAGAACCTTGCAACCCGTCGACAACCCGTTTGGGCCTAGGTTGTCACCTATGTCTTTAACTACGTTCTGTTACCCATGTCTCCGGGTCGGACACATCTTTTGTTACCCATGTCTTCGGGTCGGACACTCCCCATCTGATAGCCAAAACCTCGCGTGCTGCCGAGGTCCACCCACGTCGGCCGACGTCTGTTAGCAACGACGCGAAAACTATGGCACCGTGCCGAACGTGTCGGAGAATGCGAAAAGATGCGACACCTTCCGCCCTGATGCGCCACCAGAACCAACGCACGGCCTAATTCTAACTGCTACCGCCGCAGAAGACAGCGGCGCATCATCGAACAAATTCGTCCGAGAAGAGCCCGTCGTAGGATTTCAGCGCGTCCTTGGGATCGAGTAGCTTGGCGGCTAGGCTGACCTTTTGTGAGTTCTCCAGCTGCGGCACGGTCACCCGAATGTCGCTGGCATGCGCCTTCTGAGCCACTTTCCAGGCGGCGGCAAGCAACTGCGCGTCCATTCTCAGGAAACGCTTCTTCAGGATCTCGAACACCTCGTCCGGCTTCTCGTGAATCATCCTGACGGCGGCGGCGTAGGCGCGCGCCATGCGCGCGCACAGCTCGCGTTTGACCTGGCAGGTCTCTGGGCGCGTGTAGATGAGGCCATAGGCAAACGGCAGCAGCTCCGGTGCATCGCTTACCGCGCTCATGAGCATAACCGCGCTCCCCTTAACCACTGACTGGGTCGTGAACGGCATGGATGTGGCGTAGCCGTCGACCACCTTGTTCTCGAGCGCGGGCAACATGGCCGACGGCTCCATCGGCGCGATGCGCACGTCGTTCTCAACGTCGAGGCCGCCGAGGTTGGCGACATAGCGCTGCCAGGCGTGAACGATGCTGCCAACCCCCTGGATGGCTATGGTCTTGCCCTTGAGCATCTTGGCGCGCTCCGCCGGCGGCGTCTTGTCGGTAATCCCGGCCGCCTCGGCGACATCCTTGCGCAGGACCAGCTCGACCATCGGCCGATCCACCAGGTTGGCGATCGCGAAAAACCTCTGTCCTTGCGCGGCGGCCCGCAGGAACACGGGGCCGGTACCCATGGTGAAGTCGGCGCTGCCGGCTAGGACGGCGTTGGCAGAAGCCACACCGACCAGGTTCCGGGTCGAGACTTTGAGGCCCTCCTTCTGGAAGAACCCTGCATCCTCGGCAACGAAATGGGCCGTGAAGGTGAGGGTGAGAGCCGGGATCGCAACTGTGACCTCTGTTTCCGGTTGGCTCCTTCCGACATTGGGAGCTAACCCGAGCGCAATGCTGAGGGCACCAGCGGCCAGCATCCCTACCCATTTGAACATCTCATCCTCCCAATCTATCGTTTGCAATCGAGACTCTTGCGACAAGAAAGCTCTGCGCGCCACAACGCGCCGGCACGAGGGGCAATGGCGACCTGGCAACATACTGAGAATCCTGTCCCTGCGCGACCGGCCCGGATTGCAGCTTGGCTGAGGGCGCGCGGCGACCAGGTGATCGTCATGGTCGTAATGCTGGCGATCTGGCAGGGGCTCAGCGCCGCGTTCGGCACCTACTGGATCGGATCACCATGGGGCGTCGCCGCGCGTCTGGCCAGCGGCGTCGTCGGTGGAGAGATTCTGCGCCATGCCTCCTACACCCTGCTTGAGGCGACGGCCGGCTTCTTGATCGGTGCATTGCCCGCTGCTGCGCTGCCGTTTGCTCTGCGCCGACTGCCAATTGTCACCGCCATCCTCGACCCGTTCATGGTGGCCGGCTACGGGGCGCCGAAGCTGGCACTGGCGCCCCTTTTCATCCTGTGGTTTGGCATCGGTATCGAATTCGAAAATCGCGCTGGTGGCGATCACGGTCTTCTTCATCGTCTATTTCAGTGCACTGGCCGGCGTGCGCGCGCTCGACTCGCGGCTGGTGCAAATGGCGCAGGTAATGGGTGCTGACGAGCGCGACTTGGCACGCCACATCGTCTTTCCAGGCGCCGTCCCCTACATCTTCGCCGGATTTCGCATCGCCATGCCCTACTCGATCGGCGGCGCCGTCATTGCTGAACTGATTTCCGCCAATCGCGGGCTCGGCTATCTCGTCCAGCTCGGCGCTATGAATTTCGACACCACCGCCGTATTCGTGGCGCTGGCCGCTACGATCTGCATCGTTTTTCTGGGTAACTGGAGCGTCAATGCGGTCGAGCGTCGGCTGTTGCGCTGGCGGCCGCGGCCGGGTCTCGACATGCAGGGAGGCAGCTGACCATGGCCACCGAGGCGCTGCTGGAAGTACGCGGCTTGAGCAAGCGCTTTGGTGATCGCGTCGGCCGCGATCCTTCGCCCTGGGTGATTCAGGACCTGAGCTTCGTCGTCAACGACGGTGAGTTCCTCACCATTATTGGTCCGTCTGGCTCGGGCAAGACCACACTGCTCAACATGCTGGCCCAGATCGACACGGCAAGTGGTGGCGAGATCCGGTTCCAGTCGCAGGTTGCCCCCATCCGCGATGCCAAGTCGCTCAAGCCGGGCCTTGCCTGCAAAATCGGCTACGTTACACAGGAGGACAACCTCCTCCCCTGGCGGACGACCTTGCAGAACGTCCTGTTTCCGCTGACGGTGCAGCGGCGCCTCAACGACGAAACGCGAGCGCGCGCACAGATGCTGATCCACGCCGTCGGCCTGGCCGGCTTCGAGCAACATTATCCGCACGAGCTGTCAGGCGGCATGCGTAAGCGTGCCTCCCTTATCCGCACCCTCGTCTACGATCCGCCCGTCATCCTGATGGACGAGCCGTTCGGTGCGCTCGATGCGCAAACCCGCACCCAGCTGCAGGAGGATCTGTTGCGACTTTGGAATCTCGGACGCAAGACCATCGTATTTGTCACCCATGACATTGCCGAGGCCATCGCCCTGGGCGATCGCACGCTGGTCCTGTCGAGGTCCCCGGCGAGTATCGCCGGCGAGCATTGCAATCCGATCCCGCGTCCGCGCGACATTCGTGGCATCATGATCCACCCAGAGTTCGGGGCGCTCTATCACCGCATCAGGGTGCAAGTGCAGTGACGAACCACGAAACCGCGCTTGCCATCCAAGAGGCCTTGTGGGTCAAGTGGCGACAATACGCCGTGACTGCCGGGCGCATCGGCCTCGGTGTTGCGCTTCTCATTGCCTGGAAGCTTGGCGCCGACGCGGCAGGGCCGCTTTATGCTGCAGATCCCATCAAGGTCTTTCAGCGCATCGTCAGCGACACCATTTCGGGCAGCCTGCTCCGGCACATCTATGTGACACTCAGGCTCGCCGGCGTAGGCTTTGCCATCGGTTGCACGTTCGGCGTCGCCCTGCCCTTCCTGTTGCGCCGCGTGCCGCGACTGACCCGGGCCGTCGAGCCTTACATCATGGCATCGGTGGGCGTGCCGAAGTATGCGTTGGTGCCGCTTTTCATCCTGTGGTTTGGCATCGACGACGCGCCCAAGCTATGGCTGGTCGGCCTGTTGGTGTTCTACCCGATCTTCATCGCCGTGTTCGCCGGCATCCGAAACGTCGATCGAGGGCTTATAAGCATGGCGCGCGTCGTCGGCGCCAGCGAAGCTATGATCTCGCGCGAGGTGATCTGGAACGCGCTGCTGCCGTTCTTCTTCACAGCGTTGAAGATCGCTCTGCCGCGTGCGGTGAGCGCCGCGATCATTGGTGAGTTCCTGGTCGGCAACGAGGGCCTAGGCTATATGATTGAGTATTCGCGCCAGAACGTTGATACCACCGGTGTGTTCACCGGCATCGTGGTGGCAACCGTGCTCGTGCTCGTGATCAACGCCGCACTGGTGCGGCTCGATCGCCACTTCAATGCGTGGCGGCCAATCGATCGAGATATGGAGTTGTAGCTGGTTCGCTGCTAGCGCGGGATCGTACCCATGAAAGTGCCGCTTCACGATGCCATCGACTGCGACCTGCACCCCGCCATGCCGGGTGTGCCCGCCCTGCTGCCCTATCTCGACGAATTCTGGGTCGATCAGCTCGCCAACCGCCACATCGACCGGTTACCCTTCACGCTGTCGAGCTATCCACCGAGTTCACCTCTTTCGGCGCGTCCGGACTGGCGGGTGGCATCAGGAGCCCCAGCCGCCGACCTTGGTGCGATCCGACGCAACGTGCTCGACCGGTTCGGCGTCGGTTGCGCCATCTGCAATCCGCTGCATGGCGCCCTCGCCCTGTTCAATGACGACATGACTGCTGCCCTCTGCTCGGCTGTCAACGATTGGATGGCCAGAGAGCTGCTCGACCAGGAGCCGCGCCTGCGCGCATCGATCCTAGTGCCTGGACAAAGCCCGGACCTCGCTGTGCGGGAGATCGAACGCGTCGCCCCGGATCGGCGCTTTGTGCAGGTCCTGCTGCTGGCGATGGGCGAAACACCGCTCGGGCGGCGCGCGCACTGGCCGATCTATGCTGCGGCCGAGAAGCACCAGCTCACGATCGGCATCCACGCCGGCAGCACCTACCGGGTTGCACCAACCTATTCAGGCTGGACCTCCTACCGGGTGGAGGATTACGTGGCGCAATCGGCGGCGTTCGAGACGCAGTTGCTGAGCCTCGTCGCCGAGGGCGTGTTCCAGAAATTCCCGCGGCTAAAGGTGGTTCTAATCGAATTTGGATTCACCTGGCTCCCGACCTGGCTTTGGCGCACGAGCAAGACCTGGCGCGGCGTCCGCGCCGAGGTCCCCTGGATCGACCGGTCGCCAGCGGAGATTGTTCGCGAGCACGTGCGCTTCACGCTGCAGCCCATCGATGCACCGCGGGCCGAGCCGGAGATACTGTTGCGTACGCTGGAACACATGGGCTCGGACCGGTTGCTGCTGTTCTCGACCGACTATCCCCACTGGCAATTTGACGCCGACGACGTCTTGCCGGACGGCCTGCCCGAGGACACAATAGGCAAAATATTGAGAGACAATCCTCGCGATACCTATCCCCGCCTGGGAGCCGCCCCAGCACTGGGAGAAGGCTCCGGAACGGGCGAGAAGGAGGCCAGATGAATATCGCCGTCCGGGAGGCGCCTACGGCCCAGCGGTTGAGGGTGGTCGACTGCGACATTCACCCCGTATATCGCACGCCCGCGGAGCTGCACCCCTTCATGTCGGCTCGCTGGCGCGAGCACATGGCCACGTTCGGCACGCATTTTCGACACGGCCTGCATGGCCAGCTGCCCTACCCGCGCATGATGGCTGCCGGCATGCGCATGGACGCCTTTCCCGAGGATGGTCCACCGGGCTCCGATCTCGAGCTGATGCGCAGGCAGCACCTCGATGCCAACGGCGTGGAGTTCGGCATGCTGATCGCACTCAGCCGCGGCGGGATGGAGGAGCGCAACCTCGACTTCGGCGCGGCCCTCTCTAGTGCAATCAACGATTGGCAGCTCGAGTGCTGGGTCAAAAAGGAGCCGAGGTTGCGTGCCGCCATAGTGGTACCGCAGGAGAACGCGGACGATGCCGTGAGGGAGATTGAAAAGCGCGCCAGCGATCCCGCATTCGTCCAGGTGATGATCTCGCCGCGCTCAAGCGATCCGCTTGGTCACCGCCGCTACTGGCCGATATATGCCGCGGCCGAGCGCTGCGGAAAGCCGCTAGCGCTGCACGTTGCGGGCTACAGCGGCGGCCATCCCTCGACCGGCTCGGGCTGGCCGACCTACTACATCCAGGAACACTACGCTATGTCCACTGGCATGCAGAACACTTTGGCGAGCCTGGTGTTCGAAGGCGTACTGGAACGCTTCCCGAAGCTCAAGGTCGTGATGATTGAGGGCGGCTTCGCCTGGCTGCCGGCGCTTACCTGGCGCATGGACAAGCACTGGGAACGCATGCGCGCTGAGACGCCGCATTTAAAGCGTCCACCGTCCGAATATGTGCACGAGCGGGTCTGGTTCACGACACAGCCGATCGAGGAGCCGGAGAACCCTGAGCATCTGGCTGACATCATGGGGTGGATCGGTTGGGACCGGCTGATGTTCTCGACTGACTACCCGCATTGGGACTTCGACGACCCGAGGCAGGTCTTCAAGACAAGACTTACGGACGAGCAGAAGACCAAGATCTTCCGGGACAATGCAAAGGCGCTTTACGGTCTGCAATGAGCCGTCAGGTCGTAGCCCACGCCAGCGAAGTTGCGCTGGGCAGCTGCAAGATTGTTGTCGCGCGCGGCCGTGAGATTGGCCTCTTTATTGCACGACCTTGGCCTTGTGCGCCGGCAGACTGTCGAGGATGAGGAATAACGGTCGGCGACGACCACGCATGATCAACTGGAGCATGGCCACAAACAAATCTGCGCTCATTCCGCCCTTATAGGTCGCAAACCAAAAACCGCCTTTCGAATTGACGGCGGAAGCCGCCGAGATCGACTGGCGCTTGCCCGGCACCGCAACGACCGGCGTCTGACCCTTGACGCCCCAGGTCCTGCCCTGCACCGCATCGGCGCGAAAGCCTGATTCGTCCCAGAAGTAGATCTCAGCGCCAGCGCGTTTGGCCGCCGCCGCAAGGCTCGGATAGGTGTCGCGCTTCCAAGCCTCGATCGCTGCCGGGTCGCGCTCGTAGGCGCGCATCAGTGGCTTCTGTGGCGTCAGTCCCAACTCCGCGAGCAACTTGCCGATCGAGGCGAGGCTCAGCCTGATGCCGAACTTGTCAGAAATCAGCTCGGCGACAACGAGGCGTGTCCACAAACCAAAATCAAATCCGTATTGGCGTGGGTCCTTGCCATTGATCCAACGAAATACCTGCCGTCCTTGCGATTTCGTCAGCTTGCGCGGGCGACCCGTGCCCTTGCGCGAGCGCAACGCGGCAAGCCCACGCCCTCGACCCTTCGCGGCCCGCAACCATTTGTAGATCGTCGTGCGGCAAAAGCCGTAAGAAGCAATGACCGTGCTGGCATCCTCGCCTTCGCGCACGCGCTCGATCGCCATCAGCCGGATCTCTTCCAGCGTGCTGGTGAGTATATCGGTGGCGAATTCTTTGCGCTGTCCAACCGTTGTCCTCACAAGGGCGCCGAGCTGTGCCGCGGCATGATCGTCGGGCTGGCGCAGTCCAGCCTGCCAGGAGAGTATCGTTTGTCGCGCCCGGGGGAATTCATCCGCTGCCCCTGGCACGGCTGGGAATTCGACATCCGTACGGGGCAGTCCTGGTGCGATCCGAAATCCGTCAGGGCGCGGCAGTTTCAGGTGAGGGTCGAATCTGGCTCGCAGTTGCTCAAGGGGCCCTACCTGGCCGAGACGTTCCAGGTTTCGCTCGAAGAGAACTACCTCGTCATCGATTTGTAGGCCAAGACGGGCGCGTATTACACTTCCCCTCGTTTCGTAGCTGGGCCACTATGGCGATGTGACAGGCCGCTGTGTAACGCCTCTCACGGGGCAGACGCCCTACAAACCGGGTACTACCGCAAACCCAAAGCGGCATCGGTTTATATCCCCAAGCCTGGCAAGACGGAAAAGCGTCCCCTTGGGGCGCCGACCGTCCCTGACCGGGCTCTCCAGCGCAGCGCGCTGAAGTGCTCTCCGCCATCTACGAGCAAGACTTCTAGCCTTGCTCATTTGGCGGCAGACCGCGGCTCAGCGCCCATCATGCTCTGGCAACCCTCAATGAGGTCATTGCTGGCGGCATGACGGGATGGGTGCTGGAGGCGGACCTGAAGAACTTCTTTGGGAGCCTCGATCACGATTGGGTGCTCCGATTTGTCGAACATCGAGTTGGTGATCCACGCCTGATCAATCTGATTCGGCGTTGGTTGAAGGCGGGCGTCCTGGAAGATGGAGTAGTCAGTCCGAGCGAGGAGGGAACACCGCAAGGCGGATCGATCAGCGTGCTGTTGAGCAACCTGTACCTCCACCACACGCTCGACCTATGGTTCGAGCGCGTAGTCAAGTGCCGGTTGCGGGGCGAAGCCCACTTGGTGCGCTACATCGCTGACTTTGTGATCTGTTTCCAATATCGATCGGACGCTCTGCGCGTACAGGATGCCTTGCGCCTTCGGTTGGGTAAGTTCGGTCTCACTTTAGAGCCGACCAAGACCAAGTTGGTCGAGTTAGGTCGGTTTGCGCAGCGACACGCGGGCAAACGCGGCAGAAACCGCCCAGAGACCATCTACTTTCTGGGCCTGACGCTGTATTGCACGCGCAACCGGAAGGGCAACTTCAAGGTTGGAATGCGCACCGAAAAGTCTCGCTTGCGGCGCAGCCTTCTGCGGGGCTTTGCGCACGAGGCACCGCGATGGCTCGAGAGCATCAACAGCCTTGTCCAGGCCGCCAAGGCCAAAGCCCGCGGCTACCGCTCGCTGCGCAATCTCGTCGCCATTACCTATCTGATAGCGGGCAAAATCGACATCCGGCTTCTACCCACTTGAAATAGCGGGGAGCCGTTATTTCGCGGTCTGTCATTCAGTGCCAGCGGCGGTGAGTTCAGTCGCAGGTCGGCGATTGTCCTTGGCGCCTGTTGCTCCCACAATGGAAGCCGACCTCGCTGGGCCCCCACTTTGGCACTAAGCAATCTTGCTGGTTGTCAGAGTTTCTTCTGTGCCTTGTCGGCGACCTTGCGGGCCACGTCCTTGATTGCACCCTTGGCTTTGCCAACGGCCTTCTGAGCATCACCTTTTGCCTGCTGCGCAGCGCCTTTGGCACGCAGCCTGTCGTTGCCGATAGCTTTGCCGACACCTTGCTTGATCTTGCCGCCGGCTTCGTTGGCATAACCTTTAATCTGATCGGTCTTGCTTCCCATGGGATTCTCCTTCCTGTGAAGCGGTCATCAAATGAATGAAATCCAAATCAGGCCACACACGCAGACGATGGCCGTCAGCACCCAAACCACAGTGAGCCACTTCGGATCGGGGTCGCTCTTAGGTCCGATTTCGTACCGGTTCGGCATTTGGGTGTCCTCGCCCGCGTTGTGAGAGCAGCATCCTACTTCGCCGCAAGTTGGCCCGTCAGCTGCTTTAACCGGGCGCTGCGCGCCCGCAGGGTCTTTAAATTCTTGCTGACCCGCAAGTTGCGGCATGCTTCGTTCAATAGCTTGTAGGCGTGGTTCAAGAATGCGATCCTCCGGCTGATTAATACGCATGTGTTGCCTCCCAAAGGTCCGCATTAGGCGCAAGGCTAGTGACTTCCAAGGGACCGACGGGGAAAAGTATTCGGCGAGTTGCTCTCATAATGGCGGCCGGCTCCGGCTGCGCGGCTTCTCAGGCCGCGCTTGCTCGAATGAAGGAAGGCGCCATCCGAACAGCCGTTGGTGGCCTGAGCTGCATCCGCCGAACTGGATTGTGCGACGCACTGCAGCAAATGCGGAACCGGACCGACGCCCGTGTACGCTACTAGTCCAACCATGCCTGTGCCTCCGGCGCGTATGGCGACGCGGTCCGACTGCGCGAAAACCGCATCCGTAGCTGCGACCTCCAGAGATCCAGCGCGGGCATTGCCGCTCAACACCAGAAGCCAGGTTTCCCGTTTCGCCTCCAGACACCATGTGGAGTTCGCCGACAGGTCGATCCTCTCGAGCACAAAGTGGGGCCCGGAGACGAGTAGCACGCGTTGGTCAGTAAAGCGGTGCGGCCGCACCCGGAAAGGAGCCGGGCCCGCATTTGCCACCGCCATTGCTCTCTCGATGTGAAGTTCGCGCTGGCGGCCATGGTCGAACAGGCGGAAGGTTGCCTCACTGCGCTGCTGGATCTCGGCAATTACCAGCCCCGCGCCGATTGCGTGAATTGTCCCGGCGGGGACGAAAATGACATCGTCTGGGAATACGGTCTGCCACATGACAAGATCCGCAATCGAGCCGTCGTCCACTGCCCTGCGAAATTGTTGTCGGGTGAGCCGGCCACTGAGGCCGAGTGCTACCCTGGCACCGGGCGCCGCACTAAGGACGTACCACGCCTCCGTTTTGCCGTTCGGCAGTCCCATCGACCGTGCATACTGATCGTTGGGATGGACCTGGATGGAAAGGGGTTCGCTCGTGAAAAGCAGCTTGAGCAGAAGCGAAGGACGCAAGGAGGGTTCACCAGGTCGATCGTACCAGATTTCGCCGATCGTGACGCCAGTGTTGCTGGCCCTATTCCAGGGCCGTAGGTCGAAAACGCCCCAAGGCTTCGGCAGGGCCTGCGTTAGCGCAAGTTCAATCGTCATGATGCTCCGTCAGCGTGACAACTTCGCAAAGCCAGGAAGAGTTAGCGGGAAGCAAGTTGCCTCGGTAGCCTCGGAAACTACTCAGATGATCAGCACATTCGACCAGGCCACCTTGCAACTCGGCGCGGTTGCGATGGCGGCGCAGGACAATGGTCAACAGTGTGTGCTGTCTTGCCTGAGGCGTGGCCTAACGTGAGCAGGCAACCTGGCGCGAACTGGGCGAGGTTCGAACCAAGGCGTTACGGTTTTGTCGGCTCGCCCGTCTTCCTGTCATCGATCTTTTCCTACCAGGGACGCCTCGGCTTTAGCGCTCGCGGCACCACCACTGATCGAGCAAACCTTCTCCATTACAAGCTGGGTCATGTCGTGCGCTTCGGCTTGTTTTTCAGCTCCTCGGCATTGTCGGCCGGGTCTCTCTCCAGGGCTGCCTCTAACTCAAGGGGGTCAATAGCGATCACTTGCCTTTTTGAGCCGGCCACACCGACGGGAGGCAGCTCGATTGTTGTCGATACGCGGCGATAGGCGGGAAACGATAGGTCGTCGGGTGTCACTTCAACCGTTTGGACCCTGTAGGTTCCGGCGGGTTGGATTCCATCAACATCCGTAAGCGAGAACGGGCGAGAAAATGTCACCGATCTGCGCGTTGTCCGTCCGGCCATGAGACGTCATTCGCTAGCGTGCGCGGGGGGCACGGGCAGCTGCTCCAAACTCATTGTGAAACCGATCTGATGGTGTACCGGCCGCTGGTATGAAACGCGGACACGCGGTCACCGGCGGAACGGGCTTCACGAAGCTCCAGGAGGACGTAAGCTTCTGCGCTGGCGCGCCCGCGCTCCACGGCAAGTCGCTCGAGCCGCGCATCACTGACTTGCTTAGGAGTGTTGCTTGCGGTCGTTCGCGGGGATGCTGACATGGGTCGCTTCCTTTTCGTCCAGATTTCTTGGCCGTAGTCGCCAATTGAGCCTGCTCAAGCTCGAAGCATTCCACCCGGGCTTTTCCGAGCTGATTTTGAGCCTTATCAGCGGTGCAAGGGCAAAGGCAGCCTCGGAATCTACTTAGACCCACGCTTGGCTCATCGAGAACGATCGCTCTCGATCCGGAGCGGTCGTGGCGTGTCTACCCGTGCCGTCCTGTCTTGACGCGATACGAGTGCTCCGCATGCTGGGAGTGATTGCGGGCCGCTATGGCACTCGGAATCGGTCAGCGGTCTGAGGGGACTATGCCACACCTGTTTTGCTCGCGGGTGGGGCAATGGCTCTCAGGTTGATCGGATCAGCTGGCCGCCAATCCAGGCAGCAGGAGGAGGGGTGCATGCTTGGGCTGAAGCGAGCAGAGGGGACAGGCTCCCAACCTAACGGATTGGACCGAGAAGCGGCCCGGCTTCGCAAATAGAACCCAAGCGCCCACGGTTTTGGGCATAAGTACGCCAGGAGCACACGAGAGGCATTTCGTTGCCAAGCTTCGCAAGGTACCGACCCTAGTGCCCGCACGGCGAAACGGGGGACAGCATTTAAGATCTTGCTTGAGTTCGTGCCCATGCAACGCTTGTGATAAAATGGGATTGGGTCGCACGCGTTTCCCTCATGGAAGCCGGACTCACGAAAGCCACGACAATGACAGCGCGAAGGCCGCGACAGGCCGGCCAGACGCGGCCGCAGCCGAACGAGCACGCATTCTCAAGCCACACGGGTATCGATTTCCCCGTCGTTGCTCTCGGAGCCTCCGCAGGCGGCCTCGACACATTCAGGAAGTTGTTCGCTGCCTTGCCGGCGAACTGCGGCATGGCCTTTGTACTGATCCAGCATCTTGATCCAAAACACAAAAGCATGATGGTCGAACTTCTTGCGGCCCACACGGCGATGCAGGTTGTGCAGGTCGCCGACGGCATGCTGGTGGAGCGCGACCATGTCTATCTCAATCCACCGGGTACCTGTCTGGCAATCGCGGCAGGCACTCTGCGCTTGTCGAAACCATTGGACCGCCATGGCGCACGCATGCCCTTCGACTTCTTCCTGCGCTCGCTGGCCGAGGAATGCGGCGAGCGCGCCATCTGTGCGATCCTCTCCGGCACCGGCACCGACGGTAGCCTCGGATTAAAGGCGGTGAAGGAGAAAGGCGGGCTCGTCATCGTGCAAGACCCAGAGGAGGCCGCCTTTGACGGCATGCCCCGCAGCGCCATCGTGGGCGGGGGAGCCGATCTCGTGTTGACGGTGGCCAAGATTCCGCAAGCCCTCGTTCGCTACGGTCGTCAGAATTACGTCAAGGATGGGAGCAAGGGTTTGGGGGCCTCGGACACCGTCCAGGCCCCGTTCGCGGACATCATTGATTTGTTGGCCGCCAACACGCCACACGATTTCTCGCTCTATAAGCAGGGCACTCTCCAGCGTCGTATCGAGCGGCGCATGGCGATGGCCGGGCTCGAGAGCAGCGCGCGCTATCTGCAGGTCCTGGTCGAGAATTCAGCCGAGCGTGAGCTGCTGGCGAAGGATCTCCTCATCAATGTCACGCATTTCTTCCGTGACCCGGCCGCCTTTGCTCTGCTGGGGGGGAAATCATTCCAGACATCGTGCGGCAGCAGACGGTTGACCGGCCCTTGCGCATCTGGGTGCCTGGCTGCAGCACCGGTGAAGAGGTCTTTTCCATCACCATGCTCTTTCTTGAACAAATCGGGGCCGCAAAACGCAATATCAAGCTGCAGGTGTTCGCCTCCGATATCGATGCCGATTGTCTGGCGTTTGCCCGTAACGGCATCTATCCGGAATCGATCGAGGCGGATGTGGCGCCGAGGCGACTGGCTCGCTTCTTTACCAAGGAAGACCATAGTTATCAGGTGGTGCGCGAATTACGCGAGACTGTGGTGTTCACGGGTCAAAGCCTGCTGGCCGACGCCCCATTTTCACGCCTCGATCTCGTCTCCTGCCGCAACTTGTTGATCTACCTCTGTCCCAAGGCGCAGCGAAAAATCCTGTCCCTCTTCCACTTCGCGCTGCGCCAGGGAGGCGTGCTATTTCTCGGTTCCTCAGAGAGTGTAGGTAGCGCCTCGGATCGCTTCGAGCCGATCAGCACAAAGCATCGCGTATACCGTCGCGTCAGCCGAGGCCGGCCAGGCGAGGTCGAATTTCCACGGACAAGGATCGACCCGCTTCGCTCGCCTGGCGGGCCGTTGCCGCAGCGGCCGGTGCAGCGCCGGTTTAGGTTCGGGGAACTATCACGGCGAGTCTTGCTCGACGCCTATGCGCCGGCCTCCGTCCTGATCAACGCTAAGCACGAGGGCCTCTATTATTTTGGCTCGGTGGATCGCTATCTGAGAATTGCCTCCGGCGAGGATACTCGGGATGTGCTGGCATTGGCGCGCGAGGGATTGCGCGCCAAGTTGAGATCGGCAATTCGGCGCGCCGAAGAAGGTCCGGCGCGTATCACCGTCACCGGAGCGCACGTCAAACGCGAAGGGCGGTTGGTCCCAGTCAGCATCACTGCGCTGCCGGTCGAAGGCGACAACGAGGAGCTGTTTCTTGTCAGCTTCGTCGACGATCCTACACCGGAGCTCGGAGCAGTAATATCAGTCGAAACGGCAGCGGACGCGTCGCGAGTTGTTCAACTCGAGCAGGAACTCGAAGCTACGCGCGAGGAGTTGCAAAGCGCTATTCGCGAGCTCGAGATCGCCAACGAGGAACAGAAGGCGATCAATGAGGAGGCCATGTCTGTCAATGAGGATTTCCAGTCGACGAACGAGGAATTGGAGACGTCGAAAGAGGAACTCCAGTCACTAAACGAGGAACTCACAGCTCTCAATTGTCAGTTGCAGGAGACGGTCGAGCAGCAGCGCGGCACCTCCAACGATCTCCAGAACATCCTCAACAGCACCGACGTTGCGACCCTGTTCTTGGATGCTAAGCTGAACATTCGCTTCTTTACGCCGGCCGCTAAGTCGCTCTTTAACATTATTGCTAGCGACGTCGGCCGGCCGCTTGCCGACCTGACACGCCGGTTCGAGGACGCCGATCTCCTGTCGGATGCACAAGCCGTACTCTCAAGCCGCGCGCCAGTCAGACGCGAAGTGAAAGCCCACGACGGCGCTTGGTTTATACGCGGCATGCTGCCCTTTCAGAGCGACGACAGTGGCATCGAGGGGGTGGTCATCACATTTGCCGGTATTTCCGAGATGAAAGCGACCGAGCGAGAGATCGAGGCCGCCCGGGCGTATCTCGACAGCATCATCGCCACCATTCGCCAACCCCTGGTCGTTCTCGACGAGCAACTGCGCGTCATTTCCGCCTCGAGCTCATTCCATCGCACATTTTCGGTCAAACCCGAGGAGCTCGCTGGACGACGCCTTCTGGCTGCAGCCGATCATCTTGACGTCCCTGCGCTCCATGAATTCTTGGACTCGATCCAGGCCCGCGGCACCACCACCAATGATTATGAGATCGACATCGAATTGCCTAACCTGGGACGCCGTTCTTTTTTGATGAGTGCTCGTGTACTTCGCGAGGAGCCTTTGGCGAAGCGCAAGATCCTAGTGGCTATCGTCGACGTCACCGAGGCAAAGCGCGAGGGTAGAGCGCTCAAGACCGCCAAATCGGAGGCCGAAAAAGCTAACGTCGGTAAGTCTCGATTTCTCGCGGCCGCCAGCCATGATTTGCGCCAACCATTGCAAACCATCAGCTTGCTACAAGGGATGCTGGAAAAGCGTGTCCACGATCAAGCCACGTTGAAGCTCGTGCACAGGCTCGATGAGACGGTGAGCACAATGTCGAACATGCTCGACAAGCTGCTCGATATCAATCAGCTCGAGGCTGGTATCGTACGGCCAGCTGTTGTCGATTTCTCAATTAAGAACTTGCTGGACGAAATGCGGGCCGAATTTGCCTATCACGCGGCGGCGAACAGCCTCGACTGGCGCGTGGTCCCAAGCAGTCTCATCGCACGTACCGATCCGCGTCTACTCGAGCAAATCATCCGCAATCTGCTGTCCAATGCGGTGAAGTACACGACCGCCGGCAAACTCCTCCTTGGCTGCCGTCGCTCCGGCGACAGGCTGCGCATTGAGGTATGGGATACGGGTCCCGGCATTCCAGAGATGGAACTTCAGTCGATCTTTGAAGAGTTCCATCAGCTTGACAATCCTGCGCGGCAACGAAGCAAGGGTCTCGGTCTCGGCCTTGCAATCGTGCAGCGGCTTGCCGATCTGCTCGGGCACAAGATCGACGTTCGCTCTCGGCTTGGTGCGGGCTCGGTTTTCACGATCGAGGTTCCGCTCGGACGAGTCGAAGCAACGGCTCCCCCGGTGCTAGGTCATGCTGAGATACCCGAGGACGTACCTGCACGCGGCACGATCCTCATCGTCGATGACGATCCCGTGGTGCTCGATATGCTGCGGCTGCTTTTTGACGACCAGGGTCAGCGCACGATCGTGGCCGCAGATGGTCATCAGGCGTTCGAACTTACCGAAGGGTCGAATATGCCCGACCTTATTGTCGCCGACTACAACCTGCCGAACGGCATCACTGGGCTCGAGATCATCGCCCGGCTACAGGCGCGGGCTCAGCACCCGATACCGGCCATTATTCTGACAGGCGATATCTCGACCGAGAGCTTGCGCGACATCGCCGGCCACGGCTGCGTGCATCTCAATAAGCCTGTTAGGGCAAAGGATCTGACACGCCTGGTACAAAGATTTCTTGCCAAAGGAGCTGCTGCGGCGCCAGACACGGTCGAGCAGCCGCCCCTCCGCCTGGGAACGCGTCAGTCGTCCACTGTTTTTGTCGTTGACGACGACCAGGCTGTCGGGGAAGCGATAGCCGATCTGCTGCAGGAGGACGGATATTCGGTGCAGCTTTTTACCGATGGCGCTGCCTTCCTCGAAGCCTACCGTCCGGGCTCCCACGGATGCCTTCTGGTCGACGCCCTGATGCCCGGTATGAGTGGTATTGCGCTGATCGAACGCCTCAAATCTGATGGCCACGATCTCCCTGCTATCGTAATCACGGGGAGCGGTGCCGTGCCGATGGCGGTAAAAGCGATGAAGGCGGGAGCTGTGGATTTCATCGAGAAGCCGGTCGGTCATCAGGATCTGCTCGCGAGCATCCAACGCGCGCTCGACCAGACGCGCGACGCAGCAGCGCTGTCCAAATTGCGGGAAACCGCGGCGACATGCGTTGCGAGTCT
>CAVZKV010000004.1:0-120195 GCA_963775835.1 uncultured Alphaproteobacteria bacterium | reverse complement strand
CCATTGCGGGAATGAACGCCTGCCCACCGAAGCCTGGATTGACGGTCATCACCAAGATGAGATCAAGCCGATCGATGACATAGGCAAGGGCGCTCTCGGGCGTCTGGGGTGTGAGCGAAACGCCGGCCTTTTTTCCAAGGCTTCTGATGAGTTGAAGCGTGCGGTCGAGATGCGGCCCGACCTCCGCGTGTACGGTAATGCTATCCGAGCCGGCGTCGGCGAACGCGGCAATGAAGGGGTCGGCAGGTGCGATCATGAGATGGACGTCGAGCGGCTTTTGCGTGTGCGGACGGATGGCCTTAACCACTCCGGGACCGATGGTGATATTGGGCACGAAGTGGCCGTCCATGACATCGACGTGGACCCAATCGCAACCGGCCTGATCGATGGCGCGAACTTCCTCGCCGAGACGCGCGAAATCCGCCGACAGAATGGATGGGGCGATCAGCGTATTGCGCGTCGTTGCCATAGAGCTGCTCACCCCTTGACGCCTCTGGTCCCGGTCTCACCCGGCTTGGCCGCCTTCTCGAGGAACTCGATGATGGCACCTGCCACGTCGACGCGGCTCGCCGCCTCCATACCCTCGATGCCCGGCGAGGAATTCGCCTCAAGGACGACCGGGCCGCGGTTGGAGCGCAAGAGGTCGACGCCGCAGACGTTGAGGCCCAGCGCCTCGGCCGAGCGCAATGCGGTTCTGCGCTCCTCCTCGCTCAGCACGGCGGCTTCGGCGCGTCCACCGCGATGCAAGTTGGCGCGGAAATCATCGGTTTTGCCCGCTCGCTTCATGCTGGCCACGACGGTGCGGCCGACGACGAGCGCACGGATATCGGTTCCGCCCGCCTCCTTGATGTATTCCTGAACCAGAATGTTCATGTTTGCCGCGCTGAAGGCCTCGATGATCGATTTGGCAGATGCCGCGGTCTCGGCGAGAATGACACCGCGGCCTTGCGTGCCCTCGAGCAGTTTGATCACGCACGGTGTGCCTCCGACTTCCTTCAGCACGTCCTCGGCGCGGCGTGGACCGTGTGCGAAGGCTGTCACCGGCAAACCGATCCCCTCCCGCGCCAGCAGCTGTAAGGCGCGCAGCTTGTCGCGCGAGCGGCCGATGGCCGCGCTTCTCGTTCAGCGGAAACACGCCCTGCATTTCGAACTGTCGCAAGACGGCCAGGCCATAGTGCGTGATCGAAGCGCCGATGCGCGGGATGACGGCATCGTAGCAAGGCAGCACCCGCCCGCCATACATGAGCGTAGGCCTGCTCGAGGTCGCATTTCATGTGCACATGCAGCGTGTTGACGACATCGATCTCGTGACCACGCTGCCGCGCCGCCTCGATGATCCGCCGATGCGAATAAAGGCCCGGATTGCGCGCCAGCATGACGAGCTTCATGTGTCGTGCCCGCACCCGCCTTGCATCCCGCCAGAAAGGATCTGCATTGCTCCCTGATAGAGCATATCCAGCGCTGGAGCAAAGCGGGGCGAACGGCGATGTGCCCGGGGGAACCACCCTTCTAGTTCTTTGCCGCCCCCGCCTCAATTGGCTCGGAGGCGCCACCCGCGGCGGCCTCGTCGGGATCGATGCTCGCGTAAAGCGGCCAGGGCCCCGAGCATCACGGTCACGGCCAGCACCAGCAGACCCCACGCGGCCCGCCGCGGGTCCATCCGAGGGTCGCAATTTGTGGGACCGGCCGCTGGCCGTTGTCCTGCTTCTTCCGTACCTCTGGCTGAAGCTGACGACAATTTCCGGATCTCCCTCCTGCGACCGCCAAAAGCGGTCCCCCCGCCGGATTGATCATTGCCTCCAGGATTTTGGCAACGTCAAGGTAAGCAATCATCACCATCGATTGATGATGAACGGCTACGGCCGGTCTGTGGCGCGGATGCGACATGTCGCGCGGGATCAGCAAAGACGCCGGCCAAACAGGAGGATTGCGCCGAGCGGCAAGGCCAAACTGATCACGATCGCGGCGACCACCAATGCGGGTAGGTTGGCATAATCGCCCCGGTCCACCGGGAAGACCAGGTTCAGATATTTGGTGCCGAGGTTGCCGGCGACCAGGGCCAAGTTCATGAGGGATGCCATCAAGGCAAACCAGGTGGCGCGATGCCCGGCCGGGGCATAGACCGCAATCAGTGTCAGGAGCGGAATGAGGCCGAGTTGCGCCAGGGGCGACGTTGCCGCCTCGTCGATGAGGGCAATGCTGCGGGCGCCAAAGCCAAACAGCCGCTCCGTGGTGTGGTGTAGCTGAAAAACCAAGGCCAGCGTCGGCAGCGACAGAACACCCCCCAGCACCGTCAGCCATAGCAGCACGCGCGGCACCGGATAGCGCGTGATCACGTCGGACAGCAGCCATGCGCCGAGCACGGCGATGGCGGCACCGGTCTGTTGCAGAATGCCATAAAAGGCCTCATCGAAGCCAAGCACGTCGATGGCAAACCAACGATAGCCTTCGCCAACACTCGGGGTCGCCCGAAAGGCGAAGATGATCAGCGAGGCGAAAAGGATGTGGTTCGCCGTCTCTTCGTCCACGTCGCGGGTGACGCGATGCAACATGGCGATGACCACCGCCATTGATATGACGAAGACGATCTCCTGGTTGAAGGGGATCGAGGAGAGGCCGAGCGCCACAACCACCGCACCGAAGACCACGCCCCCTCCCAGGATGCGCCAGTCGGTGGGACGGCGTTCGCTCGTTTCCGAGTTCGCCAGCAGGGCACCCGAAACCGAGATCAACGGCACGACCAGGCCCAACAGAAACACGGTCTGATAGGACACATACTGTGCCAATAGGCCTGATAGACCGGCAACGGAGAATATGCCGAAGGACAACGCCAGCCGACCCAGCACCTGCACCATGCCAAGGTCATGATCAATTTCGGCCTTGGTGCGGGGATTGCCGTCCTCGCGCCGGCGCGAGACGACCTCGGTGCTCATGGCATCCGCGACCACATCCTGGATTACAACGCCCGTCACGCTCAGCAGCTGAGCCAACACATTAGAGGGTCTCGAGGTGAAATTGCGAGATCCAACCGCCAGCGGCTCCGGCGAGAAGGATGAAGCCCGCCGCGATCAAACCAGCACCCACGAAGATGTAGGCGCGGCGCTGCGAACCAAGCAGCGGGATCGTATCCACGAGCTCACCGAAGACCATTTTTACGGTCCATGGCAAGGTGAGCCAAACACCCCAGAGCAGCGAGCTCAGCGGGCGTCATGATCAGCGATTGCTTGATCCAGAAGGCTTCGGCGATGCCCGTCAACCCCAGCGCGCCATAGGCGAAGTAGACCATCAAAAGGGGTAGGTAGCGCATGCGCATGGCGCGGATTGGCGCCAGCAGGGCGCCCTGGAGCAGACTAGCTCCCCATGGGCTGAGATCCTGCGATGACCCGTAACCATGCCAATACTCACCTATCCTATCCATTGACGACCTTTACCGGCCTGCGCGCCTGGACCGGGGGCAAGCCCTGATCGCCGTGCGCGCGCTCGCAGCGTTTCTCGCACGTTCCAGCCGCGGACACGCGCTTGATTTCTGTGGTCCGAGCCATTAGGTGTCTGTCGCAAGGGAGGACTGACCTCGGTCCTCCAGGATTGCTAATAGCGCTGCCCGCGACTGGCAAGGCACCGGTAGCTCAGCTGGATAGAGCACAGGACTCTGATCTTGGGGGTCGTGGGTTCGAATCCTGCCCGGTGCGCCAATAAAATCAAGTAGTTAGCCGACACGGTACTAAATCTATTTCCCATCGGGTCAACGCCCGGTCAACACCAAACGTACCAACCCCCCCCTCTTCCGCCGCGGTCTTGACCGACGCGCGCAAATCACCGGCAGCTCGATGAAGTCATGGAGCCGCTACTCGTCACAGTGAAGACGCTGGCCGAAGATGGCCGGCATATCGCCGCGTCAAATATGGCGCGACGTAAAACTCCGGAGCGTGTCCGCCACCCGTCAGTGTAAAGACAAAGCAGGCGCACTGGTCGCTGCAACAAGTCGAGCCGTGGCTGGCAAAGCGGCAGGGGCGGACAGGCGACAAGCCTCGAGTCAGTCATTGTCTGGTGGGCACGGCCACTGCCGGAGTTGGTTAGAGTCGAACAGCTGGCACACATCATCAGCCGTAGTGAGCGCAGCATATGGCGTGCTGTAGCGGATGAGGGCGACCAAGCCCCCACTTGCCCAAGCCGCTGCGACCGCGACTGTGGCGGACTGCTGATGTGGTGGCATGGGCAGAAGCGGGAGAGCAAGGAAAGCAGCACGCGCACCAGCCAACAGACGAAATGCAGCGACGCTGACTGCAACAGATCAACAGACGAGGCAATCGGTTTTCCATCGCAGGCCGCGCTAAGGCACATAGCGAAAGCCTCGCGGCCAAAAAAGGTCGCGACCCCACCGGCACACCCCCCAAGCCGGTCGTTAGGAAGCGTTACGAATGAGGGTAACTACGGCCTAGATCTGGACGAAATCGCCGGGCCCCTAATCCACCTCCTATTTTCCCAACCCGGATTTTCCCCGGCCTTGCAGTTCCCAGATTTTCAGGGTCGATCTGCAAACTCGTGCGGGTCCGGAGCGCTGGCTTGGCCATCAGGGGAAAACTGTATTTTGGAGGAACCAACTACCGACCCAAGCGTTCGTTCGGTGTCGGGACGGATCCATGAACGCGCCAACCCCGCACCCGGTGCCGCCTTGGTATCTAGCCGACGTCAGGAACGCTAAGTGCGCTCCTATGTTCTGGAAAGGCAGGGTAACCCACCCACACCGGATGCCCTGCCTTTCTACTTTCTGCGCCTCCCGTTTTCCCCCGGCCTCAGCGCACCGGGATCCGCGGGTTGAATGGACAACGGCGCCACCCCCAGGATCAACGCGTCGCGTGGTAGAATGGGGACGGTGCTAAGTATTCGCTCCGATGCGGGGTCCGACCATGCTGCCCTACCCGGTCATCCACCAACACGGCGCCCGCTTCTCAATCATCCCCTGCTTTCGCTGTGGCGGGCGCTCCGCGGCCCTGCGGTTTACATCCTCGGCCGCGACGACGGCGACCACGTCGTAGCGTCTTTTGCGTTGGCGAAACGGAGCAGCTTGGTGGCTATATTGGGCCAGGCCACCATAAGTGGCAGCAAGCGCTAAACCGCCGCATGAACGTCGTCTGCGTCCATCACAACTCACGTGGCGCGCAGTTTCGACGCAACCTGGAGACGATCCTACGTCGGCAATATCGGCCGGCGCTCAACGAGCAGTCCATGCCGCCGGCGACGGCGACCAACAGTACCCTGGTGGCTGTGCCTTGATGAAAACGGGGCCGACGGTGCCCGCATTCCCGCCGAACCCGTTGGCTGGTGCGCTTGCACCTTTCACAGAACCGCCGGCGCCCAACCCCCTTGCGGGCTCCCGCTAGGGCAGTTCTGGCAAAGCAGGAGTGGTGTGCGCCAACTGGCTCCCCCGCTAGACGGGCGCGAGCGCTACCTACCGCAGATCTGGTCGCCCTCTCCAGTCCGCCGAGGTCGGCTTACACCTCGATGATCTGGTTCCGAACAGCGTAGCACACCAGGTCAGCGGGCGAAGAGAAGTTGAACTTACGCATCACGGCCGCCCGGTGCGTCTCGACGGTTTTGAGGCTGAGGTTGAGGATGCGCCCCAATCTGCTTGTTTGAGTGTCCCTCGGCGATCATCTGAACCACAATGCGCTCTCGGTTCGTCAGTGTCGAAGCTGGCTGGTGGGGTCTGTTCAGATAGCCCTTCAGCAAAGTTTCCGTGACCTTGCTCGTGAAGAACGGCCGATGGGCCGCGACGGAAGCGATGGCATCGAGCAGATTGCGATTTGCGTCGTACTTGATCGGTCGGCCTGGCGTACCAGCCTTCAACGCTTCTTCGATCACCAGCTCGCTTTCACACACCGTGAAGATAAGGACTTCGGTTCTCGGCAGCCGCGCACGAATTTGGCGCGTCACCTCTAACCCGATTAGCAATGGCAGCGAGTAGTCATTTTTTTTTTTTTTTTTTTTTTTTTTTTTTTTTTTTTTTTTTTTTTTTTTTTTTTTTTTTTTTTTTTTTTTTTTTTTTTTTTTTTTTTTTTTTTTAAAAAAAAAAAAAAACGGACCACTTCGTGGTCGTCGGCGATAAGGATACGTGTCATGACGTGCAGCGGAATGACCTAATCAGGGAATCAAGTTCTGTCAGATCGCTTCACAAGCGGCGTCGGTTCCCTTCCGAACACCGAGTTTGCACTGTGCGTTCTTGGAGATGAGAGCGAACCGTCTCCTCGCCCAACCCAAGCAGATGGGCTGTCTCGTCGGTGGTCTTACCCAGCGAAATCAATCGCAAGACTGCAAGCTCCCGAGGGGTGATCCGAGCAGTTTTTCCCATCCATCTGGGATCGTGGTCTATCAACTGCTCTAGACGCAGGGCGGCAAAACTTGCCGCTGCAAAAAGAAGGATGCGGCCGGGTTGCGTCAGGACGTTATGGAGCGGTTTGCTCGACCAGTAAGACACCAGCCAACGCCGCCCAACGGAGCACGTCAGGGCGTCGCGCATACCGAATTTGTGAGACAGCTCGATGGGCCATCGGTCTATGCCGATGGGGTCGAGCATCCGCACGGTCTCGGTTAACGTACACCCCATGAGGCTCGACCGGGCCATCATGACGCCGGGGTCTTGCTCGCGCTTGGCCATGGTTTCCAGCGTCAATCAGGATGACGCCAGCGTCAATCAGGATGGAGACGGTGGAGGCTGCCGGAGCAGGAGGGCGTAGCCCGACCGACGGCAGCCCGCCGTCGTGGCGCATTTTTCCCCAGGATATCCCCCAGGGGGGCAACATCGTCCGGGGCGGTCGGAGCGGCTGGCGGCTGGCGTTGCAGATTCTTCAACGACAGAAGGATCGCAACTTGCCTGGCCAGCACGTCACCGACTGCCAGACGAGGTTCTACATGAAGTCCCGTCAGATCGATGCCCCCGCCATCGCCGCCGCGAAGGCTGGGTTCAGCCGAGCCACCGCGTATCGGATCGAGGCCGATCCGTGCTTGCCATCACAGACGAAGGTCCCACGCGGGCGCCGACGGCCCGACCCGCTCGCCGCCCGTCTGGGAGAGCGAGATCGTGCCGATGCTCGCGCACGGCGCCGGAAGTGCGAAGCGAAAAGGCCGAGGATCGCCCACTGGCGTGTGCCGCTCGACCATGCGCTCTGCGGACTCGCGTTGTCCGCATTTTGACAGGCACAGCGCAGTGCAAGAGCCAACTCCTGGCACGAAGCCGGCAAGCTCGGCGACGCAGCAATTCAGTCAGCTGCCGGAAGTTCTACAGACATGCCGAGCAGGTGCCGAGACGATGTGAAAAATTGACCCAGAGCGGCCTAAATCCCCAGCGGCACAACCCAAACCAATCCCTGCCACCGCTGGCCAGTCGAGGTCCGCAACGTAAAGTCACGCGATGGGTCGCGGAACAAGTTCAGTCTTGCCATGACGGCCTGCGACCGCCGGTTGTCGGGGCTTGTGTACGACACGATTTCACTCAGTCCGACCTCACGAATTGCATGATGGAGTGCTGCCTTGGCGCTTTCGGTAGCGTAGCCGCATCCCCAAGCCGCGCGAACAAACCGCCAGCCTACCTCGAAATGTGCCCCCAGCGGATGATCTTTTGACAGTCGGGGCCTCACACCCGCATAGCCAACGAATGCGCCATTTAAATCCTCAACGGACCAGCGGGAGACGCCGTGTTCGCGCTGTGCCGCACAGTATCGCTCGAACTTCAGATAGCTCTCTGACTGATCGATGGGCCTTCCGAGATCTGCCATTACGTCTGGATCGGCGTGCATTGATGCGAACACTTCACGGTGGCGATCATCCCACCTGCTCAATAGAAGACGTGGCGTCTTGATCATGCTGCTCCCGAGGGGGTTAAGCAGATCGTGCTATGCAAATATTATTGCATGCGCGGATGCCGAGGCCAGCCTGCGAAAGCATCAGGCTCTTCCCCTATTGGCACTTTGCGCCCATCGTGGCGTGACGCAATGTCGGACCTACTTCAAAACCGGACAACCACGTCACAGCCCTTTTTGACGCGGAGCCGACGTCGGAATCAATCGGTAGTTCCCACAGGGTAGGCGAGCAGACCTACACCAAAAATATGATCCATGCGGCACGGATTGTCATTAGTCAGCAAAACCAGCGATGCGGCTGCGAAAAGCGCAAACCTGACCATGACCTTGTTGATGAGCGCCTGGACGAGGCTGTGGGCGATCCGCAAAGCCACGTATGCCCAAGCTAAGCCCGTGTTAAAGCCGAAACCCGCGTTGAGAAACGTGAGACTTGTCAGCGCCACGGCATAGAAGATCGTCGGCTGTTCTAGGAGATTGTTGTAGTTGTCTGCCTTCCAGCGCACGCCTGCGGGGAGTTGGGCATGGAACTCTTCAGAGGGACGGCGAGGATCGTAGGCTATGTTGTGCTTCTTCAGAGCTGGGATTCGGCTTGCGTAGAGCCAGCCGCACATCACGAGCGTCCACAAGGACGAGCACGATCACTGGTGCGAGGATTGAACTCCCGCAATGTCTATCCATCGGATTGCAGGTCGGCTGACGAATGCTAGCCCGTTCAGGGAGACTTGGCTGCAACGGATCGCGAGCAGTTGCTGATCTGACGACCCGCACTTCACGAACCTGAAGACTTCGACGGTGCAGCAATTCGGTCCGGAACCGGAGGATCAACTGGCGCTCACTGGACGTCGCCGCGACGTCCGCACGTGCCGGAGTTCGAGCCCAGGGATTTCACCCCGAGCCGCTCACGTCCGGACTTGATACTCTCGCATCATCCGGCTCGTGCCATCGTAAGCCTGCTCACCCAAAATGGGTCACCGGCCTGAGAAACTGGGCACGGTTTGTGCGGGAGATGAGGCCGTGGCCGTCAGCGAGCGTGAGCGGCTGAGGAGCGCAATCAGGTTGTGGTTGGGGGATCGAGCTCGGCAACGAGCTTGTGGAAGACGGCCTCAATCTCTGGGTCGTAATCCTCGGCATGCTCTCGAATAAACTCGATGACCTTGCGATAGTAGTAGGCCGCCTGCTTCTTATCTCCTCTTGCTTCGTAGACCATACCGAGGCGATCGTAGCCATCGTGCACTTCGGGGAAGCGCTCCAGGAGGTCGCGAGCCGCCTTCTCCGCCTCATCGAGTTTCCCGGCGTTGACGAGGTCGACCGCGGCGTTGGACGCGGCAGTGAGTTCATCCTCGTCATCATCGACGGATATTGCACCGAGCGCCTCGCGCATTTCAGCGAGGATCTCGGGTGAGCGCTGCCATGGGGGGTCAAGAGCGGGTGTTACGCGAGCGGCAAGCTCCTCGCGTTCGGCGGCCTCGTCCTTGTCCAGGCAGCAGCGCTTATACTTCTTGCCACTGCCGCAAGGGCAGGGATCATTTCGTCCAGTATTGGCCATCGCGGTCTTTACCTTGAGCCAAGAAGGAGGGAGTCCCTTGTACCAAGCGCTTCTGGCGGATAGCAAATTCCACCAGCTTCTCCTAGCATTCGACAAAGATCTTGCCGCCGTCGCCAGAGCGGGGACATGTGCGCGCTGCCACGGCGCGCTACATTCGGGCGGGTACCCACGCAAGCCAAGAGGCCGACCGGCTGGGCTCGGTGAGGCTTACGATCGACGTTTCAGCTTCTGCTGTGCCAGACGCGATTGTCGCAAGCGCAAGACGCCGGCGTCGCTCCGCTTCCTTGGCGGCAAGGTGTATGTCGCCAGCATGGTCATCCTGATCTCGGCGATGCGAGACGGCGCGACCGCGGCACTGCAGAAGCTGTCGGAGCTTGTAGGCGTGAGCCGTCGCACGATTGTGCGCTGGCGCAAGTGGTGGCTCAACGTCTTCGCTACCAGTCCATTCTGGCGTGTAGCCGCGGCGGCGTTCATGCCGCCGGTCGATAAGGAGTACCTGCCAGCCTCTCTCCTCGAGCGCTTCGCGGGCAGTGTTGGAGAACAGCTGATCGCATTGCTGCGCTTTCTAGGGCCGATCACCGGAGGTGTCGCTATGCGCGCTGCATAGGGGACCTTTGCCGACCCGCAGAAGATGCGCGTGGTGACCGGCCGGGGCATCTTCTAGGGTCTGCGCTCCCCGTTCTGGAGGAGCGCCGGCGTGGCAGAGAGACGAAGACAGGAGCGATGGGCTCACCTGCGCTTCTCGGTGATCGGACAGCTATTGGCTGCACCGCCGCCCAAGGGTGCGTTACGCGGCGAGCTGCAAAAGCTCGCGGAGCGGGACTGGCGCCACCCGACGACGGGTGTGCCAGTTCGTTTTAGCGTCTCCACCATCGAGAGGTGGTTCTACCGGGCCGTCAAGGAACAGCACAATCCCGTCGCCGTGCTCAGGCGCAAGACGCGGTCGGACCTGGGCAGGCAAGCAGCAATGAGCGGGGCGGTACGCGAAGCCTTGCTGGCGCAGTATGCCGCGCACAAGAGCTGGAGCGTCAAACTCCATCACGACAACCTGGTCGCTCTGGCCGAGAGGAGACCCGATCTCAGGCCCGTGCCGTCCTACTCGACCCTGCGCCGATTCCTCAGGCAGCAAGGTCTCGACAAGCGGCGGCGCCTCACCTCACGGCGCAGCGACGGCGCCGAGCGCGCCGAGGCGCGCCTGTTTGACCGTGAGGTACGCAGCTACGAAGCCGAGTACGTCAATGGATTATGGCATTGGGACTGCCATTATGGTTCAAGGAAGGTGCTCACGCCGCGCGGTGAGTGGCAGACCCAGATTCTGTTCGGCGTGCTCGACGACCGCTCGCGTCTCGCCTGTCATCTGCAATGGTATCTGGCCGAGACCGCCGAGAACGTGGCGCATGGCTTGTCGCAGGCCTTCCAGAAACGCGGCCTTCCACGGTCGGGACTGAGCGACAATGGCGCCGCCATGACGGCCTCGGAGATCACCGAGGGACTGACCCGCCTCGGTATCTTGCACCAGACTACGTTGCCTTACAGTCCCTATCAGAACGCCAAACAGGAAGCCTTCTGGGGCCCGGTCGAAGGCCGGTTGATGGCGATGCTCGAGGATGTGCCCGATCTCACCCTCGCCAAGCTCAATGCGGCGACCCAGGCGTGGGTGGAGCACGACTACAACCGCAAGGTCCATTCCGAGATCGGCGAAGCTCCGATCACGCGCTTCCTTGCTGGTCCCGAGGTGACGCGGGCCAGCCCCGACAGCGACACGCTGCGGCTCGCCTTCACGCGAGCCGATCAGCGGACACAACGAAAAAGTGACGGCACCGTCGTCATTGACGGCCGGCGCTTCGAGATGCCGAACCGCTACCGCCATCTCACGCGCGTCGAGCTCCGATACGCCAGCTGGGATCTCTCCCTCGTCCACCTCGTGGATGAGCGCACCGGCAAGGTGCTGTTTCGGCTTTTTCCTCAGGACAAAATTAAAAATGCCAGCGGGTTGCGTCGCCCGCTCGACCCGGTCTCGAGTGAACCCGTCAGCGTCAAGCCGGCGGAGGGGATACCGCCGCTTCTGGCCAAGATGCTCGGCGAGCAGGAAGCCACAGGCCTGCCGCCCGCCTATCTCCCCAAGGACGAAAGAGATGACGGAGACGAAGTGTGAACAAGAAGCTGCTGGCGCTCTACGGGCTCAAGTGGAACCCTTTCGCTCCCGACGTGCCGACCGAGGCGCTCCACGTCACGCCGCGCATCGACTCCTTCTGCTGGCGGGTCGAGCAGCTCGCCCGCGAGGGCGGCTTTGCTCTCGTTACGGGAAGTCCGGGCACAGGCAAGTCCATCACGCTGCGCATCCTCAGCGAGCGGCTCGCGGGTCAACGCGACGTCAAAGTGGGGGTGTTGAGCCGCCCTCAGGCCGGCATTGTCGACTTCTACCGCGAGATGGGCGATCTGTTCAGCGTTGCCCTCCGCCCTAATAATCGCTGGGGCGGAGCCAAGCTGCTGCGCGAGCGTTGGCAAACGCACATCGACACCTCCCTGTCACGGCCTACTCTCATCGTCGATGAAGCTCAGGAGATGCTGCCCGCCGTGCTCGCCGAGCTACGCCTGCTCTCCTCCGTCCGGCTCGACAGCCATATCCTCTTGACCGTCGTGTTGGCCGGCGACGGCCGTCTGCTGGAGCGTCTCAAATCCGAGGAGCTGCTCCCGCTCGCCAGCCGCATGCGTGTGCGGCTCGCCCTCGAACGTGCCAGCCCCGAGGAGCTCCAGCAGTGTCTGGAGCACGCGCTGGAGAAGGCCGGCGCCGTCAAACTGATGACGCCCGAGCTCATGGCCACCGTGTGCGATCACGCTCAGGGCAACCCGCGCGCGCTCATGAACATTGCCGGCGAGCTGCTTGCAGTGGCCGCCCAACGCGAAGCCCGGCAAATCGACGAGAAGCTGTTCCTGGAGATTTGTGCCACTCCGCCCGCCGCCGTGACCAAGGCCGGCGGTCGACGTAGATGAGCCGCAGATGAGCCTGCTTCCAGTCGAGCCCGCCTATCGTCTCGCCGAGCACGCGAGTGAGCAGCGATGGCTGGTTACGGGACTGTGGTCCGAGCAGGCCGTCGGCATCGTTGGCGGCGAACCCAAGTGCTGTAAGTCGTTCCTTGCCCTCGACCTCGCGGTGGCCGTCGCCGCCGGTATCCCGTGCCTGCGCCGCTTTGTCGTGCCGCAAGCGGGGCGTGTCCTACTCTATGCCGCCGAGGACGCCCTGCATATCGTGCGCCGGCGCCTCGAAGGCATCTGTGCTGCCGTTGGCGTACCGCTCGCCAACTTGGACATTCAGGTCATCACCTCTCCCTCCGTCCGGCTTGATCTCGACGCCGATCGCAAAAGCCTCGCCAAGACCGTCGCCAGCCTGCAGCCGCGCCTGCTCATCCTCGACCCCTTCGTGCGCCTGCACCGTATCGATGAGAATGCCAGCGGCGAGGTGGCGCCGTTGCTCGCCTACCTGCGCGAGCTGCAGCGTCGCCACGCCGTTGCCGTGCTTGTCGTCCACCACGCCAAGAAGGGCGCCGGACGCGCCCGGGCCGGACAGGCACTGCGCGGTTCATCCGAGTTCCACGCCTGGGGCGACTCCAACCTCTACCTGCGCCGCGACGGCGACGACCTCACGCTCACCGTCGAACACCGCGCCGCGCCATCCATGCCTACCGTGACGCTCGAACTTGCTCAGCGCGGAAAGGGGCTCGCGCTCGAAGTCGCCGAACCTCGCAAGTCTGCTCCACCAGCGCCCTCGTCCCTGGATGAGCGCATCACAAGTGCACTGCAAGATGCTAATCGCACTCTGCCGTTCTCAGAGCTGCGCGCCCGTTGCCGCGTGCGCAATGCCACCCTCTACGAACGCCTCGCCGCCTTGACTGCCGATGGCCGCCTCGTCAGATCTGGAGATGGCTATCACCTCGCAGGTCGCTAGTCCCAGGGTCGGCGATCAAAGGTTGCCTTTGTTGTCCCATCCTTTAGTTCGACCGAGACCATCCTTCCGTCCCGACCTCGCCCCCCAAGCGGGCCGTCGCGCGCAGGTGCGGTCAGGGACGGCCGTCGTTCTGGCCCTGACCTCAAGGCTCTTACGCTGCCAGGCCGCGCCTTGACGGCGCCGAGCACGAGGCCAGGCTCTAGCGCGGCAGGGACTCGAGCCTCATGTTCGTCACCGCGATGGGACTTCCCAGTTCCGCTTCCGCCTTTCTCTACAGCGCTCGGGAAGCGGTAGCGGGAAGTTCCTCAAAAAAGGTGCGTGCAAGCACATTAAAGAGCGTGATGACGCTTACCGGCGGCTTGGGCGCCTGCCGATCCCGTGGCGAGCATCGATTGACCCGTGACGAGCATCGAATTCATGGCACGCTAAGTAATCTGTGGCGCGGACAAACCGTTGACTGACGACGCCAGCGCCAGGGCCGTTTTGGGGGGCAAGTGCAGCTGAGCGGTCACGGCGCTGACAACATCTCTTGTGCGCCGGATAGCTGACGTTGGCTGGGAAGCAGGCAAAAACCCCAAAAACGGCGGGGTTTACTGGTGAGGCCGCTTCCGACACGAAGGCCGGCTGGGAAGCTCGGGGGAAGCACCGGAGGCCCGTAATCCCCACATCCTGGTGCTCGCCGACGGGCAGGAACGCCTTCGCCGGCCTGTGGCGGGCACCGTTCAGTCGCGCCGGCGCGCCGCGGCCGCTGGCGGGCCTGCTAAGAGGCTAGTCCGGTGCAGGCGTCGGTGCCCCGAACGAAAAACCCAGGCTTTGAGGCCTGAGGGCTTGATGGGCTTGCCGGGGATCTGATGGCCATTGGTGCTACTGATCGGGCGGCCAGAGCGCCTCATCCTCAATGCAAGAATTGGTGGTGTTAGTGGAGCAACGAAGGGAACGCAAACACGTTTAGGACTGTAGGGTCCAAGCCCAACGTCGCTCCGCCAAATCAATACCGGATAAGTTCCGGGACGGAGCATTTTTGTTAGTACGCTTTCGGACATTGCTAGCGTCCGGCGTTCGGCATCGCGCCGCCGGCAAACCGCAAGTCATTGATGTGGCCAGACCTTTCTCGCCCGTATAAAGCCTCAACGTGCGCTATCGTACGGTGTTCCAGGGGACACATCCCCTGAAGGAGCGTAGGGTCAAGTATCGTCGGTGACGTTATTCGGATACGGACGACTGAGAGACGGCTGGTGCTCTCCCCGCAAAGGGATCGAGCAACGCCGTCCGGCACCTCAAGTCCAAATCATATTCTGTCGCAACTGTCCCGAGCAGACTTCCGTTTGCTAGAGCGCCACCTTGAGGCCGTTGATCTCCCCGTTCGCAAAGTACTTGCGGCCCGCAACAGCCGCGTCGACCAGGTGTACTTCATCGAGAGCGGTATCGCCTCGGTAGTCGCGAACGGAAAACACGCCATCGAGGTGTGCGTTATCGGTCGCGAGGGTATGTCGGGCATGTCTGTCGTAGTGGGCAACGGCGATCGCGTTCCGCACGAGACATACATGCAGATCGCGGGCAATGGCCTTCGCCTGTCAGCTCGTTAACTCAGAAAAGCCATAAGGGCGAGCACCGCCCTGCATCACGTCCTCTTGGGTTATGTGCATTCGTTCATGACGCAGACCGCTCAGACGGCCCTAGCCAACGGACGGAGCAAGATCGAAGAACGCTTGGCCCGCTGGTTGCTGCTGGCTCATGATCGCGTTGACGGCGACGAGCTGTCGCTTACTCACGAGTTCCTAGGCGTCATGCTGGGTGTGCGGCGACCAGGTGTGACGACTGCCTTGCAGGAACTTGAACGCAAGGGCCTGATCGCTTACCGGCGATCCGTCATCACCATCGAGGATCGTAAGGGGCTGGAGCGAAATGCAAACGGTGCGTACAGTCCGCCAAAGCTGACCTGAGGGGCCGTGATATTAGCGCGACCACCTTCGCTTCCTAGAACGGTAATTCAAACAAGGTTTGCCAGTTATCGTCAGAAACGATTACCCTTCCGCGGCTGGCGGACTGCCCGTTCAAGAATTCCCCGTTCAAGAATTTCCCGTTCAATGATCCCCCGTTCAATGATCCCCTATTCACGATCTGTTGCGCGCGTTGTGCTGCCTCTACTTCAGCGTCCGCAGTATCAGCGAGTTCGATGCCTTCCTGGTCGAGTACGGTCATTTGGCCACGTCTGACGTGGAAGTAGTAGCGAGGCATAGCAAGCCTCCGCGCCATATTTTCGATATGAAGGATGGAGAGCGCCTATAACGGCGCGTCGCGGCACCTTGAGCCAGTGCCGCACTTCTCAAAGTACGGTATCGTACAGTATTCTGAAGGAATTGTCCAAAACAGAACAAAATTCTCGATTGCAAGGGCGGGCAAGCCGATTTGCCCGAAGCGATCGACACAATGAGGCTTTCGCCACGGTGGGGCACCTTGAAATTTCAACCCGCGATACGCCAGGCGAAGATGACCGGTTTCTAACTTTTCTAGCCCGGACGGGTACTACCTCCTCTTATGGTGTGCTCATCAGGCAGTTACTCAGCGAAGTGTCAAAGCTGACTCCCGACGAGCGCGCACCAGCGTAGGGCGAATACCTAGTAGCTACGCAGCGATACTGTGTTTTCATACGCGGTTCGTACCCGGATGAATGAAACGGGTGTGCGTGTTACTTTGCTGCGCATCGGCCCGCAGCTCGAAGCTGCGGGTCAACTCATTCTCGTTTGGCGGGTAAACTGAGATGCCCTCGATCGCATGCGTTGTCGTACATCCCAACGCTATCTTCCGTGAGGGTCTTACAAGCATTTTGGCGAAGAGCCCGTTCAAGCCAGCGTGCACTGCCGCAAGTATTGACGACGTACCCGCCACCATAGGTGGCCTCAGTAAGCAGGTCTTGGTCCTCTTGGGTGTTCGCGACGGTGACAATCTCGGCGAAGCGCTGAGCGCAGCAAAGGCTAGGTTTCCGGACGGGCACGTTGTCGTCGTCGGTGATTCTAGAAAACTTGTGGCGACCGCCTTTGCCTCGGAGGCGACCAGCTTTGTCGATGAGAACGTGGCCACGCCTACGCTAATCAAGCAACTCGAGCTCATCGCGCAGGGCGAACCCGTCATCTCGATCTTGCTCCTCAAACGGCTGCTCGGGAATGGCTCTGCGCCCCCGTCCGTGGAAGCCGCGCCAACTCTGGCAATCGACAAGTCGCAGCCGCCGGATACTGTTGAGGAGGCGGGACCAAACCCACAGCTCTCTGCGCGCGAGGGCGCAATTCTGAATGCCTTGATTCAGGGGGCACCGAACAAGCTCATCGCATGTCAGCTGAAGATCACCGAGGCCACCGTGAAGGTTCACGTCAAGGCCATACTTCGCAAAATTCGGGTCAAGAATAGAACCCAGGCAGCGACCTGGGGATTGAGGCACCCTGCCTTCGCGGAGAGGCTCGGCAATAAGGACGGCGGATCACTGCCGATCGCGTTTCCTGTTGTCGGCCTCACCGGTCTCGTCGGGCTCGACAGCCCTGATCTCCACAGTCGCGTCAAATAGGTCCATGAGTTGCAGGGCGCGGCGGCGTAGGTCGTCACTGACACAACCAGTGAGTGGATGCTGGAGGACGAGGATCGGTCGCTGGACAGAATGCACGAGGCGCTGCGCCGGAGCTCGGCCGCGGCGAGGGCCATCCTCGATATGAAGACCCGGCTCATCAGCGCGGGGCTGCGCATCACCTTGTGGGGCTGAGCGCCACAGCGAGCACAAAGCCGAGCAGCTCCGGTGAACTCAGGGCCGGCGCTTCGGCTTGCGACGCGCCTTGGTCTTGGGAGCAGCCTCTGGCTTCTGCGCCGACTTGCAGAGACCCCGCGCAAAGCGTCCCAAGGCCGCAAGCTCGGCAACCTTTTTGGGATCGCGCTCGGTGTGCGCCCAGCCTTCGAACTGTGCGGCAATCATAGCGTGCTCGCGCGACGTCGCTCCGCTCGGCGTCGAATGCAAGAGATCCAACGCATGACCTCAAGGCAACGACAGGCACGGCCGCGCGCGCCGGCAGATCCCCGAAGGCCTCCACCATCCTGGGCAATCTGGCGCCGTATTCGGCACCGGACTTGGAGAAGCGAGCGGGTGCGGGTTCTTTCGTCGCTTCCACCATGGCCGATCTATGTGGATCGGTAAAATATTGCCTACGCTTTGACGGTCCACGGTGCGGGGACGCTTGGCAACAAGCGTCCCTGTTAGTTTGCGGCGTCGAGCGCAGGAGCGCCGGGCTGGGAAAACTTTGGGGGCTAGTCTTCACTGCTCAATCAGGCGTACGTCTGTATCGTAGGTTAAAACCTCCGGCGTGTGCTGAACTTTGCAACCGGACTAGCCTTTGCTGGGCCTCCTGGCGTCTTTGCGCGGCGCGCGCACTGGAGGTTGGAAAATTACCTCGCCCACAAGGGTAAGCGCTGCTGAGCGCTCCCCTCGGCTGGGTGCGTCGGCGCGCCAGGCAAAGGCCCCGTTTCGTCCTTTTAGGTGGCTTTCCGCGAATTCACCTTGTGCCGCAAGGTCTGAAGGACCGGCGCGCAGTGCAGCCTTCATGCTATGATTGTGCTGAATAGATCGTGCTGGGCCTACCTATGGCGTGTGCGGGCTGCGGTTTCGAGGTGTCTACGGGTTTCGCCTTCTGCCCGCGCTGCGGCCGCAGGCAGCCCCTACCCTGTACCGCGTGCGGGGCGCTCTGCGAACCAGACTTTGCCTTCTGCCCCCGCTGCGGTATGGCGCGGGTCGACCCGGCACCCTCTGGGCCAACCGCCGCCCCGGCGGCACCACCTATGGCCCCGCCCGCTGCCGACGGTGTGGCGATCCGCACGGGTGCAGCACAGGACGCTCCATCGCGGGACACGGATCGTCGACAGGTGACGGTGCTGTTCGCCGACGTTTCGGGCTTCACCACGCTTTCCGACCGCATAGATCCTGAGGAAGTACGCGCTTTCCAAAACGCGCTATTTGCGACATTGGCCAAGGCCATCGCACGATACGACGGGTTTGTGGAGAAGTTCGTTGGTGATGCTGTCCTGGCGGTGTTCGGCGCGCCTGTGGCGCACGAGGATGACCCGGAGCGTGCGCTTGCTGCGGCACTCGACATGCAGGCTGGCGCTGTCGAGCTCAGCGCAGACTGGGCTGACAAGCTCGGCCAGGCCGTCAAGCTCCATATCGGCATCCACACGGGGCCAGTGGTGGCGGGCAATCTCGGCGAGGCGGCTGCCGCCGCTTACGCTGTCACCGGCGATACCGTGAACACCACGGCCCGGCTGCTGGCCGCAGCCTCGGGCAGCATGTTGGTTTCCGATGCCACTTACGCGCTCACCAAGCATCGCTTCGCCTTCGATGGTGGTCCGCGGGAGTTGACGTTGCGCGGCAAGGCGGAGCCGGTGATTGTGCACCGTCTGGTGGGAAGGCTGGAGGAACCCCGCCCCGCACGCGGGCTCGCTGCACACGGGCTGTTGACCGCAATGGTTGGACGCGGCGATGAGCTCAATCAGTTGCTCGCCGCCTTTGAGCGCATGCAGCGTGGCCGGGCGCAGTTCGTGAGCCTCGTTGGCGAGGCGGGTACTGGCAAGACGCGGCTGATCGCCGAGTTTACGGGTAAACTCGAGGCCGAAGGGCGGCTCGAACGCATCGCCGTCCGCCATACTGCCTGCTCGTCTCTTGGCCAGCCGACCTACGGCATTTTTGGCGCCATCTTTCGGGAAACCTATGACATCGGTCCCGAGGACTCGCTTGAGGCCGCGCACCAGAAGCTGGTGCTTGGTCTGCATGAAGCTTGGCGCCAAGCCCGAGGTGGCAGAGGAGATAACCCCCGTACTGAGTTACATGTTGGGCGTGGACGAAGCCCGTGCGCACGATCTCCAGCCCGAACAACTCAAGCGGCAGATCGCGCTCGCCGCACGCACACTGCTGGAGCGTCGCCTCCAACAGCTGCCGGTGCTGTTTGTCGTCGAGGACTTGCATTGGGCCGATGCGGCATCGGTGGACCTCTTGCGCGATCTCGCCGACTACTTGGCAGATCGTCGCCTGATGATACTGGTATCGCACCGGCCCGATACCCAACCGCCGCTTTTGAAGCGCGCAGGCCAGTCAATCATCCGACTTGTCCCGCTCTCCGGCGATGAGACCGGCGCGCTTGTCCGCGGCTTATTCGGTCAAGTCACCGGCAGTGCTTTTGGCCAGCTTCAGGACTTCGTCGTCGCGCGTGCCGGCGGCAATCCGCTATTCGTCGAGGAGATTGTCCGCGGGCTGCTGGGCCGGAACGTCTTGGTTCGCGAGGGTGATCACTGGGTGTGCACGGCGGAGTGCGATACGGTGGACGTCCCCGCGACCTTGCAGGGATTACTACTGTCGCGCATCGATCGGTTGCCTATCGAGGCTCGCCGCGTGCTGCAGGAAGCGGCGGTGCTAGGGGTAGTTTTTGAGGAGCAGCTTCTGCGCGCCATCGCCGCCGAGAGAGGGACCGTCGACGCGGCGCTCGAGCGGATGATCGAGGCCGACCTGATCCAGAACACAGAGCGCGGTCGCGAGGGCAACAGCTATCGCTTCACCCAGGCGCTGTTGCATGAGGTGGTGTATCAGAACCTCCTTCTTTCGCGACGCACGGAGTTGCACGAGCGGGCCGGCCGCGCAGTCGAGCTGGCGGTCGGGCCGCATCCTCAGCGGTTGAGCGATCTAGAGGCGCTCGGCCATCACTGGAGCCTTTCCTCCGATAAGCGTAGAGGTGCCGACTATTTGCTTTCCGCGGGCGATTGGGCGCGGGCGGTCTATGCTAACGAAGATGCCATTCGGCACTACGAGCGCGCGCTGCGAACGCTTTCCGGCTGTCTCAATTGTAGTCGACAGGCGGCTAGCGTACGGGAACGGCTCGGCGATCTGTTGGCGCTCACCGGCTGGCGCCAGGAAGCGCTGGCACACTATGAGGCAGCGCGCCAGGAGCACGAAATTCAGCTTGAGGCTGCAGGCGCCGCGCGTCTGCACGGCAAAATCGGCGGCCTGCACTGGGAGGCGGGTGATCGCGAGCGGGCTAGGGCCTGCTTTGCGCGAGGATTGGAGAGGCTCGGTGAAGACGGCGATCCGATCGAGCGTGCCCAGCTCTTTCAAGAGGTGGGGCGCCTGGCTTTCCGAACCGGAGATAACGGTGGCGCCATCGCTTGGGCCAAGCAGGCGCTCGCCGAAGCCGAGAAGGGACGAGATGCTGTCGTTGGTTCTGAGCGGGCGAGGGTGGCGATCGTCACGCGAGCGCAGGCTTACAATACGCTGGGAGTAGCACTTGCGCGCACCGGCCAACTCGAGGCGGCGGTTGAGCAGATCGAGCGCAGCGTCGCGCTGGCCGACACCCACGACCTGCCGGCAACGTGTCGAGCCTATGCGAACCTCGGCGTCCTCTACAGCTCGCGCGATCCGCAGCGAAGTATCGAGACGTGCCTCAAGGGCTTGGAGACGGCCAAGAAGGTGGGTGATCTGGGGTTCCAATCGCGGCTCTATGCCAACCTGGCGGTCGCCTACTGCTCGCTCACTGACCGCTGCGAGGCCGAAGGCATCGAGGCGGCGCAGAAGGCCATCGAGCTTGACCGACGGCTAGGACTGCTTGACCATTTGGCGGTGCCGCTGATCGTCTTGGGCCAGATTTACCAATGCCACGGCGAACACACTCGAGCTCTCGGTTGCTATGAGGAAGCGCTCGGCCATGCTGAGAAGGTGGGCGAACCGCAGCTCCTCTTCCCCTGCTACGACGGCCTAGCTACCATTTACCTCGATTTCGGCGACCAGGTACGGGCAGAGGTTTATCTGGCAAGATCGCAAGAGGTTTGCGAGCGAGCCGGGGTTGACCCCGATGGGCTCACGATCCTACCGTTCCTCTGCTGATGTCGCACGTACTATGGAGGCCGCATGAACTCAGCCGAAATGTCTCAGCCGGTCTCGCCGGGCCAATCCGCGCCCCACTTCACTTTGCCTGCGATCGATGGAAGCCAGCCGATCTCGCTGTCCGATTATTGCGGGCGCAGTCCGCTTTTCCTCGCTCTGCTGGTCGGGTTGTGGTGCCCCTTCTGCCGGCGCCAGATCGCTCAGATCGGCGCAATCGAGGGGAAGCTCAAGGCTGAGGGCGTCGAGGCGCTCGGGATTGTGGCCACGGCGCCGGAGAACGCACGATTGTATTTTAAGTTCCGGCCGACACGCCTGCGACTTGCCGCCGATCCCGGGCTTACGACCCACCGCGCCTATGGGCTGCCGAAGCCCGACCCCACGCCCGAGTTCCTGCAGGGGATGCAGACGACACGCATCAATCCATTCGGCGATTTCCCTGAGCCACTTCCGATCCCGCAGGCCGTCGAAGTCGTGGCCAAGGCCGACGGCTACAGCGAAACCGATGCCGACCGGGTGGACATGGAGCGTCAGTGGCCGCAGCTTAAGGGCCAGTTCCTGATCGACCGCGACGGTATCGTGCGCTGGGCTCACATCGAATGCGCAACCGAGGGCCCGGCCGGGATGGCAAAACTTCCCTCTGTGGAGGAGATCATCGCCGCTGCACGCATGCTGCAGTAGCGCGCTCAACCTTTGCCGCGCGAGCTGCTGCGCAGCGGCGAACCTTGGATGAGCCATTTTGATCCGGTCGAGATCTCGGCGGTGCTGCGCGAGCAAGGCTTTTGCGAGCAGGACGATCTCGGCCTCGCCCAAATTGCGGTGCGCTATCTAAGCTGAACTTTTCTCTTTGTTCGACTTAAAAGTTGAGGCGCGCCAGCGTTCTCTGTGAAGTCTTTTCTGCAACGATGTGTCCATGTAAGGCACTTGCCAATTGCCACGAACAATATTCCTGGCGGACATGTTCATTGACACCATCCCGAACCGGAAGTCGCCACCGGCGATCCTTTTGCGCGAGAGCTATCGTCAGGGCGGCAGGGTCAAGAAACGCACGCTTGCCAATTTATCGCAACTGCCGCAACGGCTGATCGACGGCATCCGCAAGCTCATCGCCGGCGGCACGGTGGCCACGCCGGATGCTCGCTGCCCTGCTCCGCAACCTGAGGAGGACCTGATGCGTGCACACCCGGGCCTTTCGCCGAGGCGGCGATGTCCTGGTTCGAATAGCGGCCATCTCCGGCGAGTGGTCGCTCTGTAGGGTCCCGGTCGGTAATCTTCCCTTCTGGCCGGGCCCCTCCTCCGGTGTAAGCTCGGAGCATGGCAGCCGACCCCGAATATCGTCGGGCAATGGAGCTGCTCACTGTCCTCGCCAAAGACATCCGTGAGCTCAAGGTCACCCAGGCCCTCCTGGTGTCGATGCTTAAGCTCGCACCAGCCGATCAGGATCTCGATCGGCCACTCATCGTCGGCCGCCCGTGGTTTGCAGCGCCGCGTCGGCGCGGAATATGCTGGACCATGGCCGGCGAAACCGAAAGCATCCTGCAGCATCTGCGCGCGATCGACGGAAAACTCGATAGCGTGGCGAAGGACGTGCGCGAGATCAAGATCGAGGTGGGCATCCTGGAGCACCATTACGCCTCGGTCACGACCCGCATCGACAACATCGATGCCCGGCTGGAGCGGATCGAGCGGCGTACCGACCTGGTCGAGACCCTCTGAAAACAAGACCGCACGAAAAACCCCGGCATCGCTGCCGGGGCAAGGTTGACGTCCAGGCGTCCACGATTGCCTGGGCGCCGATCCTTAGAACTTGAAGTTGGACGCCCGCCTTGACCAAGTCCGCGGTAAGGTCGGCAGTGTTCTTGTAGACGAAGCCGATCGGGGGATCGGACACGCTGGTCTGGTCACCCCCCTGACGGCCGAAGTCGAAATGCAGGTATTCGAGCTTCAGGCTGACATTGGGGGCGATCATGTGCTCGATGCCCGCGCCCGCCACCCAGCCGTCGAAGGCCTTGTCGGTGCCGTGTGTGACGAAACCGGGATTGGTGGTCTTCTGGCGGGCCTCGCCATTAAACCAGGCCCAGCCGCCCTTACCGTAGAGCAGGGTTCGCCCCATGGCGACGCCCAGACGACCGGTGATGTCACCGTAGAGGCCACCGTCGAGTGTGATGTCCTGGTGGGCCGCCGGGTTCGAGCTGGGGATGCGGCCTGCACCGCTCAGGTCCATCCAGCCGAGATCGCCCTCGATGCCGACCACCAGCTGGCCAGCCTGCCAATTGTAGCCAGCGGTGCCGCCGCCAAAGGCGCCGTCGACATCGTAGCTGAACGGGCCAACCGGCATGCCGCCGGTCGTCTGCCTCTGGTCGACGTCGCCCCAGGCATAGCCGGCGTGGGCGCCGAGGTAAAAAGCCGGTCCATGAGAAAGCCGCCCTGGGGGCCTCATCGTATTCGAGCCTTTTGGGCCTGCCCAGATCGGCGGCAACCGCTGGCACTGTCGCCAGGGCCAAGAGGGCCGCAGTTGCTAGTACGCATCGCATTGAGATTACCTCTTAAGGAAGGTTGGTAACTGGGCCTGGCACGACATAACAATCTGGCCACCCCGATCAAGGTGGCGGCCATGTTTTACGTGTCAGTAGTGGCGCACTTGCCGCCCGTGTACGTCATGAACCATTAGTGCCGTAGACGCTCTGGCGCTTGACGCCGAGCTGCCTAGCGTCCACCGACACAGCGCACCGAACCGCGCCGAGATCAACCACCGCAACCGCGGGCATCGCTGACGAATGGGATACCCGATCAAGCGCTGTAAATCTTGAACAGCTCGCCGTGTGCCCACCTGACGGCTTCTTCCACGGGCCTGCCCTGCACCGGATGTACAAGACGCATTCTAAAAAGAGTGGCTGCTTGATATTTGGGCCGGTCCTTGCGAGCCCAATGCTGAACCGATTATGATGCCCTTTATCCCCGGACACTGGTGCTCCGGGACGGTAGGAGGTCGCCATGCTGACCCGAAGACATTTTACAGGTGTTGCGGGCTGCGCGATTTGTGGGCTCGCCGAGTTCATTGCCGCAGGGGCCTCGGCACAGACCACGCCCCCCGCAACTACTCCAGGCGTCACACGAAAGATTCTGTCGCAGACGGACGGTCCTACGCCCGGATACGTAACGTTACTCGTAGAGGCGGAAATAGAAGCGGGAGTAGCAGTCGGGCGCCACACGCATCCAGGGGTCAAGTTCGCCTATGTCCTTGAAGGCGGCTTTGAGCTCCCAATAGAGGGTCAACCGACCCGCACGTTGAAGCCGGGTGATGGGTTCCAGATACCGCCCGCAACACCCCATGCTGGCGGCAAACCTGGCTCTGCCAAGTCAAGGATTTTGATCACCTATGTCGTGGAGAAGGGCAAGCCGCTCGCGTCTCCTGCGTGATCCCATATCACTGATTTTGAGTTGGTCAGGCTTGCCCAGCTTTCTATGGAGCTCACTAGGCAAGCGAGTAGGGTCTGTCGTTTGTGCGGCTTCGGCGGAGGCAACGGTACTGGTGGGACGCACCTACCGTATAGCGGCCCGACTCGTCACTGAGCGTCAGCCTGCGCCGTGCCAACGCATGCAGCCAACCGTCTACTCCGGGTCTTGGCCGTGTGATAACGCGCCGGAGGGGGTGTCGCCGGACCGCGACAGGCGGGATGCACAGCAAGGTGACTGTTTCGAGCTTTTTTTCCGATTTTGGTCTGGGAGGCAAACCTGCTCCTCGCCCGGCCGGTCCGGACGGCTCCGATGATGCTGCAGAGGTTGCAGCCGGACCGTGTCAGGCCGCGATCGCCGCCATCAGCGGCTTGATGCCGACGATGTTCATGACGCGCGTCAAATTGTAGGCGAGCACGTGCAATGCCATCTCGCCGGCAACCTTCGGCAGCGTCTTCATCAGGAAGTGTGTCGCGCCCATCCGCATCTTCAGTGTGCCGAAGGGATGCTCGACCGTCTCGCGCCGCTGACGCATGGCGTCCGGATTTTTGTCGAGCCTTTGCTGCACGGCCTCGACAACCTCCTCGTGCTCCCACCGCGTGATGCGACGCTCTTTGCCGGTCGTGCACTGGGCCTTGATTGGGCATGTACGACACGCGTCGGTCGAATAACGGCGAAGTTTCTGGCCGTTCTCCTCAGCTGTAAACCGATACGTAAGTTTCTCACCGGCCGGGCAGCGATCGGCGTCCTCCGCAGGCAGATAGACGAAGTCCCGGAACGACGGTAGTCGAGTTCAAAGCCCTGCCGTAGCTTTTGTTAGCATCCACATCCCGACTTCGCGCGCCGTCGTGTGGTGGCCCATGGTCCGCTGAATGTAAGGCTCCGACATCAGTTCCGGTCTGGCGATCGCCACCTCGTGATCGAAGCGGTCGCCGGCGGGCCAGTGCTCATCGGGCCCGGCGCGAGCCCGAAGGTGGTCACGCCTCGCGGCTCTCCGCCATCTCTGCGAAAGAAGCGGAAGATCACTGTTGATTTCCCCAAGTGCGGGGAACCAGTCGGTCCTTCGTCTCGCTTCTCTATACAAATGAACCCCAACGAGAAACACGCGTGTCATCCGTTGGGGGGCGTAGGGCGTATCCTTCGGGAGGCAGCGAGCGCAGTCATAAGCGAGCCGCTGCCCCCACAGCTGTTGACCCTTGTTCTACTACTCGAACAAGCTGAGGCTGAGCAGCTCAAACAGTCGCACAACCTTCCGCACTGGACGAGCGACAAAGAGCCTGAACCGCGCACCACGCGCAGCCGCCAATCGTAGCCGCCACGGATCACCGCAGACGCTGAGCGAACCTGAAAGGTTCAAGGGAACTTACCGTTGTGGAAAGCACCGTTGTTGGTGCACCGAACGTCAAACTCCGGCCACACGGATCTCAATTATTCAAAGTCGCAAAAAAATCAAAGGAGGGCGTCCATGAACAAAGCTCTTCTAAGCAGGCACATGAATGAGCGCGAGTGCGCGCAACGTAACGCGTTGACGAACCGGCCGGCCGCTTTGGTGCTAGACGTCGGAACGGTTGGTACTGTGCTCGATACACTGGATGACGGCAAGGCATTTCTCGTGGAGTTTGGCAGCTGTGGTCCCGATAAGTGCGAATGGCTCGGCGTGCTATACGCTTCCGAACTTCAGCTGATGCCTGAAGTCACAAGAGCCGCTTGAGGCGCGTTAATGTGTGAATGATGGCAGGTATTTCCCACGGTAATCCTGAGGAGGACGAGTTCAGCTTGTACAAAAGGTCGACGTGGATGCGCACCCGCTCGATCCGTCGCGGTAGTGGGCGCTTCACGTCGAAAAAGTCGTTCGGATATTCCCCCAGGTCGAGGCTGCGTTCATCCAAAGACCGGCTTCTGCGCAGTACCCACGAGCTCTTCAAAATCCGTAACGCATTCGTAACATAGCGACATCGTTTGTCATCACAGTAACTGGAACGGACAGTCTCCCAATCTCGTTCTGGGAACAGTGTGCGTAGCGAAAGGCCCAATTTAGCGAAAGGGACCGACCGATATGCTATCTAGGCTACGCTGCCCACACACTAGGGTCCTGAATTTCTTCACGGATGCCGATCCACACATGTCTGTCGGCTCGATCATCGCAACTGCGCCGGGTCATTACGTATGGCGCTGTCATATTGTCGATGATAGCTGGGGCATGACCGCCGATGCCTTGAGTGCAGAAGCAAACCTGAGAAGGGCTCTTGAGATGCCAGGCTTGTCGTCGAGCCGTAAGTATGCTCGGCGCGAATACGTTCAGGCGAACAGGCCCTTCTGAAAACCGTGTCGGAGCGGCAGGTTCCACCCATGCAACGAGCTGGCACAGTAGTTCTGGTACATTCCGGCCGAAGGCGGGCTCCGATTGCGTGGCGCCGGCGAGCGGTTTGCGGCCGAAAGGGTAGCTCAGGGTCAGTTGCCGCGATCGGATCCTGAGGACCTTCCGGCGCGTCGGGTGACCCTCCGATTCCTGACGCAGCTGCGGCGGCAGCGCGGATGGTCGGTCTGTGCCAGAAGCGGCCCTAATGGTTGACTGGCTTCAGCGACGGCTGTCGGCCGCAGCGGGGCCGCATCCGATCCGAGCGCGGCGGTCTGCGCGCCCAAGGATCGAGCTGCCGAGCATGGTCCTTTGATTGAAGACGCCCTAGGAACCTGGCACCCTTCCTCAGGGTTAGCCTTGTTGTTACGCCAGACGCGACATGGGCAATCGGCTCGGGTGGATCGTCTTTGCGGGCACTATTGCCACGGTGCTCGGCGGCTACCTAGTGTTCACTATGTGGCCCCACCCGAGAGAGACGTATTGCACAGCGGGCTTCGGCAGCTGCATTACCAATAGGCGCGGGGAATGGCATGTTCTGGATACGCCGTGTCCCGCCGGTCAATCACCACGGTTTACCTCTCTCGCGGCACACCGTTGTCACTCGATCAGGCCGCCAGGTTTTCCTGTACCGCTCAGTGTCTGCCCTATCACTTGTAGGAGGAGGTAGCTGCCCCTAGTGGCTGGGTAAGCCTAACTGTGCCGCCCCTCAAAATGCGACCACCGGTGCCGCGTCACGACACCTCACGCAGTCCCGTCTGCGGCGCTCTCCCCCTTTGGTGCCGCAGCGGGGCCGACTACGGTATGCATGCTGACCGTCCCAGCCCGCATTGCACGCTAATATTGGCCAACAGCAAAAGGGGGACAGAGTTGAAATACATTCCGGTAGGGGCGGTGATCTTGCTGGCGACGACCCGACTAGGCGTGGCTCAGCCGGCAACCGATAAAAAGTACATGCTCGATATTGCAGACAGAATTTTCCCGGGGATCAACATTCAGCTGACCAATGTATGAAGAATTTCTTCAAGCACGAGTTCTCCGTGAAGGAATGCCCAATAGGAGAATACAAGCCAGACCGACCAGAAAATGAGCAGTGGAACGCCAGAGCCACTCGAAAATTCAGCGAATGCTACGTCAAGGTGCAATAGCTAGCGGCTTTATCCGCTCAGTCGTTCAAGCGCCCACCTCGCCGCGCTTTACGATCTCAAAAAATTGGAACGGCGCGATCGAGCTTGCCGGAGCGCAGAGTTGGGGCGACGGGTAGCAAAGCGGCTTCCGCGATCCTCGATCTCCCAAACGCAGCGCGCAAGTTCGTGGAATCAGAGTTTCGGATCGAACCTTGGGCGTGCGATCACGCGGCCTCTTGATGGTAATATCGCAGGAGCCCACCCAATCGCTCGCGGCATTGAACAAGCTGCGGCTCGCGGCGGATATCCGTATCACGAGGGAACAGCAGGACGTTAACCTTGCCCTGGTGATTGCGCTCGGCATGATAATGTTCGACGTATTCGTTCAGCGCCCGCCGCAGCGAGCACTCACCCAAGACTCGACGGACGATCAGTCCTGCGAGCGCCAGGAACGGGATCTGCGGGCCTTCGCCAAGCGCGCCGCCCACAAGGTGATCGCCGTGTTCAAGGAGACGGCGTCCGGCGTCGACGACAACAGGCCGGAGCGCGCGAAGGTGATGGCGCTGGCCAGGGCCCACGAAATCGACGCCATCCTTGTCAGCGGCCGCTGGGGCCGTAGCACGCAGGATCTCGTCCGGACGCTCGATGATTTGCACGGCTGGAAGGTGAGCGTGCTGGCGCAGACGGGCCTTAGCTTCGATCTCAGCAGAGCGAGCGGCAAGCTGATGCGCACCATCATGGCCGGTCTCACCGAATTTGAGCGCGACCTGATCAGGGATCGGGTTAAGTCTGGCCTGGCAGCTGCTCGAGCCAGGGGCATCAAGCTGGGGCCGCCAGGTCGGGCAGCGGCCAAGCGAAGCGGGCAAGGTGCGCAAGCTGCGCGCCGAGGGCCTGTCCTATCGCGCCATCGGCCGACACTTGCAGATGTCGACACAAACAAGTGATGGCGATCAACAAGCGAGAATCACAGGAGACCAGAGCATGAGAAAGGCTACCCCCCAAACTAACACGCGCGCACCCTGACCGAGCCGGTAGGCTTCGGCGCCTTCTTCTGGATGGTCACGGAGGGCCAGGCGCTCATTCGGGCCGACATCGAGCGCAAGAAGGCGCGCGCTCGGCGCGCCAAGGCCCGCAAGGCGAAGGCGAAGTCATAACCGAGGACAAGCGCGCAAAGCGCCGTCTAACCCCAGGGACCAGGTCGCCCATGTGATAAGCGCGCGATCGCGCCGATCGATGAGCCGTGTTCGGCAGCTGGTCATAGAGTCAAATAGGGTCAGTCTGCCGCGCCAATTGTCTTCCTTGCTTGCCTTGAACGAGCCAGAAGCGCGTTTGCATCCCTCAGCGCGGCTGATTGCTCAGCGAACGAGTCGCGGATTTTTTCTCGCCAGCTCTCGAGGCTCCGAAAGATGGCGGCCGTAACGGTAGTGGCGAATGCGGCAGCTAATGTTTCGGCCACAGCGACAGCACAACGACCACGCCGGCAGCGATTGGGCCGAGCAAGGGCTCATGCAGGAGGTCAGGCGAGACCGAGGTCGCGTAGAGAAGGACGAGCAGCGATATTATCGCCGTCCAAAGCAGCAGATTGCAAAGCCAGTCGGCGAAATTATCGATCATGGCAAAGTCCCCCAATGGGATGACCCCGCACACGGGTCTAGTTTACCATCCTTTTTGCACTTTCGCCCACTCAACGGGTGCTTGTTGCCATATCGCAATTTTCATTCTGACCGGGTTGAGCACGGGCGAGGATTGCCGCACGGCTGACGCATCGAACCAACGCTCACCGTCCCCGTGCTTATCTAAGTCCAGCCGCGGATTTCGCAGTTGGAAGCGCTTGGCAGAAATCGGGGGTTGGACGCCCAGGGTCATTCAGGAAGCGCGCAATGGAGGCGGGAAAAGCCCAAGAGCCAAGCGAGCCAGCCTGATTGACCTCCCGTCCCCGGACCTTTTCTCGGCACGACGTAGCCGAGGCTGGCAGCGGCCGGTCAGTCGATGTCGAGAAAGAGGTCGCTGGAAAAATAGCGCTCCGCGCTCGACGGCGCGAAGGTGACGATGGTTTTGCCCGCCATATCCGCGCGGGCGGCAACGGCCAAGGCGGCGGCGACGTTGGCCCCCGTCGAGATCCCGGCGGGTATGCCCTCGCTTTTGGCGAGGGCGCGGGCGGTGTCGAAGGCGGCCTCGTTGGAGATGGTGAGCACCTCGTCGATGAATTTGGTGTCGAGCACGGCGGGAACGAAGCCGGCGCCGATGCCCTGGATCTTGTGGGGTCCGCGCAGGCCGCCGGACAAGACGGGGCTCGTCGCGGGTTCCACGGCAATGATCTTGAGGTCGGGGCGGCGCGGTTTCAGGCTGCGGCCGCAGCCCGTGAGCGTGCCGCCGGTGCCGACGCCGATGACGAGGGCGTCGACCTCGCCCTTGGTGTCGGCCCAGATTTCTTCGGCCGTCGTCAGCGCGTGCACCAGCGGGTTGGCCGGGTTCTCGAACTGGCTCGGCTGCACGGCGCCGGGCAGGCTTGCAAGCAAGGCGCCGGCGCGTTCGATGGCGGTGGGCATGCCTCCGGCGGCGGGTGTGAGCTCGAGCTCGGCGCCGAGCAGCGCCAGGATTTTGCGGCGCTCCACCGACATCGATTCCGGCATCACCAGAATGAGACGGTAGCCGCGGGCGGCGGCAACGAAGGCGAGCCCAATGCCGGTGTTGCCCGAGGTTGGCTCGACGAGCGGCGTGACGCCAGGTTTGATGAGACCGCGGGCCTCCAAGGCATCGATCATGGACACGCCGATGCGATCCTTGACCGAGGAAAGCGGATTAAAGAATTCGAGCTTTAGGAGAACGTGCGCCTTGGCCTTGCTCGCCGCGGCCAGCTTGTTGAGCCGCACCAGGGGCGTGTGGCCGATCGTCTCGGTGATGCTGTCGTAGATGCGGCCGCGGCCCCAGCTCTGGGTGGCGGCGAGCGTCCTGATGTCATCGGCGGCCGTCATGGGTCCTTCTCCGGCAAGGCGTCGCGGCGTTTCAGATCGCGCCACTTCACATCGCGCCACTTCACATCGAGATGGGCGCCTCAAATCTGGAAATCGTGCAGCGGTTGGTTCAGCGCCCGGCGATTGAGCAGCGTGGAATCGAACAGACGCAGTACGCGCCGTTTCTGCTCTTCGAAGGCGGGGGAGAGGCGATCGCGCGGGCGGGGTAGGGGCACGTCGAGGATGCCGGCGATGCGGCCGGGTTGCGCGCGCATGACGACGACGCGCGTTGCCAGCACCAAGGCCTCCTCGATGTCGTGGGTGACGAGCACCAGAATGGGGCGCCCCTCGTCCCAGAGGTCCAGGAGGTGGTCCTGCAACTCGGCGCGGGTGAAGGCATCGAGCGCAGAAAACGGCTCATCGAGCAGCAGCACCGATGGCCGCGTGATAAGCGCGCGGGCGATGGCGACGCGCTGGGCCTGCCCGCCGGAGAGCTCGCGCGGCCAGACGCCGGCCTTGTCGGTCAAGCCAACGCGCTCCAAGGCGGCCGCGATGCGTTTGGCGCGCTCGGGCTTGGCAAGGTGGGACAGGCCGAAGCCGACGTTGTTGGCGACGCTGAGCCAGGGCAACAGCCGCGGCTCCTGAAAGATGAGGCCAATTTTTTCGTGCGGTGCCTCGATGGTCGCCCCATCGAGGGCGACGCTGCCCTGGGTGGCGACGTCGAGGCCACTGGCGGCCCGCAGCAAGGTCGACTTGCCGCAGCCCGAGCCGCCGATGATGACGAGGATTTCGCCGGGGGCGACCTCGAGCGAAACGCCATCGAGCGCGCGCACGCCATTGGGATAGGTTTTGCCGACGTGGTCGAACACGAGCATGGGCTTATCTCACCGCGACGCGAAGGCGTCTTCCCAGCGCAGGAAGGGCGCCGCGATGCTGGCGACGATCCAGTCCGTCAATTTGCCGAGGAGCGCAAAGGCCACGATGGCGGCGACGATTTGGGCGGGCTTGCCGAGCTGCTGGCCGTCGATCAGCAAAAAGCCGAGCCCCTCGGAGGCGCCCATGAACTCGGCCGCCACCACGAACATCCAGCCAAGTCCGAGCCCGGCCCTGAGCGCGATGACATAGGCGGGCGCAATCGCCGGCAGCAGAATGCGCCACACCATGGCCGAGCCCGACAGGCGAAAGACGCGACCGACCTCGACGATCTTGCGATCGACGGAGCGCACCGCGCCCATCACCCCGAGGTAGACGGGAAAGAAGACGCCGACGGCAATCAGGATGATTTTGGAGGCCTCGAAGATGCCAAACCACAAGATGAACAGCGGCACCCAGGCGATCGAGGGGATGGCCCGCAGGCCCTGCAGACTGGGATCGAGCAAGCGGTGGCTGAGCGCCGAATAGCCGGTGATGGCGCCGGCGAGCGTACCGAGCACGACGCCGCTGGCAAAGCCGGCGAGGACGCGCAACAGGGTGACGGTGGCGTGGCGCTGCAGTTCCCCCGTGGCGGCGAGGTCGGCAAAGGTGGAAAAGATCACCGAGGGTGGCGGCACCAGACGGCCGCTCGACAGGCCGGTCCGCACGATGATTTCCCAGCCGACCGCGAGCGCGACCGGCACGAGCAGCCCCAAGGCCGGGCGCAGGAGGCGCGCGGCCCCGACCCGGCGTCGCGCGCGTTGCGGCTTGACCAACCCTTCGGAACTCAACATTTCGACTGTAGACATAGTCCAGGGTCGCGCGACTGGGAAGCCGTAGCCGTGGCTTGAAAGCGACCGAGCGGAGCGGCCCGGTCGCCGATTGCCGTTAGTTGCTGGCGGCGATGAAATGATCGTCGATGAGGGCGTCGACGGTGGCGGTCACGTCGACGTTGGCCGGCACCACGCCCGCCTGTTGCAGGGCGAGGCCCGCCGCCAGGATCGACTCGCGCTGTGGCGCACCGATGCGGCTGTGCGTCAGTTCCGTGCGCTCTTTCAGCTGCTTGTCGACGACGTCCTCGGGGAGCTTGGTGACGGCGATGAAGATGCGCTTTAGCTCGTCGTAGTTGGCGAGCGCGTCTTTGCGGGCCTCCTCGTAGACGGCGAGCACGCGGCGCACCACGTCCGGGTGGTCCTTGGCGAAGGCCTCGCGCACGTTGAGGATGCCCCAGGTATTGGCCTCGGCCTTGCGGTAAAAGAGCTTGGCGCCGTCAAGGACCTCGGCCTGGGCCATCATGGGATCGAGACCGGCCCAGGCGTCGACGTCGCCGCGAATAAGGGCGGTCTTGCCGTCGGGATGCTGCAGCAGGACGGGGACGATGTCCTTTTCGCTGAGGCCCGCCGATTGTAGCGCGCGCACCAGGAAGATGTGGGGGTCGGTGCCCCGGGTGACGGCGACGCGTTTGCCCTTCAAGTCGGCGAGGGTGTTAATTTTGCTGTCCTTGCCCGTCACCAGGGCGGTCCATTCGGGCCGCGAGTAGACGTAGATCGACTTGATGGGATTGCCGTTGATTTTGGCGACCAGGGCGGCGGAGCCCGCGGTCGAGCCGAAGTCGATGGAGCCGGCGTTCAAAAACTCCAGCGCCTTGTTGGAGCCCAGTGTCTGTACCCAGACGATGGAAATGCCGTCCTTGGCGAAGGCCTTTTCCAGCAGGCCCTTATTTTTGAGCAACATGGAGACGGGATTGTAGGTTGCCCAGTCGATCCGGATTTCTTTCGGTGCGTCGGCCGCCGACGCCGCCGAGGTTAAAACCGCCGAGCACAGGCCCGCCACCAGCATGGCGGCCACTACGGATCCGCGTCGCCCAACTCGCCACTCACCTCGCCACTCACCTCGCCACATGGGGGTCTTCACTCCGACTGATCGTTTCGAGATAACGCTTCGGGACAACTCAACGACAACCGCGCAGCCGATGGAAAATGCGCAAAGAAGGCGGGTTCAGATCCACAAGGACACCCACACGCGCACGCACGTTTCCAACCTCTGCCGAAGATTGCTGCGGGGGTTGTCGATCGCGGCGCAATCCCACGGCGCCGCTTGGTTGGCACTATAGAAGAAAATTTAACCGCGGAAGCATGAGGTCAAAGAAAAGAGGCATTTTGCGCGTTCGCGAATCCGCGCGATTGAGATTTTGCTCGGCCGCCGCTGGGCGCAATAGACATTTTTCGGCGCGTGCGCTTGCCGGCGCAAGCGCTGCCAAACGTTGGTGACGACGATCAAGGCCTGGTCTGGGGGCGTCCGTGGAAGATTTGTCCTGTCAGGAAAAGGCGAGCCTGGGTTGCGAGCGGCGCCAGAGCAGGAGCAGGCCGGCGACCAGGCTGGCATTGATGAGGTTGAAAAAGAAGCCGGTGGCGAAGGCTGGGGCGTAAAAGCCGAAATAGTCGTAGAGCCGGCCCGCCAACCAGCTGCCGGCGGCCATGCCGCCCATGCCCGTGAGCAGCAGCGTCGGAATGCGCCAGCTCGCCTCGTGAGCGGGAAACAGCCGGCGTATGGCCACGATGTAGGCGGGGATCAGACCGCTGAAACCGAAGCCGAAGGCGGCCGCGACCGCCAGCAAGCCCATTTCGGTCTGGGTGACGATAAAGCCCGAGATCGCCGTCGCCTGGGCGAGCGAGCCGACCAGCACGGTCGTCAGTCCTCCGACGCGGTCGGTAATCCAGCCCCAGAATTGCCGGCTCAAAAAGGCGCAGACCAGGAGCACGGTCAGCATGGCCGGGCCGTGCGAGGGGGCAAACCCCAAATCGCCGCATAGCGCAATCAAGTGCGAGGCCGGCATCGCCATCGGCACGCAGCACAGAAAGGCGGCGCCGGCGAGGAGACCAAAGGCGAGGTTGGACGGCAGCCCCAGAACCTTGTCGCGCTGGGCACCTGACTGCCTCGCGTTACCGGCCTTGGCCGTCTCCGGGGCCGGCCGCAAGAACAGAAGCGCGAGCGGCACCACCACGGCGGCGACGACGAGACCGTAGGTGAACATGGTCTGACGCCAGCCGTAGATGGTGATCGCCCACTCGAACAGGGGCGGCAGGCTGGCGCCGGCCACGTACTGTCCCCCGGACAAGAGCGCGAGCGCCGCGCCGCGGCGCGCCTCGAACCAGCGCGTGATGTAGACGTAGAGCGGCGCATTGATGGCGCCGTTGCCGAGCAGCCCGATCAGGAGCCCGTGCCCGACGTAGAGCTGCCAAACTTCCCCCAACGACGAGAGCGCGAGCCCCGCGCACACCATGCAGGCCCCGAGGCAGACCACGCGTTTGACGCCGATGCGCTCGGCGAGCCAGCCCATGCCAAGGCCACCCACGCCCGTGCCGAGCATGGCAAGGGAGGCCGCCGCCGAGGGTGTCGAGCGATAGCCGCCGAAATCGGCGGCGATCGCCTTGAGCGCCACAATGGTGACGTAGGGCGCCCCCAGCGCCACCGAAAGGATGGCGAGGGACGCAACGGTGACGATCCAGCCTTGCCGGCTGTCGACCCTGGTCAGGGCCTCCTTGGCCAGAGCCCCCTTGGTGAGAGCCTTAGTGTCGGGCTGGTATTGCAAGTCTTGCGACCATGTGACGTTTCTCTCCCGGGCACCCTTCTATCGCGGCGCGGCGCCGTGGTCTAATCTTGGGTCAGCATCGCCCCAACAAAGGATTGTTCCGCGCCCCATGTCCAATCCCACATCCGATCCCCTGTCCATCATCGTCTATTCGGACGTGATCTGTCCCTGGTGCTATGTCGGCAAGCGTCGGCTCGAGGCCGCCCTCGACACCCCGGACATGCCGGCGCCGCCGCGCTTGGCCTGGCGGCCCTTCGAGCTCAATCCCGACATGCCCGCGGAGGGGATCGAGCGGCAGGCCTATCGCGCCCAGAAATTTGGCGCGGCGCGCAGCGCCGAGCTCGACCGCAACATGGTCGAAACCGGCAAGGAGCTTGGCATCGCCTTTGCCTTCGACCGCATGCAGCGTACGCCCAACACGCGGCTCGCCCACCGCGCCATTTGGGAGGCGGGTCGGCAAGGGCGCCAGGACGCCCTCGTGAACCGCCTGTTTCAGGCCTACTTCGAGGAGGCGCGCGACATCGGTGAGCCCCAAGTCCTGCAAGGCCTGGCGGCCGAGGCCGGTCTCGAGCCCGAGGCGCTCAAGCGCGCGCTCACGGACCCCGACAGCCTCGAGGCCGTCGTCGATCTGGAGCAGCAGGGCTATCGCATGGGCATTCAGGGCGTGCCCTTCTTTATCGTGTCGCAGAAGTACGGCGTCTCGGGCGCCCAGCCGCCGGAGTTCTGGCGCGATGCTCTACCCCGGATTGCGGCGGAAGGGACGGGGCCTCAGGCCGACGCTCAGGGGTGAGGTTTCCCATCGCTGCGCGGCAACGCCGCCACGCTGGTCGGGGCCACCAGACTACGGTTGCGTGCGTGAGTTGCGGCTGCCCGTCAGAGAAAGAACGCGCGCGGCGGGCACGTCTGAAGCGGCGACCCTGAGATCAACCCAGGCCTGCCCCCGCGACGTCCGCGCCGCCCTCAAGAAAAACCAGGCCAGCGCCACGAGCTCAAAGGCGAACACGACGCCCACGGCGCTTTTGTACGCGAGGGGAGGATAGTGGCCGCCCTCGGCCGGCCACTGCTGGATGATGAGGCCCATCAGCGATTGCAGCGCGAAAGCGCCACCGACGTGCAGCAGGTTCAAGGCCGCATTGGCCTGCCCTGAGATTTCCTTCGGATAGTAGTCGGCGAGGATCGCATAGCTGAGCACGGTCGCGGCCCCGGCGGCGGCAATCGCGCTCCAGGCGAGGCCTGCGGCCACGGGAAGCTCCAGCAATAGGGCGAGCTGGGCTGAGAGCGACAGGCCGACGGTGGCGATAAGCACGTGCTCGGTCTTGCCGCCGAGGCGGCGGACGTGGTTGGCCGCCACCCCCAGAGCCAAGCCGCTGGCGCTGACGACGATCGCCATGACGCTCAGGATCGCGACCACGCCGGTGCGATCGAGACCGTCGACATCTCTGAGCCAAGGCGCGGCCCATAGCCCCTGCAGCGACCAGGAGGTGCCGATGCCGAGTGAGGAGAGTGGGGCCAGGCGCCAAAAGCGCCGCTCGCGATAGATGGCAAACAGCGCGGGAGCAACGCGTTTTGACGGCATGGGCTGCCGATCCTCGTCGGGCACGATCCCCACGATGAGAAGGGCGGCGAGCGCGCTCAAGGCGCCGAGGACGGCGAAGAGGCCGCGCCAGCCGACGGCGGCGATCAGGAGATCCGCCGGTGCCGTGGCCGTGACGGCGCCCAAGGCGCCCAGCATGACGAACCAGCCGTTGGTGAGCGCCAGGCGCTCGGCGGGAAACCAGAGCACGATGGCCTTGAAGCCGCCCATCAAGGCCAGTGCCACGCCCGCCCCGATCAGCGCGCGGCCGAACAGGAGACCGACGAGCGTGTCGGCGAGGGCAAACAGGAGGGCGCCCGCGCTCGCGAGCAGGAGAAGGCCGCTCAAAAGCGTGCGCGGGCCGTGGCGGTCGAGCAGGATGCCGCAGGGGATCTGCGCCGCGGCGAACACCAGAAAATAGACGGCGGTCAACAGCCCGAGGTCGGCCGCGGTGAGGCCCAGCTCCGCCGTCAAATCGGCGGCGATCAGGGCATTGATGGTGCGAAAGAGGTAAGACAAATAGTAGCCGGCTGCGAAAGGCAGCAGGACGCAGCCGATCCGGCGTGAACGCGTCACGGGGTTCCCTCCCAACAAAATTTTCATTTGCCAATGGTTTCTCTTCCCGCCGAAGAGGCGGGGAGCGCGCGCCGCCCAATGGGCTCAAGGGCTCAAGCGCCGTCGTCCTCGCGGTCACGCACCCACACCAGACGGGCCACGCCATCCTCACCGTCCCCAAGCAAGGCGCCCCAGATCGGCTCGGGCAGGAGGGGATCGTCGAGCTTGACGCGCAGGTATTCCTTGGCCGTGGTGTGGTTGGTCCGGCGCCAGGCCACGCCGACCTCGACCGCCCCCGCCATGATCAGGAAATCGGGGGCGTTGCGTCCCTGCTTGCCCTCGTTGAGGACGATGGAGACCTTGGCGTTGAGGGCGAGCGTGGTGATGCTGCCGGTGTAGCCATCCTGCACGGGCGTAAACGTGCCAATCACGGGCATGGGGCGGTCCTCCTCTAGGGGTTTGCAGCTTGCGGGTAGGGTTTGAGAACGATGTCCTTGTGTACGATCACGCGCAGCGGCCAGCCCGGACGCACGGTCAGCGTGGGCCCGACATCGAGGTGGCGTTCGACCAGGCGCTGGCCCACCCGGTTGCCGGTTGCTTGCGTCGCAGCCTGCAGCGCGCGTACCAGGCTATTGTCGGAAGACCCCAAGGCCAGCTCGGTGCCGACGCCCAGCACGGTGGCGAGCGCCACGCCCTTCAGGAGTTGGAAGGTGTGAAGGTCGATGCTGTCGGCCAGCCCCGCATAACCGCTGGTGTCGGTGGCGGGGAGGTTGTCGATCAGGACCGAGCTGCCATCGGGCAGGATCAGGCGCTGCCAGACGACGAGCGCGCGCTTTTGGCCAAAGGCCGTGACGTTGTCATAGCGGCCGAGGAGACGCGACCCCTGGGGGATTAGAAGGGTGCGCCCGGAAACGCTGTCGTAGACGTGCTCGGTCACCTGGGCGATGACAAAGCCGGGGAGATCGGAGTTGAGGCCGCTGATCAGGCTGGCGGCGATGATGGTCCCGGCCATCAGCTGGTAGGGCGAGACCGGGCGCTCCAGGGCGTGCGGATTGTAGATGTCCTTATCGGGCCCAGCTTTCAGGAAGGCGAGCTTGCGCGTCGGCTCGGTCGCCGGCCCGCTGCTGGGATCCAAGTCCCCGGCGCTCGGCGCCGCGGTAACGGTTGACCCGGCGGGAGCGAGCGCATTGTCCCTCGGGCGCGGCACCGGCCGCGGCGCCGCGTCCACGTGCGTTTGTGCGCCGGCCTCGCCACCGCCCTTGAAGGCCGGGGCCAGCAGCCGAAAGAACACCGGCGATTGGCGGGCTTGGCCCAGCAGGCGGGCGAGCCGCCCCTTGTCCGCGGCATCGCCGTCGTCGGCCGCGTCGAGAGACAGCGCCAGTCTCGGCACGCCCGCCGGGAGTTTCGCTTCGTCGGCCGCCTTGGCGGGCCGCACGTCCTCATAGCTCGCCGGCAGTTTGGCCAGCGCATCGGTGACGGGCTTGTGCTCGACATTGAAGAGCTCGGGCCGCTCGCCCGAGCGCAGGCTCGGCGGCTTCAGCGCCACCAGCACCAGCCCCGACAGGACAAACAGGATGACGGCGGCCATGCCGATCAGGACGCGGCGGTTGATGCGCGTGACCGGCTGGGGGCGCGCGCGCAGGGTGAGGGTCTCGGGTGCGACCTTGCCGTCTCCGGGCGTTGGGGCCTCGATCGTCATGGCTGCACCTCCCGCCACACGGCATCGGTGCGGATAATGCGCACGACGCGCTGGGGCGCCGTGCCCAACCGCAGCTCGGCGGCGGCGAACAGGCGATCGACGATGTAGGTGGTGCCGCGCACGCGATAGTTGACGAGCGCGCTCTTGCCGTCGGGGCCCAGCACGAACAGGGGTGGGGCCTCGCTTTGCGCCAGGCCGGGGGGAAACTGGATGTAGACCTTGGCCCCATCATCGAAGACCTGCCGCGGCTTCCAGGGCGCGTCGCCTTCGAGGCGATAGCGAAAGCGCAGCTCTTCGAGATTGACGGCGCCGTCGGCAATGGCTGCCGCGGTGCTGGCGGCCTCGGCGCGCTGGCGCTTGAGGGCGACCAGTTCGGCGGCGGGATAAGTCCAGGTCAGGGAGGCCATGTAGGTCGCAGCCGTTGCGTGCATCTCCAGATGGTAGGTGCGGCGATCCGTGGTGATGACGAGGTTGGTGTCGAGGTCGGCGGCGGTCGGCTTGACGAGGATGTGGACCGTGGCGTCCTTGCCCTCGCCGCTGCTGGTGTCGCCGACGATCCAGCGCACGGTATCGCCGGCGGAGACGGAGACGAGCTTTTCGCCGGGCTCCAAGCCGATGTCGGTGACCTGATTGACGGCGGCATAGAGCTGATAGAGCGCACCGCGGGTGTAGGGGTAGACCTGGATGGCATTGATGTAACCATCCTTGCTGGGCTCGACACGGGCGCCGCGCTGGGCGGCGGCGATGCGCTCCTTGGGGGGAAGGGGGGGCGCGCCCTCGGCGCCCTCCGCGCTCTTTGGCGTGGGGGAGAGGGGTTTGAGCTGGCCGGGAAGCGGCAAGGGTTTGGGGACCTCGACATAGGTGATCTCGGGCTTGGGGTCGGGCTCGCGCGTTGCGGCCTTAAAGGCCGGGCTGTCGAGGAGGGGGATTTCCGGCACCTCGACGCGCGTGGCGCAGGCGCCGGTGGCGACGGCAAGGCTGATGCCGAGGGCGAGGGAGCGACGGGCGGTCATTTCGGCTCTCCGGAGGCGGCGACGTCCTGCGACCAATTGAAGGCGTGCACGTAGATGCCGAGCGGGTTCTTGCGCACCTGCTCGACGGTGCGGGGCGGGGTGATCAGAATGGAAAAGAGCCCGGTCAGCCGGCGCGTGTCCTTGAGTGCGCCAGCCGTCGAATTGGCGCTCCAGCCAGCGCACCTGGAAGGAGCTTTCCGAGGCGCGCACCACGCTTGCGACCTCGACGGCCACGGTTTCGCGGCCGATGCGCTGGAAGGGGTCGTTCTCGCGCGCATACTCGTTGAGGCTGACCGCGGCGCGGTCGGTGACGACGTCGTAGGCCCTAAGCCAGTTCTGGCGCACGACCACGGGATCGAGCGAGAGCGAGCGCACGTGGTCGACGAAGCGCGCCAGATGAAAGGCGATCTGGGCATCGCTGGGCTTATAGGCCTCGATGGCCGGACCGACGGCGCGCGCGCTTCCCGTCGTGTCGACCTCGACAATATAAGGTGTGGCCGCCCCCGAGCGGGCAAACCACGACAAAACAGTGCCCAACAGCAGGGCAAGCGCCAGTGAGCCCAGCGCCATCAGGCGCCAGTTATGGGCCTGCACGCGGGCGCTGCCGATGCGCTCGTCCCAGATCTGGGCCGCCTTTTGGTAGGGCGTGACCGGCGCCGGCGTGTCGCCATAGCGCAAGCTCGCGCGCTTGAAGGTCATGGGGGGCCTCTTGCCTAGCTTTTGTCTTTGAGGTCGGGCGCGGCACCGCCGGCGGGACGGTCGCCCTCGCGCACGGCCTGCGCCGCGAGCAAGGCCGCCTGTGTCGTGCGCTGCCGGCGCGCCAGGGTTTGCGCCCAACCCGGTGGGGCATTGTTAGGTGGCGCACCGGCCGGCGACATCGGCAGGGGCGGGCCATTGGTGTCGTTTGGCGGCGCCGTGTCGCGATAGCCTTGGGCGGCGCCCTCGCGGTAGGCATCGCGCACGGGGGCCGTGACCGCGGTCAGCGCGCGCGAGGCCGGGGCGCTGAGCGCGGTGCGCGCGATGCCGCGGGCGCCGTCGGACTCGTGAGCCGCGCCGATGCGCCCCGTGACGGCGGCCGCGGCATGAAGCGTCCCACCGGCGGCGCGACCACCGAGACGGGCGGCGCTGGTCGTCAACAGACCGCCGGCGACGGCGGTGCCGCCGAGGGCGGCCGTGGTGGCGACGGCCGCCCCGGCGCCCAGCTGCGGCGCACCGGAGATGAGCCCGGCGGCCAGCGCGGGGACGAAGACGGCGAGACCGAACACGGCAATCGCCGCCAGAATGGTGGCGGCCGCCTGGGTCAGCGTGATTTCGCCCGTGGGACGGATCAGCGTGCCGAACAACGAGGCGCCGATGCCGACGACGATTGCCAGCACCATCAGCTTGAGCCCGGAGGAGATGACGTTGCCTAGGACGCGTTCGGCCAGAAAGGTCGTGTGGCCGAACAGGGCGAAGGGGACCAGCACGAAGCCCGCCAGCACGGTGAGCTTGAATTCGATGATGGTGATGAAGAGCTGCACCGACATCACGAAAAAGGCGATGAGCACGATCAGCCAGGCCAGCAGCAGCACGGAGATGGTGACGAAGTTGGCAAAAAAGGCGGTGATGCCGACGAGCTCGCCGGCGGCCTCCAACAGCGGCCGCGCCGCGGCAAAGCCGGTTGCGGCCACGAAGCCCGGCCGCATCAGATCGGCGGCGGTCAGCGTGCCGCCGCTGGCCTTGAGGCCAAGCCCGGCGAAGGAGGCAAAGACGATGTCGGCCAGGCTCTTGAAGTTGCCGATCACGAGGGCGAAGAAGCCGACGTAGAGGACCTTGCGGATCAACTGGGCGATGACGTGGTCTTCACCCAGCAGCGCCCAGAACAAACCGGCCAAGGTGATGTCGATGCCGACCAAGGTGCTGGTCAGGAAGGCAACGTCGCCGGCGATGAGGCCAAAGCCGGAATCGATGTAGCGGCTGAAGGTATCGGTGAACCGGTCGATAATGGCGAGGTCGTCCATGGCTCTCCCCCGTGACGACAAAAGCTCCCTCGAGCGGCGCGGCGGTGATAGCCGCGCCGGTCCTCACTTGCGGCGTTGTACGTCTCGGTCCCCCTAGCGCTTGGCGCTTGCGATCGCGGCGCTGCCGAGAAAGGCTTTGAAGCGCTGGCGCGCCTCGGCTTCGTTGGCGAGATCGCGCGCCGCTTTCAGGGTCTCGGCACGTTGCTGGGCGGCGAGCAGACTTTGCAGACCGAGCGCCTGCTTGATGCCGAGACCCGTCAACTCGTTGCCGGCCTGCGCCACCTCCAAGGCGCCGTTGGCGGTGCGCGAGCGGTCCATGGCTTGGGTGAGCAGGCGCCCATCGACGGCGATGCCATCGGCGATGGCGCCTTGCAGCCGCGCGGCCCGCTGCAGGCTGGCGTACTCCTCTTCCCAGCGTTGCTGCGCCGCGCGCAGACTGGCGTCGTTCGAAAGGTTGCTCGAGGGCGTGTTCGGGAACAGGCGCGCGTAGGTGATCTCCGTTTCTTTAAGACCGAGCGCGATGGCATTGCCCTGGCGCAGCTGGCCATTGATCGCGTCGAGCGTGCGTTGCAGGTCCGGGGTGATGGAGCCCTTGAGCCGGGCCAGATTCTGGTCCATGCGGGAGAGCATTTGGGCGTCGGCCTGTAGTTGGCGCACCTGGTTGTTGATCTGCTGCAGGGCGCGCGCCGCGGATAGCAGGTTTTGCTGTTGGTTGACGGGATCAAACACGGTGAGTTGTGCCGCGCCCGGCAGGGATGCGCTCGCCAGCGCAGGCGCAATCAGCGGCAGGCCCAAAGCCAGCTTTTGGCGGAGGGGGAGAGCGGGTTTCAGGGGTGCCTCCTGTTGTTTTGGCCGGCGACGATGCGAAACGGGGAGAGCCGTTCGGGCAGCGGTGGTCCGCCCGGGAGACCCGGCAGCGGCGTCGGCGGACGACCGGACGCGGCCGTCGCCAGGACCGGTTTGCGGGTCGGAACCGGTGCTGATGGTGCTGGTGTTGCGGAGGCAGTGTCCCCGCCTCCCAACTCGCCACTGGACGGTTCGCTGATCGCGTTCGGCGGCGTTGCGGCGAGCGCAGGTTTTTCCACTGCCGGCGTGTCGACGCGAGGCTCGCTGATGGCCTTCGACGGCTTTGCCCGCGCGGTCGGCGGGGTCCAGCGCGCCAACAGCTCGGCCGCCCAGCCGAGGCCCTTGGCCTGCAAAAAGCGGGCGGCGAAGCCGGCGGCCTCGCCGTCGGCGAGACAGCGGTCGATCAGGCGCTGGTCGTCGGGCGAGCCGGCGCCGCACAAGGCGAGCGCCACCGGGCCCAGTCCCAATTCGAACAGACGATTGCCGCGCGCGGTCTGCGCATAGTAGTCGCGCTTGGGCGCGGCGAGGCTCAGGATCTCGATCTGCCGGTCGTTGAGGCCAAAGCGCGCGTAGATGCTCCTGGCCTGCGGCTCGCGGGCGCGATCATTCGGCAAGAAAATGCGGGTCGGGCAGCTTTCGATCAGGGCCGGGGCGATGCTCGAGCGCTCGATGTCGGCGAGCGACTGCGTGGCAAACACCACGGCCACGTTCTTTTTGCGCAGGGTCTTGAGCCATTCGCGAATGCGGGCGGCAAAGATCGCATCGTCCAGAAAGGTCCAGGCCTCGTCGAGGACGAGCAAGGTCGCTCGTCCGTCGAAGCGTGCTTCCAGGCGGTGGAAGAGATAGGTGAGCACCGGCGCGATCAGCGCCTTGTGCCCCATCAGCTCCTCCATTTCGATATGCAACATATCGGTGGCGGCGATGCGTTCGGCGGCGCCGTCCAACAGGCGGCCGTAGGCGCCTTCCAGGGTGTAGGGGGTCAATGCCGCCACCAGGGCGCTCGATTGGATCAGCACGGCGAGGCCGGTCAGCGTGCGCTCTTCTCTTGGCGCGCTGGCGAGGCTGCGCAAGGCCGTCCACACGGCGTCCTTGACATCGGGCGTGATCGCGCACGCCTTCCGCGGCAATGAGCGCCGTCACCCATTGCAGGGCAAACGCCATTTCGCCGGGTTCATTGATCTGCGCCAGCGGCTGCAGCGCCAGCGTGCCGTGCAAGCCCAGCGCAATGCTTTCCCCGCCCACGGCCAGTGTCGCGGCCCGGAGCGAGCGTCCGCGATCGAACAGGATCACCTGGGCGCCGATGTAGCGCCGAAATTGCAGGGCGATCAGCGCCAGCAGCACGGATTTGCCGGCCCCCGTCGGCCCGAGCACCAAGGTGTGGCCGACGTCGTCGACGTGGAGATCGAACCGGAAGGGCGTGCTGCCGCGCGTTTCCGTCATCATCAGCGCCGGGGCGTTCAGGTGGCGGTTGAACTCGGGTCCCGCCCACACGGCCGAGACCGGCATCATGTGCGCGAGATTGAGGCTGTGCACGATGGGCTGGCGCACATTGGCGTAGGGGTTGCCGGGCAGGCTGCCGAGCCACGCTTCAATCGCATTCAGGGTCTCGCGGATGGTGACGAAGCCGCGGCCGTTGATGATGCGCTCGATGGCCAGCAGCTTGTCGCCGGCGAGGGTGGCATCTCCATCCCCGACGATCACGGTGGTGGTGAGAAAGCCGAAGGCGACGTCGTCCTGGCCCAGTTCCTGCAGGGCCTCGTCGGCGTCGGCGGCCTTGTTGTCGGCATCTGAGTCAATGAGGGCGGTTTCGCGGTTGAACATGACTTCGCGCAGGATCATGGCCACCGACTTGCGCTTGGCGAACCATTGCCGGCGCAGGCGCGCCAATTGGCGCGTTGCCTCCGTCTTGTCGATGGCGATCCAGCGCGTCACCCAGCGATAGGCAAAGCCCAGATCGTTGAGCGCGTCGAGCAGCCCGGGGGTGGTGGCGTTGGGAAAGCCCAGCACGGTGAGCGCGCGCAGGTGCTGAACGCCGAGCTTGGGTTCGACACCGCCGAGGAGCGGCGTGTCGCACAGCAGCGCGTCGAGGTGGGTCGGCACGGCCGGCACGGCGACGGGGTGGCGCTTGTCGGAGATGGTGCCGTGCAGGTAGGCGAGTGTCTCGGCGTCGCCGAGGGCCGCCACCTCAGGCAGGATGCCGGCCAGCATCTTGAGCGCGCGTTCGGTTTCCGTGACGAACAGGGCGAGCTGGGCCTGCGGCTCCTGTGCGCGCGCGCTCGTCTCGGTGTTGCGTTCGTAGAGGAAGCGCTCGGCGCGAGCCTCGTGCTCGGGTGGGGCCAAGTAGAGAAAGGTGAGGAAATAGCGGCTTTCGTGATGCGCGCCGTCGGCGCTGAAGGCCGCGTAGCGCTCCTGGTCGACGAGCCAGGCCGCCGCATCGGTAAAGCGGGCGCCGGGGTAAGCATTGGCGGGGATGCGTTCGGCCTCGAAGAACAGGGCCCAGCCCGCGCCGAAGCGCTTTAAGATGTTATTGAGGCGGGCACTGACGGCGACGAGTTCGGCCTCCGTGGCGCTGTCGAGGTCGGGGCCCCGGTAGCGCAGCGTGCGCTGGAACGAGCCATCCTTGTTGAGGACGATGCCGGGTCCCACCAGGCACGCCCAGGGCAGGTAGTCGTAAAGGCCGATGCTTTTGCGCCGGTATTCTGCCAGGTTCAGCATGTGAGCGCTCCCTTGTGGCGGGCGTGGCGGGAGAGCACGGTGAGGAACGCCGGGTCCTTGCGCGTGACCCAGACCGCGAGGGCATGGCCGATCATCCAGATCAGCGCGCCGGCGATCCAGGCGCGCAAGCCCACCCCGATCGCGGCGGCCAGCGTGCCGTTGAGAATGGCGAAGCTGCGCGGGGCGCCGGCGATCAGGATGGGTTCGGTCAGGGCCCGGTGCAGGACGACTTCGTAGCCGGGAATGACAGAGGGTTGACCGCGCATGGGAACATCTCCCGTTAGAAGCCTCAGTTGATCAGCGCGCCGCCGGCAAAGGAAAAGAACGATAGAAAAAAGGAGGTGGCGGCAAAGGCGATGGACAGACCGAAGACGATTTGCAGCAGGCGTCGGAGGCCCCCGCCCATATCGCCGAAGGCGAGGCTGAGGCCGGTAATGATGATGGTGACGACGGCGATCACCTTGGCGACGGGGCCCTCGATTGAGTCGAGGATGCGCTGCAGGGGAGCTTCCCAGGGCATGCCGGAGCCCGCCGCGTCGGCCGCGTCGGCGATGATCACCGTGGCGACGGCCACCGCCCAGCCGGCAACGGTGGCGTTGCGCAGGATGGCGGGCATCGGGTTGGCGCGCATGTCCTGGGGCTCCATCAGACGATGTCGAGGCTGGGAGGGCCGAGCGGCTTTAAGACATAGTCGCCGTCGGGGCCGAGGCCTTTGACTTCGAGCAGGGTTTCGAGCCGACGCCGGGCGCCGCGCCCCGAGAGAAAGACGACGATATCGATGGCCTCGACGATCAGCGCGCGCGGCACGGTGACGACGGCCTCTTGGACGAGCTGCTCCAGGCGATAGAGGCCCGCTTGCGCCGAATTGGCGTGCACGGTGGTGATGCCCCCGGGGTGGCCGGTATTCCAGGCCTTCAGCATGTCCAAGGCTTCGGGGCCACGCACCTCACCGACGATGATGCGGTCGGGTCGCAAGCGCAGGGTGGAGCGCACGAGATCGCCGAGGCTGACAGCGCCGGGCTTGGTGCGCAGCGCCAGACAATCGGCGGCTGCACACTTGAGCTCGCGCGTGTCTTCGAGGATGACCACGCGCTCGCCGAGGTCGGCGACTTCGGCCAATAGCGCGTTGACAAGCGTGGTCTTGCCGCAGGAGGTGCCGCCGACCACCAGGATGTTCTTGCGGTCGCGCACGGCGAGCGCCAGGACGGCGGCCTGACGCGGGGACATGATGCCGGCGAGGATATAGTCGCTCAGGCGATAGACGAGATCGGCCGGCTTGCGCACGGCAAAGCAGGGAGCCGTGGCCACGGGCGGCATGACGCCCTCGAAGCGCTCGCCGCTCTCGGGCAGTTCGGCGGAGACGATGGGTGTGTGCTCGGTGACCTCGCGTCGGACGTGCGCGGCAACCATGCGCACGATGCGTTCGGCCTCGGCGGCGCCGATGCGTTCGCCGCTATCGAGCCGGCCGACGATGGCGCGGTCGATCCACAGGCGGCCATCGGGATTGACCATCACCTCGACGACCGTGGGATCGGCGAGTGCCGCGGCGATACTGGGGCCGAAGGCCGTGCGCAGCATTTGCCGGCGTCGGCCTTGCGCTTCATCGGCGGCGGCAAGGGCGAAGACGTCACTCATGGGTGTCTCCTGCGGGTTGGGCAGCGGCGTCCTCGCTTTTTTCTGGGGCAGGACCAGCGGCCGAAGAAGAGAGGGTCCCGAACAGGTCCGGGTCGTTCTTGGCGATGCTTTCCAGCACCTCGGCCACGAGCCGCCGATCGCTGGTCATACGGCGGCCAACCTCGACGACGAACACCCCAAAGCGCTCGCGCCCCAACAACCTGGCGGGTTCCTGTTCGCTTTCCGGCATCGGCGGCGTGATGGTGAGGAAGTAGCGCACGAACAGCCCCAGCGTTTCGGTGGTGATGGCCATGTCCCGCTCGATATGCGCGACGGTGCGGTTGAGGCTTTCGAGGCGGCGGGCCAAGGCGTCATCGACACCGGGCAGCGACTGCGGTTCGAGCGCGGCTTTCAGCGTGTCTTCGACCACTCCCGACTTGCCGCCTTTGGCCCGTGCGGCCACGGCCTCGAACTTGTGCGCGAGCGGGTGCGATAGCCAGACGGTGTAGCGTTTCTTGGCCATCTAAAGACGCAGCCCCTCTAAGTTGGCGGCACGATCGCTTTCCTCGGTATTGGTTGACGAGGCGGGCAACTCGCAGGTGGCGAGGCCCGTAAGGAGCTCAAGATCGTTCAGGGGGGCTTTGCCTCGGGGTTGGTCGCGGCCTTCGGGTTCGCGCGAGCGTGGCGGGAGTGCGCCAGTCTCGCCTTGGCTATCCGACCACGGCGTCTCGAGCCTCGGATCGGGGGCCCGCGCGGGAGCGCACCAGTCGTGCGGGCGCGGCAGCGGGGCATCGGCATATGAGCCCGCAGCGAGGGCCGGGGCTGGTAGGCGGCGGCCCAGAAAATTGCGGTCGGTGTAATATTTGAGCTTGCGGGCTCGGATCGGCGGCAGGCCACAGACGAGGACCAGGGCCTCTTCGGCGCCGAGCTGCAGGATCTCGCCGACGGTCAAAAGCGCGCGCGGCGTTTCCTGCTCCGACACGGAGGTGTGCGACAGCCAGGCGGCAAAGCGGCGGCCGGAGAGATTTTTGAGTGCGCGCAGCTCGGTGGCCGTGCCCAGCGTATCGGAAAGCCGCTTGGCCGTGCGTTCGTCATTGGGCGTGAAGGCGACGCGCACGTGGCAATTGTCGAGGATGGCGTGGTGGGGTCCGTAGGCCTTGTCGATCTGATTGAGGGACTGGGCGACCAGGACGGCGCGCACGCCGTAACCCGCCAGGAAGGCGAGGGAGGATTCGAAGAACTCCAATCGCCCCAGCGCCGGAAACTCGTCGACCATCAAGAGCAGCTGGCGAGGTGGCGCGGCCGCTTGCGCCACCGCTTGCCGGTCCGTGAGTTGGCGGGCGATCTGATTGAGCAGCAAACGAATGAGTGGCCTGGTGCGCGACAGATCCGAGGGCGGCACCACCAGGTAAAGCGACACGGGGCGGTTGGCGTCGACGAGGTCGGCAAGGCGCCAATCGGAGCGCGCGGTGTTGGCCGCGATCACGGGGTCGCGATAGAGGCCGAGGAAGCTGAGCGCCGTCGATACCACGCCGGAGCGCTCGTTCTCGGACTTGTTGAGCAGCTCTCGGGCAACGGAGGCGACCACGGGGTGCGCCATTGGGGCGGCATCGGGGCCGACGTGGTTGGTGGCGAGCATGATGTGCAGGGTCTTGAGGATGGAGCGGGAGGGGTCCGCGAGCAGGCTGGCGACGCGGGACAGCGTCTTTTCCTCCTCGGCGTAGAGCACGTGCAGGATGGCGCCGGTCAGCAGGGCGTGGGCCGCCTTGTCCCAGTGATCGCGGCGGTCGCGGGCGCCTTCGGGATCAACGAGGATGTCGGCGATGTTTTGCACATCGCGCACTTCCTGGGCGCCTTTGCGCACTTCCAACAGCGGATTGAAGCGGGCGGAGTGGGGATCGGTTGGGTCGAAGCGCAGACAGTGCGAGAAGCGGGAGCGCCAGCCGGCGGTGAGCGCCCAGTTCTCGCCCTTGATGTCGTGAATGACGGCCGACTGGGTCCAGCTCAATAGCGTTGGGAGCACCAGGCCGACGCCCTTGCCGGATCGGGTTGGTGCGACCAGGAGCACGTGCTCGGGGCCATCGTGGCGCAGGTAGCGACCATCATAGAGGCCGAGGACGACGCCGGCATTGGCGAAGAGCTGCGCGCGCTTGAGGTCGGCGGCATCCGCCCAGCGGGCCGAGCCATAGGTCGTGGCAGGCTGCCTGTGGCCGGTCCGCCAGGCGGCTCCCCCTAAGCCGATGGCGGCGCCAGCGACACCGCCGAGCGCCGCCAGGGTACCAGCGCGGGCGAAGACCTGCGGCGCGGCCGCCTCGAAGGCGATCCACCAGGAAAACAACTGCCAGGGGGCATAGATCTTGATGCCGAGCGGCTCGATCCAGGCCGGCCCCAGTCCCGGTTGAAAGCTCAGCATGTGAGCCGCCCACTCCGTTGCGGCCCACAGGCACACGAACGGTGCCAGGGCCGCGAGGCCGACATGCAGGAGATGGGATCGCCATGAGGTCACGGGAGCTTTCCGTCTTGGCTGGATGACGTAAGGCGCAGCTTGTGCCCAAGGGGCGCCAACGGCGAATGGGGAAAGCCCGCAAAACGCGGGATGGTCAGGGAAGCTTGGGGAACTCGCGGGAAGCCTGCCGATGGCCGAGGACGCTTCTCGTCGCTGCGGTCAATGCGCCAGTCGCGTTGGCGACATGCGCCACGCGAGCGCTCAAGGTGTCGCTCGCTCGGCCATTTCCGGGTTGAGGCAAGCCCAACGCAGTGCTTGCCCGGCCGCATGGCTCACTTTGCAGGCAAGATAAAAACGTTGGCGCCCACAGCTGCGATTTTTGGGCCGTCGCCTCAGTTTGTCGGGTGGCGCCCTCGACGCGCCGAAAGGCAGTTCCGAGAGCTGGCGAAGTCCCTGACAGACGTCGCGTGGGTGTGGGGCCAAATTTTCAGCCAGCTTGGACTCCCACAGCCAAGTTTTCGCGAGCGGGAGGCGTCCCTGCCGGGACGACACGCAGTGACCTCGTAGCGATCGTCGCGGGCCTCGACGCACAGCGCGGGTAACCGAGGCATCTTCTCGACGAAGCCCATACTGAGGCGGCAGCCGACCTCGTAAAGAAGCTTGTGCCCGGTATTGGTCGCCGCCTGTGGAGTGAGCTTGTTTTCGACGCGTTGCGAACCGGGATGGCTCACCCTTCACTCGGTCGGGACTCGGTCAGGCCAAGTGCTTTTGCATGCCAGATTTGCTGCCGCGCCGCGGAGCCCTTGCGGCGCGTCAATAGCAGCCGAGATAGCCGTCGGAATCGCTGCGATGCGCCCCTCTTCAGTCTTTGCCAGCTGGCGTCGGACGGAGCCAATAGTCCCGGGCTTTCACCGCCAAGCTTACACGCGCCCTTCAGATACCAGATCGATTGCTCCTGCGACTGCCCGCAGGGCCTGTTTCAGCTGAGCGCGGGCGCTCTTGTCGAGGCGTCCAATCTCGACGCGAGTCGACAACGGCACGCCGACTTCGGCATCGACCAGCTGCTGGGCGATGACAGCGCCAAGCAATACACGGTGCGCGTCCAGGACGGATTGGACGACATCGGACAGTCCAACCTCCTTCGCCGCGAAACCGTTGAGCCGCTCGGCACTGGAGCGCGCACGTACTTCGTACCGGATCGAGAGAACGCGCGCCGACGAAAAGATCGGCATCAGACCTGTCCGCTTGAGGTCGAGCCGTCTCCGGTTGTCGAGCCGGAAGCCGCCGAGCAGCGAGAATGGGCTGTCACGGTTGCGCGTGACCTCGATCAGAAGGTTTTGAAAGTCTCGGGCCGCGTGTCCGCGGGCATAGGCGTAGTTCCAGACCTCTTCGCCCAGCGCTGGATCCCCGTGCACCGTTACAGCGTCAAAGAAGATGTCGACGTTGAGGAGGTCTTCGGGGCGTTGCCGCCGGACCCAGGCATCGATTGTGGCATGCCAGGCGGAAGCACTTTTGCGCCAAGCGCTGTTCTTGGCCATCACGCCGCCTTTGCAGTAGGGGATGCCGCCAGCGTCGAGGATGTCGCACATGTGGCTGGCGAGTTTTTCGAAGTAGGCATCCTCCGGTCCGCCTTCTGCGCCTTGCGCGTAGACGATCGCATTGTCCTGGTCGGCCGCGAGCTGACTTTCCTTGCGGCCCGCCGAACCCAGCACCAGCACGGCGTAGGCGACAGGTGGTGGACCGGCACCGTCGATGCGCAGTCGCTCCTCGGCAAGCTCGGCGGCGCGGCGCGTCATGCTACAGATTTCTGAACTGATCACCCCAGAGATGGTGCGCGGATCCACATCCTCGTGCATCAAATTGCGCGCCAGCAAAGGCAAGCTGGCCCAGGCAACTGCGAGTTCGGCGGGCGTGGAGGCACTGTCGATTTTGTCTCCGAGCACGATGGCGGTGGTGGCTCGATGCCGCAACAGATTGCGCGTGGTGACGGCGCCGACGATCTCGCCCGCTGCGTCCGTGACGCCAAGATGCCTGAACCCCAGCCGATCCATGCGGCCGATGGCGCGGTAGACGTGGGCCCCCTCCGGCACGGTCTGCAGCGGCGCCTTCATATGCGAACCGACGGGCATCGAGAGCGCAGCCTCGCCGCCGGCATCCACGGCGCGCAGGATATCGCGCTCCGTCACAATGCCGATTTGTCCGGACGCGGCGCGGACGAAGAGGCTGCTCACGCCCTTTTCGACCATCAGCCGCGCTGCCGCCTGCATGGTCGCATCCTCAGGAGCAAAGATGGCAGGTTTGCTCATGACGTCGCGCACCAAATGACGGTAGGGGAAACTGTCGACGCGCAGCAGAGTGTGTATGGCCTGCGACGCCTCCGGGGAGGTCGAAGGCCAGGCACCGAAACTCAGCACGTCCTGCTCGCCGAGCGCGCGGCTCGCCATCTCTGCCTCGGCCAGCGTCCGCACATTGCGGCTGCGCAGTAACGGCACCAGGGCCAGGAACACCTTGGCGGTAGCGATGGCGTCGCCGAGAGCGGTATGGCGTCCCACGATGTCGATGCCCAGCCACGCGCACAGGCGGTCAAGACCGTGATCGGCGAGCGTGGGCGCCGCGACCCGCGCCAGCAACTGCACGTCCAGCCCCCGAATCTTAGGCCACGCCCGGTGGGCCAGGCCATATTCGCGCTGAAGGACCGTCAGATCGTAAGCGATGGCATGGCCGATGACGATCGATTTGCCAACGAAAGCTTCGAATGGCTCGGCGACGGCCGCGAACCTTGGGGCATCGGCGAGGAGGGCTTCGGTAATGCCATGCACGGCCACGGCGGCCTTCGGAATGCGGCAACCGGGATTGACGAGACTTTCAAAGCGCTGTGCGTCATCCAGATTGCCGCCTTTGAGGCGCACCGCGCCAATCTGCACGAGACGTGCCTTGCGGGCGTCCAACCCGGTTGTTTCCGTGTCGAGAACGACGGCATCCAGAGCAAGGAGCGGCGTTGAGAAAGTCGCTTCGGGCAATGGGAGAGCACCCTTCTGCTCACGGACACTAGGCCTTTACTGCGCGGGATCCATGTACACCAAAGCTGCAATTGCCACGATAGGGAGCGCACTGCCTGATCTGCTCACGAGCGAGCGTGGAGTTGCCCAGCCGGAATCTCAAGGAGCTCTGAGGGCTCGCTTTCCTTTTCTCGGCTAGGCAAGATAAAAGCGCTGCCTCGCGAGGCCGAATTGTCGAGGCGCCCGCGCACATTATAGCGTGCCAAGGCTGGGCGGGCCCGCCCGCGGACTGGCTGGTCCTCGGGCGGTCGGGCTCTATCGCGCTTGATGAGCGCGACCGAGCCGCCGGCCGGGAACGGCCTGGGCGTCTCGGCCCCTTGCGGGGTCACGATCCCTCCCGCGCTATCCGCGGCGCGGTCAGCGGGGCGATCACGAGCGGCCCACCCGCGGCCTCCCTCCTGAGCGAAGACCTTCATGGGTCTTGTGCCCCCCGCTGAAGGACGAGGCTTGGCGTGGCTCGCGCGCCCTTGTCCGTCGCGGCGATCCGGCGCCATCCGCGATTGTCCTGACCGCTGGCGAGGCGCCATTCCCCCGCCGATGTGCGTGCGAGGTTGCGGCCGTCGGCGCCTTGGCGGCAAGCCGGCAAAGCCGGCTCCTCCACTGGCGTTCCGGCCCGTCTTCGCGAAGGTGCTGCGACGGGTGCCTCAGGCGCCGCCAGCCGCTTAACCGCGCACGCCGGCGGGGGAATAGGCCCCCGCCGGATCAGCAATAGGAACATCACATGGCGACCATCGGATCAGTCACGAAGCGCGAGGACGGCCGCTACGAGGGCGAGCTCAAGACGCTCACCATGCGCACCGACGTCAGCATCATTCCGGTGACCGACAAGGTCTCGCCGGGACAGCCGGACTATCGGGTCATCGCCCAAGGCATCGAGATCGGCGCCGGCTGGGTGCGTCGCGGCCAGACCTCGGGTCGGGACTACGTCTCGCTCTCGATCGCCGCACCCGAGTTCGGCGCCAAGACGCTCTACGCCAATCTCGGCCGCGCGGCCGGCAACGCCGACCCGGACGTGTACGCGCTGATCTGGAGCCCGCAGGACTAATCGGGCACGCCCCGCCCTCGCGCCAACCGCGGCGCGGGGGCTTTGCTTCCGGCCCTTGCCAAAACCTGAGCGTGGCGGCGGCGGCTCACAAGCAAGCTGTGGTGCGCTGCCGGTTGCGAGCGGCGAAATCGGACGCCGAGGCGAATTGCCGGAGCTCATCGTGAAAAAGAGGAAGGTGCGGGCGCTTTCGGGGAGATCAAGATAAACGCGGCGCGTCTTTATCGCTGAGAAGACGCAATTTTCGCGACGCCTCGCCGCCACCCGAAATCGTGCGTGGTGCGGAAACGAGAAATTGGCCTGACGCATCAATGCCCTGTTTGACGCCAACTTGATCGGCTGATTTCGCGCCACATCTCACCTGGCAAACAGCGAGATGGAGGCACGTCGTGAGTCCAAACAACAGCCAAGACGATTTCGATCCCAAGCCTGGTCGCATTGGCGACGGCAAGAAAGGACACAGTGAGCGCTACGTGACGCAGGTGATGCGTCCACTGGGCAGGGCCGAACGCGGGCGCCGGAAATTAGGTTACATTTCACCGAACGCAACTTTCAATCGAGGTGTGGGCGCTGGCGTGCGCGCGGCTGCGGGTTTGATCGCGCCAGACGGCCGCCGTGTCGTCGCCTGGGCGCGGTACATGATCATCGCCGGTAGGCTGCACTCTGCGCGGCTCCATCTCAAGTATATCGTGCGGGAGGGCGTCGGCCGTGACGGCAGCCGAGGCCGGGCCTACGATGCGGCCAGCGACGACGCAAATGTCGATGAGTTTGTGCGACGCTCAGCGGGCGATCGCTATCAGTTTCGCTTTCTGGTGTCGGCCGAGGATGGGGCACGCCTCACGGATCTCAAAGCCTTCATTCGTGATTTCATGGTGCAGGTGCAGTATGATCTCGACACGCGTCTCGATTGGTTGGCCGCCGACCATTTCAATACCGGATACCCTCACACGCACATCGTGATTCGCGGTCGCGACGATAAAGGCAAAGACCTGGTCATAGCCCACGACTACATCTGTTATGGGCTGCGCGCACGCGCACGCGCGCTGGTCAGCCTCGAACTCGGACCGGAAAGCGAGTTGGAACGACTGCACAAGCTCGTCAACGAGATGACGCAGGAACGCTTCACGTTTCTCGACCGGTCGCTGTTGGCTCATGCCAAGGACGGCGTTTTGGCGATTTCCGCCATGCAGGATCTCGATCCGGTGGGGCGTTCGGTACGGGTTGGACGGCTCAAGACGCTGCAGCGTTTGGGTCTGGCCGAGGAACGGCGTCCCAGCGTTTGGGTGCTGGGCGCTGACGTCGAAGCCAAGCTGCGCCAGCTCGGTGAGCGGGGCGATAAATTCAAAATGATGCAGCGGGCATTGAAGGACGCCGGTATCGATCGGGGTGCCGCCGCCCTGGCGTTGTTCGAGCGCGGCGCGCGTAAGGCGCCGCTGATCGGCAAGGTCGTTGGCGTCGGCAGGATCGATGACATCACCGATCGCACCTGGGTCGTCGTCGACGCCGTCGATGGACGGGTTCACTATGCGGAGTTGGGTCGGCTAAGGCCCAATGACGTGCCTCGGCGCGGTAGCCTCGTTCTCCTCGCTGCCGGTATGGCTGCCGGCAAGCCTTCGGCGGCGCCCAAACTGCAATTGCTATCGGCCGTCGAGATTGAGCGCCAGATCACCTACGCAGGCCCGACGTGGATCGATCAGGCTCTGCTCGAGAAATGGCAGCCGGCCCCCGACGCCACCGGTTTTGCTGCAGAACTCCGACAGGCGTTTGCCGGCCGGCTGCGCTGGCTCAGAGAACGCGACCTGCTGGCGCGGAGTGATGACACGGAGGAAGGGACGCCGGCGCCCGATATGATGCGCGTCTTGCGTCAGCTCGAAATGGAGCGGCTGGTGGCCGACCTCTCGCGCGAACTCGGCGCCACCTATGTTCCCCATCAAGGTGACCGGCGCATTTCCGGCATCTATGCCCGTGCCATTGTCACGCCCACGGGGAAACTCGCGCTCATTCGCCGCGATGACACCTTCACGCTTGCGCCCTGGAAACCCGCGCTCGAGCCCTTGCGCGGCCAAGCGGTCACGGGATGGGTTGGAGCCAACCGACTGACCTGGACGCCCGACCGCGGCCGAGCCCCACCGGAACGGTAGGCCCGGGAAGCCCGGAGGAGGAACACTCTTCGGTCGGAATACTCTCCGGTCGCGAACCGGTTGCGAACATGGGTCTGGAACATAATAAGAACATTTGATAAAGTGTCAATGATCTCAATGAGTGCCCCTTGGCCTCTTTTTGCTTCAATGAGCCGACGTCCTATGGCGAGACCAGCCAACGCAGCGCGTGCGGGTGTTGGACAGGCCCGACCCCATCGGCGACGGGCCGAGCCCGAAGCCCGCGACGCTAAGCCCTTCGGCCTGCCACCGCCGATACCGCACCGTGCGACGGTGCCAAGCGCACCACCACGCGCGACGCGTTATCGTCATGCTCGGCGAGAAGGCGCGGGCGAGGTCGCGCGTCGCCTGGCGCAGAATGCCGAAGCGGTCTGTCGGCACTATCTGTCGAACGGTCGCCGCAGCGGCGGCTATTGGCACGTCGGCGATGTGGCCAACACGCCGGGGCAGAGCCTTTATGTGCGCCTCTCTGGCTCGCGCGCCGGCAAGTGGTGTGACGCTGCCACCGCCGAACACGGAGATCTGCTCGATCTCATTGCGGCCTCGAGCAAGCTGCCGAGCCTCAAGCAGGCGCTTGTCGAGGCGCGGCAATTTCTGCAAGTGCCGGCCGACCCCGCGCCGCCCCGAAGCGAACGCGGCGCTTCCGACAAGACGCTGGCCGCGCAGCGGCTGTTCGGCATGGGCCGTCCCATCGCCGGGACACTCGTCCAAACCTACCTCGAACAGAGGGGTATCACCCACCTCGGTCCGTGCACGTCCCTACGCTTTCACCCCAACTGCTACTATCGCGACAGCGCCGCCCAGGAAAAGCGACCGGCGCTGCTGGCCGCCATCACCGACCTAGACGGACGTATCACCGGCATCCAGCGCACCTGGCTGGAGGCCAGCGGTCGCGGCAAGGCGCCGGTGACGACGCCGCGCCGGGCGCTCGGCCGGCAGCTCGGGTTTGGCGTTCGTTTCGGCACTGTGGGCGAGGTCATGCTCGCCGGCGAGGGGATCGAGACCGTGCTGTCGCTCAAGACGATCTTGCCTGAGGTGCCGATGGTTGCGGCGCTATCGGCGTCCAATCTCGGCGCTCTCGTGCTGCCAAAGGGACTGAAACGGCTCTACGTCGCGCGCGACCGGGACACGGCCGGATATGTCGCCTTTGAGCGCTTGGCGCGGCGCGCGCTTGCCTTGGGAGTTGACGGCCATTGCGCTCGATCCTATCCATGGTGATTTCAACGACGATCTCGTTCTCTCAGGAGCCAAGGCTCTGCGCGCCGTGGTTGCGCGACAGCTACCAGCCCCGGACGTTGCGTCCTTCGCGACGTGACCGCGGTGCAATGGCGCATGCGAGCCTGAGCGCGATCGGGGGAGCAAAGGCCGCAAGATCCCCTGTGGGCAGGCCTAACACTCCCTGCGGCCACACCCTTCACGCTTCTCGGCCGCCAAGGCGCGCTACTCACAAATTGCCGCGCGCCGGCGACCAAACGAGAGCAGCGCGCCCCGTCACGGCATGTCCCGAGACGGCACCGAAATAGCGGCTATCGAAGCTGTCGGGATCGGCGGCGAGCAGGAACAGCTCGCCCATTCGGAGCCTGCGGCAACCCTGCCAGGTCGGCAGCGCGCGTCCCAGGCGATCGCGCAACGTGGCGCGGGCCGCGATCCGACCGCGAAGGGAGATGCGCGTGCCAAGCCGGCAGACCCGATCGCCGCTGACGGCAACGACGGGCTTGAGCAGGTAGGCCGAGGGCGCGAGGTAGCCACGGCGTGCGGCCAGGTCCGCCAGGTGTGGAGGCAGGCGAACGAGCACGCGGTCGGACAAGTGCGCAGCGCCGGGCAATCATCCGATAGAGCCCGATCGGCTGGCTCGGCGAAACATTCCAAACGAGCATCGGCGGCCTGTCCGGGACTACCGATGCGAGGATGAGCCCCACGCCAACAGCCAGGCCGATCAGCGCCGGCGAGGTCATGCTTTTTCGCCGGAGGAGGAGCGCCGTCGGGCCTGCGCCAACCAGCGTCTGAGGTCGGCGCGGCGGTAGAAGACGCGCCCGCCAAGCTTGTAAAAGATGGGGCCATTCCCGATGCAGCGCATGTTTTCCATGGTGTGTTTTTTGAGTCTCAGGATTTGGGCAGTCTCGGCGGTGTCCAGGAAATCCGACCGGTGTTTTGTCATCGTGTGTGCTCCCGAGTTCGAAAGAAGGTGCTGGACAATGCGGGAAGCCGGAAATGCTGGGGAGGGTTATTCTGAAAAAAAACGAAATCCCCCTCCCCCTAGCCAAGGAGTTCCCGATACGCGCCGTCGCGGAGCTTTTGCCCGCGAGCCAGCAGGTTGCGGACGCGCTCCCGGATCGACCCGCTCGAGCGCGACCAGCTGCTGGCAACGGCGTCGGCGCCATGGAGCAGGACGGCGATCTCACGGTGACTCAGGCCGATGAGCCGGGCGTCGAGGGCGATAAGCGCGTCGCGGTGAAAGAGGCGCGTACGTGAGGGCCGTACATGGGAGCGAGGCGCGGCGACGAGGCGCCGGAGCGTGCGAAATCGCTGCGCCAGCAGGTGAGGATCGGGAAGGTCACGGACCAAGAACGTGACGTTGACGGCACCCAGGCTGGCGCGGGAACCCTCAAGCCGCAGAATTGCGGCCCGCTCGGCGTCGCGCAAGAGTACGTACTCCTCGCCGGTCGGCCCGATGACAATATACCGGGCCGCAGCGTAGCCCTTGATCGACAGCGCGGCTGGCGCACGGCCCGTGGCGCGCTCGGCGACCCCGTCGAGAACTGGCGCGGCCTCGCCGATGGTCCAGCACAGAGGGGCCAGGGGTGCGGGGTAAGTAGGGTCAACCAAAGGGTCGAGCCGCCAGCGCTCGCACCGCGGTGAGCGGCGCCGCAGGCGGGTCAAATATTGGCCGCTGCCGAGGCGTCGCGGCCGATCGGCACCGCGCCGGAACAGACGATAGTCTCGCTGATAGTCGGGGTTGCGCCGCAGGTACTCCCAGGCCAGGTCGCTGCGGCACAAGTTGAGCACATAGGCGTAGGTGACCGGATCGAGCGGCCAATCGGAACCGACGTAATGACGCAACCGAGGCATTGCCATCGCCAGGTTTGGAGCCTTTGTGAGGACCGAAAGGCGGCCGCGCGAGCAATCAACGGCGCCGCCGTTTTGGGTCTTATCGCCCTGATCAGAGAAATGAAGGCTGCAAGCCTCAAGGTCTATCGCCGTTTGCGCCCGCTGGTCAGGCGGCGGTCGCCACCGGTAATAGCGCCCGCAGCGCCTCCCGTTTGGGGCCCGCCGGCGCCGCCACCATCCACTCGCGGATGAGCTGCGAGGTTACGATGGGCGTGGCACCCGCCTGCACCAGGCGTTGTCTGGCCGAGTGCGCGGCGGGCGCCTGGCGTGGCGGCGTGATGTCGGCGAGGATCGCAACCTCGTAGCATGCGGCCAGCGCGTGCAAGGCGGTGCCCAGGATTTCGTGCTCGAGCCAGAAGCCGCCAACGATCAGGACGGAGGAGTCCTCGCTGCTGAGTGCCTCGACAAACGCGCGATTGAACCAGGGACACTGATACTCCTCCAGCAGAAACTGGCGAGGCGACGTGTGTGAGGGTTCGCCCGCAAGCGCCAAATCTTGCGGCTCGGGACGCCATAACAAGGTGAAGATGGGCACGTCGAGGACGCCCGCGGCTTGGGCGATGGCGGCGTTGGTCTGATGATGCCGGGCGGGCAGGTCGGGAGAAATCGACAGCAGATCGTGGGCTGCGGGGGCCATCATGATGACGGCGCAAACCGTGGGGTCGATCAATGGGGAATTGCTGATGCGGCGTCGCATGGGTTGATCTCCAATATATTTTGCTGTGGCAATATCGGTGGAATGGCCAATGGATGAGCGCCGCGGTGCCAAAGGCAAGGTGCTGCGTTCACAGTTCGGGACAGCCGCGCGCGAAATATTTTTTTAAATTTGCAAACGATTCCGATTTTGTCGGAGCGGCGCGCGCGCAAACACCAGGCTCGAGCTTGAGCGCCGGGCGCTATCGTCATCTAGCGTACGCGTCGGTGATGGTACCAAGGCGTCATCGCGTCGACTCGTGGATGCTGGCGCCGCCGGCGTGCCCGCACTTTTGACATCGCAGCCGTTTGCCGAGTTCGGCGACTTTGAAGTCTTCGCCCAGCTGACTGGCCAGGCTCGCCGGGAACAGCAAGCGGCGATGCTTGCAGCGACGGCAGATCGCAACGAGCGCGGCTTTGCGGCTGATCAAGTCGGCCAGGGTCTTGCGTGCCTCGCTCTCCCGCGCGTAGCGGTTGCCGGGCCGCATCTCGTGAGGCGCCTTCATGGCTCACGCCACTTTATGGGGGCCCTGCATGTGAGCGATGCGCACGGAGAGCTCGATGCGGCGCTGTCCGACGGCCATGGCCTGGGCTTGCAGCAGGCGAAAGGCGTGGGCATCGCCTTGCTCCGCTCGCACGCGCGCCACTTTGTTGAGGGTGTCGTGGAGCCAGTGCCATTCCCGCGCCAGTTCATCTTCCCGCGCCTGCAATTCGGCGAGCCCTTCCATGGGTGCAGCTCCCGTGTAGTCGATGTTCTTGTTTTGTTCCATACCTCATGCCCGCGAAATTGTCTAGCGGGGGCCTGCCTCGACCGGGGCGCAGAGGTCCTCTTTGTCAAAGCCGGCCTGCACGATCTGCAAGCGCTGGGGGTCCGTGGTCTTGATCACCGCAAGGGCCTCCGATGGGCGTACCCATCAGCCAGGCGCGCGCCTCCGCCTCGCTCAAGAGCAACGCCGGGCTGCGCTCGGGATTGATGCTGCGGGTGAGGTCATTGGGGAGCGAGGTGACGAAGCTGAAGACCTCGATGTCGACGTTGGGTCCCCCCCGTTTGATCGGTCCCTTCCATTGCCGATAGAGACCGGGAAAGGCAAAGAGCGGTCGAGGCTCCTCGCCTTTCAGCGCGAACCAATGCCAGCGCGAGGGCGTGTTGCCGTCGGGTTCGCAAAAGGACGAGGCGGGGACCAGACATCTCCGCGCTTCGAAGCTGTCCCGCCAAAATTTGGTGGCGAGCTTGTCGTCGCGGGCGTTAGTCACGCGCTTGGGCGCATAACCCTCGCGTAGCAAGATGAACCCCCAGCTACGCAAGACCAACTCGCGCTCACCGTCGGCTGCGATCTTGATGATGGGCGCCACGTGCCCGGGAAAGATCGCGGGCAACGGCTCGAACGCGGCCATGCGATTGTCGGTGAGGCCGAATTTGCGCGCGAGCGCGGCGCGGCTCGTCCGCACGGAGTAAAGGTTACACATGCTCAGGAGATCTAGCGGCAGAGAGACGGCGCGGCAACCGCTTGCTCCTGTGGTCGGCACCCCCGACCGGAGGGCAGGTCGCTGCCCAATGCGCCCCCTGAAAAGCCGATGGCAGCGCCGCATACGACCGCCGCCCTCGAAATCTGCCGCGCAACCCTGAGCTACGCGTTAGCCCAGCCAATACGCTTAGGTCACGGCGATCCGGCGGGGCTTGGCCTCCGCGGCCCCGGGGAAGCACCAGGGTCAAGACGCCGTCCTTCATCTCGGCGCAAATTTGGCTTTGATCGATCTTGTTGGAGAGCTGGAAGCTGCGTCGGTAATGGCCGATGTTGTACTCGGTATAGACGGGCTGTAGGCCTTGTACTTATCGAAATTGACGCGCCCCTCCACGTACAAAACCCCATCCTCGACGCTGACGTCGAGGTCGCCTTTGTCCGTTCCCGGCATCTCCATGACGATGGTCAGGGCGGCCTCGGTTTCGAAAATGTCGGTTGGCGGCACGAAGGACGGGCGGGCGCTGCCGGATAAGCGGCAAAAACCGCGCCGTGCGCGAAAGCGCGGACAAGCCGCTGGGGCCGGAGCACGCAGGACCTCGTCCAGACGCTCGACGATCCGCACGGCTGGAAGGTCAGCGTCCTGGCGCAGACGGGCCTCAGTTTCGATCTGAGCACCGCGAGCGGCAAGCGGATGCGCACCATCATGGCGGGCCTGAGCGAGTTCGAGCGCGATCTAATCAGAGAACGGGTCAAGTCGGGCCTGGCAGCGGCCAGAGCGCGCGGCGTCAAGCTTGGCCGGCAACTCGGTCAGCGCCCATCCGACAAGAAGGCTAAGCGGGTGCTGGCCATGCACAAGGAAGGGCTGTCCTACCGCCTGATTGGCCGCAATGTCGGGCTTTCCAAAAACACCGTCATGCAGATCGTAAGGCGCGTAGACCAACAGAGGATCCGCAATCGAGCAGTCCTTGGCTTCCACAACTTGTCACCGGCCGGGGCTCGATCGGCTTGGCGCCAAACCCGAGAAGCTGGCCCGGGCCCGCCGCGAACTCGCCAAGGGGCATCGGTATCGGTAAGGTGGCAAGGATCGCCGGTCTAGGCGTCGGCACGGTGCATCGGCTCAAGCGTGAAACTGGAGTACATGCCGCTGGTTGACTAGGCCTCAGGGGATCAGCTGATGACGCAGCGCCTCCGCCACCGCATGGGTTCGATCCTTAGCGCCCAGCTTCGCTTGTGCCTTTTTCATATGGCTACGAACGGTCTCCTCGCCCAATTCGAGCAGCTGGGCGATTCGTCGTGTCCGGTGCCCGTTCGAGGCGAGCCGCAGCACCGACAATTCCCTCGGCGTGAGAGACATCTGCCTTACGATCCTTCTGGGATCGGGACCGACGATCCGTTCCAATCGAATAGCCGCGAAATTTGCAGCCATGAAAAGCAAAGCACGCAGCTGCGGCGACAGCGTGTTCGAGAGCACCTTGCGCGACCAGAAGACTACAACCCATCGCGAACCCACCGGACAGGTAAGGCCGTCGCGCATCCCGTACTTGAGACCCAGCTCGTGGCCCCAGCGATCGATGCCGACGGGCTCGAACATCTTAAGGCATTCGGTCCAGGTGAAGGGCGCCAGGCAATGCCTGGCCATCATCAGGATGGGGGCATACGCCCTTTTGCTCAAATCGAAATAGGCGTCCCACCAGCCATCGGGAACAGACTTGTGGATGAAGACATTCTCCCCAACCTTCAGGCCGTCACGGTCGTGCAAGTTGACCCCAAAACGCTTGGCGCCAAGCACCATCAGCGAAACGTCTTCTGCTATGGCATCATCGAGAGCATCGAGCACGCTAGCGGGCGAATTGTACTGTTCAACCTGGGCGGTAAACTCGACCAGATTGGTCCGCATGATTTGTTCGATGCGTGGAAAGTCGCTTCTTCGAATGACTAGAGGCTTGACCTGTCCCTGCACCCTTTCATGCCCCACCGCAGAAATGATTTGGCTCTTGGCCACGGAACGATGAATTTGGCCTTGCTCGCCATGCCGTTGATGGCCCACTGGCTACCTCCAAAGCTGCTCAGTCGTCTTCGGCTGCTTGCCGAAACACGTTGCGGCCGTCTGGTGCGAGCGGCTATGGGGGTTCTCGGTAGTTTGTGCTGGGGTGAACCCCGATTTGAGCATCCGTCCGGTCTAGATGCCAGCGGATGCTGGGCTGACCGCACTAGGCCCGGCAGGCCTGCACCAGCTCGCATGCCTCCGCGATGCGCCGGCCTTGTCGTCGGCAAACGGTCGGCCACACGCACTGCGGATAGCAGCGGAAAAATGTGCGGTCCCATTCTCAGTTCGCGATGCTTCAGTGCTGGACGCGCGTTGCTCTCCAAGTGCGCCATTCATCCGATCACAGATTTTCAGACAAAGCTTGTTTGCGCGCCGAGACCTCGTCAAAACAGGCGTAGCCAGCGGCGGAAAAATTGCACCGTTATTGCCCACATGTTTGCGTCACAATGGCGCCGCATGAAGCTCGGCACGTAGCGCTGCGTCCCAGCGGTGGCCAATTCACCGTGCATAACCGTAGCGGCAGAGTTGTGAGACGGGTCACATCAGATAGTATGCACAACGATTCTCTGCGCATGTTTTCGGGCTTCGGTTCGCAAGCCCATGGGATTTTCGGGAGGAGGGCAGCAATGCTTTGGGCATTCGCATCGGCCACTCTAATGGGAATCATGTTCGGGCTTTTCTTGCGGGTGCCGGCGGTTCTTGCCGCCTCAGTAATAATTGTGGCCTCTTGCATTGCCCTTATGCCAATCGCGGATTGGTCATTGCTCCAGGCGGCCGCATTCAGCTTTGGTATGCTGGCCGCTTTTCAGTACGGCTATTTGGCTGGACTTTTGTTCGCGCACGCAAAGTACGCTCGGCGTCTGTTGCCGCGCCTAATTCAACGGCCTCATGCAGAATGCTCAATCGCAGGCCGGCCTAACGTGCGATGAATTTAACCCGTCCTGTCGTCGCGATGAGCCGCCGCTGAAATGGCCTTGCTCAAGAGTGCGAGGTCTAACGCCATAGACCAATTGCGCACATAGTAGAGGTCGAGCGCAACTTCTGCCCGCTGATCCGCATGTGTTGGGCGGTAGCTTTGCCCGATGCTGATGAAACCCGGTTGGGCTAGCAAGCACTCAGGTGCCCGAACAAAGTAGTCGCCGAATTCAGCCGCAGCACTCGGGCGCGGTCCGATTAGGCTCGCCGCATATGATGTTGAAGAATTGTGGTAGCCGATCAAGGCTTGACCTGCGCGCAGCGCTTCGGCAACGCGCTCACCCCAAGGGCTGGCGCTTTCTGCAAAGAGGGGGGTTCATTTTGGCTTGCTCCTGGTTGGGGTTTTGAAGCGTGGCGCTTCGTGCTGCGCACCCGGAGGTGCTGGGATGCACAAGCGCTCCACCATTAGGGCCGTTGCCCATGTTGCACGATTGGCAATCTTGCGAACCCCGACCAACGTCTAAGTCCTGACCAAGTCTCCCCCAAAAGGTGACTACTAAAGGTTTTCTGTTTCCACAGTTGGCGAGGTACCCCCCAAACCGAGGATGCGCGATTTTCGTAGCTCTCTGAATTTCGGCTTTGGTCGTCGGGGTTTTCCCGCACTTACGCGGATGTTCCGTTGCGAGGACGACCTGCGCATACGGAGACTAAGCTCCGTGCGTACGCGGAGGCTGCCGGAGCCTGCGGCGGGTGCGCCAACTCTAATTTTGATCTGATCGATCCCCGGCGCTCCGCGCATTTTTACCGGCGGCTCGGCGGTGGATGGGTAACGAGGCACCTATGGTGTTGATACAGACGATCAATCGCCTCAGCTTACGAATTGATCAGCTTGCTGATCGGTTGAATCGGGTGGAGCGCATAAGCAGCGATTACTCGCTGTCGACAGAGAGGCGACTACAAAATGATCGAGTGACACCAGACCATCGATCGACGGGCTGAAGATAGCCGCTAGCGCGCTGCCGGTGATGATCGCGAACCAATTCCGCACGCTCAGCCACTCTGGCATCTGACTTACTCCCTGCGGAGGTGCCATACGATCAGCGCCACGCTCGTGCAGATCAGCCACGCGCCCGGCCACCACACCACGCCCGGCAGCAGGTTTTCCACAATAGGTACAAAGATAGCTGGGCTGCTGCCGATGATGACGCCGATGATGACTGCGAGCCAAAAATTAACACGCTCGTTCCTCAGCCAGGCTGGCATCTGATTTTCCCTTGCAATCCCCAAAGCCGAAGCACTCGCGTGCGTGCGACCGGCCGACGCACAGCAGCCACAAGCTATCTTCCGTCGGAACACTTTTGCTTTGGGTTAAGGCGGTCGCTTGGTTCGGGCCAGCACCAGTTCCCCAACACCTGGGCGTAGTGCGGATCAAATATTGCCGCTCACACCATGCTTCCGTGGTGCGGGGACGTTTGGCGGCAGGCGTCTTTTTTTTGGCTACGCTGGGCGGCTCTTCGCCCGGAAGGTGATAGCTTTGCAGTTAGGAGCGCCGTAGGGTTCACACAACCGGCTCGCCCCCACACACCAGCGAGCCGGTTGAGGGCGCCGTACGCCACACATTTCGGCGCCCATTTTATTTGGCCGGGAATGACGGCCCTAAGCAGCATCACGCAAGCAATATAGAGAGCGACGATCTCGGTGGCGCTCAGCACCCAAAGCTGAAATTCGGTTAGCATTGGCGGTTCCCACACCACTAACAACGCCGAAACATTTCTGCTCCGCGATTTCGTCCCGAAACTGCAGAGGGGTGACGGCAACACCCCTCTGCGATTGGGAGGCACAGTCCAATGAGACAAAGACCCGGCGCGGCCCCGCACCCAGCAGCCTGCGAACGAGGGTTAAATCGCGAAGCTAAGTAAAGTAAGTAACTAAGTAAGTAATTACCGCACCGAGTTAAAATTCGCGTGCCGGCGCGAGGCCCGCACGCAGATTTCAGTATAGCTCTGTGCACCACGGAATGATGTAGCTACCGGGTAACAGCCGGCCATAAACTGATAAAATGCCTATAAATTAAGTCAGTATTTTATCAGATTAGGGCATCACTGGAGCGTATTCCCATTTCCTAATCGGGTCTTGATGTCCTTCGTTGAGGAGGAATTTTAGCCGGCGATGGCCCGCGCAAGTTCCCCCGCCGACAGCCGGCGCCTTGCTGCGACCGCCAAGCCACCAATCGAACATCGCAAGGGATCCCGCGTGCTGGGAACGGCTTGCTCGGGCCTTCAAAAATGCGCCAGCGCTCGGCATTGAATGCGCTTCCAGCCGGGGCACTTCGTCCTAAGAACGTGTCCATGAGAGAAACCTAGAAGCCTGGCGATGTTCTAACGACTTAATGGGAACCGATGTTTAACTTTAACGCCCTGGATTTTGACGCATTGAGTTGGCCCGTTCTACTTTTGGCCGTGCTGGCAGGCGTTTTGTCGTTCCCGCTAGTTGAACTGGGCAAGCATTTCGCACACTCGCGCTCGGACTGGGTCCGGGGCTTTTTCACCTATCCGCTTATGTGCGCCGGATTCATCTGTGTGGGCGTCTTCGTTTATGTGTTTGTGAAGTTCGTGGTTGACGTGGGGTCGTTTGTTTGGACCGCGCGCTCGATCTATGAACTCAATACACGCGGAAGGCCCTAGCGGATCAATATGCTTGGCGTCAGCGGGTCCGCCTTTTTGTCATCAACCGCTCGCGCCGCTCTTCCTCGCTTCCCAACAGCTCATCGTCGAGAATTGCTGAGTTCGTTGGCAATTCGGCGAAGGCCTCGACCATGCCCGGCAACCGGTCGGTGTATTCAGGGGCGTGACGTGAATAGAACCGAACCTGGCCGCCGTCCTTGATGATCTGAAACCGGAAGCCATCCCATTTGGGCTCGTGCAGCCAATCGCCGCCCTTGGGCGGACGTGCGGCCGAGGAGGCGACGAGGGGACGGATGAAGGTAAGACGTGGCATGGGAAGCGGCAGCTATTCTACCACTAGGCAACGCAAAGCGGCGATTGCGGGAGTAGGCTGCTTTGACGTTCCGCTGGCGTGCCGCAGCGCCATTTCTGCGGAACGCGTAAACGCAAAGACATCAATGAAATAAGGCGTTTCCTGTATCTTGGGAGCCCAACCCCCGGTGAAGGTCGAACAGGGCGTCAATTGGGTGATATCTTGGGATCGATCGTACGTCCCACGTTTCCTGGGAACTGGGGAGGCGACCGGAAGATCGGAACAAAGCCGGGACGATCTTGGTGCGAGGACGACATGCGGTCATGCAGAAGGCGGAGCGTCACTTCGGCCTCCCAACAGTGCCCTTAGGGCCCGTCCATAAACAAGTGAGTCGATGCTGCCACAGATGGCGAAGAAAGGCATGAAGGGGATTTACAGCGAGGAATCGAGCGACATAGCTTCGGTGCATGAATTCGCGCCGCGCAAGCCCGAGCCGCACGCAAGCGATATCGGCAGATTGCCCCCGTTCTGAATGAACAGAGCCGGCGCCGCTTTGTCGCGCTGGAAGCCCGAGCGCTTGGACGTGGCGGCGTCAGTTTAATGGCTCGCATCACTGGCTTGGCTCGCTCTACCATTTATCACGGTCTTTGCGACATTCGCGATGATGTGGCGGCGGCGCCCGGACGTATCCGCAAGCCTGGTGGCGGACGCAAGAGGAAAGCCTTTGAGGATCCAACGCTGTTGCGCGACCTCAAGGCTCTGGTTGAACCCACGACGCGCGGCGACCCCATGCGAGTGCTGTTGTGGACCTGCCGGAGCCTGCGTAATCTCGCCAAAGAGCTGGGGAAGAAGGGGCACAAGGTTTGCCCTACGGTTGTTGGGAATTTGCTGCACGGGATGGACTACAGCCTGCAGGCAAACAGCAAGACACGGGAAGGCAGCAACCACATCGATCGCGACGCTCAATTTCGTTACATCAACGCGCAAGCGGTCGACTTCCTCGGCGCTGATCAACCGGTCATCTCGGTCGACACTAAGCGCAAGGAATTGGTCGGTAATTTCAAGAACAATGGTCGCGAGTGGAACCCCCAGGGTGAGCCCGAACTCGTCAACGTGCATGACTTCATCGATCCAAAGCTGCGCCGGGCAGTCCCGTATGGGGTCTACGACATCAACGCCAATGTCGGATGGGTCAGCGTCGGCACCGACCACGACACGGCTTCATTTGCCGTCAACGCCATCCGCCGGTGGTGGTCGACGATGGGGAGGAAGCGCCACGTCAAAGCCAAACGTCTGATGATCACGGCCGACGGCGGTGGCAGCAACGGGTACCGCGTGCGCCTGTGGAAGGTCGAGCTTCAAAAGTTGGCAAACGAGCTCAAATTCCCGATTACCGTTTGCCATTTCCCGCCGGGAACGAGCAAATGGAACAAAATTGAGCATCGTCTCTTTTCGTTCATCACGATCAATTGGCGCGGAAAGCCGCTACGCACCTATAGAACGATTGTCCAGCTGATCGCCGCCACGAGCACCGAAGCGGGCCTCAAAGTGCGAGCCGAGTTGGATGAAAAGAAGTACCCCAAAGCAGTCAAGGTGTCCGACGCCCAGCTCGCCGCGGTCAACCTCATCCGCCACACTTTCCATGGCGACTGGAACTACACGATCACACCTCGGCGAAGAGCGCATTGACTTATTTATTTATGGACGGTCCCTAACCACTTAAAGCAGGCCTTCAAGGAAGCTCCCGCTTCGGCCAGCGATTTAGGAAGGCCATTGGCACCGTCAAGGCGGCCGTGCGAAAATTCTGGCTGACCCTGGTTCGGGGAAAGGACCCTCACGTCAGAGCGAGGTAAAGTCTTTCCCCAGACCCTATGAGAGAGCTGACCCGATGTCGGGCTGAAGCGCGCCGGCAGCATCCCGCCGAGGCTGGAGTGATGGCCCAGCACTCGCCGCCGCGATAGGCGCCGGAGTAACGTCCGGCCTCTCTCGCCAGGGGGAGAAGATTGGATGAACCGGGCCAAGGTGCATGGGGCACCTCATCAGCTAGCCACGCTCCGATCGCGCGGTGTCGGACCTAAAGGGCTTGGGCGCTGAAGCGTTCGGCGCCGTTGCCACCGGGTGAGACGGCAACGTTCTGGACGGACGGGCGTACCGACCGTGGCGTCATGGCCAAAAGGCGGACAGGATTGCCGCGCCTGCGGCCAGGAGGGTGAGAACGGTCCAGGTCCGATCGGGCCACTTCGGCTCCCGCTCGCGCTCCGGCGCATCTTCGGACATCGGCGACCCCGTCGTGTCTGGCGTTTACCATACAGATACGAGCGACGCGGGCGTTCGGATGAAGGGGCCGCTGGGCCTCAGGGTGGCGTTTGCGACGTGCGAATGCCTCTCAATTTCTCAAACGCGCGGATGAGTTGCAGGCGTACAGCCAGGAAGGCGCCATTTGTGGGCGGTAACCATTTTTAAAGACAGAGGCCGATGCAACCGCAAGGTGATGGTCTACACAGTTATCACCTTGGATATTGCGGGCGGCACTTTGCTGGCACCCGCACCGAACCCCAACTCGCTAGGGATCTAGCGAAGTTGCCGCGAACCTACCGACTTTGCTGCCCCCACATTGGGGGCAGCATTTTTCTGTGCGCCCAAGTTCAAGATCTAGGCAGAGGGCTGCTCCGCCACAGTGATGCGCGCAAATCGCCGCTTGGTCCGCAACCGGACCGCGCCCAACGCCGTCTTCTGGCAAGTTTCGACGGGACGCTAAGAACGCGCTCATCTCGGCAGTCGGAGCGCCGCCCTGGTATCCATGTTGTCGGAGGCACCCGTCGGGGCGGGTGCCTTTTTCCTTTGTCCACAGGAACAGGTCTCTTGCGGGGGAATAGGTCCCCCTTAGGAACGTTGTAGCGGCGAACCGGCTCGAACCCGCACCCGAGCTGGTGGAATTTGGGGCGCCGGGGGACTTCCCATGGGGAAGTGGGCGCCCCTCTTTCTTTTTGCGTAGGGCGAGCGCCGTTCGGCAGCTCGGCAATCCGCCACCGCGATCAATGACACTGTGCGCGACCGCCGTCACCGCCTTTGTGGTGTCAGTCCCAAACCCAAAGCATTGGGTCACGGGGCCAATGCGGCTGCCAACGTCCGCGCAACGCGAGATCATCAATGACCGGCCGGGCCTGCGTCCGCTATAGTCGGGTGGGCCTTTGCGGACGCTACGGGGACTTAGGGCTCATGCGGGTGCGGGTCGCCATCGCCGTTGTTCTCTTTCTGCTGCTGCCGACGGCGGTCGGCGCACAGGGGGAACAGCGCATCGCGCTGCTGATCGCCAATCAAGCCTATAGCGCTAAGATTGGTCGGCTCAAGAATCCCCACGCCGACATTGCCCTCGTCGGAGCCGCCTTGCGCTCCCTCGGCTTTACCGTCACGGACGTCAAGGATGCCAGCTACAAGGCGATCGACACGGCTATCAAGCGGCATATCAAGACCGTGCGTGCTGCGGGCGAGGGCGCGATCAGCTTCGTCTACTATTCCGGCCACGGTGCCGCCGACCCCGACACCAAGATCAACTATTTGATCCCGGTCGATGTCGCCAGCGCTGACGATGACAACCTCTGGATCAATTCCCTCAACCTCAACAACATCATCGAGAACCTGCGCGAGCAGGCCAAGCTCGCCACGCACTATGTGGTGTTCGATGCCTGCCGCAACGAACTCAACCTCTCGCGCAAGGGTCAAAAGGCGCTCACCGGCAAGGGCTTCGTGCCGCTAGCCTATACGCCGGGCGTGATGATTGCCTATGCGACGGCGCCGGGGCGCACGGCGTCCGATACCGGCAGCGAGGGCGGAACCTACGCGCGGGCGCTCAGCGACGAGATCGTCAAGCCTGGCGCCGAGGCGCTCTATATGTTTCGGCGCGTGGCGTTGAGGGTCAATCGCGAGATCGGGCAAGACCCGTGGATCTCGGCGTCGACCTTGCCCGAGGTCTATTTCGCCGGCAAAAAACCGGAAGGACCCACGCCGGAGCAGCAGCTGGAAATGGCCTTTTGGGCCTCCGTCAAGGACAACGCCGACCCCGCCGTGCTCAAGACCTATCTTGATCGCTATCCCGACGGCACCTTTGCCACGGCGGCGCAGGCGCTGATCGAACAACAGGAGCAGCGCCTCAAGGCGGAAGCGGCCGCGCGGGAAGAGCAGCGCAAGCGCGCGGAGGAAGCCCGCAAGGCCGCGGACCTCAAACGCAAGGAGGAGGAAAAGAAAGCGCGGGAAGCACGGCTGGCCGAGGAGCGCCGGCGCGCCGAGGAGGACCGCAATGCCGCCGAGGTCAGTCGCCTCGTTCAGCAGCAACGTCAGGAAGCTCTCCTTCACGCCGAGGAGTTGCGCAAGGCCTACAAAGAGGTGGAGACTGCCAAAGAAGAGAGCAAAGCGGCAGAGGAGCGGCGGCTTGCCGCCGAGAAGGCGCTCGAGGCGGCGCGACAAACAACGAACCTCGCCTTGGCTAAGCCGACCGACCTCAAGTCCGGCATCCGGCCTCCTCCCCATTCCGATGTGCAAGCGGGAGGGCTCTTTAGCGAGCAGGATGGCAAGCGCGTGCGCGCGCACGTCGAGCGGCATGGGCTCATCGCCGCCGGATTTTCGCTTTGAAGTGCCGGGCGACGATGTTCCCCTTGCCTACCGGCGCTTTATCGGCGTGTGGGTGGACGAGGGTCGCGTCGGCCGTCGACTGATGATGATCATTACGCGCGTCAACAAAGAGGGGAGTGCGGACGGCTATTGGATGTTTGGTCCGCCGGCACCGACGAGCGTGACGCAGGACCCAGCCAGCCTCTTTAAAATCGCCGGTCGCATCTCCGATGACACCTTGCGATTTTCCTCGCCAGGCGGCAGTGGACAGTACAAACACACGATGAGCGGCAACACGATCACCTACGCCTATGCCAATACCAAGGGGCAAACCGCGTCCAACGTCTTTATTCCCCTGTGGACCCTGGTCGAGGCGCAGCAGGCGGCCAAGCCCTAGAGCCGCGTCGTGATGCCTTTGCCCGAAAAACTGGTGAGGCGCGTCGGCCGATGGCCGCCGCGGGATGCGCGCAGGACGGACGCGACGGGCAGCCGTCGCGATTGTCTTTGAACGGTGGGAGGAGCCCCTTTGAAAATCGAAAGCGTTGATTTCTTCTACCTGGCGATGCCGGTGGTGACGACGGAGGCCGACGGCAGCCAGGATGCGCTCCTGGTGCGCGTCTCAGCCGGTGGGCACGTGGGCTGGGGCGAATGCGAGGCGGCGCCGCTGCCGTCGATTGCCGCCTTTGTCTGTCCCATGTCGCATGGCGTGTGCCGGCCGGTCGGCGACTCGATCCTGGGCCAGGCGCTGGATGGGCCCACCGACATCGCACGCATGTCGGCCCAGGTCGCCTACGACAGCATGGACCTGCTGCAGGCCGCCCACACCCTATCGGGCGTTGAGATGGCGATGTGGGATCTTCTGGGACACGCGCGTCAGGAACCCGTGTGGAAACTCTTGGGCTACAGGGCGAGCCACCCCAAGGTTCCCTACGCCTCGCGACTTTTTGGGGACACGCCGCAACAGACGCTCGAGGCGGCCAAGCTGTCCCGCGCGCAGGGCTTCAAGGCGGCGAAGTTCGGCTGGGGACCGATCGGGCGCGGCAGCGCCAAGGAAGACGCCGAGCATTTTGCCGCCGCGCGTGAGGGCCTCGGCGCCGACGGCATCCTCCTGGTCGATGTCGGCCAGATCTTTATCGAGGACGTGGCGCGCGCCGCCGAGCGTTTGCCGGCCTTGGAAGCCGCCGGCGCGCTGTGGCTGGAAGAGCCCTTCGAGGCGGCGGCCTATGAGGCTTATGGGTCGCTGGCCAAACAATCGCACAAAGTAAAACTGGCCGGTGGCGAGGGCGCGCACAATGTGCACATGGCCCGCCACCTGATTGACTACGGGGGCGTTGGTTTTGTGCAGATCGACTGCGGTCGGATCGGCGGCATCGGCCCGGCCAAGGCGATTGCCGACTATGCCAGCAATCGCGGCGTCACCTTCGTCAACCACACCTTCACCTCACACTTAGCCTTGTCGGCCTCCTTGCAACCCTATGCGGGTCTGGCCGAGCATCGCCTATGCGAATATCCCGCGGCGCCAAAGCCCGTGGCGCAGGCGTTCACCGCCAACAAGCTGGCGCGCGACGGCAACGGTGAGATCCGCGCGCCCGAGGCCCCGGGTCTCGGCATCGACATCGATGCTGAGGGCGTGCGCCAATACCTCCAGGACGTCGAGATCAGGGTTGGCGGCAAAGTCCTCTACCGCACGCCGGCGCTCTGACGGAGGTCGGCACTGTTACGGCCAGGCCTATTCCCAACTCCGCGCCGGGCCAAGCTCAGAGCGATGCCCGGTGTTCGAGTCACCTCTTGGGGATCACCGGCAGCGCGGCGCAGCCAGTCGCCTACTCTTATCGCCGCGGGTCGCTTGGCCGCGGCGCCAGACCGGCGATCCGAAGCATGACCCTAAAAGGCGATACGGCCCTCACCGTATCCGGTGAAGGCCGCGTCGCACCCCGCTTCAACGTGGAAAACTCGTTTCGCCCCAGCTCATAGGCACGCACGCGAGCTGCGCGCTCAAGGCATACAAACTGGGCAACTCCGAGGTTCACTTAGCAAGACTTGGCACGTGAGGCTCTCAATTTCGCCGATTATCCACAGCTTTTGGCCACGCCTTCCGAATTCGCTCACCCGTTGGTCGTGCGAGGGATTGGTGCAGGTCTCAACAACGGCGGCGGCGTGTGGGTTCCAGAGCGTTCACGCCGGCGATGTCGAGCCTCGCCAGGCCGTGGCCTCGCTGTCACTCGCCATGCAGGCGGCCGCGACAATGTTGGCCGCCAATGTCGCGGCCTGCGCGAGCTCGGCTTTGCTGACTTTGTCGCGTGTGTCGGCGGGGGTCAGGACATAACGCAGGTTGGCGTTGGGATCGTCGAAGCCCGCGACCAGGCGCATCGCGGGAATGCCGGCAAGCGCAAAATTGGCGTGGTCGGAATTCTGCATGAGCGGTCGCACGGTGCGCAACGCGATGCCACTCGCCTCCGCGACCCCGAGCAAAAACGGCTCAAGATGAGCAAAACCGCTGGTGAGCGCCGCCAGGTTGGGGCTGCCGCCGACGGAATCGAGGTTGACGTTAAGCGCGATGCGCTGGCGCTCGGCGGTGGACAGGGCCTTCACGTACTGCGCGGAACCCGTCAGCGCCCATTCCTCGACGCTGAAAAAGACGAGACGCACGCCGCGACGAAAGGATTTGACGTGCGGTGCCAGTGCCCGCGCGGCGGCGAGCGCCGCCGCCACGCCACTGGCATTGTCCATGGCGCTTTCGCCGCCGTCGTGGCCGTCGATGTGGGCGCTGAGTACGATCCAGTCGTCGCTCTGGCCGGGCAAATCGAACAGGAGCGTTTGGGTTTCGGCGGGCTGCTCCACGGTTTCGATCTCGAGCCTCGCGATAGGCCAGCCACGTGCCGTGCGCCTCAAGCGCGCGGCGGTTTCCGGAGCAATCCCGGCGGCGGGAATGCCGCCACCGTCCTGGCGACCCGAGGAGCCCGCGACGAGCTTGCCCGGCACGGGCCCGGCGATCAGAAAGCCCACCGCGCCCGCCTCCATGGCAGCTCAAGTATTTGCGGCGGCGATGGATGGTGCCGGCGACAAACATCAGTTCGTGCCGCACGAGCACGATGCGGCCCTTAATGTCGGCCGCGTGGGCCTCGAACTCCTCGGGCGTGCCGCGGCCGAGGTCGACGACCTCGGCCTCAAGACCGCCGGGCGGCGTTGCCACGCTGCGCACCAGCGGATGGCAGGCTGCCTTGGCGCCGCCCGGCAAGGTCAGCGACGCCGCGCGCGGCGACCAGCCGCCGTAGGGAACGGGGATCGATCGGCCCGCGACGCCGGTTGCCGCCTGTCCCTGAGCGGTCACATGGGCAAAGGCGCGCGCTTCACTTGTCGTTCCGGCGAGGCGTCCGCCACACTCGCAGATGGCCTCAAAGTCTCGCCAGAGCGCTTGGTCGGCGGCGATCACGCTGCCCAAGTCAAGGGTCGCGGTCATGTCAGTGTCCCGATGTGTCGAGGCTGTTGAGCTTGTCCGACAGCAGCGTCAGAAAGGCCTGGGCCAGGATCGAGGGTTCGCGCTCCCGAGCGAAGAAGGCGCCGATCTCATAGGTGATCGCGGGGTCGAACGGGCGCACCGTCAGGCCGAGGTGCTGGAAGGTCTGAGCCGATAGGGGATCGACAAGCGACCAGCCGGCGCCGCTCGCCACCAGGCCGCACAGTGTCGCGAAATACTCCGCCTCGACGACCGGGCTAAACTCGGCACCCGCCTCGGCAAAGGTGGTCTTGAGGCGCAACGCCGTCTGCAGCGTCGGCGCCAGCGCCACCACGGGGTGGGGCGCGAGCAGCGCCGGTGATAGTCGTTTGCGCGCCGCCAGGGGATGGCCCGGCGGCAAAACGGCGACGCAGCGCAGACGAAAGCGCGTCACCTGCACCGCGCTTTCGTCGACGGGCAACTCGGCGATGCCGATGTCGTAGCTTTCGCTCGGCAGCAGTCGACTGATCACATCGGAGTTGCGCGAGACAAGGCGCACGAGCACGCCGGGGCGTGCCGCCAAAAAGGCCGAGATGATCGGCGGCAGGAGCGAGATGGCGGCGCTGGGATGGCTGGCGATGACTAGGCGTCCCACCTGCGCCGTGCGGATCTGCAGGGCGGCCTGCGTCAGCCGGTCGATCCCGGTCAGCGCCTTGCTGGCCTCGGCGTAGAAGAGGAGACCTTCCGGGGTGGGTTTCAGGCGGCCGTTGCCGCGCTCGAACAGCGAAAACCCCAACTCCTGCTCGAGCCGCGCGATCTGGGCGCTGACGGCGGGCTGCGTCACGCCAAGGGACGCCGCGGCATTGGTGACGGTGCGATGATCGACAACGGCGCGAAAGGCCTCGAGAAGACGAACATCCATGAGAGCAATAAAGTCCCGTTATTGCCAGCTGAGCCCGGGAATGCCACAGTTGCAAGGTCGTTTTGGGGGCCAGCAGCATCAGCCAACAAGTTAGGCATAGAGCACGCTTATAGGGCAAGTCCGAACCGGGCTTGCCTCGTATGCAAGGCGTCGGATCATAGGGATGGCAGGGGCGTCGATTATTGCCGCTGACGGCATCAGTAAGGTTTTTGGCAGCAACCAGGTCCTGACGCGCGTTTCCCTGGCGGTGGCCGAGCGCGACGTCGTCTGTGTGGTGGGACCCAGCGGGTCCGGCAAGACGACATTACTCAGATGCTTGGCCCTGCTCGAGGTGCCCTCCGAGGGGACCGTCACCATGAGCGGCCGGGTCATTGCGACGCCGACGGCCGACGCCGCGGTCAGGCGTGCGGCGCGCGCCGTGCGCCCGGACATCGGCATGGTCTTTCAGCATTTCAACCTATGGCCACACATGTCCGTGCTCGAAAACGTCATCGAGGCGCCGATCCGCGTCAAGGCCATGGCGAAGGCCGAGGCGGTCGCCATGGCCGAGCAGCTGCTGGACAAGGTCGGCCTTGCCGACAAGCGCGATGCCTACCCGGCGCGCCTCTCGGGCGGCCAGCAGCAGCGCGTCGCCATCGCCCGCGCGCTTGCCATGTCGCCCAAGGTGCTGCTGTTCGACGAGCCGACCTCTGCGCTCGACCCGGAGTTGCGCCGCGAGGTGTTGGTGGTCATGCGCCAGCTGGCGCGCGAGGGCATGACCATGCTGGTCGTCACCCATGAGATGAACTTTGCCCGCAACGTCGGCTCGCGCGCTGGCCTTCATGGATCGCGGCGAAATCGTGGAGGAGACGGTGCCGGCCCAGTTCTTTTCGGCACCCAAGACCGAGCGCGCCAAGCGCTTCCTGCAACAGTTCGAGGACTAGGCTCAGAACGGGAGATCCAGCATGATCAAGTGGAAGCTTCAACTCTTGGCGGCGGCCAGTCTCGTCGCCGGCCTGCTCATCGGCAGCGGCGCCGACGCGCAGCAACAGCTGCAGTCGCGCCTTTACGAAGTGACCAAGAACAAGAAGCTCCGGGTCTGCCAATACCCGCTCTACTATTCGATCTCGTTCCGCAATCCGAACACGGGCAAGATCGAGGGCATCGATGCCGATCTCGCCCAGGAGCTCGCCAAGGAGCTCGGGGCGGAACTCGAGATCGTCGAATCGGGCTTTGCGACCTTCATCGCCGACCTGCAGGCCAACAAGTGCGAGATCGGCATGTTCGGCGTCGGCGCCACCTTGAAGCGCGCCCAGGCCGTGGAGTTCTCCAAGCCCTACCTCATCACCAACATCTATGCCGTCACGCGCAAGGGCGGCAAGATCAAGACCTGGGACGATATCGACCAGAAGGGCATCAAGGCCGCCGTCTCGCTCGGCAGCTATATCGAGGTCTTCATGAAGACCTACCTGAAGAATGCCGAGGTCGTCTCCGTGGCGCCGCCGAACACGCGCGAGGCCGAGCTGGTGGCGCAGCGTGTCGACGTCATCATGACCGACTTCCCGACGGCGATCAAAGTGACCGACGAATTCGACTGGGCCGCCTACCTGTTGCCCAAGGAGAAGCTGGCGGTCACGCCCTATGCCTATGTGGTGCCGCCGGGCGACCAGATCTGGCTCAACTACATCAATCTGTTCGTCGACACCATCAAGCTCGACGGCCGGCTGATGCAGTACGCCAAGAAGCACAAGCTCGACCCGATCGTTGCGCCATAAGGACCAGGCTCTGCTAGCGCTGCCGTTCTGCGACAGGGGGCACCATGACCTATCGTTTCCGCTGGGACGCGGTGTGGAACAGCCTCGACTTCCTGATGGCGGGGCTGCAGATGACCCTGTTCCTCTCGGCCATGACCTTGGTGCTGGCGATGATCGGCGGCCTGATCATTGCCGGGCTCGACATGTCGCGCTGGCGGATCCTGCGATGGATCGGCGTGTCGTTCGGCGAGATCATCAGCAACACGCCGATCCTGGTGCAGCTGCTGTGGGTCTACTACGTGCTCCCGATCGTCTTTAATGTCGGCATCGGCGCCGTCACGGCGCTGATCATCGGGCTGTCGGTCTACCAGGCCGCTTTTATTTCCGAGGTCTATCGCGCCGGCATCCAGGCGGTGCCCCAGGGGGCATCGCGAGGCGGCGCAGGTGCTGGGATTGACGCCGGTCCAATCCTTCCGCCGCATCGTGCTGCCGCAGGCGATCCGCATGACCCTGCCGCCGCTCGCCTCGAACTTCGTGCAGCTCATCAAGTTCTCGTCCTTGGGGGCGGTGATCTCGGTGAGCGAGATCACGCGGCGCGGCATGGAGCTGTCGTCCTCGACCTTCCGCCCGCTCGAGATCTTCACCTTCATCGCCGTCGTCTATTTTTTCATTTGCTGGCCGTTGGCGATGGCCATCCGCTTCTGGGAGCGCCGCCTTGCCAACCAGTAAGAGGGAGAGCGTGCGCGAGGTCCTGTCCCGGGACGTCGAGCGGAACCTGCCGCGGCTGATCGAAATGACTCAAGCGCTGGTCGCGCGTGGCCTCGCCCAACCCACCGAGCAATACCGTCGCGATCGCCAAGGCGACAGAAGCTCTGCTAGCCACCATTCCCGGCATCGAGGTGCGCCGCGTCGAACCGCAGCCCGGCATCGTCAGCCTGGTCGCTCGCATCTGCGCGGCAAGCGCCCGGGTCGGCGTCTGATCTTCAACGGCCACCTCGACACCTTTCCGATCGGCGAGGCGGCGCGATGGACGGTGCCGCCGCTGAGCGGAGAGCTTCGCGAGGGACGCCTCTACGGCCGCGGCGTCTCGGATATGAAGGGCGGGCTCGCCTGCTCGATCCTGGCCGCCGCCCTGCTGGCCGAACACCGCAAGCCTGGGGCGGGGAAGTCGTGCTGACGCTCGCCGGCGACGAGGAGAACATGGGCTCGCTCGGCACCGGCTATCTGCTGGAGACCGTTCCCGAGGCGCGGGGCGATGCCAACATCTGCGGCGATGTCGGCTCACCCATGGTCGTGCGCTTTGGCGAAAAGGGCCTGCTGTGGCTCGAGGTCGAGGCGAAAGGCGCAGCCGCGCATGGCGCGCATGTCCATAAGGGCATCAACGCCATCGATCGCCTGCGCACCGCGCTCGATCGGGTCAAGGACCTCGAGCGGCTTCCCATCGCCATGCCGGCGGCGGTCAAGGACGCCATCGCCGCCGCAGCGCCGATCTCCGAGCCGCTGTCCGGGGCCGGGTGAGTCCGACACGCTCTCCCGCGTGACCGTCAACATCGGCACGATCGCGGGTGGCGTCTCGCCCAACCTCGTGCCGAGTGAGGCGCGCGCGCAGTGCGACATCCGTCTTCCTGTCGGGACAACGACGGCCGACGCTCCTGGAAAAGCTCGACGAGGCGCTCCGGCCCCTGGAAGGCGTCACCTGGCGCGCCATCCGGAGCTTCGAGCCGAACTTTACCGATCCTGCCCATGAGATCGTCGCCCGGGTGCGCGATGTGGCGGCGGAGGTGTTGGGGACCGCGCCGGCGGTGAACATGCGCGTCGGCGGCTCCGACTTCGCGCTGGTATCGCCAGTACGGCGTGCCGACGGTGGTCTACGGCCTCACGCCCTTCAACATGGGCGGGCGCCGACGAGCACATTCTCGTCGACGAGCTCAAAGCCGTCGCCAAGGTGCACACGCTCGCCGCCTTCGACTTTCTGACCAACCGCTCCTGATCCGAACGAGGCCGCCGATGGCGAACCTAGGGGATGATGATCTTTTTACGCTGCCGCTGACCTTCATGGGCGTGCCCTACGGCCGGCCGGGCCCGTCCAATCGCGCGGCGATCCTGGGGCTCCCGTTCGACTGCGGCACGCATCCCTTTCGGGTTGGCGCGCGCAGCGGTCCCGACGCCGTGCGGCTGCAGTCGCCCTTGATCCGCCGCTACAACCCGACGCACGCCGACTTCGATCCGATCGCCGCGCTCAATGTCGTCGACTGCGGCAACGTCAAACTCACGCCGGGCCGCATCCTCGATGCCTTCGAGCGCATCGAGCAGGCGACAAGCCGCGTGATGGAAAGCGGTGCGGTTCCCGTCACCATCGGCGGCGACGGCTCGATCACGGTGCCGGTGATGCGCGCGGTCGCCAAGAAGCACAAGAACCTCGTCGCGCTGCACATCGATTCGCACACCGATGCCTATGCCTACGACCCGGCCGACAAATACAACGCCGCCACCCAGTTCACCCATGTCGCCGAAGAGGGGCTGCTCGACGCGACCTCCTCCTGGCACGTCGGCATTCGCGGCACGACCTTTGCGCAGGGCGTCGTGCGCGCGCACGCAGGGGCTCGGCTATCGCGTCATGTCGCTGGACGACCTGGTGCGCGGCGGGTTCGGGCAACGTATGGCCGAGTTCCGGGACCAGGCCGCGGGACGGCCCGTCTATGTCTGCTTCGACATGGACGTCTTTGATCCCTCGTGTGCGCCGGGGGTCTGTTCGCCGTCCTGGGGCGGCCTGTCGGCGCGCGAAGGCATCGATCTGATCCGCTGCTTGACGGACCTCAACATCGTCGCCGTGGATGTCGCCACGGTCAGCCCGCCCCAGGACGTCAACAACATGGCGGCGCACCTCTGCGCCCACGTCATCTACGAAATGCTGGTGCTGCTGTGCCGCCAATTTGGACTGGCGCAAACGACGTGAGGTGGTTTGGCTGTGGCGATCGCACCTCGTGCAACATCGAGCCGCGACCGAAACCGTCACGGCTGGGCGGCGGTCACGTCTGCCCGTGACTGCGCTCCATAGAGATGACATTCGACAGTGCCGCTCTCCGTGATCGTTTGGTCAGGGGGAACCGTCTTGCACAGCTCCATCACCTGACGACAACGCGGGTGGAAACGGCAACCCGAGGGCATGTCGAGAGGATTGGGGTAAGTGATCCCTAGATGCGTGTCGGGGACACCAAGACCCGGTTCGGGGGTTAGTACCGAAGCCAGGAGCGCCTGCGTGTAGGGATGCTTGGGCGCTCGGAAGAGGTGATCGGTGTCGGCTTCTTCCACAATGCGCCCGAGATACATGACCGCGACCCGGGTCGCCATGTGCTCGACCACCGCCAGATTGTGGCTGATCAGCAGATAGGTGAGACCCAGGTCACGCCGCAAATCCTGCAACAGGTTGAGGATCTGCGACTGCACCGAGACGTCGAGCGCCGAGGTCGGTTCATCGCAGATGACCATGCGCGGTTCATTGATCAGCGCCCGGGCGATGGCGACGCGTTGGCGTTGGCCGCCCGAGAGCTGGCTTGGATAGTTGTCGTAGAGCGTGCGCGAAAGGCCAACGCGTTCCATCATCGCCTCGACCCGGGCACGCCACGTCGCAGGTTGCGGCGCGCCATGGATGCGCAACGGCAGGGTGATGATTGTGCCCACGGACTTGCGCGGATTGAGCGAGGAGTAGGGGTCTTGAAAGACCGGTTGGACCAGGGCGGCAACGGCCCGCCGGCCCAATGTCGACGCTGGCTGGCCGTCGATGGCAACGGTGCCGGATGAGGGGGAGAGCAGACCCAGGAGCATGCGCGCGAGCGTGGTCTTGCCGCAGCCAAACTCGCCGACGAGGCCCACGACCTCGCCCGGGCGCACGGCGAGGCTCACGTCGTCGACGGCCGTCAAGGTGCGCGCGCGTCGCAGCATCCCCGCCGACACGCGAAAGGTGCGGCTGACATTGCGGGCTTCCAGAAGGGGGTGCCCAGCTGCCGTCGACTGGCGTGCCCACGGGCGTCATGCGACGACAACCGGTGGGGTGGACAAGACACCAGGAGTGAGCTCGCGATGGCGGATGCAGCGGACGTGATGGCCGTCACCAGCCGTTTCCAATGGCACGGGGGCCGCGCGGCAGGCGTCGACGGCGTGGGGGCAGCGTCGCGCAAAATGGCAGCCGTCGAGCTCGCCGACGAGGGACGGGACAAGGCCCGGAATGGTGCCCAGGGGTGCGCCGCGGCGCGTGCGACCAGGGACGGGGATGCAGGCGAGAAGGCCGCGCGTGTAGGGGTGCTGCGGTGCGGAGAAGACGGCCGAGGCGCTACCCGTCTCCACGACTTCACCGGCGTACATGACGACGACGCGGGTGGCGATGCGGGCAACGATACCGAGGTCGTGGGTGATGAGGACCAGCCCCATCGCGAATTCTCGCTGCAGGCGGGCGAGGAGGTGCAGGATCTGCGCCTGAATGGTGACATCGAGAGCCGTGGTCGGCTCGTCCGCCAGGATCAGCGCCGGCTGGCACATCAGGGCCATGGCGATCATGACGCGCTGGCGCAGGCCGCCCGAGAGCTGGTGTGGGTATTGCTTGAGCCGGCTCGTGGCCGCCGTGATCCCAACGCGCTCCAACAGCTCGATGGCACGGGCGCGTGCCTCCCGGTGGGACACGCGCCTGTGGCGCCTGAGCGCCTCCTGCAGCTGATCGCCGATGCTGTAGGCCGGGTTCAGCGACGTCATCGGCTCCTGAAAAATCATCGCCATGCGATTGCCGCGGATGTCCGACATGGCGCGCTCGGGGAGATTTGTGAGGTCCTGTCCCTCAAGATCGAGGCGCGCGGCCCTCCGATCGGCTTGGGCCGGCAACAGGCCCATGATGGCGAGCGCGGTCAGGGATTTGCCGCAGCCCGATTCCCCGACGATGCACAGGGTCTCGCCGCGGTCGACGTGGAAGGAGACGCCCTGCACGGCACGGAGGCTGCCGGCCGGCACCGGCAGGCTGACGCGCAGGTCCTCCACGGTCAAAACGCGTTTCCTCATGGGCGTCTCAACTGCGGTTCTCCGGCGCCGTGACGTCGCGCAGACCGTCGCCCAGCATGTTGATGGCGAGGACGAGGAGGAAGAGGGCGACGCCGGGAATCGAGATCAGCCACGGATCGAAGAACATCAGGCCCTTGGCCTCGGAGATCATCAAGCCCCACGACGGCGTCGGCGGCTGCACGCCAAGCCCCAAGAAGGACAGCGATGCCTCGAGCAGAATGGCGTGCGCCATCTCCAGGGTGGCCACCACGATCAGGTGATTGAGCACGTTGGGGGCGACCTCGGTGAAGAGGATGCGCGGGGTCGAGGCCCCCAGCGCTTGTGCGGCCGTGATGAATTCCCGGCTGCGCACCTGCTGGGTGGCGCTGCGCATGACCACCGCAAAGCGGTCCCAGATCAGCAGTCCCAGCACCCAGATCACGACGTTCAACGACGTGCCGATAATGGCGACGACCGCGAGGGCCACCAGCACGACCGGCAGGGAGAGCCGCGTTGAGATGATGAAGCTGACGACCATGTCGACACGGCCGCCGAAGTAGCCGGCGAGCACACCCAGCGTCGTGCCGATGATCCCCGAGATCAGCATCGCCGAAACACCGATCAGCAAGGAAATCTGGGCGCCATAGAGCAGGCGCGAGAGGTAGTCCCGGCCGAGCTGATCGGTGCCCAACGCGTGAACCCAAGTCGCCTTGGTGCTCGAATGCCAGATCGGCGGGATCAGCTTGCGGTCGAGCTGCTGGTCATAAGGATCGAAGGGCGCCAGCAGTGGCGCCAGCAGCGCCATCGCCAGGACGACGCCCAAGATCAGCCCGCCTGCCAACAATCCCCAATGGCGAAAGATGCGCCGGCGCAGGAGCACTCCCGGCGAGGGCGCCAGGATTTCCGCTGCCGTCGGTAGGCTGGGCAGAACCGTATCAGCCATCTCAGGCCACCCTCAGCCGCGGGTCGAGGAAGGCGTTGAGCAGGTCTGCCGCGAGCGTCAGGGCCACGTAGATCACGGACAGGACCAGCACGATGGCCTGTATGGTGGGCAGGTCCTTGCGCTGGATCGATTCCCAGGCGAGGTAGCCGAGCCCATTGATCTGGAAGATCGTCTCGATGACGATGGAGCCGCCGAGCATGAAGCCGAACAGCACGGCCGCCAGCGAGACCACGGGAATGATGGCGTTCCTGAGGGCGTGCTTGAACAGAACCGTGCGGGGACGCAGTCCCTTGGCGCGGGCGGTGCGGATATAGTCCGCGGACAGCACCTCCAGCATGCCCGCGCGCGTCAGGCGCATGATGGCCGGCATCACGTAATAGCCGAGCGCGATCGCCGGCATCACGAAATTCTGCCAGCTTGATGACCCGGTGATCGGCAGCAGCCGCCAGTTGACGCCGAGCCACAGTATCAAGGTCAACGCGAACCAGAAGTTCGGCATCGCCTGGCCCACGACCGCGAGGGTCAGCGCGAAGCGATCGACCAGGCTGTTGGGCTTGACCGCCGCCCAGACGCCAAGCGGAATGGCGAGCAGCAGCGCAAAAGCGATCGCTGAGGCACCCAGGATCATGGTCACCGGCAACCGCGCGAAGATGATATCGGCGACCGGCTGGCGCAGCGTGTAGGAGCGGCCGAAATCGCCGCGGATGGCGCCCGTCAGCCAGTCGAAGAACTGGACCACGATCGGCCGGTCGAACCCATAAAACTGACGGATCGCTTCGATGTCCTGGATGCGGGCGCCTTCGCCGGCGATGGCGATGGCGGGGTCGCCCGAGACATAGATCATGGAAAAGGTGATGAGGGAGACCGTCAGCGCCACCAGCACCGCCAATCCCAAACGCTTGATTGCGAAGGCGAGCATGGGACGCTGGCCTAGAGCCGCTCAGGTCCTATTTCCACTTTGCGGCGAAGAACTGCGGAATTTCATCCGAGGTCGGCGTGAAGTCGAGGTCCTTGGAGTAGGCGTAGTATTTGGCGTAGGTGAACAACGGCACCCAGTAGGCCTCCTCGGCGATCCTGGAGAGGACTTTTTGCCAGGCGGCCTTGCGTTTGTCGGGATCGGTGAGACCGTCGGCCTCCTCGATCAGCTTCTTGACCTCGGGGTCCTTGGTCAGATCGTCGGGTCCGTGCAGGAAGAAATGCGCGGTCATGGCCGACACGTCGGGCACCGAGTTCGAGCCCCAGGTCCCGTGCGCCATCGGGGTCCTCCCCTTGTGCACGGCCTCGACAAAGGCGGTGTACTGGACGTAGGTGAGCTTCGGCTTGATGCCGATCTTGGCGAGGTCACCGATCACGGCTTCGGTGTACTCGCGGTCACGGTAGGCGAAGAGTTCGACCTCCGTCCCTTCCGCGACCCCGGCCTCCTTGAGGAGTGCCCGCGCCTTTGCCGGGATCGTAGGCATACTTGGGAACGTCGTTCGAGCAGGCGAATTGGTCCGGATGGCAGGGCGCGTAGGCCACCACCGAAGCGGGGCCCACCAGGTTCTTGGTCAGCGACTCCCGGTTGATGGCATGATTGAGCGCGACCCGTGACGCGCTTGTCGGTGAAGAGCTTCTGCCCCGAGACGCCGTGGGCATCGAACTGGAGGTAAGAGACGCGCAAGGTCTTGGCGTTCTCAACCACGACGGCGGGATTGGCCTTGATGCGCTCGGCCTGATCCTTGGGGACGTCCCAGATCCAGTCGATGGCACCCGTCATCAGCTCGGCGGCGCGGGTGTTGGCATCCTTGATGGTGCGAAAGCGGATTTTGGAGATGGCCGGATTGCCCTTGAAGCCGTCCTTGAAGTAGGCGGCATTCTTTTCCATCAGGATATGCTCGCCAGGCTTGACCTCGACGATCCGGTAGGGGCCGGTGCCGTTGGGCGGCACGGCGCCGAAGTCCTTTTTGCCGTCGGGTTTGACGGGGGCCTTGTCGTAGTGCCCTTGCTGCATGATGAAGCCGGCACCGGCGAGGTAGGCGAGCGCCGGTGGAAACGGACGGTGTAGGTTGATCCTGCACCTTGTTGGCGCTGATCTTCTCGGCGTTCTTGATCCAGGACAGCAAGGCGAAGTTGGCGATGGCGTTGTCCTTGTTGGAGACGTGGTTCAACGTATAGACGACGTCATCGGCATCCATCTCTTTTCCTGAGTGGAACTTGACGCCTGTCCTGAGCTCCATCTCCAGCGTCGTCGGATCGATCCAGGCCCATTTGGTGGCGAGCAGCGGTTTGATCTCTCCACTCTTGGGATCAATAATGACCAGGGTGTCCCAAACGTGATGGCCGACCACCACCAATTCGCGGGTGTTGAGATAGAACGGATCGGCGATCGGGTTGTCGCGGTCGGTGGCCCAGACGAGGGTATCGTCCTTCTTGCCGGCTTCGGCTGCAGGACCAGTCGTCAGGATCGATGCGGCAACCGCGGCGGCAAGGAGAGCAATTCGCCGTGGAGTGATTTGATTGCTTTTCACGATTGCCATTTTACAACCTCACCCGGCGCCAAACCGTTGCTCTCAAACCCGATCCGATTCCATTCGGACGCGATTCCGCTTGGAATGTTGGGGAGAACAAGCAGTGCATGTCAAGGCTATGTGCTGTCGTTCCCATGCCAACATGCGCATAAAGCGTCACAACTACGTATGCTCGCGCCGCATCTGCGGGTGGTTGGCGGATCTCGAAGAGAGTGTCTCTCAGATGTGGTCGGATGACAATGGTATCGCAAAGGCGCGCGCTGATGTGGTAGAAATGTTCTGTGGGCAGATCTCCCACCACTTTTGCGGCTAGCGATCGAACGACGTCAATGAGCCGTACGCAGCTCACGCTGTGCTTCGAAACGCCCCGGGGCGATAGGAGGGCGCCGCGCGTCTGACGCGCCGTGCGTTCTTCCTCAATAGCTGCCGATGATCAAAGCATCCAACCCCTTCGTTCAGCGGCGGTACCCCAAAGCGTCTTGCTCTTCCATTCGATCGTTGCGCCGTCGACGGTCAACGTCCCGCTCAATTCTGCCTACCCCAATTCAGGTGTGCCGATCAGTTGACGGGCGTGTGGGCTCCAAACCCGTGCGACGGTTGACCTCCGACGTTTTCTCCATGTCAGCCGCGGAACTCGCCTTCGTCACACGGACCTCGCTGTGCCGTCGCGCCAGTCCACATCCAGGAATACGTCCGATGCCGGTTTCGTGCGATGCCGCATGGTCCTGGTGCAGTCGGCCCCAGCCGATTGCAACTTGTTTTGGCCGCATCGACTAAACGGAGAAATGAGCACCTCCAAGCCCCCCAATCAGTGCGATGCCACCAATCGGCAAACGCTCGCTTGGCGGATACTGGGTGCGAGGGATAGCGCAAGATCTTCGACCATTGCTGCTATCTCGGAACGCTACTGCGGCTTCCGCAATGGGTGAGAGCCGCTCAGTCGTGCCAGGCCGCGCTCATGTTGTATCGCAGAAGGGCCGTTTTGACGAGACAATTCGCCCAACCGCTGTTTGGTTTGCGCCAGCGCAGGCACTGCTGCTAACTCCTTGATGGCCGTTCGATTGACCTTTATTCCATCCTAACGTCGACCCAGCCCCACGGCCAATGCATCGGCTTGGTGACGGCGCATCGTCCGAATGCAACAGAAGTGTGCTGTTTCCTCATGCGAGAACTCTCCCTGTGCCTTTTGCTCCTCCTTTTCAGGGCGGCGCACCGTGTTGGGCGGGTGGGGATCTCACTAGCGCCGCCGTCGGCCAGAGTTCGCGGACCCAACCCAGGTTCGGAAATGCGCGAGGTGACGACCGCGGCCAATCCGGCATTATCGGAAAATTAGGTTTGGGTCATGACAAATCGAGCGCGGATACGACTTGGAGCCAAGGTCTGACATTAGGGGTAAACGGGCCAATACCCGTCATCGTTGTCGATCAGTTTGGTTATCCAACAAAAGCCGCCAAAGTTGCCGTGGTTCGCGATCCGCAAATAGGCTACGACAACGCTGCCCATTTCAGGCCGGGAACACGCTATGCCGTTATTGACCGTTCCACCGGTGGGATTGTAAAGGAAGGTCCGCTAACGGCTTGGAATGGCGGCACCACGGATGCAATTTCGGGCGACAAAGTCTGGTGGTTTGATTTCTCCGACGTCACAACCCCCGGGACTTACGCCGTCGTAGATATCGACAAAGGATTGCGTTCCGTCGAGTTCGAAATTGACGATCGCGTCTACCGAAATGTACTCAAGCACGCCGTGAGAATGTATTTCTACCAACGCGCGGGGTTCGAAAAGACTGCGGAAACCGTTGGATCCGATTGGGCCGATGCCGCGAGCCATATGCGCGCCGGGCAGGATCCGCAAACCCGGCCGTGGCAGGCCAAGCGTACATTGTGGAGTAGCATAGCAGGTTCGCAGATCAAAGATCTCCACGGCGGTTGGTTCGACGCTGGTGACTACAATAAGTATACGAACTGGACGGCTCGCAATGTCATCGTCTTGCTCCGAGCTTATGCCGAGAACCCGAATGCGTTTGGCGACGACAGCGGCATAGCCGAGTCCGGTAACGGCGTCCCCGACATTCTCGACGAAGTCAAGTGGGCATTGGATTGGCTCGTGCGCATGCAAAACGCCGATGGCTCACTGCTTTGCGTGCAGGGGTTGGACAACGCCAGCCCGCCATCCGCTGCAACCGGCCCGAGTTACTACGGTCCGGCAACGACAGCCGCCAGTCTGATGGGAGCGGCAGGGTTTGCTTACGCTGCCAAGATCTATTCGGCCCGGTCGGAGCCTGATCTCAAGCTCTACGGCGCCGATCTCGCTACGCGGGCCAAGAGGGCATGGGATTGGGCAACCGCCAACCCAAGTATACGCTACTACAATAACGACAATGCCAAGCAGCCGGGTTCGGCCGGGCTTGCGGCGGGCCAGCAAGAAATGGACGATGCGCAGCGCTTATTTGCGAAATTCGAGGCTGCTATCTATCTCTACGAACTCACGGGCGATGCGAGTTACAAGGACTTTGTCGAATCGACTTACACGGCAATCATCGCAGACCACGGCCCAGCGCAGTGGGACGCGGATAGGCAAGAAGCGCTTCTTTACTACACGGGCTTGCCGCGCATTTCGGCCGACGTAAGAGCTGCGATCTTGGCGAAATTTGCAGCGAGCGTCACCACGAACGCAGATCAGCTTCCTATGGTAGTCAACCAACAAGACCCCTATCGGTCACCGATTAAAGATTATACTTGGGGCAGCAATCAATCGAAGGTCCTACAAGCGAGGTTATATCAGCTTTTGGTATTGTATGGGAACGACGCCGCCGCGTCGACGGTAGCGAATGCAGCGGCACTCGACTATCTCCACTATATTCACGGCGTCAACCCACTCGGCCTTGTTTATCTCACGAACATGAAGTCGGCCGGGGCGGAAAATTCCGTCAGCACCATGTTTCACAATTGGTTCACTCATGGGAGCAGGCGGTGGGAAAGGGTCAGCAGTACCATGCCGGGACCACCACCCGGATATCTTGTCGGGGGACCCAATCCGCGCTTTTCCGTGGACGATTGTTGCACTGCCGCCATCGGTACCTCAGCATACCGGTGCTATCGTTCGGCGGCTTTCGCCTTGTGCGGCAACAGTTATGCGCCGCCACGCGGGCAGCCGGCACTGAAATCGTATTTGCAATTCAACGAGGGTTGGCCTGCGAACTCTTGGGAAGTAACGGAACCGTCTACGGGCTATCAAGCATCCTACATTCGAGTTTTGGCTGCCTTTGCGCAGTGACGCATCGAACGGGCTCGCGTTCCGCTTATCGACCTTGGGGTGATTGCGGCAAAGGCTGCAGCGCGCGTTGGCGAGCGTGCGACTTCCAGTCTTTTCGCGACGTTTGTGAAACACCGAGGTCGCGCAGCAGGTGGCCGGGTTAGAGCTTCAGTGCAGCGGTCGGCGCGACAATCAAGGTGAAGACGTTCTCATCCAGATTGTCGCGCTATACTGAGTGAAACGCCGAGTGGTCGACCGAGGCGGATCAGCCTCGTCATTTGTTCGGCGGTGTTGACTGTCACAACCCTGAGCAGATTCATCGAACATCGCCATCGATCAGCAGCCGAGGGATCATCTGGCCAAGGTTGGTTGGTGCCCTTTGCGAAGCCTCTTTCGTCGAGCGTCTGCCCAACCGGCGTCTCAAAGACAGGTTTGATGGGGGTATGACCACCGGATCACCCCCAAGATCAGCTGCATGAACTAATCGCGCCGACACAACCACTTTTCCGCCGGTCCGCGCTGAGCGACCAACGTGGGTCGTCCTCACGCTCTGCCGCGCGGTCGGCGCAACTCGGGTGGGAGGTACCGGTAGCTACTTAACTCCATGATTCGGCGCCTAAAAACTGGAAGCCAAGGCCGGATCGCTAAGTGCAAGTGACCCTAATTCAAACTCTCGCTGATGAATTGCTGATATGAATTGTAGGCAGTTTATCAGTTTTTCATCGACTGTTGCCTGGTAGCTACATTATTCCAGGCCATATCGTTTATATTGGACTGCGCGTGTGGGGATTGCCCCACCCGGCACGCGCAACAAGATGGTGTGGGTGTCGTGAATACGGGGGTTCCGATGACAGTGTTTCGCGTACTTGGTGGTGGGGGCATGCTCATATTCTCGGTGATGGCCAGTCCCAGCTTTGCTGAGCAAAGACTACCGGTAATTTCAACTTCAGTTCCACCATCCGTGCGACCTGGCCCGGCGCCAGTCATCGGTGTTGGACTGCCCTTAGTCGGAGGCGTGCTGTCAGCTCTCCTGCTGGCGAACCGATTTCGGCGCAAAGACTAGTGCCGCGCATAAGCTGAGCGGTGGCGTCAAAATCACAATAGGTAGGCACGGAAGTGCGTGTGGGGGCGCGAACCCTGGTTCGCGCGAGCTGAAATGCGCAACTCGATTGCAAGGTCGGGGCTAAATTCTGCGAGCCGGGTGCTCGAAGAAATTTCAAGCCTTCCCCCCTCGGGGGATCGTTGAAAAGAGCTTTCGACATTGCGACGGCTGGTATCGCGCTCCTGGTGCTGATGCCAATCATGCTTGCGACCGCCGTTCTCATCCGTTTGTTGTCAGCGGATTCGGCCATCCTTTGCGAACGCCTGATTGGTCGTGGTGGTCGGACTTTTGTTGGTTACAAGTTCCGCATCCCCACCGGGGATGTGAATAGCTCCAGTCATTGGGTCGAGCGCGTGGCAGAGGCGCTGCACGCGTCTGGTCTCGATCAACTGCCACGGCTCTTAAATGTCATACGCGGGGAGATGAGCCTGATCGGACCGCGGCCACGTGCTGCGGCTGAGTTCGGGACCTACTTTGTTCAGGCACCGGAGTGCTTGCTGGCGCGTCCGGGTTTGATCAGCCTTTGGCCAACTTGCAACCGACCTTTCAGCGAGCACCGGACCGAGATTGCGCTCGACCGCTACTATGTGAGCAATTGGTCCATGGGCCTGGATTTCGTGCTCCTGGGCAAGACTATTCTGGCAATCCAGCGCGACGATCGGACGGCCTGAGTTCCCCTGAGGCAACCTGATATTGGCTACTCGTTCGTTGTCCGCACGTTTCGCTTCGCTTTCCGTACGCCACAAGAACCCACTGCACTTGCAAGCTTTCTGTGGACAAAAGCGCCAAGGTAATTCTTGAGAATGTGCGAAGCGCTCTCGACCTGTTCGAGGCTAACAAGGATGGGAACTAACCGTTAAACTCAGAGCCGCGACCGTCGCGAAAGCACCAGGCCGGCAAATGTCGAGCAAAGCGCACCGGGTAGGGCGTCCCGTACCAGAACGAGGACGACCTGGATAGGCATATGTTCGCGAAGTAATCCGACAATTATAAAAAGATATATCGTCATATACGCCAAAATCAATACAGCGATCCTTAATATAGTTGACATGTCCATGAGAACTGTGAACCGCAACGTGAATCCGATTGCTGCTGACAATAAGGACGCCGCCATCGGCCGCCAAACGACCGCAATCAAATCCGTCGCGCTAATGCCAAGGGGGCGCCCGGCGTAGAGGATTGCAGGAACAAACAGAATAAACGTGGACACGACGAGTGCAATGCTGACACCGGTCGGCCCGTAACGCAGGCCACAGAATGATCGCCATCAGACTTGCGCGCACATCGCAACCAGTCCCCAGCGCATCCAGCGATCGGTTCTGCCGGCCGCCACGTGGAGCCACCCCAAGGTGCGCTCGACCGCGTGCGGAATGCCGCGCAAGGCGAGAATGCTGATGAGAACTCCCGCCTGGGCCCATTTGCTTCCGAACAGCACAATTACGAGATCCTGACCCGTCACTGCCAGAATACCGAATGCAGGCATCGCATAGAACCCGAGCGTCGAAAGGGCCTTGCGCCAAAGACGACGAAGCTCATCCAGGTCATTTTGTGCCTTGCTGAGGCTGGTAACCGCGACCCCGTGCACGGGCGTGACCAGCAGGGCAAGCAAATTTTCATATATGAACATCGCATTCTGGTAATAGCCGAGCGGAGTCTGCACCACTTCGGTAGCCGATCGCGATCCGGTCGCTTGAACCTGCGATATAGTCCGTGAGGGAGAAACCCGTGCTGTGCAGTCCCTGTCGCAGCATTTCCTTTGCACCGGCCGACATTACTGGGTGCCCTGGCACCCAGCGACAATAAACCAAACCCCGAAGGCGATGAAAGACGATAGCATCAGCGGTCTCAGCACCAAGGCCCAGTACTCGAGCCCGTAGAAAGCCATCGCAATCGCTCCACCCGCGCTGAGCAGATTCGCACCGACCTCGACTGAGGCCAAATCCTTGAATTTCATTGCCCTTCGCAAGAGAGTGCTGTGCTGGCACGATAGTGCGCACACTATGAATGTGAGCGCTGAGACCCCCGCAATCAACGTCAATCTCGGCTCACCATAGAACCGCGCAATCAGCGGTCCACACGCAGCCATCAACAGCGCAGCACTGCACCCAAGGCCAGGCTGATCCAGAACAGTGCGCTGATCTCCTTCTCAGTGATGCGACTGCGCTGGACCACGGCGTCCGGTGTACCAAGACTCACGAGCAGTGGCGCAAAAACCGTGATCGCGGTCACCATGCCTACCAAACCGTAGTCCTCGGGAGAAAGGAGGCGCGTCAGGATGAGAAGCGTGACGAGCTGAATTGACTATGACAAGCTGCTCGCGCGCCATGATCACGGCACCGGCGCGCAACGAACGGCGTCCGTGGTCGGCTTCGATCGAGTGGTCGCTAAAGTAGACGCTCATGACCATTCCGTTGTTGTGAGCTAATGCGAATTCTTGGTGACGACCTTATGGTCAGGCGGCGATTGCAGGTTGCGGGGCGGTTGCTGGCTTGATCTCCAGCTCTTCAGCGAACTTCACACCAAGGATAAACTTTGACAATTGCTTGTCATCGTCGCGGCCAGGCTATTTCCGCCGCCCGGTGGGCTTACATACCACGTAAAGCGTACCGCTTCACATAGAGCAGTAGATTGGCGAAGTCGTGGGCACTTGCCCGTGCGACTTCAACGGTTGCCTCTGCCCCCTCGACCTAGCGACGTTGCAGAGTGTTCATCGCCACAATTTCGCAGCGATGGGACGCCGCAGCGCGTTCCACGGCAAGCGGCGCACCGCCGATTGGATCGATGACTTTGGCTGCCCAATCGCAACCGCGTCCTGCGCGCCGTTGTTGATTGCTCTCAAATCGCCTGCGAAGCAATCGCGTCAAGCTGTTGCTTGCGAGCCTGCATCCGCTCGGTGGGCGCCAGACCGAGGGTGTCGAACACCACCCGAATTCGATGCAGCCAGTCGTGCCTGAGCGCGGCCTCCCGAGCATTGTTGCGCCGAACCGCTCGCAACCGCTCGGGGTCGCCATTCAGGTCGGCGAGGATACGGCCAATATCGGGAGAATCGAACGGCACGTGAATTACCGCATCCGGCCAATCGAACTGCCGTTTGAATTCCTCGGTTCGCGGCGCCTCGCCGATCATCACCGTACCCGCTGCGGCACCCTCGTAGAACCGCGCAGAGATCTCATCACGACCTGCCGTGAATTCGGGTCTGTTGATATGGCTGCGATTGGCGATGTAGTAGCGGCTGTGTTTGAGTATGGTCGCCAGCATGCGGCGATGTTCGTGCGGGCTGTCGACGCGGAACGTGCGCTGCTTCAGGTCGGCTGCCGCTCGCAGCCACGGTGTCGTAGTAGTAGAAGCTCTGCTGCCGCTCGGCCTCCTCGAGCAGCGCCTGATGCGTGACCGGCGAGCGCCGGCCGATGTTGCAGACATCGATCGGGCGCGGCTGATCGATGGATGCGGGCGCGAAACGCAGCACGTCAACCGCGAGCGGCAGGTAGGTGCACGGTCGACCGGTGATGCGCGCCACATCCTGGACGCAGTGACGATGCCCAAGAAAGATGTGGTCAAAGGCAGATAGGAGCTCGAGCAGATATTCCGGCAGCATATCCGACCAGACTTCGGAGATGAAGCACGCCGCCTTGTGGCAGCGCTCGCGCCAGTTGGGGATCGTCTCGAGCGAATACAATTCGTAGGTGTGGCTGAACACCGGAAAAAAGAGTTCGAAGTCGCGCTCCAAAATCACCTTGTTCCGCGGGTAAGGCGCAAGTCGGCGCGCAAGCCTGGGCGACCCGGATATCAGGCGCGCAAGCTTGTAGGCGCGCCGGGAGAACTCCAGACCCGGCAGGTCGGTCGCGTCAATTCGCTGGGCATCCGTAACGGCTGCGAAAGTGTCCTCGAATTCGTAGGCGAGGCAATACGCGACGAGATCGGCAATCCGGCGCTGCGACAGTAACAATACCTTACCTTGCAAGCCCACACCTCCGATTAGTGCGATGTTCATGGTGTGCCGGTGCCGGTTACATGATGCTGAGGTTCAAGCATGCTTGATCACGATGACTATTCCCGCCATCGAGGGATGCCGGTTAGAACAAGCGTTTGCGGATGCCATCAGTCTGTCCCGACTGTTTCGGCGTATCGGCGCTGTGCTCGGGCACAAGGGGTGGCGACCGAATTCTTCCGCGGTCTTCCGCTGTGCTGGCGTAAGTCTCTGGCCCCTCCCCGTGCCTCGTAAATGCGGGGGGCGCGCGTTTTTAGCTAGGGGCCCCCTTCCCCGGCGGAGGCACCCTCTCCAGCCAGAATTCGCGCCAGTAGGGGTAGATTTCCCGCGGGCAGAACCAGCGGCAGATGCTACGATCCCCTGAGCACACCACGCCCTCAAGCGTGACTGGCGCGGTCTTGAGGGTCAACATCCGGCCGTTGCGCTCATGGATGAAGCGTGAGATGCGCTGCCGCACTCGATAGACCTTGCCGCAATAGGGCAGCATCTCCCGATCGAACCACATTCCGAGGCTCCTGCCGTCCGGGGTGAGGGTGCGGGCGATCTCCTCTTTCGACTTCACCCGGACCCACTCGCCTGGCCGGAGGTCGAGGCCCGGAAATCTGTCGTCTTTCTTCGCGGTGCCCGGCAGGTGGATTTCCGGGACGAGTCCTAACTTCCGCATCGGCTCGGTCACCGCAGCGCGAGAGGTCACCCTCAAGAAGTGCCCGAGCGAGACGTTGCCCGACGCATACTCATTCAAGTATGGGCGCGGGTCCCAGACGCTGAGGAACTCGGTGCACTTTGGCAAATCGGTGTTCTGACAACGGTACGTGGGTTCGTTCTTTCCGTCAACTCGACCACCGAGCGGGTGTAAGGCTGAGTTCGCGCGCGCAGCGCCTCGAAGTCCTCCGACGAGAATGAGGGTGAGGGCGGCGTGTTATCGGAAACGCGCCGGAGCCACGCCGTCTTCCAGAAGATGCGGCACTCCGCCTGACAGCCGTCATGCGCGGAGCCGTCACAGCGAAGGTCGCCGAGGATGACACCGTCGCGCAGCCGCCGGCTACCGCTGTAGTCCACGGTGTCGCAGACCTTGTCCGCACGCCGCCAAACGACGAAGCGGCGGCCACAAAACGGGATCATCTCAGGCATAAAGGGAAGGCCCTCGTGCCGTCCCTGGGCATCGAGCGTAGCGAGAATCTCGTTTGGACTTCTTACCTCGACGAGGTCTCCGCGGTATAGTTCGAGCTCTGCCCATGGCCTCCCCTTTCAGCCCGGTTCCTGGAAATCTCGTCGATCCTGCAGATGATCCGCTGTACGAAACAGAGGACCACCGATGATACTCAGCGGCCACGAGCAAACTCTGTGAGCAGTGCGTGACCGCACGCAATCGCAACTTGCCAAAGCGAAAGAATTGTACGTCGTCGCGCGACGGACGGTCAAGGAATGGGCGCCGTTGGCATCCGCATTTGCCGATGGGAGAGAAGTCGCTGTTTTTCGGCCCCACCCCGATCAGGCTCAACCCCTTCGTGCAGAAAGGCAACCGTTAGCCGGATCTGAAGGGGGTTAAAACCCGCGCACCGTCGCAATCTATCCGCAAGCACGTTAACCGGCTCGTCGCAAAAGCACCAGTATCGATATTGATTCGGTTTTTGCGGAGATCAGGAAAGTCGACCGGAGTATGACCATGTACCACTATATGCCCGAAGTCTCCCTTCAAATTCTAGAAAGCTTTGCCGGATATTGAGCAAGTCCGCCGGGTCTTGATCCTCAAGCCTGATGCCCGGCCTGATACCTGCATGACGAACAAATAGGGCCAGACACAGCAATAGTAGCCGGTATCAGCATAAAAGCTGACGTGCTTCGGCGGTACACTTTCTCGGAGGGCTTGGCGTACCACATCGGCCGACCCGCGTCGAAAGAGATGATCTGGGTTTATTCCATAAGACAGACAGGACGGGATGCAGCCCACGGCGCTCCACTCCCGCCAGCAGTCTTTCCCATCGAGAAAATCGAGCATCAGCTGCTCGTGGTTTCCCCGAAGGAAGATCGTCGAGGTCTGGCTAGATCGCTCAATGAGGCGAGATACGACCGAGGCTGAATCGGGCCCACGATCTATGTAGTCGCCCAGATAGACCTCTAAATTTCGATTTGGTCTGAAAGTAGCCTTGTCGTTGTCAATGAGTTCATGAGTTTGATCAAGCAAATCTGCGCGTCCGTGAATATCCCCAACGGCATAAATGACGAACCCATCCGGGGCCGGTGGATATTTTACCTCGAGCGAAACGCGATGGAACATGTTCGTGTGCTTCGGTACTATCGGTCTGCAAAACGATCCGCCTGCTTGCAGCGCCCAAGGCCTTGCCTTCCGAAACGTCGGTGGTGGCCTGTTCCCGAGGAGATGATAGTCTATTGCACCGCGCCTGACATTGGAATCCGAGCTGCAGACCGCTCGCGGTGCGCATTAGGGTCGATGTTGCTAGGGCATACGGTAACGGCTCCGACCATCGCGGGCGCTGGCCGAGCTCATAGTAGTTGCCATCGGAGAATGCCGAGGCGATCGATCGGCTAGCCATGCCAGCGATCTGCTATTCAACTGATGTTGGTTAGCGTCGCTCGCAGGAATGATCAGTCCGCCGTGCTGTCACCGAATGGGAGGAGGGAACTATTGGGCTGGAGCGCAAAGCAGATCTTGCAGCCATGTTTCACTGCGGAAATGGTGGTATTGTTCGGCGCGCAGCCTATCTGCCAGGCGATTTGGTGGGAGCTCGACGTCTTCATAAGCAATCACAGCGTCTTTGCGAATGTCACGCTTGATCTTGCAACCCCCGACAAGCCCTTCTGGCAAGTATTGGCGAGCACTCATTTCCTCGACGTTTACGGCCTCGCCGTAAGTCATGTACATACCTGGTTCGTCGAGCGTCTCGCCGGCTTTGAGATCACGCTTGGCAACGGCGCACACCTCGACGACCGGTCCGCCGAGCGGCGGGGCAACCTCATCACGAAACAACACCACCCGGGCAATTGCGTTAGGCACTTCAAAGTGGACTAGGTGATAGGGAGTGAAGAACGAATAGAGGGGCCCTTCGCCCATCTTGTAGAGGTTGAGGTAATGGCGCTGCTTTGGATCGGTGTGCTCGGCCAGCACGTAGACCTTGGTTAACGGCGTACCCACCACATAGTCGACAACACCGCCCACCTCACGCAACAGGTCAATGTCATAAAGTTCACCAATTTTCATGACATCGCCACGGTATTCCCGTCCGCGCGACATACCCCTTGACTGCACCTTGAATCCCGTGGCGTTGGCCACGATGGCCTGCTCAAAGCTAATCTTAGATCCATCGGCAAAACTTGTGACCATCGCCGGGTTCTGCCCCCAGCGTTCGGCAAAATCCTTTTGGGTCGTCGGATTGCGGTAGGGATCCTGAAGACCCTTGATGTTTCCAATGACGCGCGGGATCAATCCTAGTCCTTTCACCCAGCGATACAGGTTCATCTGCACGCCCGGCTCGTCACCTTCGCAGGCCGAAAGAATTACCCCGTATTTCCGCGCGTAAACCTGCAATATAGGTCCGATGGTCGCATCGATCTCGGCGTTCATCAACACAACGTCCTTGCCGTGCTTGAAAGCCTCGAGGACAAGGTGCGCCCCGAATTCTACCGAACCCGTCGCATCGACGACCACATCGACATGATCCGATCGCGCAACGAGCAAAGCATCCTCCGTCGCCACCGGGCGCCCCGCCTCGATCTCTGCGTCGAACCCAGACTGGTGATCCACCAGGCGCGCACCGTCGAAACCCGAATAGCGTAGAACCTCCAGCGCTCGCGCAGGCTTGCGATTTGATACGGCCACGACCCGCATACCGGGGGTACTATGAGCAATCTGATTTGTGAGACCCTGGCTCATGAAGCCTGCACCGATGATCCCCACGCGGATGGGGTTGCCTTGCCTCTGCCGCTCGTTCAGTGCGCGATCGACCAGCAACATGTGCAATTTCCCATGGTTCAGAAGATTGACGTCATCTACAATCGTGACCGGACCAGTTCGCTCAATCTTTACCCATCCGACGCTTGAGCTCGGCTTCGATCTGATCGAGTGGCGGGAACTTCGATTCCTTGTCCGATACAACCGTTACTGGCAATGGCCAGTGGAGGCCGAGGCGCGGTTCATTGTACATGAGCCCGCCTTCAGCACTTGGCGCATAGAACTCGCCGACTTGATAGCTCGTGTCGGTGTCATCGCGCAGAGCTTGATAGCCGTGGGCAAAACGCCCCGGAACATAGAGCGCCCTCTGATTTTCCTCGTTTAGCTCCACGGTGACATGGTGGAGGTAAGTGGAACTTTCGGGGCGCAAGTCGACGATGATGTCAAGGATGCCGCCACGCGTGCACCTGACGAGCTTGGTCTCGGCCGCAGGCGGATATTGGAAGTGCATGCCACGGATGGTACCTTTTTTCCGATTGTACGCCATGTTGGCTTGAGCAATCAGCGGCTTGAGCCCGTGTGCCCTGAACTCTTCCTGGCAGAAAGCTCGAGCAAAAAAGCCCCGCGGGTCCTCCTTTCGTTCCAAGTCGATGATGAAGGCACCCTTAAGCTTGGTCTCTGTAAAAATCACCCCCACCCCCGCGTGGCTATTTCGATCTCCACCGCCGATGACAAGGCGTAAGATCCAATTCATGGCTTGCACGATAACAATGAACCACGACACAGCGCCCCAATCAACCGCCAACGCGGCGCTTGAGCTGCGACGTTTACGGGTCATATTGGGTTAATTTTCGGGCATAAGTTGATGTTTTGTCTAGCATTCCCAGGCCGTCGATTGCCAGGTATACCTAAAACTGCGGGTCGGGCCGCGCCTCGGGGGGCGACGATCCGCGGCGCTTGCCCGCTGAGCGTGGGCGTACCCTGTCGACCAGCAGCCATGATAACAACTAGACCAGGTGGAACTGGATGTTGCCTTCGCTGTGTCCTTGGCCGGGCAAGCGCAGACGGCTCGCTAACCAGCCAATTGGCTCGTTCGCCGCAATCCCATGGGGCCGGATCGGGTGTCGACGATTGCACGGGATCGCAGCATGCCGAGGCGCCGAGGCGGCGACAAAGCGCTCTTGGCAACAGCGCCTATCGGCGTTACCTAGAAAAGTGATCTGCTGTCGGCAGGGCTTGCAGGCGTGGCAAGAATTTGTCTGCGCACAAGATATTGCCGGCGAAGAATGGCATCCTCACTGATCATCGAACTAAGAATCACGCCAGTTGGCCGGAGGACGGTCTGGAGCCGTGCGTGTTGCGGAACTTTAGGCTAGGCTGCTGCCCCTGCGTTAGGTGCGGTCTATTCGTCACGAGCTGTCGAAGATCTCAAAGCGAGTGCTAGCTACATGAAAGTTGTACTTTTCTGCGGCGGACTGGAACGCGAATTCGTGACTACTCTGAAAGCATTCCCAAGCCGATGATCCCTGTCGGCCCGCATCCGATGCTCTTGCACATTATGCAGTATTATAGCCAGCACGGGCACCGCGATTTTATCCTCTGTCTTGGCTACAAGGCCAGTGTGATCAAAGACTATTTCCTTAATTTCAAGCCATCAACGCATGGCGATTTCGTCATCTCCGATTTCGGCAAGAATGTGGAAGTGCTCGGCGCCAATCCACCGGATTGGCGAATAACGCTCGTGGATACGGGGATTTGGCGCAACATTGGCGAGCGACTTTTGGCGGTCAGGCATTTGCTTAAGAATGAAGAATTCTTTCTTGCCAACTATAGTGACGGGCTCACCGACGCGCCGCTGCCGGATATGATTGATGCTTGAAGAAAAGTGGCAAAACCGGGGGGCTTCATTGCAGTTCGTCCACCATTCAACTTTCATCTAGCAGAGTTCAATAATGATGGTGCCGTAAGCCGGCTGCGATCGAGCAAAGAGGCGGAAATATGGATCAACGGCGGATATTTCGTTTTTCACAACAAGATCTTCGATTTCATTCGTGAGGGCGAGGAACTGGTGATGGAACCGTTCAACCGCATGATCGAGGCGGGTGAGCTCTTTGCCTACAAGTACGAGGGCTTTTGGCGGGCGATGGATACGCTGAGGGATAAGCAATTCTTGGAAGACATGGTTGAGAAGGGGACTATGCCCTGGCGAGTAGGCGCGCAAGCGGCGGCGAGGCTCACGTCATGAAGTCGCTGGGTCTTGGCCACACCGGGGATCGACAGACCATTCTGTGCCTCGGGGCTCATTCCGATGATATCGAGATTGGCGCTGGCGGGACGCTGCTTGCGTGGATCGCGCAAGGCCACCGCTTGATGTGTCCTGGTGCGTGCTGAGTGGAGTCGGCCCTCGAGAAGAAGAAGCGCGGAAGTCTGCCCATGACTTCCTGGGCGCTACGGCGAGCTCACGCGTCGAGGTGATGCAGTTCAAAGATGGCTTTTTTCCGTCCCAAGGCGAGGAGATCAAAGGGTGGTTCGAGCGCCTCAAGACGCGGTTAGATCCCGACCTCATTCTCACGCATCGCCGCGATGATGCGCACCAAGATCATCGTGAGGTCTGCCGGCATACTTGGAACACATTCCGTGATCACTTGATCCTCGAATACGAGATTCCCAAATGGGACGGTGATGTGGGTCAACCGAACCTGTACGTGCCGCTATCGTCGAGAATCCTGGAGCGGAAGACCAGCCTGCTTATGACGCATTTTGGGACCCAACGGTCCAAGCATTGGTTCGACGAGGAAACGTTTCGTGGGTTGGCCAGGCTGCGCGGCATGGAGTGTCGCGCTCCGGAATACTACGCGGAGGCGTTTTTTGCGCGGAAATTGGTGCTTGCTTAGATTGTGCCACGAACGCCAGTGCTGTCGAACATCTATCCGCTAGTTACCCGGCAAAATTCACCAACGCGACTTCGATCGCGCGGGAGAGGTGCCTCCTCTCCCGCGTGAAATCCCTCAAGCGAACTCCTTGAAGCGGTGGGCGGGTGCAGCCGTCTTTTGGCTTGGGGGTCTCGGCCCCTTCGGGCGCAGGCCTCCAGCAGCCGTGCTCCGGATCGGACCGCGATTGATGTTTGGATCGATGGCAGAGCAAAGTTCGCAGGTAACGGCGATAGCCGCATTGCGGGCACCCATTGGTAGAGCTATTTGTTACGGTCATTGCGGTATTGAATGGCACAAGCTATACCGCGGACAATACTGAGCAAAAGGGTGCAGCTGTCAGGTCGTTCAAGGGCACCCGGCGGGATCATACGTTCAGTTTTCGAGGAGATTGGGCATGCGCGTGCTTGTGACGGGGCACAAAGGATATATTGGTGCGGTGATGACTCCCATGCTGCTCGCGGCGGGTCACGAAGTTGTGGGCTACGATAGCGATTTGTATCGGCGCTGTACATTTGGGGCCGGCGGCGAAATCACTGAGGTGCCGATGCTCGAGAAGGACACCCGCGACATTGACGCCCGCGACCTCGAAGGTTTCAACGCCATCGTCCACTTGGCGGCTCTCTCCAACGACCCGCTCGGCAACCTCAACCCGCGCATCACCTACGAGATCAATCACGAAGCGGTGTTGCGCACAGCTGCCCTTGCCAAGAAGGCTGGCGTGTCGCGCTTTCTGTTTGCTTCCTCCTGTAGCAACTATGGCGCTGGATCGGGAGACGATGTGCTTGACGAGACTGCGCCGTTGGCGCCCGTTACGCCGTACGGGGCCGCCAAGGTTAAGGCCGAGATCGAGCTCGCGGAGCTTGCCGACAAGACATTCGCGCCCACGTATCTACGGCCCGCGACAGCCTATGGTGTCTCGCCGCGCATGCGCTTTGATATCGTCCTCAACAATCTCGTCGCCTGGGCCGTCACCACAGGTCGCATTCACCTGAAATCGGATGGCACCCCGTGGCGACCCATCGTGCACATCGAGGACATCTCCCGTGCCTTCCTTGCAGCGCTCGAGGCGCCGTTGGAGGCCGTCAACAACCAGGCCTTCAATGTCGGCCAGACGGCTCACAACTATCGCATCCGCGATCTTGCAGAAATTGTTGCGAGCGTCGTCCCCGGGTGTGACATCGAGTTTGCGCAAGGGGCTGGTCCGGACGCTCGCAATTATAGGGTAAGCTGCGAAAAGATCCGTCGTGTACTCCCCGCCTTTGAGCCGCAGTGGGATGCACGTAGGGGTGCCGAGCAGCTCTATGCCACCTACACCGCGAGCGGCCTTAAACTCGAGGAGTTCGAAGGGCCACGTTATCAACGCATTGCCCACATCAATAAGCTGCTGACAGAAGGTGTAATTGACACAGGTCTCCGCAGCTCGGTAGCGGGCCGCTCTCAGCCGGCAGAAGCGTGAGCGAACCGAGGACCCGTTTGCCGGGCCCAAGATCATCTACTCTCGAGTGATGCTGCAGGGCGGTTCTCGCCACCCTGATCAAATAACGGAGCCCTGCGCAATCAGGACCAAATCGAAGCCGCTCGGTGCTGCCACCCCCAAGGGGGCCGTCTTCCTCGCCACGACGCGCAGCACAAAGCCAACCGCCCACTCTTGCCGGGGCATTTTTGCTCAACAGAAGCGAATTTCAGAGACCTGTCAGTTTTAGGGCTGGTGGACACGCGAAGCGAACGCAAATAAAGTGCCAGAATGCCCAAAACTTTGACGCAGTCCCTCGAAACGGGCCGGGCTAGGCCATCGAAAGCAACGACTGGCAAATACTTAGCAGTCCCGCTTTTGGCATGTATTTACGCCTCGATTGTGTCGCCATTGATCCTTTCAACGTGCGGCTTCACGGACGCCAAATGCTTAATGGAGAGCCGACCAGAGCACAAAATTTTCTGGCCTATAATGGCTGCGATTTCTGTCATTTTAGTTGTGAGAAATCGCGCTCTCCTTGGGCGACTTGCTTGGCCTCCACACATCTTCTGTCTCCTTGCGTATCTTGCTTTCGCGGGCGCAAGCGTCTCATGGGCTTTCTCACCGGAACTATCGTTCATTCGGTTTGCACAGCAGGTAATGATTGTTACATCCATTATTCTTCCTGCCATGCTGGCGACGCGAACAAAGGACATGATGCGTGGGCTGTTTCTGTGCTTTGCATTTGCTTCGATCTTGAATGTTTTTTTTGTGTTCGGCAGGCCCCCGCTTGACTTCAAGTACGCAACCTGGGGTTACACGGGATATTTTTCGGGAAAGAATTATTTGGGCGAGTTTGCGGCGGTAGCGCTTTTGTTGTCGTTGCACGAAGTATTATATCGCGGTCGCCGACGAGTAATGGGTATTATTGCCGCGTTCATCGCCGCTCCACTGCTCTTGCTCAGTAATTCCAAAACAGCATTGGCTCTTGTGCTGCTCGCACCGTTCATGGCCGGCCTCACACTGATAACCCGAAAAGGCTAGCGCGCATTTCGCCGGCAATCATTCCGATTGTTATAATTGGATCCTATCTCGCGGTGTCGACTGTGATGGGATTCAGTATAAATAGGGTATCTTATGCAATATATAGCGATTCGACTTTTACTGGCCGCACTATTATTTGGGATTTCGCGCAGAAAAAGATCGATCAAATGCCCCTGCTCGGATGGGGATATCAATCCTTTTGGCTTGTAGGACCTGGAGGACCCAGCACCACTGCTCCAGGTTGGGTAAAAGGGATGCCGAACGCCCACAACGGCTATTTGGATACGACGCTGGAGATGGGGTATGTTGGACTTGCTTTGCTCACAGTCTTTATCCTCGCGACCCTCCACGGCATCGGGCGGGTGGCAGACCGCGAGCCGCGTCGGGCGTGGTTGCTGCTATCGCTTGCTTTTTACATTATGATCACCAACGGCCTCGAAAGCGTGTGGATGCGTGGTTTCGAGATGTTGTGGGTGGTGTTCTTGATTCTCGCCGCGGAAATTGGTCGCTACTGGCAGCCTATTCATCGCGGCGGTCGCTCGCTCCATAAGCACCGATTTTCTTTTGATCCACGATGGCAAGGAGCCAGACCAGTATTTAGCGACCGGGTGATGCGACCCGACAGGCCGTTGGAAAACGCAGCCCTCGACAAGACGCTGCGCGTGTGATTGTGGCTGGAGGAGCCAAGGCGCGCCTCAATGTGCCCGTGACGTCCGTCTTGCACAACACGCTGTGCCAGTGCAGCGCTGCGAAGCTCAGGGCTGCGTGAACGGCGACCCGGCGTCATAGCGTGCCTTGGCCGGCAGCGTGTAGAGCTTGGTTGCTCCCACCGGGTCCACCCATGGCCAGGTATAGCCGCTCCCGGCGTCGAAAAAAGCGGGTTTCTGGGTCAAGTAAAGCGAATTCGGGAGCGTGTGGTTGGGGATGGCCGGATCCCATTTCACGGTGTTGGTGACGTAGTCGAAGTTGCCGTGGCGAATCGTGGTGGCGGACACCCGGGCGTCCGTCGGATAGGGCTTTACACCATCCCACCCCAGCATCCAGATCCCCGGCCTGCCGTCGGCAAAGGAGGTTTCGTAGACCCATCCGCCCATCTGCCCCGAGGCGCCGAGCACGTTGCCAATGAAGGACATCCAATAGGAGTAGGCCATCAAGCCAGCGCAGTGCTTGGGCCCGTTACCCGATTGCGTGGCATCATCGATCCTTCCGCCGGCTTGATTGTCGAACGGCGCCCGGATCCCGCGCAGGTGATTGCGGAAAAACGTGTGATAGATGCTGTTGCCGTGGGTGTGGTCGCTTTCGGCGTTGTGGCCGTAGTTGCCCTCAAACAGGACATGGTGGGGACCCACCATGTGGCTGGCATTGAGCCCAGCCTCGATCCAGGCACCATTGGTGTTGATGTAGCCCATATCCATGTAGTTGTAGCCAACCACCGAGCCCGCCCCTGCAGAGCGCGCCACCATGATTTTGTTGGCCCTGACCGAGATGCCATTTTCGATGAGTGCTTCTGCCGTTCCAGCCGAGAGGCTGATGGCGTAGCCACCTCCACCAGGCTGGGCCCAGGCGGCATCATGTACGTAAAACTCCCGGAGCTCGATGCGAAAGGACCTGTCGATGGCGAAGCCTTCGCCGTGCCATGCGGTGCTTTCGACGTTCCGAGCCCAAGACAGGGCCGCCCATTGGAAGCGGAGGTTGCCATTGTCGCCGCCGATCAGCGTCAGATCCTCGACCCCGGCGTTCTTGACGTGGGCTTGCTCATAGCGGGAAAGCTGGGCGGCGTGACTCCAGCGGTAGGAGATGTGGATGGGTGTGGTGAATGTGATGGTCGTCCCGGAAACGGAGGCGATCTCTTTGACCTCGGCGGTGGGTCGGTCGAGCCGCGAGAACCAGCCCCCGGCGGTGCCGGGCGTCGTCGGAAACGCATCGGCGGCGAAATCGTCGACGTAGGGGACGATAGGATTGTGCTTCCGCCAGACCACGCGCCAGTCAGGAGAGGCCCAAACCTCTCCACGCCCTTGCGGATCCGTCTGCCAGTTGGCGCCGGAGGCCTCGTCCAGCAAAACGATCTGACCTGGCGAGAACCCGGCCGCGCTCGCCACCGTCACCACGTACGCGCCAGCGACGGCATCGGCGGTCAGGTTGGTGGAGCCGACCACGCCGCTGCTGTCACGGCGTGCTAGAATATCGTGATGGGCCGACGATGATCAGCGGCGAAGGATTGGCGCTGACGGCCTCCTGGAATGGCTTCGCACCGTCGGTCTTCGCCAGTGTTGTCTGGCCCGGTCCGGCGCCGCGCAAAGTTATGCCCTTTGTTGATAAGCAGGAAGTTGCCGTCGTTGATGAGGAAGGTGCCGGCCCTGAGCTGCACCACCTGGCCAATGGGGCAGGCATTGATCGCGGCCTGGATCTGGGCCGTGTCATCCCGTGACTGTCCCGCGGGGCGTGAGCGTGGAGCAAACGGTGGACCGGCCGGGATGCCGCCCGCGCCCATCATTCCCGGGTTCCAGGTCGTGGCCCGGTCGGCCGGCAGGAATGCTCCGGCGATTGCCGGGTGGCGCGCTGGCCGCGGTCGTGCGACCCCAGTCCGCAGGATCGACCAGACCTGCGACGACCGTCGTGGCACTGGATGGCGCAAGGGCGCACGGCGAGGGGTCCGTAGTGGCTCCATGGGATTGAGTATCCGCAACCGCGAAGGGTTCGTCGCAGGAGACGGCGGCCTGGACCGTGGCAGTCCCTCTCCCGCGACATTGGGGCACGGGTGGCGATGTGGATCAACAGGGGTCGCATCGTGGCCACGTTGGCGCCTTAGCGGACACCTGATTGCCCCAGAGTCGACAAGGCGATGGGTAGGCGGATAAGGCTTCTCGGGGGATCTTTCCAAATGGGCCTCTCCACGTGAATTTTCTCGCGACGCTACCTGCTGATCTCGCCCTGCCGGGACGAGGCCCAGTACCTCCGCCGCACGCTCGACAGCGTGGCGGCGCAGTCGGTGCCGCCATCGCTCTGGGTGGTCGTGGACGACGGATCGACCGACGATACCGCGGCCATCCTGGACGAGTACGCGCGTCGGCTGCCCTATCTGCGCGTGGTGCGGCGCGCCGATCGCGGTCGCCGGCAGGTCGGCCCCGGCGTCATCGAGGCGTTCTATGCCGGACTAGAGACGGTGCGCCTGGAGGACTTCGACTACCTTTGCAAGCTGGACATGGATCTGGACCTGCCGCGTCCGCTACTTCGAGCTGCTGATGGAGCGGATGGAGCGCGATCCGCGCGTTGGGACCACCTCGGGCAAGCCATGGTTCGTCCACCCGCAGAGCGGCGCACTGGTGCCGGAGGTCTGCGGCGACGAGATGTCGGTGGGCATGACCAAGTTCTACCGGGTCGCCTGCTTCAAGGAGATCGGCGGCTTCGTGCGCCAGGTCATGTGGGATGGCATCGACTGCCACCGCGCCCGCATGCTCGGCTGGATCGCCGAGAGCGTCGATCTCGAGCCCATCCGCTTCGTTCACCTGCGTCCGCAGGGCGCCAGCCAGAAGGGAATCTGGACCGGGCGGCTTCGGGCCGGGCTTCGGCCAGTACTTCATGGGCACGTCGCCGCTCTACTACCTGGCCGTGGCCATCTATCGCCTGCCGGCTCACCCGGTGCTCATCGGCAGCGTCGGCCATGCTGTGGGGCTACCTCGGGAGCTGGCTCAAGGGGCTGCCGCGCTACGACGAACCTCGAGTTCAGGCGCTTCCTGCGCGCCTACCAGCACGCCTGCCTGCGCATGGGCAAGCGAGCTGCTACGCGCCGCGTTAACGCTGAGCGGGCGCACCTCTGGCACGCGGCGCACGGAGCCGCCGGCACGGAGGCGATCGATGAACGCGAGCAAAGGGCCGAACTGCTCGGCCTCCCGTTCGACACCGTGACGCATGGACCCGCAGTGGCCCGCTGCCTCGAGCTGTGCCGGGCTCCGCGCGCCTCCCACATCGTCATGACGGTCAATGCTTCGCATCTTGTGCATGATGCGCCGCGACCCGGAGCTGGCGCGCGCCTGCCGGGCGGGTCAACTCACCGTAGCCGACGGCATGTCGGTTGTCTGGGCGCTGCGGGCCTCTGGCCAGCCGGCACCCGAGCGCGTGGCCGGCGTGGACCTGATGGCGCGCCTGCTGGCGGCCGCGGGGGAGCATCGGTTGCGCGTCTATTTCCTCGGCGCCAGGTCGCGAGGTGGTCAAGGCGCTTGGTGGAGCGGTGTCGGGCCCAGTATCCCGGCCTCGAGATCGCGGGCTTCCGCGACGGCTATTTCAGCCCGGACGATCACCTGTCGCATCGTCGAAGAGATCCGGCGCAGCGGAGCCCATATGCTGTTCGTCGGCATGCCCACGCCCTTCAAGGAGACCTGGTGCGAGCGCCACCGCCACCGCCTCGATGTGCCCGTGATCATGGGCGTTGGCGGCAGCTTCGACGTGCTGGCCGGCTTCATCAAGCGGGCCCCGCGATGGGTGCAGTCGCTGGGGCTGGAATGGTTCTGGCGGCTCCTGATGGAGCCCCGCAAGCTTTGGAAGCGCTACCTCACCACCAACAGCGAGTTTATTTGGCTTGCCGGCCGCGAGATCGTCGCGCGCCGTCTGGGCCGGCTGCGGACGCGGCGACACGAAGCTACGCGGGTGAGGCCGTGAGTGCGCCGCGCAACATCGCGGTCTTCATGGGCACCCGCCCGGAGGCGGTTAAGCTGGCCCCGGTGGTGGCGGCGCTGCGCGATGCCAACGACTTCCGCTGCACGGTGGTGGCCACCGGCCAGCACAAGGAGATGTTCCGCCAGGTCGCCGAGATCTTCGGCTTCGCGGTCGACGCCGATCTCGACGTGATGCGTCCCAACCAAACTCTGGCGGGCTTGACGGCCCGGCTCATGGACGGCATCGACGGCTGGCTGGGATCGGCCAAGCCGGACATGGCGCTGGTGCAGGGTGACACCACCACCGTGCTGTGGCGGCGTTGGCCTGCTTCTATCGGCGCATCCCCATCGGCCACGTCGAGGCCGGGCTGCGCACCGGCAACATCTGGTCGCCCTTTCCCGAGGAGGCGAACCGCCGGCTGGCGACGCCGTTGGTGGCACTCCATTTCGCACCGACGGAAGCGGCCCGGGACGGCGCTGCTGAGCGAGGCCGTCCCGCAGGAGACGATTTCGGTGACCGGCAACACCGTCATCGACGCCCTGCGCATCGAGGTGGCCACCCAGGCCGGCGACGCCGCCGTGCGCGCTCGGCATCGACGAGGAACTCGGCCGTTCTGGTGGGCGCCGACTGGGCGGAAGTGCCGCATGGTCCTCATCACCGGGCACCGCCGCGAGAACTTCGGGCGACGGCATCGAGCAGATCTGCCGTGCCATCGCCACCTTGGCCGCAGGCGCTTCCCGGACCACCTCTTCGTCTACCCGGTGCACCTCAACCCCAACGTGTTGGTGCACGTCGAACCGGTTGCTGGGTCATCTCGCCGAATGTGCGGCTCATCCCACCTCAGGGCTATCGCAACTTCGTGGCGCTCATGGCGCGTTGCCGCCTCGTTCTGACCGACTCAGGCGGGGTGCAGGAGGAGGCGCCGTCGCTGGGCAAGCCGGTCCTCGTGATGCGCGACACCACCGAGCGCCCCGAGGGCGTGGCCGCCGGCACCGCGCTTCTGACCGGCCCCAACGCGCCCGCCATCGTCGAACACGCCACACGGCTTCTCAAGGATGAGGCTGCCTATCGCTCAATGGCCACTGCCAGGAACCCCTACGGGGACGGCTACGCCGCCGAACGGATCGTGGAGCGCATTCGCTGCTACTTTGCAGCTAAGCCAGGCGTGAATCTATCCAAAACGAAGGATCTGCAGGTTGTCTCCTCCAGCTAACCCGTCGCCTTTGAAAACGAGCCGTCAAAACCGACGAACAAATCTCGACTGGTCTCGTCGTGGATCCGTGGCGCCCGGTAGTGGCAGAGGTTAGCCAGATGTCAGACAGGTTGGTTGATGTCGTTCCGTCAAGTTCAGGCGGAGCGGCGATGTCGGCTCCGCTACCCACTGCGCGCACCAGCCCGTGGCCCAACCTCTATGGACACCTGCCAGTGCTCGACGGGGTGCGCGGCTTGGCCATTCTCATGGTCTTGCTTCTCCACTTTGTCGGCAATACGCTGCCGACCAACTGGGTCGAGCGCGCCATTGTCGGCGTGACCAATTACGGGGGCTACGGCGTCGAGCTCTTTTTCGTCCTCTCCGGCTTTCTCATCACCGGCATCCTCTACGATGCCCGCAACGAGCCGCACTACTTCCGCAACTTCTACATGCGGCGCGTGCTGCGCATTTTCCCGCTCTACTACGGGGTGCTTGCGCTCGTCTTCTTCGTCGCCCCGCTGATTCCGCTGCTGCGGGGGCCGACGCTCGACTTTCTGCTGGAGCGCCAGGCCTGGGCCTGGCTCTACGCCGTCAACGTCTACATCGCCAGGGCAGGCGAGTGGTCCTTCTCCTACCTCGACCACTTCTGGTCGCTGGCCGTCGAGGAGCACTTCTACCTGTTGTGGCCGCTAGTGGTCTTTCTGCTGGCACGCCGCCCGCGGGCGCTCATTGCGTGAGCCTCGCGATCGCGCTAGGCGCCATGCTGGCGCGCTTGACCGGGTCGCTCATGGGACTGAGCTGGTGGACCACCTACGTGCTGACCCCCTTCCGCCTCGACGGCTTGGCGCTGGGGGCTTTCCTAGCGGTGACGGCGCGCCAGACCGGCGGCATGGAGCGGCTGGTGCGCGCCCTGCCCTGGGCGGCGATCGTCGCTCGGTGCGCTGTTGGCGGTCACCTTCATCTGGACCCGCTTGGTGTCGCGCCAAGGCTTGGAGCTAGTGCTGCCGGTCCGGGCGGCACTGATCCTGATGCTGTTGGCATGCCTGTTGGTGTGGGCCATTAGGGCGCCCGAGCGCTCGGCCACCTCGCGCTTCTTCTGTTGCCGCCCGATGGTCTTCCTGGGCACCTACAGCTACGGCCTCTACGTCTACCATCACTTCATCTCGTACTACCTGACCAGCAACCGCACCGAATTGGAGCTGGCGCGCTGGCTCGGCTCTCATGGGGCGGCGGTGGCACTACAGGCGACGCTGGGCGCGGGGGTCTCGCTGGCCATCGCTTACCTTAGCTACGAGCTTTTCGAGAAGCGGTTCCTCCGATTGAAGCGGCTGTTCGACAACTCCGGTCCTCAGCGCGCGGTTACGACAGCGCCGCAGGATCATGGGTTCGCACCAAGCACTGGTCGTAGTCGAGCGGGGGTGTCCAGCCTAGCGTTGCCCGCAACCTATGGTTCACGAAGCGAAGGGGCTTGAGCCGCGACTCGAACCGAGGCGGGATGAGAATGCTCGGCACCTTGGTGGCACGCCTGAAGACGGTGGCGAAAGCCAAGCGCACGGCCCAGTTGGCGAGCCAATACGGGATGGGCAGACGCCAGCCGGGCTGGCCGCTGCCGCGCATGTGGTCGGAGAGGTAGCTCCAAATGCGCTCGCCGGGGCCATCGACGACATTGAGGGTCTGGCCCCTAGCGCGCGGGTCCGTCGCCGCGACGGCAAAGACGTCGGCGCAGTTCTCAACGTGGGTCATCGGCATGCGGGTCAGCGGACCGATGACAAGATGATGCCGCCCGAGCTGTTGGCCGAGTGCCGCCAGGTAGCTGTGATCGCGTCCCCAGATGAAGCCGGGACGGAGCACGGTGAGGTCCCAACCGTGCATTTCGGCGAAGCGTCGGGTCACACGCTCCTGCCACCACTTGGAGATAGTGTAGCCATCACGGGTGTAAACGTCGGGCACCCGGTGGAGCGGCGACTCCTCGTCGAGGATCCGGCGGGTCGCGCTGTAGTCGTAGACTGAGAAGCTACTGCACAGCACCAGCCGTCGGCAGCTGCTGACGGCCATGGCGTCCAGAAGCCGCTCGGTGCCGGCCACGGTTCCCGCGAACTGTGCGTCCTCACCGCCGGAAACCACCGCCACGAGATGGACCAACACGTCAATGTCATCGAAGGCGCGCCCGAGTTCGCGGGATGTCCGCAAATCGGCCCGGAAGACCTCCACCGAGGCGGGCCAACCGAGCGCTTCCAGACGTGCGGCAGGACGAACGATGGCCCGCACCTGAATGCCTCGGGCCAGCAGCGCGCGGACGACGTGTTGGCCAAGGAACCCGTTGGCGCCGGTGACGAGGGCTCTCATGACCGCTGCTCCATTGGTTTGAGCGCCTCGACCATCCGATTTACCTCGAGGACGTGGGTTGCCGTGACGGGTAGGGTCGACCCATCGGAGAGCGCCCGGTAGGTGCGGGCGATGAGCTCCCACAGGCCCTCGTAGGCGCCCGGACCCTTGAACTTGCGCAGTAGCGTGGTGAGCGCGGCGCGTCGGATGGTCTTACCCTCATCCAGATTGCTGAAGAAGGGGCGCAGCGGCTTGGGCACGTTTCGGGGACCGTCGAAAGTGAGACGCGTCTCGAAGAGGTTGGCGGTGGCTTGCATTCGCTCGCCGTAGACCCGCAGCCAAAAAGCGTCCGGCTGCGAGCAGGCGCTGAATCCCAGCACCGCGGTTCCGCGCTCTGACTGCACTAACCCGCGAAATTCATCGAACGGCAGGGGCGAAGGTTTGCGCTTGGTCCAGATCGTCCGAGCGGTTTGGTGCGGACCAACGAAGAGATGCGCCAGGGACGCAAGGTGGGGTAGGAAGTCAGCAATGGCGCCGCCGGCCAGCGAGAGCGCTGGATGCGGCGCGTTGGGATCGGCGAAGCCGCTCGGGCCTAAAATGTCGAGACAGATGAGCACCTCGACATGCGTCACCGCTCCGAACTGGCCGGACGCGATGCGTCGCAGAATCTCCTGGGGGGCGCGGTTGAAGACATAGTTGTAGTCTTCGACAAGGTGCCGGCCGCTATCCTGTGCACGCCGCACCAATGTCTCGAGCTCCGCCAAGGTGGAGGTCGCTGGCTTCTCCACAATGACGTGGGCGCCGGCTTCGACCGCGTCCATGCCCAGCCGGAAGTGGGAAGTTGGGGGTGTGGTGACGTGGACGACATCGGGCCGGGTCGTCTGCAGCATCACCCGGTAGTCGGTGAACCAGGCCGCGACTCCGTACCGTTCAGCAGCAGCCTCCGCCGTGGCCGGCGAGAGATCGCAAATGGCGGCCAGCTCGACGCCTGGCAGGGACTCCAGGCAGGCAAGGTGTTGCCGGGCGATTTGCCCAGCTCCGATAAGCGCTGCCTTCACGAGCCGGCCTCCAGAATCCGGCGGTAGAAGTCTTCGAGCGCTTGCGCCGCCCCGCTCCAGGAATACTGATCCACCGCTAGCTGCCTTGCCGACTGGCCGATGCGCGCTGCGAGGCTGGGTTCGGCCAGCAATCGGCTAACCGCGCCCCCGAAGGCCGCCGGCTCGTCCGCAATGAGAATGTCGCGGCCGACGACGGCCTCGATCCCCTCTGCACCCAGTGTCGTCGAAACGATGGCCTTTCCCATCGCCATCGCTTCGACGATCTTGAGGCGCGTACCGCCCCCCAACCGCAGTGGCACCACTACGGCCGCGGCGGCCGCAAGATGCGGCCGCAAGTCCGACACGAAGCCGGTCAGCTCGACCCGGGGACCCGCCAGCGCCAGGAGCGACGGTGGAGGGTGGCCGCCGATGATCTTGCAATGCGCCTCAGGGTGTGCCTCGGTGATCAGCGGCCAGATCTCCTGAACGAAATGCAGAACTGCATCGACGTTGGGTGCGGTTGAGAGTAGCCCGAAGTAAACCACGGTACGGCCGTCAGGCGGCGGATCTGTGGAGCGTGGCAGGTAGAATTCGATATCTGCCGCGTTGGGAATGACCGCCGTACGGGCTCCCGGAATTTGATCGAGCAGGCGCCGTTCGTCCACCGTGCTACACAGGTAGACCCCGTCGGCGTCACGGTAGGTTCCCAGCTCCTCGCGTCGGAGCTTTCGCCAGTTGGCACCTGCGTATAGGCGACGACCCAGACTGCTACCGGTGCGAGCGAACTGCCGCGCCAAGTCGTAGGCGATCTCGTGCGAATCTACAACCACAGGCGGGATCCTCTCCCCGGTCGGAGCTTGGCGCAGGTGGAAGCTGCCTAGGTAGGGGAACTCGAGGTTAACGATGTCGAATTGTCGTCCGCCCAGGACCCGGTCCAGGGCCTGCTGCAGCGCTGGCACTGTGACCCGCAATCGCTCAAAGCTCCGAGGCGAGGTCAGCGACTGAAACTGCAGCATCCGCTTGCTCAGGCCTTCCCGACTATAGGGGTTAGGGATCAGCACCACCTCGCGGCAATAGGCCTGCATGGCTAGGCGACACTCGTCGATGTCGAACTGGTTGTCGATGAGCATCACCGCCGTCAGGTCGTGGCGTCGACCCAGTTGTGTCATCAGCCCATGTACCCGCGCTTGGGCGCCAAAGCGCGGAGGGCTGGCGGGCATCTGGGAAACACAGAGAATGCTGAGGCGCTTTGGGCTCATGGTTCCGAAATCTGACCTACCCGCCCCTGGCAACAGCACCCCCTGCTAAGGCGCACCCTCTACGATCGCCGAGTTCGTTCCCGCGGCTATCAGGCCCCACATCTCGGCCCCGGAGGCACGCGGCCAGATTTCCGCACGGCGTTGTGGCCAGGGCCGAATTGGCGTCGCGCGACAAGAGGCGAGGTCCATTTCCAACGCTTTTATCTGTCTTTTATTGGTGCCGACACCTGACATCTGGCTCCCCCACACCTGCCCGCACCCCGCCAAGCACAAGCTGGTGCTGTGCCGGATCGCTGCTCGCTTTGGCCATTGGAACTACTACTATAAACTGCCCGGCGCCCCAAGCCCAGGCGAGTTGGGGGGAGCGGTTTGCCGCATCTTCTGGGGACTTCACGATTCTTCGGGAAACTGCGAGAGATGTGTGATGCCCTGGGGCGAAGGTCACGGGCTCCGGTGCGCTCGGTGCTGACTGGGGGAGGCCGTCCTCTCGACGACCGTTGCTTGCCGGACTCGCGCAGGACCCAAGGTTGCGGGTCAGGGATTCCAGCATTCTTTGAGGAACTTAATCGATGTGTGGCATCGCGGGAATTATTGGGCGACTGGACGAGCCCAACCACGCAGCGCTGAAGCGAATGAGCGATGCCATGGTTCACCGCGGCCCGGACGCCAGCGGCACATGGTTCTCCGCGCCCGACGCCCGGGGTGGGGCGCCCTGTTGGCCCACCGCCGGCTCTCCATTCTCGACCTCTCGTCGGCCGGTGCCCAACCCATGGTGGACCCGGTGACCGGGCACGTGGTGGTGCTCAATGGCGAGATCTACAACTTCGGCGACCTCAGGCGCGCCTTGTGGCCGAGGGGGAAACGTTCCGGTCCACTGGCGATACCGCCGTCATGCTTCGGGCGCTCGCCCTCCACGGGCCGGACGCTGTGAGCTGGTTGCGTGGCATGTTCGCATTCGCCTGCTGGGACCCGAAGCAGCGCCGGCTCCTGCTGGCCAGAGACCCCCTGGGCATCAAGCCCCTCTATCTCGCGCGGTCGTCGGCTCCGGACGCGGGCTGGTCGGTTGCCTTTGCTTCCGAGCTTCGCGCCCTGCTTGCGTCCGGGCTGCTGGGTACGCCGCGCCTTGATCCGCAAGCCGTGGCCAGTGGCGTGTGGAATGGCTTTGTGGTTGGCCCTGGTACCGCCGTCAGGGGTGTCGATCTGCTCTGGGCGGGACAGCTACTGGAATTCGATGGTACAGGCAAGGAGGTCCACCAGGAGGACTTCTGGCGAATCCCCGATCGCGCCCCCGATCCAGATATGGACGAGAATGACTTAGCCGCCGTCCTGGAAGAGGGGCTGAGGCTCCACCTCGCCAGCGATGTGCCCCTCGCAGTCTTCCTCTCTGGCGGCGTCGACTCCTCGGTGATGGCCAACTTGGCCCAGCGCGCCGCCCAGGGTCCCGTCCACACGTTTACCCTGGCCTTTGAGGAGGAGGAATTCAACGAGGGACCTGTCGCAAGGCGGATCGCCAGTGCCATCGGGACCAACCACCATGAGGTGGTGTTGACGGAAGGGCACTTCGTCGAGAACCTGGAGGCAGCGCTTGACAGTTTGGACCAGCCCAGTTTCGACGGGCTAAACGCCTATTATATGTCGCGCGCTATCCGCGCCGCCGGGTTCACTGTGGCGCTGTCCGGCACAGGCGGCGACGAACTGTTTGGCGGCTACACCTCTTACCGCGACTTGCCGGTATTGCAGCGCTGGTCTCGAGCGTGCCGCCTGGGTACCCTGCGGCCTGCAGGGTGGCTGCGGCCAAGCTGGCGACATGGCCGGTACGCCGGCACAGCGGGGTGGTTCCGCCTCAGAACCGATGGGCCAAGCTCTCCGATATGGTTCGTCGACGGCGACGATCTGTTAGGTCTCTACCAACTGGCGTACGCCCTCTTTCTCCCGGGATTCCAGCGGGAGCTGCTGGCGCCGGGCTTCGCCGAAGCATTGGCCGACGGTCTGCCGCTGGCCATGCGTCAGCGGCTCTTGGCCGAGACCCGGGACCGCACGCCGCTCTCGGCGATCAGTGTCATGGAGCAGCGGCTTTTCCTGGGCGAACGGCTGCTGCGCGACAACGACGTGGCCAGCATGGCCTCCTCGCTGGAGCAGCGGGTGCCGCTCGTCGACCAGGTCCTGTTCGAGAGCGTGGACCGCCTTCCGGATCAGGCGCGCTACCAGCCGCTTGGCCGCAAGGCCATGCTGCGGCGTATCGGTCTGCGCGGCCTTGACCCGGCGCTATTCGAGCGGCCCAAGAGCGGGTTCGTGTTGCCGTTCGACCGCTGGATCCGGCGCGGTCTGAAGGACGCCATGGACCAGACTCTGCGGGACCCACAGGCCATCGCTCCGGCCGGCCTCGACCCACCAGCGGTGGAGCGGCTGTGGCAGGCCTACCTCGATAGGGCACCTGGCATCTATTGGTCTCGGGTCTGGTCAGTTTACGTCTTCATTCGTTGGTGCCACCGCAACCGTGTCTTCCGCTAGAACCGGGGCGCTGAGCCCTTTTCCGAGAGGATGTTGCTCTCGGAAGGTTCCCGTTGATGGTGTGAACTCCGCAGGGGGAGTTCGCGCTTGGCGATGCATGGTACCGTGCCACCGATGCAGCGTTGCCGCCAAGTCTCGCTTGCGACGAAAACGGCTTTTGCGCGTTCTCGGTCGCTTGCGCCGACCCAACAAGAGTGACTGAGATCCCGAAAAATAGTCGGGCACAGCGCAGGACATGCCGGTCACAACGCGGTCGGTGGGGGCATCCATTTTCAAGTTGGTTTATGCGCGGGTCGACGACCACCGGCAACGTTCCGCACTCGGTGGACTTTGGAAGCGAGCCTTCGATATCGCAGTCGGGGCGCCGATCCTCTTGGCCGCGGCTGCTTGGTCCGTTTGATTATCTTGGCAGAAGAGCGCGTCGGATACGAGGCTAGGGCTTTTGCTTATTATGCCTTTCGCGCAAACGCTTTAAGGACCAAGGAAATTCGTGCTCAGGAAGGAGATTGTCGGCAAGTTGCCACGGCGCGGCGAGCATTGTGCTCGACGAAAGACGGCACCTTGGCGGATCGTCTTGGGCGGGTTTTGTGGACCGCGCCCGATCGCCGCCGTCGAGGAGTGCACTATCGCAATCAGGTCCCGGAACACTTCTTGGCGCGCCCGGGGTTAGGCGGGATATGGCGGCATCCGAGCGGTCGAAGCTTTCGTTATGCCCTCGTCGCGCTCAGCCATCGACCGCTCTATGTCCGTAATTGGTCGCTACGGCTCGATTTTTTGCTCTTGATCAGGGCTGTTTCCCGACCCGATTGCGTTCCGCGTCGTGGCTTTCTGATCTTGGGCACCACTCACCGCGGCCCTGTCGACTGGGAAGGGTGGCGGGCCACGCGTGGCAAACCGCTACCGTCTGATGATCGAACTCGCGTGTGACCGAAAGCTATAGCCAGTCCGATCAAGTATCCGCATTGCAGTGCACACTGCAGCACGATCAGGAAAACTACCGCCGTCAGCAAAGACCACTCCGTGAGGAGGGGCACGAAAATCACAGTAATCAAGGCAAGCACGAGCGAAGCAGCAAGAACCGACGGCACCCGTAGCCACAAGCCGAGGAGTACGCCGACCGATATCACACTCGTTATCGCAGCAAGCCAAACCATCTGCCGGTTCCTACCGCGGCCGCCTATCCCGTGACCAGAGCCCAAAAAGAACTCACGAAGTCCCAAGTGTGACCGGGGAGCAATCCCGAAAGAGGGGCTATCCACAATTGCGGTACAATTTGCAACCTTATACCGACCGAATGTGGCCACACCGCAGCACATCCTCTGCCGAAGGATATAAACCGTTCAGCGCTAAAAAAAGTTCCGACGGTTCCCAATTCTTCGCAAACTCGCTCGGGTGTCCGCAAGCGGTCCGTAGTGATTTCCGAGCCGATCACCCGATGGCCCCTTGGCTCACCTGTCGCCACCCCGGCCGACCCGGCATCCGGCAAGGCACGCTTCGCTTAGCTCAGGACGAAAGGACCGTGGAATTTCAAAGAAAATCAACCTCAAGCCCATTTGGGCAGTTCGCCACACGGTCACGGTCGACGGAACAGCTGATCCAGTCTCCTTTCGTGGGAACCTGCTCTCATCACTTGCGCGCAGCAGTGCAGCCCGCTCTGCCGTGCGCCGGTTCCAAACCGGGCTCCAGTCAATGGTCGACGCGACGATGCAGCCGGGTGGAGAGGCAATCAGAAGGCCGGTGGTGCTGTTCACGAATTGGCTCAATCCAAAAAAGGACAGCAGGTTATTCTTTAGCCAGGTAAGCCGCATTCCCACGCGATCTTCGCTGAACCAAGTCTTGTCCAAATAAGCAAACTGTCTCGTGTAGTTCGGTTTGACGAAAACGTAAAAAATGGGGGCCTCCTGCAGGTTGATATGGATCGGTATGACTTCGATTGGCTCGTCGCATCCTGGCGCCCGGATACGTGCCGCAGCCGGCAGCAGATCGCGCTCCGACGCCGTGGTTTGGGCGCTTAGCTGGTGCGCAGAGAGGACATCGATAACGTTGCTCGTAACCTCTTCACGGTTGAGGCTGGCAGAGACCTGGGACTTGTTGACGGCCGTCATCAGCAACAGCAAAGCCAAAATTGCACGCAAGGAGTTGCGGCTCATGTCGTCCGGTCCGCACAAATGGCGCCGCAAAGGCTCATCAGCAGGACCCCGAATACCGTCGCCCAACTAAATAGATGCTGCCCAAAGCCATCATGCCAATAGGTAAAGTAATCCGGGCCCAGGGCCATGAGGTAGAGTCGTGTTCCGTTGAACAGAATCACTATCGCGCAAACGGCAAGAGCGACCAGAACGTCCTTAACTATCCAGTCGGTGCGGGTAAGTTTCGTTATTGTGACCCAACATAGTAGCCCCAGGGAAATATTGTGAAAGGAGGAGCATGGACCGTAGATGAAAACGCTGTGTCCCTCGGGCGTGCCGACAATGGTTTGGGCCCAGCCCATCCCTGGTTGGGTCAAGTTCGAGAGTCCGCCAACAAGCGCCGCATCGGCTTGCAACAAAGGGAATGCAAAGAAATCAAACAGCATTGGTCCCCAAAGTCCGTTGAACGCCAGGGCGAGGAAATTACGGCGGCGGCTTGGAATTTGCGATCTGCTCGCTGATTTACCAGAAGATAGAGGCCCAGAGCTGTAGTCGAAGCCCACGCAGCTGAAGTGGCGGGCAAAAAATTAAGCGCTATTAGGAGGCGAACACGACGTCCGTAGAGGTCGATAGCGCGCGTGGATCACCTTCATAGAGCAGACGAA
>CAVZKV010000003.1:0-117153 GCA_963775835.1 uncultured Alphaproteobacteria bacterium | reverse complement strand
GAGCTAGCCGAGGCGCAGACGCGTTATCTGGAGGCTTGGCGCGAGCGCTGGAGCGGGCTTGAGGGATGGTTCTTCCGCTCCGGTCACGAGCCCTCGCAGTCAGAGCTGCTGCGCGCGCGGGCGCGCGCCGCGATCCCGCAGCTCCTGGGCGCGATCGGCGCGCTCAACGAGCGGCGCAGCGGCCGCAGCGACCGGTCGACGGACTTCCGTGTGCTCGCCTCCTGGTTCGCCGGATGTGCGAGCGACGCGGAGGCACACCGGCTGGCGCGCGTCGCGTTCGCGCTCAACCCGGCTCGGCATTTTGCGCTTGTTCCGGACGATGCCGCAGAGGCGGGACCCGGCACGCCTTGGGCGGACGCGCCTGCCCTCACCATCAGCCCGAGGTTACGTGAGTACGGCGAGGTAGCGCCGCGCGGACCGCTGCCCCGCGTGCGCGACCGCGCCGCGGCCCGCCGGCTGCTGGAGCAGGGGCTCGCTGAGGAAGCCGAGCAGGTCGAGGCAGCGCGCCTGCGCCTAGCCACCGGCCGGCCGACGCGTCTGTCGGAGCTGGGCGCGCTCGACCCGCATACCTTCGGCCTCTTTCTTAATCTGCTCGGCGAGGCCCTGGCGGAGCAGGAGAGCCCCGAGTTCACCGTCGAGCGCCAGACCGGCGATGGCCTCTTGCGCATTCGCCTTGAGCCCCTCGGGGCGGACAGCCGTGCCGAGGTCCACACCCCGCACGGCGTCTTCGCCGGGCGGGACCATCTGATCACGATCACACCCACGGGATAGGCACGATGGTCAGGACGAACGATTGCGACAGCCTAAGCCGCAGCACCGGCCAGCGCCAGCGGCAGGCCCGGGAGGAGCAACTGCGCGAGGCCCTGCGCGCCTTGCTTATGCGGCCGCTGCTCAGTCCAAAGCACGAGAGCTTCAACCTGGTCTCCCGGCACGCCGAGGCCCTTCGCGAGTGGTTCCTGCGCGAGACCGGCTGGATGCTGGAGGTGGAGCCCAGCGGCGCGCGCCTTTTCAAGCGGCCTGCCGATCTTGCCAGTGCCGTGCGCGGCTTCGACGGCTACGACCGGCGCCGCTACGTGCTCCTGTGCCTTGCGTGTGCAGTGCTGGAGCGGGCTGACCCTCAGATCACGCTGCGGCTGCTTGGCGAGAAGCTGCTCCAGCTCGCCGCCGAGCCGGAGCTCGCCGCCCTCGGCTTTACATTCGCGCTCACCTCTCAGCAAGAGCGGCGAGAGGTGGTGTCGGTGTGCAAGGCCTTGCTGGACCTCGGCGTGCTGGGGCTCGTCGCCGGCGAGGAGGAAGCCTTCGTGCAGTCGGACGGCGAGCAGGCTGACGCGCTCTACGACATCCACCGCCGAGCCCTTGCGGGCATGCTGGCCGCCGTGCGCGGCCCGTCGACCTGGGCGCGGCAGGATGCGCCGGCTACACTGGACGACAGGTTGCGGGCGCTGGTGGCGGAGCCGGTGGCCGACAGCGACGAGGGACGGCGCACGGCAGTGCGCCACCAGCTGGCGCGCCAGCTTCTAGACGATCCGGTCGTCTACATCGATAGGCTGGGACCTGAGGCGCGCGCTTATTTCATCAACCAGCGCGGCACCATGGCGGCGCGCCTGTGCGACGCCACCGGGTTGACGCCCGAGAGCCGCGCCGAAGGCTTGGCATTAGTCGACGACGCGGGCGAGCTGACTGACATCGCCATGCCGGCCGAAGGGACCGAGGCGCACGCGACCCTGCTGGTGGCAGACTTCCTGGCGCGCGGCCGCCGCCAGCTTAGGCCGAACGGCCCCGCCGTCATGCAAGAGCTGGCCGCGCCCGTGCGCATGGCCGATGTGGTGGAGTTCCTGCGCGAGGCCAAGGTGCGGTTCGGCAAATATTGGCGCAAGTCTGCGCGCGCTGCGGGCGCAGAGGCAGAGCTCGCTGAGACAGCGGTGCAGCGGCTGGAGAAGCTGCAGCTGGTCGAGCGCTGCACTGACGCGATTGCACCGTTGCCAGCGCTCGCCCGGTTTACGCTCGGCGAGGCTAAGGTGCGCAGTCCTAACGTTGAGCGCGCCGTGCAGCTCTTTGCGGGCGAGGAGCTGGAGCTGACATGATGGACACGCCGCTGTTCGCCTCGGAGCCGGAGGCATCGAGACCGGCCCTGCCGTTCCCCAAGCTAGCGCGCTGGCAGCCGCTGCGGCTGGGACTCGTCGAGCTCTACCACTACGACAGCGAGGAGTTCTGGTTCCGCGACGGCCATCTTTTGCTCAGGGGCAACAACGGTACCGGCAAGTCCAAGGTGCTGTCGCTGACCTTGCCGTTCCTCCTCGATGCCCAGGTCAAGCCGTCCCGCATCGAGCCCGACGGCGACGGTGGCAAGAGGATGAGCTGGAACCTGCTCATGGGCACGCATTCGCGGCGCATGGGCTACGCGTGGCTCGAGTTCGGCCGCGTCGCCGACGACGGCCAGGCGCACTATCTCACGCTCGGTGCCGGCCTCTCCGCGGTGGAGGGGAAGTCGCAGGTGGACTGCTGGTACTTCATCATCGAGGCTGCCGTGCATGCCCCGCGCATCAACCAGGACCTCTGGCTGACCAGCGAGCAGCGTGTCGTCCTCACGAAAGAGCGCCTGCGCGAGATCCTGCAGGGCCGCGGCCAGGTGTTCGAGACCGCCAGGAGCTATCGCCGCGCCGTAGACGAGCGCCTGTTCCACCTCGGCCAGCAGCGCTACGACGCGCTGATGGATACGCTGATCCAGCTGCGCCAGCCGCAGCTATCGAAGAAGCCTGACGAGGGAGCCCTGTCCGATGCGCTGAGCGAGGCCCTGCCGCCGGTTTCTCCGGATCTCGTCAGCGACGTGGCCGACGCGATGGGCCAATTGGAGGAGGACCGCCGCCAGCTGGAGGAGTACCAGACGCTTGCCAAGGCAGTGGCACAGTTCGAGCGGCGCTATCGACTCTACGCCGGCACGCGCAGCCGGCGCGAGGCGGCCCTCTTACGCGCTGCACAGACTGAGCACGACAACGCCAGCCGCGCCCGCAACGAGGCGCAGGCGCTGCTGGAGGCGGCGGAGCTGACCGAGACGAGTGCCAAGACGGTTTACCAGGAGACTGAGCTGGCGCTGAGGCGAGCGCAAGCCCGGCTGGAGACCTTGCGTGCCGATCCTACCAATCAGGATGCCAATCGTTTGGAGAACTGCGAGCGGGATGCCCAGGCGCGCCGGCGGGCTCTGGAAGAGGCGACGCGCACAGTGGAGAAGGCGGAGCAGCGGCTGCGTCGCGATGCAGACGAGTTGCGCCGCTTGGCCAAGCGCGTTGCGTCGATCGAGGCAAGGCTCGTCGCCGCACGCCAGGAGAGCGCGGCGCGCGCCGATATGGCCGGCTTCGCCGCACCCTATTCCGACAGCGCTCTCGCCGGGATCGCGGCAGCGGGGCTGGTTGCGTTGCAGCCGCAGGGGTTCGACCAGGCCTGCGGCGCGCTGCGCGCCCTGGCGGTGGCGCGCCGCAAGGACATTGGGCTGATCCGCGGCCTCCTCGCGCAGGTGGCATCGGCCGAGGGTGTACTCGTCCAGCGCCGCGAGGCGCGCGACGAGAAGTCGGCGGCGCTGCAGGAGGCCATTGCGCGGCGCGAGAGCGCCGACCAGGCCGTCGATACTGAAGGCGAAGCGCTTATCGCGGCGTGGGAGCGCCACCTGCCGGATCTCAAGCAGCTGGCCACCAGCGCCGAGAGCCGGCGCGCCGCCGTGACGGCATTGGTCGAGTGGGTGCGCGTGCTCGACGGCGACAACCCGGCGCGCCGCCTCCTGCAGACAGCACAGCAGGAGCACAGCGTGCGATCCGCCGAACGCCGCGTGGCGCTCGACGTACGCCGCCGGGAGCTGGAAAACGACCGCGCGGCGCTGGAGGACGAGCGCAGCCGCCTGGAAAACGGCGTCGATACAGGGCCGTCCGCACCCCATACCCGTGATCCGCAAGTCCGCACCACTCGCGTCGGCGCCCCGCTGTGGCAGCTGGTCGATTTCAGATCTTTTGTCGGCGAAAGCGAGCGCGCTGGCATCGAGGCGGCACTGGAGGGCTCCGGCCTGCTGGACGCCTGGCTCTCTCCCGACGGCTGCCTGCAGGTGGGCGCCGACGGCAAGCCGTTCCTCGACGTGCAGGCGCTGGCGCTGGCGCCCTACCGGACCTCCCTCGGATCCTGGCTCGAGGCCGCGGTACCGGCCGGGTGCCCCGTGCCGCCGCGCGTCGTCACTGCCGTGCTGGCCGGGATTGCCTGTGCTGTCGACGATCCCGGCGACTGCGAGACGTGGGTCGCGCCCGACGGCCACTTCCGCCTCGGGGCGCTCGCCGGCGCCTGGACCAAGGCCGAGGCGGCCTATATCGGCTTTGCGGCTCGTGCCGCGGCGCGCGCACGCCGCCTAGCCGCCATCGCCGAGCGGCTGATCCAGCTTGGCGGCGAGCTGGCAACACTGCAGGCGGCTGTGGAGCAGCTGGAGCACGATGATGAACAGGCCGTCGGGGAGTGGCGGCTGGCACCGGCTGACGAGGAGCTGCGGCAAGCGCACCTTGCGGCGACCGCCTGTGCGCGGGATTTCCATGCCGCGCGCGAGCAACTTGCAGCGGCCGATATCCGCTTCGAGGAGGCGGAGCACGCCCGGCGCGGCCTGCGCGAGAGACTGGTGACCGACGCTGCGGATCTCAACCTGCCGGCCTCAGCCGATGCACTGCCTGCAGTAGAGGCGTCACTGGACGATTATCTCGAAGCGCAAGCGCTCCTCTGCCACGCCGCCAGCGACGTGCGCCAGGCGCTCCCGGAGCTAGAGCGCCAGCGCCGGATCGAGCAGGAGTTGCACGACGACCTTCGACACAGCCAGGAACGCTCGGCCACCGCGCTGATCGAGGCGGATGAGGCGGACGCGCGCTTGGCCGTCCTGCGTGGGACTGTTGGGGCCAAGGTCGAGGACCTGCGGCGCCAGCTGTCGGAGGCGAAAGCCGATGTCGCCAGCGGCGAAGCGGGGCTCAAAAAGGCGAACACCGCGCTGCACGAGCGCGGCGAGGCGCGCGCCGTCGCCGGAGCCAACGCGCGCATGGCCGCTGCGGCTTTCGAGCAGCGCAGCATCGAGCGCGCCGATTTCGTCGCCCGCTTCCAGCGCTTCGCGGCGACCGGGCTGCTGCTCGCGGCCTGGCCCGAGGCGCCGGTGCCGGATCTCACCGCCAGCTGGACCATCGACCCGGCCCTGACGTTGGCACGCCGCACCGAGCAGGCGCTCACTGACGTCAGGCATGACGACGTGTCATGGGAGCGCGTGCAGAAGGAGGTCGCCGGCGACGCCACCGACCTGCAGCGGGCGCTCAACGCGCGCGGCCACCAGGCGCACGTCGAGTTCGAGCGACTTCGGGCTGGTCGTCCACGTTCTTCACCAGGGGCGGCGGGAGCGTCCCGACCGGATCGCGCTCTACCTCAGCGAGGAGATCGCCCAGCGCAACGAGCTGCTGACGGCCAAGGAGCGCGAGATCCTGGAGGGCCATCTGGAGTCGGAGATCGCCGCTGAGATCCAGCGCCTGCTGCAGACCGCCGAGGCGCGGCGCCACCGCATCAACGACGAGCTGCACCGCCGGCCGACCTCGACGGGCGTGCGCTACCGTCTGCTGTGGCCGCCGCTCAGCGAGCAGGAGGGCGCTCCCGTCGGGCTGGAAGCGGCGCGCAAGCGCCTGCTCAACGCCAGCGCCGATCTGTGGACCGCAGAGGACCGCAGAGTCATCGGTGCAATGCTGCAGCAGCGCATCGCCGCCGAGCGCGAGGCGGCCGTGGTTGAGGGATCGGGCACCGGCACGCTCGCCGACCAGCTGGGCCGTGCGCTCGATTACCGCCGCTGGCACCGTTTTCGTGTGGAGCGCTGGCAGGACGGGAGCTGGCGCAAGCTCGCGGGCCCCGCCTCCAGCGGCGAGCGTGCGCTCGGCCTCACGGTGCCGCTGTTCGCCGCAGTCGCCAGCTTCTACACCCATGACGGCTGCAAGCACGCGCCGCGCCTAATGCTGCTCGACGAGGCGCTCGCCGGCATCGATGACGCGGCGCGGGCGCACTGCATGGGGCTGATCCGCGCTTTCGACCTTGATTTTGTGATCACCAGCGAGCGCGAATGGGCCTGCTACGCCGAGCTGCCAGGCGTGTCGATCTGCCAGCTGCAGCGCAAGGAGGGCATCGATGCCGTCCACGTCTCGCGCTGGACCTGGGACGGTCTCGCCAAGACGCGCGCGCCCGATCCCGACCGCAGGTTCGCGCCGCAGTGAGCCAACTATGAGCCCAGCATGAGCGGTGAGCCGGACGAGCGGTTGCAGCGACTGCTCGGCGGCGCAGAGCTTGCCAGCCTGCGCAGCCGGCTGCGGCGGCACTTCGAGCGGGCTGAGCCCGATGCGCCGTCCGGCATCATCCGGCTGGGGCACGTCGCGCCGCGCGAGTACACGGCGCTTGCTTCGTTGATGGGCCGGCGGCCGCGCCAGGCGAGCTCGATACAGGTCGACGTTGCCCTGATCGACGCGGCGCTGGGTCGCGCCGGCATTGCTCCATCTCTCAGGGCCGCGCTCGAAGCGCTGGACGGGGCGATCGTCCACTTGCCGACGGCGCGCTCCGAGGCGTCCGCGCGCTGGGCCAAGGTCTCCGAAGGCCCCCGCCATCCCGGCCTCGCGCGCTTGCTGCGGTCGGCGAAGGGCCTCGGCCTCCTCAAGCGCCTCGCCAGGCAAGACCCGGGCGCGGCCGACCTCCTATGCACTCGTGCCGACTGCGTGCTGCAACGGCTGCCGGTGCACGGACGGCCGCGTGCCCAGCTCGCAGCCGAGGCTCTGGGCGACGCGCACGCGCTCGACGGCGGCCAGCCTACGGCCACCCTCGTCCTCGCTGTCCTGCGGCAGGACGGGCTGGCCCTCGTTATCCCCGAGGGCGAGCGGCACGCGAGCCTCTCCGGGACATCGGATGCGGATCCTCCCGAGGAGGACGACCGCACCCTGTGGGCACGGGCCGGCGTGCTGGTGAACGAGCTCGCTCGTCCCACCCTGCTTCTCAACCTACCAACGGAGGGCGGCGGGACATTCGCCGGCGACGCTGGGGAGCCGGCTTACGCAACCCTGCGCCAGCTACTGCGCTCACCGCCGCACCTGGCGGTAGCGGGCCGCACCGTTTACGTCTGCGAGAACCCCAACCTGATCGCCATCGCTGCCGACTGGCTGGGCGAGTACTGTGCCCCCCTCGTCTGCACGGATGGCATGCCGGCGGCCGCGCAACGCACGCTGCTTTCGCACCTGGCCGGGGCCGGGGCTCGCCTCCTGTACCATGGCGATTTCGACTGGCCGGGACTGCGCATCGCCAACTTTGTCATCCGCTCTTTCGGCGCGCTGCCCTGGCGCCTCAGTGCGGAGGATTACGCGGCGTATGTTCCCAGCTCTACGGCCCAAGCGCTGGTCGGCACGCCGACACCCGCCGTCTGGGACACCACGCTTGCATCCGCCATGCGTGAGCGCGGCCTCGCAGTTCCCGAGGAGGCGGTGGCCGCCACGTTGCTGCGGGACCTGCACAGCTGAGCTCACCCGCCGTCAGGGTGCATGCCATGGCCGCGGATGAAGCTCGGCTGCCATAAAACCGTGGCGGTGAGTGCCACTCTTCTCCCATCCGAGCTGCCCATCCCCCGTCAAAATCACCATATGCGTGCGTGGCTAGGCTGCCAGCGCAGCTGAAAGGCCGGGGGGAGCGGAATCCAAAACTTGGCCGTCTTTCCCTGGATCACCTTGATCGTTGAGCCTTCGACGTCGCGCCAAGACCTGCGGCGGGGCTGATCGCCAATCGCCATGCGAGCGCCGAACCCATTTCACATGAGGTCCCCACTACAATCAGGAGCGGAAACTCAGCCCTTATCGGCCACGCTGTGCATCTGTCGTTTCGGCCGCGCGCAGATCCGCAGAGAGCGACTTACTCGACACTGCAGATCACATTGAGAAGCGCCTGACGCTTTTCGCGCGTCACAACGGCAATGGCGCGCGCGAGGGCGTCGGGCAATGCGGCGGGGTCTTCGACGCGCTCACCATAGCCGCCCGCCGCGATGCAGATTTGCTCGAATGCCGGGAGGCGATCGAGTCGCATGAACGGCGACTCATTGCGCTTAGAGGCGCGGCCGCCTGGGTACATCGCGGTCGTGAAATGGCGCACGGCGTTCCACATCGCATTGTTCATGACGATGAAGAGAACCGGCAGGTCGTGCAGGGCAGCAGCATGGTGGACGGCGGCTGGATTACTGAAGAGATAGGCGCCATCGCCGACGACGGCAACGACCGGTCGCTCGGGAGCCGCGAGCTTGGCGCCCAGCGCGGCGCCCGCCCCCCAACCCAGACCTGAGGCGGAGCTCGAACCGAAGTAGCTATCGGGGTATTCGAATCCGCAATGCGTCAGGCGGAGCGTGTACTCGTTGACAACGATTGAACGCCGGTCCTTTGCCTGATGGAGGCAGTGGCTGACCCAGGCCGGATGGATGGGACTGCGCGTGGAGACGAGTTCACAGGTCCTCTCCCACTCCGCTGCCAGGGAAGCTCTCTGCTTGATGATACGTGTCCGCCGTTTCGCTACCGCTGCCTCAGCGACCTCCCCCATCAGCGCGTCTGTCAGTGCCTGGAGGATCGTTGCTGTCGAGCCGGTGATGCCGAGATCGCAAGCAAACCCTCGAATGGGAATGTGCGCAAACAACGGGTCGAAGCCGCATTGGATGACTTTGCACCCCTCCGACGGAGCAACATGGTCGGGAATCCAGGGAACATCGATCTCCATCGCCAGGATGAGATCGGCGTCGGCTACGAGGGAACTCGGGTCGTAGCCGAGGTTCATGGAATGCGACGATGGCAGCGACAGATAGCGCGGGTGGAACTGCGCGAGGGGAATGGCAAATCGATCGGTGAACTGAGCCAGAGCATCGAACGCAGCGGGATCGCGGCCTGCGCTGGCCGTCAGGATCAGCGGACTCTTGGCCCTGGCGATCATTTGCGCTGCCTCGGCGACGGCTTCGCGGTCCGGCGCGGCCGGCGCCGCGGCACGAAGACGGGTCGATGTCCGATAGTTGCCCTGTGCTTGCACCGCTAGAACCTCGCGCGGGAGGCTTAGGTAGACAGGCCCGCGCGGCTCGGTACCTGCAATGGCGAGGGCGCGATCGACGACGGTTTCGAGCTGCTCGGCGTTGCGCAGCTCGTAGTCCCATTTGACCAATTCACGAATCATGCCGGCCTGGTCGTACATTTCCTGCGCCCAGTGGATATAGCCGTCGCGCGAGCCGAGCAGGCCACCTTCCGTGATGGGCGAGCGTCCCGCCGTAAGAAGAATAGCTATGTTTTCGCGGGCCGCATTCATCGCGGCACAGACCATGTTGGCCGTTCCGACGCTGACGTGCACCATCACGGCGGGAATCTTGCGCGAGACCATCGCATAGCCATGCGCCATGGTGACCGCAAGGTTTTCGTGGGTGGCGAGGATCGGCTGAGGCACACGGGTGCCCTTCTGTTCAGCCTCCGCGTAGGCCTCGATGATCGGGGCAAAGTCGGTTCCCGCATTGCCGAAGAGGTATTCGACCCCGCGCTCGGCAAGAAGACAAAGATAGGCTGTGGCGACGCTGTCCGCCTTACGAGCCGGCATAGAGCTTCTCCTCTTTCCTCTACACGCTCTGCGGCGCTGGCTCCGCCTCGAACGCCATGGCGTCGGATCCCGCGATTGATACGCCGACGCGTGTGCCGGTGGGCCAGCGGTTGATCGCATCGGGCTCCAGCGATCTCACCAGTATGCGGCTCGTACACACTTCAGGCGCCTCAAGATAGAGATTGACGTAGCCGCCCTGATAGATATGCGCTGCCACCGTGCCCTCAACGGCGATCGGCTCGCCTGCATTTGCAAAGCGCAACTGTTCGGGCCGTACGAACAGGTCGACGCGATCGCCGGATTGCACTCGGGCGAGTGGCTCTCTTGGAACGGATATCTTTGCTGCGCCCAGCGTGACGATGGCTTGGTCGTCGACCCTATCAAGGCGTCCGCGCAGCACATTTACATCGCCAACGAAGGACGCGACAAACCGGTCGGCGGGGCGGCGGTAGATTTCGTCCGGGCTGCCGACCTGGCGAATGCGTCCCTCGAACATGACGGCGATCCGATCTGACAAACTCAAGGCTTCGCTTTGATCGTGGGTCACGAAGATCGTAGTAACTCCGAGCTGGCGCTGGATCTCCTTGATCTCAATCTGCATGGATGCGCGCAAATTTCGGTCGAGCGCTGAAAATGGCTCGTCCAGCAGCAAGACTTTCGGCGAGACGACAAGCGCGCGAGCCAGCGCCACACGCTGTTGTTGACCGCCCGAGAGCTGGTGAGGCCGGCGGTCTTCCACGCCGGTGAGCCGCACGAGTGAGAGCGCCTCAGCAACGCGGCGCTTCAGGTCGGGCTTGGCGATGCCCCGCATCCGCAGGCCGTAACCGACATTGTCCACGATGCTCATGTGCGGGAACAACGCATAGTTCTGGAACATCAACCCGATCTCGCGCTTGTAGGTCGGGATTTCATTGACACGCTTGCCGTCGATCTCGATCTCGCCGTCGTCGACCACAAGAAATCCGGCGACCAGATTGAGCAACGTGGTCTTGCCGCACCCCGACGGCCCGAGAAGGGTCATGAGCTCGCCGCGGCGGATGGATAGCGTGACGTCCTCGAGGGCAATTACCTTGCCGAATCGCTTGCTTGCGCCCAGCAGGCGAACGGCAGCATCGTCGGAGCCGGCCGTCGTGGGTGCTCCCGCACGACCGTTCGATCGACGTTCAGCGGCGAGACTCGACATTCAGCACTTTCCCAAGGCCGAGATAGGCGTTGGCCACAGTTAGTAGCGTGGCCGTCGCCACGATATACAAGACTGAGAGCGCGGCCATGGAAGGGTCGGCATACTCGCGCACGTAGTTGTACATCGCGACGGGCAGCGTCTGGGTGCGTTGCGCTGTGACGAACAGCGAAGCGGTGAATTCGTTGAACGACAGAATCGCCGCCAGCAGCCAGCCGCCGACCAGGCCAGGCGCGAGTAAGGGCAGGGTGACGGTGGCGAGGACCCTGGCCGGCGGTGCGCCGAGGCTTGCGGCAGCAAGCTCAAGCCTTTGATCAAGATTGCGCAACGAGACGTAGACGCTGCGCAACACGAACGGCAGGACCAGCACGACGTGGCAAGCGACGACCACGGCAAAGCCGCGTGCCCAGCCAATCTGCGCGGCAAGAATTAGAAAACCCAGCCCGATGGTGAAATGGGGCACGACCAACGACGACAACAGAACGGCCTCTAGCGTGCGCTTGAGGGGGAACGAATACCGATCGAGCGCAAAGGCGAAAGTTGTTCCCACCAACAGGGCGATGGAGGAGGCCCAGCCGGCGACGATGAGGCCATTACGGAGGCCCGAACGGAAGTCCTCATAGGCGAGGGCCTTGGCAAACCAACGCCACGACCAAGTCTCGGGGGGAAACGCGAGAATTGCCTTGTCGTTGAAGGCAGCCAGAGTGACGACAGCTGCCGGGAGAATGACGAAGCCAAGAATGGCCAGCACGACCAAGGTACCGGCAATCCCCAACATGCGCTGGAAAGTGGACCGTGCCATATCAATGCGGACCGAATTTGTTGAGTGGCCGAGTTACGACCCGCAAAAGGCTGAGGATCGCGAAGGTGAGCGCGAGCCCAGCCACCGAAAGACTGGCCGCGAAGGGAAAGTTGAAGCTCGCGAGACCGAGCTGATAGACGAGATTTGAGATCATGTTCACCTGACCGCCCCCAATCAGCTGAGGGGTTGCAAAGGCGCTGAACGTCCAGGCAAAAGCCGTGGTGACCCCGGCGATGATGCCGGGCGTGGAGAGCGGCAATGTCACGGTAATAAACGTGCGGATGGGGCCTGCCCCGAGGCTCTGCGCCGCCTTCTCAAAGGTTGGGTCAATATGCGCTAAGGCGGCTGCCAGCATGATGACCATCACCGGCAACGTGACATGGACGAGCGCGGTGATGACGGCGAAGGTCGTAAACATGATCTGAAGCGGCCGGTCAATCAGCCCCAGCTTGAGCAGAACGGAGTTGATGAAGCCGTTGTTGCCAAGGACAACGATCCACGAATAGGTCCTTACCACCTCGCCCAGAAAAAGCGGTGTCACAGCGATGATGAGGATGGCGGCCTTGATCAGCCGATTCTGGGCATGCACCAGCGCGTACGCAATCGGATACGCGACTAGGAGCGTGCAGGCCGCGGTGAGAAAGCAGATCCAGACTGTGTCGATGAAGACGCGGGCATAGAGTGGCTTCAGCAGCGCCGAGAAATTGTCGAACGTAAGTCCTCCGGCCTCAAGAGAACCGGGCACATAGGCGCGCAAGCTGTACTGCAGCACGGTCGCCATCGCTGCAAGGAAGCCGAGCGCGCAGAGTGCTGCCGGAAAGACAAAGGTGCGCAGGAAGGGTTGCGGCTTCATCGCGCGGACCTACCCGCAGCAGGACGGCCGGCAGGCCGGACGTCCGCCGCGGAAGCCATCCCATCAGTTCATGATGTTCTCTGCAAACCACTTGCGCCACTCCGCGGTCTTCGCGGCGCGCAACTTGTGGTCGATGATGATGGCCTGGCTTTTCCATTGCTCAGGGGTCGAGAACACGCCGGGAAGCTTGGCGATCTCAGGATTGAGCTTCGCGTTCGACACTACCGGGCTGCCCTTCTTGAGTGTGGCGACTTCCGCCTGCATGGCGGGGTCGAACATAATGTTGATGAACTTGTAGGCCAGGTCGACCTTCTTCGACCCCTTCATGATTGCGATGGTGTCGATACCGAGGACCGCGCCCTCCTTCGGGATGACAAGCTTGATGGGTACACCTTGGCCGACCATATGGTGCGCGTTCATTGACAATATGACCTGCACAGGTGTCTCGCCGTTGGCGATAAGCTGCTGGCTGTTGGCGTCGTTGGTGTAATAGGCCTTGAAGCTCGGTTTCAGCTGCTTGAGCTTCTCCTGCCCCTTCTCCCATTGCGCCGCATCGCCGCCAGCCAGCAGAGCGGAAACGACGATGATGTGACTGGGATCGAAATCCGGCGCGGCAAGCTTGCCCTTGATCTCAGGCTTCCACAGATCGGCCCAGCTCTCGAAAGTGAGCCCCGGCAACAGGTCCGGGCGATAGCCGATTGTATAGACGTAGGCCCAGGTGCCGACGTGATAGGGACTGATCTTGGCCTGCTCGACCAGGTTTGCGGCGTTGGGAACCTTGGTAAGGTCAAGCTGCTCGTAGAGGTCGTCGTTAGCGTAGAGCCAACCGACATGCGAGGTCGTGAAATTGAGATCGCTCTCCGGGTTCCCCTTGGCGAGTTTCGCCTTGTTGAGACGGTCGATGGTGCCGCCGGTGATGAACTCCACGGCCACCCCGGTTTCCTGTGTAAATTTCTTAGCCACGGTCTCGGCCACGAGATCGCGCCAGCTGCCGCCCCAGATGCTGACAACGAGCTTGTCCTGCGCCGCAGCGGGAAATGAAAGCAGCAGCAGACCGAAGCCAAACGCGAGAATGGAAAGACGTTTCATGCTGCAACCTCCTGACCTGCGGCTGCGCGCGACATGAGCCCACGCGCCATGGGGTATCAGTCTATTCATAGGCGGTGAGGCCGTCGATGAAATTGTCGGCCGTTCAACCAGTCCGACGGGTAACGGTCAGTCGATGCCGCCACCCGACGCGCCGTCGATCCGAGGCCCGGTTGCCAGCTACGCCGGACAAAGAAACGGCGCGATGGCGCGGTCTATCGAAGCCGACGATCGCCAATTGGGGCGATGCGAAACTGTCGGACTATGCCGTCGACTGCTGCATCAAGATGAATGCACCGCAAGCACATCTGCCGGACCGGGTATGCGTGCCGGGGCGACGTGCGCGACTTTATCGCTTCGACGAGGTCGACACGCTCAGCTATTCGACCTTCGAACACGTGTGCTGTACGACCGGCGGCTCGGCGAACGGGTTGAGCGGCCGGAGGATCTTCCCGCTGCCATCGAGCGCTCCCTTACAGTGATGCCCAGGGCAAGGGCCACGCGCTCCTCAACGTTATCTGCCGTGTCTAGCGCCGAAACGAACTTGCTCGCGGCTTCTGCTCCAGCTTAGGTTGTGTCTCGGCCAACCCTGATGCAGGCCGACGCGATCAGGCAAATCTGCTTCCTGGCATCGCCACATGGAGCAACGCATGTCGATTGAAAGGATTGACACGCTTGTAGTCGGCGGCGGACAGGCCGGGTTGGCTATGAGCGAACATCTGAGCGCAAACGGCGTGCCTCATCTGGTTCTGGAGCGGTACCGGATTGCCGAACGCTGGCGCTCGGAAAGATGGGAACTCGTTGGTTGCGAACGGTCCGGCTTGGCACGATCGCTTTCCTGGTCTTGAGTTCAGCGATGTCGACCAGAGGGTGGGTCCAAACGACTTTCCGCCCAAGGAAACTGTTGCAGACTATTTCGTCGCCTACGCAAAGAAGATTTCGGCCCCCATCCGTTGCGGTGTCGAAGTGCTGAGTGTCGAGAGGAATATTGGCCGTCCCGGTTTCCGCCTGGAAACTTCCGCAGGGGTGATTGAGGCCAACCGTGTTGTCGCCGCGACTGGCCCGTTCCAGCGTCCCAGCATGCCTGAGATGGTTCCCTCCGAGACGGGTGTACTGCAGATGCACTCCACTGGTTACCGCAACCCCGGCCAGCTGCCCGAGGGTGCAGTGTTGGTTGTGGGATCGGGTTCGTCGGGCACCCAGATCGCAGAGGAACTCCTAGAATCGGGACGGCGCGTCTACCTTTCAGTGGGACCGCATGACCGTCCGCCGCGGGGCTATCGTGGGCGCGACTACTGCTGGTGGTTGGGTGTTCTCGGCAAGTGGGACGCCGCAGACCGGGAGGCTGGAAAGGAGCACGTGACGATTGCCGTGAGCGGTACACATGGAGGCCATACGATCGACTTTCGCCTCCTTGCCGCAAGAGGAATGATCCTCGTCGGCCGTACGGAAGCTTATGAGAATGGCGTGATCAGCTTTGCTCCGGATCTCGTCGAGAATCTTGCGAAGGGTGATGCGAACCTTCTGTCCGTGTTGGACGAAGCAGACGCCTATGTTGCGCGAAATGGCCTCAATCTGCCGGAAGAGCCCGATGCGCGTGCAACTGTGCAGGATCTCAGACTGTGTGAAGAATCCTATTCTCTTGCTTGATCTGGCAAAGTCCGGAATTGCAACGATCATTTGGGCGACAGGTTTTGCTTCAGATTTCAGCTGGCTGAAGGTCGACGCTTTTGACGAGAATGGTCGGCCAAAGCATCAGCGCGGCGTCTCGGCCGAGCCAGGCATATATTTCCTAGGCCTACCCTGGCAGTCGCGGCGAGGCTCCAGCTTCATTTGGGGCGTGTGGCATGATGCGAAGTATCTCGCAGACCAAATCACAATCCAGCGCAATTATATGGCGTATCACAACGCTTCGCAGCGAGAAGGTGAGGCGCGATAGTTGCCCGCAAGAATGCAGGCCGCTCCGCTGTGCGACAGACGCAGCAATTCGTCGACTACGGCATCGGTCTTAAGAAAAGCGCATGCGCTCGGATAAAACCGATACACTCGATAAATTTCAGCATCCCGACGCTCAATACGGGCCGCGAGGCCGACAGCTTCGAAGCCTGATCCGAAGGGGACCAAATGGCACACCAGCGAGTACGCAAGTTCAATACCAAGGACACTTACCCCGAGCAAAGGCTCGACAACGACCTTTGCCAGGTGGTTGTTGCTAAGGGCACGATGGTCTTCGTGCGCGGGCAGATCGGCCAAGACCTCGAGACTTCGAAGAGTATTGGAATCGGCGACGTGGCAGCTCAGGCCGACCAGGCCATGAAGAACATCAAGATGCTGCTCGAGGAGGCGGGCTCGTCGCTCCAGCACATTTGCAAGATCACGATATACATTATCGACCCACGTTACCGGGAAGCTGTCTATCGTGTTGTCGGCGGGCACCTCAAAGGCGTGTTTCCGGTCTCGACCGGGATCGTCGTCTCGGCACTGGCCCGGCCGGAATGGCTGGTAGAGGTGGACGCGATAGCTGTCATTCCGGATTGAGGCGTGACATGACCTTCTCGATCGCCGCGCGTTGCGCGCGCACTGGAATGCTGGGCATTGCCGTCTCATCTTCCTCACCCGCGGTCGCCGCACGCTGTGCCTATGCACGCGCCCAAGTTGGCGCCGTCGGAAGCCAGAACATCACCGATCCGACGCTCGGGCCCAGGCTTCTCGACCTCATGGCGCTCGGTGCGACGGCACCAGAGGCGGTGCGCATCGTGGCTGAATCGGCGGCCCACATCACGTTTCGCCAGCTCCTCGCCGTCGATGCACTCGGACGCACAGGTGTGTTCTCCGGCAGCAAGACACTCGGGATATATGCCGCCGCCGAAGGAGAAAGCGCGGCTGCAGCCGGCAATATGTTGAGGAGTAAGGTGGTACCGGAGCGCATGCTTTCTACCTTCGTCGGCTCGACTGGAGCTCTCGGCGGCCGACTACTCGCCGCCATGCGCGCAGGAGTCGATGCCGGAGGCGAGGAAGGGCCGGTCCACTCATCTGGCCTCCTCATCGTGCGCGACGTGTCCTGGCCCGTGGCCAACCTCCGGGTGGACTGGTCAGACGCAGACCCGATCGCCGATCTCGAGCGCCTATGGGCGTTGTACGAACCGCAGCTCGAGGCCTACGTAACCCGGGCTATCGATCCATCGTTCGCTCCGACCTTCGGCGTTCCGGGGGACGAGTAAGCCGCAACTCGCTTTACGTTGATCGATTGCGCTGACCTTCACATCAACCACATCGATCTTCGCGCCGACGGACAGATAATCTTCAGACGAAGATCGCGAACACCGTTCGTTAGCTCGGCATCAAGGTCGATGACGCCATCGAAATTGCGGAGAAAATCGACATCTAACCTGCGTGGCAGAGCGCGGCGGCTCTGCCTGCCTCGCGAGACGACAGAAGTCCCTTCAATTTCGGACGTGCAGATCGCAAATTCTGACGGACTTGGACATCCTGTATCTATGTCAGCAAGTGTATAGGCTCGAACAGAACCAATGGCAGTAGATCGCGCGCAAGCCGGATCGAGATCCGAGCCCGACGGGCAATCCATCATGGACGCCCTGCCCTCCCGGCGCTACCGTTCACCTCGGAGGCTGGCGGGGATGGACTTGCGTCCGATCATGGTCGATCGGGACTGGTTCGATCATCTTCGCGCAACGGCGATAGTGCTCGCGATGCGTTCTATGAATCCATGCGCGAGGTCCCGCAATCAACAATGCAGGAAGGACGCCTGACATGCCGACAGCCGAACAGACGCGCGCCGTCGTGGTCGACAGCAACTTTCCCGGTAAACTCCGGCTCTCGCCGGTACCGATTCAGGCGAAAAACCCGACCGATGTCACAGTCCGGGTCACCGCGATCTCCCTCAATCGCGGCGAGGTCAAGCGCGCGCTAATGGCCGCCGAGGACGGCTGGCGTCCGGGCTGGGATTTCACCGGTATTGTCGAGGACGCAGTCGCCCAGGGCAGTGGCCCGAAGATCGGAGCACGGGTTGTCGGTATGTTAGCGTCGGGTGCCTGGGCCGAACGGATCCGCGCTCCGTCCGTATCGCTGGCCGAAATCCCGGAAGGTGTCACTGAGGCACAAGCGGCGACCTTGCCTGTGGCTGGCCTCACCGCGCTGCATGCGCTGCGCAAAGGGGGCCTACTTCTCGGCAGAAAGGTGTTAATCGACGGCGCCAGCGGAGGCGTCGGTCATCTAGCGGTTCAGCTTGCAAAAGCCTCCGGTGCGATCGTGTACGGCCATGTCCGGCGCGAAGACCAGCGCGATGCGGTCGTAAAATCCTGCACGGGCGGCGTCGTGATCGGAGCAACCTTAGAGGCTGCGCGCGCATCTGGTCCTTACGATTTGATCCTCGATTCCGTGGGCGGCACAACTCTCGCCGCTGCACTGACCATGCTACGCACGGCAGGAACGTGTGTGACGTTTGGGGTCTCGGAAGCCCCGAACAGCACCATCGAGAGCGGCATCTTCTTCCGCCAAGGAGGCGTCAAGCTTTATGGCCTGATCCTATTCGACGAGCTCATGCGAGTAGAGCCAGCGGGCGAGGGACTTTCCGTCTTGTTGCGCCAAGTCCAGCAGAAGCTGCTTTTGCCGCAAATCGAGATTGAGGCTCCGTGGACCGAGATCAGCAAAATCGCCCAGCAATTAGTCGACCGCAAATATCTTGGCAAGGCCGTGCTGCGGGTTGGCTAGCTCTCGAGCTCATAAGAGGGCCGCACTACCGTACGCCACCAGGCCGACCGCATTTCCCTCACAGGTGCAGCAACGCCACTGAAAAGAAAGTAGACTTGCTCTGTCGCCTGTTTTCGAAGCACTACTCCAGCACGACGGCCTTGCGCGAAAGCGCTATTTCATAGTCACTCCTTTCGGGCAAATCCGAGCCGCTCCATCGACGCCCGTTCCTCTGCGGCTAACTTGGGCACGAACTTCGCGTAGTCCTCAGTGTTCATGTATCGGCGAACGAAGTCGAACTTGTCGTAGGTTTCGATCACCTTCGGGTCGTCGTAGGCCTTCTTGAACGCATCGTGCAGCTTCTTCACGATGGCTGGGTCTAGGCCCTTGGGCCCTACAACGCCATAGGGGGAGTCGAAGGTGTAGTCGTAGCCCAACTCTCTGATGGTCGGCACGTTCGGCCATTTCTTGCTGCGCTCCAAGTTGAGCAAGAACAGTAGTCGCATCTCTCCGCTGGCGACGAGTGCCGCCCAAGCGGGGCTTTCCACCATGGCGTGGACGTGACCGCCGAGGACCGCGGCAATACCTTCGCCGCCACCCTTGCCCGGGACGTGAGTGAACTGGACGCCCGAGCGGCGTGCCATCGTCTCCATGGCGATGGCATTGGTCGTCTGCGGACCAACAGTGGTGTAGGTGAAGCGCCCAGGATGGGCCTTCGAGAACTCGAGCACATCTTTCCATTCCTTGAATGGACCATCGGCCTTCACGACGCCGCCGAGCGTGTAGCCACCGAGCAGGATTATCGGTGTGAAATCCTTGACCGGGTCGTAGGACGTTGTCTGCATGAAGGGGACACGGTAGATCGGAATAGTGATGTTCAAGAGCGTGTAGCCGTCGGGTTTTGCGCTCGCCACGTAGGCAGCAGCGAGCGCGCCGCTGCCGCCTGGCTTGTTGTCGACGACGATCGGGTGGCCTAGCTGCTTGCTGACTGCGTCGGCGAAGGCGCGCATGAGAATGTCGCCGGACACGCTGGCTGCCGTGGGAATGACCACCGTTACGGGCCTTGAGGGGTAACTGCCAGCGTCCTCGGCAGAATCCGCCCCACTTCCAGCTGCCGCGAGCGCGAAAACAAAGCAACCAAGTAGCGTTCTTCCTCTACCCATGGCAAATCTCCCTTTTTGCTCAGTGGACCTCTTTCGGACACCTTGATCACGATGAAATTGGCCCCGATGTCTTCGAGGGCGCGGCGGCGAAAGTGCTCGGGGTATGGATCAGCCGCAACGGCTGCCGGAGCCGCAAATGCATTCGCAATCCAGACACCGGAACGCATGAGGGCCTTTCCGAGTGAACGGATGGTTCAACCGTGCCGAAATCGCAGGCCTACCGCTGCCGTGGTGGAGAGAGCTTGCTTGACGGAAGCAGACGGCGGCAGGACGCGACGACGCGGGGTCACCGCGAGGTCTGTCAAACCAACCTTATCGAGTAGGCGCGCAGGCTCGTTGCCCTGCGCCCACGACGACATTCGGGTGATGTCGGCCTTCGCGAGTCATTCGGAATATGTCGTCAGAGGCCCGAAGATGCCAATACATTGGAGTCCTCCCAAGGCGAGCCCTGTCGGCTTCGGCTCTTGCGAGCAAGTCGCGGGCGGCAGGCCCGAGCGTCGTGTCCCACTTTTCGCTCATGCGCGGCGGGAGGCATCGCGCTCATCGGACGGAGACCAGTCGCCTTATGTTTAGCATGCTAGCAAAGGGTAAGCAGGGTGTCACTAAAATCAATTCTGCATCCGTTCGCGGTTCGAGACACGTGGATGCCCGGCATGCCGCTGGGCTTGGATCGGAGCCGATACAATCGCCTCGCAGGGCGCTTGGAGGATCAACATCTGGACGATAGCGTCGATGCGAGGCTCGGTATGGTGCTTGCCGCGGTTGCGTCACACATCTTAGCGGTCGGTTCCGACAGATCGGTATTTCCCCCAGGGGAGGAGTTGGAGATCGTCGGCTTTGTGCCTTGCGCCACGATGACAAATGATAACGGCGCCAATTGCTCGCGCCCGCGCCGGTGCTCTTCTTTCACCAGTTCCTTATCCACTCTCGCCCAACCGATTGCACGAGGCAGGGTTTCGGCCTTACCCAAGTAAGCGGACAAGATGATCGGTACCCGCCCGGGTTCCGACTAGCGGAAATGATGAGAACAGTGCCGAACGACCAATACGTAGGTTACCTGTCCGCACCTCGATCGGTGGACGCGCATAAACAAATGGACTCGCAACACATGACGCTCAATTCCAAAGAGCGGTTTGTGACGAATCTCCTGCCAAATGAGTTTTTAGCGTTTCGGTTCCGGTGATCCATTCAGACGGAATTTCCAACCGACACTGGAGGCCGTCGCTTGCGAAGGCGAGGTCAACCGTGCCGCCGAGTTCGAATGGAATGAGCTCACGAACTATGCTGGTCCCATAACCAAATTGACTTGGTGTTGAAACAGCGGGGCCGCCGGATTCCTGCCATTGGATGGCGACCCAACCATGGGACCCATTACCATGGCGTAGCCAACACCAGCGGACGATCAGTTGACCGCTCGGCTTGGAAAACGCTCCATATTTTGCGGCATTGGTGGCCAGCTCGTGAAGCACTGTCGCGAGCGCCTGAGCGGCTTCGGCTTTCAGCGTCACGCCTGGACCAAGAAGCGTCGCGTTGCCCGCTGCATAGGGCGCAATTTCGCGTTGAATGATGTCTTTAAGCGATACGTCCTGCCATTGGTTCTCACTCAGCAGTTCATGGGTCCTGGCCAACGATTTTATGCGGCCATCGAGCCCAGCCACGAAGTCCGCCAGCGAGCTCCCAGCCTTCGGTGGCTGGGTGATGATAGCGCTGACGGTAGCGAGCACATTCTTCACACGATGGTCGAGCTCAGCATTTAGTGTACGCTGTTGTTCGTCTGCGCGTTTGCGCGCGGTGACGTCGATGTCAACGCCTACCGCCCGCTGCGGCCGACCGTCACTAGCGTACGAAAGGAACACCCGCGCCTCGATCCAGCGAATCTCGCCTCCCGAGCGAACAATTCGATACTCCCCACTATACTCCGACCATTGCTCTTGGTGGGCGCGGCTCCGAAGTGCTTCCCATCGCTCGCGGTCCTCAGGGTGCACACCTGCCAGCCATTCGGTGCGCGCAATCTCTGTGGTTCCATCTGGGAAGCCGTGAATGGCGGCGTAACCTGGAGAAAGTTGCAACCTTTCCGTGTCGACATCGTAGGCGAAGCTGCCAACGAGGGCGGCCCTTCCTGCAATGGCGAGCTGCATTGTGCGCTCGGCCAGAACCGCCTCGGCTTTCTTACGGTCGCTGATGTCGCGTGCAATCTTGGAAACGCCAACGACTACCCCTGCGGTATTGCGCAACGGCGAAACCGTAAGCGAGATGTCAACTAACGCTCCATTCTTGTGACGGCGGACCGTTTCGAAGTTGTTGATTGGTTTGCCTGACCGAATGCGTTCCAGGATTGATAGTTCTTCATGCTGGCGATCGGTCGGAATCAGGAACAAAATTCGCTTGCCGATAACTTCGTCGGCTGAATAACCAAACAGCCGTTCCGCACTTTGGTTCCAAGTCACAACGACGCCATTGAGATCCTTACTTACGATCGCATCGTCTGAAGACTTCGACGATCGAAGCGAGCCGCTGGGCAACCTGCGTAGCTTTTATGCGCTCCGTGATGTCGAAGTTGACGCCGACCACTCGTTCGGGGCGCCCTTCACCATCATATGAAATGAAACTGCGCGACTCGATCCATCGAACCTCGCCGTTGGAGCGAACAATTCGATACTCGATAGCGTACTCACCCAACCGCTCGCGGAATGCCTGCTCACGCACTGCCTCAACTCGGGGGAGATCCTCCGGTAGCGTCCTGGCTCGCCATTCACTGCGCCTAGTCTCGTTAGTCCCGTCCGGCAAACCGTGGACGGCCACATAACCCTCGGAAACCTGCATTAAGTCCGAGCCGACATCATAGGTGTAGCTGCCGACGCGCGCAGACTTGCCCGCTAGCGACATCTGCAGATTACGCTCCGCCAGAGCCCGCTCCGTCTGCTTGCGATCGGTGATGTCGCGGATGACGCCGAGCAATCCCAACGCGGTACCCTCTGGATCACGCACAATTGAGCCTTCGACCGCGATCCAGCCTATCTCACCGGCATGGCGGTGGCCTTCTGGGTGCGCCACCCGGTATTCAGCATTCCAAACGACGTCGGCGCGCTCCGCCTCCGCCAAGACAGCATCTATGCGGATTCGATCGTGGGGAAGGACAAAACGACTCGATTCTCGGATCGTTGTGGGTTGTACTTTGTGCCCAAGAATCTGAGCAGCGCGCGCATCGCATTCAAAACAACCGGTGGCAAGGTCCGCGCTGAATGCACCCAGTTCGGCTCCATCAAGGGCAAGCTGAAGGCGCTGCCTGCTCCGTTCGAGCACGAATTCATTGCGGCGCCGTTCAGCGAACAAGGCGGCAAGAACCAGGGTCAGCACTTCGCCTGTCAAGACGATGGTTTGCGCAGCTAGTACGCGGTCCGCAAGGGGGATGGTTGCGTCTCCGAAATGCCCCATCCCGAAAGTTACGGACGCGACGACGGTGGAGGCGACAATGAATGCCGAAGCCGCAGCAAAGGCAGGCCGGCAGCGCACGGCAACCCAGAGCAAAACGGGAAACACGAGCGCGAGAGGCAAAGCTGTCGACCATGGCCCTTGTGGCAGTGCAATGGCGATTGCACTCAATGCGCCCAACATCGACAGCCCCACCATGCCTTCCAACAGCTCGGCACGCGGTGGCACGTGGCGGACAGCCTCGGCAATTCCGACTAACAGCGGCGCGACTGCAATAATGCCCAGTAGACAGGAGCCAAACCAAACCCGCCAGAAGGTTAAAGGTAGTACTGTCGCGTCGAGAAGGGCCACCACAATTGCCGCGCCCGTAGCAGCAACCGCGGATCCAATGGCGCTCGCGAGCAAGAACCCAAGTACGTGGGAGACCTCTCCCAGCTTAAATAACCTCCCGAACCATCGCTCAATTAAGCCAGTCGTGAGAAGCGCCTGGCCCGCATTGACCACGGCGAACGCAACGGCAAGCCCGGTGCTCCTGCCGATCATGAGATTGGAAGCCACGGTTGCGATCACTACGGCGGCCGCCACCGAGAACCGAGCACTGGGTCCGCAAACGATTAATGCGGCAACAGAGATACCTGCAGCCGGCCAGAACACCGATGTTCCCGTGCTGGCGCGAAGGGTAAGGCCGAGCCTGGCTGCCATGAAATAGGCGACGCCAATCGCAACGGCGAGACCGACCCTGCCAAGGTGCGACTGGTAGAGACCATCGAAGGGGAGCGTTGCCCCCCTGCTCTTCTCTCGAAGCATGCCTGATGCTTTCAACGTGCCCACCCGATTTGACGGGAAGGCTAGAAAGCTTCCGAGCGCCATCGGGTGTTAGCTGTAGATTGCCGCGGTAGAAACCCTGAGGAATCGCTGGTCGAAGGCTCTGCGATGCTTGTGAAGAGTATTTAATGATTGCGCCATTGGGAGGACCCGTCGCGGAGTCCGATGAGGGTCTTTGGCCGTGTCAAAACGCTAGGGCGTAAAGAACACGTAGAACGGCCTTCTTTTCCAGCCCCAATATCCGGCAAGCAATGGCAAGACAACTCGGAAACCGCGGCGCCGGTGGAACTGATTCCCCTCCGTGAACGCCCTTTCGGAGTTTTTATACGACCAGGGTCCAAAAGCGTCGCTGCCTAACAATCAGCAAGGCGAAATGCTCGAAAACGGGACGTAGAGCCCGTTAAGATTGCTTCTTGGCCTTCCAGGGCGGAATGCCGGAAGCGTGCCTTCTCTGGTGAACCTAGCTTGCGCAATACGGGCAACCAGTGGGACCGTCCTGGGAATCGCACCCGGTGACACACCTCGAGGTCGTGAACAGTGGATGGCACTTGCGTGTGAAGCCTCAGACCGCGCACGCAACGCGTCCTTCTTGCGCCGTCTCCGACCAGTGGTTTGCCCCTTAACGTACCCGATCCTGCGGCCGGCGCGATCGGGCCAGTGGCCGAACACCGCCTGCTGGCCGCATGAGGCATGCCACCTGGTGGCCGGGTGCCACCTCAAGAAGCGGCGGGTCGGTGACCCGGCATGCCGGCTCGGCATAGGGGCAGCGCGTGTGGAAACGGCAGCCACTCGGTGGTCGCATTGGGCTCGGCACGTCACCCTCGAGGATTATCCGCTTCGTGCGCCGCCGACCCGGATCGGGTACGGGTGCGGCCGCCAGCAGTGCCTCAGTGTAGGGGTGCAGCGGGTTTCCAAACAGTGCGCGCTTGTCTGCCAGCTCAACGATGCGCCCAAGATACATGACGGCGATGCGGTGGCTCACGTGGCGCACGATGGCGAGGTCGTGGCTGACGAACAGGTAGGCGATCTTGAGCTCCTCCTGCAGTGCGATCATCAGGTTCAGCACCTGCGCGCGTACGGACACGTCGAGCCCCGACACCGGCTCATCGGCCACGATTAGGTCGGGATTGACGGAGAGCGCCTTGGCGATGCCGAGCCGCTGGCGCTGTCCGCCAGAGAACTCGTGCGCGTAGCGCTGCATGCTCTCAGGCCTTAACCCCACACGGATGAAGAGGTCCGCCACCCGCCGATCCTTCTCGCGGCCCGTGGCAAGACGGAAGTTCTCCAGCGGCTCGCCGACGATGGTGCCGGCCGAAAGGCGCGGGTTGAGCGAGGAGTAAGGGTCCTGGAACACGATCTGCACGCGCCGGCGGTGTTCCCACATCGCACCCGGCGACAGCCCCGTCACATCAACGCCGCCGAGTTCGAATTCGGCCGGCCGTCGGTTCGATCAGCTTCAGCACCATGCGGCTTAGCGTGGTCTTGCCGCAGCCCGATTCGCCGACGAGGCCCAGCGTCTCGCCGCGGGAAATAGAGAAACTCACACCATCCACGGCGCGCACTACGCCGCGCTGACGCTGCAACATGCCTCCACGCACCGGAAAGTGTTTGACGAGATCCTCGACCTCGAGGCTGATGGGTGCGCTCATGCATCTGCCTCCGCCACACGGGCGGTCTCCCAGCAGGACACCAGATGCGAGGCCTCTGCCTCCGTCAGCGCGGGAGGCGATGCACGACACCGCTCGACAGCAAAGCCGCAGCGCGGGACGAAAGCGCAGCCAGGAATTGGCTGCGTCAGCGCCGGTACAATGCCCGGTATCTCCGTGAGCCGGGGCCGAGCACCAGTTGGATCACTTCCAATATCGGCGGGCGGCAGCGCCCGGAGCAGCCCGCGCGTGTAGGGGTGCCGGGGTTGCGCGAACAGGGAGGCCACCGGCGCCTGCTCTGCCATGCGGCCGGCATACATGACGAAAACGCGCTCGCAGGTCTCTGCGACTATGCCGAGGTCGTGGGTTATCAGGATGATGGCTGTCCCGAGCTTCTCTTTCAGGTCCAGCATGAGATGCAGGATCTGTGCCTGGATCGTGACGTCGAGCGCCGTGGTCGGCTCGTCGGCAATAAGCACTTGCGGGTTGCAGCAGAGTGCAATGGCGATCATGACGCGTTGACGCATACCACCGGACAGTTGGTGCGGATATTCGCCAAGGCGCTGCTTGGGATCGGCGATGCGCACCAATTCGAGCATCTCGCGCGCCCGGTCGCGGGCCGCTCGCCAAGGCAGCCGCAGGTGCCGCACCACGCTCTCGGCGATCTGGGTGCCGATATTGAGCACGGGGTTGAGGCTGGTCATCGGTTCCTGAAAGATCATCGCGATGTTGTGGCCGCGCAGCTCACGCATTTCCTCGTTCGAGAGCGTGGTGAGCTCGCGTCCGCTGAAGCGAATAGAGCCCCCGACGATACGCCCGGTCTCCGGCGCGATCAGCCGCAGGATCGACAATGCCGTCACCGACTTGCCGCATCCGGACTCGCCGACTATGCCAAGCGTCTCGCCACGACTGAGATCGAATGAAACCCCATCGACCGCGCGCACCACGCCATCTCTTGTGAAAAAATGGGTTTGGAGATCCCGCACTTCGAGTAGCGGACTCACATGCGCCTCGCCAGTCTCGGGTCGAGGCGGTCGCGTAGGCCGTCGCCCACCATGTTAACGGCAAGCACAGTGACGGCCAGGAACGCGCCGGGAATGAAGATGGTCCAGGGTGCGATCTGGAAGAAGGTGCGTCCTTGCGCGATAATGTTGCCCCAGCTCGGAATCTCGGGCGGAACGCCGGCGCCGAGGAACGACAGCCCCGCCTCGATCAGCATAGCCGAGGCGCAAACGTAGGTCGCCTGCACGATCAGCGGCGCCAGCGTGTTGGGCAAAATGTGGCGCGCCAACAGCTTGCCCGTGCGCGTGCCGCCAGCAATGGCGCTCTCGACGTAGGGCTGGGCACGGATCGACAGTACGACGGAGCGCACCACACGCACAATGCGCGGAACTTCCGGGATCACGATCGCCGCAATGACGATGCCGAGACCCGGTCTGGTCAACGTGATGAGCGCAATCGCGAGCAGGATCGACGGGATCGCCATAATGCCGTCCATCACGCGCATGATAACGCCGTCGATGCGCTTGAAGTAGCCACACGCGAGCCCGATGGCCAGGCCGATCAGGCTCGCGACCCCAGATACCGCCAGTCCAACGGCTAGCGACACGCGGGCACCATAGACGGTGCGCGAGAACACGTCGCGGCCGAACTGATCGGTGCCAAACCAGAAGCGCTCCGATGGCGGGCGCAACCGGTTGATCGGCGTCTGCTTGAACGGATCGCCGACAAACCAGGGGGCGGCCAGCGTCATGGCTATCAGGGCGACGAGCAGTGCCGCGCCGATCAGGATCGTGGGGTTGCGGCGGACGAAGGTAACAATGCGGGCCACCGGCGAGCCGACCGGCGGCAGGGTGTCATCGGCGGTGCTGGCAGTCAGTGCCATGGCTCAGTATCTTATGCGCGGGTCAAGGAAGACGTAGGAGACGTCGATAACGAGGTTCACCAGCACCTTGGCCGCAGCGAACACAATGATGAGACCCTGGACGATCGGGTAGTCGCGTTTCAGCACCGCATCGACTGTGAGGCGGCCAAGCCCAGGGATGTTGAACACGGTCTCTGTAATGACGACGCCCGAGATGAGGAGCGCAACGCCGATGCCGATCACCGTGACGATCGGGACAGAGGCGTTCTTCAAGGCGTGCAGCAGCAGCACGCGATTGGTCGAGAGTCCCTTGGAGTTGGCGGTGCGGATGTAGTCTTGGGCCAGCACCTCCAGCATCGAGGCGCGCGTGATACGCGCGATCAAGGCCATGTAAGTTATGCCGAGTGCGAGCGACGGCAGGATGAGGCTTTCCAGCCACGGCCACAGGCCTTCAGAAAGCGGCCGGTAGCCCTGTACAGGAAGCCAGCCGAGCTTGACCGCAAACACGTAGATCAGCACGTATCCGACGAGGAACACCGGCATGGCGAAGCCCAGCACGGCAAATCCCATTACCAGCCTGTCGATCAGCCGGTGCGCTTTCCACGCCGCTAGCACGCCGAGTGGTACGGCGAGGCACACGGCAACCAACAGCGTAGCCAGCGTTAGCGACAGCGTCGGCTCGAGGCGCTGCAGGATCAATCGGCTGACCGGCAGGTTAGAAAAGATCGAGATTCCAAAGTCGCCCTGCAGCATGCCGAGCACCCAGAGCGCGAACTGCTCAAGGATCGGCCGATCGAGGCCGAGCTTGCGACGCACCGCGGCAAGCTGCTCGGCGGTCGCGTCCTCGCCGGCGATGATGGCGACGGGGTCGCCCGGCGCCAGCCGCAAGAGAAAGAACACGAACACGGCCACCACCACCATGACGGGGATGGTCGCAACAAGTCGGCGCAGGATAAAGGTGGTCATGTGCTTTCCCGCGCGGTAATTCCCTTCTCACTACTTATGTCCATGCGGCGCCTGACTTTGTTATGACGAGGAGCGAGATAAGGGACGGCAACCGGCGCCTTCGCAACTACCTGCCCCTCATCCCGGGCCCTCCCTACTCACGGGGCTGAGAGGGGACAGACGCTATTTCTTCGTAATGTTCCAGAGCACGACGAGGCCGGTGTTGGGCACAATACCGTCCAGCCGGTCGGATCGGTAGGCGACCATGGCGTTCCACTGCCCGAACGGAATGTAGACCACCTGGTCCATGGCGCGCGTCTGCAGCTCACGAGCGATCTTGGCCTTCTCCTCGTCCTTCTGGGCGAACCCGTAGTCGTTCCTCAGCTTTTCGATCTCGGCGTCGCAGGGCCAACCGAATAGGCCCTTGTCGCAGGCGGCGCCGATCCATGTGTGCAGCACGGGGTTGGACGAGCCGACGCCGCCCGTTGTAGTGACAAAGATGTTCCAGCCGCCCTGTGCAGGCGGCTCCTTCTTGGCGCGGCGCGAGACCACCGAGCCCCAGTCCATCGACTGGGCGTCGACGTTGATACCGGCGTCGCGCATGGCCTGGATCAGTACCTGAGTGGCCGGCGTGATGGTATTGTGGTCGGTTGCTGCGAGCACCGTGATGGGCTCGCCGTGGTAGCCCGCTTCCTTCAGCAGCTGCAGTGCCTTCTTGGGGTTGTACTCCTTGAACCAGTGGTTGCCGCCGTCATTGGCGAGTGATGAGCCACAGGTGATGAGGCCGTGGCAAATGCGGTAGTACTTGGGGTCGCCGACGATGGCGCGCAGGAAGTCCTCCTGGTTGATGAGGTAGTACATGGCCTGCCGCGCCTTGATGTTGTTGAAGGGCGGGTGCAGGTGGTTGAGGCGGATCATGCCGTGAGTGGAATTGAGCTTGCCCGTCGGCATGAGCTTCACGCCCTTGGCCTTCTCCAGAATCGGGTAGAAGTCGATGTTGGGGTTCTCGTAGAAATCGATCTCGCCGTTGATGAGCGCCGACATGGCGGTTTGCGGATCCGATATCCACACGAGTTCGATGCGATCGACGCCAGGGAACTTCGAACCAGCGAAGCTCTCAGCCTTCTCGCTCGCCGGCCGCGGCACATAGTCGGCATTCTTGAGATAAACCGCCTTGCTGCCCGGGACCCATTGGTCCTTGGCGAACTTGAAGGGCCCGGAGCCGACAGCCTCCTTCACCTGCTGCTGCGGGTCCGTGGCGGCATCTTGCGCGCGCATGATGACGGCGACCGACGAATTGGTCTTTCCGAGCGACTCCAGCACCATCCCGTATGGCTTTTTGAGCGTCATCCGGAAGGTCTTGCCGTCTAACTCCTCGAGCCCGTCGATGAAAGAGAAGAGCCGCTGACCGACGCCGTCCTTCTTGCCCCAGCGCTCGAGCGAGGCGATCACGTCCTTGCAGGTGACCGGTGAACCGTCGTGGAACTTAAGCTTGTCGCGCAGCGCAAAGGTGTAGACAAGCTTGTCCTCGGAGATTTCGAAGTTGTCGACCATCTGCGGCTTCGGCTGCATGTCGGCGTCGTTGCCGAACAGCGTGTCGTAGACCAGCATGCCGTGGATGTTGGCGATTGTCTGCGTGGTCCAGATTGGATCGAGCACGCGCACGTCGGCGTGCAGCACCGCGCGCAGCACCTTCTCCTGCGCCCGGGCAAAGCTGGCAGGCGCGAGACCCAACACAACCGCAGCAACTATCGCAATACAGCCTTCGCGAATTGGCGCACGCATCCAAAAGCTCATGGCTATCCTCCGCAATTGGGCTGAGCGCAGTATGCTTGGGAGGCTGCGCCCGCACAATATGCAAGCCGTCGGGGCATGGGTCCCGACCGCTGAGAGGGCATTCCGAACGTCACCTGCGTGCGCATGGGTGCTTACGGCGCAGCGCTTGCCCCCTCTCGCCGCCCAGCGGTGGGCCCTGCGCGGCTACATGGGTGTCTCCCTAACCTTGTCCCACGGAGCCGCGAGGTGAAAGAGCACGGCCAGTCGATCCGGCCGGGCGTGTCGTTTGATAAGGCCCCAGTGTAGGTGCCTTACGTCCCACGTGAAACGGGTGATGAGCACCACCTCGACGCCGCCAATCCGCACGGCGCCGCCATCGCCGAGAGGTGCAGGCTTTTGACGTGAGGTGACAATGTGGGTCGAGTTTGATGCCGATGAGCGCTTGGGGTCGACGATGGCGCGCGCACCCGTGTGATGTTGTCGCCTTAACGTGCTCGTAGTCGTGCGCCAGCGGCGTCCTGTGCGGCCAAGCGAGGCCGTCAGCTGGTCGACGACCAAGCGCCTGAGCTATAGGTTGAGATCTTTGCTACCCGGAGCTCATCTATGGCAAGTCCCCGCGTCGCAATCTTCGGGCTCTCGCTCGAGTCCAATCGCTGGTCACGCCCCGCAAGCGAGGAGGATTTCAAGTCCCTTTGGTGGCTCGAGGGCGATGCCATTCTGCACGAAGCGCGGCTGTCCGCTCCAGCCATGCCGATGGAGGCGGCCGCATTCGTCAAGGCCATGGATGCAACCGGGCCATGGGAGCCGGTGCCGATCCTGATTGCGGGCAGCTTTCCGGCAGGCCCAATCGAGCAAGCCACTTTCGAGCGCGTGCTTGCCATCATGCTCGCAGGTCTCGAGGCGGCGCTGCCCCTCGATGCCGCCTACATCTGCAACCATGGCGCCATGACCGCGACACACATGTTCGATCCCGACGGCGAGATCGTCACGCGCGCGCGCCAGGCCATTGGGCCGAAAGCGCGTCTCGTCATGACGTTGGACCTGCACGCCAACATCTCCGAGCAGATGGTCACGCCCTGCGATATCGTGGTAGGTTATCGCACCAACCCCCACGTTGACATGATAGAGCGCGGCGAGGAGGCGGCGTTTACGCTACGGCGAGCGCTGGCGGGGCTGGCCGAGCCCAAAACCGCCTTGGTGCGGTTACCCCTGACGCCGGCCTCCGTAAACCTGCTGACCAACGCAGGCGCCTATGGCGAGCTGATCGATTTCGGACAGAAACGTCAGGCCGAACACTCGGGAACCATTCTCAACGTCTCCATCTTTGGCGGCTTCGTGTTTTCCGATACCCCGAAGAACGGCATCGCAACCGTCGTGACCGCCCGCAGCGACCGTGGGCTCGCCCAAGCACTAGCCAACGAGATCTCCGAACGGGCCTGGGCCATGCGCAGCCGCTTCCGCAAGACGCTCATGCCTGTCGCCCAGGCGGTCATTCATGCCAATGCCCGCGAGCGCGCGCCCGTCATCTATGCCGATTCCGGCGACAACCCCGGCGGAGGCGGCAGCGGCCGCACCACCGAACTGCTCAATGCGCTTTATGCTGCCGGCGCGCGGGATGTCATCTACGGCTCGTTCTTCGACGCCGCGCTTGGCATCCGAGGCGCACAAGCTCGGGAAAGGCGCGCGCTTTGTTGCCCGCTTCAATCGCGATCGTGGCCAGGCACCCTGGGAGCAATGGGATCTCCCGTTCGAAGCGGAAGCAGAGGTCGTTGGCCTCACCGATGGGCGTTTCATCGGCAGGCTCGGCCTATTGCAGGGCCGCAAGGTCAACCTCGGTCCCTCCGCCGCGCTCCGCATAGGTGGTCTCACGGTCGTGGTGATCTCGGCACGCAGCCAGACAGCCGACCCGATGTTCTTCGAAATGTTTGGCATCGACATCGGCAAGGCAAGGACGGTGGTTGTCAAATCGCGCGGGCACTTTCGCGCCGGGTTCCGGCCGTGGTTCCCGCCTGAGCAGGTGAAAGAAGTCGACACCGCCGGACTGACTAGTCCGGTGCTGGAGCGCCTGCCATTCGAAGGCTTGCGTCGACCCAGCTATCCGCTCGACGAGGACGCAACGTGGGTATCCTGCGGCTGAGGTTACAAGCCACAGCTCCGCGGCGCGGCTGCGGGGGTCGCATACCTCCATCGTGAGCGGGATCGTGTCGGCTCGAAGCATGGATGCCGACCACCTACGTCGACGCCGCGAGGGCCAAGCGGTCGGCCGCCCACAGCGTGCCGGTATTGCGGAGGCTCGCCTGCCCGGATCCGCCGGAACAGGCCTGGCTCATGGCTTCGTGCGCGCGCTCCGGTTCCGGAATGCCGCCTCTCCGGCGTCCGAAACCTCGACCCACTTCTTGTCGGGCGCTGCGTCTGCGACGTAACTGTCGTGCCAGTTCCACCACTTGTAGGTCGGGGTCTGAGGATAGCCATCGGGCGAGTTCTCCCAGACCTCCTGCCGGCCCAGCGGTGTGATGTCGAGGTAGTTCCAGGTGCTCCCCATCTGCTCGTCGCCGCGATTGTTGATGAAATAGGTGCGGAACACGCGGTCGGCATCGCGGTAGAACACGTTCGTGCCGTGCCACTCGTCTACGCCGAAGTCGGCGTCGAAGCTGTCAGTGATAGTGAACCACGGCATCTCCCAGCCCATCCGCGCTTTCAGCCGCTCGATGTCCGCTTGAGGCGCACGCGAGACGAAAACGAGGGTGGTATCACGGGCGTTCAGGTGGGCGACGTGGGCGACCTGGTCCGCCACCATGGAGCAGCCCCGGCAGGCGTGGTCGGGCCAGCCGAACACCCCAGGCTCGAAGAAGGCGCGGTAGACGATCAGCTGACGCCGGCCGTCGAACAGGTCGAGCAGACTGGCCTTGCCCGCAGGCCCCTCAAACGCATACGCCGTCTCCACGGCCATCCACGGCATTCGCCGGCGCTCAGCGGCCAGGGCATCGCGGGCGCGGGTTTGGGCCTTTTCCTTCACGAGCAGCTGCTTGCGGGCCGCCTGCCACGCCTGCGGCGACACGACAGGTGGTGTGTGCATGGCAGGCTGTCCGCCTTTTCGTGCGTTCTCGGCTGACGTAGTCATGGCTTTGAATTCTCCTAATTTGGCTGTAGTTCCCGCGCCTCGAGGCTGAAGCGCGGTTCCATTCGCTGCTCATCGCTCGTTGTTCGGGATATTTTGCACCGCAGACCAAACGGTGGGAGTAACAAGTGTGGCGGTATTCCGATGAGGTCGCTGCTTGCAACCGCGGCGCGTGCACTCGAAGCGGGGCTGGATCATCAGCGGCCAATCGAACTCGTCCGGTAGTGACCGCCGGCGGCAATCAGCCAGCCTTAGCGATATTTCGCCGATTGTCCGCGAGCGTCGACCCCGACTGACCCAGTCGCAACGGCGATTCTCGATGTTCAAATGCGCCCTCTTTTTGCTCAAGTGAGATCCGGTCAGCTCGCTCTAGGCTGGGCGCCGCATCGTCCCGCGCCGCGCCGCCTCGATTGCGGCGACGTCGATCTTCTTCATGCCCATCATCGCATCAAACGCGCGCTTTGCCTCATCGCCGCCCGCCGCCAGTGCCTCGGTCAGCACGCGCGGCGTGATTTGCCAGGAGACGCCCCACTTGTCCTTGCACCAGCCACACGCACTCTCTTGGCCGCCATTGCCGACGATGGCGTTCCAGTAGCGGTCGGTCTCTTGCTGATCGTCAGTGGCGATCTGGAACGAGAAGGCTTCGTTATGCTTGAACGCGGGACCGCCGTTGAGGCCAATACAGGAGACGCCGGCGACTGTGAATTCCACCGTCAGCACGGCGCCCGCCTTGCCGGCCGGGTAGTCACTGGGTGCACGGAGGACCGCACCCACCATGCTGTCGGGGAAGGTCGCGGCGTAGAAACGGGCGGCAGCTTCGGCGTCCTTGTTGTACCACAGGCAAATCGTGTTCTTCGCCATTGCTTGTCCTTTCGTTGTTTGCGAGCACAATCGGATCGTTGGTTCAGATGCCCCGACCCGCGTCGGCGAGCAGCTTGACGCCGAGTGCGCCGAGCAATGCTGCCATGGCGTGGTCGAGAATAGACTTCAGGCTCAGATAGAGTGCGCGCGGTCGCGCCGCAGACAAGCCGAGCGCGACGATCGAGTACCAGGCGGCCTCGTTGGCGAACACAATGGACAGGATCGCGACCATCATCCACAGCGGTGGATCAGGAGGCAGCACCGACACGAATATCGCTGAGAAAAAGACCGCAACCTTTGGATTGGTGATCTGGGTCAGAAAGGTCTGACCAAATGCCTGGCCGAGCGTCTGCCGCCGGTCGCTGTCAGCGATCTCAATCGGCGACCGGGCATGTTGCCACACCATCACGGCAAGATACAGCAGGTAGAGCCCGCCCGCGGCCTTCAACGCCGCATAAAGCCATGGCGCCTGATTGAACACAATCACGACGCCGAGGATGGCCCCGATGGCCCACGCAAGCACGCCGAAGCCGCACGCGAGCGCCGAAGCCAGTCCCGCCTGCCGTCCCGAGGCGAGGGCCGTTCGCGACACCGTGATGAAACTCGGGCCGGGACTCATCGCTGCGAACAGATGCACAACGGCAACCGTGAGCAGCGGTTGAACTGATGTCATGCGATACCGATCTCCTTGTCGCCTTTGGCGTCCGCCCTCCAGTATTTATCGGTTCAGTGTCGTCTCGACGACGGCGACGTTGACACTGACCTCCATGCTGCTGGAGGGAACTCAGATCAGAACCTAGGAACGCTCCCGGACTGACAGAAGGACCAATTTGTGCGAAAATGACCAGACCAATGGGCCGGCTAAGTCCTGGATCTTGGCCATTTAATGTCAGCCTTGGTCGCAAGGACAAAGCTGCGACCGTGTCGGGTGCATCCATGCAGACGCCCACGTGTTCCCATTCGAACCGGCCACGTTTGACGCCACCTTCTGGCGGTTTGGGGTGATGTTCTTCGCCGACCCCGTTATGGCATTCAACAACAACCGTCGTAGCCTCAGGCGGAATGGGCGGATCGCTTTCGTCTGCTGGCGCTCTCTGCGGGCCGGTTGTGGTTTGCGGGCTGCCGCGATGGCTCGCGTGGGGTCATCACCCCCGGCAGTATGCCCGGCTCGTAGGAGAGTGCGTGGCCAGCATCGTCCTTGATCGGAGCAAGTTCCGCACGCACTCTTTGCGCCGCAAAGGCGGTTCTGATTTACCGGCGGACACGCAATCGAGCAATCCGGCTCCGGCTTGGGTATTCAAAGGTTGAGAGCACCGTTCGTTACCTCAGTATTGAGGTCGATGACGCTATCGAAATCGAGAGAAATCGACATCTAAACCTGAGGGCAGAGCACTGATGCGCCGAGACCCAGGTGGAGCTGTCGGGTTACTCCTATTGGACTGCTCCACTCTCGCCGATACGCACGCGTCTGGCCCACCTTGACGTGAGCGCAAAGGTCGAGTTTGGCACTACTGGCAATCGAACCCAGCGTGATATCAACGAATGCAGCCAGCAACCGCAACACGGGTACCTACGGATCGCCGAGGATTGGAAAACCGTCTGATAGCTATCGAGGCATTCGCCTCATCCTGGCGGCCGCTCGAGGCGAGCAGCCCAGGACAGTGCTGGGAAGGTCCGCACGTCGGCTGGATCAGGCCCGACGGACGGCGTTTCGTCGGCTAGAGATCAGCTTCAGCCAAGGCGCCGAATGGAACGCGCTCATCAGCGAGTACATCACAACCATTCCGTCCAGCGGTGACGCATGGAGGGTGGCCGAGCAAAGCATATCCGGCGGACCGGCACTAAGAGCACTCGTCAGCAGCGCCATGATTGCGAAGGTTGGAGAGGCCGCGAGGGATAGAAAGTGGATTGCGGCCGCGTTGGTGCCTTCACCGATCATCAAGATGGTCTTTGTCATGGTGTTGGCTCATCTCGATCTCTCGCGCCGATCATTCGACGCATCAGAACTTCCTCATCTTCAAGGGGCGTGGCCAGCGACGGCCGGCCACGACACTTACTTGTTCTTGGGGGCACTCATCCGGGAGAGGCGCGGCAGGCCTAGGCGTGCGCTTTGCAACCCGAACCAGCCGCCGGCGCTGCCTTCGCAACCGGCTGCCGGCTCATAGCGGTCGTGGTGGCGCACCCACTCCATCTTGTGCTCCACGTCTCTCTCGTCGCGGCCCTTGGGCGTGAGGTCGAGCATGTTATAGGTGCCCATCATCACCTCCACACCGCGCCCGTAGGTCGAGTAGGTGTGGAAGACCTCGCCCGCATCGTCCTTGTAGAACACGCTGATGCCGGGCCATTCCTCGTACGCGAAGGGCCACGTGCCGTAGTTGTAGTAGAGCTTGCCTTTGGCCACTTCTTCCGGCGTGAAGCTGACGCCGAAGTCGTAGTTGAAGTCGCTGCCGTGCGAAGACACCCACTTGAACTGCCAGCCCATGCGCTGGCGAAAGCGCTCGATTTCGGCCAGCGGCGCGCGCGAGACGGCCACCAGCGTGACGTCGCGATGCGCCAGGTGCACGTTCATGCCGTCGCTGTGGTCAGCCATGAAGGAGCAGCTCGGGCAACCTTGCTCCCACCCCGGGGCGAACATGAAGTGCTGCACCAGCAGTTGGCGGCGACCTTCGAACAATTCGGCGAGCGTGCGCCGGCCCTCGGGCGCGTCGAAGACGTAGTTCTTGTCGATGCGCACCCACGGCAGCGCGCGGCGCTCGCGGGCGATCTGGTCGCGCAGGCGCGTCAGTTCCTTTTCGTGCGCCAGCAGCGTCTTGCGCTCGGCAACCCATTCGTCCCTGGATACGACGCGATGGTTTTCGGTGCTCACCTGGGAAATGCCGGTAGTGCCGGTTATGTGCGTTTTCATCGCCTTGGCTCCTTCCTTCGGCTATCCATTCGCTTCTCGATACTGTCGGTCTGATCATCGAGAAACACTTAGCGCCGGGCATCGAAACGGTGGGAGTGACAAGTGTGACGGGATTCCGATGGACTCGCTGATCACGGCTGCGGCGCGGGCGCTCGCCGCGGGTGACCTCCTCGGCGTATTGAAGCGGGTTGGCCTGCGTGATGACGCGCCTGCCCTTGCGCTTCGCGGTATTGCGATGGCGCAACTCGGCGATTTCGTGCGCGCGAAGGCTCTTCTGCAAAGTGCGGCGCGCGCCTTCGGTCCGAGAGAGGCCGTGGCCCGCGCGAGGTGTGTCGTCGCCGAGGCCGAGATCGCGCTCGTGTCGCGCGACCTGAGCTGGCCGCCGAAGGCGCTCGACGCGGCGCGGGCGACGCTCGAAAAACACGGCGACTGGGTGAACGCCGCGCATGCGCGGCATCTCGAGGTCCGGCGTCTTCTCCTGATCGGGCGTCTCGACGAGGCCGAGCGTGCGCTCGCCGAGCTCGATCCGGCACCGTTCCCGCCCGCGTCGAGGGCCGCCTACGAACTGGTCGTTGCGGGGATCGCAATGCGACGCGTTCGGGCCAAGGTGGCGCGCGCCGCGCTCGCTCGGGCCGAGCGTGCCGCGCGCCAGGCAGGTATCCCTGCACTGATGGCGGAGGTGGAAAGCGCATCCCTTGTCCTGAACACGCCCGCGGCGCGCCTGATTGCGCGTGGCGAGGAGCGGCTCCTCCTGCTTGAGGAGGTTGAAGCGGTGCTGGAGTCCGGGGCGCTCGTCGTGGACGCGTGCCGTCATGTCGTGCGTGGCGCAGACACGGTGGTCTCGCTCGCAAGGCGTCCGGTGTTGTTCGCGCTCGCACGTGCGCTCGGCGAAGCGTGGCCCGGAGACCTGTCGAGGGATGCGCTCGTCAAGCGGGCATTCCGTGCAAAGCATGCCGATGAATCGCATCGCGCACGCTTGCGAGTCGAGATTGGGCGGCTTCGCGCCGAGCTTCGGTCGCTGGCGAGCGTGAGCGCGACGACGCAAGGGTTTGCGCTGGCGCCGCGCCGCGCGGGCGAAGTCGTCGTGCTGGCGCCGCCCGTCGAAGACCAGCATGCGGCGGTGATCGCATTCCTCGCCGACGGTGAGTCGTGGTCAAGCTCGGCCCTGGCGCTTGCGCTGGGAGCCAGCGCACGCACCGTGCAGCGGGCGCTCGATTCGCTTGCGACAGCAGGCAAGGTGCAGTCCTATGGTCGCGGGCGAGCACGCCGCTGGATGACCGCGCCCGTGCCGGGATTCACGACAACCTTGTTACTCCCCGGTCCACTGCCGAGCGACTAGAGTCGAGACATGAAAACATCAGCAGCCGAAATCCTCCGCGAGTATGGCCCCTTTCCGGGCGCCGACCACGTGCATGGTGTGACGTTTGACGGTCAGCACGTCTGGTTTGCGTCCGGAGACAAGCTGAACGCCTTCGATCCGGAGAGTGGAAAGACGGTGCGCTCGATCAATGTCGCCGCGCATGCAGGAACCGCCTTCGACGGCAAGCACCTGTTTCAGATCGCCGAGGATCGCATCCAGAAGATCGATCCGAAGACAGGCCGTGTGCTCTCGACGATCCCGGCGCCTGGCGGCGGCGGTGACTCGGGGCTCGCGTGGGCGGAAGGGACGCTCTGGGTGGGGCAGCACCGAGGCCGGAAGATCCATCAAATCGATCCCGAAACGGGAGCTATTCTTCGCACCATCGAATCCAACCGCGTCGTTACCGGCGTCACCTGGATCGACGGCGAGCTCTGGCACGGCACTTGGGAAGGCGACGAGAGCGACGTGAGGCGGGTCGATCCTCGAACGGGACAGGTCCTGGAGAGGCTCGAGATGCCGCCTGGAGTGGGCGTGTCGGGGCTCGAGTCCGATGGCGGCGATCGGTTCTTCTGCGGAGGCGGAAGCAGCGGGAAGGTGAGAGCCGTCCGCCGACCCAGGCGAGGCTCCGCGGCCAAGCCGAAGAAGTAAGGACGAGCGTGCAAGAAAGCGCGAACAAAAACGCTCACGAATGTCCGCTCCTGGCAACGTCGCTGAAGACCGCAACGCTTCAATATCGCGACTTGATGCCCTACTCCGCGAGAGTTCGCGCAATGGTTCAGCGCGATAAGACTAGCTACGCCCTATGCTGCTAAGCCTAGTCGGTTGACTCTGTCCGAATTGTCTTTCAGCATCCGCGAGACACTTTTTAGCTTCGGACCACACACGCACCATGAGCCCGTTGGACGCTGCGTGGCAACAGTTGATCTCCGCATTACACGCGTCCGGCGGCAAGGCTGCACTTGCGATCACCGGAGGCGGCAGTGGCGCGGTCGGCGAGTTGCTTCGTGTTCCCGGGGGCTCTCGGCTGCTGATCGAGGCGCAGGTTCCCTACGACGCGCTGGCGCTTGCGACATTTCTCGGCTTTGCGCCCGCACAGGCATGCAGTGCTGACACCGCCATTGCGATGGCACGGAGCGTACGGGCACGCGCGGCCAGGCTGGTGCCGGCTGGCACCGATCTGGTTGGCCTCGGCGCGACGGCGGCACTGGTGAGTGATCGCCCGCGCAAAGGCGAGCATCGCTTTCATATCGCTTTCGACAACTCTGCCGGCATCGCCCACTGCACGGGCGTGATGGCCAAGGGCCGACGTGATCGCGCCGCTGAAGAAGACCTTGTTTCGCGCGCGATTGTCCTGTGGCTAGCCCATGCATGCGGGATCGCCGCGCCGTCACCACGCACGCTGCTCGAAGCGGACGAACATTTTGCGGAGACGGCCGTCGCAACCGTGGATACTATCGATCAGCTCTTGGCGGGCGAGCTCAATCGCGTCACCGCCCAACCCGATGGCCAAATGATGCTGGCGGCGCCGCCGCCCCGCGTGCTGTTGCCAGGCTCTTTCAACCCGGTGCACGCTGGACATTTGTTACTGGCGCGGGTCGCCGAAGAGCTCAGGCAGCAGCCCTTGGCGTTCGAAATCTCTGTCACTAACGTCGACAAGCCACCGCTGGCGGGCCAGACGGTGAGACACCGGCTCGCGCAATTCGCCTGGAAGTCGCCGGTCGAACTCACGAGAGCACCAACCTTCCTCGAGAAGTCGCGCTTGTTTCCGAGGACCACGTTTGTGATCGGCGCGGATACGGCGGAGCGGCTGGTTGCGCCGAAATATTACGGCGATGATGAGGTTCGAATGCACGTCGCGCTCGAGGAAATCGCTAGTTCCGGAGCCAGCTTTCTGATGGCCGTGCGCCGCGACGCGGCGGGGCGCTTACGCGCGCTGAACGACATCCCCGTGCCGCGGCGCTATGTCGATCTCTTCACCGAAATCCCTGAGCACCGTTTCCGCCTTGACACCTCCTCATCCGAGATTCGCGCACGGGGAGGCGTAGCCGGCAATTCGTAACAAGCGCAAGGATAATGCAAAACGCTTACCCTATAACCCCGCCCCCGAGCGCATCGAGGATGAATATCTTTGCGGCGGCGAGGACGGAGCCGCGCTCGCCGCTGGCGGCAGGGTCAGGAAAATTCAAGGAAGGACCCAAGAAGACTCCCCATCGTGGCCTTGCGCCAAAAGTTGCCTCGCCCATAGGCCTCATGTAGAGAAGGTGCCGCCGAGCTAGATTATTTTAGCTTGGCACGTTTGGAATTTGCGTCGGATGTTCGGCTGAGTGCGGATGGTGTCAGGCGCAACGAGAACTGTCTATTCGTGCCACTCGAGGTGACGACAGCCGTCAAACGCCATCTAGCCGGCTCAGTTCCGTTCCAGCCTCGCGGCCTCGATCAAGCTCAGATGGGATCGTGTTGGCGTGACCTTCCTCAATTCCAGCCCGGCCGAGCGGAATAGGGTGACATATTCTGCCTCGGTGCGCTCTCGGCCACCCACCGTGACCAGCATGTTGATGTCGAAAAGCTTTGCCTCCGATGGCGCGTTCCCCGATGGGATCACACGCTCTGCCACGAGCAAACGAGCATCCATTGCCATGGCATCGCGGCATTTTCCGAGGATTGTCGCTGCAGCGGAGTTCATGCCAGTTGTGCAATATGCTCTTGAGAAGATAGAGGTCACCGCCGCCCGGGACGGCAATAAAGAAATTTCCCTGGATGAACTTGCTCCTTTCCGCAATGCCGGAAAGCGCGAAGAATTTCTGCGTATCGTGCGTTGCTGGTGTACGATCGAAGATTATGGCCTGCAGATGGGGATGAGTGCGCAGAAGAGCGGCCGCAAGCGCTCCTTGCCCGCCCCCCACATCCACCACTGAGCCAACAGTGGAGAAATCATAAGCAGCCATGATGGCCGCCGCTTCCAGCTCTGAGAAACCGGTCATGGCCTCGTGGAACAGGGCGGCGGAGTTCGGGTGCTCGCCGAGATAGTCGTAGAACGGTTGGCCGTAGACGTGCTCGAACGCCGACCCTCCAGTTTCTACTGCCTGCGATAGGCGGCCATAGGCGCGCCACAACAGCTCATCGCCGTACAACATCGCCGTGCTATGCAGCGAGCCGGGCGCATGCCGCCGCAATAGTTCAGCCGCTGGCGTCATCTCAAAGCGACCATCGCTTGAACTCGACAAACACATCAAGGCTGGCGAGTGCCCGTAGAAGTCGATAGAGCGCGCCTGTGTCGACACCAAGCGACGACGCCAACTCCCTTGCTGTGAGCGGACCCCGCGCCAGATGATCGGCGAGATCGAGTTTCGCCGCGACGTAGATCAACTGCGTGACGCGAAAGCCCATAATGAGCTGACGCAGGCGACTGATCTCATCGTGACCGCGCGTGTCGCTCATGCTTGAGCCCGAAGGTATCTCTGCTCGTCTCGACAGCCGCTCAGAGCACCGTCGATTTGTTGACTATGAAACTGCAACACCACCGTGCTTCGTTCTCAAGTATCGGGAATCGGGTTAGCCAGCCGTGCGAGCGCCTAGAAATCCTACGCTCTAAGAATTGGTGCGCAAGCGCTGTCACCGGCCGCGCCTTCCCTTGCCCCTCAACGAAGCGTTGCACTTGCCCTTCATGCTTGGCGGGGGCGACGGGAGCGCGCTCCCTCCCAAGCCGCCCTATTGATCGGGAACGCCGGCATCGTTCCGCCTAGAGCGGCTAGAATTTGCTCGGCAGCGGAACGTGCGAGCAGCAGCGACGCCTCGACCGTCGCCCCGGCAACATGCGGTGAAAGCGTGACCTTCGGGTTTGTCAGCAAGGGGTGATCGCTCGGCAGCGGTTCGGGATAGAATGCGTCAATACCCGCGCCGAAGAGATGCCCGCTATCGAGAGCGGCGTTCAAGGCCGAGAAGTCAAGAACTTGGCCACGCCCCGTATTGATGACAATAGCCCCCTTCGGAAGTGACGCCAGCTCACGCCCAGCAATCATGCCGCGGGTCTCAGGGGTCAACTCCGGCACAAGTACGAGGATGTGGCTCTTGCTGAGCATTGTGTGAAGGTCCGGCATCAATTCGATGCCGGCCAAACGCGCAAGCCGCGGGTTGACGTACGGGTCATAACCAAGAACGCGGCAATTGAAGCCGTACTTCAACTTGCGCGCGACCTCGGAGCCGATATACCCGATGCCGACGATGCCGACGGTCCTTCCTTCGAGCTCAGTGATCTGCAGACCAGACCGCATGTTCCAAGCCGATCCGTCGCGCACGCCTCTATCACCCCAAACCAGCTGTTTAGCGGTCGCCAGGATCATCATGATCGTATGCTCAGAGACCGGCACGCGACCGAAACCCTGGTGATTTAGGACAAGGATGCCGCGCTCGGTTGCGGCCGGAATATCGATGTTGTCGGTGCCGAACCCGGAGGTCGATACGACCACAAGGTCTTTACCGGCATCAAGCACGTCCGCAGTTACACGCTCAGGAGTGCGGACCCAAAGCGCGCGCGCACCATGCAGGACCTGCTTTAACTCATCGGTATTGTTACTGTCGACAACAACGACGTCTGCCCCAGCATCAGTTAGCATTTTATGGCCTGCGGGATGATACATCGACCGCCACAGAACCACTCTCCCCTTTGACACGGTGTGACCTCCCAACAGAAATGTATTGTGCCGAGCAGCGGGGCGCGCGCCCTTTGCACCTGGCTAGGTGATTGAGCCTAGCAATCTGGGCTCAAAAGGGGAATTGCGCGGATGGCGTCAGAGAACTCAACTATTCTGTGTCAATCGGCGGTTTCGCGCGTGGCTGGTGCAGTTGACCTCGATCATCACCCAGCACAGGTCGCAGTTGGACACTCCCTCGTTGCCGCGCCGCCTCGATGCCAAACCTTGCGAATTGCTGTGCCGCCATGCCCGGTAGAAATGCCGGGCTCAACGATCGTATCGCTACCCCTCGGCGGGTGACGTGGCGACCGCCGCGTCGGCATGCCGTTCGAGATTGATGCCCTCAATGCATAGAATATTATGGCGCGGCGCACGATGGACTGGGTTTCGCGCCAGGAGATTCATGCCGATTTTGCTTCGCTCTTGAGTTTCGCCTCAATGATCTCCCGAAGCGTGCGGCGCATGATCTTGCCGGCGCCCGACACCGGAAACTCAGGAAGGAGTTCCAGCCGCTCGGGCAATTTGAATTTTGCAACGTTCTGCGCCAACAGGAACTCGGTCAGCTGCTCGAATGTGAGAGCGGCGCCGGGTTTGAGAACCACAAAGGCACAGCCGCGCTCCCCGTATGTGGGATCCGGCATGGCGACGAGCACTACCGAATGAACCGAATGATGCTTAAGGATCAGATTTTCGACCTCGTCGATGTTAATTTTCTCACCGCCACGATTAATGAGGTCTCCCTTGCGGCCCTCCGCATAGACGTGGCGGCCACGCTTGGTGACGACGTCCCCCATTCGGTAGAAGCCGTCCGGTGTAAAGGCTCGGGCGTTGACATCGGGGGCGTTGTAGTAGCCGCGAATGGTGTAGGGGCCGCGGGTCACCAGCTCTCCCTTCTCACCGTCGGGAACTTCTCTTCCTTCTTCGTCGATGACCCTGATTTCGTCGTCGGGACACATCGGCGCGCCGGAGCTCATTAGGATCTTTTCGTCATCGTCATCGAGGCATGTCAGGTTGAGCAAACCCTCGGCTGTCCCGTAGACTTCCTGGTAGTGACAATGAAGCGTCTTACGCACACGGTCTCTGAGTTCCGGCGACAACCGCGCACCTCCGTTCTGGACGGTCCTTAGCGAGCTGACGTCGAACTTGGCCAGGGTGGGGTCGTTCAGCCAGTTGACGAATAGCGGCACCGCCGCTGGGATCGTGGTCACGTGCTCTTTTGCGACAAGTGCGAAGACGGTCGAAGTGTCCGCCTTTGGGGCGATCACAACCCGCCCGCCGCTGGCGATGGCACCGAGCATCCCGGGCGAACCGAGATTGTAGTTGTGTGCCAGGGGCAGGACAATAAGCTGAATGGTCTCGGAACCAAAGCCCGCGACGCGGGCACTCTGCTCGAAGTTGTAGACATAGTCATTGTGGGTACGAGGAATGAGCTTCGGAAGTGCCGTAGTCCCGCCCGACAGCAGCATCAATGCGACGTCGGATGGATCTGGCATGTCGGTGGCAATGGCGGCAACCGATGTCGCTGGAGGGTCCGAGTTCGATCAGAACCGAAAGCGACACCTCGTCAGTTGTGCTTGCCCCGAGCACGAACACGTTGCGCAAAGAAGGAGATGTCTCTCGGACCGTCCTGGCCATGGCGCTGAAGTCGAAGTCTCGGATTCGGTCGGGAATGAACAGGGCGGATGCTCCCGAGGCCCTGGCATAGTGCGAGATTTCGGTTTGCCGGTGCGAGGGGAGCGCCAGCACTGGAATAACGCCAAGTCGCGTCAATGCAAGAAATGTGATCAGGAACTCCGCGCTATTGGGAAGTTGGAAGACGACGATTTGGCGCGAGCGTAGACCGACGCCGTGCAGATTGGCGGCAAGCTGCAACGATCGGATCCAGATGTCTTCGAGTGTAAACCGCCGCTCGCCATCGACTATTGCCAATCGGTTGGGTGTCGCCGTGACCAGGTTTGCAAAGTAGTGCGGTAACGAGAAGTCGCGCCAATACCCTTTCTCACGATAGCGGCGGGCAAGGTCTTCCGGCCAGGGTACGCATCCAGGGAGCATCGAAACTCTCGCGTGGTTCAAGCGTGGGACGGTGTGAGCAGAAAGGCGTCGTTGGCCGTTCGCGTGGCTCGGTAAAAGGCCAGGACCCTCGGCGACATCCGCGCGAACTGTTCGCGCTGGATCGGTACGGACCGTGGGAGGTAGCGCCTGGCGCAATGCGGCGGCGGCAACGCCATATGATCAAGAAACTGCGCATACCAAGCCGCGCTCGCGCGCCAGGCGGGGTTCATCGTCAACCGTGCCCTTCTAGCGTTCCAAATCATTGCGCGTGGTGTCCGGTGACCATTTGCCCATGATGAGCCTCGATAATATTGCCGTCGGAAGGGAGGAAGAAGGTTTGCTTGCTGCCCGCCCGCAGCCGTCAAAAGTATTGCATCAACTTATTGATATTGTCGATAAACGGCGAAATGCTTTGTGGACCCAACCGCGAGCCTCCCCCGTTCGCGTTTCCCCGATGGTGGCTGAGCGGCCCCCTTCCGGCAGGAAAACGAACCCCAGATCGCCACGTTGAGAACGCTGAGTTCGGCAAAGGCGAAGCGGCGCGGTCGCTTGCGCCCGCCGACCAACGCCGCCTGCCTCCTAACCTCGCGCCAGCCGAGCGAGCCGATGGGGAGGGGAAGGCCATGTATGGTTGACACCCAGATCACGGGTGGCCCCCTCGTGCCGGAGCGACCGCAAAGGGCAAGGAGCTCGCTGCGTTCCTAGTGCGGCGTGGCGGATGAGGGAACCTTACAATGCCTGGTTGAAATCGACGACGCACCGCTCCTCGCTCATAGCCAGGAGGAGACCGCGACGAGCAAGCCTTTCCGGTCGGCGGTGGCGTGACCATTCGCTGATACGCGTGCCATTATTCCGGCGATCCAGTGCGGCACGAGACGGCCCTAGACGAGCCCTGAAAAAGCGCGAAACACACTAGAAAAATTCACGGGAGATCCCCATGCGGATAGGCTTCCTTGGCGTCGGCAACATGGGTCAGCCCATGGCCGAAAAACTGCTCGATGCGGGGCATGAGCTTTGGATCTGCGATGTGCGCGAGGCTGCGATGCTGCCGCTCCTGGAACGCCAGGCACGGCGTGCCGTCTCACCGAAGCAACTGGCTGATGCCTGTGACACGGTCGTGGTCTCGCTGCCGACGCTCGACGTGTTTCGCCAAGCCACAACCGGACCTGAGGGACTGCTCTCCGGAAGCGCGCTCAAGACCCTCATCAACACCTGTACGGTCGGCGGCCCTTTTATCACCGAGATCGAGCAAGCCTGCGCTGCCGCAGGCGCAATGCTGATCGACGCGCCCATCAGCGGCGGCAGGGCGGGAGCGCAGGCCGCTACACTTGCCGTCATGGTCTCAGGCAATTCGACAAAAATCGCGGAACTGATGCCGATCTTCCGTCTTTGGGGGCCGACCGTGGTGATCGCGGGTGACAAGCCCGGCGCTGCTCAGATCATGAAGCTGACAAACAATATCCTGTTCGCGGTGTCACTGATTGCGACGTCGGAGGCGATGACGATGGCCACGACGGGCGGCATTCCACCCGACGCCATGTTGCAGATCCTCAACAATGGCACCGGCCGAAACTTCGCAACAATGAGTTTGTTCCCAAAGGCCGTGATTCCGCGCAGCTTCGAATTCGGTGCCACATTCGAAATCCTCATGAAGGACGTTGACCTCGCCATCGAGCAGGGCGAGGCGCTCGGCGTCCCGATGTGGGTATGCCAGGCCGCGCGCTTGGTCTTGCTACACGGTGTTTTTCAGGGTCGCGCACAGCAGGATTTGTCCCGCGCGATGCAAATCATCGAGGAGGGCGTTCGAACCCGGTAATGCAAGGCATGGCTCGCAGATTGGAATGTATGAGGCGGGAGCTTGCTGCGGAATTTAACGCGGCAGACGCGCGCCGGCGCCGAATAGGTCCTGGCGCACGCGAAAGTTGCCGCAAACCGAGTGGCGGTGATGGCCTTCAGTGCAACACACGGCAACTGATGCAACCCAACCAGGGCGTGAACTCATAATATTTGAACTCGGGCACTCAGTTAGCCGAGGCGGGCTGGCGCGGGTTGTCGAGTTCCCCAGTGCCTCCGATGCCGTTAGCGGACAGCAATACTGCAGCGCAGAAGTCAGCCGCTTAGTACCAGAGCGCAAGTAGCTTCCAACCGGTCTATGCGGGCAATCCGGCAGCACTCAGCTCGGCGGTGAAGGGCCCGAGGTTTAATGCCGCGCCAACCACTCTCCTTCAGCCTTGGGTCATGTGTGGACGCCGCCTTGGCACGCCTGCACCCTGTGGGATACGTGCGTCTGCTGCCGACCTCAAGCGGGATCGGCTACTTCGGTTGCGGGCAGTAAGAAACGTTCCCGGCAACGGGCACGCTCCCAGGTAGACCAAACGATAGCGAGCGGATATCTAGCCACTTCTCACCGCCGTCGACCTGATCGACCGCGCACCTCGCTCGGACGTGCGCGACCGGCCGGCTGGCAGTCATTGCCCGCGATGCCGCCTTATTTCTGTCAGCCGAGTCAGCCATGTCGACATGGAGGCGCGAGTTGGGAGACGGCGTCGCCGCTCCCGAAGCCCGAGTTGTATCTCCGGGGCGCCTCACCACAGCAAACTCGATAGCACCTGGCGATGGACGAGACGGAGATTGATGATTGGCTGATCGAGGACATCCTTGATCTCCTGAATGACGCTCTCGGTGGGTAGAGTCCCTCGAGGCACATTTTTCGACCAGTACACACGCGTGTCCCTCATGGGTTTCATGCGTGCGAGCGACGATGGCCGTCGCATCAGCGAACGGGGATAGAGGAGCGAACGGGGTGCTCAAACGAAGCCTGTTGGCGACCGCCCTAATCGGCATGCTGGCAACGCCCGCCATCGCGGAATGGCGCCTGCCCTGCATTATCGCCCCTGGCTGCTCCGTCACCTTCGTGTCGCCAGAGTATGCTGCGCGCCCCGTGCAGCCGCTCAACCCCGAAGCCGCGCTTGCCGCAGTCAACGCGTTCCGCACCAAGAACGGGCGAGGCACTGTGGTGCTCGACGCGCGTTTGACCAAGGCCGCCGCGATGCAATCTGAGGCTCAGGCCAAGCGAAGCAGGATCGGCCATGACGGGCCTGGCGGATCGCTACCAAAGGACCGTGCCGCGCGGGCGGGTTATCGCGCCAAAATCGCCTCGGAGAATGCCGCCGCCGGGCAGAAATCGTTCAGCGATGCGATGCAAAGCTGGGAGGGAAGCGCCGGTCACCGCGAGAATCTGCTGCGTCCCGAGGTGACGGCGATTGGCGTCGCCATGGCCAAGAACGCAAGCGGCCGCCCCTATTGGACCCTCGTGCTCGGCGCCGAGCGCAAATAGTCCCGGCTGGACCGCTGCGCGACCCGCATGCCGAGGTGTATGCGCACACAACGCGAAAGTGGGCCGCGGAGCTTTTAGCGCTTGGTGGTAAGGGGGTTCCCCCCTGCGGCACCACGCCATCTACCTCACCGCATCTACTCGATTTTTTGCGCGGGTTTCGGGAGGCTACGGGTCACAGCTCGGATTTGTTCACTGTGCGTGCCCGCTCGTGCGACCGGTGGCTGCAAAGATCCGGTGAGCCGAGCCTCCCGGTTTCCGCCGAGGTCATCCGCCCGCTTGGCTCGAGGCAACCGGCCGCTATCGATCGGGGACACCCGTTCCTGCGGGGCGCTCTTAACCGTATCCCCTTGAAACAACCCTTAGCGTGGCCCACGCGGATAGTGTCGCGATCACGCGCGTCGTAGCGATGCCCGGGTGACCCACGGTCAACGGGGTTGCGTCCCAGCCGCTGGCCTACGCAATGCTCAACTGGATCACGCGTCTGTCCGACACTCTCCCGCCGCCTTCGTGGCGGGAGCCCTCTCTTTGCGCTTGGTTCTTTTCACCTGGACCGGGATCATCTTTTTTAGACCTATTGTCAGGGCTTGGCTGCGCCGGCAGGGCGGACGCAACGAGCTCGTAAATTCCGCAACCGCCGGCTTCAGTCTTTACTATGGTCTGCTGCTTGGTCTGCTTTCCGTCGCTGCGTATCAAAGTTCCAAGGAGGTGGAGGACGCCGTCAGTCGCGAAGCTTCGACGCTCGCTGCGCTCTACTGCAGTTGTGAGGTCTACCCCGAGCCACTCCGCGGTGACCTGCTCTCAGCGCCGGATTAAATCTCGCTTAAAGCCAACGGTTTAAATCTGCGGTCGTCGGCTGGGGGCGAGGCGTGCGAGTGGGTTACTCCGATAAGGTGCGCAGTATGCGGCTGCTCATCAGGGATCTCGGGGCAGCAAGGGCAACACGTTGGCTGTGATGATGCGTCCTCGCAGGAGGGGACGCGATGGCTCGTGGCGAGCTCCTTTCATGCCAGCCGCAGAGCAAAACGCAGGAAATTGCGTAGCAGGCAAACGTGCAAGAGCTGGCCCGGTTGATGAGCGCTCGAGAACAACGCCTTTCGGGAGTATCGACATCCATTCCCGGAACCCTGTGGCACGCCGTCTGGATTGGAGCAGCAGTTAATATTCTGTTGATCTGGCTTCTCGATATGCGGTTGACCTTGCACTTGTTTCTTGGCGGGCTGATCTCGGTAAGCCGTTCTCTCAGTTGAGGACGGTATTGTCGTTTCACAGCGAGTTCGTCGCACTCATTGCGCGGCAAGAAAAGGGCGCCAGGGGCCTCGACGACTTGAAGCGCGCGCGCATCAATGTAGGCGTTGCCGGATCGGGCACGCGTGCAACCTGGCAAGCGATCGCGCTGGCCGCGGGGTGGCGAGCGGAGGACCGCGCAGAAAAAACCAACCTAAGATCCGAACAGGCAAAGCGCGCGCTGTGTGAAGCAAGGATCGACGCCAACGTCGTCGTGATGGGACACCCTGCAGCATCGGTTCAGGCTCAACTCTCTGAAGGCGCAAGCATCTCTGGCGATTGCCGGGACCGGCATAGACAAGCTCGTGCGCGATCACCCCGACTATCGGCTTGGCGTGATCCCCGGCACCGTTTACGCACGGCGCCAATCGCAACCTTTGGACCGGTCGCGACTTTGGTGGCCACCTCAAAACTGGATGAGCCGATCGTCGCGTCGCTCACGAAGGCCGTGCTGCAGAACGTCGCCGCGGTACGGGGGTCTCTGCCGGCGCTGGCCGAGCTCGATCGCGAGAGAATGATTGCAGATGCGTTAAGTGCCCCATAGCATCCCGGAGCCAAGCGGGCCGTTGCAGACCTTGGCTTGAACCGCTAGGCCTGCCTCAGAAATCAGGTAGCGGAGGGCAGCAACAAATGCTTCAGCTTCGCAGAACCGGCAACACCGGGCCGAACCCTGATCAACGGGGCGGCCGACCCTGACCCCGCGCGAGCATGCAGGCCATTAACGCCGAAGCTGGAGCCTGGGCTCGCAACCGAACCGTGGTGGCGTTGGGGATCCTGGATCGTGTCCATCCCGGAGGGCAACGCCCCGCACCGGAGCCGGTAGGCAAGGGGTTTTGACACGCGGTGCCATACTTGGCTAAGTCGACGGACACGCTAGGTCGGCGATACGGAGTTTATTGCCAATGTCGACACCGAGAAGGCGATGCCGGCCACCAGCCCACTTGAGGGTTTGGCCTTGCGTTTCCGCGCTGGCGGATCCTCGAGCCACCACCGTCCCCGCGACCGTCTAAACGACAATCTTTCTCACCGGCGCAGCCGATATGACCGCAGCCATTCCTCAGCTCCTTGGGCTCTCTCGCATTCTGCTAATGCTGCTGTCGGCCGCGCTCGTCGCACCGCAGGTGGCAATGGGACAGGGCGACTGCGAAGCAATCCCTGCGGGCCGCGGCCGAACCGATTGCTTTATCGGCCGCGCGCGCATCCTCAACCAGCAATCCAACATCGCGCGCGACCAGGCGCGCTTAGAAGGCAATAGCGCTCGGCTACGAGCCGCAACGGGCACGTCTGCTCGACCCGCCGCACTCTGCCAAGGAAAGGGAGCCGGCACTCGAGCCTGCTACACCTGCTGTCGCACGCACGGCTTGGCAGCATCAAGGTGTCTGCGCAATTGCAGACGGGGGTAGCCGCCGCCGCTAAATCTAAGCGGGTGAAAAGGACGCGTCGGATAGCGCAAGACGTCGCTCGAGGTGCATCGGCTCAGGCCTGAGGTCAGCCATACACCGTCTGTCAAAACCTAACGGCCACTTTTTTCAGAATTTGTATCTTAGACCCACGGCAACAAGGTCAGCGGAGTTATCGGCACTGCCGCGCAGCAAGACGGCCGCGGGAGGTGTGCCGGCGTTGCAATGCGAGGTGCCGCCGTTCTGGGCCGCATTGGCGATGCAAAATGGCGCATCCTGGAAAAACAGGTGCGAGTAACCGAGATCAAAGCTTATCTGCTCAGAATATTTGTACGAGGCGCCAGCACTGACAAAAATACGGTTGCTGTCGGGAATTAAGATGTCCCGCGTGCGATCCTGGATCGGCGACGTCTCGTAGCCTATGCCTGCGCGCAAGAGCAGGGTCGGACTATACGCATATTCGGCGCCAAGGGAGTAAAACCAGCCGTCACGATAGTTGAGATTGAGCACCTCACAGACGCCAGTAGCGCCGCAACCCGAACCGACTGCTGTAACATTTTGCAGCCGGCTCCAATTCTGCCATTCAACGGTGCCCATGATGGACAGTCGCGGTCCGACCAGCTGGCGCGCGCTAAGTGTCAACTCATCGGGCAGTGTCAGGCTCCCGGTCGCATTTGCGGACACGGGAGGGGTAAGGAGGCCGGCGGACCGCACATACGACCCGTTGACGTCGACGCCCACCGCCGAGCGATAGCCCAAGCCAATGGCCGTCGTCGCCCCAGGTTGCCAAATCACACCTACGGTTGCGCCCACCCCCCAATCAGTTGCATCGAAGGCACGGGCACCGACCAGGGAGTCGAACGGCCCATGATTGAGGCGCAGCTTGAAGTATTCGATCTGTGCGCCAACACCGATCGTGAATTCGGGGGTGAGCTTGTAGGCGATAGTCGGATTGATATCGACCGAGAAGACCTTTGAGGTGATGGCGATTGGAGATCCGGCCCACGCCGTGTTATCGGGCTTGGTGAGTAAGCCAAAGGGCGCGTTCAAACCCAAGCCCACGTAGACCTGGTCAGAAAGCTGACAGGTCACAAACGAAGATGGGACAAAACCGTCCCTACCGATATCGGTAGACGCGGGGGCGAGCCCCGGCGCGACCCGCGGAACACCGCTGACAAACAAGCCGGCTTGCCCGACTTCGTCACCGCTAGCGAATATGCCCGAATAGCTTGACGAGGCGTTGCAGCCAGGTAAGGCCGCGGTCGCCGCCGAATTCCAGAAAATAGAGCTGATCTCGCCGCCCGCCGCGGACCCTGCAAATGCGGAGCCGAGGAAATAAGCGGACTGTTCACGGACTCCAAAGCCGCCGGCTTGCGCCTCCCTCGTAGCAGTCAGGTCGCAAAGTGCGGCGCCGGCCACCCCCAAGAGGATGCCAGGCAAAGGCAGTCGCAAAAAATGAACGAATTTTCGCACGCGACCCTCCCAAGGGGGATTCGCCCCCTGTCAGAAGCACGGCACTGACGGCCGAGCATTCGCCCCATCACCGCTCCTTCGCCTGCCGAGTGCGACGGCAGATCAGGTCAGCACATATCTTGGAATGCGGGTATTGGAATGCGGGGTGTCGGCCACGCTGGACGCTTTGCCACGTTACAATAATTCGCGATGGCTTAATGTAGCTTCTCGGCGCCGATCTGAAACGTCCGCGGACGCCGATATCCGAACGGGGAAAGCCCTCGGGCCGCGCGATGGGGCGGGGGACATGCAATGTCGCTTTCGGGTGGCGCGCAAGGATCCGTTTCTTTCCGGCCGGCACAACCGAAGCCCGTTGCCTCCCACTCGGTTGCAATGCAACAGTCTCCCGCGACGGCCGCAAAACGCCGCGATGCGGCCATCGGCTCATTGGAGAAGGTACGCGATGAAGGCCATTATCATGGATCGCCACGGCGGTCTTGACGTTCTACGCTATGGCGACCTGCCGGACCCGGTGGCGGAACCCGGCCAGGTGGTGGTCGAGATTCATGCGGCCAGCGTCAATGGCGCCGATACCAAAGTGCGCGAGGGCGGTGCATACACGACCATCTCTAAGTTCCCTTACGTGCTAGGTCGCGATTTTTCCGGCGTTGTGGCGTCGCGGGGTCCCGGCGTTACCGACTTCACGGTTGGGGACGCCGTATTCGGCGTGCTTGCGGCCGGCCGCGATGGAACCTACGCGGAGAAGGTCGCAGAGAAAGCCGCGCTTCTCTGCCGTAAGCCCGACCAGCTCTCCCACGTCGAAGCCGCCGCCCTTGCGCTCGTCGGCCTAACCGCGTTGGTCTCCATCGAGGACACCATCAAGCTGCAGCGCGGTGAGACCATACTCATTCAAGGCGGCGCCGGCGGCGTAGCAGGCTATGCCATCCAACTTGCCAAACACATCGGTGCCCGCGTCATAACGACGGCCAGTGCGGCCAACTATGGCTATGTCAAGAGCCTCGGTGCAGATCAGGTGATCGACTATAACAAGGAAGACTTTAGCCAAGTGGCAAAGGATGTCGATACCGTATTCGAGACCGTCGGCGGCGACGTCGCTGCGCGTTCGTTTGCCGTCCTCAAGTCTGGCGGGCGCGCGGCATTTATTGCCTCAGGCGCTACGGCGCCACTTTCTCCGCGCTCCGATGTGCGCTCGTTGCGCCCCGCCGTTGGTCGCGACCGTGCACACCTTGAGCGCATATTGGAGCTCCACGCGATAAAGGCCGTGCGCGTGCCGGAGCTGCGCGTGTTTCCCTTGCGCGATGCCGCCGAGGCTCAGCGCATCAGCGAGGGCCGGCACTTCCGTGGCAAGCTGGTGTTGCAGGTCCGGTAGTTGGAAGCGGGGCCTTCAAGTCCAGGGCGGCGAACCGATTGGTCGCGCTGCGTGGGCGCAAAGGAACCTGATCGACGGTGTCGCCGAAGCGTGTGCCGTGCCGTCTGCAACGCGCGCCTATCGCTATGGCCTGCGTGAGAGCGTCAAGCTGCGAGGCTGCTCGTAAACGACGCCGTTGGGGTCATTCGCGCGCATCGCGGGCTTGCTCCGCTTGCTTGCTCAGGCATTTGGTATTTGGCGCCACCCTTCGCGCTGTCGTGCGATGTTATGGTGAGAAGGTTGGCGATCTGGACGGTTTAGGCACTTGCAACCAGCGGCGATGCTCGCGGCTGTGCCGGTCGGCCTTTGCTCTCCGACAGATCGCCTCGCTGCCGTATTTTCATCCGACACTGGTTCGCCCAGGCTCTGCATCAGGCGATTGGCCCAGGAGAACATGGCCACGGCATGGACCAGGTCGAGGATCTCAAGATCCGTTAAACCCTGTGCGCGCAACGGCGCAAGGTCGCTTTCCTGCATGGCTACCGGATCACGCGCCAGCTTGGCAGAAAAATCGGTCACGGCCTTGTGGCGGGGATCAAGCGGTGCCTGCAAACCCTCGGCATAGAGGCGGTCGATGACATCGGGCCGCTTGGTGAGCTCGACGAAGCGCTTGGCGTGTACCGAAGCGCAGTACGAGCAACCATTGACCTGTGAAGTCGCCACCGCGCCGAGCTCCCGATCGGCGCGTGGCAGGCCGCGGGCACCAAACATGATGCCATTGTAAAGCGGGGATCGCTCGGCAAGCGAGGCCGGATCGTGCGCCAACACCAGCGAGTAGGCACCAACGGCGCGGTTGGATGGCGTGATCTTCAATGACCGCTGCTGCTCTTCGCTAGCCGCGTCGGCATCGACGGGGGTAATCCAAGGGGTCCACTCCAGCTCGCCGCGAGTGAAATCGCGCATCGGCTTGCTCATGGTTGGCTCCCTAGCAGGCGCAGTCCCGCGCGCACGCGGGCTTGGAAATTCACGTAGGCTACGAGTTGCGACAGTGCAATCACGGCCTGCGGCGACAAGCCGGACGCAAGCAGGCTGTCAATGTGCTCGCGCCGGGCGCTATCGGGGTTGGTCGTCAGGCGATCGACATGGTCCAGAACGATCCGCCAACGCGGCTCGCGAGCAGCGGTCGAGGGATCGGCCGCGCTCGCGGCCAGTTGACCCCCAGCATGCTCGATCACGCGGGCCCGGTAGTGCTCCTGCAGCCTGGCATCGCGCAGCAGAACGGCAATGCGCAGCGCCGCAGCGGCACGCTCTGCAGCGGACAGTCCGCCATCGTTGCGTGGCGCGAAGATTGCCTCGTCGCTACGCTGCAGATGGCGCACAACGTCGGGGCGCTGGCGCCGGAGCTCGGCAAGTCGGGAATCGGCCGCAAGGCCGGCGAGTTCATCCATGACATCGGGGACATCGGGGGTCGGCGTAGGGCTCATGTCTTAGGCTCCACTGGGCGCCGGGTCGGCGGCAAATTTGGCAACATCCTGATCGAGCACATACTCGTCCCCCTCGAGCTCGGGTGTATCCCAGGCGAGCAGACGCGCCCAGTTTCGGTCGTAGTCTTCCGCAAACAACGCGCCGGTGATTCCCGTGGCGACGCGCTCGGCGCCTACGCTGATCGCCGGGATGTCGCCGGTGAGCGGCCCGTGGCTCATGAAAGCCGGAAAGGTAAAGCAGTGCACGCGCTGCACCCAGGGCGCGACACCGGGCTGGCGCTCTAGAAACTCCATGTCGCCACCCAGGAATGGATCATCGGCCTGCTCGTAGTCATCGCCACCTGCAGGCTGGAAACGATCGCGCCAGCGTACAACGTGCGGGGCAAGGCAGGCGAGCTCCGGGCGGCGGTCCCAAGCGACGGCGAAGCCCGTGCACAGGATCAGGTAGTCAAACACAAGGGGCCCACGGCTCGTCTCGAGTCGGACGCGGCGCTCGTCAAGCCAAACCCGGAGCGGCGTGCAACCTGCGATGATGGAGAAATTCTCATGCCGGGAGCAACGCTGCATCGAGTCGCGGGGCGGCGGGATGGCATGATCGGCGATATGCTGGACGATGGACCAGCGCTGCGCGAGCGTGAGCCGGTTGAAGCCATGCCACATGCCGGGGCTGCCGATGCCCATGCCCCGATTGATGCGCGGTACGTCGGGACGACGGACTAGCATGGCCACGCACGCCGCGCCCGCCTCAAGGGCCTCGCCGGCATTGTCGACCGCTGAGGCGCCGGCGCCGACTACGCCTACGGTCTTGCCGCGCAGCGCGGCAAAGTCGATCTCGTCGCTGGAATGCGCCCAATGGGCGCGGTCGAGGGCACGAAAAAGCTCGGGTACAAATGGGCCGCCTAGGCCGTCTCTTCCGCTCGCCAGCACCGCGCGGCGCGCCGCAATTCTTCGTTCCCCCACCGCCGAACGCAGCTGGAGGCAGACCGCGGTCGTGTCCCCGGCAATGTCAGTAATCTCAACCTCGTTCTCGATCGGCACGGCAAGCATGCGCCGATACCAGCGCAAATAGGCCATCCACTGCAGGCGCGAGATCCGATGCACGGTCGGCCATGCGGCGGCGCCGAACTGGGCCTCGAACCAGGCGCGGAACGTGAGATTGGCGAGCCCCAAGGCCGGTCCGACCAATTCCGGGGGCGACCGCAACGTCTGCATGCGCGCGTAGCTAACCCAGGGACCTTCGAAACCTTCAGGTGCACGGTCGAACAGGCGTATGTTGCACACGCCCAAACGCTTCAGGGCAAAGGCCGTCGCCAATCCCCCCATGCCTGCGCCGTGATGGCGACATCGAGCAGCCGGCGCCAGCCGGGATGCGCGGTGGCTGGAGCCACTCTTTGGCGGGAGGAATGAGCAGCAGCTCTAGATCACGCGCGAGCCGCGCCTCGAGTTCGGCCAGGTTCTGCGGGTTCGGGCCTTGCGGGGGATCAACCTGCATCACTGTCCCCGAATTGGCTGCCTGCGCCGCCGAGGTAGGCATCCCGAAATCCTTAAATCATGCATGAGTTCGCCTGCCGGCCCAGACAACACGATGCGCCCCGTCTGCAGGACGTAACCGTAGTCGGCGATTTGCAGAGCCAGGTGGGCGTTTTGCTCAACCATGAAAATGGTGACGCCTTCCTGATTGACTTTGCGGATCAGCTCCAAGACGCGGTCGACGTGCAGCGGCGACAGGCCCATCGTAGGCTCGTCCATGCAGATGACGCGAGGCCGACCCATCAGCGCACGGGCCATCGCCACCATCTGTTGCTCGCCGCCGGAGAGGGTGCCGGCCTGTTGTTCGCTGCGCTCGCGCAAGCGCGGAAACAACTCCATCATACGCGCATAGTCTTGGAGAATTGCTGGCTTTTCGGTCCGTGTGAAGGCTCCCATCAGCACGTTCTCGCGCACCGTCATGCCGCCGAATAAACGCCGCGCCTCGGGGACGGAACCAAGGCCGCGTCGGATGATTTGGGGCGTGCGCAATCCCTTGATCGGTTGACCGTCGAACACGATCGTTCCCGACCGCGGCTGCATCAGCCCCAGAATTATCTTCATCGTGGAATTGTTACGTAGTGGCCGCGCAGCCTGAACGAGGGCAAGATGATCAGTGTGCCGAGCACGGCGGTCATGACGCCGGCGCAGATGATGGCCGCGGCCACCGGTATTTTGAGGTCGATCGCCAATAGAGCCGAGGCATAGGCTCCGATGGCAAGCAGGCCCGCGTGCCCCAACGAGATTTGCCCCGCCGTGCCTGCCACCAGCGTCAGGCTGATGGCCAAGATGGCGTAGAGCCAGCCAATACCGAGCGTCTGCAGGATGTAGCCGTTGCGAACGACCAACGGCAATGCCAGCGCGATTAGAACCGCAGCGATCAAGGCCGCGGCGGGTAGGCAAATCGGCGCGCTCGGTGCGATAAATGTGCCGGTGAGCGGCTCAGGGGGCAGGCGTCGTCCGCGGCTGAAGATGCCGTTGGGTTTGAGGACCAGGATCAAAATCATCACCACAAAGGCAAACAAATTTCGATAGCTGGTGCCGAGAATGGCGATGCCATAGCTCTCGATCAGCCCCAGCAGCAGGCTTCCCGCAATCGCGCCGGGAACGTTGCCCATGCCGCCGATCATTTGCGCAACGATGCCTTTCAACCCGGCCTGATAGCCCATATTCGGATCGATGCTGTTGTAGTACATGCCAACGAGAAAGCCGCTGATGCCGCCGAGGGCAGCGGCGATGGCGAAGCCCGCGCTATTGACGCGATCGACGTCGACCCCGCATTGCTGGGCGGCATCGCGGTCCAATGCCGTGGCCCGGACGGCCCATCCCAGCTTGGTGAAGCGCAAGAACACATACAGCAGCAACGCGCTGAGCAACCCTATGGCAGCGATCAGCAGGTCGAGGGCGCCGATGGTGCCGCCGCCGATCTGGAGACGCCAGCTCGGGACTTGGCTGGCTAAGCCGCGGGGGTCGGGCGTAAATAAGAGCTGCGCCACCTGGTCAAGGACCAGCCCGACCCCGATCGTCGACAGCAGCGGTGCAATCCTCGGAGAGCTCTGCAGCGGGCGCAGCGCAAGACGTTCGATCATGATGCCGAGCAAACCACAGCCAACCACGACGACGAGCAGCGTCGGCGGCAGAGGCATGCGGAGGTAGGTGACGCACAGCCATCCCAGGTAGCCCTATCCCTGATCGAGCAGATTCTTGAGGATCAGCCCGAAGTCGCGCTGCCACCACCCGGCCGGCAATTGATGCCAACGACGGCGGCGAGGGCCTGGCGCTGGTTGAAGGCTTCCGGGGCGACATGCTCGCCTGGTCCGCCTCGCCGCCGATGGCAGGCTCGCGCGCTGCCATTTGCGCGACCCGTCGTGGTTTCAGTGGCCGCTGCTCGAGGCCGCCATCGCCGGCAACATCGTCGCCGACTTCCCGCTCTGCAACAAATCGTTCAACTGCTCCTATTCCGGTCACGACCTCTAGGACGGACCATGCGCAAGCTGCTGCTCGAAAGTCTCATCCAGTTTCCGCTCACCGAGCCGGCGCCGTCGCCCGACGACGCCGACCTTGCCGCCTTGGCCCAGGGCTTGGGCGCGGCCGCGCGCCGGCGTCTGGGCCGCAGTCTCGCCATCCGAGAGGTGGACGCCGGCTCGTGCAATGGCTGCGAACTGGAAATTCACGCGCTCAACAATGCCTTTTACGACATCGAGCGTTTTGGGCTGCGTTTTGTTGCCTCCCGCGCCATGCCGACGTCTTGCTCGTCACGGGACCGGTAGCCAAGAACATGCGCGAGGCGCTGGAGCGCACTTATGCGGCGACACCGGATCCGAAGTGGGTGGTGGCGGCAGGAGACTGCGCCGCCGATTGTGGGGTTTTCGCCGGCAGTTATGCCTGCGTCGGCGCGGTTTCCTCCGTCATACCCGTAAATCTCACCATCCCCGGGTGTCCACCGACCCCACTGGCCCTGCTCAGGGGCCTGATCGCGCTCCTCGATCGGCGCGGTGTCGGGGCAGGCGGCAAACTTAGGCCGTCGTAGCCTGGGCGCGGGCTTGTTGCCAACGGCCGCACCATATGCCGCCCGAGTTTGCGGCGTGCACCGCCTCGCACGCTACCAGCATGACAAAGCTCCCCGCACAGTTCATCCGCGAAGACATCATCCGGCTCTTGTCCATCGGGTCCCGGCTTTGCTCCACGCTCCCTTCGGACCCCGCCTGGCAGCGTCGCCCTTGCGTTTCGCTAAGCCTTCAACGCCATCCGTCTGGCCAGAGGCGCCACGCCTCCAAGCTGTCGAACCTGCTCGGCGCAAAACAAGGGGGCCGGCAATGCGCTCGCCGGCCCCGGTAGGCTTCCCTCAAACGCACTTCGAGCGCGTCGTGCGAAGCAATCTTTGCGCGCGAACGAATGGTTCCGGCGGCACCTTGGCGTATCCTGTGGCAAGCGTGAACTTTTGTTCCACCCGGCGCGGGGCATTGTCGGGGTTGGGCTCGATGACGCGCAGGCTGGGACGGCCGCTGCCGCCGCGCAGCGTGACGGTTGCCAGCGTAAGCAGGATGCAAAAAAGTTGAAAACCTCCATGTCGACGTTGCCGCGATTTTACCGCACGGCTCAGATGGGAGCGGTGCCGCCGGCTTGGATCACCGGAAAAGCTGAGATCCACACGATCGCCCGGCGCTTGCAGCGAACCAAACGCCGTGCCCTGCGCACCCCGGGGCAGCCGAGCCCGCGGGGCGTTGGGCTATTCCAGCGCCTCTGATGCAAGCCGTGGCTCATCGGGGAGTTCGCTCAAGCAACGCAAGGCGTCTTCGCCGAGCTGCACCAGCGGCCAGCCGTAGTCGATACCGCCCCAGTCGACGACCGAGCCATCGAGGGCTTTAAGGTACAACTTCAAGACCGAGACTTGGTCGGCGCACTCTTGGGGATTGCCGGGCCCTTCGAAATAAAGCACGGTCTTACAGCGCTCGAGACGGCTTTCAATCTCAGGCGTCACACTCCCGTCCCGGCGTGCTTGTCGAACATAGATTGCCGGCGCTTCCGGCCAAGGTTCCACAAACGTGTTCTCCCGATCCGGATAGTCGTCCACGAAGCGCGTGATGCGTTCGCCGATCTGCTCGCAGATCGAGGAAACCTCTGCCGGCGCCCGATCGGTGAGAATGGCGATGTAGATCATCGCCATTGACTAGGCAAACAATGCGAAGAAGTCGTGGCAGCTGCGCATTACGCCCGTCACGCGCTCGGGAAAACCCCGCAAGCCTCGCGCGGAGAAAGGGGAAGAACGCGCGCTCGATCGGGCCAGCGAGCTATCGCAAAAAGCGGGGCGGACAAGGCCGGGGCTGCATCAGGCTCAGCCGCGGGAAGGCGGCTGCAAAAGGGCCTGTCCCCCCTGATCCTGAGCAAGAAACGCATGGTTGGCTGCACGGATCTTGGCCGCCTCTTCATCATAGATAAACGGTAGGAAGGCATAGCGGGCACCCCGCGTCACCTTCGAAACCGAATGCAGAAGCGAGCAAGAGAACACAACGGCCCCGCCCGGTGCCGGCTTGAAGCCGCGTGGCCCGTACTCGGGAAAGCTGACCTCACCGCCGTCGAAGTCGGCATTCAAGTTCACGGAAGCCGCAAAGCGCCTGTGCGCAGTGCCCTTGGTGGTATTGTCGCGATGAGGAGCAAAGTGGCCGCTGTCCTCCGCCCGATAGCAGCCCACGAGAAACCGCTCCATTTGCGAGGCCTTGTATTGATAGACCTTGAGGAGTTCCGGGATGACGGTCCGGTTGAAGCGCCGCAACACCTGCCGGATGACCTCACTGTCCTCAATAATGTGATCCCGCCGCCGCTTATGCCCGTACTCATGCAATTGCACGGTTTTCCCACCGACATCGCGCATGAAGCCTGTTTCTTGCCCGCCGCTCGTCTCATACTGGGCGATCAGCTTCGCGCAGAATGCCGGCTCGAACACGTTTGGCAGGACCAGAACGGGCGCTTGCACTTCAAAACCGGCGAAGCGCCTCGGTGGCGGCAACGACTTCAGGTAATGGATGAGCTCAAAGGCTTCGCCGCCGTCCGGTCTAAACGGCGTCACTTTCAAGGTGCGCAAAGTGGGATCGAGAACGACCCAAATGCGGCGCAGGGGGACGTTGCCCTTGGCGGCGTCGGCATCATGTGGGATGGCACCATAGCGCCTACTGATGGCGCCGTCGAAATCCCAAAAAAAGCGGTAACCGGGAATGCGACCGACGACCCGCCTCTTGGCTTCGTCGGCAGGATCGATGCTGACCCCGAAGAACGTAGCGCGCTCGTCATCAAACAGATCCGCATGCACGAGCGCGACGTCGAGAGCCGCTTTGCCCTTGGGGTCGGCCGAGCCGAAGAAACACAGGACGATATAGCGCCCGTCAATACTGTCGAGGGCAAACACATCACGCGTGTTCGCCCTCGCTTCAAACCACGGCGCGGGTTCGCCGACCCCTAGATTGCGATACTTGGGCACGTCAAACGTTTCCTTGGCGACGTGGAGCTGCCATTGCGCTGCCAATAGCAAACAAAGCTTAAAGCGATCCTGCGTCGGGAGCCAACCCTTCGGCACCGGTTGGCCCTAAACGAGTGATAGCGCCGCCGCGTCGGCACCGAGAACAATCGCACGTCGTGGTTAGCAGAGCGCTCGCCTGGCCCTTTCGCGGCAAAGGTGGGCCTATCGGCCCGCCCCGCCCACACGTAGCGCCGAACTTTGACGGCTGAGCTCCGGCTTGGCAGCGCCCCAGGGCGGCGCCACGCAGCTGGCTGGGTGAGGGACAACTTTGCGCTCGGGCGCGCGGGGAGAAGCGGGGAGCATGCGCGTCGACGCGTTCAATTTGGGCGCGCGTGCCGCACGACTACCGAACCAGAAGGAGCGGGCACTCGAGCGCCGCCAGCAGCGGGCGTAGGTCGCCCTCGTCGGGCACCAGCAGGCCACCGTATTGCCCGATGACAAAGCCGCCACGCAGCCGGCGCAAGGTTTCGGCCATGACGGCGGCCTCGCCTCGATCAATCTCGGCCAGTTCGATGCGCACGTCTTCGCGCCCACCGACCACCAGGCGTGCTTGACCCTCCATCTGAGCCAGCTGGTCCTCTTGCGTCGCCAGCAGCAGCAGGACGACGGCGCCAGTGTCCAGGGCCGCCATCCGCTCGGCCGTCATCAGCATTCCCGACAGCCGCTCCGTATCCTCCACGGCAACAATAGCAGACCCGCTGCAGCGCTGCGCCTTGGGGCCAACGACTCCCAGACCCGTGGCGCCATCGATCTCGAGCATCACCTGCTTCAAGAAACCGCCGTCGCTCGGCGATAGCGGTTCCGCCAACACGACCACGTTCCATGGTCCTGTCTCTGCGCAGGCAACCGAAATCGCCCGCAAGGGTTCGTCGCGCACCACGCGCGAACGCAACGGCACATCGGCCTGCCGTGCCAATTTCTCGACCTGCCGACGCGCGTTATTGGCGGCCAGCCGCAAGCCAACTGCCATTTCCTCTCTGGAAACGGTTCGCGACCAACGCCCGGTGAGTGACACCTCGCGTACGAAGCTAAAGGACGTGCAATCAAGCAGCTGTTGGTTCTCGACGAAAAGGCTTTCGATTTCCGACTGGAAGGCTTGCGCAATTCTGATCGCGGCACTCAAGGCGACGGCGCTTGGCGTACGGGTGCCGAGTTGGAGGACGACCCGGCCGCTGTCCTCGCCGCTCGAGGCCACATGCGCGATCATGGGGCGGCCTTCCCGTCCTCCGTGGTGCCTACACCACCCTTGGAAAAGCTGCGGCCGCGCTCCGCGAAGGACCGCAGTTTGTCCTCGACCAGCCGATTGATGGTACCCGCGGGAAAGCGGCCCTCGGCATCGCGCTCGCCGGATTTGACGCCGGTCAGGATCTCGATGCCCTCGTCGATGCTGGCCACCGGATAGACCGAGAATTGCCCGTGCCGAACCGCCTCCACCACGTCCTCGCGCAACATCAGGTGCTGCACGTTGGCGCGCGGAATGAGCACCCCGTGTTGCTCGGTGAGGCCACGCGCCCGGCAAACGTCGAAAAAGCCCTCGATCTTCTCGTTGACCCCGCCGATCGCCTGCACCTCTCCCCATTGGTTGATCGAACCGGTAACCGCCAGCGCTTGCCGGATTGGCACTTCCGAGAGGGCCGACAACAGCGCATAAAGCTCGGCCGAAGAGGCACTGTCACCATCGACCCCGCCGTAGGATTGCTCAAACACCAAGCTCGCCGCCAAGGCGAGCGGCGTATCGAGCGCGTAACGGCCGGCGAGGAACCCCCACAAAATCATGACGCCTTTGGTGTGCAGAGGCCCGCCCAGCTTGGCCTCGCGCTCGATGTCCGTGACCCGGCCGGAACCGAGGCGAGTGCGCGCCGTGATGCGACTTGGCCGGCCGAAGGAAAAGGAGCCCAGCTGCAGCACCGACAGACCATTAACCTGCCCGACTTGGGCACCGTCGGTGTCCACCAGCACCACGCCGCGACTGATGACCTCCTGGGACCGATCGCGCAATCGATCCGCGCGCTGAGTTTGCTCGTCGATGGCCCGCGTCATGTCCTGCTTGGTCGTCACTTTGCGCTTGGCCTGATCCGACCAATAGTCCGCCTCGCGCACGATGTCGGCGATGCGTCCGATCTCGATCGACAGCTTCTCACGGTCATCGGCAAGCCGCGAGCCTTCATCCATCAGCCGCGCCACGCCGGCGGCGTCGACCGGCTTCAGGCCGTGCTGTTTGACGATCGAGGCGATCAGGCGGGCATAGGCCTGATCGTTCTCGCTCGAACGGGCGATGGTGTCGTCGAAATCGGCTTGCACCTTGAACAGGCGCGAAAAGTCGGGATCATTCGCGGCCAGCAAATAGTAAAGCTCGCGATCACCGAACAGAACCACCCTGAGATCGAGCGCAATGGGCTCTGGACTGAGCGACTGGGTCGAAATAAGGCCCGAGGCCTCCACCGGCTGCTCGATGCGAAGCTCGCGTGCCTTAATGGCGCGCTTCAAAGCTTCCCAAGCGAAGGGCGAGAGCAGAAGTTTGCGGGCATCCAACAGCAAATAGCCGCCGTTCGCCCGGTGCAGAGCGCCGGGCTTGATCAACAGGAAATCGGTAATCAACGTACCCATTTGCGCGATATGTTCGACTCGGCCGATCAGATTGCTGAAGGTGGGGTTGAGTTCCTCGATGACCGGTGCGCCGCCGTCGGCGCCATTCTCGCTCGAGACCATCACATTGACCTGATAGCGCCGGAAGCGCGCATCGCGCGCCACGTCCACAGGCTGTTTGACGATCGCGTTGTCCTCCTCCGCCGACGCCAAAAAGAGCCCGACGTTGCGGATCAAATCCCGGCCTGCCGCCTCGAGGAAGTCGATGGCCTCGTTCACATCGCCAAAGGCCGCCGCGAGATCATCAAGCGCCTCGCGCACGGCATTCTTGGCTACTTCCTCATTGAGTTCGCTCAGTTGCGTTCTGCGCGTCTTGTCGGCTTTGGGCATCCGCTCCAGGATGGCCTGCAACTCCTTCTGCAAGCCTTCGATCTTGACCTCGATATCCTTACGCATGCCCTCGGGCAGGGCACCGAACACCTCCGGCTTGACGACCTTGCCTTCGTGCATTGGCGCCATGGTGAAGCCGGTCGGGGTGCGCAGTAGGGCTATGTTTTGTGCCTGCGCCTTGGCACTGAGGGCTTCGAAGGCTCCCTCTTGTCCCGACCTGAACTGTTCGTCGATGGCGCGGCGCCGCACCTGATAGTCCTCACCTTCAAACAGGGCGGGTAGCACGACGCGCAACTCGTCGAGGGCGGCGAGCATGCCTTTGGCGAACGCGCGGGCCCGGCCGGGCGGCAGTTGCAGCGCTTTGGGGCTATTAGGGTTGTCGAAGTTGTAGACGTAGGCCCAGTCGGGAGGCGTCGGGGATTTGGCTGCCTTGGGCCCCAGATGCGATTTGACGGCGGTCGTTTTGCCCGAAGCCGGCGGACCCAGCACGAAAATGTTGAAGTCATGGCTCTTGATGCTGGTGCCGAACTGGATGGCCTTGAGCGCCCGATCCTGGCCGATCAATCCGCTGATGGGATTGAGCTCTTCGGTGGTCTTGAAGCCGAGCTTGCTGGGATCGACCACCCGTCGCAGCTCGGAGGCTTGCAACGGCTGCGGGCGCGCCGCGGCGGTCGTCACGTCTCCGGTACGCTTGGCCCCCGAAGTGTCCTGCTGCGGACGCTTAAAAAACATGCGATAACTCACCGCTACACGACGCCGGGCGGCACCATAGGCGCCAGTGGGCCGCAAGAAAAGATCGCTCATGTGGCCGCGCGCGGGCGATGAGTTTCTCCGGCAGTGCTGTGGCTGGCATGCCAGGTGCCCCAAGTGCCCCAGGTGCCCCAAGTGCCCCAGGTACCCCAGGTGCCAAGCGATGAAAACCCTTCCGGTCCATTGTGATGATACCACCGGCGGCGACCAATCCCCGCCGGCGCGCGATATCTGCCGGGGCGTTGGCCGCCTGTTCAAGGCTTACGGGTTTGCGCCGGTCAGCGAGGTCACGCTGGCGAGCGGGCGACGGGCGGACGTCATGGGCCTGTCGGAAGCCGCCGAAATTTGGCTTGTCGAAATCAAGTCGTGCCTTGAAGATTATCGCGTCGATCAAAAGTGGCCACAGTACCGCGAATTCTGCGACCGGTTTTTCTTTGCCGTCGGCCCGACGTTTCCGCGTGAGGTGTTGCCCGCCGACACCGGCCTGATCGTGGCGGATCGCTACGGCGGGGAAATATTGCGCCCCGCACCCGACCACAAGCTCGCCGCTTCCCGGCGGCGGGCCCTAACCCTGCGACTGGCGAGGACCGCCGCCCTGCGCTTACAGGCGGCGCTCGATCCCGACCAGATGCTCGACGCTTTGCCGCGAAGCTGAGGCGGGCATGCCACGGCTGCCGCGCCGGGCCCTCCGCCCGATCCGGGCGCCCCCCCACCGGCGCCAAACGAAATGGCGGTGGCGCCCCCTAGCCCACGGTTGCCAGGCCGTTGTTGAGCACGATCACGTCGCGCTCGACCACACGCGCGCGAAAAGAGACAATTTCGCCCTCGGGCCACATCTCCGTGCGGATCGTCTCGCCCGGAAACACCGGCGAGGAGAAGCGTACCTTGAGCCCCTTGAGGCGCTTGGGATCATCACTGCAACAGGCCTTGATGATGGCCCGACCGGCCACGCCATAGGTGCACAGCCCGTGCAGGATCGGCATCTTGAAGCCGCCCTTGGCGGCGGCGGCCGGATCGGCATGCAGCGGATTTCGGTCACCCGACAGCCGATAAATCAAGGCGGCGTTGGGCGCCACTTTGAGGTCAAGGCTCACGGTCGCTGGGCGCTCGGGGAGCGCGTGGGGCAGCGGCTGCGGCCCGGGCTTGCCGCCGAAGCCGCCGTCGCCACGCAACATCGCCGCCGATAGCATGGTGGCAATCGGTTCGCCGTCCGCCTTGTCGAGGATCTGGCGCTCGACGAAAAGCACGGCCCCCTTCTCCTTGCCCTTGTCCAGGAGATCCTTGACCCGCCCGCGGCCGATCACGGTAGCCGCCGCCGGGATCGGCCGATGTATGGTGAGATACTGCTCGCCATGCAGCACTTTGCTGTAGTCGGCGGTCGACTCCTTGCTCTCGAGCCAGTTACCCGGATAGGCGAGGACGACCGCCATGGTCGGCAGCGCGACCAACCCGCGTTCATACACGTACTTGAGATCGCCCGGCTCGGTGGGGTCGGAGCCGCAGCCGAGCCCGAGCGCATAGAGCATGGTGTCCTTTTCGCTATAGGTGTGCTCGATCTCGGGGAATTTCCAATTGAGGATCTTCTGCGGGTCGAGAGGCATAGTGTTGCTTTCCTGGCTTGGCTGATCGAGATGTCCGGCTAGATGACCTTGTCGCGCGCAAGCTTTTCAACGTCGGCGGCCGCGTAACCCAGCAATTGCGTCAATACTTCGCGCGTGTGCTGCCCCAGCGTCGGTGGTGCCTGGTAGCCGTCGAGCGGCGTCGCGCTCAAGTGCATGGCATTCTTGATGGCTTTGACGGTGCCTGCGTTGGAATGCGGCATTGCCGCGATCATGCCGCGCGCCTTTAGGAGTTCACCGTCACAGACCTCGCCCACGCTGCGGATGGCGCCGCTCGGCACGCCGGCCTTGTCCATGCGCCCCATCCAATCGTCGCGGCTGCGCTGCTTGATGAGGGCTCTGACGAGGGGCACCAGCGCGTCGCGGTTGCGCACGCGGTCGGAAGCCTTGGCGAAGCGGGGATCCCCGGCCAGATCCGGCCGCTCCGCGCCTTTGCAGAAACGTTGCCACAAATCATCGTTGGCCACCCCCAGATTGATCCAGCCGTCGCTGGCCTCAAAAGTTTCGTAGGGCACGATCGTGGGGTGCTCGTTGCCGCGACGGCGAGGCGATTTGCCGGTGGCGAAATAAATGCTGGCGTTGAAGGTTAATAGGGCCGCCACAACCTCATACATCGAGACACTGACATGCTGGCCCTTACCGGTGATCTTGGCCGCGTAGAGCGCGGCCAAGATGCCCTGCGAGGCGGTAAGCCCCGACACCAGATCGCCGATGGCGGTGCCGACTTTGTAAGGCGCCCCGTCGCGCGGTCCCGTCAGGTCCATCACCCCGGCTTCGCCCTGCACGATCACATCATAACCGGGCCGGTCTTTCTGCGGCCCCGTGGCGCCAAATCCGGAGATCGAGCAGTAGACCAGCGATGGGCGGCGCGCGTGCACCGCAGCAAAACCGAAACCGAGCCGATCCATCGCCCCAGGTCGGAAGTTCTCCACCAGCACGTCGGACACGTCGATCAGCCGCCCGAGCACCTCCTTGCCCGCCTCGCTCTTCATGTCGAGGGTGACGCTTTTCTTGTTGCGATTGACGGACAGGAAATAGGCCGCCTCGTCGCCCTGATAGGGCGGGGCGAAGGCGCGCGTATCATCACCCTTGCCGGGCTGCTCGACCTTAATCACCTCGGCGCCGAGGTCGCCGAGCTGCATGGTGCAATAGGGTCCGGACAGGACGCGCGTGAGATCGACGACACGAAGCCCTTCTAGAGGACGCATTTAATACCTCGCCTGCACAGGCAAACCGCGGCTCGCAGCTTTGGCCGCGCCGATGGGGCGGCCGTTGCCCAAGGTGGCCGCGACAAACGCCAAATGGTGGCTGGAGGGCCAAGCTCCCCGGTTACACGACCGCATCGGATGGTCTTCCTACACCCCCGTTGGCAGACACCGGAAAAACTTACGTCCTGTCGCCGGCGCGCAGGGCCCGGAAGCGCTCGAAGGAAATCTCGGCGTTGGCGTAGGCCTCCTGTAGCTCCACGCTCCAGTAGCGCAAGTCCGGCAGCATGATGGGCTCGCCGGTCACCGCGCAGCGCACGAAGTCGCCGGGGCTCAGGACCTGGAATTCGCCGTCAAGATAGCGCAGCTTGGCTTCGCCTTTCAGCCCGAGCAGTTTTTCGAATCGGTTCATCGCCGTGGAATCATTGCTGTGGAAATTTCCCAGACATTCAGGAGCATACAAGGGGTGCGAGCATACAGGCCACCCCTGGCATAGGCCAGCGTGATAGCACGATGAAGGCAAATCCCACACTGGGTTGCAGGTGTTTGCCCTGAGGGTCAAGGCGCGATCGCACCGGCTAGAACAGCGAACCCTGGCCCTCCCCGCCGCGCGCCTTGGCCCTGGCCTTGCCTTTGGTTGGGAGACGAGGCGCGGCTTGAGCTTCCCGGGCCGCGCTCGCTTCCGCCCTGGCCGCAATGTGTCCATCGGCAAGCTCGATATCGAGGCGCTGGCCGGCGGAGACGGCAGCCGCCGAGCGGACGCTGCGCCCCTCACTGTCGCGCAGCAGGGCATAGCCGCGTTGCAGGCTACCGTGGTAGCTGAGCGACCTCAGCAGCTTGGCTGAGCCGTCGAGGTGGCTGCGCCGACCCTCGAGGCCGGTAAACGTGGCACGTCGCAGGCGTCCGCCAAGCACCTCGAGACGCTCCCCTGAGCGCCCGAGCCGCGTCAGCAACGGGCTCGGCGACAGGCGGCCGAGGATGCGCTCGAGCCGGGCACGTTTGGGCCCGGTGCTACGCACCAGGGCGGACAGCGTGCGCCGACCCAGCGCGTCGAGCCGATCGCGCGCGCGCGCTTGGCCAATTTCGAGGAGCCGCGGCCGCAGCCTGGCTGCGGTGCGCGTCAGGTGCATGGCGTGCGCGCGCGTGTTGGCCAAAAGTGCGCGCGCCAGCCGAGCCTCCACACCATCGAAGCGCTGGCGCGGCAACGCCAGCAACTCCTGGCGTCGGGGCAGGCCGCGTCCCGCCGCGCGCAAGTGCGTGCGCAGCTCCTGCAATAGGCGATGGGTGCCGGTGTGCAGTCGACGCGTCAGGTCGCTCAACTGTTGCACGAGCTCCAGATAGCGAGGCACCGCCCATTCGGCAGCCTTGGTCGGCGTCGGTGCCCGCGCGTCGGCGGCAAGATCGATGAGCGTGGTGTCGGTCTCGTGCCCGACCGCCGAGATCAGCGGGATCCGGCTGTCGGCGGCCGCACGGACCACGATTTCCTCGTTGAAGCTCCATAAGTCTTCGAGGCTGCCACCGCCGCGCGCCACGATCAAAAGATCGGGCCGCGGCACCGCGCCGCCGGCATCGAGCGCGTTGAAGCCCCGGATCGCGGTCGCCACCTCCGCCGCGCTCAGCTGGCCTTGCACGCGTACCGGCCAAAGCAGCACGCGCACAGGAAACCGTTCGGCAAACCCGTGCAGCATGTCACGGATCACGGCTCCCGTCGGGGAGGTGACGATGCCGATGACGCGCGGCAGGAACGGCAGTGGTTTCTTGCGCGCGGGGTCGAACAGGCCCGCCGCCGCGAGTTTCTTCTTGCGCTCCTCGAGCAGGGCCATCAAGGCGCCGATCCCAGCCGGTTCCAGCGTGTCGATGACGATCTGGTAGGTCGACTTGCCCGGGTAGGAGGTGACGCGGCCGACGGCGATGACCTCTAGTCCCTCAGCCGGCCGGATGCGCAAAGTACTCAAGGTGTTGCGCCAGATCACGGCGTCGATCCGCGCCTTGTCGTCTTTCAGCGTGAAATAGCAGTGCCCCGAGCCGTGCACGCCGCGGAAGCCGGAGATCTCCCCGCGTAGGCGCACATAGCCATAGGCACCCTCCAGCGTCCGCTTGATGGCGTTGGAGAGCTCAGAGACCGTGAACTCTGCAAGGTTGCCGCCCTGCCGGGCGGTGGGCGCTAGCTCGGCCACGCAGGCCCCCCGGCTTTGTCGAGCGAGGCTGCAAATGTTACATGGGTTGGTCGGTTCGAGTGGCCGTCGGTTGACGGGCCGCTGAGCGCGTTGGTGGGGTCTTGGCTGATGAATGTTCTCCTGATCGGCTCGGGTGGCCGCGAGCATGCGCTGGCCTGGGCCCTCTCGGCAAGTCCGCTGCTGAGCAAGCTTTACTGTGCGCCGGGCAACGCCGGCATCGCCGCCTTGGCGGAGTGCCCCAACCTCGATATCCGCGATCACGGAGCCATCGTGCGTTTTTGTAAGGAGAAGCACATTTTTTTGGTTGTGGTTGGGCCGGAGGCCCCCTTGGTGGCCGGGCTTGCCGACGATCTGACGGCCGCGGGCATCAAGGTATTCGGGCCGTCGAAGGCGGCGGCGCGGCTGGAAGGCTCGAAAGGCTTTACCAAGGATCTCTGCCGCGAGTTTGCCATTCCGACCGCCGCCTACCGCCGCTTCGCCGAACGCGCTGCGGCCCTGGCCTACGTCGATAGCCATGCCCTCCCCGTCGTCATCAAGGTCGATGGGCTGGCCGCAGGTAAAGGCGTCAGCGTGGCAGAAACGCGGGAGCAAGCGCGGGCTGCGGTCGAGGCCTCATTCGCCGGCGGCGGTGACGTGGTGATCGAGGAGTGCCTGGTCGGCGAGGAGGCAAGCTTCTTTGCCCTGGTCGACGGCAAAAACGTACTGCCGCTCGCCACGGCGCAAGACCACAAACGCGCCTTTGACGGTGATAGGGGTCCCAATACGGGGGGGATGGGGGCCTACTCGCCGGCAGGCGTGATGACGCCGCAGCTGATCAGCCGCACCATGGACGCGATCATCCGGCCGACCGTGCGCGCCATGGCTGAGCGCGGCACACCCTTCAAGGGTGTGCTGTTTGCCGGTCTGATGATCACCGAGGAGGGACCCAAGCTGATCGAGTACAACGTGCGCTTCGGCGATCCGGAGTGCCAGGTTCTAATGCTGCGGCTGAAATCGGACCTGCTTTCGGCGCTGCTAGCGACCGTCGATGGCGTGCTCAATACCTTCGACCTGCGCTGGCATGAGGATGCGGCGCTGACGGTGGTGCTGGCCTCCCGCGGCTATCCCGGCGAGCACGCCAAAGGCACGGAAATTCGCGGCACCGAGGCGGCGGCGGCGGTCGAGGATGTGCAGGTATTCCATGCCGCGACCGCGCGTGAGGGCGCACGGCTGATCGCCACCGGCGGTCGCGTCTTGGCCGTGACGGCTCGCGCCAAGACGGTGAGCGAGGCGCACAGGCGTGCCTACGCGGCGGTTGCTAGGATCGACTGGCCCGGGGGCTTTTATCGCACCGACATCGGCTGGCGGGCGATCGAACGGGAAGAGGGCACATGACGGCAGCAAGAGATCTGTTCCCCGGATGGCCCGAGCGGCGGATAAAGACGGAGGCTGCCGAGATCGCCGTGCGCTGCGGTGGGTCGGGACCGCCGTTGCTGTTGCTGCACGGCTATCCGCAGACGCACGCCTGCTGGCACAAGGTCGCCGCCGAGCTAGCGCGTCATTGCACGCTGGTGGTCGCCGATCTGCGCGGTTACGGAGCCAGCTCCGTCCCCCCCGATACACCCGGACACATGAGTTATGCGAAGCGAACCATGGCCCAGGATTGCCTGGCCGTGATGCGCTCGCTTGGTCATGCGCGCTTCATGGTTGGCGGGCATGATCGTGGCGGCCGCGTTGCCTACCGGCTGGCGCTCGATCACCCGGAAGCCATTATGGCCTTGCTGCCGATCGATATCCTGCCCACGGCCGAGGTCTGGCGGCGCGTCAGCGCCGAGAGCGCCGTGGCCTCCTACCACTGGGGGTTCTTGGCACAGCCTGCGCCGATGCCGGAGCGGTTGATCAGCACCGATCCCCTGTACTACCTGGAGCACACGCTGAAGAGCTGGACAAAATCGCGCGACCTGGCGCCGTTTTCGGCCGAGGCGCTCGCGCAGTACCGGGCCTTGTTGCACGATCCAAATCGCGTGCACGCGATCTGTGAGGACTACCGAGCCGGCGCCGGTATCGATCGGCAGCTCGACGAAGCGGATCTGGAATCCGGGCGAAAGATAACCTGTCCGACCTTTGTTGCCTGGGGCCGCGACTACCTGGGCAAACGCGGCGCCGAACCTTTGCAGGTGTGGCGCGCCTGGTGTAGCGACCTGTCGGGGGCCGAGATCGAACTCAGGCCATTTCCTGGCGGAGGAAAACCCGGGCGCCATGCTTACCGCCCTGCTGCCGTTTCTTGCCTCACATGGGGCCGGGCATGGGGAGAGGCGATGAGTGAGCCGGCCAGCGGCAAGGCGCTTGCGGTGCGCAAGACCGGTCCACTCGTGCTGCGGCCGAGCATCGCCCTGGCGCTCGGCGGCGGTGGCGCCCGCGGCCTTGCCCATATTCTGATGCTGGAGGTGTTCGACGAATTGGGCCTCAAGCCCAAGATCATCGCCGGTACCTCGATCGGCGCGCTGTTTGGCGCCGTCTATGCCTCCGGACTTCCCGCCGGGTTGATAAGGGCCCATGCCGAGCAGATCTTGAGCCAACGCCTCGATATTGCGCGGCTGCTGTTTGCGGCCCGCGCCGAGCCCATCATGAAGCTGCTCAACGTGCTGCCCGTGCGCTTTGCCCTGTTGAAACCCGAGCCCCTGCTCGAATTGCTCATGCCGTCCCGCGTTGCCCGGGATTTTGCCGCTTTGCAAATTCCCCTGCGCGTGGTGGCAACCGACTTTTACGCGCAAGAGCAGGTGGTGCTCTCCGCCGGCCCATTGCGGGCCGCCGTCGCCGCCAGTATGGCGCTGCCCGCCATCTTTGCCCCGGTCGTGAGCCAGGGACGCACGCTGATGGACGGCGGGCTCGTCAATCCACTGCCGTTCGATGTCATTCGCGAGGAGGCCGACATCACGGTTGCCATCGATGTCAGCGGCGCCTCGACCGGTCCCGGCAAGCACCCGCAACCTTCCGCGTTTTCGGCCCTGATGGCTTCCTCGCAGATTTTGCAGCGGTCGATCGTGCGCGAAAAGCTCAAGGCGCAGCAGCCGGACATCTATATCGACGTCGAGGTCGACGAATTTCATGTGCTGCAATTTCATCGCTTCAAGGCCGTTCTGGAGGCCGCCATGCCGGCGAAGGAGAAGCTGCGGCGCCAACTGCTGCGCGTGCTCGCCAGTCAGACGGCCGAAACGTTGCCGGCCAATCTTCCCCCGGAGCCCGAGCCGGCGCGGGGCAAAAAACGCCTGCCGCGCCTGAAACGCCTGGCTCCGGGGCGCCGACCCTGAGGGCGCGGGGGACCATTCAAAAAAGAGAAGCGTTTCCGGGAGTTGCCCCCTGACCCTAACTTGCGAACTGCACAATTGCCACAGCCGCACAGCTTTTTGCCTCGGTTTGGTCGATTTGCCCGTCTTACACGACCGAGCGGGGCTAGCCTCGCCGCCAGGTCTTGAAAGGGCTGAGAATTGCGCCGCCCGCGGCAGAACGAAGCTTTTCGCATCGACGTCGACCTCGAGCATGCGCAGAGGGAAGGCGAACGCGTACGCGCGCTGCTGGAGGCCCTGCGCCGCCGTCATGATCTTGCCCGCTATGAGTACACCCGGCTCGTGCGGATCGTGCCGGGTAGCGATACCTTCGCCCATCCCATCTTAACGCTCGGCAATCGCTTCGCTGACAGCGAGGACCTGCTGCTTTCGACCTACCTGCACGAGCAGATGCATTGGTATCTGTGGCTACTGGGCACACCGGAAGACGATCCCGTAGCACCGTTTTTCGACGAGTTGGTGCGACGCTACCCCGAGGCACCGATTGGCCTGCCCGACGGGGCGCGCAATTACGAATTGACCTACCTGCACCTGGTCGTGAACTGGCTCGAAATTGCCGCCGCCTCCACGCTGATCGGCCGGGCCCGCGCATTTGCCTGCGCCGACGCCCAGCCGACCTACCGCTGGATCTACAAGACCGTCCTAAGAGACTGGGACATGTTGGCCGAACTCTTGGAACGCCACGGCCTGTTGCCGATCCGGCGGGCCGACGAGCTGCGTCAATCCAGTCTGCGCGCCGGCCAGGGCACGCTCAACGGCGGGCAGCGAAAAATTCCCGCAAGAGCGCCGCGGCCCGCACCTCCTCGATCCCGCCGTACACCTCCGGCGCGTGGTGACAGGTCGGCGAACTGAAGAAGCGCGTTCCATGCTCCACCGCGCCGCCCTTCGGGTCGGCGGCAGCGAAATATAGTCGCCTGATGCGGGCAAAGGATATGGCCGCCGCACACATGGCACACGGCTCCAGCGTCACATAGAGATCGGCGTTCTCGAGCCGATCCGAGCCGACGGTGGCGCAGGCCTGCCGGATGACGAGCAGTTCGGCATGCGCGGTGGGATCGGCCAAGGCCCGGGTGCGATTGCCCGCGCGCGCCAGCACGCGGCCGTCGATCACCAACAGGGCGCCGACCGGCACTTCGCCACGCGCGGCCGCCGCCTCGGCTTCGGCCAGCGCCGCCAGCATATAGCTCTCCCCGGCACGAGCTGTCATAAGGATAGCGTCCTCGATCACAATTGAGCGCGAGCATTGCATGCGTAAATCCTCGCCAGGTCAACGCCGCGCTGCAGCCGACGCGGCTGCCGGCTGGCCGATGCGCGTTGCCAAGGCGATGGCGCGGGCGGGACTGTGCTCACGGCGGGAGGCGGAACGCTGGATCGAACAGGGGCGGGTCAGGGTCAACGGCAGCGTGTTAAAGAGCCCCGCGCGCGACGTATCCGAGCAGGATCGCATTACCGTCGATGACAGCCCGCTGCCGGCGGTCGAGCCGCCGCGCCTGTGGCGATACCACAAGCCGAGAGGACTGGTGACGACCCACCGCGATCCCGACGGGCGGCCCACCGTATTTGAGGCACTGCCCCAACATTTGCCACGCGTCATTTCCGTTGGCCGTCTCGACGTCAACACGGAAGGCCTGTTGCTGCTTACCAACGACGGAGCGCTGGCGCGACATCTGGAGCTGCCGTCCACGGGCTGGCTCAGACGCTACCGCGTGCGAGCCCATGGCACGGTAACGCCGGCGGCGCTCGAAGCCTTGAAGGAGGGATCCGAGGTTGCCGGCCAACGCTATGGCCCGATTGCGGCGAGCCTCGACAAGATACAGGGGACCAACGTCTGGCTCAGCCTAGCGCTGCGCGAGGGCAAGAACCGGGAAGTGCGCACCGTCTTGGAAAGCCTCGGTCTCACGGTGAATTGGCTGATCCGCGTCTCCTTCGGTCCCTTTCAGTTGCTCGAACTCGAACCGGGTGTGGTCGAGCCCGTGCGACGCCGGGTGCTGATTGATCAGCTGGGACCCCAAGTCGCGCGCGAGCTCGGATTGAACGACGAACCGTCCCCGGTGGCACCAAGGCCCCCCTCCAGCACGCGGCATAGGCGGTCCAGCGACAAGAAGCGGCGGCGATGAGAATTGTCGGCGGAAGGTTCGGCGGGCGCCCGCTTGCGGCACCGACGGGCGCGGTGGTGCGCCCAACCTCGGACCGCGTGCGCGAAGCCATCTTCAATATTTTGGCGCACGGCATCCCAGACTTTGCCCTTGACGACGCCAGGGTCCTCGACCTTTTCGCCGGCAGCGGCGCGCTCGGCCTCGAGGCGCTGTCGCGCGGCGCCGCCTACTGCCTGTTCATCGAGGAGGCGGCTGCAGCGCGCGCCAGCATCCGGCGCAACGTCGAGGCGTTGGGGCTTACGGGCATGACCAAGATCTTTCGGCGCGACGCCACGGATTTGGGCCTGGCGGGTCATCACGGCGCCGCGCGTCTGGCGTTTTTGGACCCGCCCTACGGCAAGGGTCTGGCCGAGGGCGCCCTGCGCTCGCTCATCGAGGGAGACTGGCTAGCGCCCGGGGCGGTCATCGTAATCGAGGAGGCCAAGACGACGCGCCTCACCCTGCCGCCACCCTACCGGGCGATCGATCAGCGCACCTGGGGCGATACGCAGGTGTTGTTTGCCAGCTTTTGAGCCACTCGCTCTTGACGCGGCGCGCCAGGAGCGCACCAATGCCGCCATGCCAATGCCACCCCATGCGCCGGGCCCCACCCTCGACCCGGTCGAGCGCGACCGCTTCGCGGCGTTGGCGTCCGAATGGTGGGATCCCGGCGGCAAATTCCGCCCATTGCATCAGATCGGTCCGGCCCGGCTCACGTTCCTGCGCGACGAGCTTGTGGGCCACTTCGGCAAACCGGTCGGGGGCTTGCGGCCACTGCAGGGCTTGCGGCTGCTCGATGTGGGCTGCGGCGGCGGCCTGATCTCGGAGCCGCTAGCAAGACTCGCGGCCACCGTCACCGGTCTCGATCCAGCGCTCGAAAACATCGAGGCGGCAAGGCGGCACGCGTCCGCGCAAGGGCTGGCGATCGCCTACCGGACCGGGTGCGTCGAGGACCTGACCACCGAGGGGCTGCTTTTCGACGCGGTTATCTGTCTTGAGGTCGTGGAGCATGTGCCGGACGTGGGCACATTTATCGCCACCTGTGCCCGGCTGGTCCGGCCGGGCGGGCTGATGCTGCTGTCCACCATCAATCGCACGCTCAAGGCCTATGCGCTGGCCATTGTCGGCGCCGAATACGTCTTGCGCTGGCTGCCGGTCGGAACGCATCGCTGGGACAGGTTCGTCACTCCGCAAGAGTTGCGACAGCATCTTGAGGCCGCGGGCCTTAGCGAACCTGTGCTGAAAGGTCTTCTCTACAACCCGCTTAAGAACGAATGGTCGCTCGGCACCGATACGGACGTGAACTATCTGGCGTCTGCCGGCAAACCGGGGTGAGGGGAGGGGCTCTTTACCCAACGAGCGCCAGCCGCTCGCCACGGCCGAAATTTTCTGATCTGTGGACGGCATGGCAGGCAAGACAAGCGGCAAGGTCGCCATCGTGACCGGCGCCGGGCACGGCATCGGTGCCGGCATCGCCCGGGCGCTCGGCGCCCAAGGCTGGCAGGTCGTCTGCGCCGACATTGACCGCGAGAGCGCCGTCGCCGTGGCGGCGAGTATGGCCGAAACGGCCGCCATCCAGTGTGACGTCGGCAGCGAGGTGGAGGTCGAACGCCTGGTGGTGCTGGCGCGTAGCCGTTTCGGGCGCATCGACGCCGTCGTCTCCAACGCCGGCATCGGCAAGTTCGCGCCGTTGTCCACGACGAGTGTTGAGGACTGGAACCGGGTGCTCGCCACCAATCTGACGGCGACCTTCCTTCTGGCCAAGACCGCCGCGGCCGATTTGCGCCGTAGCAGAGGAAGCATCCTCGTCATCGCCTCGACGCGCGCGCACATGTCCGAGGCGGGCACGCTCGCCTATTCCGCCAGCAAGGGCGGCCTCGTGGCGCTCACGCATGCGCTGGCGATCACGCTGGCACCCGACGTGCGCGTAAATTGTGTGTCGCCCGGCTGGATCGATACTGGCCGCCATGGGACCCTCAGGCCCGCTGACCACGCGCAGCATCCGGCCGGGCGCGTCGGCCGGCCCGAGGACGTGGCCGCGGCCGCCTGCTATCTGTTGTCGGATACGGCGGGCTTCGTGACGGGCGCCGAATTGATCGTCGATGGCGGCATGACGCGCAAGATGATCTACGCCTGAGGTCTCGGTCCGACCCGGTCTCTCGACATTGCCGCCAAGAAGCGTCATAGGTCCAAGCCAATGGCTGGGCCACAGGTTGGGCCACAAGTTGGCCTCGTATGGGGATCGATCATGGCGCGCACGGTGGCTTCGCAGGCAAAGGCCAAGACGGATCGGACACGACGACTAACCGGGGGCAAATCGGCCGGGGCGCGAACGACGCGACACACGCTTGCAGCCTCGCATCGCGCCAAGAACCCATTGCTGGAGCCGTGGACGGCGGCCTTCGAGCTGCCACCCTTCGATCGCCTCTCGAGTGAGCACTTCCTGCCGGCGTTCGACCGCGCGCTTGCCGACAACCTGAAGGAGCTTGCCGCGATCGCCGGGCAGCGGGGCGCGCCGACGTTTCAAAACACCATCGAAGCGCTCGAGCGCAGCGGTCGTGCGCTTGATCGGGTGGCGTCCGTGTTCTTCAATTTGTCGGGCACCGACACATCGCCCGAAATCCAGGAGATCGAACGCAAGGTCGCGCCTCGGCTTGCCAAGCACAACGTGCGTGTCTACCAGGACGCCAGGCTATTCAAGCGCGTGGCCGCCCTGGTCGAGGGGCAAGCCGGCCTTCGGCTGAGCGAGGAGCAGCTGCGTGTGCTCGAGCGCTACCACCGCGCCTTCGTTAAGGCGGGCGCTTCGTTGCAGGCCGGCGCCCGGCGGCGGCTCACCGCCATCGCCGAGCGCCTTGCCAAACTCGCCACCAAATTCAACCAGAACGTGCTCGCCGACGAGCAGGCCTTTCTTCTGGTGCTGGACGCCGGCGACCTGGCGGGTCTGCCCGATGCGCTACGCGCCGCGGCAGCCGAGACCGCCAGCGTGCGCGGCCTGCCGGGCAAGTATGCGATTTCGCTGTCGCGCTCCAGCATCGAACCGTTTCTGCAGTTCTCCGCCCGTCGCGATCTGCGCGAAAAAGCCTTTCAGGCCTGGACCCGTCGCGGCGCCAACGGCGGCAAAACCGACAATCGCAAGCTCGTTGCGGAAATTTTGGCACTGCGCGCCGAACGGGCGCGGCTGCTGGGCTTCACGACGGCGGCCGCGGCGACACTCGAGTTCTCGATGGCGAAAACGCCAGAGGCGGTGCGCCGTTTGCTGATGGAGGTATGGCACCCGGGTCGCGATCGCGCGCTCAAAGAGCGCGATGCCTTGCAAAGGAGCATCGCGGCCGCGGGCGGTAATTTCCGCCTGGCGGCGTGGGATTGGCGCTACTATGCGGAAAAGCTGCGCAAGGCCAAATTCGACATCGACGAGGCCCTGATCAAACCCTACTTGCAGCTTGAGAATGTGATCGCGGCAGCCTTTGATGTGGCCCATAGGCTGTTCGGTATCGTCGCCACCGAACGCAAGGATCTGACCCTCTATCATCCGGACGCACGCGCCTTCGAGATCAAGGATGCGGCCGGCCACCACCTCGGCCTGTTCGTCGGCGACTACTATGCCCGGCCCTCGAAGCGGTCGGGCGCTTGGATGTCAAGTTGGCGCGATCAGCACCGGCTCGGTGGCGAAGTGCGCCCCTTGGTGGTCAACGTCATGAACTTCGCCAAGGGGGCTGCCGGGGAACCCACGCTGCTCAGCAGCGACGATGCGCGCACGCTGTTCCACGAGTTCGGCCATGCCCTGCATGGCTTGTTGTCGAGCGTCACCTATCCCAGCGTATCCGGCACCAGCGTGGAGCGCGATTTCGTCGAGCTGCCCTCGCAGCTTTACGAACACTGGTTGCTGCAACCGGAAGTGCTGCGCCGCTACGGGCGACACTACAAGACCGGCAAACCGATTTCGCCCTCGCTGATCAAGCGCCTGCAAGCGGCCCGCAATTTCAACCAAGGCTTCCAGACCGTCGAATACCTGGCCTCGGCAATCGTCGACCTTGACCTGCATGTTCTAAAGGACACCAAGGGGCTCGATGTCGATGCCTTCGAGCGACAGACGCTCGGCCGCCTCGGCATGCCCGAGGAGATCGTCATGCGCCATCGCATTCCGCATTTCCAACATATCATTGGCGGCTATGCGGCCGGCTACTACAGCTATTTGTGGTCCGAGGTGATGGATGCCGACGCCTTCGGGGCCTTCGAGGCGACCGGCGACGTCTTCGACGCCAAAACCGCCCGCCGACTGTATGAGACCATCTATTCTGCCGGTGGTCGGCGTGACCCGGCGGCGGCGTATCAAGCCTTTCGCGGCCGGCCACCCACCACCAAGGCGCTGCTCGCAAAGCGTGGCCTGGCCAGCGATGGGGAGGTGAGACATTAAGGCTCAGGCGTCGATTGGTTGCGAGCGACGTCGGAGCTCAATACACAGGCAAACGGCCGCCCAAGGACAGTCACCCCATGCCCGAGCGCTTCCGCGAGATGCTGGAAAAAGCCCTCGAAGGCACGTTGTTTGCGAGCCGCTGGCTGCTTGCCCCGTTCTATCTCGGGATTGTGCTCGGCGTCGTCATTCTGCTCATCAAATTCATGCAGGAGTTGTGGCATCTGGCGCTGATTGCCTTCAGCGGCACGGAGGCCGATGTCATTCTCGGCGTGTTGTCGTTGGTCGACCTGGCGCTCACGGGCTCCTTGTTGTTGATCATCATATTTTCGGGCTATGAGAATTTCGTCTCCAAGATCGACCACTCAACGCACCGCGATTGGCCGGAATGGATGGGGACGATCGATTTCACCGCCCTCAAGTTGAAATTGCTGGGTTCGATCGTGGCGATTTCCGCCGTCCACCTCCTCAAGCAATTCATGTCCATTCGCATCGGTCAGCAGGGCATGACGCCGGCCAATGATCGGGAGCTGTTCTGGTACGTCGTCATTCACGTCGTGTTCGTGATCTCGAGCGTGCTGCTGGCCTTGTCGGACCGCATTTCGGAAGGCACCGCCCACCCATCGGCGTCCAAGTCTGTCGCAACCGAGGGCCACAACGGTACGCAATGACGAGCGCAAGACTGAGCCCCGGGGATCTGGAAGCGCTTATTGGTCGGGCCTTGCGCACCGCACGCACGGCGCCGGCCAATGCCGCCTCGGTGGCGCGCGCCCTCACCCAGGCTGAGATCGACGGTCAGAAGGGCCATGGGCTCAGTCGGGTGCCGAGCTATGCGGCGCAGGCGAAGGCGGGAAAAGTCGACGGCTTTGCCACTCCTGCCGCCTCGCAGCTGCGGCTTGGGACGTTGATGATCGATGTGAAGCATGGCTTCGTCTTTCCCGCCGTGGATCTTGCCATTCAATTGCTGCCCGGGCTGGCGCTGCAGACGGGCATTGCCGCAGCGGGTTTCGTGCGCTCGCACCACTTCGGCGTGGTCGGTAGGCACGTTGAGCGCTTGGCCGAGGCCGGCTTGGTGGCGTTGGCCTTCGCCAATACGCCCAAAGCCATTGCGCCCTGGGGCGGCCGGCGCCAACTCTACGGCACCAACCCCATTGGCTTCGCGGCGCCGCGCCAAGGCCATCCGCCGATCGTCATCGACCTGGCCTTGAGCCAGGTGGCGAGGGGAAAGATCCTGACCGCTGCGCAAAGGGGTGAGCCCGTGCCCAGCTCCTGGGCCACGGACGCGGACGGCAGACCGACCAGCGACGCCAACGCGGCGCTGCGGGGAGCCCTGCAGCCAATCGGTGCGGCCAAAGGCGCGGCGCTGGCGCTGATGGTCGAGATTTTGGCGGTCGGCTTGACGGGTGCAATGCTGTCGGCCGCCGCCAGCTCGTTCTTCGATACGGACGGGCCGCCGCCCGCCGTTGGCCAGCTGCTCATTGCCATCGATCCGGGGGCCTTGGGCGGCGCGGAGGCCTTGGCGCAACGGGTTGCCGCCCTGGCGGAGGCGGTCGAGGGCGACGGCGAAGCCCGCCTGCCCGGTTCCCGTCGCATCGGCCTGCGTCAACAGGCGGCGCAGGAGGGGGTTTTGGTCGACGCCAAGCTCTGGCGCGAAGTTGCGGCGATCGCCGACGGGGCGGACTGAGCGCGGTCAGGTCGCTGCGCTTGCAGCGTCCGATTGGCGAAGGTGTCGGCAAAGATCTGGGCAGGGTCGCAAAGCGCCGGCGCGCTTGCGCCCAAGCATGAGCCCGGGGGTAACGCTATGGCCAGCGCAGCCCAAAGGGCGACAAACGCACGGTTGCATCCTTGGGCACGATCGCGGCGGCATCATCGCCACCGTGGAAGACGTCGGCCGCCACACCCGTCACCGCAACCGAGGGATCGGTGCGAAGCACCAGATCGCTGCGCTCGCCAGCCATGGTACCGGACCTCGCCCCTCGAGCTGACCCGGCCAAGGCCTCGGTCGCCGAGCGCATTGGCGCAATACCCAACGGGCAGGGAGCCGCACGGGCGTCTAGAGGAACGCTTAAGACGGCGTTAATCGGTCAGAGCGGAATGATCTTGCCGGGATTGAGAATGTCCTGCGGGTCCAGCGCCGCCTTGATCGAGCGCATCACCGCGAGCCCATCGCCGAGCTCCGCCTTGAGATATTTGGCTTTGCCCTGCCCGACGCCGTGCTCACCCGTGCAGGTCCCTTCCATGGCGATGGCGCGCTCGACCAGGCGTTGCAGGAAGCCCTCTACGGCGGCGCGCTCGGCGGCGTTGTTGCGATCGAAAACCGGTGTGGTGTGAAAGTTGCCGTCGCCGACGTGGCCGACGATTGGGGCGATCAGCCCCGAGGCTTCGATGTCTTTTTGCGTTGCCACGACGCATTCGGCCAGCCGCGAGATCGGCACGCACACGTCCGTGGCCAAGGCGTCGCGGCCAGGGAAGACGGTCTTGATCGCCCAGTAAACGTCGTGCCGTGCCTTCCAGAGCCGGCGCCGGTCCTCTTCCTTTTCGGCCCAATCGAACCGAATGGCGCCCTCGCTCTCGGCGATCTCCTTGAACGTGGCAACCTGATCGCGGGCCCCGACGTCGCTGCCATGAAACTCAAGAAAGAGCGTAGGCTTCTCCTCCAGACCGAGTTTGGCATAGCTGTTGACCGCGCGGATCTGCGGCGGATCGAGCAGCTCCATGCGGGCGACGCCGAGGCCAAGCTGGATCGATTGGATCACCGCGTTGCAGGCACCTTCCAGGGTCGCAAAGGGACAGACCGCAGCAAGGATGCGTTCGGGAATGCCATAAAGGCGCACGGTGAGTTGCGTGATGACCCCCAGGGTGCCCTCCGAGCCGACGAGCAGGCGTGTCAAATCGTAGCCTGCCGCCGACTTGCGCGCCCGCTGCGCGGTCTTGACGATCGAACCGTCGGCCATCACAGCGGTGAGGTTGAGCACGTTCTCGCGCATGGTGCCATAGCGCACGGCGGTGGTACCCGAAGCGCGTGTCGCGGCCATACCGCCGATGGTGGCTTCCTCGGCGCCGGGATCGACGGGAAAGAACAGACCCAAATCGCGCAAGTGGTCGCTGAGCTGCTTGCGCGAAACGCCCGCTTCAACCACGCAGTCAAGGTCGCGCTCGTTGACCGCCAGGACGCGGTTCATGCGCGAAAAGTCAAGCGATAGGCCGCCGCGGGGTGCGTTGATGTGGCCCTCCAGCGATGTTCCCGCGCCGAAGGGGATGATGGGGGTGCCGTGCGTGGCAGCAACGCGCACGACCTCGCGCACCTCATCGGTGGTCTCGACCCAGATCACCGCATCGGGAGGTTGGTTTGGGATCCAGGTCAACGTGTTGGCGTGTTGGCGGCGCAGCGCCTCGCCGGTCTGCAGGCGGTCGCCAAAGCGCTGCCGCAAGACGGCGATGGCCGTAGCGCTACCCTGCGCGCTTGTCACCTTCGCGCCCGGCTCTGCCATCGCCATCAGCATACTCCCTAGCATCCGTTAGCCTGAGCCCGCACCGGTGGGACGTGGGGGCCGCACCAATCGACCGCTGCGGTCTCCATCGGACAACCACCAGGCCCCACGAGAACGATGTTCACACAGTCGTGTAGCAATGTGAAGGCTCCGCTCATTGCCTTTGTTCGTATCTGTTTCGATCTCTCCGTCGAGCAAACGGCCGGCGGGCGGACAACAAGCGGCCGAAGGAGACTACAACGATGATCGGCAAGATCCTAAGCTTCGGGCGCTCGGCAGCGCACAACGACGCCCCGGTACTTTGCGCCGGCCCGGGCGACACCGTGTCGGCCGAAAACGTGCGTGCGCTCGCAACCGGCGCGGCCTTGGCTGTGGCGCTGGATACCTCCCCGGCGGTGCTGGTCAGCATCTACGACTATGCCCATCGCTATCGCGATCACGCGCATCGGCGCCTTGCCTGCTGATCGACCAGGCTGATCGATCAGGGTATCGGCCCCCGTGTAGCCTCAGCGCTTCGATCCGCGCCTCGATGCAAGAGTGTGTGGAAAAGAAGCCGCTGCTGCGCTCCGACATCGGTTCGATGAAGAAAGCCTCGATTCGTGAGGGTACCTCGAAGCGGGCCTCGGCGTGGATCTTGCGCAGGGCCCGAACGAGCGCATCCGGATTCTTGGGTGAGCTCTGCCGCGGGCGGCGGGCGGTGCCCATGGGAAAGGTCCAATCCTTGACACGCCTCGGCCCGCTCGTAGCCACCACCAGGGCTTAACGGGTCATTAACCATTGCCGATCGATGCTCCAATCGGTTCGAACCCGGATTTGAGCGGCATGCGAGCGAGGCTGCAACAGGGGCTCGGTGACGACGGCGCGCTGCCGGTTGCCACCGATCTGCGCCAGACCCTTGCGGCCTGGTTTGCGCATTTGGCCGGCGAGCGCCAAAGCTCCCCGCACACGCTCGTCGCCTACGAGCGCGACCTGCGGCAGTTTCTCAATTGGCTGAAGGAGGACCAGGCGCGCCCGCCGGCGCTGGCTGACCTGGCAACTCTCGATGCCAAGCGCTTGCGCGCCTTTATGGCGGCGCGACGCCGGGCAGGATTTTCGAGCCGGTCGCTGGCGCGCACCATGTCAGCCTTGCGCGCCTATTTCCGCTGGCTGGAGGCGGAGGACGTCGGCCACAACCGGGCCATCCTGCAGATCGCGCTGCCCAAGGTGCCGCATGGCATCCCGAAGCCTCTGACCGTTGCCAAAGCGGCCGCCGTGGTCGACGGCGCCGCGACGGGCGAGCTCCGTTGGCTGGCGGCGCGCGATACGGCCGTGCTGTTGTTACTTTATTGCTGCGGCTTGCGCATTTCCGAAGCGCTCGGCATGCGGCGCGGCGAGGCGCCACTGCCTGGCCGCGACGTCGTACGCATTACAGGCAAGGGCGGCAAGCAGCGGATGGTCCCCGTACTCCCAATCGCCCAGCACGCCGTCCGCGACTATCTCGATCTGTGTCCTTATCCGCTCGCCGCCGATGCGCCGTTGTTCCTCGGTGCCAAAGGCGGCCCGCTCCGGGCCCGCATCGTGCAGCTGCTGATGCAAAATTTGCGCATCGGCCTCGGCCTGCCGGAGACGGCGACCCCGCACGCGCTGCGCCATTCCTTCGCAACCCACCTCTTGTCGGCGGGCGCGGATCTGCGCCAAATCCAAGAGCTGCTCGGTCACGCCAGCCTCTCGACAACGCAGGTCTATACCGAGGTCGACCGCGACCGCCTGATGGCCGTCTACGCCAAGGCCCATCCGCGCGCCTAAGCGCGTCGAGGACGCCGGTTGGGCCCGATGCGGCTCGAGCGCGGCGAGCATATCGGCTAGCATGTCGCCGCCGCCAATCTGCTTTGAAGGACGAAAAATGGCCAAGACCGCTCTCATCGTCGGCGCCGGATCGGGGATCAGCGCCGCATTTGCCCGCGCGCTCCATGCCGACGGCTATCGCGTCAGCCTCGCCGCGCGAAACATCGACAAGCTCGCCCCCCTGTCGCAGCAGACCGCGGCCCACCTGGTTCAGGTCGATGCCGCCGATGCCGGCTCCGTTGCAGCTCTGTTCGCCGAGTTCGACCGCCGCTTTGCGCGGCTCGACGTGGTGCTCTACAACGCCAGCTATCGCACGCGCGGGGCGCTGTTGGATCTCGACCCCGTCGAGGTGAAAAAGTCGATCGAGGTTTCCGGTTACGGCGGCTTCCTGGTGGCCCAGCAGGCGGCCCGGCGCATGCTGGCCCAGGGCGAGGGGGCGATGTTCTTCACCGGCGCCTCGGCCAGCGTCAAGGGCTATGCCCAGTCCGCGCCCTTCGCGATGGGCAAATTCGCCCTGCGGGGACTGGCCCAGGCGATGGCCCGCGAGCTGCAGCCACTGGGCATCCATGTCGCCCACTTCGTGATCGACGGCGGCGTTGGCAACGCCGAGCGCGGTCGGCCCGACGATCCGGCCCGCCCCGACGGCCTGCTCGACCCCGACGCCGTCGCCCACAGCTTCATGGCTGTGCTCAAGCAGCCGCGCAGCGCCTGGAGCCTGGAGGTCGAATTGCGCCCTTGGCTGGAGCGCTTCTAGGCAATTGGTTTGGTAGCCAATCGATTTGGTGGTAGGCTCGGGCTCTCAGCGTCGCCGGCGCGCCGCCGCCACGGGGAGCCGGCGGGGCTGGTGACGGGCCAGGAGAAGGCCATGGCACGACTGATCGAGCTCACCCTCAACGGCCGTCGACGCATCGATGCGGTGCCCGACAATCTGCTGCTGCTCGATTATCTTCGCGAACAGGCGGGCCTGACGGGAACCAAGACCGGCTGCGACGGCGGCGAGTGCGGGGCCTGCACCGTGCTGATCGACGATTTGCCCCGCCTTGCGTGCCTGACCTTGGCGGCGGCGGTGTCCGGTCGACGGATCGACACCATCGAAGCGCTCGGGAACGCCGGCGCCTTGTCGGCCGTTCAGCGCGGCTTTCACGAGAAGCTCGGCTCTCAGTGCGGCTATTGCACGCCGGGCTTCGTCATGGCCTGCGCCGGCCTCCTGCGCCGCAATCCACAGCCGAGCGCGGAAGAGATCCGCGCCGCGCTCGGCAGCAACATTTGCCGGTGCACAGGTTATGTAAAAATCATCGAGGCGGTTGAGTTTGCCTCGGACCTGCTGGCGCAGGGTGGGACCGCACCATGAACGAGATTGCACCACTGCACCCGATCGGCGGCTACGTGCCGTTGCTGGACGGGCCCGAGAAGGTTTCCGGTCGCGCCAAGTACACCGCCGATGTCATCGAGCCCGACGCGCTGGTGGGACGGATCTACCGCAGCCCCTATGCGCATGCCGAAATCCTCGACGTCGACACCTCGCAAGCGGAAAAGCTGCCCGGCGTGAAGGCGGTGCTGACGGGCGCCGACTGCACGCGAACCTTCGGCGTGCTACCGATCGCGCGCACCGAGCATCCGTTGGCCCGGGGCAAGGTGCGCTACAAAGGCGAGCCGGTGGCGGCGGTGGCCGCCATCGACGCGGCGACGGCCGAACGCGCCATTCGCCTGATCCGCATGCGTGTGCGCGAGCTGCCGGGCTATTTCACCACCCGCGCCGCGCTTGCCGCCGATGCCATTGCCCTGCACGATAAAAAACCAGGCAACATCGAGCGCGATGTCAATTTCGAGCTCGGCAACGTCGAGGCCGGCTTTGCCGAAGCCGAGCTGGTTCGCGCCGCGACCTACAATTGCGCCGAGGTGTGCCAGAACCAGATGGAGATGCATGCCGCGGTCGCCCGCTACGATGCCGTGCGCGACCGCATTTCCGTGCACGCCAGCACGCAAGTGCCCTACTACGTGCATCTGATGCTGGCGCAGATCCTCAATATGGACATGTCGAGGATCCGCGTGCTCAAGCCCTTCGTCGGCGGCGGCTTCGGCTGTCGCACCGAGTGCCTCAACGTCGAGTTGATCACCGCGCTCTTGGCCCGCAGGACGGGCGGCGCGGTACGTACGGTCATCAGCCGCGAAGAAACCTTCATCACCCACCGCGGACGACCGGAGACGGATATTCATCTGAAGATCGGCCTGCGCCAGGATGGACGCATCACGGCGGTTGATTGCGAATGCGTGCAGCGCGGCGGCGCCCATTCCGGCTACGGCGTCGTCACCATCCTTTATGCCGGTTCGATGTTGTATGCCATCTACGACCTCAACAACGTCCGCTACGCGGGCAGGCGCGTATTGACCAACACGCCGCCGTGCGGGGCATTCCGCGGCCACGGTACGGTCGACGTGCGCTTCGCCTTCGAAAGTCTGCTCGACCAAATGGCGGGCGAACTGGGTCTCGATCCGATGGCGGTGCGGCGCGCCAACTATCTCACGGCGCCGACGTTCACCGCCAACGATTTGATGGTGAACAGCTATGGCCTGCCCGAATGTGTGGATTGGGTCGAGCGTGAGAGCGGCTGGCGCACACGCAAGGACCGGCTGGCGAAAGGCAAGGGCCTTGGCTTTGCCTGCTCCCACTACATTTCCGGCGCCTCCAAGCCCGTGAACTGGACCGGCGAGCCGCATGCCACCGTCAAGCTGAAACTGGACTTCGACGGCTCGATCGTGGTGCTGACCGGCGCCGCCGACATCGGCCAGGGCTCCTCGACCGTACTCGTGCAGGCGGTGGCCGAAGTGCTGGGTCTCGACATTGCCCGCGTGCGCATCCTCACCGGCGACAGCGACGTGGTGCCGAAGGACAACGGCTCCTACTCCTCACGCGTCACCTTCATCGTCGGCAATGCGGCAATCGACGCCGCCAACAAATTGAAGGCGCTGCTGCTGGCCGCGGCAGCCCGGCGGCTCGAAGCCGAACCCGGCGACATCGAATGCCTGGGCGAGCTTTACCGCGCCGGGGCGCAGGACAAGGGGCTTTCCTTCGAGGAGGTGGTCGGCGAGGCCCTGAAGGACAGCGGCACGATCACGGTCACGGGCACCTATTCCACCATTCCCGAATTGCACGGCGGCAAGAAATATCGCGGCGCCGCGATCGGCGGCACCATGGGTTACAGCTACTCCGCCCAGGTGGTCGAGGTGAGCGTCGATGAGGAGACCGGGCAGGTCACGGTCGACAAGGTGTGGGTCGCACACGACTGCGGCAGGGCCCTCAACCGGCTCAGCGTCGAAGGCCAGGTGCAAGGCTCCGTTTGGATGGGTATGGGGCAGGCGATGAGCGAAGAGGCTCGCTATCACGACGGCCTGCTGGTCACGGCCAACATGCTCGACTACCGGGTCCCGACCATTCGCGATTCACCGCCCATCGCGGTTGGCATCGTCGAGAGCAATGATCCGCACGGTCCGTTCGGCGCCAAGGAGGCAGGCGAAGGCTCGCTGGCGGCCTTCCTGCCGGCCTTGACTAACGCCATTGCCGATGCCACGCGCGTGCGCTTCAACGATCTGCCCGTGACGCCCGATCGCGTGTTCGCGGCCATCGAGCGCCGCGCCAGGCAGGCGGAGCTGGACGGCAACGGCAAGCGCCGCGCCGGGGGCGCCTAATGGAGGCCCTGCCGGCATTTGCCCTCATCACGCCGGCGAGCCTCGCCGACGTCCTCGCCGCGCGGCGCGCCCACCCCGGCGCCCAGCTGCTGGGCGGCGGCACCGATCTCCTCGTCAACGTCCGGCGCGGCATCGTGGCGCCAAGCGTCTTGATCGACGTCAATGGCGTGGCGGAATTGCACAAACTGAGCGCCGACGCCGACAGCCTTGGGCTCGGAGCCGCCGTCACGCTACAGCAAATCGAGCGCCATCCCGGGGTGGCAGAGCACTATCCCGCGGTGGCGCAAGCCGCGGCATCGGTGGCCGGACCAACCCAGCGCAATATGGGCACCCTTGGCGGCAACCTTTGCCTCGACACCCGCTGCATCTTCTACAACCAAAGCGAATGGTGGCGCTCGGCCAACAACCACTGTCTCAAGACCTCGGGCGAGATTTGCCACGTGGCGCCCAAGAGCCGCGGCGTGTGCTTCGCCACCTTCAGTGGGGACCTGGCACCCGCCCTGGCGGTGCTCGATGCTAAGGTCGATCTCCTCGCCCCGGATGGCACGGCCCGGACGCTGCCGGTTAAGGACCTGTACGTCGGCTACGCGCGGCACGACGATGCTACCGCCGGCGACGGCAAGCACTACCTGGCGCTAAGGGCGGGCGAGATGGTGACCGGCGTGCGCGCGCGCAAAGAACCCGGGCTACGTTCCGGCTACGACAAGCTTCGCGTTCGCCGCTCGATCGAATATCCGCTCGCCGGCGTTGCCGTCGCCTTGCGCCGGGAGGGCGATAGGCTCGCCGACTTGCGGGTGGCGATCACGGGCACCAATCCGCGACCTGTGCTGCTCGAAGGTACCGAGCACCTATGCGGCGGTCCGCTCGATGCCCACCTCTACCATGGCCTGGAGCAACTCGTGCGCGACCAGGTGATGTCGATGAAGACGACCTTCACGCCCGGGCATTATCGCCGGCGCGTCGCCGGCACTTTGGCGAGGCGGCTCGTGACCCGGCTGTTCAACGGGCATTGAGCCGGCGCGCGGCGGCCGGCGCCAGGTTTGGGCGCGGCGCCGAGCGGCCGGAGCGGGGCCTATGGTGGCGCCGAGGCCGGTTCGACCAGTCCCCCCAAGATCCAGCGGCTGAGAAAGCGGTCGAGCCAGGCTTGCACCTTGGGCGCATGCGTGACGTGGCCTTCGATGTGTTGCTGCCGCGAACAGGCGCCCTTCATGGCGAGCCGCCGGGGATTGTGGCCGGTCCAGCGATGCACCTGGGCGTAGGTGATCTCCGGATGAAATTGTACCCCCACGGCCGCGGGGCCATAGATGAAGGCCTGGTTAGGAAAGGCCCCTCGCGAGCTGGCGACCAAGCGCGCACCGCTCGGCAGCTCGAACCCCTCCTTATGCCACTCGTAGACATGATCGGGAAATTGCCCGAGCGCCTTGTCCGCCTCGGTCGGGAGGAGGGGGTAGTAGCCGATTTCGACCAGCTCCTCGGGATGGAAGTCGACCTTGGCGCCAAGATTGACGGTCAGCATTTGTGCGCCGAGGCAGATCCCCAAAAATGGCTTGCGTTCCCGCAACGGCACCCCAATCCAACCGATTTCGGTGCGCACGAAATCGTCCTTGTCGTTGGCGCTCATCGGTCCCCCGAAGATGACGCAGCCGCAGTGATGCTCCAGCGTCGGCGGCAGCGGATCGCCGAAGCGCGGCTTGCGGATATCGAGGCTGTGCCCATTGCGGACAAACCATTGGCCCACATGGCCAGGATTGGAATTCTCCTGGTGCAGAATGATGCAGACGGGGGGCTTGAGCGGAACCTTCGGGTCCTGCGGCGGGATCTGACCGATGGCGCGGTCTTGCGAGCGCGCGGGGGAGGTGGCGTCAAGCATTGGTCAGGTTCTGGCCTCGTGGTTGCAGCAACCATCCGACAATGGGAATCACTAGTCTATGCGGCATGACACGCATCGCCAGCGCCAAAAAAGGATTGATCAGCCCCGGGATCGTCACCCGCCAACCCAGCGCAAAGCCGAGATAGCCCGCCCGCGCGACCGCCTCCGCCGAGGCGGGCGGCAGCAGGGTTCGGTAGAGCGCACCTTCCGCTCCCATGCGGGCGTGGAAGCGGGTGTCGACCGGCCCCGGCGCCAAGGCGCAGACGCGAACCCCTTCCCCCGCCGTCTCGGCGGCCACGGCCTCGGACAGAGATAACACGTAGGCTTTGCTGGCATAGTAGGCGGCCTGATTGGGACCCGGGGCATAGCCGCCGAGGGAGGCCAAATTGAGAATGCCGCCGCGTCCGCGCACGCGCATGCCGGTGAGGAAGTGCCGGGTGAGTGCGGTCAGCGCGCGTACGTTCAGATCGACCAACTGGGTGAGCGCGTCCGCGGACTGCTCGCCGAACCGCCCGGCCAACCCGATCCCGGCGCTGTTGACGAGAACGTCGGCGTAGCCGCCGCGGGCCGCCAATGCCGATTCGAGGGCGGCAATTGCGCCGGCTGCCGTGATGTCGATCGCGGCGGTGGCGACCTCAACCGGGCTCTCGGCGCGGATGCGGTCAGCCGCCGCCAACAGCGCCTCCGGCCGGCGCCCAACCAGGAGTAGGTCGTTGCCCGCGCCGGCAAAGCGTCGCGCCAGTGCCAGACCGATGCCTTCCGATCCGCCGGTGACAACGGTGAAGGGCCGTAGCCCGGCGTAGGCGGCAAGGGCGACCGGGTCGGCCCGCCAGCGGCGGCGTCTCCAGGGTTCCATGAGCGTGGCGAACAAGGCCATGCCGGTACCCCGCCGGCTCAGCTCGCGAGTGCCGCGACCGGCATCGGCTTGCGCCGCTCCGGGGCGAGCGCGCGGCGAAAGCGCAAGTCGAACTCGGCGCGAATATGGCGGGCGAGCTCGACGGCGATCTCGCTCTGACGCGCCGGCGGCAGGTACATATTGATCAGAAATCTGGGCAGCCGCGGCAGCCGGGGATCGTCCACCAGGCGCAGGTAGTCGGGGATCGTGCGGCGCAGGAACGGCCCGACGGCGACGTCGGCATCGAGCGAGGCCTTGAGCGCGTCCATGCCGCTCTCACACACGGGCCGCCAGTCGCGCTTGCCGTCACGCAAGGCCTTCAGCACCGACGGACGAAACTCACAGGTTTCCCGGCCCAGCGAGATCGGCAAGGGATCGCGACGATGCGCGACCCCGTTGACGGCACCCGCCCACACCAAATCGTCCTCCAGCAAAGTCTCGCCGTGAGGTCGGCAGGCCTGTTCGGTGGTCAAGGTGAGGTCGATGTCGGCCTTACGCAGGGCCTCGAGGAGTTGCGGCGTGGTGCTGCATTTCAGCGAAACCCGCACGCGCGGCCAGGCCTTGTCGAAGCGCTTGAGGATTGGGGGAATGAAAACGCCGACGATGTCGGTCGGCACGCCGAGCCTGACTTCACCTTCGTAGGCGGGCGCGCTCATGGCACCCCAGACCTCGTCGTTGTGGGCGATCAGACGGTGGGCGTGCACGATCAGCCGCTCGCCGTCGGGCCGCAGGCTCAAGCGCTTGTGATGGCGCTCAAACAATTGCGTGCCGAACAGCTCTTCGAGCCGCTTCAATTGCTGGCTGACGGCGGCTTGTGTGAGGTTGAGCAGGGCGGCCGCGCCCGTCACGCTGCCGGTCTCCACGACAGCCACAAAAGCGCGCAGCAGGGCGATGTCGATATCGCGGCGCATGGGACACCTTAAATAAAGGAACCTGATGCAGGATATAAATAACATTCGATTTATTTATGCAAGCGCAAAGCTTAGGTTGAGCTCCACACCGCTTGGCGGTGGCCAGGATGGAGCAGAACCATGGCACACCTTGGATTTCCCCTGTCGGCCTCGGGCAGCGCAACCGCCGGATTCGTAGGCTGGATGTCCCGAGCCGTTCTCACGCTCGAGTTGGCGATGCAGGTCCGCAAGGAGCGGCGTACGCTGCAGCAATTGAGCGATGCCGGTCTCAAGGACATTGGCCTCACCAGGGCCGACGTCGACGCCGAATTGCATCGGTCCTTCTGGGATGTGCCCGTCGATCGCCTGCGATAAAGTCGACCCTGCCCGGGCGCCAGGCGGCGCCCGCGCAGGCGCCCCCTCAACCCTTGACGCACACGACCTGTCTCAGTGTGTGCACGACCTCCACCAGATCCGTCTGCGCGGCCATGACGGCATCGATGTCCTTGTAGGCCATCGGCGTTTCATCGATCACGCCTGCATCCTTGCGGCACTCGATGCCGCTCGTCGCCGCCGCATGAGCCTGCAGCGAAAAGCGCCGCTTAGCCTCCCCACGTGACATGCGACGGCCGGCGCCGTGGGCGCAGGACTGAAAGCTGTCTTGGTTACCTTTGCCGCGCACGATGTAGGATTTGGCGCCCATCGAACCGGGAATAATGCCGAGATCGCCAACACCGGCACGCACGGCGCCCTTGCGCGTGACCCAGACGGCGTGAGCGAAATGACGTTCCAGCGCGACGTAATTGTGATGGCAGTTGATGGCCTGCCGCTCCGTCCGGAAGGGGGGCAAGTGTTCGCGCATAACCTTGAGGACGGCAGCCATCATCACCTCTCGGTTCTGACGCGCAAATTCTTGTGCCCAGGCGACGGCGGCAACGTAGTCCTCAAACAGCGGTTCGCCCTCCTCCAGCCAGGCGAGGTCCCGGTCCGGCAGCGGCCGCGTCAATTGGCGCCGCTCCAGGGCTTCGCGGGCCTTGGCAATGAAATGGCTGCCGATGCGGTTGCCGATGCCACGCGAGCCCGAGTGCAGCATGACCCAGACACGCTCGCACTCATCGAGGCAGACCTCGATAAAGTGGTTGCCGCCGCCGAGCGAACCTAGATGGGTCAGGCTGTGGGCTTGGCGAAGGGCGGGGTGCTTGTCTTCGAGTTCCTTCAAACCTGCATCGAGCCCGCTGTCGCGAAAAAGACGAGCCACCGAGGTGGGCACCCGATCCTTCCAGCCGCCCTTGCGCCCAACACCACCGTGCGGCACCGCTGCCTCGATGCCAAGCCGCAGGCGCTTGAGACTGTCGGGCAGCTCGGCCGCGCTCAGCGAACAGCGCACCGCCATCATGCCACAGCCGATGTCCACGCCGACGGCGGCCGGTACGATTGCCCCCCTGCAGGCAATCACCGAGCCGACCGTGGCACCTTTGCCGAAATGCACGTCCGGCATCGCCGCCACGTGGCGATGAATGAAGGGCAGCGCCGCAATGTTAAAGAGCTGGCGCCGCGCGGCGTCTTCGACCGGCACGCCGTCGATCCAAGCCTTGATCGGTGCGTAACCGGTTTCGATCGTGTTAGGCCCAGCCATGGCCCGCGACCTCAGCAAAAAATCCCAAACGACACGCGCTCAATCAGCCTGCGCCAGCTTGGCGTTCGGTCGAGCCGCCAGCGTCACCCCGGCAAGGATCAGCGCGAAACCCACGACGTGAAATGGGTAAAGCCTTTCGCCGAGCAGGCTGGTGGCGAAGACGGCAGCAAACAGCGGGATCGTGTGCAGAAAGGCGCTGGCGCGTGATGCACCGACCAACTCGATACCGCGGTTCCAGGCGAGATAGGCCAAAAGCGAAGTGACGAGCGCCGCATAAACGACGGCAAACACCGTGAGCGGCTCAAACAGCAGGCGCCAGCCGATGGCGAACTCCCAGATTGCGAACGGCAGCACGAATAGGGCGGACGCCAGCGCAAAAACGAACAGGAAACTCATCGCGTGCACGTTGGGGCGCAACCTGAGACAGGCACAATAGATGGCCCAGAACGCCATATTAACGATGATCAGCAGATCGCCAAAATTGAAGCTCAAATCCAACAGCCGCTGCAGCGAGAGCTGCGACATGATTGCCAGCACACCTGTCAACGACACCAACACGCCAAACAGCTGGAGGGCGCCCAAGCGGTCGCCGAACAAAAGCCAACTGGCGGCGACGATGAAGACCGGGGAAATCGATCCCACGACGCCCATGTTGAGGGCCGTCGTATACTGCAGTGTCACGTACTGCATCGTGCCAAAAATGCTGCCGCCCATCAGCGCCAGGAACAGCATCATGGGCAACCTTTGCCTGAGCACCGACCAGTCGCGGATCACATGGCGCCCCGCGCACAGGCCGATCAGGAGCGCAACGAGGAGCCAACGCACGAGCGAGAGGCTCGCCGCAGGCACATAGCCGCCAATGGCCCGCGCGACGATATGGTTGCCGGCCCAGCACGCGGCAGCGACGGGCAGCAAGACGTAGGCTGCCGTTGCGGAGCGCAGGAATGCAATGAGGTTTTGCAAGAAGGGTCGCCCGGCGAGGTCACCGCTTGCCGGCGACGCGCCCTCCTTTGCACAGCCATTGTGCGCCGACAAGCCTATAAGTTATGCGCCTAGGCGCGAGCAGCCGCGCTCACCTAGCGACCTTTCCAGTCGGGCTTGCGCTTCTCCGCGAATGCCTTGGGACCCTCGATCGTATCCTCGCTGTTGGCCATCGCCACATAGGCTGGATAGTGCGCGTTACGCATGGCGAGTTCGATCGCACCAACGTCGAGCGAGCGCTGCACCACTTGTTTTGTGGCGCGGATGCTCATGGGCGAACATTCGAGGATCTGGCCAGCCCAGCGACGCGCCTCCTGCATGAGCTCCGCGTGAGGCACGACGGCAGTGACGAAGCCCAGCTCGTAGCCCTCCTGCGCCGAGACGTGGCGCCCGGTGAGCATCATTCCCATGGCCTTCTTGAGCGGAATTTGCCGCGACAGCCGCTGCATGCCGCCGGCTCCGGCGGCGAGCCCGACGCGCGGCTCGGGCAGTGCGAACTTGGCGCGGTCCGAGGCAACGATGATGTCGCACGCAAGCGCGATCTCAAAGCCGCCTCCCATGGCAACGCCGTTGACCGCGGCAATCACCGGTTTGTCGAGATCGTGCCGATTGGTGAGGCCGCCGAAGCCCCTGGCCGGAGACTGCGGCCGACCGCCGGTCTTGGCCCGGAGTTCGGCGTGATACTTGAGATCGTTGCCGGCCGAAAACGCCTTGTCGCCCGCACCCGTAATGATCGCGACCCACAGCTCGGGGTTGGCGGCGAACTCATCGAAGGCGGCCGACAGCTCCGCGTTCGCCATCGGATGCAGCGCGTTATAGACCTCGGGCCGATTGATGGTGACGAGATAAAGATGCCCGTCGATCTCAGTCTTGCTGTACTGGCCCATGCCTTGTTCCCTTCAGGCGCGCTGCAATGCCGCCAAGCTTAGCCCGCCGGCGCCGCCCAGCAAGGGCCCAAGGCATTTGGCGAGGCCCTACCGAGAATAGCCCGCCCGCGGGGCGGGCGAGCGGTCCCGGGGAGGCTGCGAGCAGCCCCGAGATCTTGCCCCCACCATCGCGAAGTTTCACGCGACCGGGGCCCCCAAAATCCATGGCAGCAGGCGTCCGGCCGGCCGCAGGCAAGCGGCACCAACCCGCCAACCCGGCCTTGCCACTTGGCCAGACATCTTCGCGTTCCTATCTCGAGGGGGCCTTTTCAGGTCGACCGGGCGGCGTTGTGGCGGCGGCCTTCAAGAATGCCTCAGTGGGCGGAGGCAAGGCTCTTTTGCGAGATGGTGCGATGACCGACATCTGCGGGGGACTTGGGCTTGCGGCGAGAACGCGCATCGTCACGTTACACGTGGACGACGTTGGCATGTGCCATGGTGCCAATCAGGCCTACTTGGACTTGTACCGCGCCGGCGCCGTTGACAGCGGCTCGGTCATGGTCCCTTGCCCTTGGTTCCCCGAAATTGCCGAGGCGGCCCGCAGGGACCGTACGCTTGATCTTGGCGTGCATCTCACGCTCACGTCGGAATGGGACGGCTACCGATGGCGCGCGATTTCGACGACGAGCCCGGCGTCGGGTCTGGTCGACGACGACGGCTATCTGCCGCGCAATTGCCTGAAGCTGCGCGCGCGCCTCCAACCCGAAGCGGCCGAGGCGGAAATGCGCGCTCAGATCGAACGCGCACTGGCGACCGGCATCGATATGACGCATCTCGACACGCATATGGGCGCCGCACTGGTGCCCGAGCTGCTCGCCATCCTGCTGCGGCTCGGTCGGGTGTATCGCGTGCCGGTGTTGCTGCCGCGCAATCTGGCGAGCTACCTCGATGTGCTGCGCCTTGGCGCCGTCGACCCGGCGCCCTATGCGACGGCAATCGCGGCGCTCGAAGCGGCGGGCGCACCGATCGTGGATCAATTCCGCATGACGCCGGGCGTGTCGAGCAGCGAGGCACCGCAAGCCTATCGCCAGCTGCTGACGACGGTGCCGGCCGGCTTCACCTTCGTCGCCCTGCACTGCAACGCTCCGGGTGACATCGAGAGCATCGTGCCGGCGCGCGCGCATTGGCGCACCGACGAGTATCGCCTGTTCGGGAGCGGCGAGCCGCGGCGCTGGCTCGACGAGGCCGGCATCGCCCGCGTCGGCTATCGCAGGTTGCGCGAGCTCTATCGCAGCGCGGTCGCGGCGTGAACCGGCGCCCAAGTTGCTGGGCGCTTTCTCACCTATGGCGCGCCTTGCGGGCGCCTTGGCCTTTCCGGCGCCGCCAGGCGTCGCTCGGCAATGCCGGCCTTGAGGTCCTCGATGCCCCTGCGCACGGCCGCCTGCAGGGCCCAGACGTCGCCCTGCCAGGCCAAAAAATCGAAACCTCGCGCGGCGCAGTCGAGCCCCGAGTCGAGGTCAGTCACCAGCCGACCCAGCGCCTTGCCGTGCCGGTTCGCAGCTGCCGTCACACGATCAACGGCGGCCGTGAATTTCGGGTGCGTGAACTCGCCGGGAATGCCAAGCGAGCAGGACAGATCGAAATGGCCAATCCATAGGCAGTCGACGCCGGCTACGGCGGCGATTGCATCGACATTGTCGGCGCCGGCCGCGGTTTCGATCTGGACGAACAGGCAGTTGCGCTCGTTCAGATGTTGCAACTTCTCCGGCACCGCGCCCAGCCTATAATTGTCGTGCGCCAAGCCGACGCCAACCCCGCGCTTGCCGTCGGGATAGTATTTCACGAACGACACGAGTTCCTGCGCCTCGCGGGCATCGTTGACGAGCGGCACCATGATGCCCTGTGCACCCATATCGGCATAGCGCGCCAGGTGGTGGTAGGATTTCGAGGGCACACGGAAAATTGCCGGCAGCTCGGCCGCCTCGAAGTAGCGCACGCAGGCCTTCACGACGTCGGTCGAGAAGCCCGAGTGCTCGGTATCGAACAACACGAAGTCGCAGCCCGCAGCCTTGAGAATGTGGCCGATGCCGGGCGTGGCAAATTCGACGACGAAATGGCCAAACTTGTAGGCCTTGTCCTGACACAAGCTTCTCAGCGTTGGCGCCGTCATCGCTCCCTCATCTGCAAGTTGACGATGCGAGGGCTCTTTTCTAGCGTGCGGCTGCCGACTTTGACAGCAGCCCAGCATTGCTTTGGCCACGGCCTTGCCCGCGATCGCTATTGAGGGCGACGCCAGGCCGTCGCTGCGCGTTCGGGGTTTGCGGGTAGGGCGGTGCGGCGAGCCTTGCCCGCTCGGCGCGCCGGGGCATGGCTCAGCGCTCGGCTCCTCAGGTGGCGGCCGGGGCTGCTTTCGGCAGCGAGCAGCCGAAAGGCGCCAAGAAGTGCCAGTAAAATACGGGGTTTTTCGAGGCGACCCGGTTTCAAGTACCCTATGCGTGGCCCTCGCGGCAGGGCGAACCAGGACGAACTCAATTGACCGCTATTCGCGGGCGAATAGCGAATTGAGTTTTGCGAATAGCGAATTTGCGACACCGAATAGCGAGTTAGGTTTTGCGAATAGCGATTTGGCAACACCGAATAGCGGCCCGAAAACCCTTGAAAATGGCCGCGAATAGCAAATTGGGTTTTGCGAATAGCAAATTGGGTTTTTGCTCGAGGTGCTTGGTCACGAGATCGTGGCGGAAGCTTTCAAAGCGCGGGGCCTCCGGATGCCGACTGCAACGCTGGTAACCTATTCGATTGATCTTCGGGCGAGATTGTCCGCGCGCGACCGGTTCATCACAGTCGTCCCGAAGTTGATGCTTCGAGATGCGGACGAGGCGCACCCGCTGAAAGAGCTGCGGGTCAACTTACCTACGCGCCATGGTTGGTTGCGATCCTGACGCTGAAGAATCGCACCTTGAGCCCGGTCGTCCAGCAATTCATCGCGTGCGCCCGCGAAGTCGCCAAGCGGATTGTCTGCGCAGGCGACCGCTGTTGGCACAAATCGTAACTGCTCCGGTCCATCACTGTCATGCCTGGGTACTGCGGACAAGGATTTGAGGCGGCAAGAGCTGGGTCTGGAGGACTGCGCTTGACCCAAGCAGACCCGTCGCCACGGCTCAAGGCTTGGAACTCTTGAGACCGTAGTGCGTTATGTGAAGTTGTTGTGTGCATTAGGGAACCGGGGGCGTGGCCGACAACGTATCGCGTGACAGAGCCGACCCGCCACCACGTCCCGCTGACTGGCTGGCCGGTGGCGGTGAGATGGGCGCCCTCGTGCAGTCCTCAGAGTGGGCGAGCACGCCTTTAGGCCACTTGGCGGCCTGGCCGCAGAGCTTGCGGAGCGCTCTCAGCATTTGTCTCGGATCGCGTTTTCCCATCGTTATTTATTGGGGACCAGACCTCGCTGTCCTTTACAACGATGCCTATGCCGAAATCCTCGGCAAGAAGCATCCATGGGCGCTTGGCCGGCCCTGCCGGGAGGTGTGGTCCGAAATCTGGGATGTGATCGGACCGATGCTCGATCGCGTCCTTACGCTCGGAGACGCCACGTGGTCCGAAGACCAGTTGCTTCTGCTCGAACGCCGTGGCTATCCTGAGGAGTGCTACTTTTCCTTCTCATTCAGTCCTGTCCGGGGCGAAAACGGCGGGGTTGACGGTATTTTCACTGCGGTCATCGAGAACACGGGGCGCGTGCTCGGCGAGCGGCGCCTGGGCACCTTGCGCGATCTTGGGGCATCGCTGACAGAGGCCAAATCTGCCGACGAGGCGTGTAAAATCGCAGCCAGCATTCTCGCCGACAATCGTGCCGACGTGCCGTTTGCTCTGCTCTACCTCGTCGATCCGCAGACAAGACGAGGCACCCTCGTCGCAAGTACGCGAGGTGCCGATGAGGATGCCACCCCCGTTTCATTCGAGGTGGATAGCAACGACGCTACCGCCTGGCCTCTCGCGAGTGTCTGCCGCTCCGGCGAGGCGGCGCAGGTTCGCGCAATGTCCTCGTCGGCACTTGTCCTGCCGCTGGCAACGGCAGGGGAGCCTCATTGCGCAGGGGTTCTCGCGGTTGGTGTCAGTCCGCGCCGCGATCTGGACCAGGAATACAAAGGTTTCTTCGAACTGATCGCGCGCCGCGTTGCAGCCGCCATCGCAGAGGCACGTGCCTACGAGGCGGAACGACGGCGTGCCGAGGCGCTGGCCGAAATCGATCGGGCCAAGACAGCCTTCTTTTCCAATGTTAGTCACGAATTCCGCACGCCCCTCACTTTGATGCTCGGCCCGCTGGAAGATCTCAAGCATGAGTTCGGACGCGCGACCTCAGCGTTTTCCACTTGCCAGTACCAGCAGCTCGATCTTGTCCACCGCAACAGCTTGCGGCTCCTGAAGCTCACCAATACGCTGCTCGACTTTGCACGCATTGAAGCCGGTCGGGTGCAGGCGATGTATGAGCCGTCCGACCTGTCGACGTATACGGCGGAGATCGCCAGCGTGTTCCGCGCCGCCACCGAGAAGGCTGGCCTCAATCTGGCGGTCGACTGCCCGCCCCTTGCGGAGCCGGCTTTCATCGACCGCGAGATGTGGGAGAAGATCGTCCTCAATCTCATGTCGAATGCCTTCAAGTTCACCTTCGAGGGCGAAATCGAGGTGAGGCTGCGGCAGACGGACGAGTGTTTCGAGCTCACCGTGCGCGACACCGGAACCGGCATTCCGGCGCACGAGCTGCCGAAACTGTTCGAGCGCTTCCATCGTGTGGCAGCCGCCGATGGCCGCACACACGAGGGCTCCGGCATCGGCCTCGCCCTGGTCCAGGAACTGGTCAAATTACACGGCGGCACAGTCTCGGTCGAAAGCGAGTTCGGCAAAGGCAGCAGGTTCAAGGTGGTCATTCCGCGGGGTCGAAGTCACTTGCCGGCCGAGCAGGTTGGCGCGGCGCGCACACTCGCATCGACCGCGCTCGGGGCTACGCACTTTGTCGAGGAGGCACTGCGTTGGCTGCCCGATGCCGGGCCCGAGGACCAGCGTATCATTGAGGATGTCACCGTTGCGCACCTCGCCGAGGTAACGTCGGGCGAGCGTGCCCATATCCTCCTTGCCGACGACAATGCCGACATGCGTGATTACGTGCGCCGGCTCCTCGCGTCGCGCTACGACGTTGAGGTCGTTCCGGACGGCGAGGCGGCGCTGGCGGCGATTGCGCGCCGAAAGCCGGACCTCCTGCTAACCGACATCATGATGCCGAGCCTCGACGGCATGCAACTGCTCACACGCCTGCGCGCTGCACCGCAAACGAGCGCCCTGCCGATCATCCTCTTGTCCGCCCGCGCAGGCGAGGAGAGCCGCATCGAGGGCATGCGATCGGGCGCCGATGATTATCTGATCAAGCCGTTCAGCGCCCGTGAGCTGCTCGCGCGCGTCGAAGCACACGTGAAGATGGCCCGCTTCCGCGACGAGACCGCGGCGGCCTTGCGCGAAAGCGAAGCACGCTTCCGGCACATGGCCGATCACGCGCCGGTGATGATCTGGGTGACGGGTCCGGATGCGTTGTGCACGTTTCTCAGCCAATCCTGGTATGTGTTCACAGGCCAGGCACCCGGGACCGGTCTCGGCTCTGGCTGGCTCGACGCCACTCACCCGGAGGACCGTCAGTCGGCTCATGACACATTCGTTGCAGCCAGTGCCAAACGCGAACCGTTCCGGTTCGAATATCGACTGCGTCGCAAGGATGGGGAGTACCGCTGGGCCATCGATGCCGCGGCGCCGCGCTTCGATGCGCAAGGCCACTTCCTTGGCTACATAGGCTCGGTGATCGACATTACCGATCGCAAGTATACGGAAGAGGCAGCTCAGCGGCTGGCTGCCATCGTGGACTCCTCGGACGATGCGATCGTCAGCAAGGATCTGAACGGGATCATCACAAGTTGGAATGCTGGTGCGGAGCGACTGTTCGGTTACAGTGCCGGCGAGGTGATCGGCAAGCCGATCACGATCCTAATTCCCCCCGATCGTTATGACGAGGAACCCGCAATAATTGAGCGCATTCGGAGGGGCGAGCGCGTCGATCACTACGAGACGGTGCGTCTGCGCAAGGACGGCTTGCTGATCGACATTTCTCTCACCATTTCGCCGGTCAAGGATGCCCACGGCAGAGTGATTGGTGCTTCGAAGATCGCCCGCGACATACGCCAGCGAAAGCAGGCCGAGGAAACCCAACAACTGCTGGTTGGGGAGCTCAATCATCGCGTGAAGAACACTCTCGCCAGTGTGCAGGCGATCGTGCAGCACACGCTGCGTCAGACGAAAGATCCGGTTGAATTCGCCGAGAGCTTTGCCGGTCGCGTACAGTCGATGTCGCGCGTGCACTCGATGTTGACGGCCACCACCTGGCATGGCGCCGACCTGCGCGATCTCATTCGCGACCAGCTCCTGAATGGCGCAGTCGACGAGACCAGGATTACGGCCTGGGGGCCTTCGGTTCGCCTAGAGCCGCAGATGACGCTGCATGCCGCATTGATGCTGCACGAACTCGGCACCAATGCCATCAAGTACGGAGCGTTATCGGTGGCCGACGGCAGGGTGACCATCAGCTGGACGGTGGCGGATCGACTGCTGTGTCTGCGCTGGGAAGAGCGCGGCGGTCCGCCCCCTCGTCTGCCAGAAACACGCGGTTTTGGCACTACCCTAATCGAGCAAAGCACCAAGGCCGAGGGTGGCAGCGCGCGCATGCTGACCACGGCCGGTGGCGTGGCATGGGACATCACGCTGCAACTGCCGCCACTTCTTGCACAAACCGAGGCGAGGTCGGCGCCTCGGTCAGAGCTGGTCAGCGCACCCAGACGACAACAAATGCAGGTGATGGACAAGCCGCGTGGCAAGCTTTCCGGGAAACGCTTCCTCGTAGTCGAGGATGAGCCGCTTGTGGCCCTCGATCTGGCGGCTGGCCTGCAGGAGGCAGGTGGCGAAGTTGTTGCTTCGACCGGCTCAGCCAGCCAGGCGCTGGACATCATTGAAAGCCAGCCGCTGGATGCAGCCTTGCTTGACGGCAATCTGCATGGTCGACCGGTCGACGAGATTGCGGCCACGTTGACGCGCCGCAAGGTCCCATTTGCGTTTGTGAGCGGTTACGGACGCGAAAGCCTGCCGCGAACATTCGGTACGGTGGCTCTGCTCGCCAAGCCCTTCAGCCAGGCGCAGCTGCTGGAAGTTGCGACGCAACTCATTGAGCGAGCCCCCGGCGTTGTCCGATTTAAGGGAAAATAAGGTCTCGTTGCAGCTTCGTGCGCGTGGCCGCCATGTCCGCCTGTGGCACGTTTTCCGCGTCGACCTGGCGCACGGTCGGGGCCGCCTCTACGAGTTAAGGGGCGGCCTTCGGGCCGCCCCATTTCGTTTATGTAGGGAACCAGCGAGCAAGACAGGTTCGGCCAACGCCGCATTACGGCGGTGCACCTCCTGCTGCAGCGCATCCAGGAGCAACACCATGGGAACGAACTTGCCGATGACGGCGGCGGACCGTGCAGCGCAGGTCCTGCAAGACCGGCGTCAGTGGCAATTGTGGGGTCGAGCCGCAGAGATGTTGCTGCCTACTTCGCCTTCTCGTACGGATAGATCATCTCGCCCGACTTGTACTGCGCGGGCCATATCACGACTTGGGTCGCGATGTCTCTAAACTGCCTGACATCGTTGCCCGTGATGTGTTGGAACTGCACCATAAGCACGCGCGGGAAGGCCCATTCGCCCTGGGTCCCAAACGTCACATCGCCAACCAGGGTCTTGAATGTAGACGTGCGCATGTAATCGGCGAGCTTGTCATCATCGAGGCTTTTTGTGGCCTCGATCGCCTGCTGCAGAACCTGCAGCTGCGCGTAACCCCAGGGCGCGATGTAGTAGCCGAGGACATCGACGCCTTCCGCCCCCGCCCGGGCCTGATACCTGGCCATGAACTCCGCCACGCCCGGAAAATTCATCTTCTCGATCGGCAGCCAGAAATCGTAGTTGACGAAGCCGTTGAGCAGCGGGCCAAGCTGCGTCTTGATCGCAGTCGCCTGCAACCCGACCATGCCGCCGCCAATCATCTTGGGCTTGTAGCCAATCTCGTTGACGGCGCGAACCATGCCAACCGAGTCCGGCGGGTATGAAAAGATGGCAACGATATCCGGATTGGTCGCCTGGATGGCTCGCACAATTGGCGCGAAGTCAGTGGTCGTCGGCGGATATCGTTTGTCGTAGACGATTTTGAGGCCGGCCGCTTGGACGGTCTCGCGCGCGCCGTCGGAGGCGTTGATCGAAAACTCCCCATCGGCCGCCACGATTGCGACGGTCTGCGGCTTCGGGTTCTGCGCGAGGGCAGCTTCGAAGAAACCCTTGCTTGCGGCAGATTTTGGGTTGGGACCCAACGGGATCATGGAGAAGTACTTCGAATAGTTGAACTCGGCGTTGACCGCCATCCCGAACAACCCAATCAGCATTTTCTTTTTCTGAATCACTACCGGCATCGCCGGGGCGAGCAGGTTGGTACCGTAGCCGCCGATGACGATGTCGACTTTGTCGACATCGAGCAGCTTCTGGTAGAGAGCGGGCACTGCCGAAGGATTGGTCTGATCATCGTAGTAGACGAGCTTGACAGGGCGGCCGAGCAGTCCGCCTTTGGCATTGATATCGCTTTGCCAGATCTGCTGAGCGAGCAGCGCGGACTTGCCGTTGGGAGCCAGCCCCCCAGTCTGCGAGATACCGTAGCCGATCTTGATCGGCTCGCCAGACGGAGCTTGCGCCTGTGCCCCGGTCGCGGCTAGCGCGAGCAATGCAACGGTGATGCGTGCAGCGATCCTACGCGCTTGTTCTCGCGGCATTGCTCTTCCTCCCGTTTTTTTTGCTGTTCAACCAATTTTACGCTGTATGGCCCGGCCGAACCAACAACGGCTATCGAGGCGCACACACGCCCCTGTCCTGCATTTTCAAAGTCAGCAGAGTTCCCAGCGAGCGGGTGAATTTATGGCTGATCCCGTGCGCGAAGTCGCGAGTTAGTTGCTCCATACGAGAGATTGTTTGCGATATTATTGGGTTGGCGCATCTTGGTGTGGGCACAGTCCACAGGTGCTCGACGGTCGTTTGCTGACGCCGGACGCGCAATCACGAGAGCCGCAAAAAACACCGATCATCTGACAGTCCGTGTTACGCCTGTTCAGCTTCTGGCACTTTTTGTCCGTCGGATGCTTGGAGAACGGCAGAACTGCTCTGGAAGCGGACCTTAGGCCCATGCTTCTACCAAATCAGCGATCGAACGCGTGCGCGCACTAACGAAAGGCCGCGACGCGCAGCACGTTGTCGGCGATCACGCGGGCGTTGTCGTGGCCGACAGAACCGGCAGGGGCGCCACCGATCAAAACGTCTGGGTTGGACCACACCGGCAAGCGGGGCCACTCGTTGCCATGGACATAGCCACGCTCGTGACTGGCACCGATCAGATGCCCGATTTCATGCACGAGGGAAAAGTTGGCCTTTGCGCAGGCATGGTGCACGACGGCAGGAGGCAACGAGTGCTTCCGCATGAGCGGGATTGGCCACATCAATTGCGCCTGATCCATGCCTATCAGACCGACTATGTCGAGTTGGGTGATCAATTTGTGCATCTGTGGCGCTTTGCCGACAAGGCCGATGTTTACATGGATGAAATTCACGACCTGCGCGACCACTACCAGGCCGATGTCGCCGTTCTCATCGTCGATGATGCCGACGGCTGTGGGCAGGCCACCCGGGTTGGCGCCGATGAGGATGAAGCCTTTCTTCAATGGCGGGCTCGATAACCTCAGCGACGATATCCCGATAGCTTGCGGCCGCCGCCTTGGTGTAGGCGACGATGACATCGATCACCACCTCCCGCAGCGGGCCCCCCGTGATGGCGATCGCCGCTGGGTTGAACGCTGCCAGCTGCATGTCCCTGTCGGCGCCTTGTGTTGGACGGCGCATGCCGGCGGTTATGGCCTCAGCGTGCGCTTTTGACCGGTGCTGGTGACCTGAGCAGCTTCGTTGGCCACGTGTGCCGAGGTCTCGGGGCGCGGCGCGCGGGCTGAGCCAGCCGGTTGCAAATTGAGCGCATGGGCGAGGCTCAGGCACACAGTTAGGGCTGCGGCGAGACGGCCTGTCCGCTCAAAAACCGAGGCCAGCTTCTTGGTCATCTTCCGCTCCCGCCTCGAGCCGCCGGGGAGCTCGGCCCTTCGCGCTGTTAGCTAGGGAACTTCTGGGACAACCAGCAGCGATTGGCGGATAGCGGCCAGCTGGCACCCTGTGGTGCCATTAGAAGCTGCGTCGGTGGGAAAAAGCGCCGACTCACGGTGCGATTTGGCGACCCGGGGCTACTCCGGAGGGCTGTGACCCTTGAGACAACTGGTGTCCGCTGTTTGACGACGTGTGTCGGGAGAATCCTGGGGGCGCTGCATCTCCTCCTCGTCGTCCGGCCATCAGTATGGGCACGCGCGCGTATAATGGTTGCAAAAGTCTCTGGCGTGACAGTCCAATTTCCTATCGGCACCTACGATGGGCCTGACCGTACGTCATCGCACTAACACCGGAACCCGCCGTTCGAGCATTGAGGAGATTGGACCGGGCTCGCTGCTTCGCCGCGACGTGAGGTCACTTCAGTCAGACCAGATGGCAGGCAGCACGATGGCCAGGAGCGACCTCGCGTAGGAGCGGAATCTCATATCGGCAGCGTTGTACGGCAATCGGACAGCGGTCGTGAAAACGACAGCCTGGTGGCGGATTGTGGGCATCAGGAACATTACCCTTGATTGGCAACGGCCCGCGCGCTTGGTTCACTCTCGGAATCGGCACGGCCGCCACCAACGCCTTCGTGTAGGGATGCTGAGGTGCCTGGACGACGCGGTCAGTCGGGCCATCCTCGACGAGCGTTGCAAGGTACATGACCATGGTCCGCCGCGCAACGTAGCGCACCAAGGTCAGGTCGTGGGAGATGTAGATGGCCGTGAGTCCGAGAGCTGCCTGGATCTCGCGCATGAGGTTCAGGATACCGGCGCGCACGCTGACATCGAGCATCGACACCGGCTCATCGGCGACAATGAAGCGCGGTCCGAGGATGAGCGCGCGAGCCAGCACGATACGTTGAAGCTGGCCACCCGAGAGTTGGTGCGGAAATTTTTCTAGTAGATCGCCAATACCGCGCATGCGCACGCGATCGAGTACAAGTGCTATGCGGTCGGGATGCTCGGCTCTTGGGACGCCGGCATTGATGAGCGGCTCCCTCAGGACACGCGCGATGCTGAAGCGCGGATTCAGTGCATCGAACGGATTCTGAAAGACGAGCTGCGCGGTGCGGCGGAAAGCCCTAAGGGCGTCGCCCGAAAGGGTGGCCAGATCCTGGCCCCCGATGGAGATGGTGCCGGCGGTCGGTGTCTCGAGCTTGAGCAGCAGGCGACCGGTCGTCGTCTTGCCGCACCCCGAACTCGCCAAGGAGCCCGACGCTTTCATTCTCGTCGAGCGTGAAGTCGACGCCATCCACTGCATGCACGACTGGTCGCTTGCCCGTCAGCATCTCGCCGAGCGATCGGCGCACCGCAAAGTGCTTGACCAAGCCGTTCACAGTGATGAAGGCGACCACGTCCTGGCCTCCCTTGCATAGGACCTGAGCTCCTGCGCATCGCTCGCGCGCCAGCAGGACGCCAGATGGTCTTCGGCAACATCGATCAGCGGCGGGTCCTCATTGCGGCAGCGCGCGATGGCAAACGGGCAGCGTGGTGCGAACCGGCATCCGGTCTGCGCCTGGCTCAGATCGGGTGGCGATCCGGGGATCGGCATCAGCTGATCGCTGGGGCGGGCGAGATCGGGGAACGCATTGGTAAGGCCCATCGTATAGGGGTGGAACGGCCGCTCGAGCACCTCTGCAGCGCTACCCGCCTCGACGACTTGGCCCGCATACATGACGACGATGCGATCACAGACATAGGCAACCACGCTGATGTCGTGCGTCACCAGTATGAAGGACAGGGCGAAGCGCCTCTGCAGGTCGACGAGTGTGTCCAGCACCTGCCGCTGCACGATGACATCGAGGGCGGTGACGGGCTCGTCCGCGATCAGCAGTTTCGGCTGCAGTGCGAGCGCCAGGGCAATACCGACACGCTGGCGCATGCCGCCGGAGAACTGGTGTGGGAAATCGCGCTGGCGTCGGGGGTCGAGCCCGACCATACGGAACAGCTCGTCGATCCTCGGTGCTGTATCGGCTGGTCTGTAGCCTCCGCGCTCCACCAGCACCTCGCGCATCTGGCTCGACACGCGATAGACCGGATCGAGAGCATTCATCGCACTCTGGGGGATGAAGGCGATCTCGCGCCAGAGCACCGCGCGGCGTTCGGCTGGGCCAACCGCGACGAGGTCGCGTCCCTCGAACCTGATATGGCCATGCGTGATGCGGGCGTTGCGCGCCATGACGCCGGTGACGGCGCGCACCAGCGTGGTCTTGCCGCATCCCAACTCGCCAACGAGCCCAACCATCTTGCCGCGAGGCACGAGAAAAGTGCCACGATCGACGGCGCGCACTCTATTGGCACCGGCATCGTACTCGACATGCAGATCCTCGAGCGCCAGGATCGCCACGCGTTAATCCTTGAGCTTGGGGAAGAGCATTTCCTCATAACCTCGGCTGATGAAGAAGCCGGCGACGACGACCAGCACTATGCACACGCCCGGCGGCACGAACCAGTTGTAGTCGCCGCGCGAGAGGGCTTGGCTCGCATAGGCGTCCTGCAGCATATAGCCCCACGAGACGCGGTCCGAGGGACCGAAGCCGAGGAAGGCGATGGACGCCTCGGTCAGGATCGCCCAGCCCACTGCAATCGAGCCGTACAAGAACGAGAGCGGCAGAATGTTCGGCGCCACGTGTACGAACATGATGCGCCCGTTGGAGGCGCCGGTCACGCGTGCCGCCTCAACGAACGCACGCTCGCGCACGGTCAGCACCTGGCTGCGGATGACGCGAGCGGTATTGGGCCAAAGCAGCAGCGCGATGCCGAGAATCACGTTGCTCGTGCGCGGCCCGAGCAGGCCTGCGATAAGGATGACGAAGGGGAGGAACGGAATGCCGAGAGCCACGTCGGCGAGGCGCATCAGCACGGCATCGATCCAGCCGCCGAAGTAGCCGGATACCAGGCCCACCACCGTGCCGACCAGGGCGACGACGACGGCCGCCGTCAGGCCGACCACCAGCGCGGCGCGGGTCCCGACGATGAGCTGGGAGAAGATGTCGCGCCCGAGGTTCGTCGTGCCGAGAGGATGCTCCCAGCCCGCAGGCTCGCTGCGCGCCAGGGTGCCGTCCGGCCTGAACAGGATTTCCAGTGGATCATGCGGCGCAATCACGTCGGCTAGGAGGGCGATCAGCACAAACGCGGCATAGATCAGCGTGCCGACAGCTGCGAAGGGTTCGTGCAGAGGTGCCGCCAGCAGCCGGATCGCCCCATCGAGCCGGGAGCGCGCCTGCGTCGCTGCAAGGGGGACATCAGTTGCGTCGTCCATGCGAGACTCTCGGGTCGAGCACCGAATAGAGGAGATCGGCGACGAAGTTCATGGTCACGAGCACGACGGTGATCAGGAAGAAGGCCCCCTGCGCCACGGGATAGTCGCTCGCGGCGACCGAGTTGACCAGAAGCTTGCCGAGGCCCGGCCAGCTGAAGACGGTCTCGACCACGACGTTGCCGCCGATCGAGGCGCCGAACCCGAGCGCGAAGGCCGTTGCCACGGGCAGCAAGGCGTTGCGTGCCCCGTGCCGCATGATGATCGACCAGCTCGACAGCCCCTTCATGCGCGCCATGGTGATGAAGTCCTCGCCCATGACATCGAGCATGTTGGAGCGCATAAGCAGCAGCGGCAGCCCTTGCAGGTAGAGCGCCAGCGTCGCCGACGGCAACACGAGATGCCAGATGAAATCGCTGGACGCGATCCGTGACCATTCGCTCGGAAAGATCGCTCCCGGGCTGTTGGCGCCGCCCGACGGGAACCAGCCGAGCTGGAAACCGAACACCGAGAGAAGCACCATGCCGAGCCAGAACTCCGGCGCCGCCCGCAGCATGAGCACCGTCGGGATGGTGACGGCCTCCACCCAGGTGCCGCGCTTCCAGGCAAGCCACGCGCCGACCAGCGTGCCGAAGGCGTAGGCGACGAGCAGACCTGAGAGCGTCAGGATGATGGTGTTCGGGAGCACGCCGACCAGCACCTCCAGTACCGGGCTGCGGTGGTGAAAGCTGTCCCCGAACTCGCCAACGGCCAGGTTCCGCAGGTAGATCACATACTGTTCGTGGAGCGGACGGTCGAGCCCGAATGTTCTCCTGAGTTGCTGGATTTGCTCTTCCGTGAACGTGCTGTCGATGTAGGCGACGGTCGGATCGCCGGGCATCAGGCGGAACATGAAGAAGAGCAGCGTGGCAACTACCCAGAGCACGAACAGCATCTGTGCGAACCGGGTGAGGACCAACCGCATGCTATGCACGCTCCGCGCAAGAGCACACCTCGTTCTCGGCCATTGCTGGCTCAGTTCAGCGAGGTCAGTGTCTCCCGCTTGCCATCGGGATAGTGCAGCTTGCCGCCGACCAGCTTGTAGCCGGCCTTGTCGAGGATTTTCTTGGCCTCTTCGATACTGGGCTTGAACTGCTCGCCCTTGTGCCAGAAGGGCAGCGCCGCGGAGACGTGGCTATTGGCGGGCACGGCAAAGCCGTTCCAGGCAGCCTGCGCCATCAGGTTGCGGTTGATCGCCAGCATTAGGGCCTTGCGGAAGTTGACGTCGTCGAACGGAGGACGCCGCAGGTTCGGGGCTACGAAGCGGAAACCCATGTCGACCGTGGCTGCGATCTCGATCGCCTTGTCGGTCTTGGCCATGTCCTCGAGAATCTTCGGATCACCACGGTAGTCGGACAGGAAGTTCACTTCGCCGCGCTTCAGCATGCCGACCGCCGCTTCCGTGTTGGTGACGATGCGCAGGATCCAGCGATCCATCTTCGGGGCCGACCAGTGAGCAGCATTGCGCTCAAGCAGGATCTCCTCCTGGAGCTTGAAGCGCACCACCTTGAAGGGGCCTGAGCCGATCGGCGGCTGCTCCTGATAGCTCTCGGCCGTCTTGCCTTGCAGCTGCGGCCCGGCAAGAATTGGCTCCCAGACGTGCTTGGGAATGAGATTGACCTTGGCCAGTGTCGATGTGAAGAACGAGGCGTTGGGCGTCTTCAGCTTGAAGCGGATGGTGTGATCATCGACTTTCTGCATGCCGGCAATGTTGGCGACGAACGGCTTGTACATCGGCGATTTGTCGCCGGAAGGTGCCTCGAACGAGAAAATCACATCGTCGGTGGTGAGCGGCTTGCCGTCGTGCCACATCATGCCCGCGCGCAACCTTGCCTCGACGGTCATGCCGTCGAGTTGGGTCACGCTCTCGGCGGCCCAGGGTTTCGGCAGCCCATCGGGGCCCACCCGCATGAGACGGTCCCAAACGAGATCGGTCACCCAGCTGTCGATGGCTCCCGAAATATAGAGCGGATTGATCGCATTCATGGCCTCGGCGGCGTTCAGCACCATGTCCTTTTGACCCCCGGCCGGCGTGGCGCCGATAAAGGTCCAGAAATTCCTGACGCCGATGCCGGATTGATCCACGATCGAATCCTTCTTCCAGACGCTGGAATTGAAGGCCACGACGTTCTTTGGGTAGACGAGGAACAGGTAGGGCACATCGGCCATAATTATGTCCTGGGCCGAATGCACGAGCGCCTTGCGCCTGGCCTGATCGATCTCCGAGCGCTGTGCTTCCGCAATCTGGTCATATTGGGGATTGACGTAGCCGACGAAGTTGAACCCCTTCTCGCGGGTCGTGGAGTGGAACAGATTGTAGACGAGCTCGTCGGGGTCGGAGCGCTCGGGGCGTCCGACCATGCGCCACATGGTGACATCCCATTTGTCGCGATTGTACCAGACGATATCGGAGACCTGCGGCCGCGGCAGGCCGCGCACTTCCACCTCCAGGCCCAGCTTGCGCCACTCCTGCGCGATGAGCTGCGCGGCCTGGAACTCCTGCGGATCGGCTGCCTGCGCCCCCGATATGAGCACCAGCTTGCGCACCCGGTCGCCTTGCGCCTCGGCGATGGTGCCGAGCGTTGTCAGTGCCATGACGAAGGCCAGGCCCTTGATGACGCCGGCCGTCGGCCTACGGATGCCGGGGGTTCGTGGTGCGCACCACTTGACGGACGCGTTCATCTGCCGTTCTCCCGATTGTTCGGCCCACAGCCGAGACCAATGCTCACAGACTTCGAGGGTGTTCCCAGCCGGAGTCTGCCGCCCGATGGCGCCCCACAGGAAGAGGCGCTCCATAGTCTCGCCGATCTCCAGCCTTGTCGCAATTGCCAGCCGGCGCCTATCGCGGCCGCAAATTGCCTATTTCAAAGTCTCGAACAGCCGATAGAAGAGCTCGGAGCGTGGCGCGATGGATGAGATGTTGATCTGCTCGTAGGGCGTGTGCCCGCCTTTGCCATCGACGCCCAGGCCATCGAGGGTCGGTGCGATGGCCGCAGTGAAATTGCCGTCGGAGCCGCCCCCGGTCTTGAGATCCTCGAGCGGATAGCCGATCTCAGACGCGAGGGCCCGCGCATGATCGAAGAGCTCGGCGATGCGCCCGTCCTTCTCATAGGGGGGCCGGTTCATGCCGCCTGTCACCGTGACGGCAACCCCTTCCTCGTGCGCAGTCAAACTCAGCATGCGCGCCACCATCTCCTCGGCCTGAGCGGGCGAGGTAACGCGCATATCGACCTCGGCGAAGGCTTCCTCCGGCACGACGTTGGCGCGCGTGCCGCCGGTGACGACACCGACATTGGTCGTGACACCCCGCGCATAGTCGGTGAAGCCTTCGATCACGAGTATCTGGCGCGCCAGCTCGCGTAGCGCGCTGCGGCCGTCCTGATGGCGAGAGCCGGAGTGCGCGGCCTGGCCCTTGACGCGCACCTCGAAGCGCGCGGTACCCTTGCGCGCGGTGACGATCCTGCCGCCTTCCCGTGCCGGCTCCGTCACCAGCACGTACTTGGCGTTGCGCGCCTCGCGCTCGATGATCTCGCGCGAGGTGGGGCTGCCAACCTCCTCTTCGGACACGAACAGCTGCGTGACGGGCAGGGCTCCGCCCGTGCCCAGCCGCGCCATCTCGCGAAAAGCGTGAAAGGCGAGGAATGCGCCGCCCTTCATGTCGTAGATGCCGGGGCCATACGCGATGTCGCCCTCGACCTTGAAGGGCAGGCGTTCGATGAAGCCGATGGGATGCACGGTGTCGAGGTGCGACAGCACGAGAATTCCGCGGTTGGCCGTTCCCCAGCTCGAGCGTGCGATCAGGTGATCGCCGAACCCATTGCAGCCGGGTATGCGCTCGAGCCTGGCGCCGGTGTTCTGGTAGGCGCGCTCGACATGATCGACCATGCGGTTGACGGCCTCGGGAACCGTGGTCGGGCTCTCGATCTCGACCCAGCCGCGGATCTCGGCCAGCATGTCAGCCGTGTCGAATTGAGGTTTGCCCACTCTATCCCCCTGGCGCCCCGGCCTATGTTGCGCTTGCGATCAGCTTGATGGCGGATCGCATGGCGGCCACGACTTGGTTCTGGCCACGCGTCAATTGTGTCTCGGCGAAACCTCTCCGGTCCTTGGCCATGGTCCGGATTTCATTCGCCGCGCTCAGCGCGGGCAGCGGCGGGACCGGCACGGCCGGGTCATGCCTGAAACGGGGCTCTCGGGCGAAGTTGATCGGCACCAGGATGCGCGCGAGCCCCATGATGACCGCATTGGCCCGCTCTGCGGCGACCGAGCCCCCCTGGACGGCACGGCGGAAGTTGCGCAGCGCCCGGTCGAGATCGCGGATCGCTTGCTTCGCCGGCCCGAGATCGAACGCGCTGCCGGCGACCTTCTGGTAGCTCTCGACCGTCTGGGCGAACTCTCTTGTCGCCGCCGTCCAGTCGAACGGCAGGATCTCCGCATTGGCGACGCCGAGCACCGCCTGCGCGTACACTTTGATGTCGCGCAAGAGCAGATCCTTGTCCGCGATGTCCATGAGATCGTGCTCGGTGTGCCAGGCGATGTTGCCGCCACAGCCGCCGACGGTGTAGTAGCCCTTCTCGGCCCTGAGCGCGTCCGGCATCGTCGAGGACAGCATGAAGAAGCTCGATATGCCGATATTGTTGAAGGCATAGTCGCCGGCCCGATGTGGTCTCTCGCCGTGGCTGTCGAGCCCGGTGACGGCTTTGATTGCGGCTTTCACGTAAGCCTCGGTCTCCGGCATCCATGACACGTCCTTGAAGACTGTCGCCCAGCGACAGCCCGGACTGTCGCAGTTGACTTGTGCGACGCAATTCTCATCGAGATCTATGGCGAATGCGTCGGCATACCATGTCGAGCCGGCGTAGCGTCCGGTGGAGTGGCCTGGCCACCAGGCGACCCGAACTGAGCGCCTGAGCGACTTGCGATGTTTCCAGAGCACACGCGCCAGCTCGAGCAGAGTGGCGTCGCCCGTCGCATTGTCCCCGACACCGACGTCCCAGCTGTCGTAGTGGCCATGCACGAGCACGAATTTCTCAGGCTCCTGCTGGCCCCTGATCTCCACGATCGGCACTTTTTGCGGGTACCAGCCCTCCTCCATGGTCGTCACGACGGTGGCGCGCGCTCCTGTCTTCGCCAGCGCGATCAGCTGGCGGCCGCCGGGGTTGTTGACGGCCGCGACCGGGATTCCCGGCTTTCGAGCCAGACCGTCGAGATCGGGCGTTCCCCAGATCGACGTACAGATTCCCCAGTGCACGTCTGCCCCGGGATTGACGGCGATCGCCCCGATGGCACCCTTCTGCTCGAACTCCAGTATCTTCGCCGGAAACGCAAAACCCTCGGAGATGACGATCTTGCCCCGAAGACGCTCGGGTGTGGACAGCGTCGCATCCTCAGTCGTGGCGAACAACGTGCCGACCGATCTCGAGTAGGATGCCGGCACGTAGACGAGCTCGCCTTCGATGCCGTTGCGGCAATCCCGGCTGTAAGCGGGCGGCTTGGCCTTCATCACCCGGCCGGAAGCCCGCACCTCCGCCCCGAAGGGAATGCTGAGATACACCGCCGGTTTATGCACGGTCACCGGCACGCCCTCGTCCCTCAGCTTCCTGACGATGACGTCGGCGCTCTTGTTCACGTCCTTTGGCTGCCAGCGCGGCATTGTCGAGAACGTCTCGACCAGCGTCCAAGCGGCGTCGACGGAAATGGCGTCGATGATCGGGTCGGTGACGAGCTTCTTCTGCATGCCCGTTGTCTCCTCGTCGCGGTGCCGCGACAGCCCTTCAGGCGACGACCTTAGCTCGCCTTGGCCGCCAGGTCACGGCGCGACGATGCATGCCAGCCTCGTATTGGAGCGCGGTGCCAACTGTGGTTCACTGCCAGGATCGTTGACCGCTCGCACCTCGGGAGGCTGCACCCATGTTGCACAAGAGCTTTCACGACCGCATCGATGTCGGCTTTGCCTGGGACCTCGTCGAGCGGTTTTCCGTCCAGCCCCGCGAGCAACCGGCTGATGCCAACCGCGGCGCCGAGATCATCGCCGAGCGGCTGAGGTCGGCCGGCGTCCCAGTCACGATCCACGAACCGACACTGTTCTTGAGCCTGCCTGGACCGGCGAGCGTGGAGGTCGCCGGCACGCGCTTCAACGCCAAGCCTCCGGCCTTCTCGGCCATCGTTTCCAGGGGCTTGACCGCGCCCATGGAATACATGGCGCCGACCAGGCGCGAGTTTGCCCGCCATCAGCGGCTCGATCCGGACCGCTATCGCGGCAAGATCGTCGTCACCGAGGGCATCTCGCTGCCGATGCTCACGTCCGAGATCGAGGAGATGGGCGCCCTGGGCATCATCGCCGTCAACCCCGGCGAGCGCATCCACTGGTCGACCGCCTCGACGATCTGGGGCACGCCCGGCGTTGACGACATGTCGCGGCTGCCGAAGATCCCGTCGGCCGGGGTCAATCGCGGCGATGGTGCTGTCATCCTCGCCGCCGCCAAGAGCGGCGCGGCGGCGACGATTCGCACCGAGCTCGAGCAGGGGTGGTTCCCACAAAAGCTGCCGGTGGTCCACATCGATGGCGCGACGGAGCCGGACCGTTTTGTTTTTCTGCACGGGCACTATGACAGCTGGCAGGTCGGCGTGGGCGATAACGGCACGGGCAACGCCTGCATGCTCGAGGTCGCGCGCGTGCTCTGGCAGATGCGTCGCAACTTGCGGCGCTCGGTTCGGCTTGCCTGGTGGCCGGGGCACTCGACGGGACGCTATGGTGGCAGTGCCTGGTATCTCGATGCACACGCCGCGGATTTCGCCAAGCAGTGCGTCTTGCACATGAACTGCGACAGCCCAGGGTGCCGGTTGGCAACGGAGTATTCCGCCTTGACCATGATGCCGGAGACGGTTGCAACCGTGGCGGCATTGGTGGAGCGCGTCACGGGCCAGACGCCAAAGGCGAAACGGCCGAACCGGTCGAGCGACTACACGTTCTACAACATCGGCATTTCGGGCGCGCTCATGGCATCGTCCATGATGCCGGCGGCCGAGGTTCAGAAACGCGGCTGGCATCACGTCGG
>CAVZKV010000002.1:0-780393 GCA_963775835.1 uncultured Alphaproteobacteria bacterium | reverse complement strand
CCGAACGCCGAGCAACTCAAGTACTACGCGCCCGGCGTAGGCCTTGTTCAAGTACGGCTGGAGGGGTAAGGCAGAGAAATTGAAAGAGACCCTTGAGCTTGCCGAGGTCGTGCAACTGGGCCCGGAGGCCCTGGCGAAGGCCTTCGCGGGCGCTCGAGCTGTATAAACGCGCCTACGTTTACGGCCGCACGCCGCCAGCCGAGTTCATGCGGGCGGCGGAACGTCAATAGAAAATACAATGCGCTACGCCGTAGAGTTCATTGGTTGGTGATCCTCGGTACCGAGCAATGGGAACTCGACGCGGTTCCCTCAATTGGAAAGGCGACAGCCATGAAGAGAGCGCTTTATGCAGGCCTCCTCGCCATCCTCCTCGTGCCAGCCATGGCCGACGCGGGAGCCGCAGCGGAAGACGGGGGCGAAGATCTCGCCAGAACAGGCAAGCAAGATCACGCTCTGAGAAAATGCCGGGCAATGTCACCGACGTGACGATCGAGCGAAAGCGCGGCAAGGAGGTCTACGTCGTCGAAATCCAGACGCCGGATGAGGGTGAGAAAGACGTTCTCGTGGACATCAAGACGGGACGGATCGTTGGCACGGAGTGATATCCCCGATCGGCAGGTCGAAAGGATGCCACCATGAAGGAGAGGATCTATGCGGGCCTGTTCGCCATCCTTCTCACGCCAGCCGTGGCAACCGCCCAGTCGAAGGCACCACCAGGGCTTGGCACGGAGGAGTTTGGCCTCTCGCCCCGTGAGCTGGTTCAGGCGATCGAGAACACCGAAGCACTGATCGCGCGCTGCATGCGCGATCAAGGCTTCGAGTACGTCGCGGCGGACTACAACACGGTACGCGCCGGCATGTCGGCGGATAAACACCTCCCAGGTCTCAGCGAGGAGAGATTCATCCGTCGTCATGGTTTTGGGGTGTCGACCTTTTACACGGGTTTGCCACCTCAGTTAAGCTCCGGCTACAACCCTGCCCGGGTTGGCCTCGGCGAGCGCAATGTTGAAATCTTCCGCGCCCTCTCTTCCGCCGATCAGGTCGCCTACAATCACGCCTTGCTTGGTGAGGACGTGAATGCGACCTTCGCCGTCGCCTTGGAAATCGAAGATCTCTCCCGCGCGGGGGGGTGCACGCGAACCGCCGTCGCGCAAGTGTTCAAGGCGGATCAGCTCAAGCCGACCCATTACAATCCGCAGGACGCCCTCATCAACAAGGACCCCGCGCATGAAGGCTGCTCTAGCCCACTGGGGGCGCGAGATGCGAAAGGCGGCTTCGACATGTACAATCACCCCGATGAAATCGAACGCGACTTGCGCAACCGTCTCAACGCCATTACCGAAAATCGCAGCTATTGGTTAACAAAATGTCGGCCGATCAGAAGAACGCGTTGCGCAAACTGCAGGATTTCGAGCGCGCTGTGGCGGCCAAGAGTTTCAAGATGCAAGAGGAGGTTCTTGCTCCGGTTGAGGAACGCATCCAAAAGGAGCTTTTTTCTCGGAAAGTGGAATGAATGATTTGTCGGCCGATGGACCATATCCGGCAAATCAGCTGAAGTGATCTATTCATGGTCACCAAGCGAGCAGTCATTCTCTGGACGGTCTTGGGTGTCGTTGGTGGTGTGGCGCTGGGCGCCTGGTACGCGGGCTCCCGGATCCAGTCGCCAGCGGAGATGGCTGCGCGCACTGCCCCGCCGGAGCCGTCTCCGATCCTGGTCCCGGTGGAGGCGCGCGTGTTGAGTTCCGAAGTCGTGACCCGCGGTACAGTCCGCTTCGGGCTGCCGCAACCGATTTCCATCGTGCCCTCCACGGTCAAGGGCAGCGTCGGGCTGATCGCCGCGCTGCCGCGGCCAAATACCAGTTTTAAGGAAGGCGAGGTGATTCTGACGGCTTCGGGCCGTCCGGTCTTCATCCTGCGCGGCGAGACCCCGACATTTCGCGACATGGCACCCACCGTCAGCGGCGGCGACGTGCGTCAACTCGAGGAAGCTCTGGCCCGCTTGGGGTTCGATCCAGGGCCTGTTGACGGCAGTTATGATCAGAAGACGTCGGCTGCGGTCGAGCGCTGGTATAAAAGTTCCGGGCGGGAGCCGTTCGGACCCACACGCGAACAGAGCGCTGCCCTCCTCGCGCTCGAAAAGGATTTGTCCGATGCCGTGCGCGCCCGGCTGGCAGCCAGCGCCGCGCACGAAACCGCGGAGCGCGCCGTCGCCGCCGCGCGGGCGCTCGCCGACCAGAACACGCGCCAGGCCGCTCTCGATAGCGCCGCCCGAACCGGTGACCGGCGCCGGTATGCGGACACGCGGGCCAGTCAATCCCTTGCGGTTGATGCTGAACGCGCACGGGCCGCGCATGCCGCATCCGTCGCCGAGGCCGACCTAGCCGCGCAAATAAACGAACGTGCCCTGATTGTCCTCGATCCGCGGCAGACCCAGGCTGCCCGCAATACGGTTGAAGCGCGGCTGAAAGCGGCGCGTGCGGCGCGCCAAAAGGCGAGGCTGGAGGCGGAGCTGGCCATTCAGACCGCAGCGCGCGAAGCAGGGCTCACCGAGCAACGAATTCAAGTGGCCGAGGCCACCGTGAAGGCTGCGCGTCTGGAAGGCGAACGCAGCGTGCGGGCCGCGCTAGAACAACAAAAGATTGCTGAATTCGACCTGAAGGTCGCAAGTGAACGGGCCGAGCGGCTCGAACGCGAGTACGCGGCGGCGCGCGAGCGGCTTGGCGTTCAGGTGCCGGCGGATGAGATCGTCTTCCTGCCGGCGCTGCCGGTACGCGTTCATGAACTGACCGCCGCGGTAGGCGCCAATGCCTCCGGGCCGGTATGACCGTTACGGACAACCAGCTCAGTGTCGACTCGAGATTGCCCATCGAAACCGCGGCGCTGGTGCGGCCCGGCATGAAGGTCGCGGTCGACGAGCAGCGCTTGCAGTTAAGGCGACAGGCGTGGTTGAGACCGTCGCGACCACACCGGGTACGCTCGGCGTGGATGGGTACCATTTTTACCTCGGCATCAGGCTCGAAAACACGCCTGCCAGGAGTTTGGCTGGGCTTTCCGTCCGGGCCACGATCCCGATCGAAACTTCGAAGGGCGCGGTTATTGTGGTTCCGACCAATGCCCTGTGGCTGGCCGCAGACGGAACCACGCGCGTGCTGGTTAGTCGCGGCGGTAAGACGGACTACGTCAACGTCCAGCCGGGACTTTCAGCAGGAGGTTACGTCGAGGTAACCGCCGTTGATGGGCGGCTTGCTCCTGGTGAATTCGTCGTGGTCGGCGCCAAGCCGGCCGAGGGCAAATGAGGTGAGCCGAAGTCGTCAAGTCGAGTTGCCCGCAAAAGCAAGCGCCGCCGGCCCCGATCCGCTGATTCACCTGAGCAAGGTGTCAAAGCAATTCGGGACCGACGCGATTGTCCACGCCTTGACCGACATCGAGCTGGTGCTGTGGCGTGGCGAATGGCTGTCGATCACCGGGCCGTCCGGCTCGGGAAAATCGACGCTGCTGAATGTCCTTGGTTGCCTCGACCAGCCCAGCAGCGGCCGGTATCTTTTTGACGGTGTTGATACTACAACGCTGAGCGGGAACGAGCGCGCCGGACTGCGCAGCCGCCAGATCGGCTTCGTCTTCCAGGCCTTCCACTTGCTGCCTTATCGGAGTGTGCTGGAGAATGTCATGCTGGCGGAAGTGTACCGCCGGCACACGATCCGCGGACGGCGCGAACGGGCGATGGACAAGATCCGCCGAGTCGGGCTCGCACATCGCGCAGAATTCCTGCCGATTAAATTGTCGGGCGGCGAACGTCAACGGGTGGCGATCGCCAGAGCCCTAATGGGTTCACCCAGTTTGCTTCTGTGCGACGAGCCGACCGGCAACCTTGATTCCAGCAATTCCGAGCAGCTCCTGGACTTGTTCCGGGAACTCAATGACGAGGGGATGACGATCGTGATCGTCACCCACGACGAGAACGTGGCGCGTCGCGGCTCGCGTCGGGTGAACGTCAAGGATGGCAAACTCACGGCCGAGAGCGAACCACCATCACGGTGCCACGCCGATCGCATAGGGTCGGCGTCGGCCGTGGCGCGCGTGTCGAGCTCGGCTATGCGAGCGCGCGACCTGCTATCGGAAGCCATCGCAGGAATGCTCGCCCGCCCGGCCCGCATGGCACTCACGGTGCTTGGCATCGTGATTGGCATGGCGGCGCTCGTGGCCACGGTCGGTCTCACGCGAACCGCGGGAAACCGCATCATCAGTCAATTCGATCAGCTTGCGGCCACGGAACTGTTCATTTCTCCGCGACCGGGAACGGTGTCCGGCTTGATCGATCCGCGTGCAATTCCATGGGACGCACCGGAACGGCTGGTTCGTCTAAACGGCGTGGTGGCGGCGGGGCTGCTGAGCGAGGTCAATGTCCAGGACGCCCTGGTTAGGGCATCACCCCTGGTGGACCCCGTCAATCAGTCGGCGTTCAGGCTTTCGGTGCGTGCTGCTTCGCCAGACTTGTTCCGTGCTGTGCACGCCGAGCTTGCCTCCGGAAGGTTTCTCGACGACGGACACTCCACGCGCGGCGATCGCGTCGCGATCCTCGGTCCCGATGCCGCACGCCGCCTGGGGATCGACGGCGTCGAGCGGTTGCCCGCGATTTATATAGGCGATCAGCTCTTTCTCGTTATCGGCGTCCTCCGCGACGTCGTGCGGAGGCCTGAACTGCTCGGTTCAGCCATCATTCCCGTGGGTACGGCGCGACAGCTTTTCCATCTCTTGGGACCCGAACTGGTGGTCGTGGAGACGAAGATCGGCGCCGCCTCGTTGATCGCGTCGCAGGCGCAGATGGCGCTGCGTCCGGACGAGCCGCGCACGCTCCGCGTGCAGCTGCCGCTGGAGCCGCGGCGGGTGCGCGACGAGGTGCAAACCGACCTCAATGTCATGTTCCTGCTACTCGGCGGCCTGTCGCTTGCGGTGGGTGCGCTTGGGATCGCCAATATCACGCTTGTAGGGGTGATGGAGCGAACCGCGGAGATTGGGCTCAGGCGCGCGATCGGCGCCACCCGCCGCCATATCGCCATACAATTCCTGCTCGAAAGCGCCTCCATGGGCGTCATTGGCGGCCTGCTTGGAGCCAGCGCCGGCGTGCTGATCGTGGTGGGTGTCTCGGCCTACCAGGTCTGGACTCCGGTGCTCGACCCGCTTGCTCCGCTGCTCGCACCCGCCGTCGGCGGCACGATTGGCCTTTTGTCGGGGGTCTACCCCGCCCTACGCGCCGCCCGGCTCGAGCCGGCGGAAGCGGTCCGGGCTTGAGAGGCCTGGATAACAGTTCGCCCGGCTGGAAGAAAATAGACGCGACCTACTGTTGCCCGATCGATACCTCGCGGGTGCCGAAACTCAGCCGCGTTCAATTCGTAAGTTGTCGCGCACGAGCGAATCAGCGCATTTCTCCGACCGCAAAATCCGATGTGACGAGTCTATGCCGGAGTGAACCGAACCGAACGCTGGGGGAGCGCTGATCTAAAGTGCGCTCGCGGTGAACGGTTCGTCGAGCTTATTGATGGGCGAAGATTTTGAAGTGCCGCGCCTGCGATTAATGGGTACGGGGGCTAGCATTTTGCCTCAAGCTTCAAAAGGCTTGGCTTGGGTCGGCAGAAGCGGCGCGAGCTTAAGAGAGTAGGTGCCGCGCATGACTTCAATCGAGTGGGATCGAGCCTCTTGTCGCGCGCCGGTGCCAAACGTTCACCGATCTCCCCTGCTCGGCGAGCGCGGGTACTGGTTTGCCTCGCGCTGTTGTTGGTGCCTTCTGATGCGGCCGCTGCGGAGAACGAAGAGGTAGAGAGTCTCCGGCGCATGCTGCGGGAATTGCGCGACCAGAACCGCGAGTTGTCCCGGCGTCTCGACGCCCTCGAGAGCGCGGCGGCAGCACGGCGGACCGCCCCGGCGAGGGAGCAGGCGGCGTCTAAAAATGAGCCGCTGGCGACGCCACAGGTCGCGGCGGCGCAATCATCAAGGCGTGACACTCCGCCGTCCGTCACTTCATGGGTCACGACGACGTCGGCAGAGTTTGATGGGGGCTTTAGGGAGGCCGACCTCACTCAGATGGCGCACGAGAGTGCGACGCGGCAGATCATCCAAGATAGTCTCTCAAAGATGGGGCCGAAAATTAATAGCTTCCTTTCGCTTAGCGGGGTGATTGAAGTTGTGGCCTCGCAGTCCCGCGATTTTGACCCGCAAATCACAGCCCAACATCCCTTCGGCAAAGTCGGGCCTGCCAAGGACCGTTTGGACTTAGGAACGGTCGAACTCGATTTCGATATCAAGGCGAGCGAGTGGCTGACGGGCGCTTTGGTCATTACCTGGGAGAGCGGCTCACCCTCACAGTCCCAAATTGGGGGCCCACTGTTTCCAACCACGCTCGGAACTGCCCCAGCCATTGACCGCTTCACGCTGGATCGGGCCCACATTAGCGTCGGCGATTTGATGCAGTTCCCGCTCGCTGCGCGATTTGGGCGAGAAGTTGTGCATTTCGGCTCGTCCACCGGTGTGGCGCGTTTGGATACGCTGTCGATCGGTACGCCCCTGACGACCGCCGTGTTCGAAAATCGCCAGACCTTCGCCGGTTTTGAGTTCGCCTTCCCAACCCCGCCGCCGATGCCGCCGCCAGCTCCTGTCGTCGAGCCACCCGTTCGCCCGCTGGTCTTAGCGCCTTTGGTCAAGGATATCGCGCAACGGCTAGGCTACGTACCGCTACCGCAACGCGTGAAGCCGCTGACGCCGGTGACCCCGCCACTTGACCTGCCACCCATCTATGGCTCAGTGATGTTCTATAAGGGTACTGAGGACTTTGGCGTTGGGCGTACGCGCATTGAAGATTTCAACGCCAGTGTCGGCTACCGGACACGGGGCCATTGCGGAAAATTGTATGAAGAGTTGCAATCATCGCGCGTTTGCCCGTGGACCCTCGACTTCCATGTCGACTACAGTACCAACGTTTTTGAAAGCATCTTCTTGCATGAGACCTACCTGCCATTCCTCACCCAGATCGGGTCAATTCCCGGTATCGCCGCCACCCTCAAGGCCAGTTTCGGCCCGTTTGCGTTCGTCGGCGAGGTAAACAAAGCAATCGAGGAGGCGACGTTTATCGACGGGCTCGGAATTGTGAGAAACATCACGCCGATGACGTGGCAGGCGGCCATTGCTTACCAGTTCGATTGGAACCCGTGGGTCAGGGAGATTGGCGCCCAGGGCGACTTCATCTCGGTGGCGTATTCGGGCAGCCAGGATATGGCGGGAGCGGACGCTTTGATCAACGGAGAGCCAAACCGGGTCGGCTTCGTTCCAGAAACCCGACTCCTCGTCACTGCCGGCGAGTGGGTGCTGCCTGAATTGAAGGTGGCCGTGGAGTATTCCGCGAACTGGGACTATCCCCAGAGCCGCGGCGGCACGGGACAACTCGTGCACGGCATATTCGGCTTGGTCCAATTCAATTTTTGAGCCGCGGATGGGCAAATCGGCGGACGATAGGATACAAGCCGGTCGGCAAGTCGCTTCGTTGCTCCTTGATCTACGAGCGCCACGGCTGCGTCAGGTGACTTGGCGCCGTTGGTTGAAGGCGATTGAGGGCGCCATGCCGGCCAGCGTCGGTTGTGGTGCGCATCGGTCCGCGGCCTCGTCCGGCCTCCGAATCGAACTTACCCAAAATCGATCAACCGAATTTGGCATTATTCCCGAGATACGCTAATGAGCTCCGTTTTGCTGTCCCACAAACGGGATCCTAGGAGCCAAGCCGACTCCTCAAGCACCATAAAACCAACCCCCGGACAGTAATATTTGTATTCATTGGCCATCTTCTCGATCCGGCTCCAATCCCTTGTCTGCAGGCAATCGTCGAGCGTCCCATAGGGGACCTTGACCTGTTTGCCAAGGGCAATGATCGTGCCCATATCCTCTGCTTTGCCCTTAGCCTGCTCTTGCTGGTACGTGAGCCCGACCTTGGGGCTTGCCGGCATCACAATCCCCGGCTTGGCACCGTCGACGCCGGCCTCCCATGTACCGGCGTAGTCCACCAGCTTGCCGTCTTTGTAATTGCCGACCGCCTCGCCGAAATACCAGACGTTGCCATCTCGGTCCTGGGCGTACCAGTCTCGCGTATCCTCCTTGAGCTTGTCGTTGAGCCAGACCCGATCCGAGACGACCGTGGTCGTAACGCCCATGATTTGCTTCGTTTCTTTTAGCGTGACAACTTCAGTTCGCTCTGTGCCTTTGGATGTCTTCTTCTCGTACGTGAATTTCCTACCCGGTTCCAACGTGAAATACTTATTGGTAATCTGTGGAACAAAATTACTAGGATCAAAGGGAGGATTATAGGGAATATCTGCTCCTACGGTTGGTTCCTGAGTGAACCAATAAAAAAAGCCGGCAAGGATGATAACCAAGAGAGCTCCAATCACGAGACGTCTCGAGCGACTTCCAAGCATCGTTGGCCCTCCCGATCCGGCAATTGTACCGAGTTTGGCGCTTGTCGATGTCCCAACATACAAAGACACAGGCGGGGCAGATTCCCGCGTTCTTCCAGTCGGTGGTACACAGGGTCTTGCGACACGACGTTCCCCTCACCGTTCAGGTCGCTGACTGGACTAGACCTGAAACCACGAGGCGCCGGCATAGGGATAGTTCCGGAATTCGACCTGCGGGGAACTCCGATTGACGTTAGCCGTCCCCCTAGGGGCTTGTCTGGCGTTCGCTGCGTCCTTGCAATGAGGAAATGGCCGTTTTCGGGCTCGTGTGTGGGAAAAGCGCGATCTCGTCGTTGGTCGGGAGACCATGAGGCCACGGGAAGCACGCGAGGGGAGCGAGGTGACCGGCGATCTCACGGGTTCCCATGACCAATCAATTCTTACCACACGGGGGGAACCTGGTTTCACGCTGCCTCGCTTGGCCTCACCGGGTTGGTTGCGGACGAACCCCGTGCGAATCGCAAGACCACCCGAAAATCTCCCCCCTTTGGGGGGAGGAGCGGTGATACTTGCCCTTTATGAAGCCGCGCGGCGCGCGGTGGGCTTTAGCCCGCACGGAAGCCCTGCTGGCGCCGGCCACGCCTTTGGGTTCCCAATTAATCGGGGGGAGCGCCCACGGGAGTAGCCACTGCCTGCTCTCGCCAATAAAGGTGGGCCAGCGCCCATCCCCTACTCAGGGTTCGGACAAATCTGCCATGCAGATTTAGTATTTATACGTTCTAACTGGGGAGTTTATCATCTCGGCCTGGCGTCCCTACCCTATGCACGTCAGCGACTTGGCCTCGACGCACACTGACATCCCCCGCAGATGTCAATGCTCTCGTCGGGGCCTTTTCGCATCTCCCCACTCAACCCCGGCTGGCGTGGCCAAGCCCCCAAGCTTTTAGCTGGACCAGAGAGCCTTCGTCGACGTCGGCTAGACGCACGCCTGTCCTTCGCCAGTGGGGCCGGCGGATCGAAACCAATCGACGACTTGTTCACCAGTCCAGAGCAGGGCATCCCCAGAGTTGCAAATGTGCTCAATCGCCTTGCGAAAATATTTGAGGCGGTGTGGAGCGCCCATGATGTAGGGGTGGATGACCAGCGCCATCACGCGCGCGAATCTTTGGCGTCTTGACGCAGTTGCTCAAACTGGTCGATAGCCCGGTCAGCATATTCGGAGGCCTTATGGTGCTGGATCAGCATCATCGCCACGTCGTTACATTCCTGCGTATAAGGCACGCTGAGAATAGGCCCCGAACGGGTATTTAAGGACACCGGCTGATCGTCCAGCACCCAATCGCAGACGTACTCGTAACCCGCTTCCACGAGCAAGTCCGGCGTTTCCCAGGTTTCGGTGAGGCCAGGTCCCAACCAGCCGCGCGGGCGACAGCCCGTGTATCGGGTGATCACCTCGGTGGTGCGAGCGATGTCGCCGGCCTCGTCTTCCACCTTCTGCATATTCTGTTGCGTAAAGCCGTGACCCATAAATTCCCAGTTGCGATCGCGCGCGGCCCGAGCAATCGCCTCATAGGCAGCAATGGCACAACCGTTAACTGCAAGGGTTCCTGGGACGCGGAACTCGTCGAACACTTCAAGGAGGCGCCAGAAGCCAACCCGGTTGCCGTATTCGTGCCAAGCCCAATTGGGTACATCGGGCAGGGGCGAGCCACCCGCGGGCGGGGTGATGACGGTACGGGGCATTGGCAGACGAATGTCCCATTCCTCGACATTGACAATCACCCAAATGGCCAGGCGTTTGTGCTCAGGAAGCACGAGGGGAGGGACGTTGCGAAATGGGCGAGTAGACTAATCGTTCGTTGGGCAGCATCGGCGCTCTATGTGAATTTGGGTGAAGCGGGTAGGCGGGCAAGTGGACTCGCGGTCATCCAACGCCGTGGGGTGTGGTGTGGGCCCTAACCGTTCCGCTCGAGAAGGGTTTTCCTCATTTGCTCACGCTCGGTCTTGAGTTTGTCGTAGGTCTCATCGGCCTGCAAACGATCCTCGATCGTCATCAAGCGCATTCGCTGCATGTCCGCGCTCACCTCGTTGTTCACTGCAATGGCGTACTCGATAATATTGCGCGGTGAACCGTAGAGCGACTTCGGTTGTTGCGAATATTCGTCGAACTCCTTCACCCACAACTCCATGCGCAGCGGAGGTTCTTGCCCCAGCGTATCCGGAAAAAGAAATGTCGGCTCAGGGGTCGGCTCTCGCACCACCATGGAGCACCGCTCCCACCTCTTTGCACGCCAATTGTCCCAGCCGCCGGCCGTAAGCCCAAACTCGCCTATTAGACTGTCATCTGCCGGGTCGTAGATCCTCACGAGTAAAAGCTCTCAGTACACAAGCGTCGTAGCCTTCGGCCGCGGTTTTCGTCATTAAACTTGACACGCTTCGTGGTCATTTGCCAGGGCAGCGTTGCACCCTAACGAATGGGCTGACATCGGCTCGCACGTTGAGCCGAGGCTGGTCCCGTGGCCCTTATAAGTTCGGTACCGGCGCCGGCGCGCTAGCTGTGTCCGGGACCACCAAAGAATGGACCTTCATCTTTCCCTCAAACCTGATGAACCCCTCGCAGGCATAGTCATCACGTTTCTCACGAGGGCGGGGTTTCGCCGACCTTGCCAGCGTACGTTCTTGGTCCTCCAGGGCTGCGCCGCTGCGGCCAGGTTGGTTCGAAAAGTGTGTACCAGAGCACAGCCCTTTCGCGGGTTCGAAGTAGAACCTCGTCCGCCAACTGCCTAAGTGATCTTCATCCTTACGCTCGGGGTGCGGCCCATGAACATGCATGAAAGTTTTGTTTCCAGCCAAGAGATGCTGTCGCCTGCAACCGTGCCGGCTCGCTCCGCTTGGTTTGGGCGGCTGTGTAGTGCGCTCCGTACGTGGCTGAAGAGGTGTGCCGAGAATTACGCTGCTGCAGCCAGCTACGAAGATCTTTCTCGGCTTTCGGATGCAGAGCTCAATCATCGCGGATTGAGTAGGGATATCCTTGCGCGCGATCTCACGAGTGAACGTGACGGTACAACAAAACCCTAAGGCGCAGACGGGATAGCCGGAAAATTACACTTTGGATGGCATCCCACCCAAGCCAGGTGAGCTTCCGAGGATGGCGGCGTGTGCCACCGATCTACGTCTAGCGAAGCTCAAAACACACCAGCAAACACAGAGATTAGGCCTTCTCGTTCGAGGGGCTTGGGGCACACTCGACCATGCCCGTGACCAGCGATCGGAGCAAGCCATCTCGGCAGCGTCTGTACGCGGGTAAGTCCCCACGTTCCCTCCGATAGCACCTCTGTGGTGCGACGGTCGCTGCATCAGTGCAAGTGGTCGGCGAGCGCGTTCGAAGTCGATCTGAAGCTGAGGCGTAAAGGACGATCTGCTGCGGATCGGGAAATCCCGCCCAGCAGCGTTCGCTCTGAAACGACGAACGTGCCAAAATATTACTGAGCCGCGATGCTTTTTGGTCTCTGCTCCAACCATTCCGGTAAGTCGCCGCCCAATTGCGGCGTAGGACGCGTCCAGTGGGGCGCAGTTTCGGAAAGACGGATAATCGGTCCGAGGTGCCGAAGGGGGCCACTCTTCGGCCGACTCTCAATGCGGATCGCCTCCAGTTCAGTCGCCGACAAGTCCAGGCCCAGCCCGGGAAATTCGACCTTTCCCTGCTGGTAGATAAACATACCCGACCGGCAGAGTGACGCGCGAACGTGATAGCTGCCACCGTTTCTCGCGCGCGCGGCGAGCGCTAGAAGCACGCCATACGCTGCAAGATACCCAGTGGTGTAGTCACAGGCGGCCGCGGGCAAAAGAGCTGGGCCATCAGGACGGGCAGCAGTTCGGCCCTCATGACAGAGGCCAGTCATCGTCTGTGCAACCTGCTCCCAGCCGGCGCGATGACTGAATGGACCATCGGCACCATAACAGTTGATCGAAACGTAAATGATACCCGGCCGGAGCGCGGCGACCTCTTCGGGTCCAAACCCGAGCTTACTGATGGTGCCCGGACGATACCCTTGCGAGAAGACGTCCGCTCCCCGTATGAGCGTCTTCAGGCAGGCCACATCATCCCCTTGTGTGAGATCCAGGAAACAGCTGCGCTTCCCATGGCTCGTATCAAGGACATGCTCGGGAATCTGGGGTAAACGCTCCGCCGTCACCATCAAAACGTCCGCGCCATGCTCGGCGAGCGTTCGGGCGGCCATCGGTCCCGCTAGGATGCGCGTGAGGTCCAACGCACGAATGCCGCTCAGCGGACGGCCGTCTCGCGGTAATGGTTCTGGATCGCTATCGCCGATCTTGAAGATCTCGACAATTGGTTTAGCCGCCAACACTTGGCCATGAGCGTGTCGAAGCCACTCCGCATTCGACCGAACCATCCCGCCGCATACCCGCGCCTCGTCGATCGCCGCCTCGAGATCGAGCGCGTCCCACTTCGCCACCGCGCTGGCGACGGACTGTGGGTTTGGTTCACAGCCGAGTAGCTTGAGCATCCGTGCTTGCAGATTGGGCAGACCGAAATGTGGTAGTACCCAGCGTCCGTCCTTCGTCGGCCAGGGCTGGGTGATCGCTATCATCGCCTCGTGATGTTTGTTGACCACCGGCTTGAAGGCGCCGTCTGGTCCGGGTCGCTGTAGATAGACGGAGCTGCGGAGCCCGGCCGCTGCATGCCGGGCATCGATCGATACGGCTTGTCGGCGCCCCGTCTTCAGCTCCCAGATGTCGGAAATCGCCACCCCGACACCACCGAGCACGGCGGCACACGTCTCTGCGATCTTGAAGCGTGTCGAGAATACCGGATCGGCACTCGTCACAGTCACGGCGCCGGCCCGGGGCCGCTCGAGCCCACTGAAGGCCTCACGAATGCCCATCACCTCTTCAAATGCCGTTGCCACTGCGCGATCCTCCACGGCGAAGCCACCATTGTGCCGTGACCACCGGCAAAGGTCCACACCAGGCAGTGCCGGGTTTCAGATCGTGCACCCGTTGTTCATGCCGCTCGCTTTGCACAAGCATGGTCGATATGCTCGGGCCCTCGCGCCTGAGGGCCTGACCATGAAATGGCAAGTCGGCGACGTCTCGATTACCAAGATCGTGGAGCTCGAAACGACGGGTGGCAGTCGCTTCATCCTGCCGCAAGCAACACGAGAGGCCGTCCTTCCTATCGCCTGGCTGATCCCACACTTCGCCGACGAAAGCGGGCGGCTCAAAATGAGTATCCACGCACTTATCGTCGAAGCACCGGGACGGCGAATCATCGTCGATACCTGCCTGGGCAATGACAAGAAGGAGCGGCGAATACCGACTTGGAACGACCGTCAGGGGCGCTTCCTCGACGATCTGGCTGCCGCAGGGTTTCCACGTGAGACGATCGACACCGTGCTGTGCACGCACCTGCACGTCGATCACGTGGGCTGGAATACGATGCTGGTAGAAGGCCAATGGGTACCGACTTTTCCCAATGCACGCTATTTGTTTGGCCGAGTGGAGTACGAGCACTGGAGCAGGCAGACCGAGCGAGCCGACATGCTGCCGGTGTTTGCGGACAGCATCCGTCCTGTGTTTGAACGCGGTCTCGCCGATTTGGTGGAGTGGGACCACAGGATTTGCTCCGAGATCCAGCTCATGCCGAGTGTAGGCCACACGCCCGGTCACGCCAGTGTCCTGATCCACTCGAAGGGCATGCGCGCCATGATTACAGGCGACTTCGCCCATCACCCCTGTCAGATGGCACACCCTGAGTGGTCGTCAACGGCCGATTACGACCCCGCAACAGCCGAGGCCACGCGCCATCGCATTTTTAGCGCGCTCGCCGGCGAGCCAGTACTCTTGATCGGTACGCACTTTGCCGGCCCGACCGCCGGTCATGTCGTACCTGATGGCACGGGCTACAAACTCGTGGTCTGAAACAGCTAGGCTGCGCGAAGCGCTGCCAGCCGTGAGCACTGACGAGCGTCAATTCTCCGTCGCGCCCAGCGCAGCCGCCGGTGGAGGCAAAATCGGCTGCTTTCGCGGTCTCTGCAACTCATGCCTTCAGCTTTGCTTCCACGCCGAGAATGCCCGAAGGTTTCAGCATCAGGACGATGATCAGAAGTATGAAGGCATAGACGTCCTTGTACGTACCTGAGACGAAACCAGCCCCCAGGCTTTCTACCACGCCGACCAGGAGCCCACCCAGGATCGCACCGGGCAGGCTGCCGAACCCACCGACGACCGCCGCTGCAAATGCCTTGATCAGCACGCCGATGCCCATCAGCACCTGTACGTAGTTGATGGGCCCAATCAGCACGCCCGCCGCCGCGCCGAGCGCGCAGCCAATGCCGAAGATGAGCGAGATCATCATGGGCACGTTCACACCACTCAAATAGGCAATGTCCTTGTTGTAGGCGACCGCGCGCATCGCCAAGCCGACCCTTGTTTTCTTCAGCAGCAGGTTAAGGCCAAACATCAGTACGAGTGCGGCCGCGACGATCCACAGATAGGACATCGGCAAGGTCAGATTGCCAATTTCCAGGGGCCTGCCGAACGGAACCGGAAACGGCAAGGGCTTTGCGCCCCAGATCAGGAAGGCGATATTTTGCAAGACGATCGACATGCCGAATCCGGCGATGATCATGCCCATGCCAGCAACCGTATAGCCGCCTCCTGCGCGGGTCAGCCGGCGGTAAAATAGGCGTTCGAGCAGTATGCCCAGCAGCCCCGTCAAGACGATGGCCAACAGAAGTGTCGGCACGTACGGCAGTGCCAGCCTCTGAAACAGGACGAGGCCGATGAAAGCGCCGATCATGTAAATCTCGCCGTGCGCGAAGTGCACGATGTCGAGCCCCGAATAAATGAGCGAAATGCCGAGCGCAACGAGGGCGTAGACCATGCCCACGGAGAGGCCAATGATGATGAGATCAATAAAGTAGTCCACGGATAGTATCCTTGCAGTTCGGCCCAGCTCTCCTTGCTACCGGCCTAGAGTTGCGCCTCACGATTTGCGACCGTGCCACCGAGGTAGGAGAGCCTCACATTGTCGTCGTGCAACAGCCGTTCCGCCGGGCCTTCGATATGGATGAGGCCGTCCCTGATGACGTAGCCGTAGTGAGCCAGCAGCAAGGCCATACGGACATTCTGCTCCACGATCAGCACCGTCATGCCGTCGCGGGAGATGCGGTGGATGGTGCGAAAGATGTCGAGCACAACCTGCGGGGCCAAAGCTGCGCTCGGTTCATCAAGCATGAGCATTTTCGGGCTCGACATCAGGCCCCGGCCAATGCAAACCATCTGCAGCTGACCGCCCGACAGCGTGCCCGCGCGCTGATGGCGCTTCTCTTTCAGGATGGGAAAATAGCCGTAGACACGCTCAAGGCCCGCCGCTCTCTTCGCCCGATCGCGCTCCACGTAGGCTCCGAGGTTTAGATTCTCCTCAACCGTCATGGCGGGAAAGGCTTCCTTGCCCTGCGTCACCTGCACCAAACCCCGCCGCACGATGCGATCGGGTCTGAGACCGTCGATGCGCCCCCCATCAAAGCTAATTGAGCCACTCCAGGGCTTAAGCAATCCCGAAGTTGCCTTGAGAAGCGTGGATTTGCCGGTGCCATTGCCGCCGAGCAGCGCCACGATCTGACCCCGACCAACCCTTAGGCTCGCGCCATTCAAAATCTGAACGCTACCATAGCCGCCGACGAGGTCGTTGATTTCGAGCACGCGATCCTTTCCTCGTATATTCAGCCCCTAGCCACGCCGCCCGCCCTATCAGACGGACTGAAGGAAGGCCCGAACCTCTTCGTCTTTCATCTCCTTGCCCAAATAGGCTTCGATGACGCGAGGATCGTCTTTGATCTTCGCCGGCGATCCCTCGGCGATCTTTTCACCGTGCTCGAGCACGCTCACGGTCTCACACGTCTCCATGACCACCTTCAAAATATGCTCGATGATGATAATCGTGAGCCCGAAGCGACTTTTGAGCGCAAGTACGGTCTCGAGCAGGATATCGAGGTTGACAGGTGAAAGACCGGCCGCCGGCTCATCGAGCATCAGTAGCTTCGGCCGCATCGCCATGGCTCGGCCGAGTGCCAGCAATCGACGTTGTCCCCCCGACAACTCGCCAGCGGGCATTTCGGCATAGTCGGCCAGTCCGATGAAAGCGAGGAGTTCCATCATCTCCTGGCGCGCACGGCGCTCGTCGGACCATACCCGTCGCGCACCCAAAACGGCCGAAGCCGTGCCGTAGCGGATGAGGCTGTGATGTCCAATCAGCATGTTTTCGAGCACGCTCATGCCGACAAATATGCGCAGAAGCTGAAATGTGCGCGCTACGCCTCGACGCGCGATCTCGTGTGCCGCGCAGGTCGTGACGTCTTCACCGTCGAATAGGATGCTACCTCCGGGTTCGGGCTTATAGATGCCGGAGATCAGATTGAAGAGCGTAGATTTGCCGGATCCGTTCGGTCCGATCAGCCCGCGCACTTCGCCGGCTTTGACGGCGAGGTCGACCTTCGAAATAGCCGTCATGCCGCCGAAGCGCTTGGTTAGGTTTTTGACCGCGAGCAGCATGCGCTAGGCGTCCCTGCGCTTGGCTTCGGCCGTGAGTTCGGCCTTATGCTTGCGGATCGCCATGAAGCGGCGATGCACCAGGAAGTCGTCGATGAGGCCGCCCAAGCCACGCGGCATAAACATGACTGTCAATACGATCACCGAGCCGAACATCGCCATGCGATACTGGTAATAGTCGCGGGTCAAATCATCGATGATCGTCACAATGATGGCGCCGATTACACCGCCCCAAATATGGCCAATGCCGCCGAAGACAACCATCAGCAGCAAGGTGATCATTTCCGTGATGGTATAGCTGTTGGGGTGCAGAAAGCCCGGAGCCATGTGCGCTTGCAGGCTGCCTGCACAGCCGGCGTAAAGGGCGCTCAGCACGAAGGCGATCAGTTTATATTTGCGCACATTGACGCCGTTGGCCGCCGCAGCAAGGGGATCCTCGCGCAGCGCCTTGAAAGCCCGCCCGACGTCCGAACGCAGGATGCTGAAGGAGAAATATAGCCCCAGCAGCGCCAACGGCATAACGATGTAGTAGTAGGAGCGATGGTCATCGAGCGCGATGCTGCCGAGATAGGGTGGAGGAATGCCCTCGTAACCGATCGCAGCACCGAGCCATTCGGTGCCCGAAATGACGATGCGAACAGATTCGGCAAGCCCGAGGGTCGCAAGCGCCAAGTAGGCCCCTTCTAATCGGAAGGACGGGATGCCAACGATGGCGCCGGCCAACGCCGCAACGAGCATTGCCACCGGCAAAGCTCCCCAGAAGGGTAGGCCGGCCTTGGTCGAGATCACGGCGGATGCATAAGCCCCGATGGCCGCAAGGGCGATGTGCCCGACCGTCACCTGACCGGCAAAGCCCTTAACGATGTTGAGGCCAACGGCCAGGATGACGTTTATGCAGACTACGTTCACCACGAATTGGGTGTAGGCGTTCGTCAGGCAAAAAGGCAGCGCCAGCAGCAGCACCCAGGTGGCGAGCCACGGCACAATGGGATGCAAACCGCCGAACCAGGGGTTGCCTGCGCCGCTCTCGCTCGCTTGTTCGCCGCTCTTTAAAGCATCTGCACGCACGGCATCGCCCATCTTTGCCGGGCCTATGGTGAAGCCTTCAATCGCCGGCTGCGGCGGCCACTACAGCAATGGCCGCCCGCGACGATTGCGGCTTGCGCTTAAAGGCCAAAGTCCGGCTCAAACGATACGCGTGCAAGGACATTCATGTCATAGTCCTTACCGCCCTTGGTGTACTCGATGAGAATGCCCGTGCGGTTGCCGTCACGGCACTGAGGCGTCGGATCGGCGCAGAAATTGATCGGGCCAGACGCCAGACCGCTGTAGTTCTGGATCCCAGCCAAGGCATCGCGGATCGCCGCGCGATCGGCCTTGAGGGAGGCTTCGGTCAACTCCAGCTTGGCATTCTTCAGAGCAAGCTTTATCAACTGCGCGGTTTCGTAGGCCTGACTGAAGTCGTGATCGGGGCAGCGAACTTTGTACTTTTCCTGCACCATCTTCACAAATTGCTGAGCCACCGGGCGCTCGTCCTTGCACGAAAAGGCGGCGGCAAACGTGAGACCGACCACCGCATCACCGGCAAGCTCCGGCACCGGCGCGTTCGAGGCCGCGGACGCCGCCACCCGTCGAACTCTTGTCGGGATACCGACCTCCAGTGCCTGCTGGGTGATGCGGGCAATGGCGTCGAGCTGGCCGCCGATCGCCAACACCTCGGGATTTAGCGACTTGATCTTCAAAAGGTGCGACCTGAAGTCGAGATCGGTCTCCTGCATCTGCGCTTCATAGAGCGGCTCTGTTTGATAGGTCTTGCGCATGAACGCCATGTAGTCTTTGGCGAACCCAATCGCGGCCCCGTCGGTCGTATAAAGATAAGCGACCTTCTTGCCCACCTTCTCGGACAGGTATTTGGCATGAATGGCGGCGTAGAATTGCTCCGACACCGAGGTGCGGAACACCCAGGCGCTGCCTTTCTTGGTGATGTTGCCATTCGTCGAGTGCGGCACGATCTGCGGCACTTCTTCCTTTGCCGTTACATCGACCATGGGCAGCGACACGGAACTGCAGGTCGAGCCTAGAACCAGATGCACCTTGTGCTGGTGAATGAAGCGGTTGACGTTGGCAATGCCCTTGTCCGGTTTGCACTCATCATCCAGCAGAATGACCTCAATCTTCTTGCCATTCACGCCGCCGGCCGCATTGACCGCTTCGAGCTCATCTTTGGCCAACTGGCCATACTTCAGGCCGTTCTCCACCACCATCCGGAGCGTAATGCCGATGCGGATCACCCCATCCTGCGCGTGCGCCGGTGAAAAAATGAGCCCGCTCGCAAGCGTTGCGGCCGGCAGCAGTGCCAACATTGACCCCTTAATACCATGCGTCATCTGCGCTTCCTCCGTTTGTATCTGGATTAGATATACCGTTTTCCCAGAACCGGCGCCCGGTGCAAACCCCGCAGCGACAAAGCGGCCGACGTCAAAGAAAAAATCGCATTGGTGAGCCGATCGCCTCTGAATTTTACCGCACGATGCCGGCGGCCGCCCGCATTGCAAAAGCTGTCACGACCAACCCTCGACGCCTGCACCCCTGCAACCAGGCAGCCCCAAGTGCGTAGAGCGCCGCGACCTTCTCCCCCTTCAGGCCGGGCATGTCGGTCTTCACCGCGTATCCGATCTGCGTCTGCAGGTAGGCCAAATGGCGATACCCTACCGGAAAGCGTGCAAGGAGCGTCTGGTCCAGCACGATGCGCACCGACGGATCCACGGGCGCGATGGTGTCCTTTTCGTAGATCGGCTGCCGCAGCACCAGGCCCCAGCGGCCATGGCGCTTTGCCAAAAAGTCGTAGAAGCGACCGGTGCAGACAACGTCGGCCAATACGCCTTCGACCTTGCTACGCTGCGAGATCGTCATCTTGGTTTGCGAGACGGCGCGCTGACCGTTGAGGTCGATCGAGATGCCACCGAGAAAGTGTAGGATGCTCACCCCCTTGTCCCACCCCTCTTGCGACACTCGGATGAATTCCTCAAACGAGCCTTGGAACCAGGTCGCCATCATGACGCCGTCGGCATGCCACACCGACCGGAAACGCCGCCAATCACCGGCATCACGCCACACCACCCAGTTTTCCAATAGCTCACGGATCTCGCGGCGATCATCGCTCGCCGACATGACCGACACGTCACTCATTGGGGTCCCTCTGCTGGGCTTTTTGGGTCGTCCGGCTCGGCAAAAGCGGCGGTTGTGCGTGACAGCTCGCCCCGCAGTGATGCACGTCTGCCGCCTTGGCACCAGGGGTCATAAGCGAGGCGCCAGCACACGCTTTGCAGGCAGAGGATGCGACCAGGCCAGTCGGCCGGCTTATCCGGTTGGACGCTGAGCGATCTGGGTGGCATCGGCGCGCGGTCGGGCAAGAATGACTGGGCGATCCCGGCACGGCAAGGCACGCGCGCAGCAGTTGGCGTCAATTCGGTCGGCACCCCCGTGGGGCAAGCGCCGCCCATCGGCTCGCCGCGGCACATCCCGGCATTCGCAGAGGGCTCGAAAACCTCCAAAATGCGGCCCGCCGACAGCACCCGATCTGCAACTTGGCCGACGCCGATAGTTTGTGCATTATGCAAATGTTTCCGGGCCTAAACGGAACGATCAGCCGAACAATTTTCGGTCAAGCTGACGCCGCGCCGTCTCCTTTAGCGCGCTCGGCTTGCGCTGCAGCGACCACCGTTTGTGCTGGCCGTGCAGCGACTTTGCGGCCCCCCTCGGTCGCCATGCTCGTGGCGTCTGGCGCAACCGGGATGACGCTTGCCGGAGCCGCAGAGCACACCGCCCACCCTCCTCAGGTTCGCAGCTTGCGCGCGGCGGGCGAGAACGGCACCATGGCCGCAACTGACCGTCGGGCGCGCACGCCGGCGAACAATCCAGGATCACCAGATGGCCAAGTCGGGGTTGGCCCCGATGCCTCAGATACGCGCACGATGAGAACATCCTGGCGCCATATCACGAAGCGAGCCTACGGGTCGCCACACCGATCGTGTCGTCACGTATCGTAAGGCGCGTTGATTGGCACTCTAACGCGAGTATTGGGCAAACGCCGTGGATGCGGAGCAAGCTTTGAACGCTGATCCCTACAACGTTCTTGGCGTCGCCAAAAACGCCTCCCAGGATGAGATCAGAAAGGCCTACCGCACCCTGGCAAAAAAGCTGCATCCCGACCTCAACCCAGGCAACAAAGAGTGCGAAGAGAAGTTCAAGGAGGCCTCCGCCGCTTACGATCTGATCGGCGACCCTGAAAAACGCCAGCGGTACGACAAAGGTGAGATCGATGCCTCTGGCGCCGAGCGTCCGCCGCGCGGCTTTTACCGTGAACACGCCGGTAGCCCGCAGGATCGCTACGCCAGCGCGGATGGGTTTGCAGACATGGCGGGAACTGACGAGATCCTGGCGGAGATCTTCGGCCGCGGAGGTGGCAGCAAATTCCGCATGTCCGGGCAGGATGTCCGCTACCGGCTCGAACTCGGCTTTCTCGATGCCATCAACGGCAGCAAGCAGCAGGTCACCATGCCCGAGGGCCCCGCCCTCGACATTACGATCCCGCCCGGAACCCGCGAGGGACAAATCTTGCGGCTGCGCGGCAAGGGGATGCCTGGGATCAACGGTGGTCCTCCCGGCGATGCGTTGATTGAGGTCGCCGTGCGCCCCCACCCGCTTTTTACCCGTGACAACGACGACATCCGCGTGGAGCTGTCGATCCCGCTTCGCACGGCCGTGCTCGGCGGTAAGGTCGAGGTGCCGACCCCAGACGGAACCGTCAGCATGACGGTACCCAAGTGGTCCAACAGCGGTAGCGTCCTGAGGCTCAAAGGCAAGGGCGTACCGCGTCGTGACGGGAGCCGAGGCGATGAGTACGTGAGGCTCTCGGTGTCACTTCCCGGCACGCCCGATCCCGAACTCGAGCAATTCATGAGCCAGTGGCACTCTGACCGAGGTGACAGCTCGGCTGCAACGGCGGGAACATAACATGGAACATCGCGAATTTCTTGGTCTCGCTCACCTTGAAGCCGAATTGTTAGAGACCTGGGTTGCGGCCGGTTGGCTGGTGCGTGGTCGAGAAGATGAAGGGCAACATTTCACCGAGGCTGATGTGGCGCGGGCGCAGTTGATCCACGATCTGCAGCGCGACCTCGGGGTCAACGACGAGGGTATTGGCGTCATTCTTGACCTCATCGATCAACTGCACGGGATGCGTCGGACGCTCGGCCATCTCCTATCGGCCATTCACGCGCAACCAGACGACGTACGCGAGCGCCTCATTGTCAGCGCCCAGCAAGCCATCCTGCGGCACCACGCGGACCCGGATCGACAGACAACCGGCGGCAATGAACAGGGGTCCTGAGGGGCCTTTGCCCGCGCGGCGTTTGGGCGGCGCCGCTCATCGCTGCGGCCATGGCCTTGGCTCCGCCAGCTCCGCGGAGACGCCAAGCTCGACCCGCGCCATGTCCGGCTGGCTATGCGGCCTATTTGCCGCTCGGGAGCGCCGGAAAGGTCGGGGCGCTCAATGGGCGCAAGCCCAGGCGGACTGGGAGGCGGCAGCATTTGCCAGGGCCAGGAGATTGCCCGCATGAGCAAGATGACGCCGTGTCACGGGACGATAGTGACGTGCGATGGCATCCGTTCCAAGTGCGTGCCGGCGCGGGTCGTGGCCACCACGCTGGCGGCAACGTAGAGAGCAAATAGCCACTGCCCCAGGTCATTGGCCTGCGTATTCCCTGAGCGGCCATCGCAAGAACAGCAAGAGGCTGATGGGTATGGCGAGCCATTTGAGCGAGCGGAGGGGTTGGCTCGGCGCCCGATCCAGTCGGCGTCCAAGCATTTTAGGCTAGCCGCCCCTTTGCGCGCCCCCTGGACTATACAACCGCTGCGATCCCTCCCACAAAGCCCCCGCGGCCTCGCTGTCACGACGGGGGTTGGCACCCCGCTTGGGGTCGTGCAAATTTTGGCGATGCCACTTTGTGCCCGCTTGTGATTGACCCGTGACCCGAGCCATGCAGAGCAAAGAAGAGGGCAACTATACCAAGACGGACATTGTCGTTGCGATCATCCTGGCGGTGATCGCCATGCTCTGGATCATCGCCTACATCATCATCTTTGTGCAAAGCGGCCCGGCCTGAGAAAGCGCCGATCCCTCCCACGCTCGTGCTGGGAAGGCCCGCGCCAGCAGCGGGCCTGCGCGCCCTCGTTGCTTTTTTGTTCTTGCCCGCAGGCAACGCGGCAAAATCGGCCGACCGCCGACGGTGCGGTCGCCCAGGGGCGGCCGAGCCGCAGGCCATCACCAGCGCCACGCATACACCCGCTAGCCAGGCAACCTTCGTTAGGTTCCCCGCGGGTCTAACACGCTGTCGGGCGGCAGTCGGTCCGTCGCCGGCGCACAGCCGTGGGCGGCGAGCGGGAGGACAACCGCAAGAATGATGAAAAGATAATGCATAGGCTGGCCAATAGACGGTTTTGGCCAACTGCCGCAAGCCTCTTCCTTGCTTGGACAATGCTCTCGGGCCAACCTGTGGCATTGCAACAATTTGGTCGACAAGGGCTGTGGAGAGGTCTCCCTCCGGGATTGCAGAGGTACCCCCGAGTTTGTTCAGCGAGAGATTGTGGCCATCGATAGCGGGCAGGGGCATGACACGCAGTGAGGAACGCCAGCGGGAGCGCGCATCCGCCACAGAGTATCTACGGCGTCTCAAGATCGGACTGATTGAGACCCTGCAAGCGGAAGGCGACGGTCCCGTGATCGACAGCGCGCGCAAGACGATGGCACGCCTTGTGCGACGGATCGCGGTGCTGGACGCGCTCCTAAAGCGCGACCAAGCTCGCCCCGGCAAGCCGAGTTAACGTTTTTGGCCGTGTCCAATGTCATGGCTCGGCCGCCCTTGCTTGCGCGATTGACCCGGGCATCGGTGTTGCGCCACAGCCACTCCACGAGAAAAGCCCGGGTGTGCTTTGCGGTCGCGCCCCACGGCAGCGGCGCAGCGAAAGATCGGACAAGGGTTGCGCGCGGCGCAAAAGAGCTCTGGGGAGGCTGTCTGTGACCCGGGACGCGCCGGCACGCATGTTCCGCCCGGCAGCGCTTGCGCCGCCAGCCCTGACGCTGAAGGTTAACCGGCGCTGGCCGCAAGCGGCGGCATTGGCTGTTGTTGACCTAGATCAGAGCCAGACTATTGACCGCGGTTGTCACATCCAAGGCTCTCGGCGAGGCCCGCCGAAGATGTGTACATTCGTTCCATGGTCGGACCGATCAATCGAGCACAATGTTCAAAAACCTTCCCACCGGCACCAAGCTCTTCATTTTGTGCGCAACGTTTCTGATCTCAATTGCGGTACCCATCTTCGGCTTGGTGACAGAGAAGCGGATTGCCATTGATTTTTCCCGCAAGGAGCTGCTGGGTAGCCAATACTTAGGCACCTTGCGCGAGATCTATGCCGCCGTTCTGGCCGATGGGGTCGAGGCCAAGCGTGCGCAAAAGAATACTTCACGCGCGCAGCTCATAGGGGCGCTGGCACTTGCCGAACAGCAGTTGGGCACGCACTTGCAAACGGCCGAGTTTGCGGGCGCCTTCGGGACCGCGCTCAAAGAGCTGTGGGCAACCGAGCACCAGCCCGGGGAACGTAGCAGTCTTCGCCTGAATGCGCTTTTCACCGGGCAGACCCTGGCTTCGCGCATCGGCGATGACTCCAACCTCGCGCTCGATCCTGACCTCGACACCTACTATCTGCAGAATATTGTCGTGCGCAAATTGCCGACGTTCGTCGCCCGGCTGGCCGAATTGCAAGAATTCTTTGCGACCAGCGTGACAGCCGGGGAAGCTGCAGCCGTGCGCGATGTGCGCCTGTCTGCCCTCGTGGGCCTGGCTCGGTCGACGGCCAATGAGGTAACGGAAAACCTGGAAGCAGCCTATCGCGGAAACGCCGACGGTCGCTTGCGGCAGGCCATCGATGCCAAATTTGCGGCCCTCACCTCGAGCATTGACTCGTATATTGGCGTCCTGATGACCAGTGCGAGCGGGATTGATACCAGGGATGCGGTTGCCTACGATCGTTTCCACGGCAGCGCCGTCGAGCACGCAACCCAGGCTTGGACCGCGGCGCAGGCAGAACTCGACCGCCTCTTGCAGGTGCGCATCGACGGCCTGCTCGCCAAAATGCTCATCGGTCTCGGATTGATCGGCACGTTTGCAGGACTGAGCATCTTTATTGCTCTGCTAACACATCGGCACATCGTGCAGCCGCTCAAGCGCTTGGAAAACGTGGCGTCAAGGGTGCGTAGCACCAAGGACTACAGTCTGCGGGCCGACCACAGCAGCAAGGATGAAATCGGTCGCGTCACCGCCGCCTTCAATGACATGCTTGCCGAACTCGCCGCCGCAAGAGCGCGCGAGACGGCCGAACGGGTGGCGTTCGCGCAGGCAACGCGACTGACGACGATGGGAGAGATGGCGGCCTCGATTGCGCACGAGGTCAACCAGCCGCTGGCAGCGATCGTGGCGAACGCCAACGCTGGCTTGCGCTGGTTGGCAAATGCAGCGCCCGATCTGAGCAAAGTGCAAGCTGTTCTGCAACGCGTCGTCCGCGACGGACATCGCGCGAGCGAAGTGGTTGGCAGCGTGCGGGCGATGGTAAAAAGGGACGTGCAGCAAAAGGTTCCCCTACAAGTCAATAAGCTGGTCGAGGACGTAGTCGGTCTCCTGCAAACAGATATACAAAGCGAGCAGATCTCCCTGGTGTTGGAGCTGTCGAGTGGCCCAGTCAGCGTGCTTGCCGACCGCGTACAGCTGCAACAAGTGATCTTGAACCTCATTACAAATGCCATCGAGGCGATGCGTGCCGCAGCCGAGGAGCCTCGATCGCTGCGCATCGGGACCAAGCATGGGGAGTCCGATAGCCTGTTGATCTCGGTGGAAGATTTCGGGAGCGGGCATCGATGCAACAGACAGGGATCGAATCTTCGAACCCTTCTTCACGACGAAGCCGCGCGGAATGGGGTTGGGATTGTCGATCTGTCGTTCCATCATCGAGGCACACGGTGGGCGTCTGTGGGCGGCGCCTGGACAGCTGCGTGGCACGGTCTTTCAATTCAGCTTGCCCGTTTACAGCGCCGGTAGGTCGTGATGTCGATTAACAGCGAAGCACCCGTCGTCTTCGTCATCGATGATGACGCCGCCGTGCGCGAAGCCCTTGCCGACCTGTTTGCGTCCGTCGGCTTGGGTGTCGAGACCTTCGGGTCCACAGGGGACTTTCTGCGCCGCACGACGCCCGACCACCCCAGCTGTCTGGTCCTCGATGTTCGGCTGCCTGGACTTAGTGGCCTGGATTTCCAGGCCGAGCTCGGCAAGGCCGATGTTCGGCTACCCATCATCTTCATCACCGGCCACGGCGACATTCCCATGACGGTGAGGGCCATGAAGGCCGGAGCGGTCGAGTTTCTTACCAAGCCCTTTCGTGACCAAGAGCTGCTCGATGCGGTGCAACGCGGGCTACAATTGGATCGGGACAGGCGCGAGCAGCAAAAACCGGTCGCCGAACTGCAAGCGCGCTTCAAAACCTTGACCGCGCGCGAGCTGGAGGTGATCAAGTTCGTCAGCGGCGGTTTGATGAACAAGCAAATTGCTGGCGAGCTCGGCGTCAGCGAGATTACCGTCAAGGTGCATCGCGGCAACGCCATGCGAAAGCTGGGCGCCAAATCGTTGGCCGAATTGGTCAGAATGGCCCAGCTGGTGAAACTTAATCGACCGGACTGATACCGTCTAAACCAACGTATAGGTTTTCAGCGGCCCCACCATTGCCTATCTGCTGGGTGGTTAGCTGAGGAACGAGAAACTCTTTGCTCAAGAATCCATTAGTCTCGATCGTCGATGATGACATGGCGGTTCGCGAAGCGACCACAAGTCTTCTGGAATCGCACGGCTACGTTACTGCCGCGTTTGCCTCGGCAGAGGAATTTCTGGGTTCCGAACGGCTGCAGGATACCTCTTGTCTCGTGACCGACGTGCGAATGCCGGGGGTGAGCGGGGTCGATTTACAACGGCGCTTGCTCGACGCTGGTCATCGCATTCCCACAATCTTCGTGACGGCCTACCCCGAGGAGCACATGCGCGCGGCGGCCTTGGACGGCGGAGCGCTCGCCTTTCTCAGCAAGCCCGTGAGCGAAGAGCGCCTGATCTCGTGCCTCGAAGGCGCCCTCGAGAAGCGCCAATAACCCGCGGGCTGCGGGCCTCGGCTGGGTCCGCCATCCTTCCAGGCAATTTCGTCTCCGCGTTCGTGCAGGGCACGGCACCTTGTTTTTTCGCCAGCCCTCAACCCACCCAGGGCTCGTGCGGGTTCCAGGATGGCGTCGATCGTGCGGCGGCCGCGGGTCGACCGATGGCCGCGCCCAGACCAGAGCCGTTCACGACAGAATCAACCAAACGGGTGTCGATGCGATCGCCTTGTGCAGGGTCGCAGTAAGCGCGGCGCCGCACAGCATGAGGGCGCTGAAAATGGCGGCGAACGTGGCTGCGGTCGCAGCAAGCTGGAGAGCTTTCATGATTTGCTCGCTTCAGTTTGGTACGCGGCACAAGATCCACCATGCGAGAAACCGTGCGGCCAGGACGACGTTCCGGCCTTGGCCCAACGGCCCTGTGGATAAGTTTTGCGAGCGGCGCGCCGATTGCCTCCCCGGCGCAGGTCGAAGACCCAATGAGTGCAGGCGAGCTGGCCAACCCAAGCGCGACAACGGCGCCGGCGCGCAGCGAGAGCCCGGAACCATTGCCGGGCTAGGCGCATTGCCGGCAAAAGGCTCCTCTAAGGATGAGGTTGGCAAGGTGCATCGATTGCATGATCCGCATGTGCTGGAAAGGCTCGGCTGCGTCCTGCGCGCGGCGACCGAGGATATGGCGAAAGAGGAGTTGCCGCACGACCTTGGGCGACTGCTCTCACACCTTGCTGAACTGGAGGTGACCGGTCGACCACGACGGCGGCCGGCCCCCGACAAGCGCTAGGCCGGCAATGAACTTGTCGAGCCTTGCGAAACCCATCGCCAGCCTTGTTCGTTTCAAAAGGCTCACGCTGCGTTCCATGAAGGAGGAGACGCCATGTCGGCCATCAATTGGGCAGCCATCGATTGGGTGTCGCTCGTCGCACTCTCGCTACTCGTCTTGATCGTGGCGCGTATTGGCGAGAGACTTTCGTTCGGCAGTCGTGGACTTGCCGCATTCATAACGGCCTTGCTGTTCGCCGCGGGCTTTGCCGTCTGGTCCTACGCACTTCACGACACGCTGAGGCAAGCCATCGCGATGCTCGCTCCTGGCGCCCAGGGCTGACGCGGTCGCAGCGCCACAGGCTCAGCGCCCATAAAGGGCGCCCCTGCTGCGGCGAGGGCGGCCTGGCAATTGCCTGAGCGCGGGACTAGACGGCGCCTCTCGCGTTGCAACCCGGAACCAACAGAATTGCTTGCGCGTTGGTTAACCGACCGCACCGGGCAAATAGGCAAGGATTATTGAGCGATGGCTGCTACAGAGCATGTCGCGATCGAGCGCGAAAGACATTACAACTCAAGAACGATCAGCATCTTGGCCGCGTTGGCCGTCGATGTCGGACTTGTTTGGCTCTTGTACGTCAAAGCAAAGTTCAACCCGCCGGTAGGCGAGGCGGAAATGTTTTGGGTCCGCGTTACGGCAGCTTTCGGCGCCTACGCGGTACTGCAGCAGTGGACGCTCGCCAATCAGACCGGTCGGGGTGACGATTTCACGGCGGCCTTGGACAAGTTTATTGCCGCTAGCCCAATCGTGGTCGCCGCCGTGATCGAGGCCTATTGGCTTGGTGCGGAGGGTTCAGGGGCGCTCTCTTGGCGTCATCACGCCGTTGCCCTCTTGTGGTCTTTGTTTGCCTTGACCGACTTTTTCGCAACCGACATCACCAATCAGCGCCTGCGCGCCCGTCAATTCAACGTTGGCGACGGCTCTGGCTAGCGCGCCGAGCGGGCAGTCATTCGGCAATTCCAAAGCGGGGGCCAATTGGCCTCCCGCTGCCATTATCGGGGCAGGTACGCCCTGCGCGCCGCCGCGCCGCCAGGGGACTTTCCTGCCCCGGATGCTATGTCCGGCCTGCGCCGGGGAGGGCGCTGGGGCACGAGCGCTGGCTTTCACGAGCGTTGGCTTTGAAGACACCGCCCGCATCGGCGCCCAAGCGCTGGCGGGGCTGCACGACCGTTCGATCACGCCGCGCTCGGAGCCCCTGGCCCGCGGAAAAGACCAAGACCTGACAGCGGCAGGGCACGCGCTGGCGGCGAGCAAGCGCCAGGATTTCCCCCGATATTCCCCCGGCCAATCAACTGTATGCTTGTCGAGCACCGCCTCGAGCACACAGGACAATGGCTTCCCTCGCCTCATTGGTTCGGCTGCCCACTACCCCGCATTTGACGGAGTTCACCGATCGTATTGCTCAGGCCAGGAGCCCGAGCGAGGTGCTCAATATCTTGCAGGCGTTTGCGTCGAAATTTCTTCCGCTCAACGTCCTCGGCGCCGCCCGCATACCCCTGCAAACGTCCGACTGGCGGTCCACCAGATTGGGACGCGAGGTCTTTCTCCACGCCTCCGTCCCCGATGGTTGGTGGGAGGACTATGCCTCCATGGCAAAGCTTGAATATGATCCCGGCATCATGATGGCCCGGTCCAGCCTGATGGCCTGCACCTGGACCGAAACCATGCAGATGCTCGATCCCATCGGCATCGACCGATGGCCTTACGAGCTCTCACTCAAATATGGCATGCGCGATGCGCTGACGTGCTCGGTCGGCCGCCGCTGGCTGGTCGCCTATTGGTCGGGACAGACCCTCAGCAAGACCCTGACGCAGCCTTTTCGCATCATTCTGTTTGCGGCCGCCAGCTTTGTTGCCCTGCGGCTCGAGCAATTGATCGATCACGATCCGCGCTTCATGGGAAAACGAGCTCGCATAACGCCGCGCGAACTCGCCGTCTTGCGCTTGGTCTCAACGGGGCGGCAAACCGCAGAGATTGCCAAGGCGCTCGAACTCGGGGAGGAGACCGTGCGCAGTCACCTCAAGAAGGCGCAAGACAAGCTCAGGGCGCGCAACCGCGCCCAAGCCGTGGCCGAGGCCATCAGGCAGCAGCTGATCCCGTGAGCGGCGCAGCCACGGTCCGTGTATTTGCCGCTCGGCGACGCTTTGCAAGTTCGGGAAGCCCTCCGAGATTGCAGTCGTGATAGACCAGCACTCTCTTGCGCAGGCAATGCAGACCGTCGCTGCCGGTTTGCGGGTTTGACCCGATTCCACGTGGCCTCGCCCCGGTTCAGCCTCCGGCTCTTCATGCTCTTTGTGACAGAATGACAGAAAACTCATTGGATCCGAGGAGACCCGGCATGTCAGTCAGCTCGAAGGGGCTTGCCTTAGGCTCGGCGGTTTGCGTACTCGTGGCCTGCGGCCCATACGCTCTGGCGCAACCTCAGCAAACCCCGCCGCAAGGGGCGCCCCAGTTCCCGCAGGCGCAGAGCAATGCCCGACCATCGCCGATGCGCGATTTCCAGGACATGATCGAAAGTCAGCGGTCGCAGGTACGCGATCGTATCGCCGGCGCCATCGGGCGAATTGAGGGAGCATGCCGCGAAGAATTGCGTAATTTCTGCAGCACGGTCACCCCCGGCGAAGGTCGGCTTTTGCTATGCATGCAGGCGCATGAGGACAAACTCAGCAATCAATGCGAGTTGGCGCTGTTCGACGCATCGCGCAATATTCAACAGACGATGCAGAAAATCGGCCGCGTCGCCGAGGCCTGCTGGACCGATATCCAGATGCAGTGCGGCGGCGATAGCTCGATTCGCCCAGTGCATCAGCGAGAAACGCGCCAACTTGTCACCGCGCTGCCAAGCGGCCGCCGCCGAGCTTCGACCGGCCCCGCAACAGGAAGCGCCACGCAACCCGTCCTTGGCAGGTACACCCATTTTCAGTGCCGATGGCGTAAAGGTGGGTGAGGTGACCGCGGTCAGGGGCGGGCTCGACGGCAAGCCGCAAATGATCCAGGCGGAGATAGGCAACCGACTGGGACTCGGAACCACCACGGTCCTCATCACTCCCGATGAGATCGAACAGCGAGCGGACGGATTGCAACTGCGCATGCGCGCCGAGCAGATCGAGGCGGTGCTGCAGGACCAGATCACGGGACAACGCCAATAGGGGGACCGCTCGCTCAGGCCTAAGGCGTCGGCCAACCCTGCTCCTGGCAGCCAATGCCACGAGGCGACGGCTGCCGGCGCCACGCCTCCTGGCCGGAGTGCGAGGAGGGTACTTTTGCTGCGTCGCGGCGGCCATAGCGCCGCCAGGGGCTAATGAAGCCCTTCATGCCTCGATGATGCTGTTGCGAATGGCGTAGCGGACGAGGCTGGCCGAAGACGATAAGTTGAGCTTGCGCATAACCGTTGCCCGGTGCGTCTCCACCGTCTTGAGGCTGATGTTGAGGACGTTGGCAATCTCCTTGTTGGTGTGACCCTCGGCGATCAGCTGCACCACGCCGCGTTCCCGATTGCTGAGGGTCGAGCTTTCGCGGGCCGGCCGCGACAAAAAGGAATCGAGCAGAGACTCGGAAACCTTGGCCGTAAAGAAAGGCTTGTGCAGCGCCAGCAATTCTATCGCACCGAGCAGGTGGCGCCGAGAGTCCGATTTTAGCACGTAGCCGCGCGCACCGGCGTTTAACAGCTCCTGGATCAACGTCTCGTTGTCGTGCATCGTAAAGATCAAGACCTCCGTCTTTGGCAGACGGGCGCGGATCTGGCGGGTTGCCTCGACACCGTTGATGAGAGGCATCGCGTAGTCGAGTACGGCAACGTCCGGTTTGGTCTCGGTCGCCTTGCTAATGGCGTCTTTGCCATCCCGGGCCTCCGCGACGACCTCCCAGTTGTTTTGCGCCTCGAGGACCTTGCGCAGTCCTGAACGGACAACATCGTGATCGTCGGCAATGAGGATGCGTAACATGTCCAGCAACACTCCTTACGCCCGGCGCGGGCTGCAAGCGACCAGGCTATGGCATTGCCAAGTTCCAACTCAGTAGAAAAAACCCGGATGGAGTATGGTTTAAGACCCGACCTTCAGTGAAAATGTCACCTCACCCGTTTGCGGCTTGGCTCACGCTATGCGCAGCCGCCGGCGAGGTCTTGGATCGGCGCGTCACGCACCGCGCAGGGGCGCGCAGGCGCGCCCGATCGCCGCGGGCTTCACACCCTGCGCCTTCCGGCCAGCCGCAAGCGCCTAGCACCCGGCACACCCGCCTAAAAGACAGAATCACCACGAATTTTCCGGCCGGTGCAAGACTGCGCGTGCGCCAAGAATCGCTTAGTTGGCGCACAGGGTATTGGCGCAGAGGGATAGAATGACGCGGTTCCTTGCCGTATCGAACAGAAAAGGCGGCGTCGGCAAATCGACCATCTCCGTGATGTTGGCGCATGCCGCGGCAGCCTGGGGACGACAACGTGTGCTGCTGATGGATCTCGACACGCAGTGCAATGCCTCATTGATGCTGCTTGGCGGCGAGGGCTGGGAGAAAGCATCCCGTGCCGGGCGCACCATTGCCGATTATTTCTACGACCGCTTCGATAACGTGGCCGGCGACGAGGCCGTCTATATCGTCAACCACGTCGGCGACGTCGCACACCCCCGCACGGCGCCGGGCCGGGTGTCGCTGTTACCCGGCTCTCAGCAGTTAGAGGACATCCAGGGCGAACTTTATCTCAAGCAATCAAAAAAGGACCTACACGCGGACGCGGTTGCCCTGCTCGTTCGTAGCCGCATGAAACGCTTAATGCGCCATTTCGGCATGGACTGCGATCTCGTCATTCTCGACTGCCCACCTGGGCTCTCCTTCGCCGCGCACGCCGCCCTGGATATGGCCGATCACATCGTGGTGCCGTTTCGCCCGGACTTCGTCTCCCAATTTGCGCTGGATCGCGTTGCTCTTCTGATCGAACGGGTCGAGAACGCCGAACAGCTGGCGTCGATCCCATTTGCCGAGCGGCGCTACGCCTGTCTGCCCAATTACCTGACGGGCGCCGGCCACGAGCGGCTCCTGATCGAGCAAATCGCCCTCGACCACCCCTTGTTGGCGACGCGCCTGCCCGTTCTCGATAGTATTGCGCGCGCTTTCGATTGGGACGAAGGCAAGAAGACGATGGAACAGAAGTACGCCGATGCCTTACCGCATCTGCGCAAGCTGCATGCTGAAGTGTTCGCCGGAACGCAGCGGCGCGCCAAATCGGCCTAGGAGCCATGCGCAAGACGAAAGCCTTGTCGGGTGCCGCTCAAGACGCTTATTTCCGGCGCGCGCTGAAGACGCATTCCAAGTTGACCGCCGAGCAACGCGAACAGCTGGTGCGTTCCCTAAAACGGGAAATCGCCCAGCTCCGGCTGCGGCTTGAACCCTTGCCACCCGGCGCGCTGCCGCCGCCGCCGGCCGCTGCGGCAGCCATGCACACTCGAGAGGCGACCTCGGCCGGGGCGCAGCCCGCCGTCGCCAGCGCGAGTTTCGATCCCTTCTCTCCCAATGTTGTCGTCATCCTGCGCACGTCGGGCCGCGCGGCGGCCCTGGCCGCGCTCGCGGCCATCGACAGGGAGGAGCATCTGCGGCTGTTGGCGCGGGAGCAGCGGCTCAACGTCGGCCCCGATCTCGCCTCGCTCGCGGAGTTGCGCGCGGCCATCGTGGGCGCCGCCGAGCGGCGCGTAGCCAACCGGGTGGCGGCAGCCAGTTGATGGCGAGGGCGCCGCCGGCGCGGCACTAAGCAGCGATGCCGTTTCTTGTAAGGCCGGGCTGACGAAAGGCGTCATTTGCCTCTCCGCCCGCGATGATCACTAGCGAAAATACCTTTGCAGCAGGGCCAACAGAATGATCAGGGCCAACAACAAGAACCCTCTGATGTGAGCTTTTGCGTTTGCCTTGAAGAGTGGTCGGCGGTCTTGGTGCCCGCGCGAGCGATGCGATGAACCTTGCAGCATGCGCTCGACAATACGCTCGGTTTCTTCGCCGCGAGGCGGGATCGCCTCCCCGGCTAGATCGGCTCGCTGCAGCTGCTGCGCAGCGCTCCGTCGCACGCCGTCTGAAGCACTGGTTTCGCCGAGCCTTCTCAGCGTCGCGCGCGCAACCTCGTCATGGCGATCCGCGCGCAGCCGGGCGACGGCTATCCAGTAGGCTTTGGCTTCATCGTCCATACCCGATAGCGCACCATCTAACAACTGCTGGACCGCCTCAACGCGCCCCGCAAACGCGAACACGAACAAGCTGCACTCTTGCCGGCTCTGGGGTAGCAGCCACTTTTCGGCGTCCGCGTAGGTTCGCACCATCTCGTCGAGGCGGCCCAGCTCGCCAAGCGCGCGAATCTCGCGTGGTTTAGCTTCGGAAAAATCGACATCTTGAGCCCGCGCCAGGACGAGCAAACCGTCCCAATCGCGCCACTCGTGCGCCAGCATGAGGCGCGCAAACGCCTTTTGCTTGCCAGAGCCCGTAGCCTCGATCCGCCTCAACGCGGCGACATAGCCGGCCCGTCCATCGGTGCTGAGCGCCCGCCTAAGCCTCAAGCCGATGCGCACCCATGGACTTGGGTGCAGGAGAACGGCGCATTTGTGCAAGCGCGCGGCCTTTTGCCATTGCCCGCGTTGTGCCGCGACTCTGGCGCGATGCAAAAGCACCAGGGGAGAAACGACAAGGAGAGCAAAAAGTGCCCCCGTCAGCCAGCCCGCCCAATCGAGCGCGAGCGCAAGAGCCAGGATACCGCCGAGCACCACCACGGCATTGGCAGCGATCCATCCCCACCGGCCCGAGACGCCGTGACGCGTCATGCACACGGCGATCGCGCCGCACAGCGAGATCAACCCGACCACCACCACGGACTGGATGACCATTGCGCCGGATCCTTTGTTCGGTGCGCCACGGTCTCGCCACCCCTAGGCCCCAGGCGCCCCACGCGCGTCCTGCAAGGAGTAGCCACAGACTGCCGTCTGAAAAAGGCAAAGCCCAGCTCTCTCAGCAGTTTTCCGGTTCCTTTCTTGACCCTCGGCCTCCATAACGCCTGCCTCATTGGCCCTGTCTCGCTGCCCTGTCTCCCTGGCCTGTCTCCCTGGCCGTTGCGCACAGCGCTGCGCCAAGTTGGCAGCAATAGCCGAGAAGTAAATTGGAAGTGCTCACCACTTGAGCCGGCGGCGCTACCTGAGCCTTGCTGCCACCGGGGGTGGACCTGTGATTTTGACGGCCGGAGGAGCGGGTTGGACAAGCCATAACCGTCACATCCGCACCCGAACCTCGCACCGCCCGACCGAGGTGGCATTCTCAAAGCGCGAAAAGCCGTTGCTTGCGCGCCGGAGTTGGGCACTATCACAGGCCTCATCGACGCCTGCGCGACGGACGGGCCGGGCGGCGCTAGCGCAAACGTGAGGCCTTGGGTACGGCAATGTCGGATCAACAGCGCAACGTCTTCGGCGAACCCATCGAGGTTTGCTCGCTTAATCCCACCACCGGCTTTTACCGCAGCGGCTGCTGCGAGACGGGCCCCGAGGATGTTGGCGTGCACACGGTTTGCATCGAAGTGACCAAGGAGTTCCTGGCATTCTCGAAAGCGCGCGGCAATGACCTGTCGACGCCACGCCCCGAATACGGCTTTCCCGGCCTCAATCCCGGCGACCGCTGGTGTCTGTGCGCAGAGCGCTGGCAGGAAGCGCTCGCTGCCGGCGTCGCCCCTCGCGTCGTGCTGGCGGCGACCCACGAGGCGACCCTCGAAATTGCCGAACTTGCGGACTTGAAGCGACACGCCCTCGATTTGGCTTAGCGTCAACCCTCGGCGCTGTCACGCGCCCGCAAGACCGCCGAAGTGACGCTAGTGGGCGAGCGCCGGTTCCGGGGCGGCGACGTCGGATATGACGTTGGCGCCGGCGGCGCGCAGCAGGAAATCGGCACAGCGCTCGCCGATCAGGAATGATGGCGCATTGGTATTGGACGAAACCATCGTCGGCATGATCGAAGCATCGGCAACGCGCAGGCCCTTGACGCCATGCACGCGCAACTCATGGTCTACAACCGCCATGGCATCGCTGCCCATCTTGCAGGTGCCAATCGGATGGTAGGAGGTGGCGCCGAGCCTGGCGATATGCTCGAGCAGCCCCGCATCCGATTGCACCTCGGGACCTGGGCGCACTTCGCGCACGATCAGGCGTGCGAGCGCCGGCTGCGCCGCGATGCGGCGGGCAAGCCGCAGCGCCGCGATGCTCGTGGCGCGGTCACCGGCGTCGGATAGGTAGTTGGCGTGGATGATCGGCGGCGCTTCCGGATCGGCCGAGGCAATGTGCACCGAACCCGTCGATTGCGGACGCAAGGCGAATGTGCCGATGCCGAAGCCTGGAAACTTGTCCAACACCAACTCGGTCGGATGGCGTGGGTCTTCCGCGCTCAGCGTATGCAGCTGAATTTTTACGTCGGGCCTGTCCTGCGCCAGCTCGGTCTTGGCCAGCGCGTGCACCGTGGCCGTACAGGCCGCCATCTCCCCGTCTCGGCGCACGAGATACCGCAGCCCCATAAATGCCTTGCGCAGAGGATTGTCGAGAATGTCATTCAAGGTGATAGGGCGTCTACACTCGAAGGATATGCGTGTGTGCCAATGGTCGCGACAGTTCTCGCCGACGCCCGGCCGATGCACGTGGCAGGCAATGCCAAGCTCCGCCAGGCGCTGCCTGTCACCGATACCGGACAGCTCCAGCAGCTGCGGACTTTGCACCGCCCCGGCGCTCACGATGACCTCGCGCGCAATGCGCGCAAAATATTGCTGCTCACCGCGACGATAGGCGACGCCGACGGCGCGTCCCTTCTCAATCTGGACGCGGGTTGCCCGTGCGCCGGTTGCCACCACGAGGTTGGTGCGGCCGCGCGCCGGATACACGTAGGCTTCCCGCCCACCCCAGCGCCGCCCCCGTTTCGTATTGCTCTGCAGGTAGCCGACGCCCTCATAGGCAACGCCGTTGTAGTCGGGGGTGGCGGGCACGCCGGCCGCAACGCAGGCCGCATGGAACGCCTCGGCCAGCGTGCTGCGGGCAAAGCGGCTGATGTGTATGGGGCCACTTTTGCCGCGCACGGCGGCATCGCCCTCGCCATAGGCTTCCATGCGCTTGAGAAAGGGAAGGACGTCGGCATATCCCCAGCCGGGATTGCCGAGCTCGCGCCAATGGTCGAACTCGGCGGGCTCGCCCCGCACCCACAACATGCCGTTGATGCTGGAAGACCCGCCCAGCACGCGGCCGCGCGGCCAGAACACGCGCCGCCCGCCAAGATCCGCCTGCGGCTCGGTATAAAAGCGCCACAGGCTGCGCTGCGATAGCAGCACGAAGCCCGCGCCCAGCGGAACCTTGAGCCAGAGCCAGGGATCGTCCTCGCCCGCCTCGAGCAGAAGCACGCGTAAGCGCCCGCTCTCGCTGAGCCTACTGGCGAGGGCACAGCCCGCCGAGCCCGCCCCGATCACGACATAGTCCCAGGCCGTCTCGTTTGCCGCCAAGGCGTTCATCGGTTGCTCCGTCGAAAAAGAGCTGCGCGGTTCGGCGCACTATTCCTTGACCCCGCCGGCGGCGAGACCGCGCACCAAGTAGTTGCGAACCAGCATCGAGAAAACGACCACCGGCAGCATGACCAACGTTCCCGCGGCGGCAATCCGCCCCCACTCCCAGCCCGTGTACTGGATGAAGTTCACGATCGCGACCGGAGCGGTTGACGCGTTGGTTCGGGTCAGCACGAGCGCGTAGAAAAAGTCGTTCCAAGACAGGATGAAACAGATGACCGCGGTGGCGGCGAGCCCGGGCGCCGACAGCGGCAACGTCACGCGGCAAAACGCCTCCCAGACGCCGCAACCATCGATCCAGGCCGCCTCTTCCAGCTCGCGAGGCACGCCGTCGAAGAAGGGCTGCATCATCCAAATCACCAGCGCCAGGTTGAACGTCAGGTAGACGATGATGAGGCCCACCAGCGTATCCGACAGGCCCAGGTGGCGGTAGGCGAGGAAAAACGGGATCGTGAAGGCGATCGGCGGAGCCATGCGGGTGGCCAGGATCCAGAGCGCGATCCGGCGCGAGGACTTGAAGCCGCTGCGCGACAGGGCATAGGCCGCCGGCACGCCGATCACCATCGCCAACACGGTCGATGCAAGGCTGGTGATCATGCTGTTGAGGAAGGACGCGGGGAAGGCCCCGGTCCAAAGTGCCCGGTAGTGCGCGAGCGTGGGTGTGAACAGCAGATCGTAGCCAAGAATGTCCCGGTTCGGCCGAAACGACATCTGCACCAGCCAGACGAAGGGGAAGAGAACCAGCAGCAGCAGGACGACGGTGCCGATGTCCCCGAGCCGGCGACGGTTGCGCTGGAACCAGTAGCGCGACGCACGCTGCGGGCGCGCCGTGGCTGACCCGGGCTCAATCTGCCTCTGCATGGGCGACCCCAGTCAGCCGGTCGATGAGATAGCTGAGCACGAAGACGCCCGCCACCATCAGCGTTGCAATGGCGCTGCCGTAGCCCCAGAGCGAAAAAGTAAAGGCTTGGCGGTAGGCATAGTAGTTCGTCACCTCGGTGACGTCGCCCGGACCCCCGTCGGTGAGCACGAAGATCAATGGGAACGCCTTGATGCTGTCGATCAGACGGAAGATTGCGGCCACCACCAAGGTCGATTGAATGTAAGGGAACATCACGAAGCGAAAGATCTGCCAGTCATTGGCGCCGTCGATGCGCGCCGCCTCCAGCGGCGAGGCCGGTATCATCTGCAAGGCGGCCAGCACCATCAGCATCGTGAACGGAAACCACTCCCAGGTTTCGGCAATGACGATTGCCGTGAGCGCCCAATTGGGATCGGTTATCAGCGAAGGAACGGGCAGGCCGATGAAGGCCATGAAGCGATGGAAAGGGCTGATGTCCACCGCATACATGACGCGCCAGAGGATGCCGACGACGATGGGCGGCAGCACCATCGGAATGAGGAAGCCCGAGCGGGCCATCTCGCGGATGCGGCTCGACCCGTTCAGCAACAATGCTACGCCGAGGCCCACCAGCAGCTGCAGGAAGACGGTTGCCACCGACAGCTTCACCTGGATCCAAACGGAGCGCGTGAAACGGGGATCCTCGGCCAAATCGAGATAGTTGCCGGCCGGAGCGCTGAAATCCCAGGCCGTGCCCGGCAGCGTCAAGTTGAGCGGCGTGAGCGAGGTCAGCACCAGGTAGATGGCGGGTGCAATCGTAGTCACGGCGAGCACCAGCACCGCCGGGGCGATACCGAGCAGAAAGGATCGCTGACGCTGCGCACCCCAGGCGGGCTGCCGTACTGGCATGGTGTGGCTCAGAACCTGACGCCAGCCCGCTTCAGATCGGCGATGGTGTTGGCCTGCGCCAACGCCAGCGACTCTTTGGCCTTCATTTGCCCGGAAATGATGCGACCGAGCGCCTGAGTGATCTGGGCGTTGGCCTGCGGATAGACGTGGACCGTGCGGTACTTCATGTAGCCTTGTTCGGACATGGTGATCGAATCGAGGAAGAGCTGACCGGTGTCGATGCCGTTGATCACCATCCGCTGCTTATAGTCGGCCGAACCGATCAGGGACTTGCGCGTGACAGAGCCGAGGCCGTGCTTTCGCGTCATGCGCTGGATGAGATCTTTGGACAACGACCACTTGATGAATTCCCAAGAGGCATCCTTGTTCTTGGCGCCGACGGGAATGCCCCAGCCATGCGAGGCCACGCCGGGGAAGCGGCCTTTCGGTCCTTTGGGGATCATGCTGAAGTTCGAGGTCTTGGTGACCTTGCTGCCCTCCTCGCCGAGGAGGGCGCAAAAGGCGTGATTGTGCGTGGAATAGTTGATGCGGCCGGCCCGCAGCGCTTCCGTCACCTGGTCATAGGTATAGCCGGCTGCGGCCTCCGGGCCGTAACCGTTGAGCAGCCTGGCGAGTGTCTCGGCCGCCGCCGCCGCTTCTGGGGTGTCGAGCGTCGGCATTAGGTCGTCCGGTGGATTGCGGAACACATTGCCGCCAAAGGCCTGCAAATAGGCCGGGTAGATCCAACCCCAATGGTTCTCGGTGATAAAACCGCTCACCCCGTCCTTCTTGTTGACGACCTGGAGTGCCTTTTCGAGTTCGTCCAGTGTATCGGGCATGCCGAAGCCATTGGCCGCCAGCAAGTCGAAGCGGGCGGCGGCGGCGATCAGCACATCCGAAATCCAGGGAATGCCATAAAGCGCCCCCGCCTTGTCGCGCATCGGCTGCACGGACCCGGGCACGAAATCGGCAAAGTCCCAGTCGGCCGGCGTCTTGTTGGCATCGGCGATGAAGGGATCCAGCGGCGTTAGCCAGCCGGCCCCGATCCAGCGGCTGGTGTAAATAAAAGTGACGTTGAGCACATCGAAGCCACTGCCCTTGGTCGACAGCTCGAGATCGGCGCGCTGGTTGTAGACCGGGAAACCCGGCGTGTCGTAGTTGACCTTGATGCCGGTCTTTTCCTGAAACTCGGGCAGGTAGTCGGCGATCAGCTTGGGATAAGTGGCGCTCCAACACGAAATATTGAGTGTGACGCCGTCGAACGGCTTCCTGCCGCCCTGGGCGGGCGCCTTGCGCGCCCGTAGCGTGAAGGGGATGAAAAGCGCGCCCGCACCTGTGCGCAACGCTTGCCGCCGGGTGAGCCGCACGTAGGGGTGAGCCATGCTTTCCTCCTGATCGCCCGGGTCACGTGGTCGCCTGCGCGACCCGCCCGGCGTTTGTTGCGTCATGCCTTGCCTCAGCGCCCGTCTCCGCTCGCCCGTCTCGCTGGCAAACAGCGGTGCGCGCGCCCCTTGTGTAGCTGCCGCGCGCGGCGAATATTGACGCGGGTTTCGACCGCCCGAGCAAGCAACGCTGCGTAGCTCAAACCATGACTTGGGCGATATAGATCGACACCCTACTAGTCCGCAACGACTTTGCGGCTGCGGGGCGCGGCGGCAACCTAAAGGGCGGCGCCGGTCCGGTTCAGTTCGGCCCGTACTTGGCGGCGATCTTGCGCACTTGCGCAATCATCAGTTTGACAGCCGGCGACGGGTCCGCATGCCGGCGGCTGACGATGCCCGCCTCGCGCGTAAATTGCAGATGCTCGTGGTCGAGCGCGACGATGCCCTGCGCCTCGGGCTGCGACAGGATTTGCGTCGTGGTCAGCGCCAGGCAGTCGGTCATGCGCAGCGTGGCAAGCATCAGCGACAAGGAATCTGTTTCGACCGCCGGCAACGGTTCGGCCAAATTGGCGAGCATGAACACGCGCTGGAGCCGCTGGCGCACGAGCTCCTGGCGACCGGGCAGGATCCAACGCTGCGCCGCATAGTCGACAAGCGAGCGGTCGCGCTTCCGCGCCAAGGGATGCTCCCTGCGACCCACCACCCGGATCACGTCGCTGCTCAGCCGCATAAAGCGCAAATCCGGATCGATTTGGTTGTCAGGCAGCGCCCCGACCACCACGTCGAGCTCACCCATCCGCAGGCGGCCGATCAGGCGGTCGGGGAAACCCGTATCGACCGTGAAGCGTATGTTGGGATTTTGCTGCATCACCCGGGCGATCGATTCTGGTAGGTGTCGGCTCAGCCAAGACGGACCGGCACCGATGCGCGCGTGCCCGAGCTTGCCGCCGGCAATGCCCGTCACCTCGGAGCGCGCGTCGGACAGCTGCGTCTCGATCACCTTGACGTGGCGCAGCAGGGCGCGACCGGATTCGGTCAGCTCGATGCCGCGCCCGCGCCGCTGATAGAGCTTGGTGCCGAGCTCCTTCTGCAGGCGGTGCATGCTCTTGGAGAGCCCAGGCTGGGTGATGTTCATCGCCTCGGCCGCGTGACTGAGATTGAGGCGTTCGGCGGTGGCAAGAAAGAGCTGCAGCTGACGGTAATCCATACTATGTCTCGGTAGTCATGGTTCCTGCTACCCTCCGTCAATTGCCCACTGCGTGCAAGGTCTGCACGATTTCGCGGCTAGGACGCCACTGCGGACGGCGCGAGGCGCGCGCGCCAAAGCACCGCGATCCGTCGGCGCCCGCCGGGCGCAGGCGCCTGCGCTAGACTTTGGGGTCACGCGTCCGCCACAGGGAGACCGCCATGCCTCTCGCCAGACGATCCCTGATCAAGGCCTTCGCGGCGGGCACGGCGGCCGCTTTGCTCGGCCGGCCTGGCTGGGGGCAAGGCGCCGCCCCGACGCAGGGGAGCGAGATCGACCTCGACAAGGCCAAGGCCGAAGGCAGGGTCGTCCTCTATACCAGCCTCGACACCCAGATCGTCGATGCCATCAACGCCGCCTTCAAGCAAAAATACGGCATCGATGTGCAGTACTTCCGCGGCGGTTCGAGCGACGTCACCTCGAAGGTTCTGGCCGAGGCCGATGCCGGTCGACCGCAGGCCGATATGGTCGATGCATCGGATCTGGCCGCCCTCCTGCTGATGAAGGAGCGCGGGCTGCTCAAACCCTTCGCGTCGGCGGCCATGCCTGCCGTCGCCAAAGAGCTGCGCGACGCCGATGCGACCTGGATCACCGACCGGCTGACGCAGGCGGTGATCCAATTCAATACCAAGGCGGTCGGCGCTCAGCCCCCCGCTAGCTGGGCCGATCTGGGCCAGAGCGCCATGCAGGGCCGCCTCGTCTATTTTTCCAGCGCCAACGGCGATGGTGCGCCGCGCATCTACACGCTCGCCAGGCATTTGGGATGGGACGTGGTCAAGGCGATGGCCGCCACCAAACCCTTGCGCGTGCAGACGCCGCAGGTCATCACCCAGGTGCTGGAACGTGGCGAACGCGTTGCCGGCTTTTTGCAGAACGACAATATCGCCTGGCGCTCCAAATTGCAGGGCAAGCCGACGGACTACGTCTTTCCCGGCGAAGGCGTGCCGAGCGAGATCGGCGCTTGTGGACTGTTGCGCAGCTCCCAGCGGCCGCACGCGGCCGCCCTCTTCTACGAGTGGTGGATGGGGGCGGAGGGGCAGGCCATTCTTGTCAGGGGCGGCAAATATTCGAGCCGCCTCGACGTGGCCCCGCCCGAGGGCAGTACCCCGCTCGCCAAGCTGAAGCTGCTTACGCTCGATTATGCCGAGTACAAGCGCGACAAGGGCAAGATCCTCGACCAGATCGCCAGCATCTTCGGCGGCGAATGGGGCAATTGAGCGTGGCCGGCGTCGGACCGTCAGCTGAAAGGTAAGGCGCATGCAGGCTGCCGTTCCCGCCGGCGCGTCGCCCGACGCCCCCAGCATGGACGAGGCCCAACCTGCCGCCTTCCTCAGCGCGCAAGCGCTCGTGCTGGGCTTGGCGGTCGCCGTGCTGCTCGTGCTGGTCGCCTATCCCTTGCTGTGGCTGCTGTTTGGCGCCTTCGGCCTGCCGCAGGGCTTCGGCCTTGAACATCTTGAACGCGCCTTCACCCGACCCCAAAATTTCGCGGCTTTGCTCAACACCCTCGAACTGGCGCTCGGCGCCGGCGTCCTGAGCATTCTGTTCGGCGTGCCGCTGGCCTGGGCAACGGCGCGCAGCGATATGCCCTGGCGCGGCCTGGTGCACGCCCTGGTGGCGCTCTCCTACATCACGCCGCCCTACCTGACCGCGCTTGCCTACATCATTCTGCTCGGGCCCGATGCGGGGCAGTTCAATCGCCTGTTGCGCGCACTTTTCGGCTTCCAGTCGGGGCCCCTCAATATTTTCAGTATGCCGGGCGTCATCTTCGTAATCGGCATCCATGTCTTCGCCTTCACCTATTTTCTCACCTACAGCGCCCTCAGATCGGTCGACGCCGCCTTGGAAGAATCGGCGCAAATGCTGGGCGCAAGACCATGGCAGACAACCTTGCGCATCAATTTGCCGCTGGTGGCGCCGGCCATTACCGGCGGGGCGCTGTTGGCGGCGATCGATTTAATGGCGTTGTTCGGTCCGCAGGCCATCATCGGTACGCCGGCGCAGATCGTTTTTCTGCCCACGCGCATCTACGCCACCATCGGCGGCTACCCGCCGCGCTGGGGCGAAGCCTCGGCGCTGTCGCTGCTGCTCGTGGCCTTGACGGTGGCGGGGCTGGCCCTGCAGCGCGGCTACTTGGAGCGGCGCTCCTTCATCACCGTGGGTGGCCGCGGCGTGCGCACCAGGGGGGCCGTACTCGGCGCCTGGCGCTGGCCGTTGCTCGCCTTTTGTCTACTGTTGGTGTTCTTCAGCGCCGTCGCCCCGCTGGCCGTTTTGGCGCTGACCGCCGTCTCCCACAGCTGGACGGAACCACTGTCGCTCGCAAACCTCACGCTGCAACACTTCTATACCGCCCTGTTCCAGGACCAGGTCTCGGTGCGCGGCATTCTCAACAGCTTCAAGCTGGCAACGGCGGCCGCCACGCTGGCCGTGTTGATCGGCGCCGCCGTCGCCTACCTCGACGTGCGCAGCAATGTCCGCGGCCGCCGGCTACTGGACTATCTGGCGATCCTGCCGCTGGGGCTGCCGGGCACGGTTATGGCCGTCGGTATCCTGATCGCCTTCATTCGGGTGCCGTTGCCGATCTACGGCACCATCGCAATTCTGCTCATCGCCTACGTCGCCCGCTTCCTGCCGCTGGCAACGCGCAGCGCCAATGCAACCTTCCGCCAGATCGACCCCGGCCTCGAGGAAGCTGGCCGCGCCACCGGTGCGTCGTGGTGGCACGCCGTGCGCCGCATCCTGCTGCCGCTGGCGCGGCCGGGGCTGTTGGTGGCCTTTCTGCTCGTCTTCATCCCGGCTTTCGGCGAGTTGAGCGCCACCATTCTGCTCTACACCGGCGGCACGGAGACGATCGCTATCGCCATCTACCGCCTCAACGACCTCGGGCAGCTCGAAGTGGTCTCCGCGCTCGCCATCTTTACGATTGCCGTCGTCTTGGCCTTGACGGGTCTCATCAGTTGGCTGTCGGGCTCGAACCGCGCCTTTGCTGAGACGACCCCGCTCAGAGGATGATGAGGATGGCCTTCATCGACATTGACGGCATCGCCAAACGTTTCGGTGGCCTTTCCGCCTTGCTCGGGGTCGACCTGGCGGTCGAAGAGCGCGAATTTGTCACCCTGCTCGGCCCATCGGGATGCGGCAAGACCACCATGCTGCGCACGCTGGCGGGCTTCCTGACGCCGGATGCCGGCACGATCAAAGTAGCCGGCCGCCTGTTTTCTTCACCGCGGGGCGTGCTGGCACCCGAGCAACGCCGCATGGGCATGGTGTTTCAGAACTATGCGGTGTGGCCGCACATGTCGGTGTTCGAGAACGTGGCCTTCGGGCTCCGGATTGCCAAGATCGCTCACGGCGAGATCGCGCAACGGGTGGGCCGCGTGTTGGCGGCGGTCGGCCTGGAGGGCCTGGAGGGGCGGCACCCAGGCCAACTTTCGGGCGGGCAGCAACAGCGCGTGGCGCTGGCGCGATCCTTGGTGGTCGAGCCGACAATCCTCCTGCTCGACGAGCCGCTCTCCAATCTCGATGCCAAGTTGCGCGAGCGCATGCGCGGCGAGCTCAAAACGCTGCAGCGGCGCACCGGCATCACCTTCATCCACGTCACGCATGACCAAGCCGAAGCCATGGCCCTGTCCGATCGCATCGTGGTTTTCAACCAGGGCGCCGTGCAACAGGTCGGCACGCCACGCGAAGTCTACGAACGTCCCGCCAACCTGTTCGTGGCCGATTTCATGGGGCTGGTGAACAAGCTGCCGGGCACGGTGATCGCGCAGGTTGCGGGCAAGGCGCGGGTGCGCATTGGCGCGCAGACAATTGACGCCGAATTGAGCCATGGCATGGTCGGCGCGCTCAAGGCCGTCACCGTCGCCATCCGCCCCGAGGCCATTCGCCTCGGCGCCGCCGAGCCCGATGGGTCGGCAAACGTCTTGCGTGGACGGCTGGTAGAGAGCGCCTTCCTCGGCAACATCGTCGACCATCAGGTCGATGTCGACGGCATGCTGGTGCGGGTGCAAGGCGACCGCCGTCACGGCCTCGCCACGGGTAGCGCGGTTGCGCTCACCATTCCCATCGGCGATTGCGTCGCCATGCGAAGTGAATTGGACTGAGGAGTTGGCAGGACAGATCATGCAGCCCAGAAATTTGCTTTTCATCATGTCGGACGAACACAGCCGGCGCGTGCTCGGCTGTCATGGCCATCCGATGATTGAGACACCCAATCTCGACAGGCTCGCGAGCCGCGGCGTGCGCTTTACCGAGGCCTACTGCAATTCGCCGATTTGCGTGCCGTCGCGCGCCAGTTTCCAAACCGGACGCTATGTGCACGACATCGGCTTCTGGGATAACGCCAACCCCTATGACGGCAGCGTCCCGTCCTGGGCGCACCGCCTAAAGGCGGCGGGCCATTGCGTGGAGTTCGATCGGCAAATTGCACTTCCGCAGCACCGAGGATGACAATGGCTTCAACAAGGAGCACATGCCGCTGCACGTGGTGGACGGGATCGGCGATCCGATCGGCATGTTGCGCGATCCGCCACCGCCGCGCCGCGCGGCCTTGCGCCTTGCCGCCGAGGCCGGCTGCGGCGATTCTACCTATCAAGGCTACGACGACCGGATCACGCTCGCCGCCGAGAACTGGCTGACGGAACGCGCCAAAGGCAAGGAGGCGAAGCCGTGGCTGTTGTTCGTCTCGCTGGTGTGCCCGCACTTCCCGCTGGTCGCCCGCCCCCGCTGGTACAACCTTTATGCCGAGGACAAGGTGCCGTGGCCGAACCTCTATGCCGAGGGCGAGCGCCCGACCCACCCCTACCTGGAGGCGATGCGCGCCTGCCAGATCTATAACCAGGGCTTCGACGACCCCAGCAAGGTGCGCAAGGCGATCACCGCCTACTTCGGCCTCGTGAGCTTTGTCGATCACAACGTCGGGCGGCTGTTGAAATGTCTCGACGACAATGACCTCGCCGGCACCACGCGCGTGATTTACACCAGCGACCACGGTGACAACCTCGGCACCCGCGGGCTGTGGGGAAAATCCAACATGTACGAGGAATCCGCCGGTGTGCCGATGATCATGGCCGGACCCGAGGTGCCGGCCGATGTCGTCTGTCGCGAGCCGGTCTCCCTGGTCGATTGCTATCCAACCATCCTTGCTTGCGTCGGCGAGCCACGCCACCCCGCCGATTCCCATCTACCCGGGGTCCCCTTGCTGGACATCGTTGCCGGCAGGGCTCCGGAACGCACCGTCATGAGCGAATATCACGCCGCCGGTGCCGTCACCGGCGCCTTCATGATCCGCAAAGGCAAATTCAAGTTCATATATTATGTCGGCCTGCCGCCGCAGCTGTTCGACCTGGCGGCCGACCCCTACGAAACGCGCGATCTGGCCCCGCGCGGCGGCTATGCCGGCCTGCTCGCCGACTGCGAGGCCGCGCTGCGCCAAATCGTCGATCCGGAGCGCGTCGATGCCCAGGCGCGCAAGGACCAGGCCGCCAGGATTGCCGAGCTCGGCGGCCGCGCGGCGATCCTGGCCAAGGGAAGCTTCGGCCATTCGCCGGTCCCCGGCACCAAACCCGTCTACAATTAGGCCTCCCTTGCGCCCCACCCCGACAGTCAAGGTTGCGCACCGAGCCTCCTGCTGCCCGCCGACCGCGGCGGCCGGCGGACCGCCGCCGAGCGCTGCCCGGCCCGCGTTCGCCGCGGCAACGGGACGACCGCAGCGTCGCGTGCACCTGCCCGGCGGCCGCATGCGCATCGGTACGCCTGAGCGTTTGCTGCCGCAGGATGGCGAGAGCCCGCCGCGCGTGGTCAGGGTCGGGCCCTTCGCCATCGATCCCCTGGCGGTGACGAACGCCTGGTTCGATGCCTTCGTGCACGCCACCGGCTATCGCACGGATGCCGAACGCTACGGTTGGTCGCTGGTGTTCTCCGCCTTCGTGGTGGATGCGGCCGCAGCGATGGAAGCCGCCAACGAATTTTTCTGGTGGCGTCGTGTCGAAGGCGCCTGTTGGCAACGGCCCGAAGGGTCGCATTCCAATCTTGTCGGACGGCTCGACCATCCCGTCGTGCATGTCTCCTGGAACGACGCGGTCAGCTTCGCCGCCTGGGCCGGCGGCCGCCTGCCAACGGAGGCTGAATGGGAGTATGCGGCCGCCGGCGGTAGCCATGGGGCGCGCTTCCCCTGGGGCAATCGCGAGCCCGACGATAGTGCCTTTCTGCCCTGCAACATCTGGCAAGGGGAGTTTCCAACGAGCAATAGCGGCCGCGACGGCTTTGTCGGCACCGCACCCGCCGACGCCTTTGCGCCCAACGGCTACGGTCTTTTCAACATGGCGGGCAATACCTGGGAATGGTGTGCCGATGCGTTCCGCGTGCGCTCGCTCACACGCGCCGCCAAAGCGCGCAATCAGCAGGCGGAGCGCAGCAAAGAGCGCCTCCTCAAGGGAGGCTCGTACCTATGCCATCGTTCCTATTGCTATCGCTATCGCATCGCCGCACGCACCGCTGCCGCCGCCGACAGTTCGACGGGACACGTCGGCTTTCGTCTGGTGTTCGACGACTAACCCGCCCTCCCATCCCAACCCGAAGCGAGCAATGAGATCTATGCGGCCCGCCAACCTCGTCGTCATCATGTCGGATGAGCATCACCCGCGCGCCATGGGCGCAGCCGGGCATCCCTTGGCCATCACACCCAACCTCGACCGCCTGGCCGCGCGCGGCCTGCGGTTCGACGCGGCCTACTGCAACTCGCCGATTTGCGTGCCTTCGCGCGCCTCCTTCGCCACCGGCCGCTATGTGCACGAGCTTGGCACTTGGGACAACGCCATTGCCTACGACGGCAGCATTCCCGGTTGGGGTCACGCCCTGCAGCAAAGCGGTCACCGCGTCGATTCGATCGGCAAGCTGCACTACCGCCGCGCCGAAGATCCCACCGGCTTCGACCACCAGTATCAGCCGATGCACATCTACGGCGGCCACGGCATGGTCTGGGGCGCCTTGCGCGACGGCAAAGCGGATTTCACCGCGCGTGCGCACATGATGCTGGAGCCGATCGGGCCCGGCACCTCGAAATACAACATCTACGACGACCGCATCGCCAGCGAAGCGGAAAACTGGCTTGCGCAACGCGCGCGCGAACCGGCCGGCCGGCCGTGGGTGCTATTCGTCGGCTTCGTGGCTCCCCACTTTCCGCTGACCGTGCCGAAGCACATCCTCGACCTCTACCCCAGCGAAAACATGCCGCTGCCGCGTTTGCATCCAAGCCGCGGCCACCCTCGCCACCCCTGGCTGGAAGCCCAGCACCGCATGCACCCGGTTGACGATGCCCTCGACGACCGCGGCCGTCGCCTGGCGACCGCCTGCTACTTGGGCCTGTGCACCTGGGTGGACACTCAGGTCGGCCGCATCGTCGATGCCCTGGCGACAACCGGTCTCGCCGAGACGACGCGTATCATCTACACCAGCGACCACGGCGACAACATCGGCGTCCGCGGCATGTGGGGAAAGAGCACGCACTACGACGATGCCGTGGGTGTGCCCTTGCTGATCGCCGGCCCGGATGTCGCCGCGGGGCGCGTGTGCGCGAGCGCCGTTAGCCTAGTCGATCTCGCACCCACGATTCTGGCGGCGGTTGGTGAAGACCCCTACGACTGGAGCGACAACCTGCCCGGGCGCTCCTTGTTCGAAATCGCCGCAGCGCCCCTTGATCCGCAACGCACCGTCTTTTCCGAGTACCACGCGTTCGCATCGCCGTCCGCCGCCTTCATGCTGCGCAACGGGCGCCACAAGTACAACTACTACGTGGGCTATCAGCCCGAGCTGTTTGATCTCATCGAGGACCCTAACGAGGAGCTCAATCTCGCGGCCAGCCCGGCGCATGCCGACGTTGTGGCCCGCCTGGAGGATCAGCTGCGTCAGATACTCGATCCGGAGGCCACCGACGCCCGCGCCAAGGCGGACCAAGCGGCGCTGATCGAACGTTTCGGCGGCCCGGCCAAGGCCTTGCATATTGGCGCCCCTGGCGCCACGCCGGCGCCGGTGTGAAGCGGTGCGGGCGGCGCGCCTCAGGGTGCGAAGGCGAGAAAGGTCATGCGCTGGGCGTTGTGGCCAATATTGTGCGGCTGGCGCTGAGCCGTGAAACCGTGCTGGCGCAGCAGCTGCAAGATTTCCCCCTCATCGAATTGCAGAAAACCAGAGCTCTGTCGGATCTTGCGGTACGGCGAGACATAGGACCGCGCCAGGCCGAACAAGGCCGGCAGCAAAAAGCCAGCCCCGGCCGCGAACTTGAGAAGCTCAAGCGCATCGCGGAAGGGCCCGACTTGGTGCGGCACGATGTCGGCCAACAGCAAAACGCCGCCGGGCGTTAGCTTCCAGCGCGCCTGCGTGAGCAGATGCTCAAACTGCGGCCTGGAAAGGTACTGGACCACGGAGTTGACGACGATCACGCCGAGGCTGTGCGCGGGGAGCGCCTCGACGTCTTGCGGCGAGGCGACGGTAATGTTGCCCCGGTCGGCGTAGCGTGCGGCCAGGCGCTCACGCACGCGCGGGGAGGCATCGCACAGGAAGAGGCGAGCGCATGCTTCGGCGAGCTTGTCGGCCGCCAGCGTGTCCCCGCAGCCATAGTCCAAGAGGTCCACGTCGCCTGCCGGCAGGTAGGCGATGATATCGCGCGTCACGCGCTCATAGTGCAGGCGCCGGTGGCGTTCGTTGACATAAAGCGACGTCTCTTGGTTCCAGTACTGAGCCCAGCTCACGATGTCTCCACGATGTCTCCGATCTGTGTACTCCGCGTTGGCGACACCGACGGCTCGCGGTGGGCCAGGCGACCCTATCCTTTCCTGGCGCCGGCGTCTTGTCGCGGCTCCCGCGCGCGCCTGGGCGGTGCGCGCGCCCCTGGCGGTGAGCGCGCCCCTGGCGGTGAGCGCGCTTGAGCGCAGCACTCGCTCCCGCGCAAGCCGCCAGAGCGCACCCGCCGCTGCTTTCGCGCCGCAATAAAAAGGCGAGGCCAGGGAGGATCGCAACACCAGTAGGCGTTCGGCGCACCGCTGAAAACGGCGAACACCCAGCGCTGGCGGCACGCCCTGGCGCCATGGGGCATCAGGCCGTCCCGCAGCGGGCCAGCCGCCGCCGGCGCCGCGCACCGCCCGAACCTCGCCGCGAGGGGGGCCGAACCCCACAAGATTGGAGTCGCGGCAGCGCGACACGAAACCGCCGACCGCAGCGAGCGATACCGTCCTCTACAACTTTCTTCACCGCCTGTCGCAGATCCGCAACGGTTGGGCCGACCGCGCCTTCGCGCCGCGAGACTGGCACAAAGGGGAAAAGGCGCGGGGCTTCCCCGAGGCTTTGGCAACCACAGTGTTCGTTTTTGAGGCGTTGCCTGGAATCGCCTGGCGCCCTAATCGTCATTGAGACATGCTGACGCAACCGATCCTCGACGGCGCCACCATCGGCACGCTCTTGGCTGCTGCGCTAAGCCAGCTCGCCGGTATGCGCGATTGTGGCCGACCGCCGCCAGCATCCGGTAAAGCCGGATACGGATGGCGGCAGCCATGACGGAGCTCTCGCAGGCCACCACCGCCTCGCCCGGCTGGCGCGGCCGCCTGGCGATTGGTTCGGAAGCGCAGTTCCTGCGTCTCCTCGTGGTGCTGGCCGGCATGGCCTGGGCCGTGCTCTTCATCGTCGTTGGGCTTCGCTACGACCTGCAGATGTTCGGCGACGGCTCGATCTTTTCCTATTCGGTGGCGGTGGCGGATGGCTGGCGCATCCACTGGCACAACATTTCCTGCCGTTTGTTCGTGCTGCTGTTCTGCCACCTACCCGCCGAGGCCTACGTCAAGCTGACCGCCGATCCCCGCGGCGGCATCGTCATTTATGGTTTTTTGTTCTTCGGTGCCCAGCTGTTCGGCCTTGTCGCCACCTACGTGCTTGACCGCTCGCGGCATCGCATTCTCTTCACCTACGCCTGCGGCTCGACCGCCACCCTTTGCCCGCTGGTGTTCGGCTTTCCCACGGAGATGTGGATCGCGCATGCCCTGTTTTGGCCGACGCTCGCCATTGTCCACTACGGACGCGGCCCGCTCGCGGGACCCGCCGCCTTCGTCGCTTTGCTGGCGCTGATTCTAAGCCATGAGGGCGCCTTGATTTTCGCCGCCGCCATCCTGGCCACGCTGCTGTTGGGCAAGGCGCGCGATCCGGCGTGGCAGCGGCCGGTGACCGCCGGCGCGGCGGCCGTGGCGATCTGGATCGCCGTTCGCCTCGAGTTGCCGCCCGACGCCTACATCGCCGGCGTGCTCGCCGCGGCGGCGCTCAACTTCATCGACCTCAGCAGCCTCGCCCTCGATCCCATGCGAACGCTCTTGGTCGCGCTGGCGGGCTATGGCCTGGCGCTGCTGGCGCTGAGCTGGGCCAAACTGGAGCGCGCGCATTTCTACGCGGCCCTGGCGGTGGTCTCGGTGCTGACGGTGCATGTGCTCACATCCGATGCGCGGATCGTCGGCGAAAACCGGTATTATCTGCGCACGGCACTGTTGACCTTCACTCCCGTCTTGGGGGCACTCGCGGCGGCGTACGCCGGGGGCGGCGAGGGCCGCCTGCAGCTGGCGCTGCCGTACCTGCGGCGCCTGCTCAGAGCGCTCAACAGCGCCGCCAGCATCCGCTGCGCCGCCGGCGCAATGCTGGTGGCCATGTCCGTGCACGTGCTGGAGACGGAAAGGTTCGTCGCCGCCTGGACCAGTTACGAGGAGGCCGTACGCAAGCTCGCGACCGGTACCATTTCCGACCCGGCCCTCGGCGATCCGCGCTTCGTTTCGGCGAATCGGATCCCGGAACAGCTCAATGGCCTGGTATGGGCCTCGACCACGCATTTTCTCTCCATCCTGGTCGCCCCCGCGTTTGCGCCGGCGCGACTGGTGGTGGACCCGGACGCCAACTATTTCTGGCTCCCCTGCAGAACCGCGGCGGCCAACAGCGTGGGGCGCCGCGCCGTGCCGCTCGTCACCCGACAACTCGTGCGCAAGTACGCCTGCCTGCACCGAAGGCCCTGAGCGCCGCGCGGACCGCTCAAAGCAACGCCGCGCCCCACAACGTCTCCCCGGTTGCGCTCGCCTGAGAGTTAACCCGTTCCTAACGGCCCTTTGGCAAGCTTTCGGGCTGCGGGGCCCGGAACGGTCCGGGCTGCTCCTCGCGGGGAGCCCGAGGCCAAGGTCTTAATCGTTATGCGTATCCCCTGGCGGCCGTCGGTCGTCTCCTGCCTGGCGCTGGCCGCGGCGGCCGGCGTAACGGCTGCCTGCTCCGGCTCCCGAAACGAGGCACGCTACGGCTCCGCCAGCCCGCGCGTGGTGGATCCCAAGCAACCCATCCCCAAGGGCGGTGGCGCCTACAAGCTGGGCGCGCCCTATCAGATCGACGGGCGCTGGTATGTGCCGCAGGAAGAGCCCGGCTACGATCGTACCGGCCTTGCCTCCTTCTATGCGGAAGACTTTCATGGCCGGCGCACGTCCAATGGCGAAATCTTCGACATGTGGGGGCTCACCGCCGCCCACCCCACCTTGCCATTGCCCTCGCTCGCCTACGTCACCAATCTGGAGAATGGACGCACGCTGCTGGTGCGGCTCAATGATCGGGGACCTTACGTCAACAACCGGGTGATCGACTTGTCGCGCGCAAGCGCGCGCTATCTCGGCGTCGAGGCGCCTGGGTTAGCCCGGGTTCGCGTACGCTATGCGGGCCCGGCGCCCTTGTCGGGCGATGATCGCCGCGAGCAGCGCTTTCTCGCCTCCCAGCCCTGGTTTCAGATCAGGTTGGCGCGCGGGCCCAATGACAGCCGCTAGGATTCGAGACTATGCTGCGAGGCGACCATACTCGCCGCGGGTGGGCGCCACAACGCTGGCAACGGCCGAGGCTTACAATCTCCCACCGGGGTGCTGACCGAGGGGCCACACTGGTGAGGAGACATAGGGGGCTAATGGGGGGCATACGGAGTGACGGGCATACGCAGTGATGGGGCATACGGAGTGACGGGACATACTCAGTGACGGAACCATGGCATGACGCGCGGGTCAAAATGATACGCCTTGCTACGGCTCGTTCATCGCGCGGGCCCACATCTCGCTGGCTGTTGGCGCTGGTGCTCATGCTGGCCTTCGCCCTGGGCGAAACCGGCCCCGCCGCCGCACAGGCCGAGTTTAGCGTCAAGGCCGCGCAGGCCATTCTGATGGACGCCGATACCGGCGCCATCATGTACCAACGCAACGCCGACGAGCTCATGTATCCAGCCAGCATGAGCAAACTGATGACGCTCACGGTCCTCTTCAAGGCGCTCAGGGCGGGCGAGCTCAAGCTCAGCGATGAGTTCTTGATGAGCGAGAACGCCTGGCGTAAGGGCGGGGCACCGTCGGGCACCTCGGCCATGTTCGTGCCGCTCGGCACGCGGGCAACCGTCGAGGAGCTGATCAAGGGGATCACGGTGCAGTCGGGCAATGATGCCGCGATCTCGATTGCCGAAAACATGGCGGGCGCGGAGGACTTGTTTGCGGCGCGCATGACCGAGCAGGCCCGCGCGCTTGGCCTTAACAAGTCCATATTCAAGAATGCGACCGGACTCTACCAGCCCGACCACGTCACCACGGCGCGCGAATTGGCGCTGCTGGCGCGCCACGTGATCCAGGAGTATCCCGACTACTACGGCTACTTTGCCTTGAAGGAATTTCCCTACCGCAAGCACAAATTCACCAACCGTAACCCGCTCATCAATCTGGTGGCGGGAATCGACGGCCTCAAGACCGGCTTCATCAAGGAATCGGGTTATGGCATCGTCGCCTCCGCCAAGCAGGATGGACGGCGTCTGATTGCCGTGCTCAACGGCTGCAGCACGGCCGAGGAACGCCGTGACGAGGCGCGACGCTTGCTCGAGTGGGGCTTCAAGAATTTTTCCGAGGTCAAGCTGTTCGACGCGGGCGAGGTGATCGGTCACGCCCGGGTCTGGGGCGGAGAACGTATGTTCGTGCCGTTGACCGGCAACGGCGATGTCAATATTTGGCTGGCGCGTCAGCCCGCCAATCCGAAATTGAGGGCGCAAATCATCTACAACGGTCCCCTGAAGCCCCCGTTGCGCAAGGGCGAACAGGTCGCCAGGCTGCGCGTGACGACGCCCAGCGAGACGACCAACGAGGTGCCCCTCTACGTGGCCGAGGACGTCGGGCGAGCGGGCGTGATGCGCCGCGGGCTTGACACGCTGCTATATTTGGCTACCCGCTGGATCCCCTAACAAGGGCCGCGTGGCTCGACGGCAACGACAGGCGCCGCCGCCGGGCTTGCGAGCGCCGGACGCGAGCGCGATGAGATCGGGAAAGTTCATCACTTTCGAGGGCGGCGAAGGCGTCGGCAAGTCGACGCAGGCCAAGCTGCTGGTCGCGGCCTTGGCCAAGCGGGGCCTCGACGTCATCCTCACGCGCGAGCCTGGGGGCTCGCCCTTTGCCGAACGGATAAGAGCACTCCTCCTCGACCCCGGCACGCCGGCGCACGGCGCGCTCTGCGAAGCTTTGCTGTTCTATGCCGCCCGCGCCGATCACCTGCAACAGACGATCGCGCCGCACCTGAGCGCGGACGGCTGGGTGGTGTGCGACCGCTTTTCCAATTCCACCCGGGTCTATCAGGGCAGCGCGGGGGGCGTGGCCCCCGAGGTACTCGAGACGCTCGAAGCTCTGGTGGTGAAAAGCCACCGACCCGACCTCACCGTCGTGCTCGACCTCGACCCCCGCGACGGCCTTGGTCGCGTCAGGCGCCGGCTGGCGCCGACGCGCGCAGCCAGCGAGGCCGATCGCTTTGAGCAACGCGAGCTCGAGTTTCACCAGCGTCTACGCGCCGGCTACTTGGCGCTGGCCAGGGCGGAGGCGCAACGCTGCGTCATCATCGACGCGGCGCAGCCGCCCGAGACCATTGCGGCGGCGGTCTGGCAAGCGGTCGCCGAGCGCCTGCTGGCGGGCACCGCCTGATGGCCCGCGCACCAGCGCCGCAGGAGGTCGACGCCGCACCCGAGGCCGATCGGCTCGAGGGCTTCCCGCATCCGCGCGAGACGGCGGCCCTGTTCGGTCATGCCGCGGCCGAGCGGGACCTGGCGCAGGCTTTCGCCGGTGGGCAAATGCACCACGCCTGGCTGCTCAGCGGCCGTCGCGGCATCGGCAAAGCCACTTTGGCGTATCGGCTGGCGCGGCATGCTTTGGCTGAGCCTTCCGAGCGCGATGCGTCGGGCACGACCCTTAAAGTGGCGCCCGACACGCGCGCCGCGCGCCAGGTGAAGGCGCTTTCCCATCCTGGCCTCTTGCTGCTGCGCCGCCCCTACGACAGCAGGGCAAAGCGCTTTGCGCAGTCGATCCCGATCGACGAGGTGCGTAGGCTGAAGTCGTTCCTGGGGCTGACCAGCGCCAGCGGTGCCTGGCGTGTCGTGCTGATCGACTCGGCCGACGAGCTCAATATCAATGCCGCCAACGCCGTGCTGAAGTCACTGGAGGAGCCGCCCGCGCGCACCTTGTTTTTGTTGATTTCGGCCGCACCGAGCCAGCTCTTGGCCACCATCCGCTCGCGGTGCCGGCGTCTCGATCTCGATGCGCTGGGCGCTGAGCCCTTGCGCGCGGCGGTGACCGCCGCGCTGCAGGCCGGCGACATGGATCCGCCCGATCTCGAGGCCTGGGGCGAATTGGAGCGCGTCGCCCAGGGTAGCGTGCGCCGGGCTTTGCAACTTGTGGCCGCGGGCGGACTAGCGCTTCACGCCCGCATCGAACGGCTGGTGGGCTCGCTGCCACGCCTCGATTGGCAGCTGGCGCATGCCCTGAGCGATGAGATGGGATATGGCGCACCGGAGCAGCCCTACGAAACCTTTTTCGAGCTGTTTCTCGACCAGCTGGCGAGGCTGGTGCGGGCCCGCGCCACGGGGCAGGGCTCGGCGACGGAACGGGACTTGGCCGAACGCCTGATCGCGCCGGAGCGCCTGCCGGCCTGGGCCGAGTTTTGGACGACGGCGGTCGCTGAGAAGGCCGATGCCGGCGAACTCAATCTCGACCGCAAGGCCACGCTCACCTCGCTGTTTGCGCGCCTAGAGACCCTTGCCCGCGCTTGAACCGGGTGCATTCTTGCCCCTTCGCATTGCCGGTGGCACTGGCGGCCTTTTCATGATAGGCCACGCGCGCTTTCTCAAAGCGAAGCAAAAAAACCATGATCAGCAAGGTTGCTAGGATGGTTTCCTGCCCAGGCGCCAGGCCGCGGTGGCGGCGCGGCCGAATGCGCTAATGCTGGGCGTCCCGCCTGCGGACGCCGGTCATGGCTAAAGGATTGAACCGAGGGCGGAACCTGCGACATGAGCGGGAAAGTGCAGTTCTATATCACCACGCCGATCTTTTATCCGAACGGGGTGCCGCACATCGGCCACGCCTATACGGCGCTGGCCACGGACGCCATCGCGCGCTTCGAGCGTCTCGACAATAAGGATGTGTTCTTTCTGACCGGGACCGACGAGCACGGCTTGAAGATGAAGCAGACGGCGATCGCCGAGGGGTTGACGCCACAGGCCTTGGCCGACCGTAATTCGCAGCGCTTTCGCGACATGATGGTGGCGCTCAACGTCAGCCAGGACGACTTCATTCGCACGACCGAGCCTCGGCACTACCGCGCCTCGGAAGAAATCTGGCGGCGTATGGAGAAGGCCGGCGACATCTACCTCGATAAATACGCCGGCTGGTATTCGGTGCGCCAGGAAGCCTACTTCGACGAAAAAGAAACGACGCTCGACGCCGATGGCGTGCGACGCGAGCCGCTGGGCGCACCGGTGGAATGGACCGAAGAGGAAACTTACTTCTTCCGCCTGTCCGCCTTCGCCGAGCGCCTGCTCGAGCACTACGACACGCACCCCGATTTCATTCTGCCGCCCGAACGGCGCAATGAAGTGGTGAGCTTTGTCAGGGGTGGCCTAACGGATCTGTCGATCTCGCGCACGTCGCTGGACTGGGGCATCAAGGTGCCCGGGTCGGCGCGCGCGGGCGCCAAGGCGGGCCCCGAGCACATCATGTATGTGTGGGTCGACGCGCTGACGAACTACATTACCGCCGCCGGCTTTCCCGATTCTGCGGCACCGCGCTGGCGCTACTGGCCGGCGGACGTGCACGTCATCGGCAAGGACATCGTACGCTTCCACGCCGTGTACTGGCCGGCCTTCCTGATGTCGGCGGGCATCGCCGTGCCGAAGCGCGTGTTCGCTCATGGTTTTCTCTACAACCGTGGAGAGAAGATGTCGAAATCGGTCGGCAACGTGGTCGATCCCTTCGATCTGGTGAGGGGCTACGGCGTCGACCAGGTGCGCTACTTCTTCCTGCGCGAGGCGGCCTTCGGCCAGGATGGCAGCTACAGCCACGAGGCCATCGTCAACCGCATCAACGCCGATCTTGCCAACGACCTCGGCAACCTGGCGCAGCGGTCCTTGTCGATGATCGCCAAGAACTGCGCCGGCACGGTCCCAGCGCCGGGGCAGCTGATCGATGCGGACCGGGCGATCCTGGCCGAGGCCGATGCCCTCTATGCCAAGGTCCGCGCCGCCATGGATCGGCAGGGTATCAAGCAATACCTGGATGCCGTCTGGGCGGTGGTGGCCGAAGCCAATCGCTATTTCGCCGGCGCGGAGCCCTGGGCCAAGCGCAAGACCGATCCCAAGCGCATGGAAACGATCCTGTACGTGACGGCAGAAGTCGTGCGCCAGGTGGCCATCCTGGCGGCGCCGGTCATGCCGGGCTCGGCCGCCAAACTGCTCGACAGCCTGGGCCAGGACGCAAAGCAGCGCAGCTTTGCTTGGCTGGGCGAAAGCGGCCGGCTCAAACCGGGCACATTGCTTCCCGCGCCCACCGCCGTCTTTCCGCGCTATCTCGGCGAAGGCGGGGAGGGCGGCGGCAAGCCGCCAAAACCACAGAAAAGCTGATGCTCGTCGATCACCACTGCCACCTCGACTTTCCCGATTTTGCCGATGAGCTCGAGGCCGTGCTGGCCCGCGCCCGGGCCGCCGGCATCGGCGCCATCGTCAGCATCTCGACCCGCCTCAAGCGCTTGGCCAACCTAATCGCCATCGCCGAGGCCAACGCCAACGTGTTCTGCTCGGTTGGCACGCATCCGCACTATGCCCACGAGGAGCTGGATATCCCGCCCGATGAGCTGGTGCGGCTGTCGGCGCACCCCAAGGTGGTGGCGATCGGCGAGGCCGGCCTCGACTATTTTTACGACAACAGCCCGCGCTCGGCTCAGGTCGAGGGCTTTCATCGCCACATTGCCGCGGCGCGCGCCACACAATTGCCGCTCGTCATCCACGCGCGCGATGCCGATGGCGACGTCGCCGCGATCCTGGAGGCGGAAACGGCCAAGGGGGCGTTCCCTGCCGTGCTGCACTGTTTCACCGGCGGCGAGGATTTGGCCCGGCGCGGCCTCGCCCTTGGTCTTTATATTTCCTTCTCGGGAATCTTGACGTTCAAGAAGTCCGACCGCCTGCGCGAGGTGGCAGCCCTCGTGCCTCTCGACCGTCTGTTGGTCGAGACCGATGCGCCCTACCTGGCGCCCAGCCCCTTCCGCGGCAAGCGCAACGAGCCAGCCTATCTCGTGCACACCGCCGAGACCTTGGCGCACCTCAAGGGCATCTCGCAGCCGGAGCTCGCCCGCATCACCACGGCGAATTTTCTGCGGCTCTACCGCAAGGTTCCGGCTAGCGCATTGGGCGCCGCATGAGCCGCAAGATCACGCTTCTTGGCACCGGCTCTTCGGGTGGCGTGCCGCGCGTCGGCAACATCTGGGGGGCATGCGATCCGAGCAATCCGAAGAACCGGCGCCGGCGCTGTGCAATCTTGGTCGAGCAGATCGTCGGCCGCGGTCGCACGCGCGTGCTGGTCGACACGCCGGCCGACCTGCGCGACCAGCTGCTTGACGCCGAGGTCGACTGCGTCGACGCCGTACTCTACACCCACGATCACGCCGACCACACGCACGGCATCGACGACCTGCGGGGCATGGCTTTCAACGCACGCCGGCGCATCGATGTTTACACCGATGCGCGCACACGCGAGGTCCTTCAGCAGCGCTTCGACTATTGTTTCGCGCAGCCGCCGGGCTCGCCCTACCCGGCCATTCTCAATGCCCACACCCTTGAGCCGCCGGCGGCCCTTGACGTCAACGGCGCCGGCGGCGTCATTACAATCGTGCCGCTTCCCCAGCGACACGGCGATCTTCCTTCCCTTGGCTTCCGTTTCGGCAGCGTCGCTTATTCGCCCGATATCAGTGACATCCCGGAGGCCTCGTTGCCGCTGTTCGCCGATCTCGATTTGTGGATCGTCGACGCGCTGCGACCGGTGCCCCACCCCAGTCACTTCAGCGTCAAGCAGGCGCTGCGCTGGATCGAACGACTGCGCGTCAAGCGGGCAATCCTCACCCACATGACGTCCGAACTCGATTACGAGACGCTGCGCCGCGAGCTGCCCCCACACGTCGAGCCGGGCTACGATGGGATGGTGGTCGACACCGCCTAACTTGCAAGGCGATGTCTAGCGCATCTCGTTCGTCTTCAGGTCGAAGATGCGCCCGTTGTAGTTTGAGGCGGCCTCGGCCAGCTCCACGAACCTCTCCGTGATGTCTTCCGGCCAGCGCAAGGTGGCGGGATCCTCGCCGGGGAAGGCCTTGGCACGCATGGCCGTGCGGACCGGCCCGGGGTTGATCAGATTGGCGCGCACGTTGGTGTTGACCATCTCCGCAGCGTAGGTCTGCACCAGGGCTTCGAGACCAGCCTTGGAGACGGAATAGGGCCCCCAGTAGGCGCGCCTGTTCGCCGCGGCGCCGGAGGTAACGAAGATGGCCCGGCCCGCCTCCGACCGGCGCAGCAACGGGTCGAGCGTGCGGATCAGACGCCAGTTGGTGTTGAGATTGAGATCGATCACGTCCTTCCAAGCCTCTCCGGTCACATGACCGAGCGGCGACAGTGGCCCAAGCACGCCGGCGTTGCCCACCAGGATATCGAGCTTCCCCCAACGCTGGAAGATGGTGGGACCCAGCGCGTCGATCCTGTCGAGATCGTTGAGGTTGAGGGTCAGAAGCGTCGCCGGGCGACCGAACTCGCGCACCTCATCGTCGACTTCCTCGAGCGCGCCCGCCGTGCGACCCACGAGAATCAAATGTGCGCCCTCGCGGGCATAGGCGAGGGCCACGGCGCGGCCGATTCCGCGCGTTGCCCCGGTGATCAGGGCCAATCGATCGGCAAGGCGAGGGGCGTGCTGCATGGGCACACTGCTAGCCTTTCAACGGGCGCAGTGGCAAGTGCGGGCCAGCCGCGCCGGGCGGAACGGTCCGCCCGAGCAGCGCCGAGCGGAACGGTCCGCCCGATTGGGCCTCAGCCCCCTCGTCAGTCGTTCTTTGGCGGCGATTGTGGCTTCTTTTCCAGCAGCTCCTTGGCGATTTTCATGGCATCGTCATAGGCCTTCTGGGCGGCCTCTTTCGACTGGTCGACGTAGGGCTTGGCCGCATCGGAGGCCCTCTCGGCGGCGCCTTTGGCCTGCTCGGCTCCTTCCCTGGCCGCCTCCATCGCCTTGTCGGTATAAGGCCGCGCCTTTTCACGCGCCTGCTCGGTCGCCTGCAACAGCTTTTCCGTGCTGGTGGCGGTGAGCTCCTTGCTGCGCTTCAAAAGCTTGGAGAACAGGCTTTCCTCCGGCAGCAGCGCCCCCGCGTTGAGCGCGCCGATGCTGCGGATCAGGTCCTCGTGGTCCTTGCGCGCCTTGTCGCCGGCGACCCTATCGGCAGTTCCCGTGAAGACGAGCACGGGGGTGCAGGCCGTCACGATTCGGCGCGCGCTCTTGATCCACTGTGGATTTTCCACCTGCGTCTCCTGGGCAAAATAGATCTTCTTGCCGAGCGCCTCCTGGCGCAGGATGGTACGGTCGATAACCGGGACGACGTGGCCGCCCAGCTCCTGGATGAGCGCGAAACGCTCGCTGTCGGGATCGGGGAATTGCGCAAACAGGCTGAGGGTGTCCTCGGCGCTCAGCCCCTCCCGAATCGCACTTTCGATCGATGGCGCATGGCGCACCTGCGGTGCCTTGCCGATCCCCGCGGGATCGATCGCACGCAGGAGTTGGAAGCTGCTGGCGCTGTCCGAACCGGCCGCCGGCAGGATGATGCGCAACCGCTCGGCATTGGCCGACACGTCACCCCAGTTCATCAGCTGCGGATTGCGCGTCACGGCGTAGAGGCACTGGCGCACGTCGTCGTGGCGCACGATGGTGAATGCCGCCTCCGCCTTGAGCTCCTTGGCCAGGAACGCGAAGGCATCAAGCTGGGCGTAGCCCAGCTGGCGCGGCTCGGCGAGCACGCGTTCGATCGTCTCGCGCGTTCCCGCCGACGGTGCGCAGGTGAAATCGAACTGGGCGAGTTTGAGGTGTTGGGCGAGGACCCCACAAAAGTGCTTCTGATAGGGCCCGTCCGCCGCACCGGTGTTGATGCGGTTGGCGCCGGCCGGCGTGCCGCCTAGGGCAAGGGCAATGAGAACAAGGGCAACGAGGACGACGGACAGCGCGGGGCTTCTCTTCATGCTGGAACCTCCTGCACGAGGCCGCACATCGTCACAGCTGCAACGCTAAGCTCGACCTCGGCCGCGGGCGCTCGACTAGAAGAGAACCATGGCGCAATTTGGCGCGCTGACCACGTTACGAAAATGTCATGCCGCCCGATGGGCGCTCCCCTGCGAGGCCTCGCTCCACGCGCTCACGCCAAAGCGCCAGCCCTGGAGCAACAAGGAGCTCCATGACAAGGCCCGCCCGCATCGCCGGACCCGGCAGGCCCCAGAGCGCCACGGCATAGAGCCGCGCCAGTCCGCCGACCAGAACCAAGACCGTCAACAGGCGGAAGCGCGAGCCGCAGGCTTCGATGGCAGGCACCGTGGTCAAGAACCCGACGCCGATGGCAAAGATCAAACCGGAAAGATAGCGCACGTGGCTGTCGCCATTGAGCGACCAGCGCGCCGAAGCGTCGAAGGCGCTAAGTCCGCCATTGACGCCCGCCAGCCCGGCGAGGATCGGGATCAAGGCCGCAAGGATCACGGCGGATTGCAGCAGACGGCGCTCGCGGGCGAAGCTCAGCAGCGGACGCATGGGCTCTAGATCGCTCCTTGCGGCGTGGCTTGGCAGGGCACGCGGGGGGTGCGCGGCGGGCCATGATTGGCGCGCCGCGGCGTTGCATCATTCGGATGGCAGAATGGCAATGTCGAGGATGGAACCCTTGAGGCCCGCGATCTTACCCGCCGACTTCGCTTGGCCATTGGCGAGGTCAATCGCATAAAGCGCGCCGCCCATAAGCATCCAACCGGTATTGCCGCCCTTGCCATCCGCGGCGATGTCGAAGGCAACCGGGGCGTCGAGGCTGACGCCCAGCTTACCGATGGTGTTGAGCGTGCCGTCGTTGGGCGGCGCCTGTTTGAGAAGCGCCGCGGTGCCCCGGTCGATATCGTAGAGGGTCGTTTCCTTGCTGCCCGCGTAGCTGTTGGAATAGGCGGCGGCGATGACGTTGGCTGTCATGCCCTTGTGCGCGTCGGCGTCGGCGAATTTGAGCGAGCCGTCGACGGTCGTCTTGCCGTCTTCGACATTGATGCGATAGCTCATGCCGGTGTTGGTCAGCACGCGCAGACGGTCGGCCGCCGGATTGAAATCGACCGCGAAGGTGACGCCGCTCGGTAGCTGCTCGGTAAGCTGGCTCTTCTTCTCCCATTTGCCGGTGCGGGCATCGAGCGTGACCACGCCGCCATCGGGCGTCAAGCCGTAGAGTTTTCCGTCCGCGGGACGCACATCGATACCGACCAGGCTCGCCCCGCCGGCCAGCACGGTCGTGCCGGTCACCCGCATTTGCTGCGTATCGATCCAAACGATCGATTTGCCGTCCTGTAAGGCAGCGATGCTCGCGGCTTGCGCGGCCTGGCTGGCGAGGAGGCTAGCCAGCAGCGCGGCGAGCGCGCCAACTGCACAATCGCGACGAACTGAGAATTGCATTGTGGTGTCTCCCTTGACGTGTTGCACTCCTCTTGCGGAGTGGCACCGTCTACGGAGCAAGCCTCAATACGGTTCTCCTTGCCGCGGTCACAACCTGGTGAGACGCCGGTGATCGCTGCCGGCCGCCTTCAGAACTTTTCCGCAAGCTCGGCGTCCACCTTGCTGTCGGGTGCGCGTTGCAAAGCCGCCTGGATCGCCGGCAAAACCTCCTCGGCCCTGTCGACCGTGATGAAGCTCACGTCCATGTCGGGCCGAATGAACTTCTCGCGGTGCATGTGCTGCAGGAGAGACAAGAACGGCGCCCAGAAGCCTTCCGCGTTCAAGAGCACGATCGGCTTGTGATGCCGACCGAGCTGCGCCCAGGTCAGCTGCTCCACCAGTTCTTCGAGCGTGCCGATGCCGCCCGGCAGGGCCACGAAGGCATCGGATCGGTCAAACATCAGCTGCTTGCGGTGGTGCATGTCTTTGACGACGATCAGCTCGTCGGCCGCGCGCAACATGCGCTCTTTTTTGGAGAGGAATTCTGGGATGATGCCGGTGACGTGCCCTTTGTGGGCGAGCACCGTCTTGGCGATCTCGCCCATCAGGCCGAGGCCGCCGCCGCCGTAGACGAGGCCGACGCCGGCCTCCGCCATCTGTCGCCCCAATGCCCTGGCCGCGGCCACGTAGGCCTCGTTCTTGCCCGTGTTGGAGCCGCAGTAGACGCAGATGGTAGAGGGCTGTTTGCGGGTGTTCTTGTTGGTTTTTTGCTGCATATGAAACCTTCTTACTCGGCGGCGATCTCCCATAGCTTGCCCTGTTCCGATGCGCCTTGTCATGTGTGGGGCCTGGGACACGTAAATAGTATTGGGACGGCCGGAGCCAAATTGCGGCCTGCCGCGCCAAGTGGTGTGCCAGGGGGTGCCACAAAGGGGGTGCCACAGGGGGGCGCTAAGGGGTGCCAGGGGGCGAGACCCCAAGGTTTGTGGCCAGCCGGGGTTGGCGTTAAGCTAGCGCGGCTCATAGGGTTGGCCCTGGCAACCGGCACGGCGCGCCGGCAGGGGGCGGAATGTTTCACGCGGGGGGTTGGGAAGGCCGGGGCCCTTTGGGGGAGGCGACGTAGGGGCGTGGTGAAGAGGGCTCACTGGGTTGTGCTTGCGCCTACGGTTGCGCTTGGCGCCCTGTGCGATCCCACCCTTGCGCAGGACGCCAAGCCCGATGATCCCGTGCGGCGGCACGCCGAAGAACTGGCCGAGGAAGCTTCCAAGAAATTTGGCGAGGTCCTTAAGGAGCAGACGCCCGAGGCCAAACCCAAACCGCCGTCGAGCCCCGTAAACGCGGCGGACCGCGAGCGCTCCGTCCCCCTCTTGCTCTATTGGTTCGACTATTCCGAGCACGAATACAGGGGGATCTTGCGGCGGCTGGCGCTGGAGGGCGCCGAGAAGGGTTGGGATCCAGCCACCGTCGGTTGGCTCAAACGCTCAAGCCAAGAGTTCCAAGCGATCATGCAAAGGCTCGCCCGCGCCGGCGCGCCGGCGTCCAAGTGGGATCCGGTCGCGGAGGCGCACGTGCGCGCCGGTCGAGACCAAGGGCGTGCCGAAGAGGGCAGCGCGAGGGTCGGCGCGCCCGCGGGGACGCCGTCAGCGACGGCGCCCGGCGCCCCAGTCGAGCCGGGCGCGGCCGTCGCCGGAATTGGTCCGCCAACCGGGCAAGCGGAGACGGCCGGTGGGCCCAAGACAGGCGAGGCCGAGGCCACACGGCTTTCCGCCGGCGACGGGCGGGCTGCCCTCGAGGCGCCTCCCAATGCCGATCCTGGACCGGGCGCGATTGCGGCCGCCGAGCCAGCCAAGCCCGACCCAGAGGGCCACTCTGGACCCCACTCTGGCCCCCACTCTGAGGCAGCGACCGAGCGGTCCCCGGTGGCCGCCGATCCCGCGGTGGCATCGAAGACGAACGAGGACCCGCTTGGGCGCACGGCCGGCGAGAGACCAGCGGGCCTCGCCGGCACCGAGGCGCCCCGCCCGCACGAGGAGGAAGAAGACACCTCCAAGCCGGGCACGGTCACCGCCGAAGCCAAACCCGCCAAAGGGAGCCCTCCCGACGACAAACCGAGCCCCGGGGTCCCGGCGGCGGCGCCGGCCGGGCAAGCCGAAGACAGCAGCGCCCCGGCACAAGCCACTGAAAAACCTGCCGAGGAAACGCCCGCCCAGGACCAGCCGGCTCCCGTCGCCACGCCCCCCACGCCCGATAAGCCCGCGGCTTTCACGGCGCCGTCACCCGCGCTGGCGCAACGGCACACCTCCAAGATCACCAAGCCTGCAGAGCCCAAAAGTCGCCTCTCGCGCCATGCCAAAGCGTCGGGGGGCGAGCGCTGCAGAGCCGCCGGCGCCGAGGTGGCGCTGCCTGGCTGGTACGTGGTCAAGACCGGCGACACGCTGTGGGCGATTGCGGAGCGCCACTACGGGGCCGGAGCGCGGTATCGCACGATTTTTCTCGCCAATCGGGAGCGGTTGCGACGCGGTCCCGACGTTATCATGCCCTGCCAGCAGCTTTACCTGCCGCGGCAGCGACGCCGGGGCTCGTGAGCGCCGCCCCAGGGCCTGGATGCCGGGGCCACTACGGTTGCGGCCGCTGCAGTGCAGCATCGCCGGGCGTCCAAAATCGCCGAGTGCCCATGGCGAATTGACAATGGCGGACGCGGGAAGTAAAGCCAGACCATGCAGCGATATCTCACCAGCCCTGGCGGCGGCGCGGCACGCGGCGAGGACAACGCCGCACCCCAGGGCGGCAGCGCCTCTGGCCAATGGCGCGTCTTGCGCGGCCTTGCCCCGTATGTGTGGCCGGCGGACAGGCCGGACTTGCAGGCAACCGTCCTCGTTTCCCTTCTGCTCATGCTGCTGGCGAAGATCGTCACCGTCAGCATGCCGTTTGCGTTCAAGTGGGCAACGGACGCGCTGGTCGCCCTGGCGGGCGGCAGCCTGCCGCCCGGGCAGACCTGGGCCTGGCTGGCGGGAGCCCCCGTGCTGGCAACGCTGCTTTACGGGCTTACGCGTATTGCCATGACCCTGTTGGTGCAGCTGCGCGAAGGCATGTTTGCCAAGGTCGCACTGCATGCCGTGCGCAAGCTCGCGCGCAAGACCTTCGAACATATGCATCAGCTGTCCTTGCGCTTCCATCTGGAGCGCAAGACCGGCGGCCTCACGCGCGTGCTGGAGCGCGGGCGCACCGGCATTGAGAACATCACGCGCATGACGCTGATGACCTTTGTGCCGACGCTGGTGGAGTTTGCGCTGGTGGTGGGGGTGCTGCTCTACGAGTTCGACTGGCGCTACGCCGCCGTGGTGGTGGCCATGATCGCCCTTTACCTCACCTTTACGGTGCGCGCCACCGACTGGCGCATCCAGATCCGGCGCAGCATGAACGACAGCGACACGGAGGCAAACACCAAGGCGGTCGACAGCCTCCTAAACTACGAGACGGTCAAGTATTTCGGTGCCGAGGAGCGCGAGGCGCGGCGCTACGACAAGGCGGTGGCTCGTTATGAGCACGCCAGCATCAAGAGCTACAGCTCGCTGGCCGTGCTCAACAGCGGGCAGGCTGTGATCTTCACCGTGGCGCTGACGCTCTGCATGGTGATGGCCGTCAATGACATCGCCGCCGGGCAGAAGACGGTCGGTCACTTCGTGATGGTCAATGCGCTGATGCTGCAGCTGTTTATTCCACTCAACTTCATGGGCATGGTGTATCGGGAGATCAAACAGTCGCTGATCGACATCGAGCGCATGATGGATGTGCTGGTGATAGCGCCCGAAGTCAGCGACCGCGCCGACGCCAAAGCCCTGGAGGTGAAGGCGGGCACCATTCGCTTCGAGAACGTGAAATTTGCCTATGAGCCGCAGCGAACGATTCTGGAGGGTTTGTCGTTCGAGGTACCGGCTGGAAAAATGCTGGCCATCGTCGGTCCATCCGGCGCCGGCAAGTCAACCATTTCCCGCATCCTGCTGCGCTTTTACGATGTCGCCGGAGGACGCGTCAGCATCGACGGTCACGACATCCGCGAGGTCACACAAGCTTCGTTGCGCGCCCAAATCGGCGTCGTGCCGCAGGATACGGTCTTGTTTAACGACACCATCCTCTACAACATTCAGTACGGCCGGCCCGACGCCACCTTTGAGGACGTGCGCAAGGCGGCGGCCATGGCGCAGATCGATGCGTTCGTCGAGGCGCTGCCGGACGGCTATCACACCACCGTCGGGGAGCGCGGCCTCAAGCTCTCCGGCGGCGAAAAGCAGCGCGTTGCCATCGCCCGGACCATCCTCAAAGGGCCGCCGATCCTGATCCTGGACGAGGCGACCAGCGCGCTCGACAGCCACACCGAGAAAGAGATCCAGGACGCCCTCGACGAAGTCTCGAAGAACCGCACGACGCTCGTCATCGCGCATCGGCTGTCCACCATTGTCGGCGCCGACCGCATCCTGGTGCTGGATCGGGGCCGACTGGTCGAGCAAGGCCCGCACGCCGAGCTGTTGGCGCGCGGTGGGCTTTACGCCAGCCTGTGGAACCGGCAGCGGCAAGCGGAAAAGGCGCGCGAGGAGTTGGCCGAGGCCCTGGCGCAGGAGGGCGAGCGCATCAGGGATGGACGCCTCGACGCCGCGGCCGCCCTGGCAGGGGCGGCCCCGCGTCCCGGTCCCAGCTCGGACCCAGGCGATGGCCTGGCCCCGGCGAGCTAAACCTCGGCGCCGGCCGCGCGGCGTCCCCCTCGCTGGGGCGCGGCATGATTTCGCCGGGCGCGGACGGCAAAATGCACGGTAGATGAAGGCGGACAGGAGCTGAGGCCTTGGCTCGGCGGGTCGGCCGCAGCGGCGACAGCGTGACCGGCAGGGGTTTGCGGCGGCGGAGCTTGCAAGGTGGCAAGTCGGAAGGAGAAGGGCGGGCCTGACCGGACGAGCGCACTCGGCATGCGGGCGATCGCCGGCAAGGGACTTTCTCTGGCGCGGCAGGGCGCCCAACGGCTCGGCGCGCTCGCCCGTTTGCTCTGGCGGCTGCTCGGGCCGCTTCTCGGGGGCACGCTACAGGTCCTTTTGGCCCTGATCATCGTCTTTGAGGAGTGGGGCTGGCGGCCGCTCGCAGATTGGTTGGGCAGGCTGGCGCGTTGGCGGCCGTGGGCACGCATCGAATATGCCATCGCGCGGCTGCCGCCGTATGCGGCCCTGCTCGCCTTCGCCTTGCCCACGCTGCTCCTCTTGCCGCTCAAATTCGTGGCGTTGTTCCTGATCGCCCGGGGACAGCTGGTGCTCGCCAGCGCGTTGTTCATCGCCGCCAAGGTGGTGGCAACGGCCTTGATCGCCCGCCTCTTTGAGCTGACCCAACCGGCGCTGATGCAGATCGGCTGGTTCGCCTGGGCACACGACACCGTCATGCCCTGGAAGGAGGCGCTCACCGAGCGGGTGCGCAGCTCCTGGGCCTGGAGGGTCGGACGACTTTGGAAGGAGCGCCTGCGTCGGCGCTTGGCCTTCGAGTGGCGCCGGGTGTCCCCGCACGTGAGCCTCGCCGGCGCGGCCCTATGGGCCGGCGCCGCCCTGTTGGGGCGGCGGCTGCGGGCGGGTGGCGTGCGCCTCTTTGAGACCATCAAGCGCCGCTTGGCGGTGCTGCCCTAAGCGGGCATTTCGCCCGGCTAGACCAACCCATACGCGCCCAGACCAGCCCAAGGAACCTGGCGAGCTCAGCAAGTTGATCCTCCAGGTGTGGGCGGCCGGTCTGCCCCACGAGTTTAGGTCTACCGCCAACCCGCTGGTCGTCTTGTCCTTAGAGTTGGTGACCGAGCTCCGGGCGCCGCCCTCAGGAACGACGCCAGGGTACAGCTACGAGCTCCGGAGATGAGATCATGCAGCTGGACGGCGCCTGCAAAAGGCTACGTCTCGGCATGCATGGGCGCAGAGACTGCCTCGGAGTAGATAAAAGGAAATCTCAGGGTCATCTCTCTCTTCTATGATTTAGAGAAAGAGGTGGCCGTATTGCCACAGAAAATGTCTAAATTGCTTGCGCACGTCTTTGCTGACACGCCAATCAGCTGTAAAGTTGCCGGTGCTGCAGGCGCTGGCTCCATCCTGTTCCGCGTTTGTGACGCGCCCGACGAGAAAGATTTGCCGCTGCAACGCGGCTCTGCGTGCTGCGTCCGACCAAACAGGATCTCCACATGAAGAAAATGCTGCTTATGGGCGCGGCGACCGCCCTTATGTTCATGACGAGCAATGCTGTCGCGGATGGGATGCCGGGACGGGGGCCGGTGGTGGTGACGACGCTGACGCCCATCTGGACCGGCTTCTACGTTGGCGTTGGCGTCGGGGGAGCCTTTGCGACGCACGATCAGTCGGCCAAGTATGTTCGGGAACAACGGGACGGCGGTGTAGTGCAGGTGTTCGATGCCCAGAGACTATGGGACCTTGACAATGGCGATGGGCGCTTCTTCGGTACGGTCACCCTAGGCTATGACCACTTGGTCAGTCCACACTGGCTCGCCGGTGTCTTTGTCGATTACGATTTCGGCAACGGGGACAACGACTTCAGAATTGCTTCGATTGGTCCCTTTACCGACGTCCACGTGTCGAACGGAAACAATCACGCCTGGTCGATCGGTGGAAGGCTCGGTTTTCTGTCAAGCCCGAGCACGCTTTTGTACGTTTCCGCAGGTTGGACTCAAATCTCCGTCGAAGGCGACCTCTCTGTCACGTTTGCTGACACCCAATTCAGGCGCTCATTCGACAGGGATCGCGACGGTTGGTTCGTGGGCGCAGGCATCGAAACCCAGCTAGGCTGGCTGGGCAGCAACTGGTCGTTGCGCGGTGAGTATCGCTTCTCGCAGTTCAACGATGACGACAGGAGATTTACCCTCGAGGCGGGATCCTGCGGGGGAGCATGCAGCTTTAACAACCGCATCGAGTTCGATCACGACATCGATGTTCACTCGGTGCGCGCTGTGCTGGCCTACAGATTCGGGCGTCGCGAGGAGGCCGCACCTGCCCCGTTGAAGTAGTGGAGGTAAAGCCGCTACCTACTCAGGGCCGCGCGCGATAGCGGCCCTATTTTATTTGATAGACCATTGGATATTGAAGTTGCGTTCTATCGTACGACGCGCGGGACAATCCACCATTTCGGGTTTCCCATCTTTGCCCCATAGTCTCTATCGCCTCGGTGAGAGGGATTAGGTCCCGCTTGCTTTTCGGCAATGCGGATGAGTTCGCTCTTTGCCTTGACGAAATCGGCTTCGGCCCATTTCTCCTGCCCTAAGCGGGCGGCCTCAACCGACACGGCCGCAAACGAACTCATGGCGGGCGTAGCCCTGCAAATAGAGGAGCGCCGTGAGATCGCCGTACTCGATCCGGACCGCGGCGGCGGCGGCCACGATCGGCTTGGCGCGAAAGGCAACGCCAAGCCCGGCGGCCCGCAGCATCGACAGATCATTGGCCCCGTCGCCGACGGCCAGCGTGTCGCTCGCATCGAGCTGCAACGCGCGCGTCAGGCGATTGAGGCTGGCGAGCTTGGCCTCACGCCCGAGGATGGGTTGGCGCACGCTGCCGGCCAGCTTGCCATCGACGATCTCGAGCGTATTGGCCTGCTGGCTGTCGAAGAGCAGCCGGGCGGCGATGCGCTCGCTGAAAAAGCTAAAGCCCCCGGATACCAGGGCACAGTGGGCGCCGTGGCGGCGCATGGTGGCAACCAGCGTCGCGGCGCCTGGCATCAAGGTCACAGAAGCATAGATGTCCTCAAGAATGGCCGCGTCGAGGCCCTCAAGGAGCGCGACGCGCTCCTCGAGCGCGGCCTCAAAGGCAAGGTCGCCGCGCATGGCGCGCGCCGTGATCTGGCTGATGCGCTCGCGCAAACCGACACGGGCGGCGAGCTCGTCCAGGCACTCCTGCTGGATGATGGTCGATTCCATGTCGGCAACGAGCAGCTTTTTTCGGCGCCTCGCTGCGTCGGCGGGAACGAGATTGATATCGATCGGTCGCGGGGCCAGGGCCGCACCAAGGCGGGCGCGCAGCGGCGCCGGCTCGCCTGGCGCGCCCGTCACCACGAGACCCTGCCAAGCCACCCCTTCGGCCAGCCATCGCTGATCGATCAGTTGGGCCGGCGCCAGTAGCGGGCGCACCGCGGCGATCACCGTTTCGTCGAGCCCGGGCGCCGCCGGCGACGCCGTCAATAAAAGCGCATGGATCGTCATCTCAATTAGGGCCTCAAGGGCGGCTCGCGCGCGGCTGGCGCCGCTCAGCGCCGGTCGAGCCGCGGTCGCCCGGCAGTTGATTTGCGCCGGGGACTGCGGCCTAACTGGCCCCTATGAACCAACCCCTGGCAGGACGCGCCATCGTTATTGCCGGGCCGACGGCCAGCGGCAAGTCCCAGCTGGCCTCGGCGCTGGCCGAGCGCCTCGATGGGGTCATCATCAATGCCGACAGCATGCAGGTCTACCGCGACCTGGAGGTGCTGACGGCGCGGCCGCAACAGGGCGAACTGGTGCGCCTTCCCCACGCCCTTTATGGCTTCGTCAGCGGCCAGGAAGCCTATTCGGCGGGCCGCTATGGGAGGGATGCGGCGGCCGCGATCGCGGCGGCGCGGCGGGCCGGGCGTGTCCCCATCATCGTCGGCGGCACGGGTCTTTACCTGCGCGCCCTGTTGCAAGGCCTCTCGCCCGTGCCCACCGCCGATCCGGCGGTGCGGGCCCACTGGCGGCAACAAGCAGGGCAACGCCCGGCAGGGGAGCTGCACGCGCTACTGGGGGCACGCGACCCGACCATGGCCGCACGGCTCAAGCCCACCGATCCGCAGCGCATCGTGCGCGCGCTTGAGGTGCTCGACAGCACGGGACGCTCGCTGGCCTATTGGCAGCGCCAGCCGGGTCAGCCGGTACTCGAGGCAAGCGAGACCATCCCCCTGCTCGTCCTGCCACCACCGGCCACCCACGGCGCCGCCATTGCCAAACGCTTCCAGCGCATGCTGCAGGCCGGCGCACTCGAGGAAGTGCGCCGCCTGTTGGCGCTCGGACTTGCTGCCGAGCTGCCGATCATGCGCGCCTTGGGGGTGGCGCCGCTGGCCGACCACCTCGCCGGCCGCGCACAGCCTGGCGGCGGCGGCCGCCGCCGTCGAACTCGAGACCCGCCAGTACGCCAAACGGCAGATGACTTGGTTCAAACGAAATATGATTTCGTGGAGAGCCCTTGAAACGAAAGAAATGGAAAGGACAATGGCAGAAATCTTGGCATTCATTAAATCTTAGTGGTTGACCCCGCAGTGTGGTCGCCCCTATCTATGCGCGGCCCGTCTGCTATGGCGGCGGGTTTTGCGTAACGGAGCCTCCAGCATGGCACTCACAATGAGCGGCGCCGAGATGGTCATTCGGGCGCTTGCCGATCAGGGCGTCGAGCACATCTTCGGCTATCCCGGCGGCGCGGTTTTGCCGATCTATGACGAGCTCTTCCAACAGGAGAAGGTCAAGCACGTGCTGGTGCGCCAGGAAGGGGGCGCCGTGCATGCGGCCGAAGGCTATGCGCGATCGACCGGCCGCGTCGGCGTGGTGTTGGTGACCTCCGGGCCGGGGGCGACCAATGCCGTAACCGGCCTCACCGATGCGCTGATGGATTCCATCCCCGTTGTGTGCATCACCGGCCAGGTGCCGACGCATCTGATCGGCAACGACGCCTTCCAAGAGTGCGATACGGTCGGCATCACCCGACCCTGCACCAAGCACAATTGGCTGGTCAAAAGCGTGGAGGACCTCGCCCGCATCCTGCACGAGGCCTTCTACGTCGCGCGCACGGGCCGTCCCGGCCCGGTGGTGGTCGACATCCCCAAAGATGTCCAGTTCGCCGTCGGCACCTACACGGGACCCAAGGACGTCAAGCACAAGACCTATCAGCCGCGCCTGCGGGGTGATGCCCGCGCCATCGCCCAGGCGGTCGATCTGATGGCGCAGGCGAAGCGGCCCGTACTCTATACGGGCGGCGGCGTCATCAATTCGGGGCCAAAGGCCAGCCAGCTCTTGCGCGAGCTGGTTCGGCTGACGGGCTTTCCCATCACCTCCACGCTGCTGGGCCTCGGCGCCTTTCCGGCCTCGGACAAGGAGTGGTTGGGCATGCTCGGCATGCACGGCACCTATGAAGCCAATCTCGCCATGCACGATTGCGACGTTATGGTGTGCATCGGCGCGCGCTTCGACGATCGCATCACCGGTCGCATCGATCAATTTTCGCCGCGTTCGAAGAAGATCCACATCGACATCGATCCCTCGTCGATCAACAAGAACGTCAAGATCAACGTGCCCGTGATCGGCGACGTCGCCTACGTCCTGGAGGAGCTGATCCGCGCCTGGAAGGCAAAGGCCGCCACGGTCGACAAGACCGCGCTCAAGACCTGGTGGGCGCAGATCGATCGTTGGCGCGCCAAGAAGTGCCTGAGCTACAAGAATTCCGACGACTTCATCATGCCACAGTATGCGATCCAGCGGCTGTATGAACTCACTAAGGATCGCGATACCTACATCACCACCGAGGTCGGCCAGCATCAAATGTGGGCGGCGCAATTCTTCCGCTTCGAGCAGCCGAACCGCTGGATGACGTCGGGCGGCCTGGGCACCATGGGCTACGGCTTTCCCGCCGCCATCGGCGTACAGATGGCGCACCCCAAGTCCCTCGTCATCGACATTGCCGGCGATGCCTCGATCCTGATGAACATGCAGGAGATGTCGACGGCCGTGCAGTACCGGCTGCCGGTCAAGGTCTTCATTCTCAACAACCAGTACATGGGCATGGTGCGGCAGTGGCAGCAGCTCCTGCACGGCAACCGCATCTCGGAGAGCTACACGGCCGCCATGCCGGATTTCGTGAAGCTGGCCGAGGCCTACGGCGGCATCGGCATCCGCTGCGAGAAGCCGGGCGACCTCGACGATGCCATCAAGGCGATGTTGAAGGCGCCGAACGACAAGCCGGTGCTGTTCGATTGCCGCGTCGCCGCGCTCGCCAACTGCTTCCCCATGATCCCCTCGGGCAAGGCGCACCACGAAATGCTGCTGGGCGAAGAGGTGACGGAAGAGGAGATCGACAAGGCGATCGGCAAGGAAGGCAAGGTGTTGGTCTAGGCGCACCGGCAAGCTGCCGCGGCCGCACCGACGTCTACTTAACGCCCCGCCGCCCGCGGCCGTTCTTGCCACCCATGGCAGGCAAAACGGCGTCAATGCCCCTGGCTGCCGCCAGCGGCGACCCGATCAGACTTGAAGGCGAACACGATGGCCAATACCCAACCCGGCTCCGCCTACTTCCTGGAGGAGCGCAGCGACAAATCCGAGACGCATACGCTCTCAATCCTGGTCGACAACGAGCCGGGCGTGCTCGCGCGCATCGCCGGCTTGTTCTCCGGCCGCGGCTACAACATCGAGAGCCTGACGGTGTCGGAGACCGAGCACGCCAAGCACCTCTCCCGCTTCACCGTCGTGACCACCGGCACCGCCATGGTGCTGGAGCAGATCAAAAGCCAGCTCGAAAGACTGGTGAATGTGCACCGGGTCGTCGACCTCACCGCGATGGGCGAGTTGTTGGAGCGCGAGTTGGCGCTGGTGAAAGTCACCGGCAAGGGCGACAAGCGCATCGAGGCTTTGCGCATGGCTGAAATCTTCCGTGCCAATGTCATCGACGCTTCCACCGAGCATTTCGTCTTCGAGATCACGGGACGCACGTCCAAGATCGAGCAATTCATCTCCATCATGACGGAGCTGGGTCTGCTGGAGGTATCGCGCACCGGCATTGCCGCCATTGGGCGCGGTGCCAGGGGCATGTAGCGGCTTGCCCTCGCCGGCGGCCAATGGCGCCTGCCCGCTTGCGAAGCTTCGCGTGACAGCCGACGCCCTCGCCGCTTAGAGTGGCCAATCGTCTAAGGAGCCGCCGAACCGAGCGCGGCAGTGGTCGCGAGGGGGCTCATGCGTCAGTATCGAATTGCCGCCATTCCCGGCGACGGCATCGGTGGCGAGGTGATCGCCGCCGGCGTCGAGGCGCTCTGTGCTTGCGCCAGGCGGGATGGTGGTTTTGCGCTCGCCTTTGAGCATTTCGACTGGGGGTCGCAGCGCTACAAAGACACCGGCGCCTTCATGCCGGCGAACGGTCTCGACCTCATCCGCAACCACGATGCGCTGCTGTTTGGTTCGGCGGGCGCCCCCGATGTGCCCGACCATATCACGCTGTGGGGCTTGCGGCTCGCCATCTGCCAGCCCTTCGATCAATACGCCAATGTGCGGCCAACGCGGATCCTACCCGGCATCACCTCACCGCTGCGGCGGGTATCGGGTCCCGAGCTCGATTGGGTGATCGTGCGCGAGAACTCCGAAGGCGAATATGCCGGCGTGGGCGGCCGGGTGCACCGCGGCTTGCCCGAGGAGGCGGCCACGGATGTGTCAATGTTCACGCGCGCCGGCATCGCCCGCATCATGCGCTTTGCCTTCGCCTTGGCGCGCTCGCGGCCGCGCAAGCTGCTCACGGTGGTCACCAAGTCGAACGCACAGCGCCACGGCATGGTGCTTTGGGACGAAATCGCGCTCGAGGTCGCGGGCGAGTTCCCGGACGTGAGCTGGGACAAGATGCTGGTCGATGCCATGACCGTGCGCATGACCTTGAAGCCGGAAAGCATCGACACGGTGGTGGCCACCAACCTGCACGCCGATATCCTGTCGGACTTGGCGGCGGCCCTGGCGGGTTCGCTCGGCATCGCCCCCACCGCCAATCTCAACCCCGAACGCAACTTTCCATCGATGTTCGAGCCGATCCACGGCTCGGCGTTCGACATCATGGGCAAGGGTATCGCCAATCCGATCGGCACCTTCTGGACGGGGGTGTTGATGCTGGAGCATCTCGGCGAAAGGGCGGCGGCGGGCCGGCTGATGCGGGCGATCGAGCGGGTCACGGCCGACGCGACGCTGCACACGCCCGACCTCGGTGGCACCGCCACCACGCGGCAGGTGACGACGGCGGTTTGCGACGCGCTGATGGGCGACAACCTTTGAGGCTGCCAAGTCGCGAGGGCTTCGGGCCGCGCCTGGCACGGGCCCCCCTTGGTCTGGCGGCGTGGTCAGGGGTTGCCGCCTTGGCTATCCTGCGGCTGCCATTTCCAGGGAGAGCGACATGCAACTCAAAACGAGGATCTTGGCCAGACTCTTGGCCAGAACTCTCGGCCAGGCTCTTGCCCAGACCCGAGGGCAGGCTGCGGGGCAAGACCTTGGCTTCACTGCTGGCCGTGTTGGCGGCGACCGCGACGGGCAGCACGGCGCAGCAGGCCTTCCCGACGCGGCCCATCACCATGGTGGTGCCAGCGGCGGCCGGCGGCCCCACGGACACGGTGGCCCGGCTGATCGCCGAGCCCATGGGCCGGACGCTGGGCCAGCAGATCGTGGTGGAAAACGTCGGGGGCGCGGGGGGCACGATCGGCGTCGGCCGGGTGGCGAAGGCCGCGGGCGACGGCTACACGCTGCTGGTTTGGCACATCGGTCAATCGACCGCGCCGGCGCTCTACGACAACTTGCGCTACGACGTGTTCAACGATTTCGATCCGATCGGACGCATCACCGACGTGCCGATGACCATCGTCGGCAAGAAGTCCCTGGCGGCCAAGGATATCGGCGAGCTGATGGCGTGGCTCAGGGAAAAGCAGGACCAGGTGACCTATGCGCACGCGGGCATCGGCTCGGCGGCGCATCTGTGCGGACTGATGTTGATGAGTGCGCTCAATATCAAGATGAATGCCGTCGTCTACCGCGGCACCGGCCCCGCCATGAACGACCTGGTGGGCGGTCAATTCGACATGATGTGCGATCAGACCACCGGCACGGCCAACCAGATCAAGGCCGGCACCATTAGAGGCTTCGCCGCCACCACCAAAACCCGCATTGCCTTGCTGGCCGAGCTGCCAACGCTCGATGAGTCGGGGGTCAAGGGCTTCGAGGTTGCGGCCTGGCACGCGCTCTGGGGGCCCAAAGGCCTGCCCAAGGAGGTGCTGGAGAAGCTGACGGCGGCCCTGCAAGGAGCCTTGCAAGAACCGGTGGTGATCGAGCGCATGGCCGGATTGGCAACGGTGCCCGTGGCGCAGGATCTCGCCACGCCCGCGGCCTTGAAGGCGCAGCTGGAGTCGGAAGTCGCCAAATGGGGGGCCGTGATCCGGGCGGCCGGGGTGAAGGCCAACTAAGCCTCGTGGCGCAGGCGCGCGCGCGAAGCCGGCTTGGCCGGCGCACGCGCGCGCTTGAGCGCTTCGCCAAGCGCCGAGGCCACCGGGGCTGCGGCTCTGAAGGAAACGTCGAAACCGTCGGGCGCCCTCAGCGTCAGAATGATCGATTGATCATCGCCGTTGGGATCGAGCCCCCAAGCGGCCAAGGGGTGCACGAGATGCATGCCGGTCGCACCGGTGCGCCGCTCGCTGGCCTCCCGCAGCGCCGCCGACAAGGTCAGCAGCAACGCGCTCAGGTTCTCGTGCGGCAAATAGATGAGGCCCGGCTTGCCGCAGTGGTCCGTGAAACCGATTTCGACGTGCCGTCCCGAACAACAAACGTCGCAATGGGTGAGCGACTGCACGGCGATAGGTCGAGCGCTGTCGGACATGGAGTATCGCCCGTTGTGTGGGCGCCTGCCACCAGCGACAGGCGGATCGGGCAAGACTAACTATTGTTGACCAAACGAGTCAACATTTGGGGGTGCGCGGCGACATCCGTTTTTGACAAAGTCTGCCTCGGGTGCGTTAATCGCTGCGGCCTATCGCCGGTTGCTTGGGAGTTTTGCCATGGCTTGGACGCTTCGAGGCACGTTAACTTTAATCCTGCTTTTGGCCGCGCCGGCGGCCAAGGCGCATTCACCCGAGCAGGCGCCGCACCAGCTCTACGCCATGGGCGATTTCAAGTTGGAAAGCGGCGAGCTGATCAAGGACTTTTCCATTTCCTACGTGACGCATGGCAAGCTCAACGCCAACAAAAGCAATGCGATTTTGATGGTGACCGCCATCAGCGGCAATCACCATCGTTTGGATTTCATGATTGGCCCGGGCAAGGCGCTGGATCCCGACAAATATTTTATCATCTGTACCGATGCGATCGGCAACGGCCTGACCACGTCGCCGAGCAACAGCGGCGCGCAACCGCGCATGCAGTTCCCCAAGTTCGCGATCCGCGACATGGTCGCCTCGCAACACCGGTTGCTCACCGAGCATCTGGGCCTCAACCACGTCGCGGCTGTGGTTGGGCCGTCCATGGGTGGCATGCAAACCCTGCAATGGGGTGTCTCCCATCCCGAGTTCATGGATGCCCTGGTGGCGCTGGTGCCGCTGGCGAAGACGCCGGCGTGGACGGTGACCGTGCTCGAGGCCTCACGCAAGGCGATCATGCTGGATCCGGCCTGGCAGGAGGGCAACTATGCGAGCCCACCGGAGCGCGGCATTCGCCTGTGGCGCGACATTCTCCTCTTGGCGGCCCGCACGCCGGAGATCAATCGCGACCAGTTCCCCCACAACCAGCTCGACGTGCTGCCCTGGCTGCAGCAAACCGAGACGAACCTGATCAAGGCCTTCGATGCCAACGATTGGATCTATCAGACTTGGGCCTATGAGCGGCACGACGTCGGCACCACGCCACCCTTCAACGGCGACACCGCCAAGGCCCTGCAGAGCATTAAGGCCAAGACGCTGATCCTGCTCGGCAGCAAGGACCTGCTCAATCCGGAATGGGAGCCGCAAGATGCCGCAAAGCACATCCGCAACGTCAAGGTGGTGACCATCAGGCCGGCGGCGATAACCGGACACGCCGCCGCCGGCGGCGCCTTTGCACCCGACGTCGAATTCATCAACCGTGAGACGATCGGCTTTCTCGACGTCGTCACCGAGGGCGGCAAGAAGAGCAACTAGCCCTAGTCGGCATGTGGGTTCAGCCCGACGGCATGGCCGGCGGCGCGGTCACCACGATTTCGCTCACCCCATAACCCGCTGCGGCCGGAATTTTGAGCCGTCGGCGCCCGCCGGGGAGCCGCTCGACCTGCGGCGTCACGGTGACGACCGGGCTTGCCCGCGCCGCCGCAATCGCGTCCGCGACGGTGGCGTAATGCGCCAGCTTAGTGAGGTTCATTTGCGTGGCAAACACCAAGGTGCGGGCACCGGCTTCGGCCGCGGCCAAGGCCTGCTGCGGCCGGATCCACAAACCCTCGATGGCTTCGCTGCCATCATGGGCACCGAGCTGATTGACCGGCGCGGCGACCAGCAGGAAATGCGTGTCAAACCGCTTCGGTACACCCTCGGGCGTGATCCAGTGCGCGAACGGCACCATCAGATCGGTCGCCAGCGTCAGGCGTTCGCGCCGCACGATGTCGAGGAAGGAAACCTTGCCGGCGATCAGGTTGGCGCGGTGCCGATCGACGAGCTCGTGCGTCTCGACCGCCGACAGCAGGTCCCGGGCTCCCTGCCGGCGCGCAAGCATCAGCCCCGCCTCCTCGAAGCTCTCGCGGGCGGCGGCGACGTAGCCTGGTCGCATCGGCGGGGTGGCCGAAATCGGGGCAAGCACGCCCCAGCCCTCGTCGGCATCATCCGGGTCCACCTTGCCGCCGGGAAAGACCAAGGCCCCGGCGGCAAAATCGATGGCGTGGTGGCGCACCACCATGAACGCCTCGATGCCCTCGCCAGCGTCGCGCAAAATGACGACGGTGGCGGCAGGGCGCGCCGGCACTTGGTCTCTTGTGGGGCTTGTTGCGGGAGCTGCTGGGTCAGGTGCGGGCCCGGTCATCAGGATTTGGCTCCGGCGGCGGGCAACGGGAACTCCTCAAGGTAGCCCTTGTAGGCGTCCTCGACGTCGATCTTGAGCGTGTGCAGGACGCGCACGACGGCATTGTAAAAGCCGATGGTGATGGTGAGGTCGACCAAACGTTCGTTGTCGAGGCTCTTCTGCAACTCGGCGTAGGTGGCCTCCGAAATCGCCAGAGTGTTGGTCATCTCGCGGGCCGCCCTCAGCACCGCTTTGGCGAGCGGGTCGAGATCGTTCGGCTTGCCCTCGGTCTCGGCGATCAGGGCGCGGATATCGGCATCGCTGACGCCGAAGTCGCGACCGATCTTGACGTGGTGCGACCACTCGTAGGGCTGGCGCGCCAGATAACCCACCTGCAGGATGGCAAGTTCGCGCAGGCGCGGGTCGAGCCGGCTCTTGAAGCGAATGAACTGGCCGAGAGCGCCGAAGGCACGCGCGGCGTTGGGGCTGTTCACCAGCGCCTGGAATAGCGTGATGTTGCGCGCGAGCAAATCTTGATGCTCGGCGGCGAGGTCGCGCTGCTGCAAGTAGGGCACACGGGCCATTGGTGTCACTCCGAGGCTTCAAGGTGTTTTGCTGTCACGGGCGGGGGCCTGCAAGGACGTGCCCCCGTCCACCACCAGGGTCTGGCCGGTGATGTAGCGCGCGTGCTCGGACAACAGAAAGCGCACGGCGTGACCGATATCCCAGCCCGTGCCCTCGACGCCGAGCGCGGAGGCGTTGCGGCGCTGCTCGCGGGCGGCGGCGCTCATGCCCCCCGCATAGACCATCGGTGTGTACACCGGGCCCGGTGCCACGCAATTGACGCGGATGCCCTGCTCGGCGTGATCGATGGCCATGGCGCGGGTAAGCGCGATCACCGCGCCCTTTGAGGTCGTGTAGGCCGTGAGACCGCGCGGCCGCAGCGCCGAGATCGAGGAGATATTGACGATGGCACCCTTGCCGGCGGTCTCGACCATGGCGGGGATGGCATACTTGGAGGTGAGAAACATCACCTCGACGTTGACCTGCATGATGCGCCGCCAGCTCTGCGGCGTCTCCTCCACCACCGAACCGCGGCTGCCGATGCCGACGTTGTTGTCGAGAAAATCGAGGCGGCCGAAGCGCTCGACGCAGGCCGCCACCATGGCACGGCATTGCGCCTCCTCGGTGAGGTCGGCCCGATGCGCAACTGCGTTGCCGCCTTCGCCGGCAATCATGGCAACGCTGCGCTCGGCGAGGGCGACATCGCGATCGACGACGAAGACGCTGACGCCGGCGCGGGCGAGCAGGATCGCCGCCGCGCGGCCGTTGCCGATGCCCTCGCCGGCGGCGCCACCGCCGGCGACGATGGCAACCTTGCCGGCTAGGCCCGCGTCATCCTCCGCGCGCATCGCCGCAGGCGTCACTGCAGTCATGGCATACCCTCAAGAGTTGCCCTCGCCCTTGGCGTGATAGCGGGGACCTGAGGCCGATGGCAAGCCTGGTGCCCATGAGTGGCTGGGGGGTGGCTGCAGGCGGCGGGAGAATGGCAGGTCTGCGCCGGTGTGGGGCCCTGCCGTGGCGCCAACGGGGGCGGTCGGCGCCAAACCGTGTTGGCGCGCGACCCAGGGCTGGCCTTGGCCAGCGCGCTGTCTCTCGCGCGCCTCGGCCAGGTCAGCGCACCTCGGCCAGGAAGGAGAGCTGGCTCGTGTAGGCCTCGCCGCCGTTCTGGTCGGTGAGTTCGGTGGGATAGTCGCCGGTGAAGCAATGATCCGTGAACTGTGGCGCCCGTGGCTCGCGGCGCTCGACACCCAGCGCGCGATAAATGCCGGCAACGGAGAGGAAGGCCAGGCTCGTACAACCCGTGAAGGCGCGCATCTCCTCGATGCTCATGTTGGCCGCCAACAGCTCGTTGGCGCGGGGGGTGTCGATGCCATAGAAATCGGGGTGGGTGATGGGCGGGCTCGAGACGCGCAGGTGCACCTCGCGGGCGCCGGCTTCAAACATCATCTGCACCAGTTTCTTGGAGGTGGTGCCGCGCACCACGCTGTCATCGATCAGCACGATGCGGTTGCCGCGCACGGCGCTGGCGTTGGCGGAATGCTTGAGCTTGACGCCCAGCTGGCGGATGCGCTGCTCGGGTTCGATGAAGGTGCGCCCAACGTAGTGGTTGCGAATGATGCCGAGCTCGAAGGGGATGCCGCTGGCTTGGGCATAGCCGATGGCCGCGGGCACCCCGGAGTTGGGAATGGGAATGATGACGTCGGCCTCGGCGGGGGTCTCGCGGGCGAGCTGGACGCCCATCTGCTTGCGCAGGTCGTAAACGTTGCGCCCGCCAACGATCGAATTGGGGCGGGCGAAGTAGATGTACTCGAAGATGCAGGGCCGGGCCGGGCGTTTGGGGAACGGTCGATGGCTCTCCACCCCGTCGGCGGTGATGGTGACGATTTCCCCGTTCTCGATCTCGCGCACGAACTCGGCGCCGACGATGTCGAGGGCACAGGTCTCGGAGGCCAGCACGTAGCCGCCGCCGAGGCGGCCGAGCACGAGCGGACGGATGCCGATCGGATCGCGCGCGCCGATCAGCATGTCGTTGGTGAGACAGACCAGCGCATAGGCACCCTCGATCTGGCGCAGCGCCTCCACGAAGCGCTCGATGACGCGCCGGCGCTGCGAGCGCGCCATCAGGTGCAGGATGATCTCGGTGTCGGAGGTGGATTGGCAGATGGCACCCGTCGAGATCAGCTCGCGCCTCAGCGTCAGCGCATTGGTGAGGTTGCCATTGTGGGCGACGGCAAAACCGCCGGTGTCGAGGTCGGCGAACAAGGGCTGTACATTGCGCAAAATGGTGTCGCCGGTGGTGGAATAGCGGTTGTGGCCGAGCGCGATGTGGCCCTTGAGGCGGGCGATCACGTCGGCCTTATTGAAGTTGTCGCCGACAAGCCCGAGCCGCCGCTCGGAGTGGAAGTGGTTGCCATCGTAGGTGACGATGCCGGCGGCCTCCTGGCCGCGGTGCTGGAGGGCGTGCAGGCCGAGCGCGGTCAGCGCCGCGGCGTCCTCGTTGCCGAATACGCCAAAGACCCCGCATTCCTCGCGCAGGCGGTCATCATCCGCACGGGACCGGCCCACCGCGGCTTCAGCGTGTAAGGGCGAACCTTGCATGGAAAGCCTCGTGAACGTGGAAAGTCCGGCGTACGGCCAAGCCCACTCATCCCGAATCTGCCGCGACGAGCTCAGGCGAGCTGGATATAGGGCAAGTCAACCGGAGTTGCTACTGGGGGCGCCGTTGGGGCTGTTATGATCGAGCCGCAACCGGCCCTGCCGTTGCTCCCCGGTCCCCAGGGGCACCGAGGGGGCGTAGCGCGACAGCAGCGAAAACAGCGTGCCGCTCGTCTGGTTGATGAGCGGCAGGGACTGGGCATTCTCCACCCAGCCCGGCAGCTCGCCCGGCCGACAGCCCTGCGCGGAGGCGCGGGCCGGATTGTCCTTGCAGACGAAGGAGACGGCAAACATGTAGGGAATGACGATCAGGACAAAGCCGCGCACCATGCCGAAGGCCAGGCCAAGGATGCGATCAATGGCACCCACGCGGCTGTCGAGCACCGAATTGGAAATGCGCGCCGTGATCAGATGAACGATGATCAAGACAACCAGGAAAATCAGGCCACCGATCGCCACCTGAGCCACGTAGACGTAGGAGGTCTGCACCGGGTTGGCGAACTGCTTGGCGACTTCCTCGGCAATGTCCTTGTGGTAGCGGATGAAGTAGAAGACGGCCCCCGCCGCGGCGGCCCAGGAGAGGATCGAAAGCACTTCCCTCGTCAGGCCGCGATACATCGCCACCAGGCCCGAGAGGACGACGATGGCGATGACCGCCAGGTCGAGATTGGTAAAGGGTCCCACACCGCTCATGATCGAGGATCCTCAGCCAAGGGCAAGGACTGCCAAAGCGGAAGCGCCCACGGGGCCCGCCACGCCACCCCGGTCAGGCCCGCCCAAGCCAGACGCGGCCACACGAGCGGCCCGACGGGGGGCCAGGCGGGGGGCCAGACAAAGGGCCAAACCGGGGCCCCGGGCCGTGCTGTGTGCGCGCAGGTCAAAGTCCGCTCCCGGTGCCAGGCTCAGGCCGCGCAGCCCACCGCGCCCGCCCTCCCCGTTCAGCTGTCCGACGCATAGGCTCTAGGGCAGCTTGGTGGCGAACACAATATAGCCGGACTCGACGCAGCGCGGTGATGCTGGGTGGGCACAACTGCAGGGGGATCGGCGGTGGTATCCCGATCCCTTTGCTCACGCCCGCGCCGCCCCAGGTGCGGCTTCGCCTTGCCCGCGAGCGCTCCGCCGGCCTGGGCGCGGGGCGGAGGCGGGCGCCGACAGCACCGCCATCAGCTCACGCACGTGGGTCAAGGGGAGACGCTGCAGCGGGTCGTGGTCGGCGCCGGCCTCTGCGGAGGCGGGCAGGACGGCGGCCTTGAAACCCAGCTTGCGCGCCTCCTTCAGACGCAAGGGCGCATGCCGGACGGCCCGAACCGCCCCCGATAGGGCGATCTCCCCCAAAAAGACCCGGTCCGGCGCCAGCGCCAGCTGGCCGATCGACGACAGCAGGGCGGCGGCGGCGGCGACATCGGCGGCGGGCTCGGTGATCTTCAATCCGCCCGCTACGTTGAGATAAACGTCGTGGGAGGCAAAGCTCACCCCCGCACGCGCGTCGAGGACGGCAAGCAGCATCGACAGACGATTGGCATCCCAGCCCACGACGGCACGGCGCGGCGTACCAAGTCCCGATGGCACCACCAGCGCCTGCATTTCAACCAGGATCGGGCGGGTCCCCTCGATGCCGGCGAACACGGCCGAGCCCGGCGCGGAGGCCTGGCGGTCGGGAAGGAAGAGCTCGGAAGCATTGGCGACTTCGCGCAAGCCTTCGCCGGCCATCTCGAACACGCCGATCTCGTCGGTGGCCCCGAACCGGTTCTTGGTCGCGCGCAGAATGCGGTAGGGGTGGCCGCGATCGCCCTCGAAATAAAGCACCGTGTCGACCATGTGCTCGACCAGCTTGGGCCCGGCGATCTGGCCATCCTTGGTGACGTGCCCGACCAGCACGACGGCGCTGCCGCTCACCTTGGCGAAGCGCACGAGCGCATGCGCCGCCGCGCGCACCTGGGCAACGCTGCCGGGGGCAGCCTCCAGCCCATCGACCCAGAGCGTTTGGATCGAATCGATGATGATGAGATCCGCGGCCGGACCGTCGTGCAGCGTCGCCAGGATGTTGGCAAGGTTGCTGTCGCAGGCCAGCGCCAGGGGCGCGTGCGCGACGCCGAGGCGCTCGGCCCTGAGCCGCACCTGCGCGGCGGCCTCTTCGCCTGAGAAATAAAGCGCCCGCCGCCCACGTGCCGCCAGCCTGGCGGCCAGCTCAAGCAACAGGGTCGATTTGCCGATACCGGGTTCGCCGCCGATCAGCAGTGCCGACCCCGGCACAATGCCCCCGCCGGTGACGCGGTCGAACTCGGCGCTGCCGCTCGCCAGGCGCCGCATCGGCGGCGTATCGGGCGCCGCCAGAGTTTCCAACTCGAGCACGCGGCCCTTGCGGGCCGCGCCGAGCCCGATGCCCGGCGGGGGAGCCGCGCCCGCCTCTTCAACGAGGCTGTTCCACTCATTGCAGGCGGCGCATTTGCCGGCCCAGCGCGCGAACGAGGCGCCGCAGTTCTGGCACACGTAGGCGTTTCGTTGCGGCCGTGCCATCCGGTCAGGCCCCTTCGTAGACGCGGTGCACGCGCTGCCCCAGCCGGGTCAAAAGCTCATAACCGATCGTGCCGGCGCGATCGGTGAGATCATCCACCGTGACGCGCGCGCCCATCACCTCCACCCAGGCGCCGCGGCGGGCAAGCTCCGCGGGGGCGCCGGTGACGTCAACCGTCGTAAAATCCATGGAGACGCGACCAACGATCGGCACCGCATAGTCGCCGATGAACCCTACCGGGCCCGCCTCACCGGTCTTGACGCTCAAGGCGCGCAGGAAGCCGTCGGCATAGCCGCAGCCGATGGTGGCAATGCGCGAGGGCCGTTGCACCCGGTAGATGGCGCCATAGCCGATCGTCGCCCCCGGTTCCAGCTCGCGAATCTGCAGAATTTTGGCGGCAAAGCGGACCACGGTCTGCATCGGGTTGGGCTTGCCCTCGTGCGCGCGCCCGCCGTAAAGGGCAATGCCGGGACGCACCAAGTCGTAGTGAAAGGGGCGCCCGAGAAAGGTGCCGCCGGAATTGGCGAGGCTGGCCGGGGCGGGCGGCAGCTTGGCACGCAGGACATCGAAGCGCTGGCGCTGGCGCTCATTCATCGGGTTGTGCGGCTCGTCCGCGCAGGCGAGGTGGCTCATCACCAGGCACATGTCGAAGGCCTCGATCAGCCCCGGCTCGGTGGCGAGCCGCTCGATTTCGGGCTCCGGCATGCCAAGGCGGTTCATGCCGGTATCGAGGTGCACGGCCGCCGACAGCTTGCGCCCGCGCGCCCGGCCATAGGCCGCCCAGTCGCGCACCTCGGCGAGGCTGGAGAGCACGGGCCTGAGGTCGAAGCCCGCGTAGCTGGGCTCCGCCCCCGGCAACAGGCCATCCAGCACGTAAATGGTGGCCCCCGGCTGCACCTCGCGCGCGGCCCGGCCCTCATCGACGGTGGCGACAAAGAAGGTCTTGCACCCCTCGCTGGTGAGCGCCTTGGCGATCGGCGCCAGGCCCAGACCGTAGGCATCGGCCTTGATCACGCCGGCGCACTCCGCCCGGCCCGAGGCCTCATTGAGCCGCGCCCAATTGGCGCGGAGCGCCGCAAGGTCGACGGAGAGCACGGCCCGGGCGGTCGGCGGCACCGCCGAGCGGGGCCTGCTGCGCACGCCTCCTTGCCCCACCCTCACCCGAGGCGCTCCGGCAAATAGGCCTCACGCGCCAAGTCGGAAAAGCGCGTGACGTTCGACTCGAACTGGAGCTGAACGGTGCCAACGGGGCCGTGCCGCTGCTTGCCGATGATCACCTCCGCCTTGCCACTCACCATCTGCATCTTGGCCATCCAATCCTGAAACTCGAGCGTGCCCTCGGCCGGCTTGGTGCGCTCAACATAGTACTCTTCACGAAACACGAACATGACGACATCGGCATCCTGCTCGATGGAGCCCGACTCACGCAGGTCGGCGAGCTGGGGTCGCTTGTCCTCGCGGTTTTCGACCGCGCGCGAGAGCTGCGACAGGGCCAGGATCGGCACGTTGAGCTCCTTGGCCAGCGCCTTGAGCCCCGTGGTGATCTCCGAAACCTCCTGCACCCGCCCCTCCGAAGCGCGCCGTTTCGAGCCGGTGAGCAGCTGCAGATAGTCGACCACGATCATGCCAAGACCATGTTGACGCTTGAGCTTGCGCGCCCGCGCCGCCAGCTGGGCAATGGAGATGCCGCCCGTCTCGTCAATGAACAGCGGAATGGCGGACATTTCGCGGCTGGCCTCCACCAGGCGCTTGAATTCGCTCTCGTCGATCATGCCGCGCCGGATCTTCTCGGAAGGGATGCCGGCCTGCTCCGACAAAATGCGCGTGGCCAGCTGCTCGGCCGACATTTCCAACGAGAAGAAGCCGACCACGGCGCCGTCGTGGCCCTGATCCTCAGGCGCAAGCTCGGCGCGCTCGGCTAGCGAATGCGCGCGGCTGCGCGCCACGTTGAAGGCGATATTGGTGGCGAGCGCCGTCTTGCCCATCGATGGACGGCCGGCGAGGATGACGAGGTCAGAGGGCTGCAGCCCGCCGAGCTTGCCATCGAGATCGCGCAACAGGGTGGCGATCCCCGACAGCCCACCGTCGCGCTGAAAGGCGTTGTTGGCCATCTCGATGGCGCTGACGAGGGCATTGTTGAAGGTGAGGAAGCCCTGACCGTACTTGCCCGTCTCGGCCAGGGAAAATAGCCGGGTCTCGGCTTCCTCGATCTGTTCGCGGGGCGGGAAATCGACGGGGCTGTCGTAAGCCGCATTGACCATGTCCTCGCCGATCAGAATCAGGTGCCGGCGAATGGCCAAGTCGTAGACGGTCTGCGCGTAGTCGCGGGCGTTGATGATGGTGGCGGCGTTGGCGACAAGCCGACCGAGATACTGCGGCACCGTCAGCGTGGCGTCGATGCGCTCGGCGTGCTCAAAAAACGTCTTCAAGGTAATGGGCGTCGCCTGCTTGCCCGAGGCGATCAACTTGGCCGCCGTCTCGAAGATCTGCTGGTGCAGCGGATCGTAGAAGTGGTGCGGTTCGAGAAAATCCGAGACGCGGTCGTGCGCCTCGTTGTTGATGAGAATGGCCCCAAGCAGGGCCTGCTCGGCTTCGAGATTGTGCGGTGCGCTGCGGAAAGGCGGCGCCTCGCTGGTCGGCGCCGCGGGGGAGGGCGCCATCACGGTGCGCTGGGGGGATTGGGTCATGCGCCGAGGCATTAGCCGATTCCGGTGGCGGCGCTAGGGGAGGACCCCGCCTGTCAAGCGCGACCATCCCTGTTTTGCACATGGGGACGAGAATCTGCTTGGCGCCGAATCGCTCCCGGACCCGACCTTATTCCCCCGCCAGGCGCGGGCGGCGATCGATGGCATCTTGTGCGAGCAGGCGCTGCTCGTCGTTCCAGATGTAGTCGCGCGTGATCGGTAGCGTTGTCACGCGTTTGACAAGCTGCAGCTGGAACACCACCAGACCCTGGTAGCGAAAGGCCGTCTCGGAGCCGGCGAGATAGAATTCCCACATGCGGCAAAACTGTTCGTCGAGGATCGCCGCCGCTTTGTCCCAGTTGGCAAGAAACCGCTCGCGCCAGGCGCGCAAGGTCTCCGCGTAGTGGAGGCGAAGCACCTCCACGTCGGTGATCACCAGGCCGGACCGTTCGATCGGCGCAACCACCTCCGATAGCGCGGGAATGTAGCCGCCCGGGAAGATGTACTTGGCGATGAAGGGGTTGGTGACGGTCGGGGGCTCAGACCGGCCGATGGTATGGATCAGGGCGACGCCGTTCTCGCTCAAAAGGTCGCGCACCTTCTTGAAGTAGGTGCCGTAGTGGGAGACGCCGACGTGCTCGAACATGCCGACCGAGACGATGCGATCGAAGCGCCCCACCAGCTTGCGATAGTCCATGAACTCGAAACGCACCGATCGGCTGAGCCCCTCGCGGGCCGCGCGCTCGTTGGAGATCTGGTGCTGCTGCGTCGACAGCGTCACGCCCGTCACCTCGCAGCCCGCGGCCTTCGCCAGATAGAGGCCAAGCCCGCCCCAGCCCGAGCCGATATCCAACAGGCGCTGTCCCGGCTCGATGGCGAGCTTGGCCGCCAGGTGGCGCTTTTTGGCCAACTGGGCCTCCTCCAGATCGGCACCGGGCGTGAAATAGGCGCAAGAATACTGCCGGTCGCCGTCGAGAAAGAGGTCGTAGATGGCGCCATCGATGTCGTAATGGTGCGCCACATTGCGCCGCGCCCGACCCGCGGGATTGAACTGCGCGGCCCGCCGGATCAAGTAGCGCACCACGTCCAAACCGCGGGCCCAGACGGGGACCGGAGAGGCCTCGGTATTGCTCAAGAGCAGCTCAAGCAGGTCATAGATGCGCCCGCGCTCCATGCTGAGCGCACCGCGCATGTAACTCTCGCCCAAGGCCAGCTGCGGATCGAGAACCAAATGCCACTCGACGCGGCGCTCCCTGACGCGCACGACAATCGGCGGCCCGTCTCCGTCGCCATACCGATGCGACAAGCCATCGGCATCGATGAAGGTCAGATCGCCGCGCCGAACGATGCGGCGCAACATGACATCGAGCAAAATCAACATGACGCACGCTGCCGCGTATGCGGTCCTCGACCGTTCCTCCCTTCGGCCTCAGGTCCTTTTCGTCTTTTTCCGCATTATACGAAAGTGGTGCGCAATGTCACCGCCAAGCTTACCCTTGGCGGTTAGTTCGCAGCACAACCCGTAACGCCCGTCCTGCCGCGTGCCCGCCGGACGCCAACAGGTGAGGCGCGGCTACTCAACCGCCCCCGGCTCTTTGGGTTCCTCGCCGCGCTGATTTGCTAAGGCTTCCTCTTCGAATAGCGCCTCGGCGTTGAAGGTTTCGATCTCGACGGCCTCCTCCTTGATGACCGTGACGTCTTCGCCGCGCGCCTGCCGCTCCGCCTCGTCCTCGGAGCGGGCAATATTGAGCGCAATCTGCACGATCACCTCGGGGTGCAGGGCAACGCGGGTCTGATGCAGGCCGAGCGTCTTGATCGGACGATCTAGGACAATCTGGCGTCGGTCGATGGTAAAGCCGCCGGCCGTTACCACTTCGGCGATGTCGCGCGTGGTCACCGACCCATAGAGCTGACCCGTGTCGCCGGCCTGCCGGATGGCGAGGAAACCCTGGCCGGCGAGCTTGGCCGCCACGGCCTCGGCCTCCTTCTTGAGCTCAAGGTCGCGCGCTTCGAGTTGGGCGCGGTCCTTTTCAAACCGGGCCAGGTTCTCCTGCGTCGCGCGCAAGGCCTTCTTCTGCGGCAGCAGGAAGTTGCGGGCATACCCGTCCTTGACATTGACGACGTCGCCCATCTGGCCGAGCCGGCCGATGCGCTCAAGAAGGATGACCTGCATGTTGTTCTCTCCAGTTCTTGCGTGTGCGTTGCAAGAGGTTGCGGTTCACGTCGATGGGGGCGGCGCGCCGAGCCGCCGTTTGAGATTGATGACGGGCTCGAGCAGGCCGGCCAAGGTCAGCGCCAGGGCGGCGTAGGGACCAAGCAGCAGCAGGGCGCCGTAGACCAGCCACAGCAGCCAGGGAGCCCGGCCGCGGGCGATGAAGTGCATGAGGGCGAGGCCGGCAATCACGTATGCCACCAGCAGGGCGCCGCTGAAGCTGGTGCCGACGACCCCGAGCACGCCCGGCGCAAAGGACGCCGCGAAGGCGGCAACGGCAAGGAGGGGGAAGGCCGTCGGGTAGGCGAGCGAGGCCAAATCGGGCCAATCGCGTCCGAGCCGGTCGGAAGCGCGGGCAATGCGACCGGCGAGGTAGAGATTAATGGCAAAGATCATCAGCCAATAGGCGGACAAGGCTGCCGGCAGGACGGTGAGCAAGAACTCGGTCAAGCTATCGATCTGGGCCTCGCTCAGGGGCGGCATGTTGAGGTCGCTGGCGGTGCGCGCCGAAAAGCGCCGGAAATAGTCGCCCATCGGCTCGCGCAGCACCTCATAGCTGCCGCCGAAGAGCGGCAGCACCAGGATGGGCAGCGCGCCGCCGTAGACGGACATGGCCGCGAGCAGGCGCCCGGGCGGATACCACTGGATGGCCCCCGTGCCGGCGGGGTCGGAGCGATTGAGATAGGCAAGGTAGGCCGATAGCGCCGAAGGTCCCCCGAGCGCCAAAAAGTAGCCAACCGCGAACGGCAGGCTGGCAATCAGCAGCATGGCCGCGGCGGCGGCAACCCCGCCGATCAGGGCCGGCAGCCAGCCCCAACCCAAGCCGGCGATCAGCGACGGCAGCGGCGTCAGCAGCAGCAAAAACGAGCTCAGGAACGGCGAGCCGCGCGTCGCCGAATAAAACAGGAGCGCGGAGGCAAGGCCCGAGCCGACACCTGTCAGCAAACCGATCGGCATTGTCACAGCTGTCCCGCCGCAGCGGTTAGAGACGGCATCCGTCCCAACCATTGGCCAACTTTGGGGCGCCGGGGCGGCCCACCACCCCCGCTACTTGATCAAGTAAGGCAACAGCCCGATGAAGCGGGCGCGCTTGATGGCTTTGGCCAGCTCGCGCTGCTTTTTGGCCGACACCGCCGTGATGCGGCTCGGCACGATCTTGCCCCGCTCGGAGACGTAGCGGCCGAGCAGGCGCATGTCCTTGTAGTCGATCTTGGGCGCGTTATCCCCCGAGAAGGGGCAGGTTTTACGCCGCCGGTGAAACGGGCGACGGGCGGGAATAGTGGTGACTTCGCTCATGCTTATTACTCCTGCCCGGTCGTGGTTTCGCTCTCATCGCGAGGCGGCGGGCGCGGGCCGCGCGGCCGCTCCCCATCGCCGCCCTCGCGCCGGAAGCCGCCGCCGCCACCACCACCCCGAAAGCCGCCACGAAAGCCGCCGCGATCACCGCCGCGGAAGCCGCCCCGATCGCCCCGGAAGCCGCCGCGATCGCCGTCGCGGCGATCGTCGCGATCGCTTTTGCGCATCTGCACGGAGGGTTCGGTCTCGTGCTCGCTGACGCGCACGGTCAAAAAGCGAATGACGTCGGTCGACAGCCCCATGCGCCGTTCCATTTCGGCGACGGCCGCGGGCGGCGCATTGATGTTCATCAGCGAATAGTGCGCCTTGCGGTTTTTCTTGATCTTGAAGGCGATGGTTTTGAGGCCCCAGTACTCGGTCTTGCCGATCTTGCCCCCGCCTTCCTCGATGATCTGGGTATATTCTTTCGTCAGCGCTTCGACTTGCGTCTGGGAAATGTCCTGGCGCGCCAGGAACACGTGCTCATAAAGCGGCATGGCTAGCCCTTCCGTTGCCTTTGTCCGTGTCCCCCTCCGGCGCATAGCCCCTTTTAGGCCGGCACGCCGAGACGGCGCGGGAAGGCCCAAAGGACCCGAAAGAGCGAAGACACAGGGAGGCGGGCCAAGGCCCTGCCGTCTGGCGACGGCCTCCCCTTCAGCCTCCGACCGGAGCGGGGTGCCGCGCCGTTATAGCGCAATTTGCGTCCGCGACAAGGGCGGGCCTGCGGGCTTCTTGACGCCGGGCAATCTTGACGCGGGGTTGGGAGTGTGGTGAAGCCCGCCCCGACAGCAGCGACCTTTCAACGTGCATGGCGATTGCATTCCTATTCCCCGGACAGGGCAGTCAAGTCGTCGGCATGGGTGCCGAGCTGGCCAAGACCTATGCGTCGGCCCGCGCCGTCTTTGCCGAGGTCGACGCCGCGCTCGGCCAAAAGCTCTCCGAACTGATGTTTGCGGGGCCGCTGGAGGAACTGACGCTGACGGAAAATGCGCAGCCCGCCCTGATGGCGGCCTCGCTCGCCGTGCTGGGCGTGCTCGAGGCCGAAAAGGGGTTTCGCCTTGCCGATCGGGTCAAGTTCGTCGCCGGCCACTCGTTGGGGGAATACTCGGCCCTGGCGGCCGCCGGGGCCTTGAGCCTGGCCGACGCCGCCCGGCTGTTGAAGGTGCGCGGCAAGGCTATGCAGGCCGCCGTGCCGGTGGGGCAGGGGGCGATGGCGGCGCTGTTGGGGGTCGGCAAGGACGTGGCCGAGAAGCTCGCTGCCGAAGCGGCTCAAGGCGAGATTTGCCAACTCGCCAACGACAATGAACCAACCCAGGCCGTGATCTCGGGCAGCAAGGCTGCGATCGAGCGCGCGGGCAGCCTGGCCAAGGCGCATGGCGTGCGCCGCTTCCTGCCCTTGAACGTCAGCGCCCCCTTCCATTGTGCTTTGATGCAACCGGCAGCCGAGGCCATGGCGCAAGCGCTGGCCGGCGTGGACCTCAAGCCGCCGCTGGTGCCGCTGGTGGCCAACGTGCTGGCGGCCCCGATTACCGATCCGGCGGACATCAAGGCGCGCCTGGTGCAGCAGGTCACCGCCACGGTGCGCTGGCGTGAAAGCGTTGCCGCCATGGCGGCGGACGGCGTCAGCGACGTCTACGAGATCGGCGCCGGCAAGGTGCTCGCAGGCCTAGCCAAGCGGATTGCTCCCAGCCTCAACGCCCAATCGATCGGCACCCCGCGGGAGATCGAGGCGGCGCTGCCGGCCCTGCTGAAATAGGAAAAAATTCATGTTCGAACTGGTGGACAAAACGGCGCTTATCACAGGTGCGACGGGCGGCATCGGCGGCGCCATCGCCAGGTCCCTGCACAAGCAGGGCGCAACGGTGGCCATCTCCGGGCGCCAGGTCGATCGGCTCGAGGCGCTCGAAAGCGAGCTCGGCAGCCGCGTGGTGGTCTGTCCCTGCGACCTTGGCCGCAGGGAAGAGGTCGCCAAGCTCATCGATGGGGCGATCGGCAAGCTCGGCCGGCTCGACATCTTGGTTAATAACGCCGGCCTCACTAAGGACAACTTGTTCATGGTGATGAAGGACGAGCAGTGGGACGAGGTGATCGCCGTCAACCTGACCTCGACCTTCATGCTGATGCGGGCGGCCGCACGGGCGATGATGCGCGCCAAGACCGGCTATGGGCGCATCATCAACATTTCCTCCGTCAGCGGCATCATCGGCAATCCCGGCCAGGGGAACTACGCCGCCGCCAAGGCCGGCATGATCGGGATGTCGAAATCGCTGGCGCGCGAGGTGGCCTCGCGCGGAATTACGGTCAATTGCATTGCCCCGGGCTTCATTAAGACCCCCATGACCGACGCCCTCAACGAGAAGCAGACCGCCGGCATTAAGGAAGCCATCCCGGCCCAGAAGTTCGGCACCCCGGACGACGTGGCCGCCGCCGCCGTCTACCTTGCCTCCCTCGAGGCCGGCTACGTAACCGGCGCGACCCTCAACGTGAACGGCGGGTTGATCATGGTTTGACCCCCATTTTTGCCGGCGATTATTGACCCTGGGATGCGCCCGAGGAATGCTGGTCAAGGCCAATGAAGTGTGTTAACGAGCCCGCTGATTTAGGCGTTCAACCCAGGAAATGTCTGCTGTCGGGCCACGAATCTGCTCGAGCCATGGCGCAGTTTCGGGCATGGGCTTGACCAGGCCCGGTTTTTGGCACACGGCAACAGCGTGGATCAGCAAAGAGCCAAGGGATAGAGCAATGAGCGACGTCGCAGCGCGCGTGAAGAAGATCGTGGTGGAGCACCTCGGGGTCGAAGCCGACAAGGTCACCGACAGCGCGAGCTTTATTGATGATCTGGGTGCCGACAGCCTCGATACGGTCGAGCTGGTGATGGCCTTCGAGGAGGAATTCGGCTGCGAGATTCCCGATGACGCCGCCGAGCAGATCCAAACCGTCGGCGATGCCGTGAAATTCCTCGAGAAGCACGCGAGCGCGGCTTAAGCTTTTTTCAGGTCGCGGGCGCTCAGTATTGCGTTGAGCACGGCTCGCGCCACGACCAAAGAGCCCTCGCCAAATTCCGACCGATGTCCAGCTTGCGAATGCCCCGCCGCGTAGTCATCACCGGGCTTGGCCTGGTGACGCCGCTTGGCTGTGGCGTCGAGGCGAGTTGGCGGCGCCTGATTGCGGGCGAGAGCGGCGCGCGCAGGGTCGAGGAGTTCGACGTTAGCGACCTCAGCTGCCAGGTGGCGTGTTTCATTCCGCGCGGCCCCCTGTCGGAGGGCAAGTTCAATCCCGACGACTGGATGGAGCCCAAAGAGCAACGCAAGGTCGACGACTTTATCATCTACGGCATGGCCGCCGCCACCCAAGCGCTCGAGGATGCGCGCTGGCGCGCCGATACCGCCCATAAACAGGAACGCGCCGGCGTCCTGATCGGGGCCGGCATCGGCGGCCTCAACGGCATCGCCGAGACCGCCATTCTCCTCAAGGAGAAGGGGCCGCGGCGCGTCAGTCCCTTCTTTATTCCAGGGCGCCTCATCAATCTGGCCTCGGGATACGTGTCGATCAAACATGGCCTCAAGGGACCCAACCATGCGGTGGTCACGGCCTGCTCGACCGGCGCGCATGCCATCGGCGATGCCGCTCGAATGATCGCGCTCGATGATGCCGACGTCATGGTCGCGGGCGGCGCCGAGAGCCCGATCTGCCGGTTGGCGATCGCCGGTTTCGCCGCCTGCCGGGCGCTGTGCACCACCTTCAACGATCAGCCGCAGAAGGCCTCGCGCCCCTACGACAAGGATCGCGACGGCTTCGTCATGGGCGAGGGCGCCGGTATCGTCGTGCTGGAAGAACTCGAGCACGCCAAGGCGCGGGGCGCGCACATCTACGCCGAAGTTGTCGGCTACGGTCTGTCGGGCGACGCCTACCACATTACGGCGCCGGCGGAGGACGGCGACGGCGCCTACCGCTCGATGCGAATGGCGCTGGAGCGCGCCGGCATCGGGCCAAGCGACGTGCAGTACATCAACGCGCACGGCACCTCGACCATGGGGGACGAGATCGAACTCGCCGCCGTTGAGCGCCTGTTTGGCAATGCCGCGAGCAGGCTCGCCATGTCGTCCACCAAGTCCGCGATCGGTCACCTCTTGGGAGCCGCCGGCGCGGTGGAGGCGATCTTCTCGGTGCTGGCGATCCGTGACAATGTCGCCCCGCCCACGCTCAATCTCGATCACCCCTCGGTGGAGACGCCGGTCAACCTGGTGCCGCACAAGGCGCAACGGCGCCCGATCGATACGGCCCTTTCCAATTCCTTCGGCTTCGGCGGCACCAACGCCTCCCTCGTGCTGCGCCGGTTCGAGGCCTAAGGCACGGGGCCGGCGCTCCCCGCTTTGGTGCCGCTCCCAGGCACCCGCTAACCTTTACTTAACCCTGCTCTCAGCATCTGGCCTCGCCTCGCCTCGCCTTGCCGCCTCGCCACGGCGTGGCGCCCCTCGACGCGCGCCCAACGCGGTGCCAAATCCTGGCCCGCCGCGCGTGCGTGGCGGCACCAGATGGCCCTAACCTTGCCCTGACGTCCGCGCTTGCCAAGCAATCCTGCTTTCGCCACATTTGCTGCTAGGTTCGAGTGCCGAGTGCGGGCGCGTCGCAAGGTCTTGCAAAGGCGGCGCATCTGACGGGGAGCGTGAGCCAATGAGAAACCGCCAGCCGGCGGACCGACACGCAGACCCAAGGACGGCCCGCACGCGCGGATCGCTGGCGCGCAGTCCCGCCGAGCGACTGGAGCCGACGCGCCCGCCGGCGCGCGTCAACCGCAAAGTGCGCCTGGACGAGGAGTACAAGCCCCGACCGGTGCTGGCCTTCATGAACGGGCTGTTGACCGTCGCCCTGTTCGGCATGCTGCTGCTCGGCGCGCTCGCCTACTACTTCGACGCACAAATGGACGCGCCGGGGCCCCTCGAAAGGGCGAAGGTGATCGTCATCCCCAAGCTCGAGGGCTCGCTGGAGATCGCCGCCCGGCTGGAGCGCGAGGGCGCGGTCAGCGATCGGCGCCTGTTCACCGCCGGCTACCGCTGGCTGCAGTTGCTGGCCTGGCTCGAAGGGGACAAGGCTCTGCAACTCAAGGCGGGCGACTATGAGGTGCGCGCGGGCGCCAGCGTGCGCGAGCTGGTCGACCTCATCTCCGAAGGCAAAACGGTGACCTACAAGGTCACCGTCCCGGAGGGTCTGACCAGCCAGCAGATCGTCGATCGCCTGCAGGCCGACCCCAATCTCAGCGGCGACATTACCGCAACGCCGGCCGAAGGCAGCCTGCTGCCGGAAACCTTCGTGACGCAGCGCGGCGCCGCGCGGCAAAGCGTGCTCGACAGCATGGCCGCCGAGTTGCGCAAGCTGATGGAGCGGCTGTGGGTGCAGCGCAAAAAAGATTTGCCGATCAAGACCTGGGATGAGGCCGTGATTCTGGCCTCGATCGTGGAAAAGGAGACCGGCCGCAACGATGAGCGCGATCGGGTGGCGGCGGTGTTCATCAACCGGCTGCGCCAGAACATGCGACTGCAGTCCGATCCCACCATCCTCTACGGGCTATTCGGCGGCAAGGTCGTGTGGGGACGCCCGATCCAACGCAACGAAATCGGCCAGAAGTCCGCCCACAACACCTACCAAATCGACGGCTTGCCGCCGACGCCGATCTGCAACCCGGGACGGCACTCGATCGAGGCCGTGCTGCAGCCGCGCGCGTCGCGCGAGCTATATTTTGTGGCCGACGGCAGTGGCGGCCACGCCTTCGCCGAAACGCTCAAGGATCACAACGCCAACGTGCAGAAATGGCGCCTGGTGGAAAAAGACCTTAAAGCCAAGACGGCAGTGGAGCCGCCGCCGGAGGAGACCGCCGCGAAAGGGCGGCCCGGGCTCAAGCAGCGGGCGCTGGCGCGCACAAAACCCGAGGCGAAACCGGAGGCCGCGGCCGAAAGAGCCCCCGCCAGCGGTAGCGCAGCGGCTGCCGACCCGACGCCTGCCGAGCCTAAGCGGCGCTAGACCCCGAGGGGCGCGTTCTTGTTGCGGCGCCACTCTACGGCTAAAGTTTGCACCATCGAGTTGCTGGCTCTTCCGAAGGCCCCGGCACCGTCGCAATGAGCCTCAAAAGCATGACCGGATTCGCCAGTCGGGACGGGGTCGCCGGACCAGCCGCTTGGCACTGGGAATTGCGCTCGGTCAACAGCCGCGGGCTCGACATCCGGCTGCGTCTGCCGCCCGGCTTTGAAGGTCTTGAGCCGCGCATCCGCGCGGCGATCTCCCAGCACCTGGCGCGCGGCAGCGTGGCGGTCAACCTGAGCGCAAAGCGCACAGACGGGGGCAGCGAGATCAGGCTCAACGCCATGGCGCTGCGCCAAGTGCTGGGCGCGCTTGAGGCATTGAAAAGCATGGTCGATGTGGCGCCGCCGCGCGCGGAGGCCCTGCTCGGCATCAAGGGCGTGCTGGAGCTGGTCGAGCCGGAGGAAAGCGCGCAAGAGACCACGGCGCGCAGCGATGCCATGTTGGCCGATCTGGAGCATGCGCTCGGCGACTTGGTTGCCGTGCGCACCGCCGAGGGACGCCGGCTCGAGCAGATCGTACTTGACCAGCTTCTCGTCATCGAACGGCTGACGCAACGCATTGCCGGGCTGCCGGCGCGCTCCACCGAGGCGGTACGCGCGCGCCTGAAGGAGCAGGTCGGCCGCCTGCTCGAGAGCAATGCCAATTTCGACGAAACCCGGCTTTATCAGGAAGCGGCGCTGTTGGCGGCGCGCGCCGATGTGGAGGAGGAGCTACAGCGCATCGGCAGCCATGTCGCCGCCGCCCGCGACCTCGTGGCCGCCGAGACGCCGGCCGGACGCAGGCTCGATTTTCTGGCCCAGGAGCTCAACCGCGAGGCCAACACGCTCTGCTCCAAAGCCAATGACGAAGAGACGACGCGCGCCGGTCTGGACCTGAAGGCGGTGATCGATCAAATGCGAGAGCAGGTGCAAAACGTTGAGTGAGACGAGCCCACAGTCGGGGCAGCTGCGGATCGAAAGGCGGGGCCTGTTGCTGGTGCTCTCCTCGCCTTCCGGGGCCGGCAAAACCACGCTTGCGGGCCGCCTGACGCAGGCCGATCCGTCCCTCAGGATGTCGGTATCGGTGACCACCCGCGCCCCCCGCCAGGGCGAGGTCGACGGCAAGGACTACATTTTCATCGATGGGCAGGACTTCGAGCGCCGCAAGCAAGCGGGCGACCTGATCGAGTGGGCGGAAGTGCACGGCAATTTCTACGCCACCCCGCGTGCCCCGGTCTTGAGTGCACTCGCCCGCGGGCAGGACATGCTGTTCGACATCGATTGGCAGGGCGCCCGCCAGCTCAAGGCCGAGGCCAGCGCCGATATGGTGGGCGTGTTCATTCTGCCGCCGGACGCGGCCACCCTGGAGCGTCGGCTAAAGACGCGGGCCCAGGACAGCGAGGCGGTGGTCAGTCGGCGCCTGGCCGCGGCTGCGAGCGAGATCGCCCATTGGCGCGACTACGACTACGTCATCGTCAATGCCGATCTCGAGGCAAGCCTTGCGGACCTGCGAGCGATCCTGGCGGCGGAGCGCTTGAAGCGCGTCCGGCAAATCGGGCTTGAGAGCTTCGTTGCGCGCGTGCTCAGCGCGCTTTGAGCGGCCGGCCCGTCGGCCAGCGTTCGAGCACATAGGCGAGCCGGGCGAACTCGGCAACGCCGAGCACCTCTCCGCGCAAGGTCGGATCGATTGCGGCGGCTGCCAGCAGGGCCTCGGTATCGGGGACGAGCGCCTTCAGGCTCTGGCGCAGCATCTTGCGGCGTTGCCCGAAAGCGGCGGCCGTGACGCGACCCAAACACTTGACGCTGCAGGCCGGCTGCGGCCGCTCGATCGGCTGGAATTCGACGAGCGCGGAGGCGACCGTGGGCGACGGGGTGAAGGCCTCCGGCTTGATCGTGAACAGCAGGCGCGCGCGGCAGCGCCATTGGGCGATCACGGCCAGCCGGCCATAGGCCTTGGTGGCGGGCTTTGCGGTGATGCGCTGGGCGACCTCCTTTTGGAACATCAGCACCATGCGCTGATACCACGGCGGCCAGGGCTCGCTCTCGAGCCAGGCGATCAGCAACAGCGTTGCCACATTGTAGGGCAAATTGGCGGCAATCAGCGGTCTGGCGGGCGCCAGGTCGGCAGCGAGCTGCACCCAGTCCGTCTTCAGCGCATCCGCGAAACAAACCTTGAGGCGATCGGGGTAACGCTCGGCGATGGCGGCCAGCGCCGGGCGACAGCGCTCGTCCGTTTCGATGGCGAGGACGCGCCCGGCCCCCTCCAGCAGCAGCGCGCGCGTGAGGCCGCCCGGGCCGGGGCCGATCTCGACCACCGTGCGGCCGCTGAGTTCGCCGGCGGCGCGGGCAATGCGGCGGGTGAGGTTGAGATCAAGGATGAAGTTTTGACCGAGGCTCTTGCGCGCGTCGAGCGCTAGCGCGCGGATCACCTCACCCAGGGGCGGCAACCCATCGGGGGTCGCGGTCAAATTGTGCGTCATTGCGAAGCGTCGGCGGCACGCGCGCGGCGATGGCCGACTTCGGCGGCGAGCCGCAGGGCGGCGATGAAGCTGCCGGGGCGCGCCTTGCCGGTGCCGGCGATGGCAAAGGCCGTGCCATGGTCGGGCGAGGTGCGCACGAATGGCAGCCCCAGGGTGATATTGACGCCCCGCTCGAAGGCCAGCGTTTTCAGTGGGATCAAGGCCTGGTCGTGATACATGGCGACGACGGCATCGTAGCCGCGCCGCGCCTCGGCGTGGAACAGGGTGTCGGCGGCGTAGGGGCCCGAGACCGCCAGGCCGGAGGCCGCCAGCGCGGCGACGACCGGTCGAATGAGCCTCGCCTCCTCCACACCGATCAGGCCGTCTTCCCCGGCATGCGGATTGAGCCCCGTCACGGCGATACGCGGCGCGCGAATCGCGAAGTCCCGCCTCAGCGCGGCGGCGGTGATGGTGATGGTTTCGCTGAGGAGCTCGGCACTGAGCAAAGGTGCCACCGCCGTCAGCGGCACGTGCACGGTCGCCGGTACAACTTTGAGCTCCTCGGCCACCAGCATCATGACCGGCCGCGGGCGCGGCCCCCCGGCATGGCGTTCGGCAAGGCGCGCCAGGTATTCGGTATGCCCCGGGTAGGCGAGGTCGGCGAACTTGAGCGCGCTCTTGGTAATCGGGTTCGTCACCAGGCCCAAGGCACGCCGCCCCAGCACGGCAGCCGTCGCCTCCTCAATGGCGGCAACGATCATGGCTTTGTCGCCGCCCACCCCAGCGCCGCGCACCGGCAGAACCGGCAGGGCCTCCCAGAACGTCGCCTGCCCCGCCTCGAAGTCGGCAACGCGTTCGATCGGGATGGGGAGGGAAAGCCGCCGGGCCCGCTCGGCGAGCACGTCCGGATCGCCCAGGAGGACGAACGGCGGCAGCTCAAGGCAGACCCGGTCCAGCCAACTTGCAAGCGAAATATCGGGCCCGATCCCCGCCGGATCGCCCATGGTCACGGCGAGCGGCGGATAGCCTCCAGGCGCCGGTGTCGGTGCCCGCCCCGGATCCCGCGCCCCCCCCGCCTCATCTGAATTCGATGTGGGCATCCTGTCTGATATCGCGCAAGTGGCGCTTGGCGAGCATCTCGAATTCCTTGGCCCGCAGGTCCTCTTGCACCTTTTCGCGCTGCTTATCGTCGGCCTTGACCGTTCGCCGTGCGCAGACGGCCATCAGGTCGATGGCCCCTGGCATGGGGTTCGGTGGCAGCATATCGCCATCCTTGGCGCTGAGCAGCAGCGATCGCGTTGGTTCGCTAATACTGCTCGGTTTGATGAACTTCATATCCTCGAATTTGAGACCGGGCGCGTCCTTGGCGAGGCCCGCCATGGTTTTGCAGCCGCCGAACTTGCGCCGCAACGCCTCCGCTTCGGCGAAGCGTTTCGCCATGCCGGCCTGGTCGGAGGCCGTCGGCATCGACAGGGTGATCTTCTGCACGTGCAACTCGACACCGTCGTCGCCGGCCTCCCCGCCGGAGGCCGAAACCGCCCGGTCGATCTCGCGCTGGGTGACCGAGACGAGGGCCGAGAAACGACGGCGAATGACCTCTCGCCAGCCGATCATGGCCCGGAACCGCTCCTTCAGCGTGGTGGCGTCCACGCCCAACCCCTTCAAATGCTGGACGAACTGCTCCTCCGTCATTTTGTTGTTCTCGGCGAGCCCTTTCAAGACGCGCCGCACTTCATCGTCGCTGACCTCGATGCCGTTCTTTTTCGCCTCCTGCAGCTTGAGGCGTTCCTCGATCAACTCCTCCTGCGCGCCCTTGCGCATCTGCGGCACCAACCCGGAGCGGGCGCCCTCGATCGCTTGCCGCTCGAGGTTCATGCTGAACTGCTTCTTTTTTTCCTCAAAGATGGCCCGGAGCTGGTCGGGCGACTTGCCTTTGTTGCTGTCGATCACCTCCTGCATCATGGTGCGCAGCTGTTGGTTGGTGCTTTCCTGCTGGGCAAGACGCTTGAAGTTCTCTTTCACCTTGTCGCCGATGTTGGCGCTGAGCGACAGGAAGCGCGCGCGCTGGTCGATCTCGTAGGCCGTCACCGGCTCGTCGTTGACCAGCGCAACGATGCTTTGGCTTCCAGCCTTGCTGCCGGATTGGCCGCCCTGCTTTTCCACCGCCGCCGTCTGCGCCTTGCCCGTTTGGGCCTTGCCCGTTTGCGCCGCCGGCACGTCGGGCAGGCTCGTCATGGCCAGCACGGAAGCCAGCAGGACGCCGGGAAGCGATTGACGAGAGACGAGCTGATGCATGTCAGATAGGGCTACCAGCCTTTGCAAAGAGCGCGATTCGACGGTCCATCCTAGCGCCGCGACCTCGAGCGCGATGCTTCTTTATCCACAGACAACCGTGGCGTGGGCAAGGCAGGGCTGCGGGTCCTGCTGGGGTGGGGACCCGAGGCGGCACGCCTATTGCGGACCTTGGTTGCTGTCGCCGAAGACGTGGCTCAAGACGTCGGTCTTGTAGTTGAACTCACCCAGATGCTTGAGCTCGAAGCGCAGCATCAGCGTGCGGTCGGGCCTCAGGTCGAGCGGCTGGTTTTCGATGAAGGTCTCCGTGTAGCTCGCCGTCAGCACGAAGCACTCGTCGGCATACTTGACTTGGAACTGGTCCTGGATCCGTTGCTTCTCGTCGATGTCGTAGCGCACGGAGGCGCCGACGCTCCAATTGTTGGTAATCTTGAGGCCCAGGAAGGGCATGACGTCCTGCTGGGTATCTTGCGTCCCCGTGAGCGTATCGAAGCGAGAAAGCGTGTAGGCCACCGACGCCACGACCGGTCCATAACTGGCGTTGACCAACAGGTCCTGACGGTTGAGCGACCAGTCCCTCTCGTCGAAGCGGCTCTGGGAGACGACATTGAAGCCGGCGAACGGCGACAGATAAAGACCGGCCACGTATTCGGAGCGACTGGTCTCCAGGCCGCTCTTTGGGTTGAAATTGAAGTTGGTGCAACCCGGCGTCGTGCAGCTCGACGGGTCGAAGCCCGGGTTGGTGTAGGGATTTTCGCCCGCAATCTGATAGCTCTGGCCGAACACGACGCGGGCGTTGAAGCCGCTGTTGGCCTGGAAGGTGTACTGCAAGCCGACGTTGGCGCGCGTGCCGGTTTCGAACCGATCGTAGCCCGAGAACTTGTCGATATCGAACAGCAACGTGTCGTCGAACACCAGGCTCTTGGCGTCCTCGTCGGGGAGGAAGAACTGCGAGACCTTGTTTTGCCGCACGATAATCTGTGCCGTCGGCGCGATCACGTGCGAGGCATCCGCCGTGTGCGTCACGAACGGGTAGGAATAGAGCACCCCGGCGGCGGCCAAGCCTCGCAGCGCCGTGTCGTTCGGGATTGGCGTCGGCGTCGTCGTCGCCGGGCTCAGGGCATCCGAATAGCTGTAGACGTCGCCGCGGGCGTTGACGAAGGGCGTCCAGACCTGCCCGATGGGATCGATCATCTTGCGGCGCCAGTTCGCCTCGGCGACGGCATGCGTAGTGTCGGTGCCGCCATTGTTGCGCGACATCGAGCGGGCATGGCCCGTAAAGCTCAACTCGCCCCCGAGCACCGGTTGGCCGACGATGTAGTTGTAGTCAATGACGGGATGCACGAGCGAATCGGCTTGCGCGGACTCGTCGAGCAGCAAGCCGCCGAAGTGATACAGCCTGGCGCTCAGATAGTTGCGTTCGCTCATGCCCTGCAGGTAAATCGTGTTCACACGGTCCGTCTGCAGGATGGGATCGAGCTTATAGAAGCGCCGGAAGGTGTCGTCGCTCTCGACCGTGATGTCCCAGCCGTAGCGCCACCACGAGGACAGCGAAAATTGTCCCTTGGTCTCCAGCGATCCGCGCCAACCTTGCTCGCCGTTGATGGTGGCACCGAACTCATCGCGTCCCTGGTCGATGGCGGCGATCTTCACATTGTACTGGCCGTCGGCGAGCCGGTGTCGGAAGTCACCCTGCCACAGCACGCCCTGCTTGGACCAATACTGGGGATGGAAGGTGAAATCGTAATTGGGGGCGAGCGCGAAGTAGTAGGGTACCTCGACGCCGAAGCCGAGCGTTGAGGAGTTCGCATAGCTCGGGGCCAAAAAGCCGGACCGGCGCTTGACCGAGGGGTCCGGGTGCTGGAAGTAGGGCAGGTACAGAATGGGCACGCCGAGCAACTCAAACTGAGCGTCCTGATAGCTGATGGTGGCCTCACGCTGATCGTGGACGATCCGGGCGGCGCTGATGCACCACAGCGGCGGCACGCCGGGATCGTTTTTACAGGGCGTGAATTTGCCACGCTCGTACTCGGTGATGTTGCCCTCGCGACGGCTGGCGCGATCGGCGGCAATGCGCGTGTCGTCTTTGAGAACGACGCTTAAGGACTGCACGAAGGCGTCGCGGAAGTCGTCGAGCGCCTCAAACCGGTCCGCGCGCGTGATGCTACCGTTGGGGTCCTTCAGCTGCGCGTTGCCTTCGGCGACCAGCTTGTTGACGCTCTGGTCGTAGATGACCCGTTCGGCGGTCAGAATGTAGTTGTTGTAGTAGATCTCAACGTTGCCCTGGGCAATCACCCGGCTCGACTTGCTGTCGTAGATGAGCTGGTCCGCCTGCAGGTAGAGGGGCTGGGCGCGATCGATCTTGGGGGCTGGCCCGAGGACGCCGCCGGGCTGGCGCGGGAAGGCCTTGGGGAGGGCTCCCGCGGTGGGTTTGCTCGGATCTTGCGCCTGCGCGGCAACGCTGAAGGTGAGGAGCGCCACACCGAGGCAAAAGACGAGCGCACGCCCGAGCCCCAGCCGTCGTCGCCGACGACTTAAGACCCGCGCTTCGCCGCACGCTGCGTGCGGTATCGGCGCCCGACGCGTCACTCAGCCATCCTCCTGGTGCAGCAACACCGTTAACGAGACCAGCAAAGCAATGGCAATGGGTACCCAGACCGCCGCCGTCGGCGACACCAAGCCGGCCATGCCAACCTGGCGCGACGCCTCTGCCAGCAGGAAGAACCCAATGCCCCCGACCATCCCCGTCACGACCATAGTCTGGATGCCGCCCGAGCGGAATGACCGCAGAGACACAGTGGCGGCCAAAATAACCATTGTTATCAACAGCGCTGGACGGGCCACCAGGAGGGCGTACTGCATCTTGTAGCGGTCGGCGGAAAGCCCTGTCTTTTCAGCAATTTGGATCAAATCTGGCAACTGCCAAAAGGAGACGGAAATTTCCGATCCCAAGGCGTCACCCACGCGCTCGCGCGTGAGGTGGGTTGAGAGCGTGAAGGTGTCGAAGGTTTCCGGCTCCCGGTCCGGGCGGGAGACCAGGGCCTTGCTCAGTTCCCAGTAGCCGTCGTTGAGGCTGGCCCGCTCGGCATCGATGCGCTCGGAAAAGGCCCCCTTGGCGTCGAACTGAAAGACGGTCACGCCGGCCAGCGCCAAGCCCTGGTTGGCGATCGCCTGAGCGGTCATCACGGACTGGCCGTCGGCGCCGTCTTGCCGCAGCCAACCCGCCTCGCCCGAGGCCGCCAACAGGCCGGCTTCGCGGCCAAAGGCTTCGGCCACCAGGCGCTCGGCCTCCGAGCGGGCGGCTGCCGCCAAGGGATTGTAGATGGTGACCGCTACAACTCCGAGGACACCCGCAATGGTGATGCCCGGCCGCAGGAACTGCCACACGGACATGCCGCCCGCGCGCATGACCGTCAGCTCCGATTTTCGATTGAGCGTCAAAAGGGCAACGATGCTGCCGACCATGACCGCAAAGGACAGCAAGATCTCGGAAAACGCGGGCAGGCGTAGCAGCGCCATCCAAAACAGGTTGGCCATCGACAGATCGACGGCGCGCCGCGACAGGCGCAGGAGCTCGATCATGTCGATCATGAAGATCAGGGCGGCACAGACGGTGAAGGCCGCCACAATCGACAGCAAAAACCGCTTGGCGACGTAGTAGCGAAGGGTACGGGCGGCGAACATCGGGCGCGCCTTAGCTCCTGCCTCTCGAGGCCGCGGCGACGGCGGCGGGACGGAACCAGATGCCGACTTGGCCCGCGAGCGCGCGCCAGGGGCGGGTCAGGGCGGACCCCAGGCGCGAGGGCCGGTGCGGATAGGCGTGCCATTGGATCGCCACGGCCGCCATCAGCCCGGCGAGCAGGGGGACCGCATACAGCAGAGGAATGGCGGAGGTGCGTACGGTGGCGGCATTGGTCGTCACAATACCGCCAATGCGGCACCCAACCGCCAAGGCAAAGGCCGCAACAGCGGCCTGATTGCGGTTCTGGCGTGTGGTCTGGGCGTGGCCCAGCGCGGCCACCACCAAGAGGACGAAGCTAAAGGCATAGAGCGGGCTCGACACGCGATCGTGCAACTCGGATGCAAACCGCCCCGGCGCCTGGCGGAAGAGGACATCGTTGGGATCGGGCCAAATGAGGTCTGCCGTCGAGCGCTCGCGCGGCCGCAGCTGGCCGGCTTGATCGACGCGCTGCTCGAGCTGGTTCAAGTCCACGGCATAGCGCTCGAAGGCGATGATCTGTGGGGTGGAATCGTTCTCGAGCCGCCGCACAATGTGGCCCTTGTCCATCCTCAGATAGGCCATCTCGCCCTGCTTGATGATCAGCCCGCGCTCGGCCAGATAGGTGACGACCTGCTTGGGATCGCGCGCATCGTGCATCATCAACCCGAGCAGCTCGCCGCCGGGGCCGCGGTCTCGAATGTGCACCATCAGCTTGGGTTCGGGCGACGTGAAGCGCCAAGGTTGGATCACCTGGGCCATGAGGTCGGTTCTGACCTGAGCGGCCATGTCGCGCAGCAATCGCTGGCTCGCTGGGCCCACCACATGATTGACGCTCGCCACCCCCACCGAGACGAGAAGGGCGAGCAATCCGAGCGGCTTCAACAGGCCCCACACCGGCATGCCGCCGCTGGTCATGATGATCAGTTCGCTGTCGCCGCTGAGGCGCGTCAGCACGTAGATGGACGCAATCAAGAGCGCGATCGGAGCGATGACCGCCATCATGCTGGGCAACGCCAGCGTGGTCATGGCCAGGAAGCGCCACACGTCCTGGCCCTGGCTTGTCATCAATTCGAGCTGGCGCAAGGCCACGCCAATCCAGGTGATCCCCGTCAGCGAGATGAGGACTAAAAGCAGCGCGCCCGACGCTTGTCGAAACACATAGCGGCTGACAATCCGCATCCTCTCCCCCGGGGCGGTTTCGCCCCCTGTCGGCCCGCCCTCGTGCCCAAGGGCCTCGTTGCCGATCCAAGCTGAGGTGTCACACTATGGTGGCGGAAAATGGGCCCCTCGCCGCCGCCTAAAGCCACCTCGGCGGTAACGGCGATGCCAGTGCTGCCGAGGTCCGCCTCTCGGCCTTACCTGGCCGATTGTCTCAGTCCAGGCTTGACCCAGGTCTTGGCCCGTGCCTGGGCCCGTGCCTGGGCCCGTGTCTGGGCCCGTGTCTGGGCCCGTGTCTGGGCCCGTGTCTGGGCCCGTGTCTGGGCCCAGTCCAAGATCTGTCCGGGGGTTTGCGCCGGCAACGAGGAGCCTGACGGTCGGGGCGCAAATGCGCTTGCCCCGATTGTCGCGAAAATGCCACACTGAGGTGCGCCAGTGTTGTTGTAGGGCGCCATAAGGGCACTGAGCGGGTGCAAAAGGGTCGGCTTCTCGAAGGGTTTTGGGCGCTGCACGCGCGCGTGTGCGCAGCGTTCAGCCGCGCGCGGCGCGGCGTTGCGACCGCCGCCGCTCAGGCGCGCCCCGCCGATGCGGGCTCGCTCGATCCCCTGTTTGACGACAACGCGGCGCCCTTGCCCGGCACCGGCAGCCGCGCCTTTTGGACGGGCCTTCTGATCGTCAGCCTGTCGCTCATCTCCGGCCTTGCCACTTATCTGATTTTGACCGGCTTGACGCCGATCGTGCCGCGCAACGAGGTGGTGCTCGGCGTCCTCTTCATCAATCTGCTCTTGGTGGTGGCCATGGTGGTGGTCATCGCCGTGCAGATGGCGGGCCTGTGGCGGGCCTGGAAGAAACGGGTGGCGGGCGCCCGGCTGCACGCGCGCATTGTCGCCTTGTTCAGCCTCATCGCCGCGCTGCCGGCGCTGCTGTTGGCGGTTGGCGCCACGACGACGTTTTCGCGCTCGCTCGACAACTGGTTCAATCGCCAGACCACCTCGATCGTGATGAGTTCGCTCGATGTTGCCCATGCCTATCTCGAGGAGCATGGGCAGGTGATCCGCACCGACATCGTCAACATGGCCAAGGATCTGGACGATGCGGCGCCGCAGCTTACCGGCGATCCCCGCAAATTCCGCGAGCTGGTGTTCGCGCAAGCCGGGCTGCGCGACCTGCCGGTGGCCTACGTCGTCGATGCCAAGGGCGCCGTCAAGGTGGCGGCGCTTGAAGACGAAAGGATCCCCTACATCCCGCCGCCCGAGCACCTGCTGCGCGCCGCCGAGGCGGGCCAGGTTCCGCTCTTGATGCCGATCAATTCCTTTCGCGTCGCGGCAATCGCCAAGCTGCACAACTATCCCGATGCCTATCTTTACGTGGCCCGCGGCGTCAGCCGGAAGGTGGTCGGGCACCTGCGCCGCACCGAGGCTGGCGTTGCCGAATATGAGCAGCTGCGTCAACGCAGCGGCGGCCTGAAATTGGCGCACGGGCTCATGTATTTCATGATCTCGCTGACCGCCTTGTTGGCGGCGATCTGGATCGGGCTGTGGTTTGCCGGCGGCTTCGTCGCCCCGATCCGTCGCCTGATCGGCGCAGCCCAGCAGGTCGCCATCGGCAACCTCAAGGTCGAGCTGCCGATCCGCCGAGGCGAAGGCGATCTGCGGCGCTTGTCGCAGAACTTCAATCACATGACGCAGCAGCTCGCGCACCAGCGCAGCGAGCTCGTCAGCGCCAACGCCCAGCTAACCGAGCGCGGACGCTTTATCGAGGCGGTGCTGTCGGGGGTCTCCGCCGGCGTCATGGGCCTCGATCAAAGCGGGCGCATCACGCTTGCCAACCGCTCGGCGCAGAAATTGCTGGGGCTCGAAGGCTCCGAGCTGGTCGGCCGCGACCTTGGCGAGGCGGTACCGGCCTTCGCCAGCGTGCTGGCCGAGGCGCGCGATCATCACAAGAGCCGGCCGCAGCACGAGGTCACGCTCACGATCGATGGCGAGGAGCGCACCTTCTCGGTACGCGTGCCCCGCGAACAGGAGGCCGCCGGCAGCGAGGGGTCCGTCATCACCTTCGACGATGTCACCGAGCTGGTTGCGGCTCAGCGCACGGCGGCCTGGGCCGACGTGGCGCGGCGCATCGCCCATGAGATCAAAAATCCCCTGACGCCGATCCAGCTTGCCGCCGAGCGCATCCGCCGCAAGTACGGCAAGACGATCACGGAGGATCGCGATGTCTTCGAGCGCTGCACCGAGACCATCATACGTCAGGTCGGCGACGTCACCCGCATGGTCGATGAGTTTTCCGCCTTCGCGCGCACGCCGAAACCCGAGATGCAGGACCACGATATCCGCGAACTGGTGCGCAGCGCCGTGCTCGACCGCCAGATGTCGGGCACCGACGTGGCGTTCGAGACCAAGGTCGCCAAGGAGCCGATCATCGTCAGCTGCGACCGCAGGCTGATCTCGCAGGCCGTCGCCAATGTTGTGAAGAACGCGCAGGAAGCCATTCAGGCCTTCGCCGACGGACCCAGCAAGGAGCCGGGCTGGACCGGTCGCATCGAAACCAACGTGCGCCGCAACGGCGACAAGGTGGACATCGAGGTCATCGACAATGGTCCGGGCCTTCCCAAGCACAATCGCAACCGGCTGCTCGAGCCCTACGTCACCACCAAAGGCAACAAGGGCACCGGGCTCGGCCTCGCCATCGTGCAAAAAAGCGTCGAGCAGCACGGCGGCACCCTCTCCTTGGAGGATGCCCCGGTTGCCCCCGGCCGGGCGCACGGCGCGCTGTTGCGCATCAGCTTGCCGCTCGGCAGCACGCCTGCCGGCCAAACGTCCTCCCCACCCGAACGTGCCGCCGCATCCGGCAATGCATAATCTCCAACCAGGCAAGGAGTGTTAAATGGCTTCCGACATCCTGATCGTCGACGACGAGGCAGATATTCGCGAGAACATCGCCGGTCTGCTCGGGGACGAGGGGCACCGCACGCGCGTCGCGCGCGACTCCGATGAAGCCTTGAAGGCGGTGGAAGAACGCCGGCCGCAACTCGTCATTCTCGACATCTGGCTGCAGGGCAGCCGTCTCGATGGTCTCGAAGTGCTGAACATCATCAAACGAGCGCACCCCGGCCTGCCGGTGGTGATCATTTCCGGGCACGGCAACATCGAGACGGCGGTGACGGCCATCAAGCGCGGGGCCTACGACTATATCGAAAAGCCCTTCAAGGCGGACCGGCTGCTGTTGGTAACCACGCGGGCGCTGGAAGCCTCCAAGCTGCATCGGGAGGTGCGTGAACTCAAAGAGCGTGCGGCCGTCAGCTTCGAGATGATCGGCAAGTCGACCGCCATCAACCAGCTGCGGGCCGCGATCGAACGGGTGGCCCCCACCAACAGCCGCGTGCTCATTCGCGGGGCCGCCGGCTCGGGCAAGGAGCTTTGCGCCCGCGTCATGCACCTGAGCTCACACCGCAAAGATGGGCCGTTTGTCGTGCTCAATGCCGCAGCCATGGCGCCCGATCGCGTCGAGGAGGAGCTGTTCGGGACCGAGGATCACGTCGGCCCGCGCAAGGTCGGGGCGCTGGAGGAAGCCCACACCGGCACGCTCTACATCGACGAGATCGCCGATATGCCGATCGAAACGCAAAGCAAGGTCCTGCGCGTTCTCGTCGAGCAGAAGTTCCAGCGCGTCGGCGGCGGCCCCAAGGTCTCGGTCGATGTGCGCATCATCTCCTCGACCAGCCGCGATTTGGAACGCGATATGGCGGAAGGACGTTTCCGCGAGGACCTCTACCATCGTTTGAATGTCGTGCCGCTGCGCGTGCCGGGCCTGGCGGAGCGGCGCGACGACATCCCCATGCTGATCCAGCATTTTGTGACGCAGGTCGCCCAGTCCTCGGGCTTGGCGCCGCGGCGCATCGGCGAGGATGCCACGGCCGTCCTGCAGGCGCACGACTGGCCGGGCAACGTGCGCGAGCTGCGCAACAACATCGAGCGGCTGTTGATCCTGTCGGGCGGCGATCCCGATGCCGTGATCACTGCCAACATGCTGCCCGAGGAAATCGGCTCGAATGTACCGCTGCCGGTGAATGGAGGCGCCGAGCACCTGATGTCGCTGCCACTGCGGGAAGCGCGCGAGATCTTCGAGCGTGAATACCTGCTGGCGCAAATCAACCGCTTCGGCGGCAACATCTCCCGCACCGCCGAATTCGTCGGCATGGAGCGGTCGGCCCTGCATCGCAAGCTGCGCGCGCTGGGCGTGAGCTCCCAGGAGCGCGGTGGCGATGCGCGGCAGGTCTGAGCGGCGGGCCGCTGGAGGTGGTGCTGAATGACGCGCGTAATCTACGTCAATGGTCGCTATTTGCCCTATGCCGAGGCGGGCGTGCACGCAGAGGATCGGGGCTTTCAGTTCGCGGACGCGGTCTACGAGGTGTGCGAGGTTAAGGCCGGCCGCCTGGTCGACCAGACGCGCCACATGCGCCGTCTTGCCCGCTCGCTCGAGGAGCTGAAGATCTCGGCACCGATGACGCCAGCAGCATGGTCGGTGGTGCTGCGTGAAACCATCAGGCGCAACCGGGTGGTGGACGGCTTGGTCTATCTGCAGGTCTCACGCGGCGCCGGTCGGCGCGACTTCTCCTTTCCGTCGGCCGACCTGACGCCGACGGTGGTCTGTCTCGCCCGTTCGCTTGCCCCAGGCAAATCGGCAAGCACTGCCGACACGGGCATCGGCGTGAAGACGGTGCCCGACATCCGCTGGGGTCGCTGCGACATAAAAACCGTCATGCTGCTGCCGGCCGTCTTGGCCAAACATGCAGCGCAGGCGGAGGCTGCCGGGGAAGCCTGGCTGGTTGATGCGGACGGTTGCGTCACCGAGGGGGCATCCTCCAATGCCTGGATCGTCGACAAGAACGGACGGCTCATCACGCGCCAGATCGACAACGCGATTTTACGCGGGGTGACGCGGACCACGCTCATCGATCTGATCGAGCGCGAGGGTCTAAAGCTGGTGGAACGGCCGTTTACGGTGGCAGAAGCCAAGGCCGCCCGGGAAGCTTTTGTGACCTCTGCAACCAATATCGTCATGCCGGTGGTCAGCATCGACGGCCAGCCCATCGGCAATGGCGCGCCGGGCCTGCTGACGTTAAAGCTGCGGGCTGACTTTCACGCCGTGGCAGAGCTTGCTAAAGGTTGAAGGCGGCGTTTGTCATATTGCCGCGCTTGTGACAGCGAATTTGCTTGTGCGCCTCTATAATAACCGGCAATTTAAGGCCGCGAGGGTGAGGGTTGGCAGTTGAGGCCTTCCCCAGAGAACTACGGATAACAACAATGGCCGAACGAGCCCAAAGTCTTCAGGACACGTTCCTTAATCACGTACGCAAGAACAAAACTCCGCTCACGATCTTTCTCATCAATGGCGTAAAGCTGCAGGGGATCGTGACCTGGTTCGATAACTTTTGCGTGTTGTTGCGCAGGGACGGACACTCACAACTCGTCTACAAGCATGCCATATCGACCATCATGCCCGGTCAACCCGTGCATTTGATGGATTCCGATAGCGCCGAGGGCAGTCAGGCATAGCGAGTACGGCAACGCCAGCGCCGAACAAAGCCCAGCCACCCAAGGGTCGCCAGCCGATCGATCGACGGCCACAACGGCTGCGCACGATCGTGCTGCTGCCCGTGCGCGCGGGGGCGCGCGCCGAGGCCGGCTCGGATGGGCGCCCGGCGGGGACGCGGCGCAATGAGCGCAACGGCAAGGCGCCCGCGCGCGCCGACCGTTCGAGTCGGGATCGTCTGCAAGAGGCGGTTGGCTTGGCCGAGGCCATCGGCCTCGACGTCGAGCTTGCCGAGATCTTCCCCCTGGCGCGGCCGCGGCCGGCAACCCTGCTGGGTTCCGGCAAGGTGGAGGAGATCGCCGGGCGCGTGCGCGATCACGGGGTCGGTCTCGTCATCATCGATCATGCCGTGAGCCCAATCCAGCAGCGCAACCTGGAGAAGGCCTGGGGCTCGAAGGTGCTCGATCGCACCGGACTGATCTTGGAAATCTTCGGCGAGCGCGCCCTGACCCGGGAAGGGCGGCTGCAAGTTGAGCTTGCGCATCTCACCTATCAGCGTGGCCGCTTGGTGCGCAGCTGGACGCATTTGGAGCGCCAACGCGGCGGCTTCGGCTTTCTCGGTGGACCGGGCGAGGCGCAGATCGAAACCGACCGCCGACTGATCCAGGAGCGCATCGACGCGATCAAGAAGGATCTCGCCGGCGTGATACGAACGCGGGGCCTGCATCGCGCCAACCGCCAGCGCATACCGCTGGCAGTGGCGGCGATCGTCGGCTACACCAACGCCGGCAAGTCGACGCTCTTCAACCGGCTGACGGGTGCCTCCGTGCTGGCGATCGACCAGGTGTTCGCCACCTTGGACCCGACCATGCGCGAGGTCACCTTGCCAAGTGGCCGGCGCATCGTCCTGTCCGATACGGTGGGCTTCATCTCCGACCTGCCGACCAATCTGATCGCGGCCTTTCGGGCGACGCTGGAGGAAGTGGTTGCCGCTGACCTGATCTTGCACGTGCGTGACGTGAGCCACCCCGAAAGCGAGGCGCAGTACCACGACGTCGTGGGGGTGCTGGTCGACCTCGGTATCGACGCCGATAGCGAGACCGCTCGCATTCTCGAGGTCTGGAACAAGGCCGACAAGCTGGCGCCTGGCACGCGCACGGAAGTCGAGCGCGCGCGGGCGCGCCGCAACCGCCCGGCCGTGCTGGTGTCCGCCCTGACCGGCGAGGGCATCGAGGCCCTGCGGGCTCAACTCGATGCCGAACTCGGTCGCCACGACGAAGTGTTCGATCTTGAGATCCCGGCCGACCAAGGACGCCTGCTGAGCTGGTTGCACGCCAACGCCGAGGTGCTCGAGCAGAAGACGGAAGGCTCGGGCGCCGTGCTTGCCCGCATCCGCATCGAACCCGCCGCCAAGGGCAAACTCGCGGGCCAGCTGAAGCGCGCCGGCTTGTCGCTCCTCGGCGTGCAGGAGCGCAAATGAGGATCAGCGCAAGGGCCGAGCTGACGGCCGGCGCGGTTTTTGTCTGCTCTAATTAAGCCTCGAATTAAGCCTCGCCTTCCTCGGCCTTCACCTCGTCCCAGAGCCGATCCATTTCGGCGAGGTCAGATTGGTTCGGGGTTTTGCCCGAGGCCGCCAATTTGCGCTCGATGCCCGCAAACCTGCGGGCAAACTTGGCGTTGGCCTGCCGCAGCACTGTCTCGGGCTCAAGCTTGAGGTGACGCGCCAGGTTGGCCATGACGAACAAGAGATCGCCCATCTCCTCGGCCACGGCTTCCTGGCGGCGTGGCGCCGCGCTGGGCGCCGCCAGGGCGGCTTCGAGCTCGTCGAACTCCTCTTTGAATTTGTCCAACACCTGCCGCCGTGAGGGCCAGTCGAAGCCGACGCTCGCGGCTTTCTGCTGCAACTTGACCGCGCGCGTCAGGGCTGGGAGGCCAACGGGCACGTCAGCGAGCACGCCGGCGGCGCCCTTGCTCTCTTGCGCCTTTTCCGCGTCTTTGAGGCGCTCCCAAAATCCGGGCGCCGCACCCGCAGCGCGCTCCGCCGCGCTGCCGAACACGTGCGGGTGTCGGCGCAGCATTTTCTGTGCGATCGCATCGACAACGTCGGCAAAGGCAAAAGCGCCCTGCTCTTCGGCCATGCGGGCGTGGTAGACGACCTGCAGCAGCAGGTCGCCCAATTCCTCCCGCAGTGCCACCAGGTCGTGCCGTTCGATGGCGTCGACGACTTCGTAGGCTTCTTCGATGGTATAGGGGGCGATCGTCTCGAAGGACTGGGCAAGATCCCAGGGACAGCCGGTCGATGGCGTGCGCAAGGCGGCCATGATGTCGAGCAACTCGGCCAGCGATTTTTTTGCCTGCGTCGACACCTGAGCCTCCCCTCGCCGCCTCGCCCCTCGCAGGGCACGGCGAGGCGTGAGATTTGGTACCCGACGCCTTAGCACGAAACTCCTGCGCCTGGGCAAGCGTCGCCGGTTCTGCGTGCGGGAGCTGCGGCAATGCGCTGTGTGCGCGCCAGCGGTGGCGCGGCTGCGCCTGGCCAGGCGAGCGGTCTGCGAGGCCGCAAAATCAAGATTTGCCCGGCGCTCCCCAGCTTGGCGCCCGGGCCGCGACCAGGGCCCGCGACGAGGGCGGCCCGCGACCGGGGCCCGGCGGCGCGCGGGCCGGCGCGGCTCTGCCCCAGGGCACTTCACGCCAAGGCCGCCTCAGTGGCCGCTGTCGTCGCCCTTGCGTCCCGCCTCGAACAAGAACCAGGTGCGCTTTTCGGTGGCATCGATGAAGGTCTCAAGCAAGCTGGCGGTTGCCACGTCCTCGTGCTTGTCCGCCAGCTGATGGGCCTTGCGCATGTGGGCCGCCATCGCCTTGTTGTCGGCCATCAGCTCGCTCAACATTTCGCGCGGGGCAACGAAGGCCTTGTCGTTGTCCTTGACCGTTTGCTGGCGCCCAATCTCGCCGATCGAGCGCAGCGTGCTGCCGCCGATCTTGCGCACGCGCTCGGCGAGCTCGTCGGTGGTGCCGAAGATCTCGGCCGCTTGCTCATCAAACAACAGATGATAGGAGCGAAAATGCGGACCGCTGACGTGCCAATGGAAATTCTTGGTCTTGAGGTAGAGGGCAAAGGCGTCGGCCAACAGCCGGTTGAGCGCGGCCGATATCTCGCGCACGGCCGCATCGGGTAGATCGGTGGGGGTATCCAGGGGGGCAGCAATCTTACTGTGAGGCTCAAGCGTCCTGACCTTACTCACGACTGAAAACTCCCGGCTCGCTGGTTGGGATCGGCGGCCCGAGCGGCACGCCGCACGAGAAGCAACGCTCACGCGCGCCAAGCGTTCCGGCGGCTGGAGCGGCGGACAAGTCTCTATTCGCATAAGATATATTATGGAAAATCACTAGGTATTAGTCTGTAGTTACAGGAGCTTCGCTCGAGGCGACGCGGCCGGCTCGCGGCATTGGCGGCCGACGCGTTTGGCGCCTAGCGCTCGGCCTTTTCGTAGTTCATCTGCACCAAGCGATCGAGCAACCGCACGCCCCAGCCCGAGGCCCAGCTTTGATTGATGTCGTTGCGGGGCGAATCGAAGGCGGTGCCCGCCACGTCGAGGTGCACCCAAGGCGTATCCTTGATGAAGCGCTGGATGAACTGAGCGCCCGTAATGGCGCCGCCGAAGCGGCCGCCGATGTTTTTCATGTCGGCGTTCTTGCTGTCGATCAGCTTGTCATAGGCTTTGGCGAGCGGCATGCGCCAGACCTTCTCCCCGCTGATCTCGCCGGCAGCGGCGAGTTCGCTGGCCAAGCGATCGTCGTTGGCGAACATGCCGGCGTATTCCTTGCCGAGCGCGACCATGATGGCGCCGGTCAGGGTCGCCAGGTCGATCACGAAGCGCGGCTTGAAGCGCTCCTGGGCGTACCAGATCACGTCGGCGAGCACCAGGCGGCCTTCCGCATCGGTATTCAAGACCTCGATGGTCTTGCCGGACATGCTGGTGATAATGTCGCCCGGCCGCTGCGCGCCACCGGAGGGCATATTCTCGGTGAGGCCGACCAGGCCCACGGCATTGACGGCGGCGTTGCGCTTGGCCAACGTCAGCATAAGGCCGGCCACGCAGGCCGCCCCGGCCATGTCGCCTTTCATGTCTTCCATGCCGCCGGCGGGTTTCATGGAAATGCCGCCGGTATCGAAACACACGCCCTTGCCGACAAAGCAGAGCGTCTTGGCGCGCTTCGACTTGGCCCCATGCCATTTGAACACGACGACGCGCGAGGGACGCAGGCTGCCCTGACCGACGGCCAGCAGCGCCCGCATGTTGAGGGCCTTGAGCTGTTCCTCCTCGAGCACCTCGATCTCGAGGCCACTGCCTTCCAGATCGCGCATGCGATCGGCGAACTCGACGGGCCCAAGCCGATTGGCCGGCTCGTTGACGAGATCGCGGGCGAGGAACACGCCATCGGCAAGGGCCTTGCGGGGAACGAAGGCCTTGCTCGCCGCCTCGGGGCGGTCGCACAGGATCTGGAGCTTGCTGAGGCCGTCGCCGGCGTCGGCCTCCGCCCCCTCCTCCGGCTTGCCGCGCGTCAGGTATTTCTTGAAGGCGTAGCTTCGCAACAGCGCGCCCAGCGCCAGGTCGGCGGCAAAGCCCTCGACGCCGGCATCACCCGGATCGGCCGGGTCGCAGATGAGCGTTGCCCTTTCGCCCTTGCGCGCATTGGCCTGCCCGAAGGCGTAGCCACCCAGCATCAGCCGATCCAGTTCCTTGCCCGGGCGCCCCGATCCCACCATGACGAGGCGCTGCGCTTCGATCCCGGCGGGGGCCAGCAGCTCGATTGCGGTTTTGCTCTTGCCGCTGAAGCCGGCGGCGGCCGCGGCGCGCTCCAGCGCGCCCTTGGCCCGTTCGTTGAGGGCGCGGGCGCTGGCGCCAAGGGCTAGCTCCTCGCCCGCCAACACAATGAGCGTGCCGCTGGGCGCCTGCGACAAGGGCGCGAATTGAACTTCAACAGGTTCAGCCATCAGCAATCCCTGTGCGTGAGGTCGCAAGCCGGGCGCGCTCACGGCAGCGCGCCTGCGCTTCGATGGGGGATGAGGGCGGACGCATGCCCGACGCTCGCCGGCCACAATAGACGCTCGGCCTCGAAGCGCAAGCACGGCGCTGGCCGGCAAGCGCCCCGATCGAGGCGGGGAGTGAGGGCTGCAGCAAAGGACGATCAGGCTTGCCCAGGCTTGGACCAAACCCTCGCTCAACGGGAGCACACCCGGCGCTCAAGGCTGCGATCACAGCCGGGCGCCATTGGCCGCGCACCGACCACACGGAAAAGGGCGAGCGGCGCCGAGGCGCTGTCGGCGGGCTTTGCCGTGACGGCCCTTTTTTGTCGCGGCCCCGCAGCCCTCACGTCACCGGCGTGCGGAACACTTGAATGTCGAGGTCGCGGATCTTTTTGCGCAGCGTATTGCGGTTGAGGCCCAGCAGGGCGGCGGCACGGATCTGATTGCCGCGCGTGGCGGCCAGCGCGGCCATCAACAGCGGGCGCTCGAGATGCTGTAACATGCGATCGTAGAGGCCGGGCGGCGGCAGTTCGCGACCATAGCTGGCGAAATGGCCGGCCAGGTACCGCTCAATGGTTTCGGAGAGCTCCTTGGGGGCCGCGCCGGCATCGGCATTGGGTGGCGGGGCCGCGTCGGCGAGCTCCGCCTCGATGATCTCCAACGTCAAGGTGTCTTCCGGATGCAGCGCGCTCAACCGGCGCACCATGTTCTCAAGCTCGCGCACGTTGCCCGGCCAATGGAAGTGTTTGAGGCGCTCGATCGCCGCCGTCTCGATGGCCTTGTGCCCCATGCCTTGCTTGGCCGTCTGGCGCAAGAAGTGGCGCACGAGGTCGCCGATGTCCTCCAAGCGTTCGCGCAGGGGCGGCAAGCGCAAGGGCACGACGTTGAGGCGATAGTAAAGATCCTCGCGGAATAGCCCCTGCTGGATTTGCGACTTGAGCTCGCGATGCGTCGCAGCGATGATGCGCACGTCGGTCTTGATCGGCGTGCGTCCGCCGACCGTGGTGTACTCGCCTTCCTGCAACACCCGCAACAGTCTGGTCTGGGCCTCCATCGGCATGTCGCCGATTTCGTCGAGGAACAAGGTGCCCCCGTCCGCCTGCTGGAAGCGGCCCTCGGTGCGCGCTTGCGCCCCGGTGAAGGCGCCCTTTTCGTGGCCGAACAGCTCGCTTTCGATGAGCTCGCGCGGGATCGCCGCCATGTTGATGGCGACGAACGGCCCGTTGCGGCGCTTGGTATAGTCATGCAGCACGCGGGCCACCAATTCCTTGCCGGTGCCGGACTCGCCCGTGATCATCACCGTCAGGTCGGTGCGCGTCAGCCGCGCCAGTACGCGATAGATCTCCTGCATCGCCGCCGAGCGGCCGATGAGCGGTAGCTCCTCGCTCTCCGTTTCGGGGATCGAGCGTTCCTTGCGCCGTCCCGGCTCGGCCAGCGCCCGGCCGACAACGCTGACGATCTGGCTGAGATCGAACGGCTTAGGCAGGTATTCGAAGGCACCCTTTTCCGCCGCCGAGAGCGCCGTCATCAGGGTGTTTTGCGCGCTCATGACGATGATCGGCAAATCCGGGCGCAGCTTCTTGATGCGGGGAATGAGGTCAAAGGCATTCTCGTCGGGCATCACCACGTCGGTGATGACGACGTCGCCCTCACCCTGGGAAACCCAACGCCAGAGCGTGGCGGCGTTGCCCGTCGCGCGCGGCAGATAGCCGGCCCGGGCGAAGGCCTGATTGAGCACGGTGCGGATCGCGCTGTCATCGTCCGCTATCAGAACAGTTCCACCAGCCATTGACCAATTCCTAGTCTGTTGTCTGCGTTGTTAGTCCTGCAGCGGCAGCAGCACGCGAAAGACCGTGCGTCTCGGCACCGATTCGCATTCGATTACGCCGCCGTGGTCGCCGATAATCTTGGCGACCAGCGCCAGACCGAGCCCGGTTCCCCTGCGTTTGGTGGTGACAAAGGGATCGAACAAATGCGCCTTGAGCGAGTCGGCCACGCCGGGTCCGGTGTCCTCCACCTCGATCATCAAGGGCAAGGCGACGCGCGCGGCGGTGCCGGGCACTGACAGCCGCATGCCCGGGCGAAAGGCGGTACGCAGGACGATGCGACCCGGCTCGCGCAGCTCCCCGATCGCCTCGGCGGCGTTCTTGACCAGATTGAGGAAGGCCTGGATTAGCTTGTCGCGATTGCCCGGTACGGGCGGCAGGGACGGATCGTAGTCGACGTTGATAGCGATGCCGTCCGTGAAGCCGGTCTCGGCCAGGCGTTTCACGTGATCAAGGACCGAATGAATATTGACCGGCTCGGTGATCAGAGTGCGCTCATCGCCGAACACCTCCATACGGTCGACCAAAGTGCGGATGCGGTCGGTTTCCGTGCAGATCAGTTGGGTCAGCGCCCGATCCTCGTCCTTCAGACCCGGCTCGAGCAGCTGGGCGGCGCCGCGGATGCCCGATAGGGGATTCTTGATCTCGTGCGCCAGCACCGCCGCCATGCCCGAGACGGAGCGCGCCGCCGCCCGGTGCGTCAGCTGGCGCTCGATCATTTGCGCCACCGAGCGCTGCTGCAGCATCAACACGATCAGGCTCGGCTGCTCGGGAAAGCTGCCGGCGAACACGTCCACGAGGCGGTGCACGCCGCTGCGTGGCAGATCGACTTCGACGCCGTATTCGTTGACCGCGGCGCCGGTGCGCCGGACCTGCCCGACCAGGGCGGCCAACGGGCTGGAAAAGGCGATGATGTCGGGCAGCGTCTGGCGCTTGAGCATCCCCTGGCTCAGCGAGAAGAAGGACTCCGCGGCGGGATTGGCATACAGCACGCGATCGTCGTCGCCGAGCACCAGGATCGGATGCGGCAGCGTGGCGAGCAACAGATCGTGCTCGATGTGGCGGCGCGGCGCGGCGCTGGCGCGCTCGCGGACGAGCTCGGGTTTCATGCGGCCATCTCCTGGGCAAGGCGATAAAAGGCGGTGATGCCGCCGAGCACGCTTGCGGCATCATCCGACGTACAAAGCCGCCGTCGCCACGCCTGCACGAGCTCTGGCGCGCGCCCGCTGGCGGCCAGATACCAACCGATGTGCTTGCGCGCGTTGCGCAGCCCGACGCCGAGCCCGTAGGCGCTGAGCATCGCCTCGACATGGCCAACGGCGATTTCGCCCTGCACGTGCAGCGGCGGGGCTCCCGGATCCTCGCCGGTCGCCAGCGCGCGGGCGATGCGGGCGGGCATCCAGGGCTGGCCGCAGGCGCCGCGGCCAATCATCACCGCATCGGCGCCCGCTTGCGCCAGGGCAAGCTTGGCGCTGACCGGATCGACGATATCGCCATTGATGACGACGGGAACCTTGACCGCCGCCTTGACGGGTCGCACCAGCGACCAGTCCGCCTTACCCTTGAAGAACTGACAGCGCGTGCGCGCGTGCACGCTAACGAGCGCCACGCCCAGGGCCTCAGCCCGGCGCGCCAGCGCGGCTGCCGACAGCGTGTGGGGATCCCAACCCAGCCGCATTTTGAGGGTCACGGGCAGCTTGACTGCGCTGAGCACCGCCGCGATCAGGCGCTCGGCGTGGTCGAGGTCGCGCATCAAGGCCGACCCCGCCTGCTTGCCGGTCACCTGGCGCGCCGGACAACCCATGTTGATGTCGATAATATCGGCCCCCAGGTCGGCGGCGACCCGCGCCCCCTCGGCCATCCAGTGGGCCTCACAGCCCGCGAGTTGTATCACCCGCAGTCCGCTCTCGCCGCCCGACGTGCGCAAGCGCGCGCCGTGTCGATCGCGGCTCAGGTGCTCGCTCGCCACCATCTCGGAAACCACCAGCCCGGTCTCGAGCGCCAGGGCGAGGGTGCGAAAGGGCAGGTCGGTGATCCCCGACATGGGCGCCAGCATGACGCCCCCGCGCACCTGGTGCGGGCCGATGCGAAGGGATGTCTCGCGGCTGGTTGGTGAAGTCCCTGCGGTGCCCATTTATTAGGCAGAAGATGTCGTTGCCATTCTCTTGTGCAGACTAGCCTGCCGGTGCGGGCTTCGCAAGCGCGAAACGCGGGGCTCGCGCGGTTGTGCCCGCTTGGCGGTCCCGGTTGTCGCGCTGGGCCGGCGGAGCTATGGATTGAACGCCGGCCGTTGTCGAGAGCCCCCGTGAAAACAGCCGCCTTGATTTTGGCCGCAGGCAGCGGTGCGCGGGCGCCCGGCCCGGTCCCCAAGCAGTATCGCCCGCTCGGCGTCGGCTCGGCCGTGGCCCGTTCGGTCGCGGCCATGCTGGCGCAGCCAGGCATCGACCTGGTCCAGGTCGTGATCGCCGCAGCCGATCGGCCTCTTTATGACGCGGCGCTCCCCTCCGCCGCGGCGCGGCTGCTGCCGCCCGTTTTGGGTGGGGCGACGCGGCAACAATCGGCGCTGCACGGCCTGCTCGCGCTCGCGGCGCATGCCCCCGATTGCGTGCTGATCCACGACAGCGCCCGGCCCTTCGTGACGGCGGACGTCATCGCGCGCGTGCTAGCCGCCCTGGCGCACGCGCCCGCCGCCATCGCCGCCCTGCCCTTGACCGATTCGCTCAAACGCGCCGACGCCTCGGGCCGCATCGCCCAATCGATCGATCGCGACCGCCTGTGGCGCGCGCAAACGCCGCAAGGATTTGCCTTTTCTCCCATCCTGGCGGCCCATCGCGCCGCCGCAGCCGCGGGGCTCAGCACCTTGAGCGACGATGCGGCGGTGGCCGAATGGGCGGGCTTGTCGGTGGCGCTGGTGATGGGGAGCGAGCACAATCGCAAACTCACGACCGCCGAGGACCTGGCGATGGCGACCGAACAACCCATGCCCGACGTGCGCACCGGGCTCGGCTTTGATGTGCATCGCTTGGTGGCGGGCGATCACGTCTGGCTGTGTGGCATTCGCATCCCACACGGCGCCGGCCTGGAAGGCCACTCCGACGCCGATGTGGCCCTGCACGCCCTGACCGATGCGCTGCTCGGCGCCGTGGGCGAGGGGGATATCGGCCAACTCTTTCCCGACAGCGACCCGCGCTGGAAGGGCGCGTCCTCCCACCTGTTCTTGAGCGAGGCGGCACGGCGCGTCCACCGCTGGGGCGGCCAGGTGACGAACGTCGATGTCACCATCGTCTGCGAGGCCCCCCGCATCGGCCCGCATCGGGAGGCGATGCGCGCGCGCATTGCGGAGCTGTTGGAGATCGAGGCCGAGCGCGTCGGCATCAAGGCCACCACCACCGAAACCCTTGGCTTCACCGGCCGCCGCGAAGGCATTGCCGCCCTGGCAACAGCAACCGTGGTGCGCGTGCCGCGGCCTCAATCCTGAGTTGCCGCTGCTCGTTGCCTTGCGCAGCCGAATCGCGGCATGCACAGATCCGAGCCTAAAGATCAGCGCCAGGGGGCGCCCGATGAATATCATGACACCCGGCGTCGGTGTTGCGACCGCGGACATCGGCGAGATTGCTGAGAGTACGTCAGCGGCCTGCATATCGACGCGTGTGCGGCAATTGAGTCGCATTGTGACGCGAGTCTACGACGATGCCTTGCGCCCGCTCGGGATCACCGCCAGCCAATTCACCTTGCTCACCCAACTTGCCCAGCAAGATGGCATTACGGCTGTCGAGATCGGACATGCGCTTGATATCGAGAAGTCTACCCTGTCGCGTAACCTGAAACGCCTCTTGGCCCTCAACCACATCACCATGGATCCGCCGGCGGGCCGACGCGGACGCGGCCTGCACCTGACCCCCAAAGGACAGTCCGTGATCTACAAGGCCTATCCGGTGTGGAAGGAGGCCCAATCCAGAACCATGCGGGTGATGGGCCCGGAAAGCCGCACCACGCTCGATTCCCTGCTGACCCAAGCGGAGAAGCTAGCCGCCGCTTGAGCCTCTCCCCTCTTTTTTTCTGTCTATTTCTGCCTCCCTTGACGGTATCCGTTGCCCGACGGATACCGTTCTTGTTTTGCGAGGCTGGATGTTTCCTGCGCCCTTGATCGATGAAGCTGGCCGCCTTGTCGCCGCCTTCCGGGCGCGGGGAGCCAAGATCGTGACGGCGGAGAGTTGTACCGGCGGGCTTCTGGCGGCCGTGCTGACGGAGATCGCCGGCTCCTCCGACGTGCTCGAGCGCGGCTTTGTCACCTATTCCAATGCGGCCAAGCAGCAGGAGCTTGGTGTTGCCGGCGAGCTGTTGGCCCGGTATGGCGCGGTGAGCGCCGAGGTGGCACAGGCCATGGCGGCGGGGGCGCTGGCGAGGGCAGCAGCCGACGTCGCCATCTCGACCACCGGCATTGCCGGTCCTGGCGGCGGCAGCGCGGCCAAGCCCGTCGGCCTCGTCTATTTGGGTGCGGCCGTCATTGGTCGTCCGGCCACGCATGTGGCGTGTCGGTTCGGCGACATCGGCCGTGCCGCCGTCCGGCAAAAATCGATCGAGGCGGCCTTCGCCTTGCTCTGGCAGGTCCTGCCGGCGTGATGGGGCCGTTCAGGGCGGTGGGCTGACGCTGCCGTAGACGCGATGGGCGCGCTCCTCGAAGGCGCGCGTGTAGCGGCGAAACACGCGATCAAACAGGCTGCCGACCAGCGCCTGCAGCATCAGCGATTTGAAGGTGTAGCTGATGAAGAAGTCGACGTCGCAGCCGCCCGCGGCCGGGCGGAAGCCCCAGCGGTTGTCCAAGCGCTGGAACGGGCCGCGCCCTTGGCCGGCCGCGCTCGCCAGCACGGTCAGCCCGGAGGGGTCGAGTTCAACCCGGCTGCGTAAAGGTTTCCCGAATGCTCAAATAGCCGACCGTCATGTCGGCCAGCAGCACGGTGCTGCCCTCGCCTTGATCGCGCTGGCGAATCACCAAGGCCTCGCACAGCGGCAGGAAGCTCGGATAGCTCTCGAGGTCGGCAACGAGATCGAACATCTGCCGCGCCGTAAAGGACACTCGGTGGGTTGTGCGAAAGGATGGCATGCCCGACGATGCTCCCCGCCCCCGGCGGGGACAAGGACGCGCGCTCCCGTTGTCTCAATCGTGGTGCGCCTGCTGGGCGGCGCGCGCGGCGCGCAGCCGGGCGAAATCCTCACCCGCATGGTAGGACGAGCGCGTCAGTGGGCTGGCGGCAACCAACAGAAAGCCTTTCGACAGCGCCACCCGTCGGTAGGCGTCGAAGTCCTCCGGTGGCACGAAGCGCTTCACCTCGGCGTGCTTGCGGGTCGGTTGCAGGTATTGGCCGATGGTGAGGAAGTCGACGTCCGCCGTGCGCAAATCGTCCATGAGTTGCAGCACCTCCTCGCGCTCCTCGCCGAGGCCGACCATGATCCCGGACTTGGTGAACATCCCCGGTGCCAGCTCCTTCACGCGCTGGAGCAGGCGAATGGAATGGAAATAGCGCGCCCCGGGACGGATCCTGAGGTAGAGCGCGGCAACCGTCTCCAGGTTGTGGTTGTAGATGTCGGGCGCGGCGGCAACGACGGTTTCCAGCGCACCGTCCTTGCGCAGAAAGTCCGGTGTCAGCACCTCGATCGTGGTCTGCGGCGTGTGCGCGCGGATGGCGCCAATGGTGTTGGCGAAGTGCCGGGCGCCGCCGTCGGGGAGATCGTCCCGGTCGACCGAGGTAATGACGATGTGTGCGAGCCCCAGCTTGGCGACCGCCTGGGCCACCCGCTCGGGCTCATGCGCGTCCAAGGCACGCGGCAGCCCGGTGCGCACGTTGCAGAAGGCGCAGGCGCGCGTGCAGGTGTCGCCCATGATCATCATGGTGGCGTGCCGCCCGGCCCAGCACTCCGCCAGATTGGGGCAAGCGGCCTCTTCGCACACGGTATGCAGCGCGTGTTCGCGCAAAATTTGCCGCGTCTGCGCGATTGCGGCGAGGCTGCCGGCACCTTGACGCGGATCCAATCGGGCTTGCGCAAAACCTCGGTGTCGGGCTTGTGGGCCTTTTCCGGATGCCGGGGCTGGCGCGTGTCGAGAATGGTGACCATGCGGGCTCTTGCTGGTAGGGCGCGACGTCCGCCGTTCAGCGGCCGTCGTCTAGCACGGATTTGCACATCCAGCCGCGCGAAATCAAGCCGATCGGGGAGCGTTTGCCCGGCACCGTGCTAGCAAAAAAGACGGGCTAGCCGACCTCCAGCACCACCCGACCGCGGATTTTGCCGGCCAGGATTTCGGGCGCCAGCTGGGTGACCTCCGCTAGCGGCTTGGTGGTGGTCAGGGCGCGCAGCTTGTCCTTGTCGAGATCCTGCGCCAGCCGCCGCCATGCCTCTTGCCTGAGCGGTTTGGGCGCCATCACCGAATCGATACCGGCCAGGGTGATGCCGCGCAAAATGAAGGGTGCGACGGAGGAGGCAAGGTCCATGCCTTGGGCCAAGCCGCAGGCGGCGACGCAGCCGCCGTACTGGGTCATGGAGACAACATTGGCAAGCGTGTGGCTACCGACGGCGTCGATGCCGCCGGCCCAGCGCTCCTTGCCGAGCGGCCGCGCGGGCCCTTGCAGTTGCGCGCGCTCGATGATCTCGGCCGCCCCCAGGGCGGTGAGATAGTCCGCTTCGCTCGTCCGTCCGGTGGAGGCAATGACGCGGTAGCCGAGGCGGGCCAGCAGGATGATGGCGACGCTGCCCACCCCGCCGGCCGCACCGGTGACGATCACGGGCCCCCGGCTGGGCGTGACGCCATTGCGCTCGAGCGCCAGCACGGCCAGCATGGCGGTGTAGCCCGCCGTGCCGATCGCCATGGCCTCCCCGGCGCTGAGCGCCGCCGGCCGCTTGATCAGCCAGTCGCCCTTGACGCGGGCGCGCCCCGCGTAGCCGCCATAATGGGTCTCCCCGACGCCCCAACCGTTGAGCACCACCTCATCACCAGCGGTGAACTCGGCATCTGCCGAGCCGACGACGGTGCCGGCGAAGTCGATGCCGGGGATCATCGGCCAGCGCCGGATGACGGGCGCCTTGCCGGTGAGGGCGAGCCCGTCCTTATAGTTAATGGTTGTATGGCTCACCGCGACGGTGACGTCACCCTCCATCAGGTCCCCATCGCCGAGCTCCTGCCAGGTAAGGCTCTGCCCGGCCTCCGTCTTAGCGGCCAGCAAGGCCTTGAAGTTTGCCATCACGGTCTCCCAAAAATAACGCCTGATTCGGCCTCCTCGCGCGCTTGGGTAGGCCATCGGGGCCAGGGTGTCGAGACCGCTCAACCATCCGCGGCGCGCATGGGGGTGCGGCGGATCTGTCGCATCTTTGCAACGGCGTCGGCGATGATGCGACGCCGACCCCGGCGCCGGCGACTTTCTTTCTGTACAAGAACTTGAATGACGCTATTGGGGCAGGATTGGGATAGTCGCAAGCTCTACAATCTGAATGTAAGGTTAATACAGCGCATTTACTCAAACAAACCTCTTGTATAAGACTAGTGTTCACGTGGTTGTTGTGCATCAAGAGGTGAGGCAATCCGGGAAACTTCATTCGACAACCTAGAATTATTGCGCTGCAGCAGCGATTTCGCTTGGCAGTCATCGAACCGATCCCTAAATTCCTGCGTTGGCGCGGGGCAACTTGCGTCAACACTCGCCGGAGGCAGAGCGATGGAACTACGGACCAGGCTCAATGTGCTTGCCGCCCTGATATCCTTCGCCTTTCTGACTGCAGTCGTGTTTGGCATGTTCTAGTGGGGGAGAAAGCTGATCCGCGGGACATGGGGGATCGGCCGAAGTCCCAATTAGCCTTTTGAGGGCGCGAGAGAGCCAATCTCCGCGCCCTCGGCATTTTTTCCCTCGCCTATTTTCGCCTTCGAATTTTTCCCATGCCAACAGCGCAACCCCGCCGCGCAAAGAGCGCATAGCCGCTCAACGCTTGAGCGCGTAACCCAGCAAGGCCCCGAGCAACGGGTAGAGGTCATCGCTCAAAGCCCGCGTGGCGCTGCGCAGCTCCACGGGGAGCGCGCCGCGGAAGGTGATGAGGAGTGCGCCGGCCAAGGCGACCAAGATCGCAGCCATCAAGGTGGCGCCCGAGGGCTGGCGCGTGTCGCGCAGGACCCGCGACAGGGCGAGGCCCACAAGCCAAACCACGAGCCCCGCCAGCACGGCATAAGCGAAGATGCTCAGGCCGCCGAAGGGCGGCAGCGCCTCGAGCAGCCGCGGCGTCGCCATAAAGCCAACGACGAGCTGCACGGCCAACAGCACCCCACGTGAGAGCATCTGATCCCCCCGCTCGCGCCGGCGTCGCGTCCTTGGCTCCGCGCCGCGGCTGGCGCCCCTTTCTGCGGCGCTGACAAAACCTATCAGGCCGCGGCGCTGCGGGCGAGCTTGGGATCATAGTTGAGCACAGGGGCGAGCCAACGCTCGGCATCCTCGATGCTCCATCCCTTGCGCCGCGCGTAGTCGGCTGCCTGATCGCGTTCGATCTTGCCGACGCCGAAGTAGTGGCTGTCGGGATGGGCGAAATAGACGCCGCAGATGCTGGCGCCCGGCCACATCGCGTAGCTTTCGGTCAAGCGAATGCCGGTGGCCGCCTCCCCGTCGAGCAGATCAAACAGCGTCGCCTTCTCCGTGTGATCGGGCTGGGCGGGATAACCCGGCGCCGGGCGGATGCCCCGGTAGGCTTCCGCGATCAGCCGCTCGCGATCGAGCCGCTCGTCGCGCGCGTAGCCCCAAAATTCGCGGCGTACGCGCTCGTGCATACGCTCCGCGAAGGCCTCGGCGAGCCGGTCGGCGAGCGCCTTCAGCATGATGCGTCCGTAGTCGTCGTGCTTGTCGATGTAACGCGACAGCGCTTCCGCCTCGCCGATGCCCGCCGTCACGGCGAAGGCGCCGACGTGATCGGCGACACCGCTCGCCTTCGGCGCCACGAAGTCGGCGAGCGCGGTGTGCGCCCGGTCGCGCAGGTTCTCGCGCGCCATCTGCTGGCGCAGCGTGTGTAGAACCGCGCGCCGCGAGCCGCGCCCTTCGTCGTCGTAAAGCTCGATGTCGTCGCCGACGGCATTGCTCGGCCAGAACCCGATCACCGCGTTGGCCGTGAGCCAGTTGCCGGCGACCAGGCGGCGCAACAGTGCCTCAGCGTCGGCGAACAGTTTGCGCGCTTCGCTGCCCACCACGTTATCGTCAAGGATGCGCGGATACTTGCCCGCCAGCTCCCAGGTGGCGAAGAAGGGGGTCCAGTCGATATAGGGCACGAGTTCGGCCAGGGAGTAGGCCTTGAACTGCCGGGTGCCCAGAAAGCTCGGCCGCACCGGCCGAAACGCCGACCAGTCGATCTTGAAGGCATTGTTGCGCGCGGCCTCCAGCGGCAGTCGCGTTTTCTTGCCTTCGCCTTTTAGGTAGCCCTCGCGGATCCGACTGTATTCGGCGCGAATCTTATCGATGTAGGGTGCGCGCTCGAGGTCGGACATCAGGTTCGACACCACGCCGACGGCCCGGCTGGCGTCGGTCACGTAGATGGTCTGCCCGCGCACGTAGTTCGGATTGATTTTGACCGCGGTATGCACGCGGCTGGTGGTGGCGCCGCCGATCAGCAGCGGAACGGTGAAGTTCTCCCGCTCCATCTCGGCGGCGACATGGCACATTTCGTCGAGCGAAGGGGTGATCAACCCGGACAAGCCGATGATATCGCGCCCGTTCTTTTTTCGCCGTCTCCAGGATCTTCTGCGCCGGCACCATTACGCCGAGATCGATCACCTGGTAGTTGTTGCATTGCAGGACGACGCCGACGATGTTCTTGCCAATATCGTGCACATCGCCCTTGACGGTTGCCATCACCACCTTGCCCGCCGACGGCAGCTGGTCGAGGCCGGAGGCCCTTTTTTCCGCCTCCAGGAAAGGTTGTAGATAGGCGACAGCCTGCTTCATCACGCGCGCCGACTTGACCACCTGCGGCAGAAACATCTTGCCGGCGCCGAACAGGTCGCCGACGACGTTCATGCCGGCCATCAATGGGCCTTCGATCACCTCGATCGGCTTGGCGGCCAGGCGCCGGGCCGCCTCCGTGTCGGCCTCGATATACTCGTTGATGCCATGCACCAGGGCGTGCGTGAGGCGCTCTTCGACGGGCGCCTCGCGCCAGGCGAGGTCCTTCTCCTTCGATTTGACGCCCTCGCCCCGGTAGCGTCCGGCGGCCTCCAATAGCCGGTCCGTGGCGTCTGCCCGGCGATTGAGGATGACGTCTTCGCATAGGTCCCGAAGCGTCGGCTCGATGTCGTCGTAAATGGTGATTTGCCCGGCATTGACGATCGCCATGTCGAGGCCGGCGGCAATGGCATGGTAGAGAAACACCGAGTGCATCGCCTGGCGCACGGCCTCGTTGCCGCGAAAGGCGAAGGACAGGTTGGACACGCCACCCGAGACGTGCACGTGCGGCAACTTGGCCTTGATCTGGCGCGTCGCCTCGATGAAGGCAAGCCCGTAAGCGTTGTGCTCCTCGATACCGGTGGCGACCGCGAAGATGTTGGGATCGAAAATAATATCCTCGGCGGCAAAACCGAGCCGGCCGGTGAGCAGGCCGTAGGCGCGCTCGCAGATCGCCACCTTGCGCTCGACCGTGTCTGCTTGGCCCTGTTCGTCGAAGGCCATCACCACCACGGCGGCGCCGTAGCGCATCAGCTTGCGGGCGCTGGCAAAAAAGGCCTCCTCGCCCTCCTTCAAGGAGATGGAATTGACGATCGCCTTGCCCTGCACGCATTTGAGCCCGGCCTCGATCACCGACCATTTGGAGGAATCGACCATGATCGGCACGCGGGCAATATCCGGTTCAGAGGCGATCAGGTTGAGGAACGTCACCATCGCCTTTTCGGAATCGAGCAGGCCCTCGTCCATGTTGACGTCGAGGATTTGTGCGCCATTTTCCACCTGGCTGCGCGCCACGGCGAGGGCGGCGGCATAATCATCGGCCTCGATCAGCTTGCGAAACTTGAGCGAGCCCGTGACGTTGGTGCGCTCACCAATATTGATGAAATTGGTGGCGGCGCTCTGATCCCTCATTGCTCTTTACGCTCCCAGCCTTCAGCCGTGCACGAAGGGCTCGAGCCCCGACAGGCGCATGCGGCGTTCGATCTCGGGCACGCGGCGCGCGTGAAATCTTGCGACCTTGGCCTTGATCTGGGCAATGTGCTCGGGCGTCGAGCCGCAGCAGCCCCCGACGATATTGACAAGGCCGTCCTTGGCCCACGGTTCGAGATGTGAGGCCATGTCGTGGGGACCTTCGTCGTATTCACCCATGGCGTTGGGCAAGCCCGCATTGGGATAGGCGATGACGCGCGTGTCCGCCACGGCGGCGATCTCGGCGATGTAGGGGCGCATCAGCTCGGCGCCGAGCGCACAATTGAGCCCGACCGCCCACGGTTTCAGGTGGCGGATGGAGTAGAAGAAGGCGGTGGCGGTCTGCCCGGATAGGGTGCGGCCGGAACGATCCGTGATGGTACCGGAGATGATCAATGGCAACTCGACGCCGAGTTCGTCGAAGCTGCGCAGCGCCGCGAAGCCTGCCGCCTTGGCATTGAGAGTGTCGAACACGGTTTCGATCAGCAGGAGATCGACGCCGCCTTCGATCAGTCCGCGCACCTGCTCGCCATAGGCGTCGGCAAGCTCATCGAAGGAAACGTTGCGAAAGCCCGGATTGTTGACGTCCGGAGAGATCGAGGCCGTGCGGTTGGTCGGGCCCAAGGCGCCGGCGACCACGGCCGGCGGCGCGCCGTTGGCGCGCCGGGCGCCATCGGCGGCGTTGCGGGCGAGACGCGCTGCCGCGTAATTGATCTCGTACGCCAACGCCTGCATATCGTAGTCGGCAAGCGAGATGCCTTGGGCATTGAAGGTATTGGTGCAGATGATGTCGGCGCCGGCGGCGAGATAGTCGGCGTGAATCTTGGCGATCGCTTGCGGTTGGCTCAGCACCAACAAGTCATTGTTGCCCTGCACCAGCTTGCCATGGCCGCCGAACCGCTCACCGCGAAAGGCGGCCTCGTCGAGCTTGAGGCGCTGGATCATGGTGCCCATGGCACCATCGATCATCAAAATGCGCGCTTCGGCGGCCGCCGCCAGCGCGGCCAGACGTTGGGATCGTGTCATGCGTTGACCACCGTGTTCGACTTCGAGGCCTGCGGCCTCAGACCCAAGAGATGGCAAATGGCGTAGACCAGATCCGCCCGGTTGAGGGTGTAGAAGTGAAATTGGCGGATGCCCTGGTCGACGAGATCCATCACCTGCTCGGCCGCCACCGCGGCGGCTACCAGGTGCGTGGTTTGCGGATCGTGGTCCAAACCGTCGAAGCGCCGCGCCAGCCAGGCCGGCACGCTGGCGCCGCAGCGAGCGGCAAAAGCGGCGACCTGCCTGAAGTTATGCACGGGCGCGATGCCGGGAACGATCGGCGCCCAGATGCCCGCGCGGCGCGCGTGCTCGAGAAAGCGCAAATACTGCTCGTTATCGAAGAAAAACTGGGTGATGACGCGCGCTGCGCCGGCATCGACCTTGGCTTTGAGGTTGTCGAGGTCCCCCGCCAGGTCGCCACTGTCGGGATGGCACTCCGGGTAGCCGGCGACGGAGACCTCGAAATTGCCGATCCGCTTCAGGCCGGCGACCAAGTCGGCGGCATTGGCGTAGCCGCCGGGATGGGGAGCATAGCGGCTGCCGGCGCCGCCCACCGGATCACCGCGCAGGGCGACGATGTGGTTGACGCCGCTCGCCTGATAGCGGCGCGCGACCTCGTCGACCTCTGCCTTGGTCGCCTCCACGCAGGTAAGATGCGCCGCCGGCACCAGGCAGGTTTCGCGGGCGAGGCGGGCCACGGTGGCGTGCGTGCGTTCGCGGGTGGAGCCGCCCGCGCCGTAGGTTACCGACACGAAGCGGGGCCGCAGGGGCTCGAGACGACGAATGGCCGCCCAGAGCGCCTCCTCCATCTTTTCCGTCTTGGGCGGGAAGAACTCGAAGGAGACGTTGATGTCGCCGTCGCCGACGAGCCTGCTGCGGCGTTCCTTGACGCTCTCCATCAGCTCACCTGCTCGAGGTTGCGCTGCCCGCTGCCATCGCGCCTGGGCGCCCCCGTGCCGGGCCGGCTCGCGAGCCAGATCGACACGGTGAGTTGCCCACCCGGCGCCGCGCTCGCCGGCGCAAGATCATGCCGCTGCCGCAGCTCAAGTCCGCAGTCGGCAAGCCACTGGGTCACCTGCGCATGGGAAAAACCCAAGCGCTCGTGGGCAAACTGATCGCGCAGGTACTCAAGCTCGTGCGGTGCAAAGTCGACGATCAGCAACCGCCCGCCCGGCAGCAAAACGCGGGCAGCCTCGCGGATCGCCTGTGGCGGATCGCCTAAAAAGTGCATCACCTGGTGCATGACGACGGCGTCGGCCACAGCATCGGCGAGCGGCAAGTCGTAAATGTCGCCCTGGCGCACTTGCGCATGTTGCAGCCGAGCGCGCTCGAGTTTGGCGCGTGCGTAAGCGAGCATCGCCGGGCTGCGGTCGATGCCGAGGCCCCGGCGATAGCGCCCAGCGAGCAGTTCCAGCATGCGCCCCGTACCGGTGCCCAGATCGATCAGGAGGTTTAGAGGTTCGCCATCGAGGGCGGTTGCGATCGCCGCCTCGACGTTGTGCTCGGCCACGTGCAGCGCCCGGATGCTGTCCCATTCCTTGGCATGGGTTTGAAAGTAGGCCTGGGCCATCGCCTCGCGTTCCGTGCGCAAGGCCTCCGCCCGCGCGCGATCGCGCAGCAACACGGGGTCGTTGGCATCGACGGCGCCCAACACCAGACCGGCGAGCTTGCTGCCGTTGGGTTGGTCGGACAAGCGAAAGTAGACCCAGCTCCCTTCGGGGGCGCGCTCGACCAGTCCCGCTTCGCACAGGAGTTTGAGGTGGCGACTGATGCGCGGCTGGCTCTGGCCCAGAACCCTCGTCAGGTCCTTGACGTTGAGTTCTCCGTAGGCCAGCAGCGCCAGGACGCGCAGCCGCGTGGGCTCCGCCATGGCCTTGAGGATACTGACGCACATCTGCTGGGACAGGGCTGCCATGGCTTTCCTCTCGTCCCAACCATATAAAGATATCCTTATATGTCAAGAGGAGACACAGACCGGAGCGCCCGATCGAATGCCGTGGGGCGGGCCGCGGGCGACAGGCAACGGGCGGCGCGTCCCCGAGAGGTGGCATCGGCCGACCCTGGGGCGTTCCACCGCGCCCGCGGTGCCCCCTCAAGCGGCGCCGTGGTGGCTGATCTGCGCCAAGGTCCGGCCGCGGCCGGCGGCAGCGGCCGAAGCCCGCGTAACGCTCAGGCGGTGCAGCCGGCCGCCCCCGCCTGTCGCCGGGTAGCGGGGTCGCCTTGGCGCCGCCGCCGCTCTCAGCTTCCCGATTTCATCCGTGTACTGCTTGTCGTCCGAGACGGCGGTGCGGCGCGGCGGCAGCGCGCGCGCCACGCGATGCAACCATGTCGCGTCAGGACGGACGGGCGCCCCTGCGATGCGATCGCTTTGGGGCGACGGATTGGCGAAAAGGTGGCAGCAAAATGTCGTTCGCGATGGCGGCCGCCGCCGGCCGCCCGAATGCTCCCAAGCCCCCCACAAAAGCGGCCCCAACAGCCGCCGCGAGGCGCAACCTTTGCGCCGGTGGTGGGTTGTCCCGAGAGCAGCAACAACAAACGGAGATTGCATCATGACGACGCTCACGCGCCTGCGCCTCATCGGTGCCGCGGCCCTCGTGTCCAGTGCCGCTGCGCTCTCTGCCGCGGCGCAAACGCAGACGCCCGCGCCCGAGACCACCCCGCCTGCGGTCAAGCCGGAGCCGGCACCGACACCGCCCACCGGTATGAAGCCCTCCGACGCGATGAAGACACCGGCGGCGCCCTCCGCGACCGAGCGGCAATCGGCGGCCCCGGCAAAGAATCCGATGATCGGCCTCAATGTGTTTTCATCGGACGGCAACAAGCTTGGCTCGGTGCAGAGCGTTGATGCCGGTCCCGACGGCAAGGTGCGGGCTATCCGCCTCAAAACCGGTGGGTTTCTCGGCTTTGGCGGTAAGCTCGTTGAGATTCCCGAAGGGAAATTCACCAAATCTGGCGATAATGTGCAGCTCGGCATGTCGTCCGATGAAGTGAGCAAGCTGCCTGAAGTGAAAAACCAGAGCTAACGGATTTAAGTTGTTGGCTGTCTGCGGCGGGCCGCGCCTCCAGGCGCGGCCCGCATTTTATGGGGCTGCGCGGGTAGGCGGTGCATCGCCGGCTCGACACAATTCAATGACATTGAGGGGTGCACACCCGATCCGGTCGTCGGCGGCAGGAGGCCTTTGACGGGGCGCCCCATTCCGTGTTCAAAACACGTTGCAAGTTCCTGACGACGGGTACGGGGCCTGCGGCATGGGAGAGGGGACACGTTGCGCATGATGAAGCTATTAGGTTGCATGACCAGCCTTGCCAGGCGTTGTCGGGCCAGGGGGCGGGCCAGCCTTGCGGCAGGGGTGCTCGCTGCGGTTGCGATCCCGGCCTCGCTTGTCGCCGATTGGTTAGGTGCGGCATCGCTGGCGCGCGCCGCCGATCCGCCGGTCGTGTACATGTCGCAGGTGGGTAAAGAGCTGATGTCGGCCGCCCGCACGCGCTCCCCCGGTGTGATGGCCACCGTGATCCAGCGGCATGCCGATGTGTCCTACATCGGCCTTTATTCCCTCGGCAATTACCGCGCCAAGCTGGCCGCGACCGACCGGGAAACCTATTTCGCCGGCATGGTTCGCTTCATTTCGCGGTATGCCGCCGGCGAGGCACCGAAATACCCCGTCTCGCGCGTCAACTGGACAAACCAAAGTACGCGCGGCAGCAACGGCGTGATGGTCGACAGCCAGGTCGTGCTGCAGGACGGCACGGCCTACGACGTGCGCTGGCTGCTTGCCAAGTACGGCAACGGCTACAAGGTCCGCGACGCCATGGTGCTGGGCTTTTGGATGACGCCGTTTCTGAAAAAACTGTTCGAAGACTACATCGAACAGAATGGCGGCAACCTACACGCCTTGACCGCTGCGCTTAATCGCAGCTAGCCAACGCCGAAAGCCCGAAAGGCGCGCGCCCCAAGCCGCTAAAGCTGCCGCAGACCCTGCGCGCCAGCGCCGCCGCGGTCGATGCGAGCAGGCGCCCGGACGCATAAAGCGCGGCCTCTGGCGCGGCAGCGTCGAGAAACCGCAACACTGGGGTCTGCACTGGGGGCCTGCACTGGGGGCCTGCACTGGGGGCCTGCACTGGGGGCCTGCACTGGGGCCTGCGACGGGCGCTGCTGGCGCCAAACCGCTGACCGTGCCCGGGCCGACGGCCGGCAAGGCTGCCCTAGCGCCGCTCGAAGCGCTTGAACTTGATCCGATGCGGCTCGACAGCGGCATCCCCGAGCCGCCGCTTCTTGTCGGCCTCGTAGTCCTGGAAATTGCCTTCGAACCATTCGACGTGACTATCGCCTTCGAAGGCTAGGATGTGGGTCGCCATGCGGTCGAGGAAGAAGCGGTCGTGGCTGATGATGACGGCGCAGCCGGCAAAATCCTCAAGCGCCGCCTCCAACGCCGACAAGGTCTCGGTATCGAGATCATTGGTGGGCTCGTCGAGGAGCAGCAGATTGCCGCCCTCCTTCAGCATCTTGGCGAGGTGCACGCGATTGCGCTCGCCGCCCGAGAGCAGGCCAACCTTTTTTTGCTGGTCGGGGCCCTTGAAGTTGAACCAGCTCACGTAGGCGCGGCTATTCACCTCCATTTTGTCGCCGAGCTTCATAATGTCGAGCCCGTTCGACACCTCCTCCCACACGGTCTTCTTATCTTCGAGATGCGCGCGGCTTTGGTCGACGTATCCCAACTTGACGCTGTCGCCGAGCCGGATGCTGCCGCCGTCCGGCTGCTCCACCCCCGTGAGCATCTTGAACAGCGTCGTCTTGCCGGCGCCGTTCGGGCCGATCACGCCAACGATACCGCCGGGTGGCAAGGTGAAGGACAAATTGTCGATCAGCAATCGGTCGCCGAAGGCTTTCGACAAGCCTTCGACCTCCAGCACGACGCCGCCCAACCGCGGCCCGGGCGGGATCTGAATTTGTGCCCTGCCGGCCTGGTCGCGACCGGCCTCCTCGGCCAACCGCTCGTAGGCCTGAATGCGCGCTTTCGACTTCGCCTGGCGCGCCTTGGGCGAGGACCTGATCCATTCCAGTTCGCGCTTCAGCGTGCGTTGCTTGGCTTCCTCCTGGCCCTTTTCGACCTCGAGACGCTTGGCCTTTTGCTCCAGCCAGCTCGAATAGTTACCTTTGTAGGGCACGCCCTGGCCGCGATCGAGCTCGAGGGTCCATTCGGTGATGTTGTCGAGAAAATAACGGTCGTGCGTCACCAGCATGATGCAGCCGGGATACTGCTTGAGATACCGTTCCAGCCACGCCACCAATTCCGCGTCCAAATGGTTGGTCGGCTCGTCGAGAAGGAGGATGTCGGGCTTGGCGAGCAGCAACTTGGTCAGGGCCACGCGCCGGTTCTCGCCGCCCGACAGCGTGCTCACGTCCGCTTCTCCGGGCGGACAGCGCAAGGCATCGAGCGCCTGCTCCACCTGGACGTCGAGGTCCCACAGACCTTGCGCCTCGATTTCATCCTGCAGCCTGGCCATCTCCTCGGCGGTCTCATCCGAGTAGTTGGCGGCCAATTCGTTGTAGCGATCAACCAGCGCTTTCTTCTCCGCCACGCCCTCCATGGCATTGGCGAGCACGTTCTTTTGCGCATCGAGCTCGGGTTCTTGCGGCAAGTAGCCGACGCGAATGCCGTCCGCGGCCCAGGCCTCGCCGACATAGTCCTCCAGATCACCGGCCATGATCTTGAGCAGCGTCGACTTGCCAGCACCGTTCAAGCCGACCACACCGATCTTGGCGCCGGGAAAGAACGACAGCGAGATGTCCTTCAAGACCTGCTTGCCCCCCGGGTAGGTCTTGGACAGCTTGTGCATGTGATAGACGTATTGGGGATTCGCCACGGGCGCCTCGAAGTTCGGAGCAATGGGGAGTTGTTGCGCCTTTTAGCTTGAAGCGCTTGCCGCCTCAAGCGCAGCATCGCGGCCGTGCCTCAGCGGCGCCCCGAGCGCTCCCAGGGCCCGCCGTTGTACCAGCCGGCCTGGCCCGGGTGCGCGGCGGCGGAAGGATCGAGCGCGCCAAGCAGCACCCAGCCTGCGACAAAGCCGCCGATGTGCGCCCACCAGGCGATGCCTGCACCCAATTGGAAGGGCGAGAAGAGCTCGCTTGCTCCCTGGATCAGCTGCATGAAGAACCAAATGCCGGCGAAGGCTATGGCCGGGATGCTGAAGAAGAGGGGTATGAAAACGATCGGCACCAGAATGCGCACCCAGGCGTAGGGAAAGCGCACGGCGTAGGCAGCGATCACGCCGGCGATGGCCCCGGAGGCGCCGAGTGCCGGCACCATCGAGGTGGCATTGAACAGGGCATGCGTGGCGCTCGCGGCGACGCCGGCCAACAGGTAGAGGATGGCGAACCGCACCGAGCCCAAGCGATCCTCGAGCGCCGGGCCGAAGATGTAGAGCGTCCACAAATTGAAGATGATGTGCAGCCAGCCGCCATGCAGAAAAATGTTGGTGAGGAAGGGCGAGAAGTCGGTCGGCGACAGGCCCACCATGTTAGCCCAGCCCGGGCTGAAATACCGTCGCGGCACCAGGGCATGCTGATACAGGAAATAGTTGAGCTCCGGCGCGCTCATGCCGAGCTGATAGAAGAAGGCGGCAATGTTCAGCCCTATGATCGTCCACACGACGATGGGGTCAGTTGTGCGGCTGACGCTGTCTCGGATCGGGAACATTACTGATCGTTCACCTTGCCCCGTTGCGCTTCCTTGAGATGGGAACGATGCGACCGCCGGGCAAGTTCCCAAGCCCGGGCTCAGCCCCCACGCCTAGGAAAGCCGGGAACGCGGCGCTAAATTGCGGGCTCGCAAGCGCGGCGCCGGATCCTGGCGGGACGTCAAGGAGCGAAGGCAAATGACGGCAGCGACGGAAATGATCTATGTCGCCGATCCCATGTGCTCCTGGTGTTACGGCTTCGCGCCGGTGATCTTAGCGCTCACGCCGGCGCTTCGAGGCGCAGTTGCCGCTGCGCTTATGATGGGCGGGCTCAGAGCCGGCAACCCCGAGGTCATGCGCGCAACCGACAAGGACTACCTCTGCCAAGCCTGGACCCAAGTCGGCGCCGCCACGGGTCAGCCTTTCGACCTGAGTTTCTTCGAGCCTGAGAGCTTCACTTACGACACCGAGCCAGCCTGCCGCGCGGTGGTGACGGTGCGCCGGCTGCAACCGACCTTCGCCCTGGCAGTCATGGCGCTTATCCAGCAGGCGTTCTATGCCGAGAACCGCGACATCACCTCGGCACCCGAATTTTCCTGCCTTGAAGAGGAGGCGGGCCTCGCGCACCAAGCGTTCGCCGCGACATTCTCGGCGCCCGCGACGCGCAACGAGACCTTCGGCGATTTCCTGACCGCCCAGGAGCTGGGCATCCGCGGTTTTCCCACCCTGATCGCCGGCGGCCGGGCCAAGGGTTACGCGCTGGTGACCAACGGCTATCGGTGGCTCGAAGACCTTCTCGAACCGCTCGAGCGCTGGCTGGCCGCCGGAGCTCCCGTCACGGCGTCGGCCTAAGGAGGTGCGCCAATGGCCGACGCGCTCGCACCCTATCGGCTGATCGCTTATAACAGTGCCCGCCAGTCCGAAAACAAGATGCACGACGACACGGTCGCCCGCCAATTCGGCTTCGTCGGCGGGCTGGTACCCGGCGTCGACGTCTACGCCTATATGACGCATCCGGCCGTGGCGCGCTGGCGGCGAACCTTTCTCGAGCGCGGCGTGCTCGAGGCACGGTTCGTGAAACCGGTCTACGACGGGGAGCCCACCACCGTTACGGCGCGGGAGGCCAATGGCGGCCTCGACATCGAGGTGACCTGCCGCGATCAGCTGTGCGCCACCGGTCACGCCCGGCTCGGCAGCGTGTCGGCACCGCCCCTTGCGGCATTCGCGGCCGTGCCGGCCGTCGCCCATCGCCCCCCGGCCGATCAAGCAACGCTCGCGCGCGATCGATGGCTCGGCATCCGCCCGCTCGCGGTGACCGCGCAATTCGCGGCCCAGTACTACGATGACGTGCGCGAGACCGATCCGATCTATGCCGCTGAAGGCCTCTGCCACCCTGGCCTGCTGCCGCGCCTTTTCAACTGGGCGCTGGTGCACAATGTCGTGCTCGGCCCCTGGATCCATGTCGGCAGCCGCATCGAGCACTTCGCAGCCGTGAGAATCGGCGACCAACTGAGCGTTCGTGCCAAGATCGTTGCCAACGACGAACGCAAGGGCCATCGCTTTGTCGAGCTCGATGGCTTGGTCGTGGTTGACGAGCAAAGGCCGATCGCGCGCATCGCGCACACGGCGATCTGGCAGCCCCGGGCGCGCCCGGCCTAAAGGTGGGCGATTGCTGCCAACCTAGGCAGGCCGCACGCGTGGCGGTTCGGCCGGCGGCAGGACGCGGCCAGCGATTTCGTCGCCGGCACCCGACGGCAGCCGCAGCATCAGCACCGAGGTCATCGCCGACACCAGACCGACGACGACAAAGGCGGCGGCAAAGTCCGCCACCGCTGGTGCCAGCCGCCCGGCCGCCCATGCCGAGATCTCGAGCACCATGGCGCCGGTCGCCACCCCCAAACTGATCGACACTTGCTGGGCGACACTCGCCATCCCGGTCGCGGCGCTGATCTGCCGGGTTTCCAGCTCGGCGTAGGTGATGGCGGAGAGGCTCGTGAATTCCAGCGAGCGCAGGAACCCACCCAGCAGCAGCACGGCCAAAATTATGACGTGCGGCGTGGTCGGCTTGAAGAGCGCGAACGCCATCAGCGTCAGGGCGGCCAACAGTCCGTTGACGATCAGCAGCCGCCGAAAGCCGAATCTGAACAAAAAGCTGCGCGCGAACGGCTTGACCATCAGAGCGCCGACGGCCCCGGCGAAGGTGGTGAGACCCGAGCGCAAGGGATCAAGACCGAAGCCCAGTTGCAGCATCAGCGGCAGCAAGAAGGCGCTGGCGCCCACGCCGAAACGGAAAAAGGTGCCGCCGAGAATTCCCGCCTCGAAGGTGCGAAAGCGCATCAGGCGCAGATCGAGCAATGGGCGTGGCGTGCGCAGCGCATGGCGCACGTAGCCTGTCAGCATCACGGCCCCGATCAGCATGGAGCCAACCGCCACTTCAATGGGTGCGATGTGCCGGCCCGTCATGGCCGCCCCCAAGATCACCCCGCCGAGGCCGAGGGCGCTGAGCACAAATCCGCTGACGTCGAGCGGGGCCGTCTCCTGCTTGATGTCTGGCACGTAGATCGAGGCCAGGATGATGCCGAGAATGCCGATCGGGATGTTGACGAAGAAGATCCAACGCCAATCCGCAAAGCTGACGATCAGACCGCCGAGCGGCGGCCCGAGCATGGGGCCGATCAGCGCCGGCATGGCAATGAAGGAGAGCGCCCGTACCAGCTCGTGTTTGGCGACCGTTCGGATCACCACCATGCGCCCCACCGGCACCATCATGGCCCCGCCCATGCCCTGCACCGCGCGCCAGAACACGAAACCCGCCAGCGAGCTCGAGAAGGCGCACCCGATCGAAGCGACCATGAACAGAAGGAGGGCGAGGCGAAAGGTGGTGCGCGCGCCGGCACGGTCGGCGACCCAGCCGCTGACCGGAATGAAAACGGCAAGACTGACGAGATAGGACGTGACCGCGAGCTTCAGGGAAATCGGATCGAGGCCCAGGTCGCGGGCGATGGTGGGCAGCGCCGTCGCCAGAATGGTGGAATCGGTGTTCTCCATGAAAAGGGCGGTGGCAACCACCAACGGCACAATGGGAATGGCCATCGCTCAGGGCCTTGAGAAGGAGCTTTCGGGACGTCTTGATCCGCCGGGCAGGGGGAAGGGCGATATCGGCGCAAGTTGCATATCCGGCGAAATGCGCCACCCGTCAATAGCGCCAGCCGCCGGCCGCGCCGCGCCTGGGGCCGCCTTGTCAGGGCGCCCGCCGGGCCGCGGTGCCGAGCATTTGGGCGCGCTTTTCCCAGCGGCGCGCCACTTCCCGCGCAATGCTTTCGGCCGAATTGAGCGGAGCATAGCTCCAGGTCTCGAAGCGCTCGAAACGTCGGGGCAGCGGCCGCGTCGCTCCATACCGCTCGAGCGCGCGATGAAAGCGGTCGAACTTGGCCGAGCCGCCGTCGGGGTGGAACACGAAGACGGGCCGCCCGGTGGCGCACGGCTCTCCGGTCATGTTGACGGAATCGGCGGGCGCGACGAAGGCGTCCGCGTGCGCCAAGAAATAGGGGTAGGGGTTGTCGCCCTCCTCGTCCCAAAGCCATCGGGATGGCCCCGTCACCGCCTCCCGGATGCGCGCGACGACGTCGGCCGGTGTCCGCCGCGATGGCGTGATCATGAGGCCCGCACCCAAGGCGGTGAGCGAGGTGAGCGCGCTCGCAAGGTGCGCCATGACCTCGGCGGTGTAGCGATAGTCGCCGTTGGGTCCGCCGAGCGCAACGGCGATGCGTGGTTGCGGCAGCGCGGCGAGCATCGGCGGCAGATGCTTGCCAAGTTCGATCAGGCAAGGTTGCGAGAAGGCGTGCGGGGCCGTCAGCGTCGTCACAACATTGGCACCGCGGCGCGCATCATGCTCGGGCACCCAGAACAAGTCGGCGGCGGTCGCGCTCACTTTCGGGTCCTGCAGGATGATGGTGTAGGTGGCAAGGCCGGCGGCCCGTTTGAGCGCGCGGATGTAGGGCGTCGTCAGGCGGCCGGTGGCAATGGCAAAATCCGGCCAAGGCGGTCGGAACTGACTTTGCGGCCCGCCGAACTGCTCGGCTGGGCTCACGGGACCCCACGGCGACAGCAGCCGCCATAGCCCTTTCGGTTCAACCAGCTTGGTCTCGCAGGCAAGGCCCAGCGCCGCCAACACCCCGCCGCTTTGCACTTCGTTTCCGCGCTTGCCGTCGCTGATGATCCAGCCGCGACGTCCAGCGGTCGCCGCCTGAGCGCTCATTGGCATCCTCCTTGGCTTGGGCGCGCCGCGGCATCGGCGCGGGCGAACGACGTTGCGCCGGCGGGCGCTTTTGGGGAACAGTTGCAAGGATTGCTCGGAGCCCTCTTGCCATGCGTGCCCGTCTCGATGCCACCGATTGGCGCATTCTCAAGGAGCTGCAGGCCAATGGCCGGGTCAGCAACGTCGAACTGGCGCGCAAGGTCGGCATCTCGCCGCCGCCCTGCCTGCGCCGCGTGCGGGCGCTGGAGGAGGCCGGCATGATTGCCGGCTACTTCGCCCTCATCGACGAAAAGAGCGTCGGCTTTGACGTGATAGGCTTTGCCATGGTGGGTCTGCATAGCCAATCCGAGGCCGATCTGCGGGCTTTCGAGAACCGGGTGCTCGCCTGGTCCTTGGTGCGGGAGTGTTACATGCTGTCCGGCGAGACGGATTTCCAGCTTAAGTGCGTCGCCCCGGACCTGACGGCATTCCAGGACTTCGTCATCGAGGACCTGATCGCGGCCCCCAACGTGGCCAGCGTCAAGACCACCCTAGTGATCCGCCGGGTCAAATTCGAACCCGGCGTACCGGTGACCCAGGCGCGCGCGCGCCAGGACGGGGGTTAGCACGGCGGTATGTGGCTTTTACCACACCACACGAGTTGTTTTACCCACTCTCGAGAATAAATGCCGCCGTCAGGCGTTAGATCCCCGACCCGCGGGGAGACAGCGCGCGTGACGGACGAGTTCCGCACCCGAATGGTCGAGTTCCTACCGAGACTTAGGCGATTTGCCGTTGCTCTCACAGGGGACTTGGACCAAGGCGACGATCTTGTTCAAGAGACGTGTTTGCGTGCCTTGTCCCGAGTGGACCAGTGGCAGCCAGGCAGCAGATTAGACAGTTGGATGTATCGCATCGCGCAAAATCTGTGGCTGGACCGGACGCGGGCTCGCAAGTACCGCTCCGAGGTGTCGGACCCCGAAGTCGTTGAGGCCATGCCAGGTCAGGACGGCCGCAATGTTATGGAGGGCCGCCTCACCCTTGAGGCCGTTCTCGACGCCATGATCGAACTTTCCCCAGAACAGCAGGTGCTGGTGGCGTTGGTATGCATCGACGGGGCCTCCTACAAGGAGGCCGCCGAAATCACCGGTACGCCGATCGGCACGGTGATGAGCCGATTGGCGCGTGCTCGCCGCGAGTTGCATGAGCGGCTCGAGCCGTCGCCCTCCGCTAGCCGGGCCCGGCCGCAGCCGGACGTGCCCACAAAGACCCACCTTAGCGCAACAAAAGCAGGGACACGGCTATGACCAAAATCTCGGACGCCGATCTCATGGCCTACGCCGATGGCGTGCTGCCGCGGCACCTGCGCCCCCTGGTGCGACAGGCTCTGCTGCGGGATCCGGCCCTCTTGGAAAAGCTTGAAAGCTACATCATCACCAACCGCGGCCTGGCGGCGCCGTTCGATCGTCTGCCGCCAATTCCCGATCGCCTGCGCCGGCTCCTGGCCGGAGAAAACCCCGGTCCGGGCGAGCGCTGGTGGTTCATGCTGATGCGTTCGGTGAGCGAGGCACGACTGGCCGACCGGTGGCGCCTGCCGGTGTGGTCGCTTGCGGGCCTTGCCGCCCTCATTTGTGCGACCGTACTTGCCTGGCACCTGAGCACGACCAACGCCTCGGGCCCGCAACTGGCCGAGCTCGAGGCGAAGGCGGGGCTGCTGCAGGGGCAATTCCAGCGCGCGCTGGAGCGCACGGAAAGCAGCGTTACGACCCACCTCACCAGTCTCAAGCCGACCGGCACTTTCTTCAGTCGGCAGAACGAATGGTGTCGCCAGTACGAGGTGACGCGCGGGGAAGAGGCGCGCCTTGCGGGCGTTGCCTGCCGCGACGCCACCGGCGACTGGCAGGTCAAGGGTTGGGCCCGCCTCGAGCCGGCGCGGCCGCAGGACGGCAGCTATGCGCCGGCGGGCAAGGAGACACGCGACGGCAAGGATGGCCTCGGCAACCTCGAGAACACGCTCGGCAAACTGATGCGGGATGTCGTACTGCTGCCCTCCGATGAGAAACGACTGATTACGGACGGTTGGCAGCTGCCGCGCTGAAGGCGCCCGCACGCGTCGGCTTGAACAAGCGGTCCGCGGCGGCCGGCATCGCGCCTCAAGGTCGCCGCGACGGCAGCGTCGCTCAAGTCACGACGAACCCCAAAACGACGCAACGCGCCGCGCCAACCAGCGCGCCAGCGACGGCCCGGCACACGCAGCGCCCCGGCAAAAAAAGCGGCGGGAAACCCGCTACTGATCGGCCTGGAAGGACAGGTGCTGCACCACCCCAGGCCACTGCACTGCCGCGGACGGCGTGAGCGACATCAAGCCCGCGGCGGGCCCCGTCTCGCTCGGCTGCACGACGGGCTGCAAGGTCGGCGACCACGCCGAACTGACCTCGACCGCGGCCCCCGTGTCGGACTTGTCGGCGCACTTGGCCGGCGCCTGCAACAGGCCTTGTCCGTAAATGGCGTCGCGGCCACTGGGTCCCAGATCGCGGGTCGTGAGCCGGCCCAGCACCGCTTTTTTTGGATCGAGCGGGCGTCCTTTGTAGAGGAGCTCCTCTTTGGGGTAGACGGCCGCGGCGGCAGCCGTGACGTAGGGCACCGCGAAGGACGTGCCGGTCTGCGGTCCTTCCCGCTTGTCGGGCATCGCCGTCCAAATGTCGACGCCGGGCGCCGCCACGTCGATGTGCGGTCCGCGGGTCGCATGCCGATAGCCCACGAGATTGCGGTCGACCGCGGTTACCGCGATCACCTCGGGATAGGCGGCCGGGTAACTCGGCATTGCGAACGGCCCGCCGTTGCCGGCCGCGGCTACGAACAGCACGCCCGTCTCGCTCATGTCCTTGATCTGCTTGTGCAGCACGGCGTCCTGGGGACCGGCAAGGCTGAGATTGACCACCTTGACCTTGTAGGTCTCCATCAGCTTGAGCGCCTTGATGAGGGTGGTGGTGTCCGTTGCTGGCTGGCCGCTGGCATCGGAATAAAAGGTGTTGGTGGCCGTAAAGGTGGCGTTGGGTATCAGGCCCGGCGTGGTGCTTTGCGGGCTGCCCGACAACAACGCCAGCACGCCTGTCCCGTGCCAAGCTTGCACGGATACGTGCTCGCCCTCGAGCACCGTGCTCCAGTTGATCTTTCGATCCTTGAACGCGGGATGCTGGCTGTCAAAACCCGTATCGATCACGCCAACGCCGATGTCGACGGCGCAGCCGGCGGGGTCGGGCGCCCAATGGATGAGCGTCGGCCCATAGCAGCGCTCGGCGGTGCAGCCCTTGGGTGAGGACGGCCGGATGGCTTGGCCAAGTCCCGGACCGAAGCCGCCGGCTTCGGTCGCCGCCACATACGGCCGGTACACGTAGTTGAAGGCCGACGGCAGGGGCGGCATTTGCTCGCGCAGCAGCTGGCGCGCTGAGATGGCGTCCAATCCATCGGGAACGACGAACCTCGAAACGCTGGAGGCGCCCGTAGTGATGGTTTCGACGTGGGCAAAGCGCAGCTGGGCCATGGCCGAGCGCGAGGCGTCGACGACCAAGATCTCATCGCGCCGGAACAGGTCAGAGGCACGCGTGTCGCGTTGCCACCCGAGCGCCGGGGCGCTCGCCCGTTGTTGCGCCCGCTTGGCCTGCGGGGTATCGCCAGCCGCGCTGCGCGCTGGCGTCGGGCTCGTTGCCTGATTGCTCTTGCTCAGGGCGTTCGCCTTGGGCCCCTTGTCGCTCTCGCCGGACTTGCCAGGCGAATTGTCGGATCGATTGGAGGAATTGCCGTCGCCCGCCGCGCCCGACGCATTGGCCGGGAACATCCGCTGCAGCATTTCGACCACGGTCTTCGGCGGCTCGGGGTCGTCGGCCTTGCCCTTGCCGCCGCCCCCCGTATTGCCCTGGGTCTTGCCGGCATCCCTTTGCGGGCCGCTGCGGCGGTCATCATCATCGTCGTCGTCGTCTTTGGCCTTGGCGTTCTTATCGGTCTTGTCGTTCGCCTTGTCGCTCTTGTCGCTGTTGTCCTTGGATGAGGTATCCCGCGCGCTGGCGTTGCTCGTGCTACCGCCGGAAGAGCTGTTCCCCCGCGCGCTGCTGCCAGCATCGGAGGAGCCGCGCGAACTCGCGTCCGTGTCGCGGCCGGAGTCCCGGGAGGAGTTGTTGTCGCGGCCGGAGTCGCGGGAGGAGTTGCCCCAGGGACTGTCGTTGAAGCGGTCGCGGCGCGGTTTAGCGACGGCACTATCGCCAACCACAAGCACGGCGGCCAGGCCAACAATCAGCGCGAGCCAGCCCGCACGCCAGCAACCCCGAAAAAATGACGAAAGCTTCCCCATCTCTCGCTTTCGGCTAACGCCCCTACGTCCCCCTAAGCCGAACCCCCAGCTTAGCGCAGAAATGCCACGCGCCATAAACGTCTGTAGTCAATATCGACGAAAAGTATGTGCGCTTCGTGGCACCGGATCAAGCAAAGATCGCACGCGGGCATAGCTTGGCTGCAGGAAGCGCGTCGCTCAACACACAGGGCCCACCCCGAGGCCCCGGCCGAGGCCCAACGCGTGAGGCTTTCGGCCTACTTATACTCGATTTTGAGTATTTCGTAGCTGCGGCTGCCGCGCGGGGTCGTGACTTCGGCGCTGTCCCCCTTGACCTTCCCGATCAAGGCGCGCGCAATCGGCGAGGCGATGGAAATCTTGCCCTCGCGCACATTGGCCTCGTGCTCGCCGACGATCATGTACTTGACCTTGTCGCGGGAATCCTCGTCCTCCAAGGTCACGGTGGCGCCGAACTTCACGGTGTTGCCCGACAGCTTCGAGGTGTCGATCACCTCGGCCCGGCCGAGCTTGTCTTCGAGCTCGGCCACTTTTGCTTCATTGAGCCCCTGGGCCTCTTTGGCGGCATGGTACTCAGCGTTCTCGGCCAGATCACCGTGTTCGCGTGCATCCGCGATCTGTTGAATGATGCGCGGGCGTTCTTCAACCTTGAGGCGGTGCAACTCCACTTCAAGCTTTTTGAACCCCTCAACGGTCATCGGCACTTTTTCCATAGCCTAGGCTCACATTCGCAAATAGCCGGATGCCCGGCATCCCCGCCGGCACCACCGTCCAGTCTCACTCAGTCTACTGGGTTTGGCCAGCCCTGATAGAAGCGCCGGACCACTACATCCTCAGGATGCTTGGCTTACATAAGATTGCAGCGGCGCAACTGAAAGACTGCCCGCCATGAGCGCCCGGATGGCCTCCGTCGCGGCAAGTGCGCCAGCTAAAGTTGTATAGTATGGGATGTGGTTGAGCAAGGCGGTCCGCCGGATATCCTTGGAATCGGCTAACGCCTTGGCGCCTTCCGTGGTGTTGAAAACTAGCTGCACCTCACCGTTCTTCATCAGGTCGACAATGTGCGGTCGGCCCTCGAGGACCTTGTTCACTTGCTCGCAGGCAATGCCGTGCGCTTCGAGCGCCCGCTTGGTTCCCCGCGTCGCCAGGATGCCAAAACCCAACTCGCTGAGCTCGCGCATGGCACCTAGGATCTCCTCTTTGTCCTGGTCGCGCAAGGACACGAAAACGCTGCCCTTGAGGGGCAGCACGTTGCCCGCGCCAAGCTGGCTCTTGGCAAAGGCCAGGGCATAGTCGTGATCGATGCCCATGACCTCCCCGGTCGAGCGCATTTCGGGGCCCAGGATCGGGTCGACGCCGGGGAAACGCGCGAAGGGGAAGACCGCCTCCTTTACACCGACATGCGTAAGCTTCACGGGCTTGAGCTTGAAGGCGGTCAACGGCTCCCCGTTCATGACGCGGGCGGCGATGCCGGCGATCGGCTTGCCGATGACCTTGGCGACAAACGGCACCGTACGGGAGGCTCTGGGATTGACCTCGAGCACGTAAATTTGCCGATCCTTGACGGCATACTGCACGTTCATGAGGCCGACCACGTTGAGGGCGAGTGCCAGATCGCGCGTCTGCTTCTCCAGCCGAACCAGCAGGGCCGAATCGAGGGAATGCGGCGGCAATGAGCAGGCGCTGTCGCCGGAATGGATGCCGGCCTCCTCGATGTGCTCCATGATGCCGGCGATGAAGGTGTTGGCGCCATCGCTGAGGCAGTCGACGTCGACCTCGATGGCCCCGCTCAGATAGCGATCGACCAGCAACGGCCGCGCCGCCGAGACGGCAAGGTCGGAGGGCCGATCGAGCGTCTCCGACAGGCGCGCAATGTAGCGATCGAGCTCGCTGCTGTCGGCGACGATCTCCATGGCCCGGCCGCCGAGCACATAGGAGGGGCGGATCACCACCGGGTAGCCCAGGCGATCGGCAACCGTGCGCGCCTCCGCCGGGGTGCGCGCGATGCCGCTCTCCGGTTGCATCAGCCGCAGCCGATCGATCAGCGCCTTGAAGCGGTCGCGGTCTTCCGCCAGATCGATCGCCTCGGGCGAGGTTCCCAGGATCGGGACGCCGGCTTCTTCCAGCGAGCGTGCAAGTTTGAGCGGGGTTTGGCCGCCAAACTGCACGATGACACCCTTCAATCGTCCCGACGACTGCTCGATGCGGATGATTTCCAGCACGTCCTCTGCGGTCAGCGGCTCGAAATAGAGGCGGTCGGAGGTGTCGTAGTCGGTGGAAACGGTCTCGGGATTGCAATTGACCATGATCGTCTCCACGCCCGCCTTGGACAGGGCAAAACAGGCATGGCAGCAGCAGTAGTCGAACTCGATCCCCTGGCCGATGCGATTGGGTCCGCCGCCAAGGATGATCACCTTGTCGCGGCTCGACGGGCGCGCTTCGTCGACGGGAGCCTCGAACAAGCCACGCTCGTAGGTGGAGTACATGTAGGCCGTCGGCGAGGCAAATTCGGCGGCGCAGGTATCGATGCGCTTGAACACCGGACGCACTCCAAGTTCAGCGCGCCGCTTGCGCACGTCCGCCTCGCTCAAACCCACCAACTTGGCGAGCCGCGCATCGGAAAATCCCATCGCCTTGAGGCTGCGCAGGCCCTCGGCGCCTGCAGGTAGGCCGTGCACCTGCAGGCGCGCCTCCAGGTCGACGATCTCCTGGATGCGGGCCAGGAACCAGGGATCGATCCGGCAGGAGGCGTAGATCTGCTCGTGATCGAAGCCGAGCCGCATCGCCTGGGCCACCTTCAGCAGCCGGTCGGGTGTCGGCGTCCCCAGCGCGGCGCGCACGACGTTCTTGTCGTCACCGCGGCCGAGGCCCCACAATTCGATGTCGTCCAGGCCGGTAAGCCCCGTCTCCAAGCCGCGCAGGGCCTTTTGCAGGCTCTCGGCAAAGGTGCGGCCGATCGCCATCACTTCGCCCACGGACTTCATCGAGGTGGTCAGCGTACGCTCCGCCCCGGGAAATTTTTCAAAGGCAAAGCGCGGTATTTTCGTGACGATATAGTCGATGGTCGGCTCAAAGGAGGCGGGCGTGGCACCGCCGGTGATGTCGTTGTCCAATTCGTCGAGCGTGTAGCCGACGGCAAGCTTGGCGGCGACCTTGGCAATGGGAAAGCCGGTGGCCTTCGAGGCCAGCGCCGAGGAGCGCGACACGCGCGGGTTCATCTCAATCACTACCAGGTGCCCGTTCTCGGGGTTGACAGCGAACTGCACGTTCGAGCCGCCCGTCTCCACCCCGATTTCGCGCAAGACCGCGATCGAGGCGTTGCGCATGATCTGATATTCCTTGTCGGTCAGCGTCAGCGCCGGCGCCACGGTGATGCTGTCGCCGGTGTGCACGCCCATCGGATCGACATTTTCGATCGAGCACACGATGATGCAGTTGTCCGCCTTATCGCGCACCACCTCCATCTCGAACTCTTTCCAGCCGAGCACGCTCTCTTCCACCAGGACCTCGGTGGTGGGCGAGGCCTGCAGGCCGCGCTCGAGGATCTCGCGAAATTCCTCGCGGTTGTAGGCGATACCGCCACCGGTGCCGCCGAGGGTGAAGGACGGTCGAATGATGGCGGGAAGACCGATGCTGGAAAGGGCTTCCATGGCCTTGAGCACCGCCTGCTCCTGGTAGCGCTTCTGGCGGTCGTGCGTGCCGGCTTTCCAATGCTTGAGATAGTCGGCCCGCTTGTGCTCCTTGGCCTCGGCCGGTTCCGACAGGGCCTCGATCCGCGCCAGCTCGGCGGCATGGGTGGCGCGGTCGGCCCGCTTGAGTTCGGTCGCGTTGGCCAGCATCGACTTGGGCGTGGCAAGCCCGATCCGGGTCATCGCCTCACGAAAGAGCTGGCGATCCTCGGCCTTGTCGATGGCCGCGGCCGTGGCGCCGATCATTTCGACGCCGAAGCGCTTCAGGACGCCCTGGCTGGCAAGGCTCAGCGCCGTATTGAGCGCCGTTTGCCCGCCCATGGTGGGAAGCAGCGCGTCCGGGCGCTCGCGCTCGATGATCGCGGCTACCACCTCGGGCGTGATCGGCTCGATGTAGGTCGCATCGGCCAACTCCGGATCGGTCATGATGGTGGCTGGATTGGAATTGACTAGGATGATGCGATAACCCTCGGCCTTGAGGGCCCGGCAGGCCTGGGTCCCCGAATAGTCGAACTCGCAGGCCTGCCCAATGACGATCGGCCCGGCGCCAATGATCAGGATCGATTTAATGTCGGTGCGCTTTGGCATGGGCCCGCTTCATATTGCAGCGCCGCGGGCTTGGCTATAGGCGGCTGCCCGGCGCTGAACATTCAATCCGCAAGGGTTTGCGGCGCCCGGCACGGGCCCGCCTATGGCTTGACCCCAACTTGGCGTTCCGGCAGCAGCGGTAGGCCCTTGCGCTCGCGCATCAGGTTGCCGAAGCGCACGAACAAATAGTGGCTGTCCTCGGGTCCCGGCGAAGCCTCGGGGTGGTACTGCACCGAAAACACGGGGCCGTCCTTGAGCCGCAGGCCGCAGTTGGAGTTGTCGAACAGGGAAACGTGCGTCTCCTCGGCCCGCGCGGGAAGGCTGTCACGATCAACGGCAAAGCCGTGGTTCATGGAGGTGATTTCCACCTTGCCGGTGGTGTGGTCCTTCACCGGATGATTGGCACCGTGGTGTCCCTGATGCATCTTGTGCGTCTTGGCGCCGATCGCCAGCCCCAGCATTTGGTGGCCGAGGCAGATGCCGAAGATCGGCAGTCCGGACGCCACCAACTTTTTGATCTGCGGCACCGCATAGGCCCCGGTCGCGGCCGGGTCCCCTGGGCCGTTGGACAGGAACACGCCATCGGGCTTGCGTTCGAGGATCTCGGCGGCGGTGGCGGTCGCCGGCACCACGGTGACCTTGCATCCCAGGCTCGCCAGCGCGCGCAGGATGTTGCGCTTGAGGCCATAGTCGACGGCCACGACGTTGAGCTCCGCCGCGCCTTGCCGGCCATAGCCCCGGCCCCAGGCCCAGCGCGTCTCCTCCCAGGTGTAGCTCTGGCCTGCCGTCACCTCCGGCACCAGGTCGAGCCCCAGCAACCCCGAGAAGGCCTTCGCCTCCGCCCTGAGCGCCTCGAGATCGAAGCGACCGGAGGGCTCGTGCGCGATGACGCCGTTGGGCATACCCTTTTCCCGGATATGGGCGGTGAGGGCGCGCGTGTCGACGCCGGTCAGGGCAATGATGCCGCGGGCTTTCAGCCAGGCCTCAAGCGGCGCGCTGGCGCGATAGTTGGAGGGATCGCTGACCTGGGCCCGCAGCACGCAACCGCGCACACCCGAACGCATGGCGAGGTTGGAGGTTTCCGTATCCTCGGGGTTGGTGCCGACGTTGCCGATGTGCGGAAAGGTGAAGGTAATGATCTGGCCGGCGTAGGAAGGATCGGTGAGAATCTCCTGATAGCCGGTGATCGCGGTGTTGAAGCAGACCTCGCCCACGGCCGATCCCACGGCGCCGAGGCCGTGGCCGGCAATCACCGTACCGTCGGCCAGGACGAGCCGCCCCGTGAGCGGCGCCTCGGTCCAGGGCTTTGCCGTTGTGTTGGCCATGGCCTCTTCCGGTTGAGCCTCAAGTGAGCCTGCAACCTAGCGGCGGGCGCCGGCAAATCAAGACCCCGTTCGGCGCGCCGGCGCGCTCCAGTTGAGCCTTAGCCGGCAAGCCGCGCTTCGATGGCCTTCAGCGCTGATTCGGCCTTTGAGCCATCCGGCCCCCCGGCCTGGGCCAAATCCGGGCGGCCACCGCCGCCCTTGCCGCCCAGCGCCTCGGCGCCGACCTTGACCAGGTCGACCGCATTGATGCGCTTGGTGAGATCGTCGGTGACGCCGACGGCCAGCCCCGCCTTGCCGTCCTCGCTGAGGCCGATGATGGCCACCACGCCGGACCCAATCTGCTTCTTGCCATCGTCGATCAGTCCGCGCAGGTCCTTGGGGTTCAGACCCACCACCGTGCGCGCGAGCAGCTTCACGTCGCCGACGGCGCGGATGGCTGAGGCCGCCGCCGCCCGACCGTTGCCGCCAGCGGCCGCGCCGCTGCCGCCGAGCGCCAGCTGTCGCCTGGCCTCCCCCAGTTGGCGCTCGAGTTGCTTGCGTTCCTCGACGAGTGCGCGCACGCGCTCGACCAGCTCGTCGGGTTTGGCGCGCAGCAACTGCGCCAATTCGCGCACGCGCGCATCCTGATCCGCCAGGTAGGCCCGCGCGCCGTCGGCGGTCAGCGCTTCGATGCGGCGCACGCCCGCGCTGCTGGCGCTCTCGCCCGTCACCGTGATGAGGCCGATGTCGCCGGTGCGCCCCACGTGCGTGCCGCCGCACAATTCCACCGACCACGCCTTGTTGGCCTTGGCGCCCGAGGTGCCGACCCCCATCGAGACAACCCGCACCTCATCGCCATACTTCTCCCCGAATAGGGCCATGGCGCCCGTCTCCAACGCATCCTCAAGCGCCATCAACCGCGTCTCGACCGGAGAATTCTGCAAGACGAAGGCGTTGGCCAGGCTCTCGACGGCGGCAACCTCCGCCCCGCTCATCGGCTTGGGATGCGAAAAATCGAAGCGCAGACGCGCCGGCTCGACCAACGAGCCCTTCTGGGCCACGTGCGGTCCCAGCACCTGGCGCAGGGCTTCGTGCAGCAGATGCGTGGCGGAGTGATTGGCGCGGGTCGCCGAGCGTCGCTCATGGTCGACGAGCAATTCGACGGCGTCGCCGGGCTTGAAGCTGCCCGTCTCGACCCGCCCCATGTGCACAATGAGATCGCCGAGCTTTTTCTGGGTGGTTGAGACGCGGAATAGCGCACCCTTGCCACCCCTGATCGTGCCGCGATCGCCGACCTGGCCACCCGATTCGCCATAAAACGGGGTCTGATTGAGGACGATGGCGCCCTCCTCACCCTCGGCCAGGGCCTCGACGACGGCGCCATTGCGGACGAGCGCGCAGATCTCGCCTGCCGCCGTCTCCGTGTCGTAACCCAGAAAGTCGGTCGCCCCGACTTTCTCCTTCACCTCAAACCAGATGGTCTCGGTGGCGGCTTCCCCGGAACCCTTCCAGGCCCGCCGCGCCTCCTCTTTCTGCCGCTCCATGGCCCGGTTGAAGGCCGCAACGTCGACGCCGATGCCCCTCGGCTTGAGGGCGTCCTGCGTCAGGTCGAGCGGAAAGCCAAAGGTGTCATAAAGCTTAAAGGCGACTTCGCCTGCGAATGTGTCGCCCGCGGCCAGATCCGCACTTGCCTCCGACAGGAGATTGAGGCCCTTTTCCAGGGTCTTGCGAAAACGCGTTTCTTCGAGCTTGAGGGTCTCCGCGATCAGGGGTTGGGCGCGGACCAGTTCTGGGTAAGCCTCGCCCATCTGGCGCACGAGCTCCGGCACCAGCCGATACATCAGCGGCTCCTTGGCGCCTAGGAGATGGGCATGGCGCATGGCCCGGCGCATGATCCGGCGCAGCACATAGCCTCGCCCCTCGTTAGACGGCAGCACGCCGTCGGCGATGAGGAAGCTGGTGGCGCGCAAGTGATCGGCAATGACGCGATGGGAGGCCTTGTGGGGGCCCTGCGCCGGTACGCCGGTTGCCGCCACCGAGGCCGCGATCAAAGCCTTGAACAGATCGATCTCGTAGTTGTCGTGCGTGCCCTCCAGCACCGCCGAGATGCGCTCGAGCCCCATGCCCGTGTCGATCGAGGGCCTTGGCAGCGGCACGCGATCGCCAGGACCACGTTGCTCGTATTGCATGAACACCAGGTTCCAGATCTCGATGAACCGGTCGCCATCCGCGTCCGGCGAGCCGGGCGGACCACCCGCAATCTTGGGGCCGTGATCGAAGAAGATTTCCGAGCAGGGTCCGCAGGGACCCGTATCACCCATGGCCCAGAAGTTATCGGACGTGGCAATACGAATGATCTTCTGATCGGGGAACCCCGTCACCTTCTTCCAGATGCGGTAAGCCTCTTCATCGTCGTGGTAGATGGTGACCAGGAGGCGTTTGGCATCGAGGCCATACTCCTTGGTCACGAGCTCCCAGGCCAATGGAATGGCGCGCTCCTTGAAGTAATCGCCGAAGGAGAAGTTGCCCAGCATCTCGAAAAACGTATGGTGGCGCGCGGTGTAGCCGACGTTGTCGAGGTCGTTGTGCTTGCCACCGGCGCGCACGCACTTTTGCGCGGTGGTGGCGCGGCGATAGCTGCGCGTCTCCTGGCCAGTGAAAACATTCTTGAACTGCACCATGCCGGCAGAGGTGAACATCAAGGTCGGATCGTTGCGCGGCACGAGCGAGGAGGAAGGAACGACCGCATGATCGTTCTTGGCGAAGAAGTCGAGAAAGGTCGCGCGGACCTGATTGACGCTGGTCATCTGAGCTCATCACGGAAACTGCGGAGCCACTTCTAGCCACGCGCCTGTCCGCTGTCCACAAACCCGCCGCCCGGCGCGGCCCGAGCCCCGCCCGACCGGCAGGCGACCAATCAGGCGACCCGGCAGGAACCTATGACGTGTGCGCGTGCCGAGCCCCCACGCCCGGGCGCGCCGCCTCAGCGCTTGGCGCGGGCGCCCTTCTTGCCCACCGTTTCGGCTTCTGGCTCGCTGGCAAAGCCCTCCGGGTCCTCGCCATCGTCCCTGCCCTCTTCGCCCTCAGGCTCCGCCTGCAGCATTTTGTCGACGATGAGCCCGGCATTTTGCCGAATGGCCTTCTCGACCTGATCGGCGACCTTCGGATGTTGCTTCAAGAAGGCCTTGGTGTTTTCGCGGCCCTGGCCGATCCGCTCGCCGTTATAAGAAAACCAGGCGCCGGATTTTTCGATTATGCCCGCCTTGACCCCGAGATCCACCAGCTCGCCGACCTTGGAGATGCCCTCGCCATACATAATGTCGAATTCCACCTGCTTGAACGGCGGGGCCACCTTGTTCTTGACGACTTTGACACGCGTCTCGTTGCCGACGATCTCCTCGCGATCCTTGATCTGGCCAATGCGGCGGATGTCGAGGCGTACCGAGGCGTAGAACTTGAGCGCATTGCCGCCAGTAGTCGTCTCGGGGTTGCCGAACATGATGCCGATCTTCATGCGGATCTGATTGATGAAGATCACCATACACTTCGATTTAGAGATCGAGGCTGTGAGCTTGCGCAACGCCTTGCTCATGAGCCGGGCCTGCATGCCGGGTTGCAAGTCGCCCATCTCGCCCTCGAGCTCGGCCCGGGGCGTAAGGGCAGCCACCGAATCGACGACCAGCACGTCGATGGCGCCGGAGCGCACCAGAGTGTCGGCGATTTCGAGGGCCTGCTCGCCGGCGTCCGGCTGGGAAATCAGCAGGTCCTCGACTTTGACGCCCAGCTTGCGGGCGTAGACGGGGTCGAGGGCGTGCTCGGCATCGACGAAGGCGCAGATGCCGCCCTTTTTCTGCGACTCTGCTACCACCTGCAAAGCCAAGGTGGTCTTGCCGGAAGACTCCGGCCCGTAGATCTCCACGACCCGGCCCCGCGGCAGGCCACCGATGCCAAGGGCGATATCAAGGCCGAGCGAGCCGGTGGAAATGGCCTCCACGTCCATGATCCGCTCGTTGGCCCCGAGCCGCATGATCGAGCCTTTGCCGAAGTTCTTGTCGATTTGGGCGAGAGCCGCTTCGAGCGCCTTTTGCTTGTCCATGCTCCCCCCTTCAACCACCCGCAGCACCGGCTTTTCCATGGCAGCACCCGTTATTTCATGAGTTGCAGATCGAGGCAAAACGCGACTCGCGTGTTGCGCACAATGTACATGTTTTGTTCTCGATACTCAATGCAGTCATGCAACACCCGCCGGCAACCCGGCCGTCCGCCGGCTAATGTGGGTGTTGAGGAGACGCGCGCGGCCTTGCTGCCCCGGCCTTGCCTGCGCCATGATGGGTCGGCGAGCCATACGGGGGGGCCATGTCGCGGATCTCACGCATCGGTTTCATTTGTGTGTTGGTGGGCGTGCTGGCGCGCTTTGGCGGGGCCGCCGCCCAGCAACCGCCGCCGCCGCCACAGGAGCCCCAGCTCAGGATCGAGCCGCGCATGCACACCGCGCCCTTGGTGCGCATCGGCGTCAATGCCGCCTGCACGCAGTTGGTCACGGGCTCCCACGACAAGACCGTGCGGCTGTGGCGCCTGCCGGAAGGACGGCTGCTGCGCACGCTGCGGGTGCCGGCCGGTCCGGGCAACGACGGCAAGATCTATTCGGTGGCGATGGCCCCGGATGGCAGTTGGGTGGCGGCCGGCGGCTGGGATACGGCGGCGCGGACCCAGCGGGTCAATTTCGTGTACATCTTCGACACCGCCACGGGCGCCGTCGCCGCCCGCCTTGGGCCGTTCGCCAACGTCATCAATCACCTGGCCGTCTCCGCCGATGGCACCTATCTCGCCGTATTGGTTGGCAGCGAGGGCCTGCGGGTGTGGGAGCGGACCAGCGCCGACGCCAGGCAGTGGCAAGTGCTGGCGACGGACCGCGACTACGGCGGCAAGATGGCCTACGGCGCCGCCTTCGACCGACGCGGGACCCTTTATACGGTCGGCTACGACCGCAAGCTGCGGCGCTATCAGGCTCCCTACGGCGGCAAGCCCATCTCGGTGCTGACGAAAGGCGGCGGCGAGCCACACTCCGTCGAGGCGCATCCGTCCGGCGATCGGGTGGCCGTCGGCTTTGTCGACAACGCCGGCGTGGACATCTACGACGCCGCCACGCTTGCCTGGCGCACGGCGGCCAACGTCAAGGGCGTCGACAACGGCAATGTCGGCAGCGTCGCCTGGTCGGCGGACGGCACGCGCCTTTACGCCGCTGGGCGCTACGTCAAGGCCGGCAAGATTGCCATTCGCGTCTGGGATCGCGCCGGTCTCGGCGCCCCGCGCGACATCACCGGCCCCCTGACCACCATTATGCATTTGCTGCCCTGCGGCGACGGCATCGTGTTCGGCGCGGCCGAGCCCGCCTTTGGCGTGCTCGACGGCAAGGGCAATCCCCGTACCTGGCAAGACAGCGTGCAAGCCGACATGCGCGGCAAACGCTTCGAGCATTTCACGGTCTCGGCGGACGGCCGGCGCCTCCGCTTCGGCTTCAAGGAATACGGCGGCGAGCCGGTCCTGTTCGATCTCACCGCGGCGACGCTGACGGATGCCGCCAATGCCGTGGCCGATCTCACCCCAGGGGACACGCAAGGGCTGCCCCTTAGCGACTGGATCAACGACGCCCGCCCCAAATTCGCCGGCGCGCCCTTGGCGCTCGAGCCCTACGAGGTGGCGCGCGCGCTGGCGATCGCGCCCAACAAGCAACGTTTCGTGCTGGGCACGGAATATTGGCTCAGGGCCTACGACGCCCAGGGCAAGCCCGCCTGGCAGACGCCGGTGCCGGCCGTGGCTTGGGGTGCCAATATTCCCCGCGAGGCCAAGGTCGTGATCGTCGCCTACGGCGACGGCACCATCCGCTGGCACCGGCTCGATGACGGCCAGGAACTGCTGGCCTTGTTCGTCCACGCCAAGGATCGCCGTTGGGTGGCCTGGACCCCCAGGGGTTACTACACCGCCTCTCCGGGCGGCGAGGACCTGATCGGCTGGCATGTGAACCGCGACTGGAACGACGCGGCGGATTTCTTCTCCGTCGCCCGCTTCCGCGATCAATTCTATCGCCCCGACATTGTCCGGCTCGTGCTCAGCACGCTCGATGAGGCCAAGACCCTCGAGCAAGCCAACCAGTCCTCCAAGCGCAGCCGGGAAATGGAGGACATTGCCAAACGCCTGCCGCCGGTGATCAACATTCTGTCGCCGAATGCGGGCGGCAACTTTTCCAGCGCCGATCTCCTCGTTAGCTATTCCGTTCGCTCCCCGTCGGGGCTTCCGATCAAGCGGGTGCGCGCGCTGATCGACGGGGTGCCGGCCGAGGGTGGCGAGGCCAAGGGTTTCACTCCCGTCAGCAGCGCCGAGACACCCGGCGAACTCAGGCTCAAAGTACCGCCCCGCGACGTGATCCTGGCGCTGATCGCGGAGACGGAGACGAACGAGAGCACGCCGGTCGAAATCGACTTAAAATGGACGGGGGCCAAGCCGTCGCTGGCGGACCTGGAAAAGCCCGAGCTGTACGCCCTGTTGGTGGGTGTCAGTGCCTATCGCCAGTCGCAGTGGGCCCTCAAGTACGCGGCCAAAGACGCGCGCGACTTTGCCGGCGCGCTGACCAAGCTGAAGGGCGGTCTTTATCGCGACGTGCACATCGAGCTGCTGGCCGACGAGCAGGCCACCGAGCGCAACGTGCGCCAGAAGCTTGCCAGCATCAAACGCACCATGACGTCCCGCGACATCGCGCTGTTCTTTTTCTCCGGCCACGGCGTCACGCTGCCCGACCAGAGTTCGTATTTGCTGCCGGTTGACTTCGACGACAAAGACATCGAGTTCGACGGGCTACAACAAGCGCCTGCTGCTCGACGAGCTGAAGCGGTTTCCCAGCAAGGCGTTGGTGTTTCTCGATGCCTGTCAATCCGCCGGCGGCCTGGAGGGCTTCAAGAGCACTGCCCGCTTCGACACGGTCGGCCTCATCAACGAGTTCAAAAGCGCCGGCCCCGGCCTGATCACATTTGCCTCCTCGCTCAGCCGCCAGCTGTCCGCCGAACTCGGCGCGCTGCAGAACGGCATCTTCACCAAGGCGTTGCTGGAAGGGTTTGGCGGATCTGCCGACGTCAACGGCGATAAGATCATCGACACCGTGGAATTGGACCTTTACCTGACGCGGCGGGTCAAGCAGCTGAGCAAGGGCTATCAAGACGCCATTATGGACAAGCCCACGACCATGCCGCATTTTCCCATCGCTCGCGTGCCATGAGAGGCGGCCGGCAAAGGCCCGGCACACGCTCGCCCAAGGGCACGCGCGCCTAGCGACCCAGCTGCTCCTTCACTTTGGCGGCGAGTTGCGGCAGCGTGAAGGGTTTGGGCAGGAAGGCATACTCCTCGTTTTCATCCAGGCTTTTCTTGAAGGCGTCGTCGGGATAGCCGGACACGAAGATGATCTTGAGGTCGGGCCGGGTCTTGCGCAACTCCTTGAGCATGCTGGGCCCGTCCATCTCGGGCATGATCACATCGCTGACGACGATGTCGACGCGGCCCCCCTCGCGCTCCATTACCTCGAGCGCCTCAATGCCGGTCGCGGCCTCGAGCACCTCGTAGCCTTGGCGCGCCAGGGCGCGGGCGGCAAAGCTGCGCACGATGTCCTCGTCCTCCACCAACAGCACACGCCCGGTGCCGGTCAGGTCCCTGGTGCTCTCCCGTTTCTTGTCGGCGCGATGGTTGGCGAGCTCCTCCTCGCTTTCGACGATGTAGCGAGGCAGGTAGACCCTAAAGATGGTGCCGCGGCCGAGCTCGCTCTCGGCGAAGACGTAGCCGCCGGTTTGTTTGACGATGCCGTAGACGGTGGAGAGGCCGAGGCCGGTGCCCTTGCCGACGTCCTTGGTGGTGAAGAACGGCTCGAAGATCTTGCCCAGGATCTCGGGCTCGATGCCGACCCCGGTATCCTCCACTTCGATGGCAACGTACTCGCCGGCGGCCACGCCGAGTTCCGCCAATTTCAGGCTCTCGCGCTCCGACATGTTGCGTGTGCGGATCACGAGCGAGCCACCGCCCGGCATGGCGTCCTTGGCATTGACCGCTAGGTTGATGATGACCTGCACGAATTGCGTCTTGTCCGCCTTGATGTACCAGAGGTCGCGCCCAGGCAGGATTTTGAGCTCGATCTTCTCGCCCAAGGCCCGGTTGAGCAGTGGCGCAAGATCGGTGAGGGTTTCGCCGAGCTCCAAGACCTCCGCCTGCAGCGTCTGCCGGCGCGAAAAGGCGAGCAGCTGCTGCACCAGGCCCGCCGCCCGATGGGCGCTGCTCTTAATATTCATGATATCGCGGTAGGCCGGATCGGTTGGCCGGTGCGTCTGCAGCAACAGATCGGAGAAGCCGATGATGGCGGTCAGCACGTTATTGAAATCGTGCGCGACCCCGCCGGCGAGCTGACCCACCGCCTCCATCTTGTGACTTTGCGCAAACTTGAGTTCCAGCGCCTTTTGCTCGGTGGCATCAACGGCATACAGAATGGCGCCGTCGCGCTCGCGCGCGTCCGAGCTCAAGGCGCTGACGTAGACGCGCCGCACCAGCTCCCGCTCGGTGCCGAAACTGATCTCGATCGGCCCGGCGGCGGCACGCCCGGAGACCGCGCGCCGCACGGCCTTGCGCAGCTCGCGCCTGACGTCTTCGCCGCCGTTGCCGCCGAGATCGGCAATGCCGGTGGGCAGGCCGCGATCATCCAGGCTGAACATGCGCATGAAGGCGGGATTGGCATTGAGGATGGCGCCTTCAGCGTCGACCGTGGCCATGCCAAACGGGGCCGAATGCAGGAACCGCACCAGTTGTCGTTCGCTATCGGCAACACCCGCCGGCTCTGTACTGCGGTCGAGCACGAGCACCGCCACGGCGCCCTTGGCGCCATGGGCGCGGCAGATCAGGTGGGCCGGGAACCGGCGCCCGTCCTCGCGCAAGAGATCGAGATCGAACCGGCTCGTGCGGCCGTTGCCGGTGCGCCCCGAAGCTTGGATCAGTGCCGCGCCGTCGGGCGAAACGATGTCGCGCAGGGTCAGCGGACGCCCGGCATCGGGGCTTAAATTCAGCCACTGCGCCAGCGTGGCATTGAGATGCGCCAGCCGCCCATCCGGCAGCACCGCCAGCAGACCCTGGGGCAGCCCGTCATAGAAGGCAAGCGTCGATTCGAGCCCGCTGACCGTCTCGCTTTCGCGCATGCGCTCGCGCGTGACATCGTCGATCTGCCAAAGCGTGAGCCGGCGGCGCAATTTGCCGGCTGCGGTATCCGGAAAGGGGCGAACGGAGACATTGAGCCAACGGCCGGTGCGCCCCCCGAGCAGACCCGGATGCACGTAGATCTCCTCTTGGCGTCCTTCCAAGCGCTCAGCCGCACGGCTGAGCCGGAAGTAGGCCTGCGCCGCATCGGGTGCGCCGGCAAACAATTCTTCCAGGCTGGCATGGCGGCCGGAGCGTCGGCCGGTAAGACGCTCAAGAGCACGATTGCGATAAAGCACGCTGCCTTGCGCGTTGACGATCTGCAGCGCGCTGTCCAAGCCCTCGGCGACCGCCCTGATCATGTCGGCCTCGACGGCCCGATCACCCAGGCGCAGGAACCCGGAAAGCAGGCCGAACACCAAGAACACGCCGGCCACCGCCAACAGCGCCAGCAAGCCGACCACCATGGGCTCGGCCATGCTATTGGTCAGCAGCACGAGGACGAGGGCTCCGGCCAGCATCATCCCCAGCAGGGAAAATGCGCCGCCCAATCCGTGCACGCGCGCAATGGTTGTATCGGCCGAAGAGGTCTGGCCTACCTCGATCTCTGGCATGCTGTCGTCTTTTAGCTGATTCTGCGGGAGCAGCAGGCGAAGTGCCCGCAAGCTCTCCACCAGGGCCATGGAGATGGCCGGACCCGGGCTCAGTTCTGGACGCATACACCAAACCAGACGGTTGTTGATCCCTCGAGCAGGCCCACACCGACAGCGTGTAATGCCCAGGCTCCGCCTTCAAGAAAGCAATCATTCAGGTTAAGATGCCATGAACGACGCGCGCATTCGCGCCTGCCGCTTACGGGTGCTGCCCACGGGCGCAGGGAGATTTGGCTCAGAGCGAGGGCGCTGAGCGAGGGAAGCAGAGCGAGGGTGAGAGAGCGCAGAGAGCGACTTGGCGCCGGGAGAGACTTGGCGCGGGGAAACGTGATGAGGGCGAGTGGGAGCACTTTTAGGATCGAGGTTGTCAATTTAGCCACTCGACAATTTAGCCACTCTGGGGGTGGCCCCACTGATGATGCGGCGCTTGCATGAGGCCTTAAGCGATGATGACGTGGCTCTTTCCGTTATTACTCATTGCGGCCGCGGTCGCGGCCGGCCTGTGGGGTTATCGTGCCTATGTCACGGGAGATGCCAGTATCGGCCTCAATCTCGGCACTTGGTTTGCGCCGCGACCCGAGCCGCGGCTTGCCATTTCCGAACAGGCCACTCTTGACAGCCGCCGCAAGCTCGTGCTGGTGCGCCGCGATGACGTTGAGCATTTGATCATGACCGGCGGGCCGGTGGATGTCGTGATCGAGACCGGAATTGCTGTCGCCAAACCCGAACCGGCGGTCGGCGAGGCGCCGGCGCAAGCCGCGTCCCCGCCCGTCTTCACGCGCCAACCGCGCACCTTCGGACAGGCCGTCAACGAGTGAGCGTGCAATACCGTCGGCTCCATCAGTGGTGCCTGCTTGCCGGGCTAGTGTTAGCGACGTGCTGGGGGTTGTGTACCTCTGCCGTCCCGCAACCGGCGCCGCCGTCGCCCACGGCACAGCCTTCGACCACGCCGCGCCCGGGTGAAGCGGCCGCACCGGCAGGGCAGAGCCCGGCCGGCGAGCAGGTGGCGCTGCCCAAGAACCTGGCCGATGCGCTCGCGCGCATCACGAGTTCGCTCGACGGGGCCGAAAAGGCGCTGCAGCACCTCAACAACGTCGAGGAGGATCTCAGCACGCTGCGCGTCAACGTTGAGGGCATCCTGGGGGATGCCTCCCAGACGGCCGAGGCGTTGCGGCCCGAATTGGCCCTGGTGCGCACGCAGATCGAGAAGCTCGGCCCGCCGCCGGCCAAGGACGGACCGGCCGAATCTCCCGCGATCGCCGCCGAGCGGGCGCGCCTCACCGCGCTTGCCTCGCTACTGGACGGCGCCATCAAGTCGACCGAGCTCACCTGGGTCAGGGCGCGTCAGTTGATCGAACGCATCACGGTGATGCGCCATGCCATTTTCACCAAGAACCTGATGGAGCGCCTGCCGAGCCCGTTGTTGCCCGGGCTGTGGCGCGACCTGTTCAATGAAGCCCCCGGGGTGATCCACCGCTTCAACTACCTGGCGGAAGACTGGCTGCACTGGGCGGAACAAAAGCGGCTGCAGCTCTCGCTGTTGTTCGTTGCCGTGGTGTTGCTGTTCATCGTCTTGTGGCGCCTTACCACCCGGCTCACCGGCCGCCGGGTGATCGGCCCGGAGAACCCGGCGCCGTCATTTTTCGAGCGGGCCAAGGCGGTCGCCTGGGTCGCTCCCCTGCAGGCGCTCGCCGCGGTCGCCGCGGCGATGCTGCTCTATGGCGGGCTCGACGCGCTTGGGCTCCTCTATCCGCCGTGGGTGCGTGCGGGGGCCGCCGTTCTCAAGGCCATCGTCGTCTTCTCCGCCGTCTCGGCGCTGATCACCGGTGTGTTGGCGCCGAGCGAGCCTGACTGGCGCCTGGTGGCGCTCTGCAACACTTCGGCACGGCGAATTGCACGCCTGCTGATCGGCATGGCGGCGGTCTATGCCATCGACGTGGCCTTGACCGAGATCAGCCGCGCTTTCTTCGTACCGCTGACGCTCAGCGTGGTGCAATCCTTCGCATCAAGCACGGCCTTCGCCGCCCTGCTGATCGGCGTTCTGTTGACGCCGTTTGCCCCCCAAGACGGGGCGGCGACGGTCTCGCGGCACTACCCGCGGCTGTTGAAACTCCCGCTTTGGGCCATCGCCATCGGCATCATTGCCACGGCGCTCGCCGGCTACGTCGCACTCGCCCGTTTCCTCGCCCAGCAGCTCGTCCTCACCGGCATCGTCGTCGTGGTGGGTTGGCTTGCCTATCTTGCGATCCGGGCGGTGACGCGCGAGCCACCGCAACGCAGTTTTCCGGTGGGTGAAATGCTCGAGAGCCGTTTCGGCCTCGATGGTCCGCGCCGCAATCAACTCGCCCGCCTGACCGAGCTGGCGCTGACGCTCGCGGTCGTCATCGCCGGCATTCCCCTGCTGATGCTGCAATGGGGCTTCTCCGGTGCCGACATCCGCGACTGGTTCACCTCGATCCTGTTCGGCATGGAGGTCGGCCAGTTCCGCATTTCGCTGGCTCGCATCCTGCTCGGCATCATCCTGTTCATTGCCCTGCTGTTTGCCACCCGGCTGTTTCAGCGCTGGCTGCGCGAAAAGGCCTTGCAGCAGACGCGGATGGATCCGGGCATCGTCAATTCCATCGACACCGTGGTCGGCTATGCCTGCATCGCCTTTGCCGCCCTGCTGGCCCTGTCCTATGCCGGCTTCGATATCACCAATCTCGCCATCGTCGCCGGCGCCCTCTCGGTCGGCATCGGCTTCGGCCTGCAGTCGATCGTCAACAATTTTGTCTCGGGCCTCATTTTGCTGATCGAGCGACCAATCAAGGTCGGCGACAGGATCGTGGTCGGCGACCAGCAGGGGTTGGTACGCCGCATCTCGGTGCGTGCCACCGAAATCGAGACCTTCGATCGCGCCAGCCTGATCGTTCCCAATTCGGAGCTGATCACCGGACGCGTGCTGAACTGGACGCATCGCAACTCACTGGTGGCAGTGAGCGTCAAGGTCGGCGTGTCTTATGCCGCCGATCCCGAACAGGTGATCGCCATTTTGCGCACATGTGCGCTCGACCACCCGGATGTGCTGCGCTTTCCGGAGCCGAGCGCGGTATTTGAGAATTTCGGCGACAGCGCGCTGATGTTCGATTTGCGCGTCTCCCTGCCGGAGATCAGCAAGGCCGTGGCGGTGCAGTCGGCGCTCCGCACCGCCATCTTCAAGGCCCTGCGCGCCGCCAATATCGAGATCCCCTTCAATCAGCTCGACGTCAACCTGCGCGATCTGGAGGGTCTGCGGCGGGAGCTGGCGCAGCTTGCCCGGGCGCAGCGAACCGGCAAGGACGCGGCTGAGGTCGCCGACCCATCCCCAGGCGAGCACAGCAACGGCAACCGCGTCACCAGCACGGGCGACTGAAGCCCCGCGGGGGAGGCGCCAGTCGGCCGGGCAAAACGTCAAATCGAACGGTCAAATCGAACGGCTGACGACGTCCCGCGGGCGCCGCCAATGCCGGCGGCGGCCTTCAGCGCTCAGTCTTCGCGAAAAACCTTCTCGCGGCGCTCGTGGCGCTCCTGCGCTTCCAGCGACAGGGTGGCGATGGGTCGGGCATCGAGGCGCCTCAGCCCGATCGGCTCGCCGGTCTCCTCGCAATACCCATAGGTGCCTTCCTCGATGCGGGAAAGCGCAGCATCGATCTTGGCGATCAGTTTGCGTTGGCGATCCCGGGCACGCAGCTCCAGCGCCCGGTCGGTCTCCGAGGTGGCGCGGTCCGCGAGGTCGGCGTGCTGGGCGGAATCCTCGTGCAGCACCTGCAGGGTTTCCCGATTCTGCCGGACGATCTCTTCCTTCCAGGCCACCAGCTTGTTGCGGAAATAGGCCTTGTGCCGTTCGTTCATGAAGGGCTCGTTCTCAGAAGGGCGATAGCCTTCTGGGAGAACAATCATGCCGCTCACCTGCGGCTTGGACCGCTTTGGCAGCGGCTTGTGGGCCGATTGCTTTTTTGCCGCGGCTTTCCCCTCGACCGCCTTGCCACGGCCATTGAGCGCACCATTTAACCGGCCGTTCATCTTAGCCTTGGCGTGCGGTTTGGGGCCGGCCATTTTGGCCGATACGATAAGGTCTTTCTTGCCCATCCACGCTTCCCGACGGCTCGCTTATTTAGCTTTGGGCGCCGGAAGCCGACCCGGCGCTCTTCGCGGCCCGTATTTAACTTGCTGTTTTTTCAAGTCAAGGAGTTGCCGTGCGGCGCAACACAAATGTTTGACGCGCCGGCATGGCGAGGCTTTGGCCGGCCTGTCAGCGCCTTGCGGCCATGGTCCCTCCCACTATTCCGTGGTGCATTGCCGCAAATATGCACGCCGATCGTGCACCTCCCCACCCCCATCGGAAGAGGCGGTGCGACCGGAGGTCCTGAGCTTTTGCCCGCGCGGCCACCCCCTCGGCGGGCTGGCAGCCCCGCCCTCCCGGCGTAACCGCCCCGGGGTTCCGGAACGGCGCGCGCCAGGGCGAAGCCGTCGCCCCATAGCGCAAATGGATGCATGTGCATTGCTCTGGACCGAGGGTGCGGTCATTTCGGGCGCCTCGCCCGCGCCAATCCTCGGAGACGACACTGACGAGGGACGACACTGGCGAGGACACTGGCGAGGGAGGACATTGGCGAGGGAGGACACTGACGAGCTTTGGCCCCCGGCGCCTCCCCTCGCAATGGGACGGCCTTTTTTGCGATCGCAACGGCCTTGCCGTCGCGGGCGCTGGCAGTGGCTGTCACGCGAGCAACGATCGGGGCGCTAGCTTTGGGGCACTGCGAGGAGGGCTGGCTACGGCGCGGCGCGCTGCCGAGGATAGGCGGCAGCCGGAGCGGCACGTCCAGCCGGTGCCGGCGGCTAGCCCGGGCTAGGTCGTCGACCGATTGCGACCGTGCCCAACCCAGCTGCGGCCGTCCCAGACGGCGCCGACATCCAACAATTCCTGCTCGGTGAAAAGCGCTTTGGCGATCAGCGAATTCAAATGGTAGGCGCCAGCGATCGTGGTGCCGCAACTGCTGAGATAGCCCTTGATTGTCTCATGATTGCGGTCGAGGCAGCGGGCAATTTCAAGCGTCGGTGTCCCCCGCAGGCGCTCGATAATGGCGGTGCGCCGGGCATCGTCGGCCGGTCGTTCGCGCTTCATGTTGCCCTCACGCGATTACGAACCCCGCGGCGCCATTTTTCCCCCGTGCCTTGCCCCATTCCAAATCACGACAGAGTGAGCCATCGCGGCAAGGCCGCATGGGCGGCGGTGCGCGTGCCATCTTCGAGGCGAAGCCTCTCCCTTAAGACCTCGATTTTCAGAGCTTGCCAGCAAGGTTAAGGTTGATAGGCGATGTCGCCGGCGCCCGACCTCGGCCGCTGCGGCCGGCGCCACAGCCCGATCCACGCTCAGCCAATCTTGTTTTCGGCGGCAACACAAACCGGTGCCGGCCCACGGCCGCCGAGGCCAAGCGGACGCTCTCCTTTGCCGCAGCGGGCGCGCTTGCTGGCCACCCCCTCACCCCCTAAGCTCGCGCGTCTTTTTGCCAGCCGGGGAGCGGTCCGCCACCAATGCAGTTCCAGGGCACCAAAACCTACATCGCCACTGAGGATCTCAAGGTCGCGGTCAACGCCGCCATTACCTTGCAGCGGCCGCTGCTCATCAAGGGCGAGCCCGGCACCGGCAAGACGGTTCTTGCCATCGAAGTCGCCAAGGCGATCAAGGCCCCGCTCCTTGAGTGGCACATCAAATCAACGACCAAGGCGTTGCAGGGCCTCTACGAGTATGACGCGGTTAGCCGCCTGCGCGATAGCCAGCTCGGCGACCCGCGCGTCGCCGACATCCGCAACTACATTCGCAAGGGTAAGTTGTGGGAGGCCTTCACCATGGGCGAGCGGCCTGTGCTGCTGATCGATGAGATCGACAAGGCCGACATCGAGTTCCCCAATGACCTGTTGCAGGAACTCGATCGCATGGAGTTTTATGTTTACGAAACGCACGAGACCATCAAGGCAAAGCACCGCCCCATCGTTATTATTACGTCCAACAACGAGAAAGAGCTGCCGGATGCCTTCCTGCGACGCTGTTTTTTCCACTACATCAAGTTTCCCGATGCGGACACCATGCGCGCCATCGTCGACGTGCATTTCCCCGCCATCAAGGGACGCCTGGTCTCCGAGGCCTTGAAGGTGTTTTATGACGTGCGCGAGGTGCCGGGGATCAAGAAGAAACCGTCCACCTCCGAATTGCTCGACTGGCTCAAGTTGCTCCTCAACGAGGACATCGGTCCCGAGACGCTGCGCGAGAGCGACCCGCGCAAGCTGATCCCACCGCTACACGGTGCGCTGCTCAAGAACGAACAGGACGTGCATCTGTTCGAACGGCTGGCCTTTATCGCCCGCCGGCAAAATCAGGGCTAATTCTCTCAGCGCGCTGTGCCTCCCGCACGAGGCGAGGAGACCATTGCGCGTCGAGCCCCTTGAGCGCATGCTTCGAGGCCTTATTGGCACTGGCGCAGCCTTGTGCGGTCCGCGCCACCGACGCGCGTTCGAGAAGCATTCGACCCGCAAGCGACCATGATCAACGAAGCGCCGCTATCACAATTCCAGTCGCTGGGCGGCGGCCTGGTACGGCCGATTTATGCCGACTATAGTTTCGGCAACATTCCCAACACGATCGAGTTCCTGCTGACGGGCGCCGAGCGCGGTCCGCTGCTGCCCGCGGCTTGCTTTGCGGGCAGCTATCCACGCCCGCAGAAGATCGTCTTGTTCTTCGTCGATTCCTTTGCCTGGCAGTTTTGGTGCCAGTATCGACACCGGTTCCGTACCCTCTATCGCGTCAGCGAGGAAGGCATCCTCACCCCGCTCTCGGCGCTGTTTCCCTCGACCACGGCCGCATCGGTCTCGACCCTGAACCTCGGCGTGCTGCCGGCGCAGCACGCCCTTTACGAGTGGAACGTCTATATTCCGGCGTACGGGGAGGTGATCCAGTCGCTGGCCTTTACGCCGCTCGGACGACATCCGCCCGATGCCTGCGCGCGTATGGGCTACGATCCGACCAAATTGCTCGAGGTCCACGAGACCGTGCATCAGCGCCTCGGCCGCAAGGGTGTACGCTCTATCCAGTTCGCGCACCGCAGCTATGCAACCTCCGCCTACAACAGCGTGGCCAGTGCCGGCGCCGAAATCGTGCGCCACAGCACGCTGGCCGAAGCCTTGGTGCAGCTCAAGGAGTGCCTGCTGGCGACGCCGGGCAAAGCGCTGCTCAGCTTCTACTGGGCCGCCATCGACGCCATCGCCCACACGCACGGGCCCGGCAGCAGCTATCACGCCGCCGAAATTGCCAACTTCTGGCACACCGTCGATGCGGTCTTCGATGCCGTGGCGGCACCCGACACGCTCTACCTGTTCACCGCCGACCACGGTCATGTGCGCGCCGATGCGCGCGACACCCTTTACCTCAATGAGGCGCTACCCGCGCTCGGGGACTGTCTGCCGCTCAGTCCGACCGGCAAGCCGATCTATCCCAACGGCTCCCCGCGCGACGTCTTCTTGCACGTGAGGCCGTCGCTCAGGGCGAAGGTGCTGGGGCTACTTGAGGAGACGCTGGCAGGGCAAGCCCTGGTCCTGTCCATTGAGGCCGCCCTGCAGCACGGCCTGTTCGGGAGCGGTGCGATCAGTGAAGAGTTGCGCCGGCGCCTCGGCGACATCTTGGTCCTGCCCTACCTCGGGCGCTTCATTTGGTGGCGCGAGCCCGGTCGGCTGGAAAACCACTTCCACGGCCACCACGGCGGACTGACACGTGAGGAAATGACGACGCTGCTCGGCGTCATCGACCGACTGTGAGGCCCGCTGCCCGCGGCGCCCTTATGGTTTTTGCGCGCATGGCTAGAGACTGCTGGCATTGAAGGTGTCGCAGGCCTGCGTTTGGCCGGTCTCGAAACCCTTACGGAACCAGCGCACGCGCTGGGCCGAGGTGCCGTGGGTGAAGGATTCCGGCACCACCCTGCCCTGCGTTTGACGCTGCAGCGTGTCGTCGCCGATGGCGGAAGCGGCCGCCAATCCTTCTTCGATGTCGCCGGGCTCCAGGCGCGACTTCACCTTGTTGTTGAGACTGGCCCAAACGCCGGCCAGACAGTCCGCCTGCAGCTCCATGCGCACCTGCAGGGCGTTGGCGCGCACCTCATCGCCGCCGCGTTCCTTCATGGCCTGTACCTTGTCGGCGATGCCGAGTTCTGTCTGCACGTGATGGCCGACCTCGTGGGCGATCACGTAGGCCTGCGCGAAATCCCCCGGCGCATGGAAGCGCCGCTTCATCTGCTCGTAAAAGGCAAGGTCGATATACACGGTGCGGTCGAGCGGGCAGTAGAAGGGCCCCATCGCGGTCTGGCCAACCCCGCATGCGGTCCGCGTCGCCCCTTCAAACACCGCCAGCTTCGGCTTGTGATAGGTACGACCCGACGCTTTGAAGACGCTCTCCCAGACATCCTCCGTGTCGGCCAGCACCTGGCGCACGAAGCGGGTCTTCTCGTCATTGGCCTGGCCTACGGGATTTTGGCTGCGCGGCAGCCCGGGAATGTCGCGTTGACTGGGTCCCGGGCGCGGCATGTCCGGGATCTCGATGCCATTACCCGTCAAGAGCGTGAGCGGATTGATGCCAAGCATCAAGCAGATGGCACCGATGATCAGCAGCGTCGTAATACTCATGCCGCCGCCGCCAATCGGGATCGGAATGCCCATTCCCCTGCCGGGGAACATGCCGCCGCGCTCGCCGCGCCGATCCTCGAAGCTGTCACTCTGCCGATCTTGCTCGTCGTAGCGCATGCTCTCGTCCTCGACCGCTGGCGTGAAGGTGCCAAGCTCCGTTCCGCCTGCCGGCGGCATGGCACAAGGCCGCCCAACCCGCAGGATACCCCGGCCGGCCCCGAAGCCGGAAGACGGCCGCGCACATCACTAACAAGGCGCACCGCGGCATCATTGGCCGTCCTCGCTCGGCGCCGCCTGCCTCCCCGTGCGCAGTCGCGGGATGGCCAACAGCTTGCTTGCGTCCGCCTTGCTGCGATCCGGCTTTAACAAGGCTACCACCTGGCGCGAGGCCGCCACCGCCCCCTCGTTCTCATAGGCCTCGTGATTTTTCTCGATGTCGCGCAGTTCGTAGCGATAGTTGCACATAAGCCCGTGCGCCTCGCGCCGGCCCTTGGGCGAGGTATCGCCCAGCCAATTGATGCGCTCGAGGCGGGCGCCGTTGCCGAGATGGAAGCGGGCGACCGGGTCGGCGGGGCGGCCATTGTCCAGCTTGGCGCGCAAGAAGTAGTGCGCCGCGAGCCGCAGCACCAAGGGCCTCAAAGCTTCGGTCTCGGGACCCACGATCCAATTGCGATCGTTGAGGGCGACCAGCTGGGCCCGCTCGGCATCGCCAAGCAGCCCGGCAGCATCCGCGTTCGATACTTCGGCCAGCCAATCGGCGAAATCGGGCACCGGGGATAACGTCACGAACGTCTTGAGGCTCGGGCGCTCTTTCACGAGATCTTCAACGACCTGTTTGATCAAAAAGTTCCCGAAAGAGATGCCGCGCAGGCCCTCCTGGCAGTTGGAAATGGAGTAAAATACCGCCGTGGTGGGCTCCTGCGTGGAGACCGGTTTCGACTGTTCCTGCAGCAGCGATTGGATGTTGTCGGGAATGGCATCGCTCAAGGCCACCTCCACGAAGATCAGCGGCTCGTCGACCAGCGAGGGATGAAAGAAAGCAAAGCAACGCCGATCGACGGGATCGAGCCTGCGCCGCAAATCGTCCCAGCCCTGAATTTCGTGCACCGCCTCGTAGGCGATGATCTTGTCGAGGATCGCCGCCGGCGTTTGCCAGTCGATGCGCCGCAGCACCAGGAACCCCCGGTTGAACCAGGAGGAGAGCAGGTGCATCAGATCGCGATTGACGGCAGCCAGGGCCGGTTCGCGGGCCTCGATCAAGTCGCGGCGCATCGCCACGATGGCGGCGGTTGCGCCGGGCGCCAGGTTCAGGCGGCGAAAGAATTCTAGGCGCGGGCTTTCGACGGCACGCTGCAGCGCCGCAACGGTGGCGGCACCCGGCGATCGAAGATAATCATTGGCCGCCCGTTCGACCGCCTCCGCGTCCGGCTCCATCGTGCGCGCAAGGAACATTAAAAATGCTCGGCGATCGTCGGCGTCGAGACCGCGGTAGCGCGCCAAAATCTCGCTGGCGATGGCGACGCCGGAGGCCTCGCCGCGACCGGAGACCAGCCCCTGGGCCAGGGCCCCGATGTCCTCGGTGCGATCCAGCCAAGCCAAGGACCGAGGCAGCAGCTGGCGGCCTTGATCGGCGATGGTGTTCAAGAGCTCTTGCAGGAAGGAAACGTTCAAGGTGTTGGTCTTTCGTACTGGCCGGCCCAACGATCATGTGGCGATGGCGGTGCGCCCATCCAACCTCGCCCCCGCCTGGGGCACATCGATGTTTGCGACGCCTTGGTGACACTGGCGCACTTGGGCGGCATTCTACACCGCCCGACAGCAATTGGCAGGAGCATAGCCCGTGACCACCGAGACCTACGAAATCCTCGCCATCAAGTACGGCGAGTTCAGCAAGCGCAAACGCTACGAGAGCTTTATCTCCGCCGACGACCACGATGGGCCCCATCCCATCGCCTACTTCGTATGGGTCATCCGCAACGCCAAGCGCTGCCTGCTCGTCGATAGCGGCTTCGATCCGACCGAGGGCGCCAAGCGCGGACGCCAGGTCGACCGGCTGCCGGCTGCGGCGCTGGAGCTGATCGGCCTATCGGCCAACCGGATCGAGGAGCTCATTGTCACCCACCTGCACTACGATCACGCCGGTACGCTCGGCGCCTTTCCGGCGGCCCGCTTCCACGTGCAGGCGGCCGAGATGGCTTACGCCACAGGCCCGTGCATGTGCCACCCGCATTTGCGCTATCCGTTCACAGCCGATCACGTTTGCGAAATGGTGCGCCACGTCTATTCCGGTCGCGTCCAATTCCATGACGGCGACGCGGAGGTCGCCCCGGGCATCACCGTGCACAAGATCGGCGGGCACAGCCGCGGCCTGCAGTGCGTTCGTGTCATGACAGATTCGGGACCGGTGGTGCTGGCCTCCGACAGCTCGCATTTCTACGAGAACTTCGAAACCGGCAAAGTCTTCCCGATCGTGGTCGACGTGGAGGATACCCTGAAGGGCTATGCACGGCTCGTCGAGCTGGCGGCGTCGCCCAAGCGCGTAATCCCCGGCCACGATCCGTTGGTGCTCGAGAGGTATCCGAGCCTCAATCGGCAAACGCAAGGCATCGTGCACAGGCTCGATCTGGCGCGGGCGGACGCTTAGCCGCTGCGAGCCGCGGCTCGCCTTCGCAGCGGTACTGCTTGCGGCTCAGGCCCACGCCCGGCGCCCGCACGGCCCGATGCTTATGCCGGCACGCCGCGACTGGCGGCAGCGAAACCCGACAGCGCCCGCCGTCGCGGCACCGAGCGCAGCTTGCCGCCGGCCTGCTCGGGGGCGACCGCGGCCGTGTGCTCGGCCGCCTCGAGCAGCCGGTCGAACCGGATGCCGGTGGCGATCCCCATGTGCTCGAAGGCGAACACGAGATCCTCGCTGGCGGTGTTGCCGGCGGCGCCGGGCGCAAAGGGGCAGCCGCCCAGACCGCCGGCCGCCCCATCGATGACGCGCACGCCCTGCCGGTAGGCCTCGATGGCGTTGGCGACGCCCAATCCATAGGTATCGTGACCGTGGTAGGCGAAGCTGACCCGGTCGCTGGCGTACTTGGCCAGCAGGCGCGCAAACAGCGAGCCGACGTGGTCCGGCGCGGCGCGCCCGGTGGTATCGCAAATGCCGATCTCGAGCGCAGGGGCCGCGGCAATGGCCCGCTCGACGCAGGCGATGACCGCCGCCTCGGGGACGCGGCCCTCCCAAGGGCAATCGAAGCAGGTCGACAAGCCAAAGCGCAAGTTGGGCTTCACCGGCCCGAGCGCCGCCCAGGCCGCCTCGAAGGCGCGAAAACTCTCATCCACGCTGCGGTTGACGTTGGCGCGGTTGTGGCTCTCCGACACCGAAATCACCCAAGCCACATCCCGGACGCCGGCCTCGAGCGCAAGCTCGAGCCCCTTGGCGTTGGGCACGAGCACCTGCAGGCGCAGGCCCGCCGGGACCTTGGCGCGTTTCAGGACCTCGGCCGTGTCGGCCAGCTGCGGCACGGCCCTGGGACTGACAAAGGAGCCAATCTCCAGCCGTGATACGCCGCAGGCGGCCAGTTCCTCGATGATTGCGATCTTGCGCTCGGTGGCGATAAAGGGCTTGACCGCCTGAAACCCGTCGCGCGGCGCTACCTCAACGATTTCAACGGTTTGCATCGGTTTTTCTAAAGTCCAAGCGGTGGTTTTTGCCCAACGGGCACTTGAGTATTTGCCAAGCTCAGCGTGCAGTATACGAAACATTCGCCTCGCTGCCGCCTCAAAGTACGCCGATGGCGTTCTCCAGCGAGATCGCGCGCGCCGCCCATTGGCCGTTTGACGCCAGATATTCAGCCGCCTGCGCGCTTGAACCTATTGGGAGCCAGAATGACCATCCGCCAGCGTGTGCGCTTTGGAACCTCTTTGATCGTGACGGCCTCGGTTTCGGCAACCGCGGGCACTTTGATCGCCGAGCGCGCGGGCCTTATCGAGCGGGCGCACGCCCAGACCGAGCGAGGAACAAAAGAAAGAAAAAGAAAAGGGCCAGCCGCCGGCCAAGAAGGGCCCGCCACCCGCCCCGCCCAAGGGCCCGCCCCCACCACCGAAGGCGCCACCGCCGGCGGCGCCAAAAGCGGCGCCACCGCCGCCGAAAGCTCCCTTCCCACCCCCGAAAGCCCAACCGGCGCCGCCGCCGCCCGCCCCGCCCGTGGAAAAGAGGCCGAGCGGCCCACCGCCCACCTTCAAGGAGCCGCCGGGCAAAGCGCCGTTCCCCAGGGGTGAGGCGCCGCCGCGAAGCGAAGGAGCGCCCAGGGGCGAAGGGCCCGGCTTCCCTGACCGCAAGCGCCAGGAGCGGGGCCAAGACCGCGGACAAGGCGCCGTGCCCGGGGACAAGGGTGCCCCGACCGCACCTCCGGGTGCCGCGTCCCCCGCCAGTCCTGGACAACCACCCGGCGCCACCATACCCCGCGCCGGCCCGCCAACGGGTCCCGGGCCGACTACACCGGGCGGCATCTCCCCCGGCCTGCCCGGACAGCCACCCGCCGCCACCACTTCCCCGGGCGGCCCATCACCGACGGGCCCCGGCGGCCCAACCGGTCGGCCGGGCACGCCAAGCCCTCAGGCTCTGCCCAATACCCCGGGCGCGCCTAGCGGCGCAGCGCTACCCGGGGCCGCAAGCCCGCGCTCGCTCGCCCCGTCCGATCCCGCCGCGCAAGGTCTGCGCAGCGCCCAACCGGCGCCCAAGGGCCTTGAGGAGGTGAAAAAGCAACGCGAAGAGAAGATCGAAGCCGGCGGCGTCAAGGTGATCAAAGAACCCGGCGATCGCATCATCATCAAGCAGGACAATCGCACCATCATCAAGCACGACGAGGCGGAACATTTCCGGCAGCGGCCCGGTGCAAAAACCGAGAAGCGCGCGGACGGCGTGCAGATCACCTTCTTCGAACGGCCGGGCGGTGTGCGCGTCGTCACCGAGGTCGACGGCAACGGCCGCATGCTGCGGCGCTACCGTCGCGGCCCGGACGGTCGCGAGGTGCATCTGATCGACAATCGTCGCTTCTATCGAAACGTCGGCATCGGTGTGGCCGTGGGCGTGGGCGTGGGTATCGTCGCCCTCAATCTCGCGCGTCCGCACATCACCATTCCGCGCGAACGCTACATCGTCGATTATGATCGCGCCCGCGACGTCGACCTCGACGAGGTGCTCCTAGCCCCACCCATCGAGCGGCTCGACCGCGCCTACTCGTTGGAAGAAATCCGCTATAACCAGGAGCTGCGCGAGTATACGCGCCGCATCGATCTCGACATCAACTTCGAGTTCGGCGCCTTTGAGGTTACGCCCGATCAATATCCGAAACTCGAGCGCCTGGCCCGGTCCATGCTGCGCGCGCTCGAACGCGACCCCGACCTGGTGCTTTTGATCGAAGGCCACACGGATGCCGTCGGGGCGGACGAAGACAACCTGAGCCTCTCCGACCGGCGCGCCTCCTCGGTGGCCACGATCCTCTCCGACCAGTTCGGGGTGCCGCCGGAAAACCTGGTCACCCAGGGCTACGGCGAGCAGTACCTCAAGGTCGACACGCAAGGGCCCGAGCGCCTCAACCGCCGCGTGGCCGTGCGCAACATCAAGGGTCTGATGGCGGAGCGCTGAGGCGAACCCAGCGCCGCTGCTGCCGGGCCGGAAAAAACGATCTGGCCCCCGGCGGCCGCGGCGCGGGCTATTGACCGGCGAAACTCGAGCCATGCTCGTCCATCAACGCCGCAGGAAGCCGAAGTCGCATCCCTCGGGTGCCTGCAAAACCGCCTCGCGGAACAGGCGATCGTAGCCGCGCAGGTCCGCGGTTGCCGGTGCTCGCCAGGCGGCCCGACGCTTGTCGAGCTCGCCAGCCTCCACCAGGAGATCGAGGCGGCGCTCCTTCACGCTGAGGCGGATCCTATCGCCGGTGCGCACCAGCGCCAGCGGACCCCCCGCGGCAGCCTCCGGCGCCACATGCAGCACGATGGTGCCATAGGCGGTTCCGGACATGCGCGCATCGGAGATGCGCACCATATCCTTGACGCCGGCCGCCAACAGCTTTTTCGGGATCGGCAGAAAGCCTGCCTCCGGCATTGCCGAGGCGCTCTTCGGCCCGGCATGCTGCAACACCAACATATCGTCGGCCGTCACGTCGAGCTGGGGATCGTCGACGCGCGCGGCCATGTCCTCAAGCGAGGTGAAGACGACCGCACGGGCGGTCTTCTCGAACAGGGCCGGGGTCGCCGCCGATCGTTTGATGATGCAGCCGTCGGGCGCCAGGCTGCCGAACAGCGCCACCAACCCGCCCTGGCGCTCGAGCGGCTCGGCCGCCGATTTGATGACGCGGCGATCGACATAGGCACCCGCCTCTGCCGCCAAGCGCTCGCCCAGCGTTTCGCCCGCGATCGTCATGCAGTCGAGATGGAGTAGGGATTTCAGCTCGCGCAGCACGGCACCAATGCCGCCGGCGGCGAAAAAATCCTCCATGTAAAACTCCTGCCCTACCGGCTTGACGGCGGCCAGCACGGGCGTCGTGTCGGACAATTCGTTGAGACGGTTGAGATCGAAGCTGTGGCCGAGCCGCCCGGCAATGGCGGCAAGGTGGATCACGCCGTTGGTCGAGCCGCCGAGGGCCAAGAGCACGCGCGCGGCATTTTCGATCGACTTTGCCGTGATGATTCTGTCCGGCGTCAGATCGGAACGGGCAAGCGCCACGGCGCGCGCGCCGGTGGCCTCGGCCGCGCGCAGGCGATCGGCGTGAACCGCGGGGATGGCCGCGGTCCCAGGCAACGTCATGCCGAGCGCTTCGGCGATCGCCGCCATGGTCGAGGCCGTGCCCATCACCGCACAAGTGCCGGTGGTGGTCACGAGCCGGCCCTCGACCGCCTCGATGCCCTGCTGGTCCAATTGACCGCCGCGGTATTGCGTCCAGAACTTGCGGCAATCGGTGCAGGCGCCGACGCGGTCATCCCTGAACCGGGAGGTCATCTGTGGCCCGCCGATCAGTTCGATGGCGGGCTTGCCGGCGCTGGCGGCCCCCATCAGTTGCGCCGGCACGGTCTTGTCGCAGCCGCCCATCAGCACCACCGCATCCATCGGTTGGGCGCGGATCATCTCCTCCGTGTCCATCGCCATCAAATTGCGGAATTTCATGGAGTTGGGGGCCAGCGTCGACTCGTGCAGCGAAATGGTGGGAAACTCGAGGGCGAGCCCGCCGGCCGACGTCACCCCGCGTTTGACCGCATCGAGCAGCTCCGGGAAGTGGCGGTGGCAGGGATTGAACTTGGAGTGCGTGAAGGCGATGCCCACCACCGGACGCTTCAACTCGGCGCCGGAGTAGCCCATCGAGCGCGCAAATGCCCGGCGCATATAGGCGGAAAAGTCGGCATCACCGTAGACTTGCAGGTCGCGTAGAAAGCCACGCTCCGTGCGAGGTTTGCCCGATTGTGACATGATCCACCCTGTGGTTCGCCTCGGCCAAAGACCCTAGCACGCAATCCCTTGTCCCTGCAGCTTGGCTGGCCCTTGTCCCTGCAGCTTGGCTGGCCCTTGTCCCTGCAGCTTGGCTGGCAAGCGCGCTATTGATCCGCCGGCCAGGAGCATGCCGTCCGCGGCCGGGATAGATTGGCGTCTTCCCCTCGTCCTCCCCGCGATTGGTCGAACCCATTCTCCCCACCTTATCGCCAACGGAGGACCCTGATGATCGCAACGCAACGCCTGGCCTTGGTGGTGTTGCTGGCCGTTGTCGGGCTTGCCAGCGCCGGCAACGCCGAGGCGCAGCAAAGCACCATGACCTTCTTCGTCACCAGCAGCGGGCTCGGCAAGGGTGCCGCCTCGGCGTCGCCGGCGCCGACGCCCATTGCCAAGCGCAGGCCCAGGCGGCCGGCGCCGGCAACCGCGGCTGGCGCGCCTATCTGAGCCTCACGGGCGCCAGCCCGATCAATGCCCGCGATCCGATCGGCGCCGCGGGCCTTGGCAGAACGCCAAAGGCGAGGTCATTGCCGACGACGTGGAGGATCTGCACAGCGCCAATAACAAGCTGACCAAGCAGACCACGCTCAGTGAGAAGGGCGACGTAATCAACGGGCGCGGTGACACCCCAATCGTCACGATATATTGACCGGCTCGCAGCCCGACGGCCCGCCTTCCCGGCGGGCGAGAAGGATACGACCTGTGGCAATTGGACGAAGGGTGGAGGGCTCCGCGATCGTCGGACATCACGACCGCATGGGCCTCAGTGATAGCGCCGAGGCAAAGTCCTGGAATTCCTCGCACGGCTCGCGCGCCTGCGATCAAGCCTCGCTGCGGGCAACGGGTGGAGCCTTGCCGAGAGCGGGAGCCGCGGCCGCGACCCCCGCTGCGATCTTTGCGGCTCGGCGTCCTTGACGAAGGCGAAGGATGTGGCTCGACACCGATCGCTGAGATGACCGCGGTTTGGACTTGATCCTTGGTTTTAGTGCCCCGCTGCGCTTGGCACGGAGCGCCGCGCTCCCTACCTCTTTCAGCGGGTGGGAAGGCGAGCCCGAAACGCGGTGCAGTGGGTGACCAACCCGCAGGGCTGCCCGCGGCTGGTCGTCGCTAACCGCAGGTATCAACGCGTCGTGGAGAAACGATTATGACTTTGCGCAAATTCATCATCGAACGCGATATTCCCAAGGTCGGCAGCTTGGAGCGCGAGCAACTGCGCGGCGCTGCGGCCAAGTCCAATCAAGTCTTGAACCAGTTGGCGCCGGACATCCAGTGGGTCGAAAGCTACGTCGCCGACAACAAGACGTTTTGTGTCTACCTGGCCAAGGACGAGGCGGTCATTCGCAAGCATGCGGACCTGAGCGGCTTTCCGGCCACCCAGGTCACCGAAGTCAAAAGGATGATCGATCCGACCACCGAAACCGCCTGAGGTCGGGGCCCCCCGCGCGCGCCCCGCGCGTTTGCAGGGGCGCGGCCAAGTGCAAAAGGGCTTTTTCTGCTGACCGTGGCGCAAGTTGGGTTGACGGCGGCGCCGGCGTTTGCCACCAGTTGCCGGTGCATGGATCGGAACGACCGGCGGGCGGGCCGGGGGGGTCGCCGAGGGGGTCATGGGTCGCGTTGCGCAGTACCGAGTGGCCTTGCTGGCGGTCGCGGTGGCGGTTTTGCTTGCGGCCTGCGCCGCGCAAACGGCACGTCAACCCGTGCCGTCGCAACTGGTGGCGGAAGCGAGCATTCCTGGTCTGGCGCACGCACGCTTCTGGGGCGACGAGGCACCCGCCAACATTCTCACATTCGCCCAGACGCATATGCCCAATGCCAAAGCGATGGCATCCAAGCTTTCGCGCCAGCGCGGCCGTCCGCTGGTGGAGTACCTCGCCATCTCGGGTGGGGCGGGTGATGGCGCCTTCGCCGCCGGACTGCTCGCCGGCTGGTCGAAAAAAGGCGATCGGCCTCAATTCGAGGTCGTCACCGGTGTCAGCGCCGGGGCGCTGACGGCGCCGTTCGCCTATCTCGGGCCTGAATACGACGGCCGACTACAGCAAATCTGGACCAAGTACGAGACCGACGACCTGGCGACGCCACAGGTGCTGGCGGGATTGTTTGGCGCCGAGGCTTTCGCCAATTCCTCCGGGCTCGCCAACCTGATTGCCAAGTATGTCGACCGCAAGCTGCTCGACCGCATCGCCGAGGAATATCGCAAGGGTCGCGTGCTCCTGGTTGCCACCACCAATCTCGATGCCCAGCGCCCGGTCATCTGGAACATGGGCGAAATCGCCTCCAACCAGCATCCTTATGCCCTCGAGCTCTTCCGTCAGGTGATCCTCGCCTCGGCCTCCGTGCCCGGCGCCTTTCCGCCCGTGCACATCAAAGTGCGCGCGGGGGACAAGGTGCTCGAGGAGATGCACGTTGACGGCGGGCCCACCCGGCAGGTTTTTGTGGCGCCGGCGCAGCTCTCGCTCAAGACCTTCGACCGCCTCTATCCGCGGCCGCCGCTGCGACGCATCTATATTGTCAAGAACGGCAAGCTCACGCCCGAATACGAGGCCGTGGCATCCAATACCCTGGCGATCAGCGCGCGCTCGGTCTTCACGCTGACCAAAAGCCAAAGTATCGGCGACATCAACCGGATCTACGCCATGACGCAGCGCGATGGCGCCGAGTTCCGCCTGGCGTCGATCCCCGCCAGCTTCAGCGTGCCCTCCACGCAAATCTTCGATCCGGCTTACATGAAGGCCCTGTTCGCCGAAGCCTACAAATTGGGTCGCGAAGGCGACCCGTGGATCACGACGCCACCGGAAGCCAGCGCCACGCTGGCGGCGCGCTAATGCCCCGTTGCGTCAGGACGACTTGACGGCCGGCGCGCGGTCCGCGCAATGCTCACATTCGATTTCGACGGTCGCGTGCACCACGCCGAAGCGCAGCTTCAAGCGCTGTTTGACCGCCGCGACAATGCGATAGGCCTCCTGTTCATCGCCGATCTTGGCGTGCAGCGTCACCATCGGCCGGGCTTCGGTGAGCGACCAGGCGTGGACATGATGGATGTCCTCTACCCCCGGCACATGGGCCTCGAGGTCGCGAGCAAGCGCGCGCACATCCAAGCCCTTCGGCGCCGCTTCGATCAATATGCGACCCGATTCGGCAACCACGCCGTAGGCGCTGCGCAGGATCAGCAAGGCGACCAGGGCGGAGAGCAGCACGTCGATGGGCGTCCAACCGGTCCATAGAATGATAAGGGCAGCGACGATGGCCGCCGCCGATCCGGCCATGTCCCCCAGCACGTGGATCATGGCGCCGCGGATATTGAGATTGTTGCGGTCGGCCCCATGCAAGGCAAGGTAGGCGGCGGCGTTGACGAGGAGACCGAGGCTGGCGATGGCCAGCATCGGCCCGCCCAAGACCGCGACCGGCTCGCGCCAGCGGTGAAATGCCTCCCACAGAACCGCGGCGGCGATGAAAAAGAGGGTGATGCCGTTGGTATAGGCCGCGATCACCTGAAAACGATGAAAGCCATAGGTGCGTTGCCAGTCGGAGGGCCGCCGGGCGATCCGGAACGCCGCCCAGGCCAGGGCCAGGGAAGCCGCATCCGTTAGCATGTGTCCAGCATCCGCCAGCAGGGCCAACGAACCCGCCAGCAGGCCGCCGGCCGCCTCTGCCACCATATAGGCGGCGGTGAGAATGGCCGCCCAGCCCACGCGTTTCTCGTTACCACCATGGGCGTGGCTCCCTTGCTCGTGGTGCCCATGCTGGTGGTGCCCAAGCTGATGCCCAAGCTGATGATGGGAGTGCACGTGCCCGGCAGCGTGGGCCTGGTGATGTCGTGTCATGCGCTCTCAACCGGTGCTTCGGCGACGCTCACCAGCATATAGGCAACCGCAGAGCCAATCGCGAGCCCGCCGCGCCGGGGGAAACTCGCCCCGGCGGGCGCACGCCCGGCCCATCGCCGGCAACCTGGCGCGGCGCGGCGGCCTGACGCGCAACCTGACGCGCAACCTGGCGCGCGACCTGGCGCTGCCCTGGCACGAGGTTGCGCCTGCCGCCGAGGCCGATCCGTCGCGAGCGGCTACTCCGTCATGGCCGCGTAAACCATGTCGCGCAGCAGGATGCGCATGGGCACCCGTTTGCCGGGCGCCTGCATCATGTAGATGACGAACATCTTCTCCTTGGGATCGACCCAGAAATAGGTTCCTGCGGCCCCGCCCCACGTGAAATCCCCGGGCGAACCCGCCAGGGGCGACACACCCGCCTCGCTGCGCACGGCAAATCCGAGGCCGAATTTGTAGCCGGGTCCGACCAGATCATAAGGCCCGCGCTTGATCACATCGCCCATGTGATCGGAGGTCATGTAGGCCACGGTCTTGGGGCTCAAATAGCGCTTGCCGTCGAGTTCCCCGCCGTTGGCCAGCATTTTGAGGAAACGCGCGTAATCCTCGACCGTGGACAGCAAACCACCGCCGCCCGATTCGTATTTGCGCACCTCGCGTGGATCATTGACCACGGCCCCGGCACCGATCGTGCGGTCGCCGGCGAATGGCTCGGCGAGGCGCGGGTACTTGGCGGGATCGGTGAGATAAAAGCTGGTGTCCGTCATGCCGAGCGGCTCAAACAGCATCTCGCGAAAGGCCTGGAACAAAGGTTTGCCCGCCACCACCTCGATGACGCGGCCGAGCACGTCGGTGGCCTGGCTGTAGTCCCAGGTCGTGCCCGGCTGGTAGACCAACGGCAGCTGGGCCAAGCGCTCGACGAATTCGGCGGTGCTGGGATCGCCCTCGTAGAGATTTGCCGCAAGGTAGGCCTTCTTGACGGCGCCTTCGCCGAAGAAGCCATAGGTCAGGCCGGAGGTGTGGCGCATCAGGTCCTGGATTGTCATGGGCCGGCGCGGCGCCACCAAGTCGAGGGTTTTGTCGGGCTTCTCCTCGCCCACCTTCACGTCCTTGAATTCGGGCAGGTATTTCTGGACCGGATCGGCCAAGGCCAGCCGGCCCTGTTCCACGAGCATCATCGCCGCCGTGGTCGTGATCGGCTTCGACATCGAATAGATGCGGAAGATTGCATCCTTCCGCATCGGCGTCTTTTTCTCCGGATCGAGCGCGCCCAGGGCTTCGAAGTAAGCGAGCTTGTCGTTGCGGTGGATCATGAGCACCGCACCGGGCATCGTGCCTTTGCCGATCTCGGCGGCAAGCGTCTCGGTCAGCCGCTGCAGCCGATCGGGCGCGAAGCCGACGCCGGCGGGCGCGGCGCTCGCCAGCCGGTCCGCCATGGCCGGCTCGGTTGCGAACAAGACAGCGACAAGCAGTAGACGGGCAGACGGCGGCAGCATGGCGTTTCTCCGGGCGTTGCGGCGTTGGGGCAAGGAACCTGGCATCAAAAGGGGATTGAGATAATGGCGAAACGCCCGGGCGCCTCAGCGCTTGGCCGTAGGCTGGCGCGGATGCACGACGTCCTTGAAGTCGTCGAAGCCTTTCCAGGCGGGCTCGACGGCCGCGACGCCGGGCTCGGGGATGTAGGGCGATGCCTCGAGCAGCTGCAGCTTTGGAATGTAGCGCGGACAATTGGGAAAGATGGCGCGCGCCTTCACGCGCACCATCAGCTGGGCGCCGACCGTGGAGGCGAGCAGCGCATCATCGCGCGAAAGTCGCGCCTCACCATTGACGCGCAGGCGGCGGCCGCTGCCGTGCATGTCGATGAACAAGAGGCCGACGCTGGGATTGACGAGGACATTGCCGAGAGACTTGAACATGCCGTTGCCGTCGTAGTCGGGAAACGCCAGCTCGTCGGCAGCCGTGACCCGCACAAAGCCTGGGGGACCGCCTTTGAACGAGCAATCGGGCCGGCCGGCCACATCGGCCGTGGCGATGAAAAAATATATGGCGCCCTCAAGCAGCGTACGATCCTGGGCGCTAAAGCTGGTGCGTGCCAGCTTGGCTTCCAGCCGGTCCGCAATGGGGCGGCTCTGGAAGGTGTCTTGCAGGCGGCGATTGCCGTCGTGGTAGATGATACTCTCGGCCATGTCAGACCTCGTCTCGAGCCGGCGCCAAAGTCCCGGCAGGCCCCATGCCGGGGCCGCCCCCGCGACCGGCGGTCACAGTCCAGCCAAGAGCCGATTCTTATAACAACGGCTCGTCTGGCACACCCAACGCTTGCCCGACCTCGCCTTTGTAGGGTAGGCAAAGACGTGGCATACTGTATGCCGCGGACGCCGCCAGCAAGCCACAAGAACGAGCGGGCGTTCGCGCAGGGAGATAGCGCAGGGTGAGTAACGAGGTTGTCTCGCGCCTCGGCAGTCGGAGCATTACCCAAGCAGCGGCCACGCCGGTAGCTGCCGGCGCCGTGTTGCCCCTTCTCGAGATTGAGGACCTCAACGTTCAGTTCGTCACCTCGCACGGCACCGTGCGGGCCGTGGAGGATGTGAGCTACGCCGTTCGTCCGGGCGAGATGGTGGCCATTGTCGGTGAATCGGGCTCGGGCAAATCGGTCTCCGCGCTGGCGGTCATGCGCCTGTTGCCGACCGGTACGGCGCGCATCACCAAAGGCTCGGTACGCTTTGATGGGCGCGAATTGCTCACCTTGTCGGACGAGGAGATGCGGCGAATTCGCGGACGCGAAATCGCCATGATTTTCCAGGAGCCGATGACGTCGCTCAACCCGGTCCTCAAGATCGGGCTGCAGATCATGGAACCGCTTACCATCCATTTGCAGATGGACGGCGCGGCCGCGCGGGCACGCGCCATCGAGCTCCTCAACCTGGTGGGCATCACCGATCCGGAAAGCCGGCTCAACCAGTATCCGCATCAGCTTTCCGGTGGCATGCGCCAGCGCGTGATGATTGCCATTGGCCTTGCCTGCAATCCCAAACTCCTGATCGCCGACGAACCGACCACCGCCTTGGACGTGACGATCCAGGCGCAGATCCTTGAATTGATGAAGGATCTGTCGAAGCGGCTGGGCGTCTCGGTCATCATCATCACCCACAATCTCGGCATCGTCGCGCGCTATGCCGATCGCGTAAATGTCATGTATGCGGCACGCATTGTCGAAAGCGGCACGGCGGAGCGGGTGTTTTCGCGACCGTTGCACCCTTACGCGCGCGGTCTGCTGACGGCGGTGCCGAGGCTCGATCGCGGCCGCAGCGCCAAGCTAGCCACCATCGACGGTGCGCCGCCCAATCTGCTGGCGCCGCCCTCGGGCTGCCGCTTCCGCCCGCGCTGCCGCTTTGCCATCGACAAATGCCAGGAGGTGCCGCCGCTGGAGGCGGCCGAAAGCGGTCACCTCGTCGCCTGTCATCGCGTGCGCGAGATCGAAGCCCTCGATCCGATCGGGCCGCGCGTCGATAGTATCGCGCGCATGTTGCACGAGGCGCCCGACAAGAATCCGATCCTCAGCATCAAGAATGCGTGCAAATTCTTCCCCGTGCGCGCCGGCTTCCTGCAGCGCTCCCGGCTCGTGCGCGCCGTCAACGACGTGACGCTCGACATCAAGCGCGGCGAGACCTTGGGCCTGGTGGGCGAGTTGGGATGCGGAAAATCGACGCTGGGCCGCCTGGTGTTGCGGCTCGACGAGCCGACCGGCGGTGCCATCAACTTTGAAGGCGTCGACCTTGCCGGGTTGAAACGGGGCGACATGATCGCCGTGCGCAAGAAGATGCAGGTCATCTTCCAGGACCCCTACTCCTCGCTCAATCCGCGCATGACGGTGGGTCAGATCGTCGCCGAGCCGATGCGCGTGCACCATATTTTGCCCAGGCCGCAGATCGAACCCCGGGTGGCGGAGCTGCTGCAGCTGGTCGGGCTATTCCCCTATATGGCCCTGCGTTATCCGCATGAATTGTCAGGCGGCCAGCGCCAGCGCGTGGGCATCGCCAGGGCGCTGGCCGTCAACCCCGACGTGATCGTCTGCGACGAGGCGGTCTCGGCCCTCGACGTCTCGATTCAGGGTCAGGTCATCAATCTGCTGGAGGAGCTGCAGCAGAAGTTGGGCTTGACATACCTGTTCATTGCGCATGATCTGGCGGTGGTGCGGCACATCTCATCGAAGGTGGCCGTCATGTACCTGGGGCGTATCGTGGAGTACGCGGCAGCCGACGAGCTGTTCGCCAACCCCAAGCATCCCTATACCAAGGCGCTGCTGGCCGCGGCGCCCATTCCCGACCCGGTCATCGAGCGCGCGCGGCCGCGTTCGATCATCAAGGGTGAGCTGCCGAGCCCACTCAACCCGCCCGCAGGCTGCGTTTTCAACCCGCGCTGCCCCTTGATGACCGCCGAATGCAAACAAGCCGTACCTGCGACGCGGGAGCTCGGTCCGGGCCATTTTGTCGCCTGCATTCACGCGTGATCATTTTCACGACCTGTCACGATTTGACAACGGAGGAATAGAGGCAATGAAGCGAACCGTTCTCGGCATGGCCGCGGCAGCGACCCTCGCACTGGCGATGGGCGGCGGCCTTGCTCAAGCGCAAACGCCAAAAAAGGGCGGCACGCTCAATTTTAGCGTCGTTGCCGAGCCACCGAACTACGACTGCCATGGCAGCACGACGTTTGCGCTGATCCACCCGATCGCGCCGCACTATTCGCTGCTCGTCAAGTTCGACGGCAAGGACTACCCCAAGGTGGTTCCCGACCTCGCTGAGAGCTGGTCGGTGGCGCCCGACGGCATGAGCTACACCTTCAAGCTGCGCCGGGGGGTGAAGTTCCACGACGGCAGCCCGCTGACCTCGGAGGACATCAAGGCCAGCTACGACCGCATCATCAATCCGCCGCAGGGTGTGGTGTCGATCCGCAAGGCCTACTACTCGGATCTCGAAGTCGCCGCGCCCGATCCCGCCACGGTGGTCTTCAAGCTCAAGAACCCGATGGCCGGCGTGCTCGAGGCCCTCGCCTCGCCCTACAATTGCATCTACAGCGCCGCCAAACTCAAACAGAACCCGCGCTACCCGGAGACCGAGATCATGGGCTCGGGTCCCTTCGCGTTGGTCGAGCACGTCAAGGGCACGAGTTGGTCCGGCAAGCGTTTTGATGACTATTATGACAAGGGCAAACCCTACCTCGACGGCTACAAGGCGTTCTTCGTGAAATCGAACGGCGTTGTTCCCGGCATTATCGGCGGCCAGTTCGATGCAGAATTCCGTGGCCGCAATCCGCAGGAAAAGGCCCAGCTGCTCGACAAAATGAAGGACAATCTCAGTGTGTTCGAGGGCACCTGGGTCAACAATTTGATGATCGTCTTCAACACGACGCGCAAGCCCTTCGACGACGTGCGGGTGCGTCAGGCCCTGAGCATGGCGATCGACCGCTGGGGCGGCTCGGAAGCGCTGTCCAAGATCTCGATTTTGAAGTTCGTCGGCGGCGTGATGCGACCGGGCTATGCCATGTCGCTGCCGGAGGCGGAGCTGGTCAAGCTACCCGGCTACGCCAAGGACATCAACAAATCGCGTGAGGCAGCGAAAAAGCTGCTCGAACAGGCCGGGGTCAAGGACCTGAAATTCAAGCTGCTCAACCGCAACGTGGCCGAGCCCTACACGCCGGCGGCGATCTATTCGGTCGACCAGTGGCGCCGCATTGGCGTGACGGCCGAGCACGAGCAGCTCGAAACCAAGCTCTACCAGGAACGGGTGGCGGCCGGCGACTTCGACGTGGCCATCGAATTCCAGGCCGATTTCATGGACGACCCAACGGCACAGTTTTCCAAGTTCCTGACCAAGAAGCTGTCGCCAGCGGGCTACTCCGGTCATACCGACACCAAGATCGACGACATGTACGAAAAGCAGCGCCGCACCATCGATGTGGCCGAGCGCACCAAAATCGTGCGCGAGATGGAGCGCTACTCGCTGACGCAGGCCTACAACGTACCCCTGCTGTGGTGGCAGCGGATCATCGTCATCAACAAGAAGATCCACGGCTGGTATATGACCCCCAGCCATTATCTCTGGCAGGACCTGTCCACGGTCTGGCTCGATCCGCAGTGACACAATTGCGCCGGCGGCGCATAATGCCGCCGCCGGCATCGTTTAACGGCCGCCATCCATGTTCTGGTATTTCATACGCCGACTGATTTTGGTGATCCCGACCCTGATCGGGGTCGCCATTGCCGTGTTTTTCCTCATTCGCGTCATGCCTGGCGACGTCGTCGTGGTGAAGCTCAGGGCTGATGGGGCGGCGGTGTCGGAGGAAACCATCCAGGCCGAGCGTAAGCGGCTGGGGCTCGACAAGCCGCTTTATCAGCAGTTTGCCGACTACATGGTCGGCCTCACCCGGCTCGACCTCGGCAAGTCCCTGTGGACCGGGGAATCCGTCGGCAAGGAGATCGCGCTGCGGGCGCCCGTGTCCTTTCAGATCGCCATTATGGCCGGGGTGATCGCGATCCTGATCGCCATCCCCTTGGGCACCCTGTCGGCGCTCTATCGCGATACTTGGATCGACCACTCCGTGCGCGTGGTGGCGGTCTCAGGCCTGGCGATCCCGTCGTTCTGGCTCGGCATGCTGATCATTCTCGGCCTGTTGTCCTTGTTCAATTGGCTGCCCAAGATCGGCTACGTACCGCTCTGGGAAGACCCGATCACCAACCTGTCGGTCACGATCTGGCCCGCCGCATCGGTTGGCTACCGCTATGCCGCCGTGGCCACACGCATGATGCGTTCCTCGCTGCTTGAGGTCATGCGCGAGGACTATATCCGCACCGCCAAGGCCAAAGGCGTGTGGACCCGTCTCATTATGCGCCGCCACGCGTTGCGCAACGCGCTGTTGCCCGTCGTCACCGTGATCGGCCTCGAGTTCGCCTTCCTAATCGGCGGCTTGGTGGTCACCGAGCAGGTGTTCAACATCAATGGCATCGGTAAGTTGTTCGTCGATGCGACCGCACGCGGCGACTTCAACCTGATCCAGGGTCTCGTACTCTTTATCGCGACCTGCTTCATCCTCATCAATCTGGTGGTCGACCTGCTTTACGGTTGGCTCGACCCACGCATTCGGCTGAACTGAGGGCTTGCCATGGCCACGATCGCCACCACCGCCGCGGTCGATATTCTGCCCAAGCGACCCAACGCGCTCTGGCAGTTCATCAAGGCCCAGCCGTTCGGCATGGCGGGCCTGCTCATCATCCTCCTCTATGTCGTGTTCGCATTCGGTGCGGCCTGGATCTCGCCCTACAATCCCGAGGAGATCGATTTTACCGCCATGCTGAGCCGACCCAGTGCCGAGCACTGGTTCGGCACCGACCAGTACGGTCGCGACGTGTTTTCCCGCATCGTTTACGGCTCGCGCACGGCCCTGGCGGTCGGAATCTTGTCGGCGGTCATCGGCTGCACGGTGGGGGCCCTGATCGGCGCGGCGTCCGGATACTTCAGCGGGCGCATCGACACCGCGATCCAGCGCGTGGTCGACATCATGCTGTCGTTCCCGATCATCGTGCTCGCCATGGTGGTGGTAGCCGTGCTCGGCAAGCGCACGGCCTTCGGCATTGACTTCAACCTGATCGCCGCCATCGCGCTGCCGATCGTCCCGCGCATGGCGCGGGTGTCGCGGGCATCGACCCTCTCGATCGTTGCCATGCCATTCATCGATGCGGCGCGGGCGGCGGGTTTCGGCCACAGCCGCATCATTCTGCGGCACATCGTTCCCAATATCGTGGCACCCTACCTCATCATGGTGTCGGCCTCGATGGCGCAGGCCATCCTCCTGGAAGCAAGCCTCTCGTTCCTTGGGCTCGGCGTCACCGAGCCGACGCCGGCCTGGGGGCTGATGCTGTCGGGTACCTCGGCTGATTTCTACCAGACCGCGCCGTGGATGATCCTGTTCCCGGGCGTGGCCATCACGTTCGCCGTGTTCGCCTTCAACCTGTTCGGCGATTCCTTGCGCGACTGGCTCGATCCCAAGCTGAAAAGCTAAAGCCCCGAACGGATCCGCCCCGTCGCTTGCCGAGCCCGTGGGGGACGCGCCCGGGGCGGCGGCCCCTCAAGTCCTTGCTCCGCCAGGCGCGGGGCCGTCAAAACTGGAGCGTCTTTTTCACCTCGTAGACCTCCATGATGCGCGCGCCGCGGTGCGGGCCATCGCACACGAACTGCCAGCGCCCGTCCGAGAAGGTGTCGCACAGCTTCACCCCCTTGATCAGCACCCAGTGGCCCTCTTTGCCCTTGTGGATGGCAAGGATGTAGTGCGCCCAGGCGTTGCGCGGCTTTTGCATCCAGCTCCACAGCGTGGGCCGCTCCTTGCGCGGACGATTGAGGAAGCTTGCCATGAGTTGCATGCCGTAGCCGAAGTGCGCCAGCGCAACCGCGACCTCCTGGGCATGCGTGCCTTTGACCACCGGTCGCTGACAATCCGTAGGATTGCGGAAACGGCGGATTTCGTCTTCGACCTTGCCGATCGAGTAACCCGTAATGGCGCTGAGCACGACCGGACCGCAAAAGGCGATGCGTCCGGTATCGTTGATGGCCTCATTGAGGCCCGAGGTGAGACGGGCGGGCTCGTCGAAAAAGCCTGGCATCGAGTAGGGTCCTGGCCGCGCAAGGGCAATGGTTAAGCGAACCTTTCCATGCCCGCGTTAACGAAACGTTGCCGGGACCGACGCCGTTGCCGCCCCGTACGCGGCGCAATGGGGCACGCACGGGGCCCAAGTAGGGGCCCAAGTAAGGGGGCCAAGTAAGGGGGCCAAGCAAGGGGCCAGGCAAGGGTCGGCAGCGGACGCCGACGGGCGCCCGGCGCCGCGGGCCGCCTCGGTCCAGCGTGCGGGCGGACCCAACGCCCTAGCGAAGCCCGCCCCAACACTTGGCCCCTAGCGGCGCGCCGATCTCATGGCGCGGAAAGCGGCCCGCGCCCTGCCGAGCCGCCGCTACTGCAAAGGCGAGTGGGGGGCCGGCAGCAGGACGGTTGAGTGCATCTCCTCAAGCAGCGGCGCGCTCTTGCCGAGGAAGGCCTGCCAGCCTGGGTCCTTCACGGCCGCACCGCGGGCGGCGGCGCGCGCATTAAGATCGCCATAGGCCCACAGGTGGCACACCTCATTGGGCTGACCTGGCCTCGGTCTGCCACAGGCCGACGATCTTGGAGTATTTTTCGCGGTGTTCGAGGGCCGCGGTGAAGAGATCGAGCCATTGCTTGGCGGCGCCGGGCTTGGCGCGGTAATTGCGCAGCTCGTAGATGTTCGGTTTGCTCGCCGGCGCCAGCGGCGGCTTGATGGCATTGAGCAAACGGATGTCCTGGCGCACCAGGTTCGGGCGGATCAGGGGGATATACTCGCCGTTCCAGCGCGCATTCTTGCCAAGTTCGGCGCGCAGGCGCGCCCGCTCGTTGAGATCGCTGTAGCTCCACAGATGCATGACCTGGTTGAGCGGGCCAATTTCCGTCATCCAGTAGCCTTCGAGCTTGCCGTAGTCGTCCCCGCGGATATCGCGGGAAACGGTGGATGCCGCCTTGACCACTTCCCCAAGCGTTCCCGCTTTCAAGGTGTAGGTTCTCAGTTCATAAATCATCTGGGCCTTCCTCCCGGCGCGCCGGCGATGCAATGTTGCAGCCAACAATGGCGTTGGACGGGCCCAAGGTAGCCTTGGCTTGGCGGAACGACAACAAAGGCGTGAAGCATGATTGCAACGGCGAAGCCGGTGACCGCCAACCGATGGCGGGAGAGCCACGGGCGTTACTTTGAGGACTTCGCCGTCGGTGAGATCTACGAACACCGGCCCGGGCGCACCATCAGCGAGGCCGACAATACCTGGTTTACGCTGCTCACGATGAACCAGCATCCCCTGCACTTTGACGCCAACTACGCGGCCAAGTCGGAATTCGGCGCGCGGGTGGTGAACAGCTGTCTCACCCTGTCGATCGTGGTCGGCATGAGCGTCAGCGACGTCAGCCAGAAGGCGATCGCCAATCTGGGTTGGACGGATATCAAACTGACGGCACCGGTTTTCATCGGCGACACCATCTACGCGGAAACCGAGGTGCTTTCCAAGCGCTTATCGGCAAGCCGCCCGACGCAGGGCATCGTCGAGGTGCGCACGACCGGCAAGAAGGCCGACGGCACGGTGTTCATGACTTTCAGCCGCACGGTGCTGGTGCCCAAGCGCGGCCACGCCGGCGACGACCGCGCGGACTAGGTCGGCGCGCGCCGCCGCTCAGCCCCGATCGGTGCCATCGCCCGCTTCTGCCTGCGCCAGCCTGGCGCGCCAGTCGCGGCGTTTCGGCAACAGCGACAGAGCGGACAAGCTGAGCAGCAGGGCGCAGACGATGAGCAGCACCAGGGCGATCGGCCGCTCCACGAAGACCAGCCAGTTGCCGTTCGACATGATCAGAGACTGCCGCAAGCTGAGTTCGAAGATCGGTGCGATTACCAGCCCCAGCACCAGCGGTGCTGGGTCGAAGTCAAACTTGCGTAACAGGTAGCCGACTACACCCATGATCAGCATGATCCAGACGTCGACGATCGAGTGGTTCACCTCATAGACGCCGATAATGCAGAACATGATAATGAGCGGGTAAAGATAGGCGTAGGGGATGCGCAGCACGGTCACGAACACACCAACCAAGGGCAGATTGAGGGCAAGCAGCATTAGATTGCCGACATACATGGAGGCGATGAACCCCCAAAACACCTGCGGGTGCTCATTGACGAGCATGGGACCGGGTGGCACGCCGTGGATCAGCAGGGCCGCCATCAGCACCGCCGTCACCGGTCCGGTGGGCAGACCGAGCGCCAACATCGGCACGAACGCCCCGGTCGATGCCGAGTTGTTTGCCGATTCCGGACCGGCGACGCCGGCCACCGCCCCCTTGCCGAATTCCTCGGGCGTCTTGGAGATCCGCTTTTCCAGGGCGTAGGACAGGAAGCTCGCGATAATGTGGGCGGAGCCCGGCACGATGCCGACCAGAAAGCCCAACACCGATCCGCGCGCGATCGGCCCCACCGATTGGCGCCACTCGGTGCGGTTGGGCAGGAGCTCGGCAAGCCGCGGTGGCACCACCTTTTCGGTCACCGTCTTGCTCGGCGTCGACAGTATTTCGCCCAAACCGAACAGACCGACGGCAACCGGGACGATACCGATGCCATCGCCCAGCTCCTTGATATCAAAGCTGTAGCGAAAGTGTCCGGTCATCACATCGATGCCGATGCAGCCGAGCAGCAGCCCCAGGGCGGCCATCAGCAGCGTGCGCGGCAAGCCGGTGGAGGACATGTAGGCGAGGAAGACAAGGCCGAGCACGAGCAGGGCGGTGTACTCCGGCGGCCCGAAGGCCAGGGCGAATTTGGCGATCGGCGGCGCAACCACCGTCAACAGGATCACGCCCATCGTCCCGGCGACAAAGGAGCCCACCGCGGCAATGGTCAATGCCGCCCCCGCGCGCCCGCGCTTGGCCATGGCGTAGCCGTCGACGCAGGTCATCACCGATGACGCCTCGCCCGGAATGCGCATCAGGATCGACGTGGTCGAGCCCCCGTACTGGGAGCCATAGTAGATGCCAGCCAGCATGACGATGGCCTTGGTGGCGTCGAGACCAAAGGTGACGGGCAACAGAATGGAGATGCCGGCCAGCGGGCCGATGCCCGGCAAAACGCCCACGAGTGTGCCCACCAGGCAGCCGAGGAAGGCATAAAGCAGCACGTCGGGCCGAAAGGCTACCGAGAAGCCCAGAGCCAGGCTGTCGAGGGTCGCTTCCATGGGTTAGTGCCAGAAGCCGCGCGGTAGCGGCGCATTGAGTAGCGTGCCAAACACCAGGTAGGCCAATAGCGTGGCGCCGCCGCTGAAGGCCAGCGCATTAATGAAGGGCTTGCGCTCTACCACGAAGGTGAGAACAAACAGCAACAGTGCGATGCTGGCGATAAAGCCAAGCGGAATATAAAGGGCGACCGCCGCCGCGGTGACGCCAATCACGCGCAAGGCATGGGCGGCATCCGTCCAATCGATGGCGTCAATCGGCGGGCTGGCGCCGGCGCCGAGCAACAGCAGCAGCGCAAAAGCCAGCATCAGCACGATCACCACGGTCGGCAACATGCCGGCGCCGGGGGAGGCAAGCGTGCCGAACGGCAAATCCGTGCTTGCCGCCAACACCAGCACGCCGGCGGCGAGTATCACCGCGCCCGCAACATGGTCCCTGCGCACCTGCATGCGCCTTCCTCGTCGCTTTGGCTTGCCGATCCCGTTGCCTTAAACTTTGCCGATCGATCGTACCGCGTCTTCGACCCGCCTGGCGTCCTCATCCCAGAACTTTGCGAACTCCGGCTGGTCTTGGTAGGCCAGCACGTCGCCGATGTTGTCGATCGCCTTGGCAAATTGCTCGGTGGCCGCCGCTTTCTTGGCGTCTTCGCGCAGTTTGGCGATGATCGCATCGGGCGTGCCCTTGGGGGCAAACAGGCCGACCCAGAGGGAGAACTCGACGTCAAACCCCAATTCCTTGAGGGTCGGCACCTCCGGTAGCGCTTGCACGCGCTTGCCCGAAAATGAGGCCAATGCGCGCGCCTTGCCGGCCTTGATGTGGGCATTGGCGGCGGCCACTGAAGATACGAGCACTTGCGCGTTGTTGCCTAACAGGGCGGTAAGCGCCGGGCCGCCACCGTTGGTCGGCAGGTGCCGCATTTCAATGCCGGCCGCCTTGGTAAACAGCGCGGTTGGCAGATGCAGGGCACCATAGAGCCCCGACGAGCTGAAGATGATCTGGTTCGGCCGTTTCTTGGCGTCATCGACCAATTCCTGCAAACTCTTATAGGGCGTTTGCTCATTGACCAGGAGCACCATGGGCCCCTCGGTGAAGCGCGCGATGGGGACGAAGTCGGCGCGCGTGAACTTGGGCTGCCGACCAAACACCTTGTCCACCTCGGCGAACCCGGAAATCGAAACGATGTGCACGAGCAGCGTGTAGCCGTCCGGGGCCGCACTGGCGGCAAACTGGGCGCCGACCTGGCCGGCGGCGCCAGCCTTGGTCTCGATCACGACCGGCTGCTTTAGGATCGGCTCTAGGACGGCTGCAAACGGTCGGGCCACCACGTCGGCGGCACCGCCCGGGGGAAAGGGATTGATGATCGTGATGGGCCGGGTTGGGTAAGTCTCTTGCGCGCCGGCAGCGCTCGACGCGAGGGCCGCGGCCGCCCCGCCAGCAAGGAACCTGCGCCTGTCCATGCGTCCTCCCTGATATCTTTGGCTATTGTCTTAGCGGTTCCGCGACACCCGGGGAATGCTACTGATGCCAACAAAGGCTGGTCAAGGAGGCCAAACTTGCGTGCCGGCCCGCTGCGCCCGGGTGCGGCGCCCGGAACGAACCCCTTTCTTGTCGGCAAAAATCGCGGGGGGGCCAGCGAGCGGCCGACGGCAAGAGGCCCCGCAACGGCGTCAGCCGCCCCTGTTGCCGGCTCGCATGGCCGATTGGGCGCGCTGGACAAGCGCTGCGCGCAGCGGCTAACTCGCCAGCGGCCAAGGAGGAGGCGATGAAGCAAATCGAAGTAGCCGTGATCGGCACGGGGTGGTGCGGCGGCATCCGCGCGGAGACCCTGGCGCGCTCGGCGTTGGTCGACAAGCTGCATGTGTGCGAGATCCGGCCCGACCGTCTGGCCGAGATTGCAAAGCTCACCAACGCTGCCAGCGCCACGCTCGACTACCGCGACATTATTGCCAATCCCAGCATCGAGGCGGTCTACATCTCGACCACGCCGGAAGGAACGCACTATCCGATCGCGCGGGACTGCCTGCGGGCCGGCAAGCACGTCTTACTGGAAAAACCCATTGCGCTCACCCTCTACGAAGCCGACGAGCTGATCCAGCTGGCCCGGCGCGGCAATCTCAAATTCACGATCGGCTACTCGCAACGCTTTAATAGCAAGATCGCCTACGCCAAGAAGAAGCTCGCCGACGCAACGCTGGGCAAACCGGTGAGCGTCATGGTCAGCCGGCATCTCTCCCGCAACCTCGGCAAGAAGATTGCGTCGCGCGTACGGCTATCGCCGGCGGCGATGGAATCCACCCACGACCTCGACTTTGTCTTCTGGCTGCTGGAGCCGGCCAAGCCGGTGCGCGTCTATTCGCAGGGAGCCTACGGCTACATGCAGCCGGTCAACGGCTCCTACGACATCATGTGGACGACGGTGACGATGGACAACGGCGTGTTAGTGGCCATCGGTGGCGGCTGGAACCTACCGCCGGGCTATCCCAACTACTGCGCCACCTGGATCGAGATCACCGGCACGGAAGGTTCGCTGTTCCTCGACGATACGCAGCGCGACAACTGGCTGGCTACGGTGGCGCACGGTACGCAGTTTCCCATGTCGACCATGCCCGGCGAGCAGGTTGATCATGTCTTCGCCGGACAGATGGGGCCGGAAACGCTGCATTTTCTCGAATCGATCCTGCTCGACAGGCCGGTGATGGTCACACCCGAAAGCGCTCGCACGGTGATGGAGGTCTACTGCGCCGCCGATCTTTCGGCCGAGCGCAACGAGCCGATCGAGCTGCCGCTCTCCAACGAGGCGCTGGCAGGCATTGCCGAGCTGGCCGAAGCCAGACGCTAAGGCACGCGCAGCACGTTCGTCCGATCCCGCGTCAAGTCAGCCCGTCGTCAAGCCAACATCGCTTCAAGTCAACACCGCTTCAAGTCAGCACCTCTTCAACACGCTTCAGCGAGCACGCAGCATGGATGACACCAAATTACGCATAGGCGCGGCGCTCGAGCACCGGTTCGGCGCGCCAGTTGCCCCCCTCGCCGACCCCGACGGGCCTCAGCCATGGCCGCAGACCTGGCAGGATCTGGCAACGCGCGGCTCCTGTCGCGCCTTCACCGACCGCAAGGTGGCGCCCGAGCTGATCGAAATCCTTTGCGCGCTTGCCCTTTCCTCGCCCAGCAAGAGCGACCTGCAGCAGCGCGACATCATCATCGTCGAGGACCACCAGATTCGGCACGCCATCGACCAGCTGCTGGCGACGGGAAGCCTCGCCCAGACCTGGATTCCCGGCGCCCCGGCGCTGCTCGTCTTCTGCGCCAACAACCGCCGGCAACGCCAGCTGCATGCCTGGCGCGGCCAACCGTTCGCCAACGATCATCTGGATGTCTTTTTCAATGCCGCGCTCGACGCCGGCATCGCGCTCTCTGCGTTCGTCATCGCCGCTGAAGCGGCGGGGCTCGGCTGTGCCCCCATCAGCGCCATCCGCAATCACGCGCAAGAGGTGTCGGACCTGCTGGGCTTGCCCGAGCATGTGTTCCCGGTCGCGGGGCTAGGGCTGGGCTGGCCAAGCCGCGACGCCCGCATCAGCCTGCGCCTGCCGCTGGCGCGTACGGTGCATCGCAACCGCTTCGATGAAACCGGCATCCAGGAGGCCGTCGACGCCTACGATCGTCGCCGCCACGCCGCACAGCCCATCAGGTCCCAGCGGAGCGTGGAAAGGTTCGGCGAGGCGGAATTCTACGGCTGGTCGGAAGACAAGGTGCGCCAGTATGCTAGCCCCGAGCGGGCCGACTGGGGCGCGTTCGTGCGAGGTAAGGGTTTCCGGCTGGACTGATTGAGCCACGCGGTGCCGGCGGCCACTGAGCCCGTTTGCCCGCGGCCGCGCAGGCAAGAACCGCGCGTTTGGAGGATTGAAGGCATGCAAGCCGAGGCGAGGCTTTCCGATCCCACAATTCTCACAGAGCTAGTGCCCGCTCCGCGGGCCTGGCACGGTCCCGATCTCGTCGAGGCCGACTTTAAGATTGTGCTCCCGGCCGAATGCATGGCCGAACTCGAGGCCATCGTCGCCGAGCAGAAGAAAGCCCCGGTGCCGACGCTGGTGCTGCAGCCGGAGCATTTCCGCATGGACGCCTGCCGCAACCTGCTCGCGGGCGCACGCGACCGCCTCGATAGCGGCCTCGGCTTCGTTATTTTGGATCGCCTCCCGATCGAACGCTGGAGCAGGCAGGACGTGATCGACGTCTATTGGCTGCTCGCCAGCCTGCTCGAGGTCCCCGTCGCCCAGGAATGGAAGGGCACGATGATCTACGACGTGCGCTGGGACGGCCAAGGCTACAACGCCGATACGCGGGCGGCGCTGACGCCCGAAGGCCTCGATATGCACAATGACAGCTCGATGGGCGAGGCACCGGCCAACTACGTCTGTTTGCTGTGCTTGCAGACAGCCAAATTCGGCGGCATGAGCTCGTTAGCGAGCGCTTACGCCGCCCACAATTATTTCCTGAGCAAGCACCCGCACCTGCTGGAGCGGCTCTATCAACCCTTCTATCGCGACAAGCAGGAATACCAGGCTCCCGACGCCAGCAACTGGTATCCGATCTTCGCCGCCGAGACGAGCGGCCTCAGGATCCGTTTCAACGTGCGCGTCATCCGACGCGGCTACCAGAAGACCGGTCGTGTGCTCGACCAGGCGGGCGCCGATGCGGTCGAACTCTTGAACAATTTCCTGACCGATCCGGCGCATCGACATGACTTCTGGATAGAACCTGGCCAAATCCAAATCCTGAATAATCGCAGCATCGTGCACGGCCGCACGCCTTATGAGGATTTCACCGAGCCGGAGAAGCGTCGCCACCTCATGCGCCTGTGGTTGCGCGCCGGCGACCGGCGGCAGTTCAGAGGCTAGGGCCGGCCATGCGGATCATCGACGCGCAGATCCATCTGTGGCGCCAGGGCGTCGTGGTGCCACCACACCGCACGCAGCCCTATACGCTCGATGCGGCCTTGGCGGACATGGATGCAGCCGGCGTTGCCGGCGCGATCTTGCATCCGCCGAGTTGGGATCCGGCGGCCAACGCCCAGGCGGTCGAGGCCGCGCGCCTTCATCCCGACCGGTTCGCGATCCTCGGCCGCATTCCGCTCGATCGCCCCGAGCAGCGTGGCGAGATCGAGACTTGGCGCCAACAGCCCGGCATGCTGGGACTGCGCTATACCTTCCTGCAGCCGCACATGAAATCCTGGCCCACGGACGGCACGATGGACTGGCTGTGGCCGGCGGCGGAGCGCCTTGGCCTGCCGATCGCGCTGCTCGCGGGGGAGTTCCTGCCCTTGCTTGGTCAAATCGCCGGTCGGCACCCGGGCTTGCGTCTCGTGATCGATCATTTCGGCGTGGCGCGCGGCAATAAGGATGCCGCGGCCTTCGTTACCATGCCCCAGGTCGTAGCCTTGGCCAAATACTCCAACATCGCCGTCAAGGTAACCGGGGGCCCGCAGTATGTGACCGACGGCTATCCGTTCAAAAGCCTCACACCGCACTATCGCGCGGTCTATGACGCCTTCGGGCCGAAGCGCATGTTCTGGGGTACCGACATCACGCGCATGGCCTGTAGCTGGCGGCAATGCATCACGCATTTCACCGAACATCAGCCCTGGCTACCCGCCGTCGATCTCGAACTCATCATGGGCCGGGCGATCGTGGACTGGCTCGGCTGGAAACCAAGCTGGGCCGCTTGAACCAGCTCTCGTCCTTGCCTTCGGCACAAGTTGTCAGCAAGGTAGCCGTCGGGCGTCACGTGCTCGACGTGAGTGGAGGAGGTTGATCAATGCTTGGCAGGCTTTGGCCGAAAGCGCTCCTGCTCGGTGCGCTGGCACTGACGACCGGCACGGCAACAGCCGAGATCAACGAAATCAAGATCACCAAGCAGCCGGGCTTGCTGTTTACGCCCATGCTGCTGATGGAGCAGCACAAGCTCGTGGAAAAGCACGCCAGCCGGGCGGGCCTTCCCGATCTCAAGGCCTCCTGGGTGACGATCATGAGCGGGGGTGCCAACAACGACGCCCTGTTGTCCGGGAGCGTGCACATCACCACCAGCGGCGTCACCAATATGCTCTTGCTTTGGGGCAAGACGAACGGCGACATCAAAGCCATCACTGGTGTCAGCGGCCTGCCCTTCAAGCTGGTCACGCGCAACCCAAACATCAAAACCATCAAGGACTATACGCCAAGCGATCGTATCGCCGTGCCGACCGTGCGCCAGTCGATCCAGGCCATCACCCTCGGCATCGCCCTACAAAAGGCCTACGCTGACGACAAGGCCAACGAGAAGCTGCTCTCCAATCAGGTAACGATGGGCCATCCCGACGCGCTGACGGCGCTCCTCAATCCTCAGCATGAAGTGACGAGCCATTTTGCCTCCTCGCCATTTCAAGAAATTGCCCTCAAGAGCCCGGGCATTCATGTCGTGCTCGAATCGCGTGACGCGCTGGGCGGCGATTGTCATGTGGCGCTGGCCTACGCCACCACCAAATTCTATGAGGAGAACCCAAAAACGGTGCGCGTCTTTCTCGCCGCCTACGAAGAGGCGGTCGGCATGATCAAGAACGACCCCAAAGGGTCCGCCCAAACCTATCTGGCCATGGTCAAGGAACGCGCCACGGCCGAGGAAGTCGAGCAGCTCTTGAAACAGCCCGGCGCGATTTTCCAAGCCGCGCCGGTGCGCACCATGGTCTACGCCGAGTACATGGCAAAGGCGGGTTTCATCAAGCCGATGCCGAAAAGCTGGAAGGACTACTTCTTTGCGCTGCTGCACGATCGGGAGGGCAGCTAAGCCCACTCGCTTTGGCGGGCCGTGGCCCACGCCTCCCGCCCGCCTGCGACCGCGACCTGCCTAGTCGCCGGGCAAGGCGTGGGCCTCGGGGAAGTACATCTCCTTCCATGACTGCGGCTTGGTCTTGAGAATTCCCGCCTTGTGCATGATTTCGATGGCCGCGCCGACGCGGTGCGGCGTCTTGCCGAAGATATAGTCGGGCGCCATCAGGATCTTGGTCAGAGCCTCGAGCGCGATCTTTTCCTTCGTGGCGTCGAGGTAGAACTGCGCCGCGCGCGGTTTGTCGGCGTTGACCCAGTCGATGGCTTCGTCAAACGCGGCCACCACGGCCTCAAAGGTTAGCGGGTTTGCCTGGCGGAACTGCTCGGTGGAGACGAAATTGAGGCCGGTCACCGCACCGCCCTCCACGGCATAAAGATCGGTAATCACGTTGAGCCCGGCTTTCTTTTCCAGATCGGCGTAGGGCGATGTCGCCGCGTGCACGGTGATTTCACCGCCGGGATTGAGCACGGCGGCCATGGCGTCGGGATGGGGTAGCGACACCGTCAGGTGGTCGAGCTTGCCCCATTGACCCGGCCCGAATTCCTTCTCCGCCGCCGTCCACAGGAACAGCGCCTGGGCCGAGGTCTTGATCGACGGCAAGGCGATCCGGTCCTTGTCCGTCAGATCGCGCAGAGATTTCAGTTCCGGCTTGCGCGTCATCAGCCAGATGTTGGAGGCAACCATGGCCGATATCGCCTTGGCGGCGATGCCGTTGCGCGTGCGATCCCAAATCAGCGCGGTCGACGGCACGCCCTGTCCGGAGAAATGCACGGCACCCGCCAGGAAGGAATCGATGATGGCGGACGGGCCCGCCAGCTTCGCCCAGGTCACCGTCGTGCCGGCCAGCCCCTTGGCCGCCAGGTGCTTCTCCACCAGCTTTTGGCTCTGCATCACGATCAGCGGCAGATAGTTGGAGCCGTTCTGCAGGGCGAGCTTGACGTCGGCCACCTCGGCGCCGGCGAGGCGGGGTGAGGCGAGCGATAGTGCGACCGCCACGATTGCCGTGGCAAAAATGCGAGCCATGTCCACACACCTGCTAGCTTGCCTGCCAATGCCGATCCCAAGCGCGCGAACGCCCGGGATAACGCTGGGATTAAATGTGCGGCGAGGATGTCCAGCGATGCAAGCGGCAATGTCTGCTGCCCCTCGCGAAAATTTCGCCGGCTCGGGCGGCGGCGGGCGCTTTTTCGCCTCTGTCGTTTTCACCTATGTTCAATGTCAGTTCCGCCACTGGCCACGCTTGCCGCACCCGGTCTAGACAGGCCGCATCAAAAACCGCCAACAAAAGGGAGGTTGTCATGAAGCGGTATGTCATCGAGCGCGAAATCCCGGGCGTCGGCAGCTTGACGGGTGCTGAGCTCGAAGGCGCAGCGCAGCAGTCCAACGCCGCGCTCGCCAAACTGGCCGGCAAGACCCAGTGGATCCAGTCCTACGTCGCCGACAACAAGACCTTCTGCGTCTACCTGGCCGAGAGCGAGGCCGCCGTGCACGAGCACGCCAAGCTCAGCGGCTTCCCCGCCAGCAAGGTAACGGAAATCTCGGGCATCATTGATCCTACGACGGCACGCTAAAAGCAAACCCGCCGCCCGGCCGACGCGCGCGCTGGGCGGCGGCCCGCGCAGCAGGCCTAGAGGGGTGTCGGTCGCCAAGGAAATGCTCGAGGGCGGGGCCCGCTCGGTGCAGGTCGTCAACACCGCCGTCGGCTACGAGGATGCCGCCTTCTTTCGCGGGCTGTTCAAGCGCGCCACCGGTATGACGCCCGGTAAGTACCGCGAAAACTTCGCTGGCAGCAACGGCGCCCGTTCCCTTATCGCCGCCAGGACAGCGCCGCGGCGCACGCGCCACGCCGGCTAGCTGGGCCACTCCTGGCCCGCCTCCGGCATCCAGTTTCCTTGCCGCCGCGCCAGGCGCTCGGGCAGCGTCTCGCCCTCGAAGTTGGTCGCGGTCTCGACGAACTGCGAGCGCTCGACGTCGAAGGTATTGGCGTTGAGGACGGCATAGCGCCTGCCCTCGATCAGCGAGGTCACGATCGGGATGGCGCCGCAGCGCGCGCACACGTGAAAATCCGCGCTTTTGCTGCCGAAGCGATAGCAGGTGGTCAACGCAGGATCGCCAATCGCGAGCCGGAAGGCGCCGTCCGGATGCGAGGTCCAACGGGCGCCGTGCCGCGTGCACAAGCCACAACCGCAGGCTCGCACCGGGATGGCGGGCCAGGCACCCGGCCAGTCGAAGACGACACGAATGTTGCCGCAATGGCAGCTCGCCTGCAGGCGACGGGGTGGCGGTCGGCTCGTCATTTGCATCCGCCTCATGCTTGCCGCGCGCGGCGAGGCGGCCGCACGCGCGGTAGCTGAATGAACTCCCACGGCGCCGGCGTCTCACCGATCGGCACCTCGATCAACACCGGCCCGGCCTCCTTCATGCCGCGGCGCAGCTGAACGCGCAACTCCGCCGGCGAGGAGGCGCGCAACGCCACGGCACCGAAGCTTTCCGCCAGGCGGACAAAATCGGGGTTCGTGAGCTCGCTGGCGATCAGCCGCCCACCGTAGAGGTCCTGCTGCATGCGTCGCACGTTGCCGTAGGCATTGTCATTGAAGACGATGCTAACCACGGGGATGCGAAACTGCACGGCCGTCGCGAGCTCCTGCACGTTGAACATGAACCCGCCATCACCATTTACCGAAACCACGGGCACATCGGGCCGGGCGATCTTGGCCCCGAGCGCCGTCGGGAAGCCCATACCGAGGGCGCCCTGATAGCCGAGCGTCAGGTAGGTGCGCGGGGTGTATACCGGATAAGCAAGCCGGCTCACGTAGCCCACCTGCGTGAACTCATCGACGAAGATGCCATCCTCCGGCAATTCGGCGCGAATCGCCTCCAGGTACGCCAGCTGCGGCTGCAGCTTCGAAAACGCCACCCGCGTCTGCGCCTTCAAGGCGGCGACGGTATCCTTGAAATCGCCGCGCTTGCGGTTGTGTTTGGGGATGGCGTCGAGCAAGCGTCGCACCACCGCTTGAGCATCGCCGAGCAGCGGCAGCGTGGGGCGGCCGTGCCGCACCATCTCCTGCGGATCGATCTCGACCCGGATCAATTTAAGCGTGTCGTCGACACCCCAGCCCGTGTATTGCGAATGCAGCCGCGTACCGATACCGATTACGACGTCGACCTCGGGCCACAGCTTGTGCCCGGCGGGAAACGGTAGGCTCAGCTCGTGGCGGGCGTCGATGACGCCGTGCCCCATGCGATAGGCGACGACCGGCGCCTCCAGCATTTCCGCCAGCAGGGTCACCTCCCGGCTGGCGCCCAAGGCACCGCCGCCGACGACGATCAGGGGGCGCTCGGACTGGCCCAGCGCCTTGGCGGCGGCGGCGATGGCATCGTCGTCGGGCTGCGGCGGGGGCAACGGCGCGGGCAGGCCGGGCATCGCCAGCGTCGCGGCCCTGCCCCAGACATCGAGCGGGCATTCGAGCGCCGCCGGCCGCGGGCGCCCGGCCAGCATCTGGCGGAAGGCCTCATCGGTCAGCGCCGCGGCCTCGTGTGGAGCGCAGATCCGGGCCGACCACTTGGTCAGCCGCTGCATAATGCCGAGCTGATCGGGAATGTCGTGCAGGAAGCCGGTGTCGCGATTGACATAGGCGAGCGGGATCTGGCCGCAGACGGCGAGCACCGGAGCGTTGTTGCCATAGGCCTGCGATAATGCCGCCGATGTGTTGAGAAAGCCCGGACCCGGCACGACGCAATAAGCCGCCGGTTTGCCGGTGGCCATCGCCGCCCCGAGCGCCATATAGGCGGCACCTTGTTCGTGGCGCGTATGGATCGGACGCAGGCGGTTGGTCTCGGCGAACAGGGCATCGAAGAAGGGATCGTTCTGCACGCCGGGCAGGCAATACAGCGTATCGATGCCATGCGCGATCAGCCGTTCGATCACGATCTGAGCGGTGTTGCGCGGGGCTCGATCCGCCGTGGCTGCCGCCATGTCGCTTCTCCCTCGGCAATGGGCTTGCGCCGACACCGGTCGCCTGCGCCCATGACCTTTGCGTTTTGCCGGCAGCGGCGTCAAGCCTCTAGCCGCCGGCAGTGCTGACGTGCGAAATCCCATGATGCACCGGCGGCGCGGTGACGGTACAGTCGCCGGGCACACAGATAAAAGCAGGGAGGCGCTCGATGTCAGTGATCTTGGGCAGCGGCGAGCATCGCTATCGCGTGGTGGAGAACTGGGCCAAGCTGCCCGACGGCTGGAGCTTCAAGGACGTTGCCGCCGTCGGCGTCGACAGCAAGGATCAGGTCTATGTCTTCAATCGCGGCGAGCACCCGGTCATCGTGTTCGATCGCGACGGCAACTTCCTGCGCTCCTGGGGCGAGGGCGTATTTGAGCGCGCGCACGGTCTCGACATCGACAAAAACGATGTGCTCTACCTGACCGATGATGGGGACCATACGGTGCGGCGCTGCACCAGCGCCGGCAAGGTGGAGTTGACGATCGGCATCCCCGGCAAGCCCGCCCCGTTCATGAGCGGGGAACCGTTTCACCGTTGCACGCACACGGCGCTGTCGCCCAAGGGCGAAATCTACGTTTCCGACGGCTACGGCAACGCGCGCGTGCACAAATTCTCGCCCGCGGGCAAGCTCATCATGTCGTGGGGCGAATCCGGCAGTGAACCTGGGCAATTCAATATCGCCCACAATATCGCCACCGACGACGCAGGCTGGGTCTACGTCGCCGACCGCGAGAACCATCGCGTGCAGGTGTTCGACGGCAACGGCAAGTATGAAACGCAGTGGAACAACCTGCATCGACCCTGCGGCCTGTTCTGCTGCCGCGGCAAGGCGCCGACCTTCGTGATCGGCGAATTGGGCCCCGGCATGCCCGTCAACTTGAAGGCGCCCAACCTAGGACCGCGGTTGTCGATCGTCGACGCCGAGGGCAAACTGCTGGCGCGCCTGGGCGGCAAGGACGGCCCCGGCCTCGAGCCCGGCAAGTTCCTGGCGCCGCACGGACTGGCCCTCGATTCCAGGGGCGACATCTACGTTGGCGAGGTCTCTTATACGAACTGGAAGACCAGCTTCCCGGATACCCCGCAACCCAAGACGATCCGTTCACTGCAGAAACTTGCGCGCCTGCCCTGAGGCGCGCGCTCGAGGTTGGCCAAGAGCAAAAGGAGAAGGCGATGCGGCAAGGGCTGCCGGCGGTGAGCCTGGTTGCCGTGCCCGGCCGGCGGCGGGCGACGCTCGAGCTGGCAGGCGAGATCGAACGGCGGGGGTTCCCGGCGATTTTTGCGCCGAGCCTGTTTGCCAACATGTCGCTGTGCGAGGCGCTCTGCCACGTCACCAAGCATATCCTGTTCGCCAGTTCGATCGCGCCCATCTATGCCCGCACGGTGGGCGACTTCGCGCAAAGCGCCGCCTTCATGCACGAGATCTCGGGAGGCCGCTTCCGCCTCGGCATCGGCGTCAGTCACGCGCCGACGCAGGCGCGCATGGGCGCGGCGGCCGGCAAGCCCATTGGCGATGTCGCCCGCTTCGTCGCCGAGCTCAAGGCGCATGCCGGCATCGGCGATCTGCCGCCGATCATGCTTGCTGCCTTGCGCCAACGCATGGTCGCGCTCGCCGGCGAGATCGGCAACGGCGTGGTATTTGCCAACGGCGCCCGTTCCCACATGCCCGCCTCCCTGGCGGTGATTGCCGCCGCCAAGCTGAGCGATCCCGGCTTTCTGATCGCCAACATGATCCCGACCTGCATCAGCGAGGATATCGAAGCGGCCAAGGCAACCAACCGCAAGACGCTCAGCCGCTATGCCTTGCTTGCCAACTACCGCAATTATTGGAAGGAGGCCGGCTACGTCGAGGAAATGGGGGCCATCGACAGGGCGATCGCCGAACGGCGGCTCGAGGACGTTCCCAAATATCTGAGCGATGCCTGGCTTGCCGACTGCACCCTGTTCGGGACGCCCGCGCGCGTGCGCGATGGCCTGGAAGGCTGGCGCGCCGCGGGCATTGCCATGCCGATCGTGGTGCCCTCCTCGGTCGCCGGCAACCAGATGCGGGCGTTTGAGGAGTTGTTTGCAGCGTTTGCCTGAAGGGACCGCACCATGGCGGCTAAGATTGACGCACCGACGCTCAAGGGAGCGCTCTCGGATGGCCGTGAAATTGCCCTCATCGACGTGCGCGAGCACGGGCAATTCGGTGAAGGGCACCCGTTTTTTGCCGTGCCTCTCGCCTACAGCCGCTTCGAGCTCGGCCTGCCGGAGCTGGTACCAAACGCCAGCGTCCGCCTGGTGCTGTGCGATGGCGGCGACGGCGTGGCGGAACGCGCAGCGCTGCGCGCCGAGGCGCTCGGCTACAGCAACGTGGCGGTGCTGGCGGGCGGCATCGCTGCCTGGCGGGCCGCCGGCTACGCGCTCTATGCCGGCGTCAATGTGCCGAGCAAGACCTTCGGCGAACTCGTGGAAGTGGCGCGCCATACTCCCCGCCTCTCCGCCGCGCAAGTCGCGGCCATGCGCGAGGCCAAGCAAAACCTCGTCATCGTCGACGGCCGGCCCTTCGCCGAATACAGCAAAATGAACATTCCGGGCGGCATTTGCTGCCCCAACGGCGAACTGCCTTTGCGCATCCACGAAATCGTCCCCGATCCAAACACGACGATCATCGTCAATTGTGCTGGCCGCACCCGCTCGATCATCGGCGCGCAAATGCTGATTGATTTCGGCGTTCCCAATCCCGTCTACGCGCTCGAGAACGGCACGCAAGGCTGGTTTCTGGCCGGCTTGCCGCTCGAACACGGCGCCAATCGTCGTGGCGATGCGCCGTTACGCGAACAGGACGTCGCCCAACTCAGTGCGCGCGCACGCGCTCAGGCGCAAAGGCTCGGCGTCCAAATCGTGGCCGCGGCGGCCGCGCAGGCCTGGCTCGGCGAGGACAGCCGCACCACCTACTGTCTCGACGTGCGCCGTCCCGAAGAGTTTGCCGCTGCCGCGGTGCCGGGCTTTGCCAGTGCGCCGGGCGGCCAGCTGATCCAGGCGACGGACCAGTGGGTCGGCGTCAAAGGCGCGCGGCTCCTGCTGATCGACGATGAGGGCGTGCGCGCCCCCGTCCTCGCCGGTTGGTTGCGCCAGAGCGGACACGAGGCCTCGGTGCTCGAGGGCGGCGCCGCGGCCGCCCGCAGCTTTAATTGGCAGCGCCCCCGAGCCGTGCTGCCTGCCGGCGCTGAGCCCGGCGCGCTTGCGGCCGGCGAGGCCGGGCAAGCGCTGGCGCGCGGCGACCTCAGCATCATCGATTTGCGGTCGAGCCTCGCCTATCGCCAAGGCCATATCGCCGGCGCCATCTGGTCGATCCGGCCACGCCTCGGCGCGGCCGCCGCCGGCGCGGGCCAGACGGTCCTGCTGGTGGCCGAGGAGCCCGCCATCGCGCGTCTGGCCGCCATCGATCTTGGCGAAGCCGGCTGCCGGGACGTGCGGCTCCTCGCCGAGCCGCCCGAGGCATGGGTTGCGGCAGGACTTCCCATCGCCACGAGCCCGGCCGAGCCAGCGGATGCCGCGCGCATCGATTTCCTCTTTTTCACCGCCAAGCGCCACGAGGGCACCGCCGAGGCCGCCGAGGCGGCGCGCCAGTACCTCGCCTGGGAGGTCGGCTTGATCCATCAGCTCGACGCCCAGGAACGCGGCGCCTTCCCGATTGCTCAAGCGGTGCGGGTCGCCTGAGGCTAGCGCGCCTTGATGTTGCTGCGCTTCACATGATCGAGGTTCTTGCCCTCGATGCGGATCAGCTTCACAGGCGCAGCGCGCTTGGGGGAATGCACGGCCCCAACATCATAAAGGTGTGCATCGCCGGGGCGCATGTTGTAGGTACGGACCGGCTCGACCAGCGTCGGAGCCTCACCCTTGCCCTCCTCGACAATGCGCCAATCCGTCATTTCGGTGACGCCGGTCGCCTGTCCGTAGATGGCCCAGCTGGAGCCGTGGTCGTGCGGGCTGCCATTTGCCGGCCCGTCATAGACATGACCGCAAATGCAAAAGCCGAGTTCGGGGTCCTCGTAGAGGACCTGGCGCGGATTGGCCCCCGGCGCGCGCTCCTTGAGCTCGGCGGCAATAAAGGCCTTATCGGTCAGCGCCCGTGACACGAAGGTGGCGACTTTCGCCTTGCCCTGCGGGCCATTATCGGCCTTCAGGGTCTCACTGATGTCGGCTGCGAGCTGGCTGAGGGTGTAGGACATCGATCCGATCCTTGGTCTGCGCCAATCGTCACAAAACTTAGCAAGACCGGCGGCGCGCCGCCAGCAGGGCAAGACCGCCGGCACGCCGCCAGCAGGACGTAAGGGGGGCGGGGCCGTTTCACGCGGGCGTGACTGCCACTTTCGCCCGGCCTCGTATAAACTTTTCGGGGTGCAGAAAGCACTAGAGGACATTCTCGCCTAGGAGGGAAATATGCTGCTTGCCGTTCCCAAATGGCTGTCGATCGCCGCGGCCGCCCTAACAGTCCTAGCGTTCACGCCGGCCGCGGGTCTTGCCGCCGGCGACGACCCTCCCAAACCGTCCTCGAACCAGCCCAAACCGAAATCGAAAGCAAAGCCCAAGCCCAAGCCCAAGAGCAAGGACAGCCGGCTCAATCAGGACGAAATCTATAGCCTGGGCTACTGGCAGGCAAAGCGGGGCGAGTACGCGGCGGCGCTGGCAACCTTGCGCTCGGCGCCAAACGCGGCCGACCCGCGGGTAGAGACCATGATCGGCTTTAGCTTGCGCAAGCTCGGGCAAGTCGACGCGGCCATGGCCTACTACAACCGGGTTCTCGCCAAGCATCCCGAGCGCACGACCACGCGCCAATATCTGGGCGAAGCCTTCCTCCAGATCGGCGCGCCGGAGCAGGCCAAGGAGCAGCTGGCCGAGATTGCAAAGCGCTGTGGCGTTGCCTGCGAGGACTACCAACTCCTCGCCGACGAGATCGCCAAGTACGAAAAGGCCGGCTGAACCGGCGCTCAGGGATACCCCGCCGCCTTGGGCTGGGCGGGGCTCCCTGGGCTCGATAGCGTGCCAAGGAAGGCGATGAGATCGGCGCGCTCGGCGCCCGTCAGGTCGAGGCGCCGGATGCTGGGCGCCAGCGACGGTCGCTTAAGGAAGGTATCGGCGTAGTGCGCCACGACCGCCGCCAGCGTTGGCCGCGAGCCATCGTGCATGTAGGGCGCGGTCAATGCCAGCTCGCGCAGGCTCGGCGTCTTGAAGGCCGGTAGCCCCGGTGTGCCGCCTGCCACCGCACCCCGTCCGGCATCCTTGCCGGGCAGGCCGATGTCGTGGAAGCGATCGTCGGTGAAGCGCCAGCCCACGTGGCAGAGCACGCACCCGGCCTTGCCGGTGAAAATCCGAAACCCTCGCACCTCGTTGGCCTCGAGCGCCTGGCCGTTTCCCTCGATCCAGGCATCGAAGCGCGTGCGGGCAGAGACGAGCGAGCGCACGTAGCTGGCAAGGGCCTTGGCCACGCTGTCTTCCGAAATCGGCGCCGGCTCGGGAAAAGCCGCCTGGAATGCCGCCAGCAGGTCCAAATCGGCGTTGAGCCGCCCCAGGATGCTGGGCCAATCCCCGGCCATCTCGTCGGCGGCGGCGATCGGCATGCGGACCTGGGCTTCGAGCGAGGGCGCGCGGCCGTCCCAGAAATAGGCCTCGCTCCACGCCAAATTCCAAAGCGACGGGGTGTTGCGCGCCAGGCTGGCGCCCGTGAGCCCGCGGGCCCGCCGGCGACCATCGGTGAAGGAGCGCTCCGGCCGATGACAACTGGCGCACGAGCGGTCCCCACTCCCCGACAATCGAGGATCGCTAAAAAGCCGTGCGCCGAGCGCCACCTTGGCCGTCGTCAGGGGATTGTCGGGGGGGGCGGGCGGTTCGGCTGGCCGCCGAAAGAGGAGACGCCAGGCCGCCTCCACGCGCAAGGGCTGCTGCGGCCTTGCCGCGTCTGCAGCCGCGGCCAAGAGCAGCAAGGCGGCGGCGGCGGCCCAGAGCGATCCTTTGCCTTGAGGCATGCGCTCTTGCCTCGCCCTGGTGTTCCTTGCCAAGCTCAAAGCGAGCCCGCAGAAAAAAGCCTTCGCCTTGCCCGCCAGCCAGCAACGCCTTCCCTTTGGTGCTGGCGCGCAGCCTTCCCGAATTTCTGCCGCCCTCGCAAGGGAGATCAGCATTCCCCCCGTTGATCCGCGCAACCGACGCCTCGGCTCCGCCGGCCTCCGGGCCGGGCTCATCCTGATTGCGCTGTCATGGGGGTTCAACTGGCCCGCCGTCAAGCTTGCCCTCAACGAGATGCCGATCTGGAGCATGCGCGCGGTCGGCCTAACCGCCGGCAGCCTGCTGCTGTTGGGGTTGGCCAAAGCCTCCGGGCGCTCCCTCGAGGTGGCGGCCCGACAATGGCCGGCGCTGATCCTGGCGGGGCTTCTCAATGTGACGGCCTTTAATGTGTTAACCGCCGTGGCCCAGACCCTGATGCCAACCTCTCGCGCGGTGATCCTCGCCTATACGATGCCGCTGTGGACCGCGCTGTTGGCGCGCATCTTTCTGGGCGAAGTTCTGACGCCGCGGCAGCGCACGGCTCTGCTGCTCGGCGGCGCCGGCCTCGCCGCCGTGCTTGCGCCATTGCGATCGAGGCTGGGCGAGCCCGGGGTCGAGGCCGCCATCGCGGCCATTCTGGGCGCGGCGATCGCCTGGGCCGCCGGCACCATCGTCATGAAGCGCGCCGGGTCCGCTAGCGATCCCCTCGTCAACACGATCTTTCAACTTGGCATCGGTGCCATCAGCGTCTGGGTCGGGGCCTTTGCCTTCGAGGCGACCGAGCTCGCCACATTGAGCTTCTGGCCCAAGACCTGGGCCGGTTGGGGGGGCCTCGTCTACAACAGCGTGATCGGCATCGCGCTCAGCTATTTTTTGTGGTTTGGCATGGTCGCGCGCCTGCCCGCCGCCACGGCGGCGATCGGCGTCCTCTTGGTCCCCGTGGTCGGCGTGACCGCCGCCATGGCCATCATCGGCGAACGACCAAGCCTCGCCGACGGCCTGGGCTTCCTCTTGATCAGCGCGGCCGTCTTCATCAACGCCCGCCAGCAGCCGGCCTGAAGCGCGCTTGCGCCCGACCGCTCAGCGACCTAGGCCTTGGCGCAGGTGGGCCAGGGCCTCGGGCGTGTCGATGTCCTCAAGAATGGCGGCGGCATCGAGGGGCACTTCCCGGATCAGCCCGGCGTGAGCGGCAAACAACTGCCGGGCGCCGGCATCGCCCTTGAGCCGCAGCATCTCGGCAAAGCACGCCGCCGGCCACAGCACCGGGTTGCCACGCTGCCCCCGATGGGTGGGCACGATGATCGCTTGCCCCTGCGCGGCCAAGAACGCCGCGATCAGGCAATCAAGGTGTGCCGGCCGGACCAGCGGCATGTCGCCGAGCGCCACCAGCACACCCCCGATTTGGCGCGGCAAGGCGCCAATGCCGGCCTTCAGCGAGCTGCTAAGGCCGCTGGCGTAGGCGGGATTGGCGACAATGGTGACATCGAGACCGGCGAGCGCCGCCTCGATCTGAGGCTGCTGGTGCCCGGTCACCACCAGCACGGGCCGAGCAGCGCTGGCAAGTGCGCTCTCGACCGCATGGCGCAGCATCGGCTTGCCGGCGACCTCGCACAGGAGCTTGTTGTCGTTGCCCATGCGGCTCGAACGTCCGGCGGCCAGCACGATGGCGGCAACGGGGATTATCTCGGCCAAGGCTTGCCCATCCTCACCTTAAAATCTCGCTTGCTTGCCTGGCTCGCTGTCTCGCCTGCTTGTCTGGCCCTTGTCTGGCCCTTGTCTGGCCGCGGCGCCGGCAGAGCGCGTCGCTCGGCTCGGGGCTCATTTGCTCAAATGCTGCGACCAGAAGGCCAACATTCGCTCCCAGGCCAGTTCGGCGGCGGCGCGGTCATGCACGTCGCGCTGCTCGTTGACGAAGGCATGGTCGGCGTCATAGCGAAAGATTTCCGCCGTCTTGCCGGCAGCCTTGAGCTCGGCCTCGAACTTGTCGACCGCGGCCGGCGTGCACCAGTCGTCGCGATTGGCGAAGTGTCCCTGGAAGGGCACCCTCACGTCCTTGGCCGAGGCGACGGTCTCCGGTGGCAACCCATAGAAGGCGACGGCCGCCGTGAGCTCGGAAATGCGGCAGGCGCCGAGAATGGTGACCGCGCCGCCGAGGCAGAACCCGGTCAGGCCCACCTTCGCCCCCGTGCGCTTGAGAAACTGGGCGGCGCCGCGCACCACCTGATCGGTGGCCTCGAGGAAATTGAGCGAGTTCATCTCCCGCCCGGCCGCCTCGGTGTCGTGATAGGGCACAACCGTGCCGGCATAAAGATCGGGCGCCAAGGCATCGTAGCCCGCGAGCGCCAGGCGATCACAAATGCCCTTGATCTGATCCTGCAGCCCCCACCACTCCTGGATCACCACCACCCCCGGAGCGCGGGCGCCTCCAGCCTTGGCAAGGTAGCCTTCCGCCGTCCGACCATCCGCCCGGCCAAATCCGATCCTGGTACCCATCGCGCACTCCTTATTTGCGTTGCAGCCCTAAGCTCTCCTAAACATCGCCTTCGGCCTTGAGCCAGCGCACCGCGGTGCGAAAGGCCGTCAGCGTGCGGTCCACGTCGCTCTGGTCGTGCACGGCGGACACCAGGCCGCCCGGCGCGCCCATGATGTCGACGCCGTTGGCGAGCATGGCCAGACGCAGGCGGTGACAGAGTTCGGGATTGCGTGCCCCTTTGAGACCCGCAAAGCCCAGTTGCAGCGGGTCGAAGCGCTCAGGATCGATCGCCAGCCGCTGGGGATTGGGGAAGATCAGGAACGCGGAGGCTTCGCCATAGATCCCCCAGGGGATCTGTTCGTCGACCAAAATTGCCCTCAGGCCCGCGCGCAACTGGGCGGCGGTGCGCTCGGCCTGCGCGCACACCTCCTCCTCCTCGACGATCTTCAGGGTGGCCACGCCGGCGGCCGCGCACAACGGATTGGCGTTGAAGGTGCCCTGGTGAGCGATCTTCTCCCGCTTGGCGGCCTGCGCGGCGCCGGCGTCAAGCTGGTCGAGAATCTCCGCGCGGCCGGCGACGGCGCCGCCGGGCAGCCCACCGGCCAGGATCTTGGCCAAAATACACAGATCCGGCGTGATGGCGTAGCGCCCCTGGGCGCCGCCACGCGACCAGCGAAAGCCCGTTATCACTTCATCGAAAATCAGCAAGACGCCGTGCTGGCGCGCAAGTTGGCTGAGCCCAGCGAGAAAGCCCGACGGCAACGGCACCTGCCCCCAGGAGGCTCCCGACGGCTCGAGCACGATGGCGGCAATGTCGTTGGCGTCGGCGAGCGTTTGGGCCACGCGCGCAAGATCGTCGGCCGGCAACAGGAGGGTTTGGGCGACGAGCCCCGCGGGAATGCCGGCCGGCACGCCGCCACTGAAATGCGACATGGCGCCGGCAGCAACCCCGTCGTGCCAGCCGTGGAAATGCCCGACAAAGCGGATCACCTTGCTTTTGCCGGTGAAGGCGCGAGCAAGGCGCAGCGCCAGATGCGATGCCTCGGTGCCGGAGGCGGTAAAGCGCACGCGTTGCGCACACCCGATCAAGCGGGCGACGCGCTCGGCCCAGACCACCTCTAACTCATGGCAGGCGCCCCAGTGCGTGCCGAGCCCGAGCTGGCGTTCGACGGCGGCCGTCACCACCGGATGCGCGTGACCAATGATGAGGGCGCCGTGCCCGCCGAAGTAGTCGACATACTCGTTGCCGTCGACGTCCCACTTGCGACTGCCGGCGGCCCTGGCCGCATAGATCGGGTAGGGCAGCAGCGTGCGGCTATCGTGCGTGAGCCCTGCCGGAATGGCTTGGCGCGCCCTGCCATAGAGCTCAAGGGAGCCGCGCGTGCGTGCGCGATACTCCGAATTCGATGCGCGAGTTCGTCATTGTCTGCGCCACCAACCCTTTGCCCGCCGGATCGCCAGTTGCATTACCTGTCGGGTTACTTGTCGGACCGGCCCGGCGCGCCGGCAGCCCTCGCCGTCTACAGCACTATTCTGATGTTGCCGCCGTCATCAAGCCTGGCCGTTGCCCCGGGGGGCACGACGCAGGTGGCATCGTACTCCTCGAGGATGAGCGGGCCGGCTGCTTGGGCTCGTGCCAAGGCCGACCGCGGCAGGATGGGGGTGTCGAGCCAGCCGTGCGCCGCTCCGAAATAGGCCCGGCGCGGCGGGCTAGAGCGCGGCTCGCGGCGGTTCACCACGCCCTGGCTGGGCGCCGCCGTCGGCGCGCGCACACCCTGAGCCACGACCTGGATCGATACCAGTTCGACGGGCTCCTCGGCGCCGGCGCGGTGGCCGTAAGTGCGCTCGTGCTCACGCCCGAAAGCGTCCTCCAGATAGTCGACCATCTCGGCATCGAAGGGCCGCTCGGGGACCGGCACGGTGAGCTCGAAGCTCTGCCCGTGGTAGTGCAGCGCCGCCGACCGGCGCAAGCGCGCCCGTGCGCCCACGAAGCCTTCGCTTTGAAGTTGCGCCAGCGCCTGGCCGGCGAGCGCGCCCCAGGCGGCCTCGATTTCGGCGAGATCGGCGCCGCGCAGGCGGCGCCGGAAGCTGCGCGAATAGTGATGCTCCACCTCGGCCCAGAGCAGGCCGAAGGCGGAAAAGAGGCCGGGCGCGGGGGGCACGATCACCTCCTCGATGCCGAGCGCGCGGGCCATGCCGCAGGCAAACAGTGGTCCATTGCCGCCAAAGGCAAACAGCGCACATTGCCGGGGATCGCGGCCGCGTTCGGTCGAGACCGCCTTGATGGCGCGGATCATGTTGGAAGCGGCAATCTCGTGGGCACCGAAGGCCGCCGCGGCGAGGCCAAGGCCCAGCGGCTTGGCGATGCGCGCCTCGAACACCCGTTGCGCCCGCTCGGCATCGAGCGGCAGGGCACCGCCGATCAGATGTTTGGGGTTGATAAAACCGAGGATGACGTTGGCATCCGTGATGGTTGGCACGTCACCGCCCTGGCCGTAGCAGACGGGCCCGGGCGACGCCCCGGCGCTTTCCGGCCCCACCTGCAGACTGCCGCCGGCGTCGATCCAAACGTGCGATCCGCCACCGGCTCCGACTTCGGCCAGATCGATCGCCGGCACCTTGAGGCTATAGCCCGCACCCGTCAGCAGCCGCGAGCCGATCATGATGCCGGCGCCGACGGCGTATTCGTGCGCGCGCATCAGCTGACCGTCCTCGACGATCGAGGCCTTGGCGGTGGTGCCACCCATGTCGAAGGTGATGATCTTTGCCACCGCCATCGAGCGGGCCAGAGCCTGGGCACCCACCACGCCGCCGGCGGGACCCGAACTCGATGATGTGCATGGGCCGTTCGCGCGCCGCCGCGTCCGTCATCAGGCCACCGTTCGACTGCATGATCAGAAGGCGGGCGGGAATATCGGCCGCGTCCAGCTGCCGGCGCAGGGCGTGCAGGTAGGTGGCGACGATCGGCATCACGTAGGCGTTGATCACCGTGGTCGAGGTGCGCTCGTATTCCTTGATTTCCGGCAAGACCTGGTAGGAAATCGACAGCGGCAGTCGCGGCGCCATGCGCTTGACGACGTCGCCCACCATGAGTTCGTGGGCCGGGTTGGCGAACGAGTTCAACAGACACACCGCGATCGCTTCTACCTTCTCGGCCAGCAGCTGCGCAACCGCGCGCTCGGCGTCGGCGGCTGTAAGGGCCACTTCGATAAGGCCCTTGTGATCAATGCGCTCGCGCACGGTCTGGCGCAGGTAGCGCGGCACCAACGGCTCCGGCTTGTTCCAGGCGAGGTCGTAGAGGCGCGGCATCCGCAAGGTGCGGATTTCCAGCACGTCCCTGAAGCCGGCGGTGGTGATCAGGCCGACGCGCGCACCCTTGCGTTCCAGGATGGCGTTGGATGCCACCGTGGTCCCGTGCCGGATCTCCTCGATGGCGGCGGCCGCCGCACCGCTCTCGCCGAACACTTGGCCGAGCCCCTCGACGATGGCGCGGGCGTAGTCGTCGGCGCTCGATGGGATCTTGAGAGTGTGGATTTTGCCATCGGAGCCGAACAGCACGATATCGGTGAAGGTGCCGCCGATGTCCACGCCAATGCGATAGAGGACCATGGTCTCACTCCGCCGCGTCCGCCGCCGGCAGCGGATCGTGGCGCTGGATGACCGGCGGCGCCGGCCAGCGGCGCCGGGCGGCGATCTCGGCCCGCCGCGCCGCGGTTGCGGCCAGATCGACGCGCAAGGGCGCCTGCTCGATCACCACGCCGTAGTCGGCGGCCGCCTTGCGCGGGCTCAAGAGTTCGTTGCGCACGTCCCACAAGACCGCCTCTGGGTCGCGTTCGAGCGGGTCACCCCAACCGCCGGCCCCGGCGAGCACGTGGCGGAAGACATCGCCGTTCCTGACCGTCATCGTGAACTTGCCGGGCAGGACGCGGTTTTCGCTTTCCGGATTGAGATAGTTCTCGGAGGGCGCACCGGGGCTGCCGCCGTAAAGGCCGAACGGCCGGTGATCGCGCCGGTCGGAGCGCACTTGCAAGACCCCTTCGGTCTCATTGAAGCGGTAGTCGCGCCGAAACGGCACGCCGCCGCGATATTTTCCGGCGCCGGCCTTGTCCGGCACGAATTCATAGGCGAGCAGCGAGATTGGCTGCTCGGCCTCCGTCACCTCGACGGAATGCGATGCCATATTGGCGAACATGTGCGAGTTGCCGTCGAGCCCGTCCGCCCATGGCCGCGCCCCCCAGGCGCCGCAGGTGAAATCGACGTAGACGAAGGGTCGCCGCTGCCCGTCGTAGCCGCCGATCGAGATGCCGGTATTGCCGCCGTCGCCCGCCGCCTTGACCTTGTCGGGCAGCATCATCGCCAAGGCACCGAACATGCAATCGGTCATGCGGAAGCCGGTGAGCCCGCGCGCCGCGCAGGCGGCGGGCAACACGGCGTTGCCCACCGTGCCTGGCGGGCAAATTACCTCGATGGCACGAAACACCCCCTCGTTGTTGGGAATGTTGCTCGGCAGCACCGAGCGCACGGCCGTATAGGAGGCCGCCTTGGTGAACGACAGGGTATTGTTGATGGCGCCCTTCACCTGGGGGTTGCTGCCGGTCCAGTCCACGACCATGTGGCCACCGCGTTTGCGGATGCTGACGAAGAGGCGGATCGGCTTGCCGTAGTCGATGCCATCGTCATCGATCCAATCCTCAAAACTCCACTCCCCATCGGGCAGCTCGACGAGCGCGGCCCGCGTCAACCGCTCGGCATGGTCGATCGTTGCCTGCAGCAGGAGGGCGGTGGTCCGGGCGCCGTAGCGCGCCACCAGCTCGGCGAACTGTTTCTCGGCGATGTGGCAGGCGGCAAGCTGCGCCCGCAAATCGCCGAACAGCTGCACCGGCAGGCGCACGTTTTTTTCGATGAAGGTCAGGATGGTGGCATTGGGCTTGCCCGCCTCATAAAGCTTCATGGGCGCGATGCGCAGCCCCTCGGCGTAGATTTCCGTTGAATCGGAGGCGTTCGAGCCGGCCACACGTCCGCCGACGTCGCAGTGATGACAAACCGTGCAGGCGAAGGCCAGCCGCTCGCCGGCATGGAACAGGGGCTTCATGACAAAGATGTCGGGCAGGTGCATGCCGCCCTCGAAGGGGTCGTTCATGATGAAGACATCGCCGTCGGCGATATCGTCGCCGAAGCGGCGCATAATGGCGGCCATCGCGGTCGGCACCGAACCCAGGTGGCCCGGCAGCGTTAGGCCTTGCGCGGCAAGCCGGCCGTCGGCATCGGCAAAGCCGGTGGAATAGTCCATGTTGTCCTTCAGCACGCCGGAATAGGTGGTCCTAAACACGGTCAAGGCCATTTCGTCGGCGATCGAAAAAATCGCGTTCTTGAAGAGCTCGAGCGTGATCGGATCAACGCTTGCGGCCATCGCCACCATCTCCCTAACAGTCCTTGCCTTATCCTGCGCCCGCCAAGCCGCCGGCCGCCGCCGCTGCGCGCTTGTTCAGGTCCGCTCCACGATGGTCAGACCACGCCGGCGGTCGATCAGATAGATGAGCCCCCGCTCGTCGACGGTGAGATCGTTGCTCGACACCGCGTCGGCGCCCGGCGGCACATCGGGAACAAAGGAGGCAACCTCGCGCAGCGCGTGCGGATTGCCGACATCGATGATGCGCAGGCCGTGCGCGAACCAGGCGAACGGGATCTCGCTTCCCGTCACCTTCTCGCAAGGTTGATGGCAGGCCGTCATCACGGGGTGGGGTTTGCCTTCGATGCCCTCGACCTGGAAGCTGCCGACCGGCACCGGCCGGTGCTCATCGGTGATATCGACCATCCAGACGAAGGCCGGCGGATCGTGCTCGCCGCGCTGCACGTCCTCGTCGGCGACGACCAGGTAGCGGCGGCCGCGGATCTCGAAAGGGAGCGGCAGCGCCGTGTGCGTCGGGCAGACGTAGGGCGGGCGCCAGTTGAGGCCGCCCACTAGCTTGGGGCGCGTTATGTCGTCGATGTCGAGAATGACGAAACCGCCCTTCCAGTAGCTGGTGTAGAGCCGATTGCCGAGCCGCAGCGGATGGTGACAGCGATGGGCGTCCTGCTCCCAGCTCGGGGTTTCACCTCCCGCCGTCCATTGCCCCGGCATCCACCAACGGCCGACGTCCTGCGGCCGCGCCGGGTCCTTGAGGTCCATGATCAGCACAATGGTGCCGAGGTAGCCCTCCAGCGTCGGCGACAGGTAGACGTAGCGGCCATCGAAATCGAAGCGGTGCACGCCCTTGCCGACGGTGGTCCAGGGCCGAAGAGCGCGCGGCTTGGCTGGGTCGGCGACATCGTAGATGCCCATCCCGCTCTTGAAATCGGCTGGCAACGGGCGCGGGTCGGCGCCGTTGCTCTCGTGATTGACCAGCATGATGCCGTTGGCGACGCGCACCTTGTGCGAGTGTGCTCCGGGCGGCATGTCGATGCTGGCGAGCAGTTTCACGTTGCTGGGATCGCGCACATCGACGATCGAGGTGCCGTGCGGGCTGCGCATGTGGCCGATATAGGCGATGCCATCGACCACCACGACCTGGCCGCCGCCGGCACAATCCCAATACCCCACCTGCCGTAAACCCACGCCCGTGCCCACGCTCTTTTCTCCTCCGGTGCGCCGCCAACCTCAGTATCGGGAGCGGCCGATCTCCCCGCAAGCTCGGATTGCCGCCGCGCCCGGCCTTGGCAAGGCGGCTCAGCGCGCGCGCCAGGCGATCAGCGACGGCAGCAGCACGGCGCCCAGCACGATGGCGAGCGCCACCAGGTCGAGGGCGCTGACCTTGGTACCGAGCAGCAGCGCCGAAATGGCGGTGCCGACGGGGCCCACCAGGCAACTGAAAAGCCCCATTCTTCCCACCGGCATATGTCGCAAAGCGTAGTTCGACAGAATATAGACCCCGCCGGAGACCGCCAGGCCAAGGTAGAGGAGCGCCAGCAGCGCCGGCGGGCTCGCCTCCACCACGTGCACGCCCGTCGCCGGCAGCAGCACCAGCAGGAGCGCCGCCACCAGGCAGGCGGAGGTCAATTGCCAGCACGAGGTGACGAGCGGATTGGCGCCGGCCTGCGCGGTGCGGCGGGCGAGCAGGGCGTTGGCCGCAGAGGCAAGCACGCCGCCCGCCACGCACACATCGCCGATCCAACTGCCGCCACCGTGCTGGTTCTGTCCCCACACCAACAGCATCGTTGCCGCGAACGCCAACGCGGCGGCGGCCAGGACGGTGAGCTCCAGGCGCTCTCCCAACACGAGGTAGCCGAGCACGGGCATCAGCAGCGGCGTCAGGCTCCAGAACACCGAGCCATTGACCGGCGAGGTCATGGTCAGTCCGAGCGACACCACAAGCGTTACCAGGCCTGGCTCCAGGGCGCCCATCAGCAAGGGCCGCCAGCCGACGCCGCGCAGCCGGGCATTGGCGCCCGTCACGGCCACGATCAGCCACAACGCGACGGCGGCCAGAGCCAGGCGCAGCGCCACGAATTCGGCGACCGCGATCTCTGCGACCGCCAACTTGGTCGCCGGCGTAGCCGAGGACCACAGGCAGACGGCGGCGAGCATCGCGAGGCTGGCCAGCGCATGGGGCGGAAGGATCACGCGGGGTGCTCAGCGGTTGCGGGAAGCTAAAGTGCAAGGAGGGTCGAGGGGAGGGCCAGGCTGCCGAGACGGTGTCAAAACGCTTGGTAGCCCGAAGCCGGACGCCAAGCGATCAAAAATCGACGGCATGCTGCGGCCGCACCTGCTCGCCCATGCCCGCTGCTCGCAACGGGGCGATGGAGAGCCTTGCCGTCACCGGCCGCGCGGCGCCAGTCCCTCCAGGATCAGGGCGTGGGCGGCCTCGGCAATTTTGCGCAGTGACACTTGCGAATCCCACAACGCGAAGCGGCGGCCGACCATGTCCGAAATACCCATCAGCGCCCACGCCCGCACCTCGGCATCGCCTGGGGCGATTTCGCCACGCGCCTCGGCGGCGAGCAGGCCGGCGCGATAGCTCGCCGCGAAGTCCTGGTAATAGCGCTTAAACACCTCCGGATCGACAAACTGCGCCTCCGCGACCACCCGGTAGAGATCCGTATTGGCCCGCACGAATTCCAGGAACGCGCGCAGGCCGCGGCGCTCCGCCTCGAGCCGGTTGGGGGCGTCCGCGATCGCCAAGGTCAGGTGCCGGCGCAGCCGCCGGCCCATGCGCAACACCAGTTCGCGCAGGACGTCCTCCTTGCTGCGGAAGTAAAGATAAAAAGTACCCTGGCCGACGGCGGCCTGCGCGGTGATGGTGCTGATGGAGGCTTCCGCGAAGCCCTTGCTGCCGATTTCGCGTTGCGCCGCGTTGAGGATCTTTTGCCGCGTGCGCTCACCGCGGCGCGTCTTGGGCGCCGGCAGGGGCGGCGAAGAATTCGCATCAGACATGAGGCGGTTGTCAGATTGCTAGACACCACGTGACCGCAGAGCCCATAGATCTTTGGGGCTTGACGGCCAATTGGGGCGACGATAGCCTAATATGAAACATGACTCAATACTCAGGTTTTGGGACTGAGGCTGAACCTCGGTCCTGTTGTCATTCAGGGAGGTCGTCATGCCAAAAATGGGGCCAAAAATGGGGCCAAAAATGGGGCCAAGCATGGAACCAAGACGGTGGCACAGATCGGTGGCAGGGGCGGCGGCCGTGCTCGGCCTTATGACGCTTGCGGGCCAGCCGGCGCTGGCAAAGGACGTCAAGATCTGCCTGATCGCCGGCAAGACCGGCGCGCTCGAAGCCTACGCCAAGCAAACCGAGAATGGCTTCATGATGGGTCTTGAGTATCTGACCCAGGGCACCAACAAGGTCGGCAACGACAAGCTTGAGGTCATCGTCAAGGACGACCAGCTCAAGCCCGACCGCGGCAAGACGCTGCTGGAGGAGTGCTACGGCGACGATAAGGCCGATCTCGCCGTCGGCACGACCGGCTCGCCCATTGCGCTCGCCATGCTGCCGGTGGCCGAAGAGCACAAAAAGGTGCTGATCGTCGAGCCGGCGGTGGCCGACAGCATCACCGGCGACAAATGGAACCGCTACATCTTCCGCACGGGCCGCAGCTCCTATCAGGACGCCTTGGCCGGTGCCGCCGCGTTTCCGAAGACCGGCGACGTCGCGGTCGGCATGCTGGGCCTCGATACCGCCTTCGGGCGTGACGGCGTCGCCGCCTTCAAGGCAGCCCTTGCCAGCATCCGGCCGAACGTCAAGGTCGTGGCCGAGGAATATGCCGCCGGTGCAACGGCGGACTTTGCGCCGTTCGCCGAGCGGCTGTTCAATGCCCTCAAGGACAAGCCGGGGAAGAAGGTGATCGGCTTCATCTGGGCCGGACCGCATCCCATGGCCAAATTCGTCGACATGAAACCGGAGCGCTTCGGCATCGAGCTGGCTCCCGGTGGCAACATCCTGCCCGTCATGAATTCGTGGAAGCAGTTCGCCGGCACCGAGGGCGGCATCTACTACTACTACGACTTCCCGAAGAATGCAGAGAACGACTGGCTCAAGGCCGAATACCAGAAGCGCTATGGCGCACCGCCGGATTTCTTTGTCGCCGGAGGCTTTGCGGCGGCCTCGGCGGTCGTGGCCGCTCTCAAGCAAGCCGGCTCGAGCGACAGCGAGAAGCTGATCGCCGCCATGGAGGACCTCACCTTCGCAACGCCCAAGGGGCCCATGACCTTCCGCAAGGAGGACCATCAGGCCCTGCAGGACATGTATCACTTCCGCATCAAGAAGGACGCCAAGGACAACGACGTCTTGGAGCTCGTGGGCACCATCGCGGCCAAAGAGATGCCGCTTCCCGTGCGCACGAAACGCTGAACCCAGCATCGATGGGGGCGGCCTCGGGGCATCAGGGATGCGGCCAGCACCCCTGACGCGCGAGGGGCTTGCGGGCTACCGCCTCGGCTTCGGCACCGCAACGGCGGCTTGCAACGATGGCCACACCTGTATTGGAGACGCGCGATCTTTCTATCCGTTTTGGCGGCCACCTCGCCGTCGATCGGGTGAGCGCGACGTTCCAGGCAGGCACGCTTACGGCCATCGTCGGGCCGAACGGCGCCGGCAAGACCACCTACTTCAACTTAATTTCGGGGCAGCTGCCGGCCAGCGCCGGCCGCGTGCTGCTTGCCGGCAAGGACATCACGTCTCTGAAAGCCCCCGCGCGCGCCCGCCTGGGCCTTGGCCGCGCCTTCCAGCTCACCAACCTGTTTCCGCGCCTCAGCGTGCACGAGAACGTGCGCCTCGCCGTGCAGGCAAAGGCCGGCGGCGGCGGCAACATCACCTCGCGCTGGAGCGCTCGTGGCGACTGGATCGACACGGCCGACCGCTATCTCGCGGCGACCGACCTGAAGGACAAGCGCGATGTCATCGCCGTGGCCTTGCCGCATGGCGACAAACGCAAGCTCGAGGTGGCGATCATGATGGCGCTCGAGCCGCACGTGTTCATGTTCGATGAGCCGACGGCGGGCATGTCGGTTGGCGACGTACCGGTGATCCTCGACCTGATCAAGACGCTGAAAGCCGATGGCAGCAAGACCATTCTCTTGGTCGAGCACAAAATGGATGTGGTGCGCAGCCTCGCCGACCGCATCATCGTGCTCAACAACGGGCGGCTGGTCGCGGATGGTGGGCCAAGCGAGGTGATTGGTTCGGCGATCGTACAGGAGGCCTATCTCGGGATAGCGGCCGGGAGCGGCAGCCATGTCTGAGCCGCTGCTGACGCTCGCGGGCGTGCACACGCACATCGGTCAGTACCACATATTGCAGGGCGTCGATTTTGCCGTTCCGGCCGGGGCCATGACCGTCCTGCTTGGGCGCAACGGGGCGGGCAAGACCACGACGCTGCGCACCATCATGGGTCTGTGGAAGCCGAGCCGCGGGCAGGTGACGTTTGCCGGCAAGCCGATCGGGGGATTGGCCGCGCACGCGATTGCGCGCGCCGGCATCGCCTACGTACCGGAGACGATGGCGGTGTTCTCGGACCTCACGGTCGCTGAGAACATGGTGCTCGCCGCCCGCGACGGTCCGCTGCAAGCCGCCCGGCTGGATTGGGTGTTTTCCTTCTTTCCGGCGCTCAAGCGCTTCTGGACGCAACCGGCCGGCACGCTTTCGGGCGGCCAAAAGCAAATGCTTTCGATCGCCCGCGCCGTCATCGAACCGCGCCGGCTGATCCTGATTGACGAGCCCACCAAGGGCATCGCGCCGGCGATCATTGAAAACATGATCCGCGCCTTTCGCGAGTTGAAGCGCGAGCGCACGACCATCCTGCTGGTGGAACAGAATTTCCGCTTCGCCGAGGCGCTGGGCGATTGGGCGGTGGTGATGGACGATGGCCGCATCGTGCATCGCGCGAGCATGGCCGAGCTTGCCGGCGATACCGCGACGCAGCGGCGTTTGTTGGGATTGTCGTTGGAGGCTCACGCATGACGGCCGTTTCGCCATCCGCTGCTGGCAAGGCCGACCGCAACCTTTGCCCGCCCGACGGCGCCAAAGCGCCGACGGCATGGCGGAACGAGGCAAGGAACATGCAATGCTGAAGGCCGGTAACCCGGGACCTGCCGCCCCGCGAGGCGACGAGCACCCGGACGGGTCAGAGCCGATACAAGGCGCGCATGGCGACTATCTGCCCCTGCTGCTGCTGCCGGGGCTTGCCGCCGGCGCCCTTGCCATCATGACGTGGCAGGGTGTGCCCTTCAGTACCTGGGTCACGCTCACGATCGCCGCACTCGCCATGGGCATGATGATCTTCGTGATCGCCAGCGGCCTGACGCTGGTGTTCGGCCTGATGGATGTCCTCAATTTCGGGCACGGCGCCTTTATTGCCGTGGGTGCCTACCTCGCCATGACGACGCTGATCCCGCTGGCCGGTTGGGTCGAAGCCAACTCGCTGCCGCTCAATCTGTTGGCCTTGGGCCTTGCCATGCTGGTGGCCATGCTCGGCACCGGCGCGATCGGACTGGCGTTCGAACGCGTCATCATCATGCCGGTCTACGGCCAGCACCTAAAGCAGATCTTGATTACCACGGGTGGCCTGATCGTGGCCGAAGAGCTCATCCATGTGGTTTGGGGCGGCGACCAGAAGCCGATGACGCTGCCGACCGCGCTCCGCGGCGCCGTCATCTTCGGCAATATCGCCTTGGAAAAGTTTCGCCTGCTGGCCGTCGCCATTGGGCTCATCATCTTTGTCGCCATGCTGGTGCTGCTGAACCGCAGCAAACTCGGGTTGCTGATCCGCGCCGGCGTCGAAAACAGCGAGATGGTGGAGGCGCTGGGCTATCGGATTCGCCGCCTGTTCGCCTTGGTCTTTGTCGCAGGCTCGGCGCTCGCCGGCCTCGGCGGTACGCTTTGGGCGCTCTACCGCGAAACCTTGACGGCCAGCATCGGCAGCGAGGTGATCGTGCTGGTGTTCATCGTCATCATCATCGGCGGCTTGGGATCGGTGGGCGGTTGCTTTCTGGGTGCCCTGCTGGTGGCGCAAATGGCCAACTACACCGGCTATCTCGCCCCCAAGGTGGCGATTGCCTCCAACATCTTATTGATGGTGGCGATTTTGATGTGGCGGCCGCAAGGCCTCTATCCCGTGGCAAAACGGTGAACCGCCCATGCTGCGTGCCATCCTATCCGACGACCTGCCGCGCAGCCGCTTGCTGTCGGCGATCCTGCTCGCCATCGTCCTGCTGCTGGCGCTAGCGCCGTTGCTGTTCGGCGGTGCCCAGGCCATCAATACCGCCGCCAAGATCTGCGTTTTTATCGTGCTGGTGGCGAGCTACGATCTGTTGCTCGGCTATACGGGCATTGTCTCCTTCGCCCACACCATGTTCTACGGGCTGGGCGGCTATGGCGTTGGGTTGGCGCTCTACGGCTGGGGTGCGACCTGGACCGCCGCCGGCGCCGGGCTCGCCATCGCCTTCATCACCGGCATCGCCTTGGCGTTCCTGATCGGCTTGTTCTCGCTGCGCGTGCGGGCGATCTTCTATGCCATGATCACACTGGCGGTGGCGTCCGCCTTTGCCATCCTAGCCGCGCAGTTTTCCGAATTTACGGGCGGAGAAGACGGCCGTTCGTTTCGGGTGCCCGAGCTGCTGCGCCCCGGCTACGCCTTGACCGAGTTGCCGATCGTTGGCCCGCTTACGGGGCGCACCTTGACCTACTATCTCGTGTTCGTGGCGGCCGTGCTGCTCTTTCTGGCCGCCCTGCGCATCGTCAATTCGCCGTTCGGCCGTGTCCTGCAGGCGATCCGGGAGAACGACTTCCGCGCCGAGGCACTGGGCTACCGCACCGTCGGCTATCGGATCGCCGCCAACTGCCTGGCCGCCGCCATGGCCGTGTTGGCGGGCGGCCTCAATGCGCTGTGGCTGCGCTACACCGGACCCGATACCACCCTCTCCTTCGCCATCATGGTCGACATTTTATTGATGGTCGTGATCGGCGGCATGGGCACGATGTACGGCGCGGTGATCGGCGCGAGCTTGTTCGTGCTGGCCCAAAACTATTTGCAAAAACTGATGGGCGCGGCGGCCCAGGCTACGGAGGCGGTGCCCGTCATTGCGCACTTGCTGCATCCGGATCGCTGGCTGCTGTGGCTCGGCATCCTGTTCGTGCTCAGCGTCTATTTCTTTCCGGCCGGTATCGTCGGCAAACTGCGCGCGCCAACGGGGTCGAGCCATTAGCCTCGGTGATGTTCGCTCCGCGGAAACGAGAAAAGGTAGCTTGGCTCGAACGCTGCGCTCGCCGGATCAGGGCCGGGCTTGTCTTGTGCGGGCCCGACTGGTCTTGCGCGGGCCCGACTGGTCTTGCGCGGGCCCCGGCTGGTCTTGTGCGGGCCCGGCCGGTCTTGCGCGGGATTGTGTTTCGGGCCGGTTTGGTCATGATGGGCCCATGAAGATCATCAGCGGCGGCCAGAGCGGCGTCGACCGCGCCGCACTGGATGTGGCCATCGAGCGCGGTCTGGACTGGGGCGGTTGGTGCCCGAAGGGGGGCTGGGCCGAGGATTTCCCCGAGCCGCCCGGCCTGCTTGCCCAGTATCCACACCTCAAGGAGACCGAACAGTCGCATCCCCTACAGCGCACAGAATGGAATGTGCGCGACAGCAACGCCAGCCTCATCATCACCGATGGCAAAGGTTTGGCCCCCTCGATTGGCACGGCGCGGGCGCTGCAGTGGGCCCGGCAGCACGGCAAACCCTTCCTGATCGTCGATGCCAGCGATGCGGGCGCGCCGGCGCGCGCGGCAGCCTGGCTGCGGCAGCTCAAGCAGCGTTTTGGTGCCGAGTTGACGCTCGGCGTTGGCGGTCCGCGCGAAAGCGAAGCGCCGGGAATTTATGCCCTGGCAAAGACGCTGGTCGCCGCCACGCTCGACCTCCTGCCCTGACACGCGGGCGCGCGCGGCCCTTGGCTTTCCCCGCTGTTGGCCGCCGCGCCACGGGCGAGGCGGGCAACCGCCGAGGCCGTCAAACCAGCGGCGGTTTGAGCCCGTTCGGAGGCGGTTTTTTTCGCCGGCGGCCCGTCAACATTGACAGGGGCAAAACCCTCCAAGAATGTCGCCCGTGAGACGCAACGGCTCAGGCCGTGACCGACGCGGAGGTCGGTTCATCGGGCTAGGGCATTTTGCTTGATGGCTGGAGAAGCGGCATGCGGCACGGCGGTAAGATCCTGATCGACCAGCTCGAGGCGCAGGGCGCCACTTGTGCTTTTACCGTGCCCGGCGAGAGCTTTCTTGCCGCCCTCGATGGGCTGCACGACAGCAATCGCATCAAGACCATCATCTGCCGGCAAGAAGGTGGCGCCGCCATGATGGCCGAGGCGTGGGGCAAGCTCGCCGGCGAGCCTGGGGTCTGCTTCGTCACACGCGGTCCGGGGCTCGCCAATGCCATGGGCGGCCTGCACGTGGCCCAGCAGGACTTCAACGCCAATGGTTCTCTTTGTCGGTCTGCCCAATTCCCAATTCGAGGACCGCGAGGCCTTTCAGGAAATCGACACCAAGGGCCTGCTCGGCAGCTTCGTGAAATGGGCCGCGGTCATCCGCCAAACCGAGCGCATCCCCGAGTATGTGAGCCGCGCCTACCACCTGGCGCGCTCCGGCCGGCCGGGTCCGGTCGTGCTGGGCCTGCCCGAGGACATGCTGGCGGCGGACTGCGCGGCCAGCGATGTGCTCGGCGCCCAAATCGCCGATTGCTGGCCGTCCGCGGAGGATTTGGCCGAACTGCAGCGGCGATTGACCAAGGCGTCCCGGCCCGTGTTGATCGTCGGCGGCCCGGGCTGGAGCCCGGCGGCCAAGACGGCGGTTGAGACCTTCGCCGATCGCTGCCATCTGCCGGTCGCATGCGCCTTTCGCTACCAGGACTATATCGACAACCGCCATCGCTGCTATGTCGGCTGCGCCGGCATAGGCATCGAGCCGACGCTCGGCAAGGCGATCAAAACCGCAGACCTCTTGCTTGTGGTCGGTGCTCGCCTCGGCGAAATAACCACCGGGGGCTACGCCCTGCTGCAGGTCCCCAATCCCGCGCAGCAACTGGTGCATGTGCATCCATCGGCCGACGAACTGGGCTCGGTCTACCGTGCCGATCTGCCGATCGTGTCCAGCACGCATCGCTTTGCCGAGGCGCTAGGCCGGCTCGAGCCCGCCGTTGGCGTCGCCTGGTCGTCACACACCGAGGAGCTGCGCGCCGCCTATCGCAGCTTCCTCAAGCCCGTCAGCATGCCGGGATCGGTCAAACTGGCCGATGTCGTACGCTCAACCTCCGAGATCCTGCCTGAGGATGCCATCGTCACCAACGGTGCCGGCAACTATGCCGCCTTCCTGCACCGCCATTTCGAATACAAGGCCTACCGCACCCAGTTGGCGCCCACCTCCGGCTCGATGGGGTACGGCTTACCGGCCGCGATCGCGGCGAAGATCGCACACCCCGGTCGCGCGGTCGTGAATTTTCAGGGCGACGGCTGCTTCCTGATGACGGGTCAGGAGCTGGCGACCGCGGTGCAGTATGGCTTGGCGATCGTCACCATCATCGCCAACAACGGCATGTACGGCACGATCCGCATGCACCAGGAGCGCGAATACCCGCGCCGCGTGGTGGGCACCACCCTGATCAATCCCGACTTCGCGGCCTACGCCCGCAGTTTCGGGGCGGAAGGCTACACCGTTGAGGCGACTGCCGACTTCGCCCCGGCGCTGAAGAGTGCCTTGCAAAGCAATCGGCCCGCCGTGATCGAGCTCAAACTCGACCCCGAGGCGATCAGTCCACGCCAGACGCTGACAGCCATTCGCGATCGCAAGTAAAAAAAAGCCGCGGTCGTTGGCACGAACGCCCTTAGCCCACCTTTCTCACCGCCGGTTGCCAAAGCCTTAGCAAAACCCCCGGCATTTGCCGAAAGTTGGGCGAATTAATAGCGCTCGCAGTCACCAATAGCCTAATTGCCGATTAGGGATTATGGTTTTTGCGAGATCGGATTTGCGGGGGATTCGATGGATCTGCGAACGCCAGAGCAACTCAACGGCAAACTTTGGCAGCACGCCAAAGTCGGGGCGTTGCTCTGCTTTTTTGTCGCGAGCCTGCTGCTGCTCGCCTCGCTGCTTTCACCGGGCACCGAACCGACCGGCAACGCCACTGGCGTCGGCGCCACGACCAGCTCCATTCGCTGACCGCTCGAGCGCACGGCATCCCCGTCGCCTCGACCTGCCCGCTTACGCCCGGACGTGGCTTCGACCGCCGACGCGGTGACCGGCGCCGCCTGGATGGTCAAGGGATGGGCCCAAGCCGTCGGCGCGCGGGCTGCGCGCCGGTGGGTGTCCTAGGCCGCCTTGGCAAAATCGAGCCTGAAGCCGTGCGCCTCCGCCAGCGTTTGGATGGCCTTGGCGGCGTCGGCCGCCGACAGGTCGGTGAAGGGTGGCCGCAGCCGGGCCCAGCTGGGATCCTGGCGGTAGTGGGCGATGATCGCCTTGAGAGCCGGGATCATCGGGTAGGCCTGGATCGCCTTGCGCAGGGCGGTGATGTCGCCCTGCAGGCGGTCCGCATCGGCGGAGCGCCAGTTGTCGTAGACATTGCGGATCGCCGCGGCGCTGACGTTGCAGGTGGCGGAGATGCAGCCCGCCGCACCCTTGCGCAGACCATCCAACAGAAAGATCTCGGAGCCGGGAAACACCTCGAATTGCGGATAAGCGTCGAGAATGGCCGCCGTGTTGCTCCAATCGCCGGAAGAATCCTTGAGGCCCACCACCGTATCGGGAAAGGCTTTGATGAGGCGCCCGATCAACGCCAGCGAGAAGCCGACCTGAGCCACGGGCGGAATATGATAAAGGTAGACCTTGAGGCGATCATCGCCCACGTTCTCGATCACCTCCGAAAAAAAGCGGAACAAGCCGTCCTCATTGGGCGCCTTGTAGTAGAAGGGCGGCAGCATCAGCACGCCGCCGCAGCCGAGATCGACGGCATGGCGCGTCAGCACAATGGCATCGGCCAGCGAGCACGATCCGGTACCGGGCATTAGCTTGCCCGCATCGAGGTCGCTATCGGCCAGCTCCTCCAACAGCTCCATGCGCTCGTCCACGCCCAGCGAGTTGCCTTCGCTGGTGGTGCCGAAGGGGGCAAGCGCCGTGCAGCCCTCCTGCATCAGCCATTGACAATGCGCAACGAACCGCTCCGCGTCCGGGCCGCCGTCCTCGCCGAACGGCGTCAAGACCGGGGCGATGACGCCCGAAAAATGCCTTTGCTGCTGCATGGGAGAACCCTTTTTTGCAAGACTGTCGATCAGGCCGGCATGGGGATGCCGAGCTGCTTGACGGGAACGTCGTAGCCCCGCGCCACCGCCGGCCTCGCCGCGATCGCCTTATACCAGCGGGCCACGTTGGCGTACTGATTGAGGTCGACGGTGTGCCACTCGAACCGTGAAATCCAGGGCCAAATCGCCATGTCGGCGATGCTGTAGACGCCGGCAACGTACGCGTGCTCCGCCAACCGCTTGTCGAGCACGCCATAGAGGCGGTGCGTCTCTTTGACGTAGCGCTCCTCCGCGTAGGGCGACTTGCCCTTGTTGTTGCGCACGAAGTGATGCACCTGCCCGATCATCGGGCCGATACCCCCCATCTGCCACATCAACCACTCGACCGTCTGCCAGCGGCGGTCGGGATCCTGGGGCCAAAACTTGCCCGTCTTTTCCGCCAGGTAGAGCAAGATTGCACCCGACTCGAACAGTGAGCGGCCGTTGTCGCCATCAATAATCGCTGGAATGCGGTTGTTGGGACTGATCTTCAGGAAATCCGGCTTGAACTGTTCGTCCTTGGTGATGTTGACCGCATGGGCGCGGTACTCGAGGCCGCATTCCTCCAACATGATGGAAACCTTGCGGCCGTTCGGGGTCGACCAAGTATAAAGATCGATCATTGCAATCCTCGGTGCTGATCAGGGCTTCACCAACGCAAGCCTCGACCCTTCTTAGACCAAACATCAACCCCATGCCCACAACAAAGCTCCGGGGCTTACGGTCTCGCGGGGTTTGGCGTGGCATGAACGTGGCAGCGTGGCGTTGGCCTTGTAGGCAGCGCCCAGCCGCGCGCGCGCCGTCTAAATTCCCGGCGAGGCCTTGGTGCCGAGCATGCGAAAGGTGGTCTTGATACGGCGCACGGTGCCGGTCTTGGAGCGCAGCACGACCGTTTCGGTTTCGGCGAAATCGCCGCGGAAATGCACCCCGTCCAGCAGCGAGCCGTCGGTAACGCCGGTGGCGGAGAAGATCACGTCGCCGGAGGCCATCTCGTGCATGTCGTACTTGCGCCTTATATCGCTGACGCCCATGGCGGCGGCGCGCGATCTCCTCCTCCTTTTTCAGGGGATGCAGGCGGCCCTGCATCTGGCCGCCGATGCAGCGCAGCGCCGCCGCGGCCAGCACGCCCTCCGGCGCACCGCCGATGCCGAAGTAAATGTCGATGCCCGTTTCGTTCGGATCCGTGGTCCAGATCACGCCGGCGATGTCGCCGTCGGGAATGAGCTGCACGCCGGCGCCGGCCTTGCGCACGCCGGCGATCAGCTCGGCATGGCGCGGCCGGTCGAGAATGCAGGCGGTGATTTCGGAAACGGGCACGCCGCGCGCCTTGGCCATGGCGTGCAAGGTCTCCGCCGGCGGCGCGTCAAGATCGATGATGCCGTCGGGATAGCCCGGACCGATGGCGATCTTGTTCATGTACATGTCCGGCGCGTTCAGCAGCCCACCGCGCTCGGCGATCGCCAGCACGGCCAGCGCGTTCGGCATGGCCTTGGCGCAAATCGTGGTGCCCTCGAGCGGATCGACGGCGATGTCGACCTCCGGGCCGTCGCCGAGGCCCACCTCCTCGCCGATGTAGAGCATCGGGCTCTCGTCCATCTCGCCCTCGCCGATGACGACGCGGCCCTTGATGTGGACCTTGCCCAGCTCGCTGGCGCATGGCGTCGACGGCCGCCTTGTCGGCAGCCTTCTCGTCGCCCCGCCCACGCAGTCGCGCCGCGGCGATGGCGGCCGCCTCCGTCACGCGCGCGACCTCCAGCACCAAGACGCGATCGAGCCCACCCACGACGTCATGGCCTTGGATGCTGTTGATCATCGTGCTCTCCCTACCTTCGCAAACAGCGCAATAAGCCCTACAGCGGCTCGATCCGGATCATCTGCGGCGGCTCGGACACGTTGCCGTCCTTGTGGATGGCGCTCGAGCGCGCCGCGAATGGCCTCTTCCGTGGTCTCATGCGTGATCAGGATCACGGCGGTCGGCGCGCCGGGCTTGGGCCGCGCGTCGATGCCGGGCTGCGCCCAGCGCGGACGCCGCTGCACGATGCTTTCGAGCGAGACCCCGCGCTCGCCCATGCGCCCGGCGATGCTGGCCATGGCGCCCGGGCGGTCGAACACGGACAGGCGCACATAGTAGGCGCCCTGGTGCTGGCCGAGCTTGGCGCGCTTGTAGGGCTTGAGCTCGCGCCGCCGGCACGCCGAAAGGCGGAGCGAAGGCGCCGCGCGCGATGTCGAGGATGTCGCTAGCAACCGCGCGACGCCGTCGCCCTGGCGCCGGCGCCCGGGCCAGCCAGCAGCACGTTGCCGGCGAAATCGCCATCGATGGCGACGCAGTTGGTGACGCCGGAGACCTCGGCGATGGCCGAATGCTTGGGCACCATGGCCGGATGCACGCGCTGCTCGATGCCGCTCTCGGTCATGCAGGGCCACGCCGAGCAGCTTGATGCGGTAGCCCAGATCGTCGGCCGCCTCGATGTCGGCCTGGGTGATGGTCTGGATGCCCTCGACGTGGATCTGATCGAGCGCGACGCGGGTGCCGAACGCCAGGCTGGTCAGCAGAGCGAGCTTGTGGGCGGTATCGAAGCCGCCGATGTCGAAGGTGGGATCGGCCTCGGCATAGCCCTTGTCCTGGGCCTCCTTCAGCACGTCGGCGAAGGCGCGGTGCTCCTCCTGCATCTGGGTCAGGATGTAGTTGCAGGTGCCGTTGAGGATGCCGTAGACGCGGCGGATCTGATTGCCGGCCAGGGCCTCGCGCAGCGTCTTGATGATCGGGATGCCGCCCGCCACCGCGGCCTCGAAATTGAGGGCGACGCCGTGCGCTTCTCGGCGAGCCGCGCCAGCTCGGTGCCATGCTTGGCCAGCAGCGCCTTGTTGGCCGTCACCACATGCTTGCCGGCCTTCAGGGCGGCCTCGACGGCGGCGCTGCGCCACGCCCTCCTCGCCGCCGATCAGCTCGACGAAGACGTCGATGGCAGGATCGGTTGCCAGCCGTTCGGCCGCGTCGAACCAGGGTATGCCTTCGAGCTTGACGCCGCGCTGCTTCTGGCGCGACCGGGCGCTGACCCCGGCGATCTCGATCTCGCGACCCAGCGTCTGCGCCAGCCGGGCGCCGTGCTCTTCGAAGCAGCTGCACCAATCCAGCGCCTACCGTGCCGAGGCCGGCGATGCCCAACTTCAACGGCTGGCTCATGCGAACCAATACTAACGTGATGCCTTTTGCGGAATGGGGATCACGTTATGCATGCGTTTCGGGCGCGCGCGCGAGAAACTTTTTGATGTTGCGCGCCGCCTGGCGGATGCGGTGCTCGTTCTCCACCAGGGCAATGCGCACATAGCCCTCGCCGTACTCGCCAAAACCGAGCCCCGGCGACACGGCCACGTCGGCCTTGTCGACCAGCAGCTTGGAGAATTCCACCGAGCCGATCTCGCGGTAGGCTTCCGGAATGGGCGCCCAGGCGAACATCGAGGCGGCCGGGGCGGGAATCTGCCAGCCGGCGCGGGCAAAGCTTTCGACCAGGCAGTCGCGGCGGCCTTGTAGATCTTGCGGATCTCGTCGACGCAGTCCTGCGGGCCGTTGAGCGCGGCCGCCGCCGCCACCTGCACCGGCGTGAAGGCGCCGTAGTCGAGATAGGATTTGACGCGCGCCAGCGCGGCGATCAGCCGCTCGTTGCCGACCGCAAAGCCCATGCGCCAGCCCGGCATGGCATAGGTTTTCGACAGCGAGGTGAACTCGACCGTGACGTCCATCGCGCCCGGCACCTGCAGCACGGACGGCGGCGGGTTGTCGTCGAAGTAGATCTCCGCGTACGCGAGGTCGGAGAGAATGATCAGGTCGAGTTTCTTGGCGAGTTGCACCGCCTCCGTATAGAAGTCGAGATCGGCCGTCGTCGCCGTGGGATTGGACGGATAGCTCAGCACCATCGCGAGCGGCCTGGAATTGAATGCTTCACCGCGCGCTCGACGCCGCGCAGGAACTCGTGCCTGCGGGTCGCATGCCGCCGCGTCGCCGCCGCTGCGTCGGGAATGTGGCGGATGGCGGCGCCGGAGATGATGAAGCCGAACTCGTGGATCGGATAGGTCGGGCTCGGGCACCAGGATGACGTCGCCGGGCGCGCTGATCGCCTGCGCCATGTTGGCGAAGCCTTCCTTGGATCCCAAGCGTCGCCACCACTTGCGTCTCGGGATTGAGCTTCACGCCGAAGCGGCGCGCATAGTAGGCGGCCTGTGCCCTGCCGCAACCCAGCAATGCCCTTGGACGCCGAATAGCGGTTGGTGCGCGGCTTGCCGACGGTCTCGACCAGCTTGTCGATGATATGCTGCGGCGTGGGCATGTCGGGGTTGCCCATGCCGAGATCGATGATGTCGGCGCCGCCGGCCCGCGCCGCCGCCTTGAGCCGGTTGACCTCGGCGAAAACGTAAGGTGGAAGCCGCTTTATGCGATGGAAATCTTCGATCACGTGACTAACCGCTCATACTCTGCCAATATCGCACCCGGCCCCGCAAACCTATCCCCGCGCCAGGGCCAAGGCGCCGCCCGAGGCTGCCAGCGGAGGGCCTACTTGCCCTGCTCGATCTGCTTTGCCGCCTCGAGCTGGTGCGTGTGACCCCGCTCGATCATCTCATTGATTTTTTGCTGTTGTTCGTCTTTGCCCATGACCTTTTGCGGCAACTTGCTGAGATCGGGCAACTGGGAAAAGGGCAGCGTGTCCGAACACCCGCCCAGCGGTGTCAGCATGGCAGCCATTCCGGCCAGCGCGAGCCTGCGTCCCAGCAACCGCTTCATGCGGGATACCCCAACACCCATCTTTTTTGGGCGCGATTGTTAACAGTTCCCTGCCGGCAAGTCTTGGCAGATTATTGACAACGCCTACCAGATTCTCCTGTAAATAGTCACCAGACTTGAGATTTTTAGCCCAAGTTGCAATCAGATCCCGCTGCCAGAGAGGTGGCAACGGCGTTGACATGATGGGAGTGCGTGTCGACGTCCATCCCTGCAACCATTCGAGTGAGAAATGCTGAAAAAAGCACCGGAATCCCCACGTCCGATCCCCATGCACGTCGATCTTGCCGCCTACCGCATTGGCAATGCCGAGGAGTTCGGCCGCAACATGCTGCGGCTGATGGAGGAAGGCGGCAAAGTCATGAGCGGCCTGCTCGAGCGTGCCAACGGCAAGCTGAGCCCGATGAGCGCCGCCAGCGACCTGGCCGAGGCCACCAAGCTGTTTAGCGAGATCGCCCAGCATTGGGTTGCCGATCCCGGTAAACTGGTGGAGGCCCAGAGCGAGCTCGTTGCGCGATTTCCTGCAACTGGGCACCGCCTCCATGCAGCGTCTGATGGGCGGCGAGGCGCCCCCCGTGGTGGAGCCAGAGCCCGGGGACAATCGCTTCAAGGACCCCGACTGGAGCGCCAATCCCTACTTCGATTTCTGGAAGCAGTCCTACCTCATCACCACGCGTTGGCTGGAAGACCTGCTGGAGAGGACCGAAGGTCTCGACGAGCGCACGCGCCAGCGCGCCGAATTCTATCTCAAACAGGTGGCAAGCGCGCTCTCGCCCTCGAACTTTCCGCTGACCAATCCCGAGGTGCTACGCGAGACGTTCGCCTCGAGCGGCAACAATCTCGTGCAGGGCATGACCAATCTCGTGCACGACATGGAGAAGTCCGGCGATATCCTGAGCATCAGTCAAACCGACACGGAGGCCTTCGAGGTCGGGCGCAACATCGCCACCTCGCCCGGCAAGGTGATCTTCCAGAACGACATCCTGCAGCTGATCCAGTACGCCCCGTCCACCGACAGCGTCTATCGAGCGTCCGCTCCTGATCATTCCGCCCTGGATCAACAAGTTCTACATCCTCGACCTCGGTCCGCAGAAGTCCTTCATCCGCTTTGCCGTCAGCAAAGGCTTCACGGTGTTCGTCGTCTCCTGGGTGAACCCCGACACCGCGCCTGGCGCACAAGACTTTCGAAGACTACATGACCGAGGGCATCCTGAGCGCCACCGACGCTGTCAAACGCGAGACCGGCAGCGACAAGGTCAACGTCATCGGCTACTGCGTCGGCGGCACCCTGCTCGGCACGACGCTGGCCTATCTGGCCGCGCGCGGGGACGAGCCATTTGCTTCCGCCACCTTCTTTGCCGCCCAGGTCGACTTCACCAAGGCCGGCGACCTGATGCTGTTCATCGACGATGCCCAGCTCAAGGCGCTGGAGGAGATGATGGCCGAGCGGGGATATCTCGACGGTTCGCGCATGGCCACCGTCTTCAACCTGCTGCGTCCGAAGGACCTGATCTGGCCCTACATCATCAACAACTACATGTTGGGCAAGAAGCCGTTCCCGTTCGATCTTCTGTTCTGGAACCAGGATTCAACGCGCATGCCGGCGGCCAATCACAGCTTCTACCTGCGCGAATTTTATCACGAGAACAAACTGGCGCGCGGGCAGATGTCGATCGCCGGCGTCAAACTCGATCTCGGCAAAGTCAAGCTGCCGATCTACGAGTTGTGCGCCAAGGAGGATCACATTGCCCCGGCCAAGTCGGTGTTTATCGGCTCGAAACTGTTCGGCGGCCCGGTCACCTACGTGCTGGCGGGTTCCGGCCACATCGCCGGCGTGATCAACCCCCCGGACCGCCCGAAGTATCAGTATTGGACCAACGACAAGAAGACCGCAACCTTGGAGGCTTGGCTCGAGGGGGCACGGGAGCACCCGGGCTCCTGGTGGCCGCACTACGCCGATTGGCTGGCCAAGCACTCGGGTGGACAGCTGAAGGCGCGCACACCCGGCCAAAACCTGGGCGTGATCGAGGACGCGCCGGGACGCTATGTCAAAATAAAGAGCTAGCGGCGTCGACCTAGCGCCGGCGCGCCCCGTTAGGAGTTTGGCGCCACCGCAGCGCCGAGGCTGCCCTCGGCCGCGGGCGGCGCTGGTTGCTCCGGCGCCCCGGCCCGGCTTGCCAGCGCCTTGGCCTCGGCCCCCTGCAACGTGCCCACTTGCAACGTTCCCCCTGCCCCTTGTAACGTTCCATTGGCACGTGCCTCGCTGACGGCTTGCGCCAGAACCGAGGCAAGCGACATGTCATCATCGTAGCTGTCGCACGCCCACCCAACCGATGGGGATAGCGCGATCATCAGCGCGGCGGCGGCAAGCTTGCGCGGGCGCATGGGGGGCTCCTTTTGCCAAGGCCTTGGGCCAGAGGGCTGCGTAGCGGGATTTTAGGGCAAAGCTAAAGTCACGACAGCGTGATCGCGCCGGGGTCGGCAGACGGGCTGGCCAGGCCGGCGCCCAGGCCAACGAGCCCCGCCGCCCGCGCCAGCAATTGATAGCTTTTGCGGCGGGCGGCCTCGTCATAGGTCCATGTCACCACTGCCATTTCCTGAACGTCGAGGCGTCGCGCCAGCGCCGCGATGCGCTCGACGACCTCGGCGGCCGTGCCGACATAGGCCTCCCGCTGCATCTCGGCAATGCGCGCCCGCTCCAGGTCCGTATAGGCATGGGCGAGGGCGACATTGGCTGGCTCGAGCGGGGCGAAGATGCCGCGATCGCGCAACAGACGCACCCGCGCGCGGGAGGCAAAATGATACTGGGCCTCCTCCTCGCTCTCGGCTGCCAGCGCCCAGACGCAAAGCGCCGTGTGCGGCACCGGGTGGCGACGACTTGGCTGATAGAGCTGGCGGTAAAGATCAAGCGCCTCCTGACCGCCCCGGCCGTCCGTGAAAAACCAGGCGAAGGCGTAGGGCAACCCGAAATGCGCGGCCACCTGCGCCCCATAGTCGGAGCTGCCGAGCATCCAGACCTCGGGCGAGGTCTCGCCTTCCGGATAGGCCCGCACCAGGCGGAAGGGATGGCCCTCCGGCAGCGGCGAGCCCGTCAGCCAGGCCATCAGGTCGCGCACGTCGCCGGGAAATTGCGCCGGGCGCTCGTTGGCGAGCGGATTGAGCGCAAAGGCTGTGCGTCCGTCCGATCCTGGCGCGCGCCCCAGGCCAAGGTCGATGCGGCCCGGCGCGATGGCGTCGAGCACGCGGAACTGCTCGGCCACCTTGTAGGGCGAATAGTGGGGCAGCATCACGCCGGCGCTGCCCACGCGGATTTGCCGCGTGGTGGTGGCGATGGCGGCGATCAGGATCTCGGGCGCGGTGCCGACGATACTGCCGTGGTTGTGGTGCTCGGAAAGCCAAAAGCGCTGATAGCCGAGGGCCTCGCAATGTTGCGCCAGCGCCAGCGTGTTGTGGATCGATTCCGCGTGCGGACGATCGACAAGGGCCACCGACTGATCAAGCACCGACAGACGTAGCAGGGTGGCATCCTCCTTCTCGACGGCCGCCGGAGGCTATCCGCGGCGGCTCGGCCGGCGCGGCCGATGCCGCGCTCACTGCCCATGTTTGTATTGCCGGGCCGCCTGGCACGCCAGCACCCTTGTGCCTGGGCTCGTGCCTGGCTCGTGCCTGGCTCGTGCCCGGCTGGTGCCTGGCTCGTGCCTGGCGCAGGCGCGGCGGCGAAACACCCAAGGGCAGCCACCGCCGCGCCGCGGGATTTGACCGAGCCCCGCGCAGCGCCGACCCGGGCGCGCCAAGCGGCCACGGCGGGCACAAGGCCTTTGCCGGGGGCGGTGGCGCTGTGACATAAGCTGCCGGAGCCCGCGATGGCGGCCAGCAACTGGAGATGGACGATGTTAAAATTCTACTACAACGGTTCACCCAATCCGACCAAGGTCGCCCTATTCCTCGAGGAGGCGGGTCTTCCCTACGAGGCGATCCCGGTCGACACGCGCAAAGGCGACCAGTTCAAGCCCGCATTCCTCGCCGTCAATCCGAACGGCAAGGTCCCGGCCATCGTCGATGGCGACGTCACCGTATTCGACAGCAACGCGATCCTGCTCTATCTCGGCGAAAAGACCGGTAAGTTTCTGCCCGCCAATACGCCCCAGGCGCGCGGCGAACTACTGTCCTGGCTGATGTTCGTTGCCACCGGGGTCGGGCCCTTCTCGGGCCAGGCCGTGCACTTCCGGCACTTCGCTCCACAGCAGCTGCCCTATGCCGCCAACCGCTACGGCTTCGAAGTCGAGCGCCACTACGGCATTCTCGATGCCCGCCTGGCCAAGCAGCGCTACATGCTGGGGGATACCTACACCATCGTCGACATGGATGTGTGGGGCTGGACGCGCCTCGGCCAGTTCGTGCTGGGCGAAGACCCCGCCGCGCGCTTCCCCAACCTCAAGCGACTGATCGACGAGGTCAGCGCCCGCCCGGCGGCGCAGCGCGCGGTGGCCCTCAAGGACCGACACAGTTTCAAGGCCGACATGGACGAGGAGGCGCGCCGCATCATGTTCCCGCAAAACGCCCGGCTGGCGAGCTAGCAGGCCGCGAAGGCTTAACGCTGGCCGCCCGGCGCGACGGCGCCGCCCACGGGCGGCGCTGCCCGCCGAATGGTCGGGCCGCTCGTCGGCTCCAACCGGCCTGCCGCGTGTGGCAACTGGCCAGGAGCGCGCATGCCCTATTCGAACTATCGGCCCGACTTGATGGGAACGGCGATGCTCACGCCGACGGGCGCCTTCGAGGCGGGCTCGCTGCAGAGCTTTACCCTCCTCTACACGGCCGGGGCGTTCGGCATCGACGACACCGGCTCGATCAAGGTCGGCTTTCGCTTCGCCACCGACTTCGGGCCACTGCAGTTCACCGATCCCGAGGGGCAGGGCTACACCACGGTGGAAGCCTCCAACGGGGCGACGCTGGAGGCCAAGTGGGAGTTCAAGCGCAACATCCGACCCTGGAGCCGGTCGCTCTACATCGGCGTCGTGCGCGACTTTCTGGCGCCGGGCGATACCATCACGATCCGCTTCGGGGATCGACGTTTCGGGTCACCGGGCGTGCGCCTGCAGACCTACTGCGAGAGCGCCTTCGAATTCCGCGTTTTCGCCGATCCGATCGCCACCTACGACTACGTCGCCCTGCCGCAAAGCCCGCAGATCGCCCTGGTGCCGGGGCCACCGGTGCGCTTGACTGCCGTGCTGCCGACCCTGGCGCGCCTGGACGAGCCTTTCCGGCTGGCCCTCGTGGCGCAGGACAAGTGGGGCAACCCGAGCGATCGCGCCGAGGGCAGCGTCCGCCTCCAAAGCGACGGCCCCCTCCTCAATCTGCCGCCCGTCGCGCAGTTGCGGGGTGGGTCGTTTGCCACCACGGTCGAGGACTTGCGCGCGGCGGCGGTGGGCGACCTTGCCATCCGCGTTCTCAACGAGGCCGGGCAAGGGGAGCTTTGCTCATCAAACCCTCTGCGCATCGTGCCTGCCGATGCGCGCTTGCGCCACTTTTGGGGCGATATCCACGGTCAGTCGAACGAGACGTTGGGCACCAATACGGCGCGCGAGTATTTTCAATTCGGTCGCGATCAGGCCTTTCTGGATGTGATCGGACACCAGGGCAACGATTTCCAGATCTCGACGGCGTTCTGGCGGCAGCTCAACGACCTCGCCCGCGAATTCGACGCGCCGGGTCGGTTCGTGTGCATTCCCGGTTACGAATGGTCCGCCAACACCGCCGTCGGCGGCGATCGCAACGTGCACTACCGCCACGCGGGCGAAAACATTTACCGCTCCTCGCATGCCCAGGTCGTCGACGGCGACGACGAGCCGTCCGATGCTCACACCGCGCCGGCCCTGTTCGCTAAGCTCAGGGGCAAGGACTGCGTCGTGATGGCCCACGTCGGCGGACGCTACGCCGACATCAAGCTGGCGCACGACCCGATGGAGACGGCGGTCGAGGTGCATTCGGCCTGGGGCACCTTCGAATGGCTTGTGCGCGACGCCTTCGAAGCAAACTACCGGGTCGGCATCGTTGCCAACTCCGATGGTCACAAGGGCAGGCCCGGCACCTGCTACCCCGGCGCCTCCTTTTTCGGCAGCATGGGCGGCCTCACTTGTTTTCTGGCCGAACGCCTCGACCGCGACGCCATCTTTGCAGCCATGCGGCGCCGCCGGCACTACGCGACCACGGGCAATCGCGCCTTCCTCAGCGTCTCGGTTTCCACCACAACCGATGCCGAGGTCTTCGCCGCCGATCCGGACGCCGGCGAGACACCCGCTTCCCCGGCGCGGCACCTGATCATGGGCGACATTGCTCGGGTCAGGGACGGCGAGGTTACGCTGACGGTCGAGGTGATCGGCTCGGCAGCGATCGAGCGCCTCGACATCTGGGATGGCCTCGAGCATCTAGAGACCATTCGACCCTATGGCGAAGCCGAGCTGGGGGCGCGCATCCGCCTCATCTGGGAAGGCGCCGAATATCGCGGGCGAGCCCGCACCACGACCTGGGACGGATCGCTCAGCATCGACGGCAACGCCATCGTGCGCGCCGCCGTCATCAACAACTGGAACCTCGAGCGCGGCATTGTAAGCCAGGGTCCCGACCGCCTCAGCTGGAAGGCGGTGACCACCGGCAACTATGGCGGCCTCGATCTGTGGCTGCAACAGCCGGACGCGGGGCGCCTTTGCTTTCGCACCGCGCCCGTTGCCGGCGAGCTCGCCATCGCCGAACTCGGCATGGCCGAGCGCGTGTTCGCGGCCGGAGGCCTTGAGCGCGCCATCAAGTTGTACAGGTTGCCGGTGACGCTGAACCGGCGCCACCTGCTGCTGCAGCGACGGCTGCCGGTGCGAGGCAACGGTGATACGCGCCCGTTCGTGCGCGTACAGCAGGAGGACGGCCACCGCATGTGGTCGAGCCCGATCTATCTGTTTCGCTGACGGGATCAAGCGCACCCGTGCCGGGCGCCCGGCCGATCGGAGGGGTCACAACGGCCACCGTCAGGCGCGATTGAGGATGGTGACCCGCCCCGAGGCGGGTTCGACGATGAGCTCGTCGCCGTTCAGGATCAGCTTGGTCGGATCGCCGGCTTCGAAACGGTCGACCAGGGCCAACTCGGCGAAGGCCGCGCCCTGGGCCAAAATCGTGTTGGTGCGATCGAACACGATGGCCTTGGGCACGATGCCGCGCTCCTTCATCTCGCGCAGCATCCAGGCCGAAGCCACGCCGCCCTTGGCCGTCACCAGCACCAGGATCTTGTCGTGGTAGCTCTGGCCGTAGAGCAGGTGGGCGGGACGCGAAAAGGTGCCCTTGCGGCGATCGAGATCGTAGCGTGCGGAAAAATTGTCCGGCGCCACCAGCGCCGTGCCCGTCGCGGTCGGACCGATTCCGGGGTGGCATTTGAGCACGATTGCCATCAGATGATCCGTCCAGCGACCGCACTATCGATGCAGCGCTGCATGCTTGCGAGTGTTGGCCGATAGCCATAGCCGCCGATAATGTTGACCAGCTTGGCCGAGTTGGTGAGCAGGCGCTGCCAGCCGTTCGCCTCGGCCATCTCGCGGGCGTAACTCTGATAGAAACAGACGCCGGCGGCAACGATGCCGCCCGCCTGTTCGATGGTCTGCGTCAGACGCATGCGGTCGGCGGCAAATTTGATCTCGGGCGAGGTCGCAACGATCAACGTGGTATCGGCGTGAATGCGCCGGTCCTTGAGCAAGGAGGCGACCTGCTCCATTTCCATTAACGACAGCTGCGGCGCGGCGAACACCACGACATCGACCTTGTCGCCGTTCCCCGCGTAGGCGGCGTAAAACTGCTTAATATCCTCGGCCGCGATCGGTACCGCGGCGGGGCTCGGGCGTCCCGCGAAGGCGGCGGCCAGGGTCACCGCCTCCGGCGTCACGCCGGGGATGTGGAAGAGCGCCACGGAGCCGAAGCTCGCCAGGGCCGCGCCGAAATGCTTGAGTTCGTCGGAATTGGGCGGCGTCTCCAAGCCGCTGAGGACGGGCACCTCCCAGTAGCTGTTGCAGGCGCGACCGACGATGCCGCCGAGCGCACCCCAATCGGCAAGGTCGCGCGGCCGCCAGCGAACGGCGAAGTGCTTGCTGCCGCCACGATGCTCCTCGAGGTGGTAGCCGTAGCGCGGCGTGCGACCGGTCAAGCCTGCCGCCAGCGCCGAGGGTCCGCCCTCGAAGTTGCTGCGCGCGCCCATGACGCTGTTGGCGTAGATCACGACGCCGGTATCACCGAAGGCCATGTGCTCACCGCGCACCGGCGGCAGGATGGTTTGGTAGTTGATGCAGGTGTTGGTCAGCAGCACGCCGAGCGCCTCGAAGGCGGCGATCGTGCGCGCCTCGAGCTCGGCCATCGTCTCGGTCTGCTTTAGCCGTTTGTAGCTGGCAAAATCGAGCCCGCGAGGATCGGTGATGGTGGGCACCATGACCCGGCGCTGCGCGGCGGGCAGCGCCGCGAGCGCCTCGAGCCAGGCGACCCCCGATGGCCCAAGACTTTCCGTGTCGGCCATAATATGGGCCTGGCCGACACGCACGAAATCGGGCGCATCGAAAAAATCGCCGACCGCGATCTGATGCTTGATCGCCCATTGGCGCGCGGGGCCCATCGCCCCGGCCAGCATGGCCCGTTCTTCCTCGCCGAGCCGCATCCACCCGCTCGCGCCTAACACCACCGTTGCGCCAAGACCGCTATTTCGCCGCCGCTTCCTTGAGCACGGGGGTAATCCGCGCCATCTCGCTTTCGACCAGCCTTTGCAAGCCCTCGGGCCCCCGATCGCCCGCCTCGGGGGCCGTGCTGCCGAGCTCGACGTAGCGCTTGACCGTGGCAGGATCGTCGAGTGCCTGGTTCAGAGCATCGCTCAACTTGGCGATGATGTCCTTGGGCGTGCCTTTCGGCGCCACCATCGCATTCCAGGCGCTGAAGATGAAGTCGACGCCCGCCTCCTTGCTGGTGGGTACATCGGGCAGGCTTGCGAGGCGCTGCGCGGCGGCGATGGCATAGACCTTGATGGTGCCGGCCTTGATCTGCGGGATCACGTTCAAGGACTGGTCGACCATGTAGTCGATTTGGCCGCCTACCAGGTCGTTGAGGGCCGGCGCGGTACCGCGGTAGGCCACCAGCGCCGGCTTGAGGCCAAACTGGGAATTGAACAGGGTGCCGGAAACGTGCGAGATCGAACCGACGCCGGCGTGGCCATAGCTCAGCTTGTCTTGGTTCGCCTTAAGATAAGCGATGAACTCCTTGAGGTCCTTGGCCGGGTTGTCTTTTTTGGAGACGATGGCCTGTGGCGTGAAATTGGCGATGCCAACCTGGGCGAAGCTCGTGGCCGGATCGTACCTGAGGTTGGGGTAGAGCGCGGGTGCGGCCGACTGGGTCCCCATGTTGCCGACGCCCAGGGTATAGCCATCCGGTTCGGCGGCAGCGACGCGTGCCATGCCGGTGGTGCCGCCGGCACCGCCGATATTTTCGACCACCAACTGCTGCCCGAGCGTGCGCGACATGTGATCGCCGACAATGCGGGCAACCACATCGGTCGGGCCACCGGCCGCGAACGGCACGACCAGCGCAATCGATCGCGTCGGATAGTTCGGATCGGCAGCCCCGGCTTCGGTCCCTACAGTCCCTACCAGGGCGAGCGCAAGCACGCCAACAAATCGACGACCTCGAAGCATCTTGCCTCCTCCTGCCCGACCGGGGGGCCGTTTCCTCGTGCTGCTGGCCCAACCAACGGTCTCGTTCAGAGGCAATCTCAACCATCCTACCCTGCCTTGGCAACTGCAGCGAGGCACCGCAAAGACCCTGCGATCGCCCGATCGGCCGCGCTATCTTGCCGCCGGACCCGGCATGGCTGGACCAACGGCGCAAGTTCGGCCAATATCGCGCGCTGTGTGGGCCTGCCCTGCCCACGTCCTTGTTGTGAGAGACCCACATGACGTTTCGACCCCTTGCCGTCGTGAGCGCCCTCGTGCTCGCGCTCGCGGCGACACCGGCTGCCGCCAAGACCTTCCGCTACGCCTTCCAGGGCGACCTCAACGCCCTCGATCCCTATACCCTCAACGAGAGCTTCACGCTCGGCGCCCTCGGCAACGTCATGGAGGGGCTGACCAAGCGCGATAAGGACCTGAAGATCATCCCGGGGCTGGCCGAGCGCTGGGAGATCATCGATCCGCTGAAGTGGCGTTTCTATCTGCGCAAGGGCGTCAAATTCCACGGCGGCGAAGACTTCACGGCCGACGACGTGATCTTCTCACTCGAGCGCATGCGCAGTCCGGGCTCGCAGATCAGGACACGGGCGCCCGCCGACATGAAGGCGGTCAAGGTCGACGACCATACGGTCGATTTCGTGCTGACCTCGCCCAATCCGATCCTGCATGCGGAATGGGATACCTGGTACATCTATTCCAAGAAATGGTCGGAAGCCAACGGTGCCACGCAGGCACAGTCGGCGCAGGCCACCTCGCTCAATCCCTTCGCGCTCAAGGCCAACGGCACCGGCCCCTTCACCATCGTCAGCCATGAGCCCGGCGTGAAGACGGTCTTCAAGCCCAACCCCAATTGGTGGGGCAAGCCCGAACACAATCTGGACGAAGTGGTCTTTCAGACCATCAAGTCGGACGCCACCCGCGTCGCCGCCCTCTTGTCCGGCGACATCGACATGATGGATCCGGTACCGGTGCAGGACATCGACCGGGTCAAGAGCAATCCCAATGTGACCGTGCTCACCGGCCCCGAGTTGCGCACCATCTTCCTCAACTTGGATTCCATGCGCGATGAGCTGCTCTACTCCAACGTAAAGGGCAAAAATCCCTTCAAGGACGCCCGGGTGCGCAAGGCCGTTTACCAGGCAATCGACATGGAGGCGATCCACGCCAAGGTCATGCGCGGCATGTCGGCCAATTCGGCGCTGCTGATCTCGCCGCTGCTCTTTGCCCGGGCCGGCGAGTTCAAGCGTTGGCCCTACGACACGGCGGCGGCCAAGAAGCTGCTGACCGAGGCCGGTTATCCCAACGGCTTCGAGGTGACGCTGGATTGCCCCAACGATCGCTACGTCAATGACGAAGGCATCTGTCAGGCCGTGGCGCAGATGCTGTCGCGCATCGACGTGAAAGTGAAGCTCAATGCCATGCCGAAGGCGAAGTTCTTTCAAAAGGCCGGGCAGACCGACAAGTACGATTCCTCCTTCAACCTGCTGGGCTGGACCCCCGGTTCGTTCGATAGCTGGAACGTGATCGCCAACATCATCGGCTGCCGCGACGCCAACGGCAAAGGCGGCCTCTTCAACTACGGCGGCTATTGCAACCAACGGATCGAAGAGCTCGCCCAGAAGATCCTGGTCGAGACCGATACCGCCAAGCGCGACGAGATGATCGCCGAGGCCTTCAGAATCAACCACGAAGAAGCGGGCGTGCTGCCGCTGCATCAGCAGGCGCTGGCCTGGGGCGTCTCCAAGAAGGTCAACATCGCGCAGCGGGCCGACAACCAGATCCTGTTCTACTGGGCAAAGATGCAGTAGGTGAGCGTGGCGCCGGGCGGGATTAGCCCGGCGCCAAGCCGACCCTCCTGCAACAGACGACCGATGTTAGCCTTTACGATTTGCCGGCTGTTCGAGGCCGCCATTGTCATGCTGACGGTGGCGCTGCTGGCGTTCGTGCTGTTTCGCTTCGTCGGCGATCCCATCAACCAAATGGTGGGGCAGGATACCTCACTGGAAGACCGCCTGCGCTTGCGCGAGGAACTGGGCCTCAACGATCCGGTGGCCGTGCAGTTTGGCCGCTTTGTCGCCGACGCCGCGCGCTTCGATTTCGGCATTTCCTATCAGATGAAGCAGCCGGTGACCGCCATCATCTCCGAGCGGGCGCCGGCGACCATCGAACTTGCCCTGGTTGCCGCCCTGTTCGCGGTGGGCCTGGGCATCCCAATGGGCGTCTACACCGGCATTCATCGCGAGAGCTGGCTGTCCAAGGTCTTCCTCAGCGTGTCGCTGATCGGGGTGTCGCTGCCGACCTTTTTGATCGGCATTTTCCTGATCTATGTGTTCGCAGTGAAGCTCGGCGTCCTACCCTCCTTCGGTCGCGGTGAGGTGGTACGCCTCGGCTTCTGGCACACGGGGCTGCTCACCGCGTCGGGGCTGAAGGCCTTGATCCTTCCGGCCATCACGCTGGGACTGTTCCAAATGACCCTGGTGACGCGGCTGGTGCGGGCGGAAATGCTGGAGGTCCTGCGCACCGACTACATCAAGTTCGCCCGTGCCCGCGGCCTGACGCGGCGCGCCATCAACTTTGGGCACGCTTTAAAGAACACCCTGGTCCCCGTCATCACCGTGATCGGCCTACAGCTCGGCGCCGTCATTGCCTTCGCCATTATTACCGAGACGGTGTTCCAATGGCCCGGCATGGGACTGATGTTCATCCAGGCCGTGCAAAACGCCGATATTCCCGTCATGGCCGCCTATCTGCTGTTGGTGGCCTTTCTTTTCGTGTTGATCAACTTCCTGGTCGATCTGATCTATGTCCGCGTCGACCCCCGCATTCGCATCTACGGGCGCGGGGTGTGAGGAGGCATGCAGGACACCGCCGACAAGCGCGCGCCTACCACCGCTCGACCGGAGAGCAGCAAGGCGGCGCTGCCTTTGCCGCACAATCCGGCGGCTCTAACGCGCTGGCAGCGCTGGCAGGATAGCGATCTCCTCCATAGTTTTCTGCGCTCCAAGCTCGTGGTGTTGGCCGCCATCGTTACCGTGTTTCTGGTCGGGGCCGCCTTTCTTGCTCCCCTGATTGCGCCGCATAATCCTTACGACCTCAAATCCTTGAGCCTGCTCGATTCCAATCTGCCGCCCATGTGGGAAAAGGGCGGCGAGCCGAGCTATCCCCTGGGCACCGACGACCAGGGCCGAGACATCCTCTCCACTATTCTCTACGGCACGCGCGCCTCGATCCTGATCGGCCTCTGCTCGGTACTTTTTGCCGTCGCCATCGGCCTGTCGGCTGGGCTGTTCGCGGGCTATGCCGGCGGGCGCTTGGATGCCTTGATCATGCGCATCGCCGATGTGCAGCTGACGTTTCCGGCCATTCTCACGGCCCTGCTGATCGACGGTGTGGCGATCGCCATCTTCAAGAATTACAACCTCGATGCCGCCAAATTTAGCATCCTGGTGGTCGCGATCGGCCTATCGTTCTGGGTGCAATACGCCCGCACCGTGCGCGGGGTCACCCTGGTGGAGCGCAACAAGGAATACGTGCAGGCCGCGCGCCTGATCGGCATCGGCTCCTTCAAGATCATGTTCCAGCACATCCTGCCCAACGTGCTCTCCCCGGTGCTGGTGATTGCCACCATCAACCTGGCGCTCGCCATCATCACCGAGGCGACGCTTTCGTTCCTCGGCGTCGGCCTGCCCGCCACCGAGCCCTCGCTCGGCACCATGATCCAGATCGGCAACCGATACCTATTTTCGGGCTCGTGGTGGATGGTGGCCTTTCCGGGCCTGACGCTGGCGGTGTTGGCGCTCGCGGTCAATCTGTTGGGAGACTGGCTGCGCGATGCGCTCAATCCCAAGCTCCGCTGAAACGGCCGCACGCGGTACGGCGGCCGAATGGGCGAACGCAAGCGGCCGTCGCTGCCGCTCCGCGGTGGCTGTGCTTGCGGCGCAATCCGCTACCAAGTTCGCGCCATGCCGCTCGCTGGTAAAAGAATGGCGCTCCCTTTGGCAATCGGACTGAGCCTCAGTGATCGGCGGCGATCGTGAGCGAGCCGGCCCTTTCCGTGCGTGACCTTGTGATCGGCTTTCCGACGCGGCGCGGCATGCTCACCGCGGTCGACGGCATCTCCTTCGATATCGCCGCCGGCGAGGTATTGGGCGTGGTCGGCGAATTGGGTGCCGGCAAGTCGCTCACGGGCGCCGCCGTCATTGGCCTGCTCGAGCCTCCCGGCCGCATCGTCGGGGGCACCGTGCACCTAAAAGGCAAACGGATCGACGATCTCGAGCCCGAAGCCATGCGCCAGCTGCGCGGCCGCCGCATCGGCATGGTGTTCCAGGATCCGCTGACCAGCCTGAACCCGCTTTACCGCATCGGGTATCAGCTCGTGGAGACGATCCGCACGCACGCGAACGTGTCGACGGCGACGGCCTGGGAGCGCGCCATCGAGCTCTTGCAGGAAGTCGGCATCCAGGGTGCGCGCACCCGCATCAACGCCTACCCACATGAGTTTTCCGGCGGCATGCGCCAGCGCGTGGTATTGGCCTTGGCTTTGTGCGCCGACCCCGATCTGCTGATCGCCGACGAGCCGACCACGGCACTCGACGTCTCGATTCAGGCGCAAATCATCGCGCTCATCAAGCGCCTGTGCCGACAGCGTGGAACGTCGGTCATGTTGATCACGCACGACATGGGCGTGATCGCCGAGACCGCCGATCGGGTCGCGGTCATGTATGCCGGCCGCATCGCCGAGATCGGTCCCGTACGCGATGTGGTACGCCAGCCGCACCACCCCTACACCCGAGGCCTGATGGGGGCGATACCATCGGCCGAGGCGGCGCCCAGCGCGCGCCTCACGCAGATCCCGGGCGCCATGCCGCGCCTCACGGCCATCCCGCAGGGCTGCGCCTTCAACCCGCGCTGCCCGCACGTGTTTGATCGTTGCAAAGTGCAACGCCCCGAACCCATGCCCGCGGGCAGCTCGCGGGCCGCCTGCTGGCTAGTGGCGCAAGGCGCCGGAGCGCGGCTATGAGCATGGCCCCAACCCTCGTCGAAGCACATAATCTCACGCGCGTATTCGACGTCTCCAGGCCTTGGCTCAATCGCCTGCTCGAGCGTGAACAGCGCACGCTTCTCAAGGCCGTGACGGGGGTCTCGTTCTCGATCGGCAAGCGCGAAACGCTGGCGCTGGTGGGCGAGTTGGGTTCCGGCAAATCAACCGTGGCGCGCATGATCGTCGGCCTACTGCCGCCAACCCTCGGCAGCGTCAGCATCGACGGCATCGACATGTGGGCGCCGGCATCGGCGGGCGAGCGCCAGAAACTACGGCGCCGCCTGCAGATGATCTTTCAAGATCCCTACGCCAGTCTCAATCCGCGCTGGCGCGTCGACCGCATCATCGCCGATCCGATCAAGGCCTTCCGGCTCGCCGCCGATCGAGCCGAGATCGAGCAGCGCGTCGGTGAGCTATTGCGCCTGGTGGGATTGGACCCGGCCGATGGCCGCAAGTACCCGCACGAGTTCTCCGGTGGTCAACGTCAGCGCATCTGCATCGCCCGCGCGCTCTCCTCGAACCCGGAATTCATCGTCTGCGACGAACCGACCAGCGCGCTCGATGTTTCGGTGCAGGCGCAGATCCTGAACCTGATGCGCGATCTGCAGGACCGTCTGGGTCTCTCCTACTTCTTCATCAGCCACAATCTTGCGGTGGTGAAGCACATGGCGGCCCGCATCGGCGTCATGTACCTGGGGCGGATCGTCGAGCTCGCACCGTCGCGGCGAACTCTTCAAGACGCCGAGGCACCCCTATTCGCGCATGCTGATCGATGCTTTGCCGGACCTCGCCATGAGCGGACGGCAGCGCAAGCCGATCGAGGGTGAGATCCCCAATCCGATCAAGCCGCCGACGGGGTGTGCGTTTCATCCCCGCTGCCCGCACGCCTTCGAGCGCTGCCGCAGGGAAACGCCGCAACTGCAGGCGATGGGCCGGGCAAGCGCCGCCTGCCACGCCGTCGCCGAGGGACGGATTTAAGATCGCAGTCCCGCGCCAGGCGCAGGGCCGCGCGGGGATGGGCAAGGCGCGGTCTGCAGGCCGCCTCCGGATCAACGAAGCCCAGCGACCGAGGGCCGCCGGGCTTCGAGGCCACCCATCGTGGCCTAGGGGTTTGCGGGCTTCAACGCCAAACTGGGAGGTGCCTTGAGGGTCGAACGGCCGCCACGCAGGGCCTCGCCGTCGACCAGAGCATCATCTCCACTGCAGGCCCGCCTGATAGCGATCAGGTTTCACGGGCGTTCCCCTTGTGCGCGACCTAATCTTGGCAGCCGATTTAACCAGCAACCCCGTTGCTGATCCGCCGACGCCCAGCAAACAGGCGACGCGCCTTTTAGGGACCAACCCGTCACAGGGTTCAAATTGTCGGAAAGCAGCCGTCCCGGACCGTGCAAGCGCTTGCGGGTGCCAGGGCGGCCTCAAAACTGCCCGGGGGCGACATTTTCGTAGACCTCCTTTGCCAGCGTTAAGCCAGCCTGGAGCGGGATTGGTACGCCGTCAAATCACAAGTTGCATACACAGCGACGGCCTGACGGCCACGCTGAAGCCACGGCCCAGCAACCCCCGCCGAGCCAGCTGTATTCGACCCGCGCAGCGCAGCTCTGTTAACGGAGTGTTTCTGGCTTGCGACGTAAGTTGCCGGCGTTTTTGCCCCCCGGACTGGATCTGGGACGGACTGGATCTGGGACTGGGACTGGACCTGGGACTGGGGCCAAGGACAGCTGCTTGAGACCCATGGGAGGCGGCGATGGCGCGGATGCTCGTCTACTTGGCGTTGCTGGGCCTGTGCGGGCTTTTCGCCCCGTGGGGTTCCGTTCTTGAATTGGCGCGAAGCGAGCCCGCGCTGGCGTCATCGGCGACCTCGTCCATGGGCTGGATGGGTGGGCTCATGCTCGGCATCGCCTTGGCATGGCTTTACCGCATCGAGTGGTCGGCCGTCAGCGAGCGCCTCGCCGGTTGGCTCAAAGTGCAGCGCCGCCGCCTGGCCTGGGCACTGTTGGGCAGCATTTGCGCGGCCATCCTCATGTACTTTTAAGCCAAGGCGAACGTCACTCCGCGCGTCCCACAATACCTCACCGGCGCGGCGACACACGACACACACTATAAGAAGGGCGGCGTGTCGCCGTACTTTTCTGCAAAGGCTGCAACGTTTGGGACCGGATTTGCCCCCCGGACTTGGGCGTCGCTTGGGGGCGTCGCTTGGGGGCGTCGCTTGGGGGCGTCGCTGGGGGGCGTCGCTGGGGGCGCCCCACTGGGGCGCGCCCGTCGGCCCCTCGGTTTGCCTAGACCGAGTAGTACATATCGAACTCGACCGGATGCGGCGTCATCTCTAAGCGCTCCACCTCGGCCATCTTCAGCTCGAGATAGGCGTCGATCATATCGTCGCTGAACACGCCGCCCTTTTTCAGAAAGTCGCGGTTCTTGTCGAGATTGTCGAGTGCCTCGCGTAGACTGCCGCACACGGTTGGAATCTTGGTCAGCTCCTCGGGCGGCAAATCGTAAAGGTTCTTATCGACGGCCTCGCCCGGATGGAGCTTGTTCTGGATGCCGTCAAGGCCCGCCATCAGCATCGCCGCGAAGGCGAGATAGGGATTGGCGGCGGGGTCGGGGAAGCGAACCTCGACGCGCTTGGCCTTTGGCGAGGTGACGACAGGGATGCGGCAGGAGGCGGAGCGGTTTCGCACCGAATAGGCGAGCAGCACGGGCGCTTCGTAACCCGGCACCAGCCGCTTATAGGAATTGGTGGTCGGATTGCTGAAGGCGTTGATGGTCTTGGCGTGCTTCAAGATGCCGCCGATGTAGAACAGGCAGGTGTCGGACAGATCGGCATACTTGTTACCGGCGAAGGTCGGCGTCGAGCCCTTCCAGATCGACTGGTGGCAGTGCATGCCCGAACCGTTGTCGCCGAACACGGGCTTGGGCATGAAGCAGGCGGTCTTGCCGTAGGCCTGCGCGACGTTGTGGATCACATACTTGTAGATCTGCATGTGGTCGGCCAGTTGCACCATCGGGCCGAATTTGATGCCGAGCTCGTGCTGGGAGGAGGCAACCTCATGGTGGTGCTTTTCGACGGTGACGCCCATCTCGGCCATCACCGAGAGCATCTCGGAGCGGATATCCTGGGCGCTGTCGATGGGCGGCACCGGGAAGTAGCCGCCCTTGGTGCGCGGCCGGTGTGCCAGGTTGCCCATCTCGTAGTCGGTGCCACTGTTGGAGGGCAGCTCGCTGCCGTCGAGCCGGAACCCGGTGTTGTAGGGATCGGTGCTAAAACGCACGTCGTCGAAGATGAAGAACTCAGCCTCGGGACCGAACACGACGGTGTCACCAATCCCGGTCTGCTTAAGATAGGCCTCGGCACGCTTGGCGATCGAACGCGGGTCGCGCTCGTACATCTCACCGGTTGACGGCTCCAGCACGTCGCAAAAGATCGCCATCGTCGTCTGCGCGAAGAAAGGATCGATGTGGGCGCTGCCGGGGTCTGGCATCAGCGTCATGTCGGATGCCTCGATGCCTTTCCAGCCGGCAATCGAGGAGCCGTCGAAGGCAAACCCGTCCGCGAACATTCCTTCGTTGACGCACGAGCCATCCGCGGTGACGTGCTGCATCTTTCCTTTGGTGTCGGTGAAGCGCAGGTCAAGAAACTTGACTTCCCTGTCCTTCATCATCTTCAAAACGTCGCCAACGGACTTCGGTCTATCTGCCATTGCTACTCCCCTGTCTTCACTCAATGGTCTTGCTCAAGCCCAGGCCGGCCGAGCGGGCAGCGTGCCAAGCAATCAAACCGCGTCCGCCCCGGTCTCCCCGGTGCGGATGCGAATTGCCTCTTCGATGGTCGAGATGAAAATCTTGCCGTCGCCGATGCGGCCCGTCTTGGCGGCCTTTTGGATCGCCTCAAGGGCCTTGCCCAGCATGTCGTCGGCCAGCACAACCTCGATCTTCACCTTGGGCAGGAAGTCGACGACGTACTCCGCACCACGATAAAGCTCGGTGTGGCCCTTCTGCCGGCCAAAGCCCTTCGCCTCGATGACGGTGATGCCCTGCAAGCCAATTTCCTGCAGCGCCTCCTTCACCTCGTCGAGCTTGAAGGGTTTGATAATCGCTTCGATTTTCTTCATGCGTCCCCTCAAGCTCCCAAAGGACCGTGCTCGAGACTGGCCTGTCGGCTAATGGCCTTAGCACACCCCGTGCCAAGGATTACGCTGGCTTAAATCTCCAGACAACGAACGACTTGTGCGTATCTACAGGGCAACCTCGTCGCGCGCCAGCCCAGAATGCGCCCAATAAATGCGCAAATTGCCCAAGTCATGGGCAGAAACCGCAAGGGAGATTGGCGAGAGGGGGTGGTCGGTGCATGATGCGCCGCCATGCAGGGTTGTGAGCTTTTAAGCGTTGCGGAGATGGGCGAGGCCGACCGCCTGGCCATCGCCGGCGGCCAGACCGGCCTCCAGCTCATGGAGCGGGCGGGGCATGCGGTGGCCGCCGAGGCGATGCGCTTGCTCGGGAGCCCGGCGGCCGTCTTCGTCGCCTGTGGGCCTGGCAACAACGGCGGCGACGGCTTCGTGGCCGCCAGGATCTTGCGCCAGCAGGGCTATCGCGTGCGGCTGGGGCTGCTCGGCAACAGCGCGGCAGTTCGCGGCGATGCCGCCGCGATGGCGATGCGCTGGGGCGAGGCACCGGAGACGTTGGCTGAGACGTTGACCCCCGATCGCATCGGTGGCGCCGGTGATTTGATCATCGACGCCCTGTTTGGGGCCGGGCTGTCGCGTCCGCTGCAGGGAGCGGCCGCCCAGATCGTGGCCGCCATCAACGCCAGCGGCAAGACCGTCCTTGCCGTCGACGTGCCGAGCGGGCTCAATGGCAGCACCGGGGTGGTCGAGGGTGCGAGCATGCTCGCAACGCGCACGGTCACCTTCTTCCGCCTCAAGCCCGGCCATGTGCTGCTGCCGGGGCGCGTGCTGTGCGGCCAGGTGAGGCTCGCCGACATCGGCATTCCCGAAACAACGCTGGCAAGCATCGCCCCGCGCACGTTTCTCAACCGTCCCGCGCTTTGGGGCGCGGCCTTTCCCCGCGCGCGGGCCCAGGGCCACAAATACCAGCGTGGCCACACCGTGGTCGTATCCGGTCCCGCCGAAAGCACCGGCGCTGCCCGCCTCGGCGCCCGCGCGGCTTTGCGGATCGGCTCGGGGCTCGTCACCTTGATCGGATCCGCGGCGGCAACCGCCATCAATGCCACACACGCAACCGCCGTCATGGTGAAGGCGCTGGCCTCCGACACCGCGCTCGCCGACTTCCTGAGCGATGAGCGCCGCAATGCCGCGCTCATTGGTCCCGGCGCCGGGGTCGGCAGGGCCACGGCCGCCAGCGTGCTGAGCGTGCTGGCGACGCCGGCCGCGGTGGTGCTGGACGCCGATGCCCTCACCTCTTTTGCCGCCGACGCCGCGGACGGCGAGGTGCGCGCGGTGGGCTTCGGCTTCGTGGTGCGCGATCGGGAGCCCCCGCCGGGGCGGCAAGCGCTCTTTGCCGCCATACACGCGCGCGCGGCGCCGGTCGTGCTGACGCCGCACGACGGCGAGTTCAAGCGTTTGTTCGGCGAGCTGCCCGGCTCAAAGCTCGATCGCGCTCGCGCGGCGGCCGAGCTGAGCGGGGCGGTGGTCATCAGCAAGGGGGCCGACACCGTGGTGGCGGCGCCCGATGGCCGCGCCGCCATCAACGACAATGCGCCGGCCTGGCTCGCCACGGCCGGGGCCGGCGACGTGCTCGCTGGCTTCGTCGGCGGGCTGATGGCGCAAGGCATGGCGGCCTTCGAAGCCGCCTGTGCCGCCGTCTGGCTGCACGGGGCGGCCGCCGCCGCGTTTGGGCCGGGCCTGATCGCGGAGGACCTGCCGGAAACCTTGCCGCAGGTGCTTGCGCGCGTTGCCTTGCGCCGCGACCCGTTAGGGTTGTAACACGTCCCCAAAAGCCCAACACCAGGGAAGCGCGCATTGAACGATGAGCCGCTAGGCCGCCCGGCGCCGGCGCGGTCCGCCGCCGCCAACGCCATTGAGTTTCGCAACGTCGCCGTCGCCTTCGCGTTGCCGAATGGATCGCGCTATCAAGCCGTGACCGCCACCAGCCTCAGCGTCGGCGCGCGCGAGTTCGTGGCCATCGTCGGGCCGACGGGGTGTGGCAAATCCACCCTCCTCAACGTCGCTGCCGGCCTGCTGCCGCCGAGCGCGGGCGACACCTTCATCCTCGGATCGCCGCTCGCGGGCCTCAACCAAGCCGCCGGCTACCTGTTGCAGCAAGATGCGCTGATGCCCTGGAAGACCGCGCGCGACAACGTCGCCATCGGCCTGGAGGTTGGCGGCACGCCACGGCGCGAGGCCTTGCAGCGGGCCGAGCTGTGGCTGAAGAACGTGGGTCTTGCCGCCTTCGGGGATCGCTACCCGCACCAGCTCTCCGGCGGACAAAAGAAGCGCGTAGGGCTCGCTCAAGTGCTGATCCGCGATCCCAAGATCCTGCTCATGGATGAGCCGTTTGGACCGCTCGACGCGCAGACGCGTCAGATCATGGGCAACCTGCTGCTCGATCTGTGGGCCGCCGACCGCAAGGCGGTCTTGTTCATTACCCACGATCTCGAGGAAGCCATCGCCCTGGCGGACCGGGTGCTGATTATGTCGGCGGGACCCGAAGCCAGCGTCATCGGGGACTACAGCATCGATCTCGGTCGCCCGCGCGATGCCTCCGAAATTCGCCTGCTGGCGCGCTTTCACGAGCTGCACAAGGCGATCTGGACGCAGCTTAGGGACGAGGTCTTGAAGGCCTACGCGGGAGCCGCCGCATGAAGCTGTCGCGGTCCGGCCTGCTGATCCTGCAGATCCTCGTCGCCGTGTTCCTGATCGGGCTCTGGCACTTTGGCGCGACCGTGTCGGTGGGCGGCTGGTACCTGTTCCCGAAGTTTTTCTTTTCCACGCCCGGCGACGTCGCGCTGCGGGTGTGGACCTTGTTTGCGGACGGTACTGCGAAGATCGTCACCTGCCAGGAGAGCATCGACCTTCGGCGCCTGCTGGTGGTTTCCGATCCCTGCTTCGGCAAAACCGTGTGGCAGCACTTGTTGATCACGCTGACGGAGGGGCTGCTCGCGTTTGCCATCGGCGCGGTTGCCGGCGTGGCGTTCGGCTTTTGGTTCGCGCGCAACCCGCTGCTGTCGGCGATCTTTGATCCTTACATCAAGATGCTCAATGCGCTGCCAAGGGTGGTGCTGGCGCCGATCTTCATGCTCTGGCTGGGTCTTGGCATCTGGTCCAAGGTGGCGCTGGGGGTGACGCTGGTCTTTTTCATCGTCTTCTTCAACGTCTACCAGGGCGTCAAGGAGGTGAGCCCGGTCATCCTCGCCAATGCCCGCATGCTGGGTATGAACCAGCGCCAGCTGTTTGTGCACGTCTATTGGCCCTCGGCGCTCTCCTGGATGTTCTCCTCGCTCCACACCTCCGTGGGGTTTGCCATCATCGGCGCGGTGGTGGGCGAATACTTGGGCTCAGCCGCGGGCCTCGGCTACCTGATCCAGCAGGCCGAGGGGACCTTTGATACGACGGGAGTATTTGCGGGCATGGTGATCCTTGCGGTATTCGTGCTGCTCATCGATTGGCTCGTCACCATCATTGAAAATCGCCTGCTGGTTTGGCGGCCGACCGGCGCCGCTGCCCGGGCCTGACGCAAAGGATGCGGAGAGGACTATGAAGCTTTGGAAGCTCGGGAAGCCTTGGCGGTCTTGGAAGCTTTGCCAGCCTTGGACGTTGCTTGCCTTGGGTGCGCTCTGGTCGCTGGCGGCCGGTCTGGCCCAGAGCCAGGCCCAGGCCCAGACCCAGGCCCAGACCCAGGCGCCCGAGCAAAAGGACGTTCGGCTCGGCGTCGGCGGCGCGTCGGCGCTTTATTATCTGCCGCTCGCCCTGACGGAACGCCTCGGCTACTTCAAGCAACAGGGGCTCAACGTCGAGATCAACGACTTCAAGGGCGGCTCGCAGTCGCTGACGGCCCTGATCGGCGGTTCGGCCGACGTGGTCACCGGGGCCTACGAACATACCCTGCGCATGCAGGCGAAGGGTCAAGACATCGTCGCCGTCATTGAGCTCGGCCGCTATCCCGGCATCTCGCTTGCGGTCAAGAAGGATCGGGCCGACAAGATCAAATCGCTTGCCGATCTGAAAGGCGCCAAGATCGGCGTGACCGCGCCTGGCTCCTCCACCAACATGATCGTGTGGTATTTGATGGCCAAGGCCGGACTCAAGCCCGACGATGCGTCCTTCATCGGCGTCGGCGCCGGGGCCGGCGCCGTCGCGGCCATCCAGAAGGGCGAAATCGACGCCATCTCCAACATCGATCCGGTGATGGCCAAGCTCGAGTTCAGCGGCGACATCGTCACCTTGGCGGAGACGCGCACCACCGAGGGGACGACCAAGGTGTTCGGCGGACCGATGTCTGCCGCCGTGCTCTATATCAAGCGCGACTGGCTCGAGAAGCACCCCAACACCGTGCAGGCCCTCACCAACGCTTTCTACAAGACCCTGCAATGGATGCAGAAGGCGACGCCGGAAGAGATCACCGCCAACGTGCCGCAAGAGTACTGGCTGGGCGATAAGGCGCTTTATACCGCGGCGGTGAAGGCCAATAGGCAGGTCTATTCCCAGGACGGCATCGTCAGCGCCGAGAGCCGCCAGCGCTCGCTCGATTTTCTCAAGCAGTTTGACAAGGAAATCGCCGGCGCCAACATCGATACCGCCAAGACCTGGGACGACCGGTTCGTGAACAAGGCGGCCGCCAGCATGCGCTGAACCAAGCGCGGAGGCGGCCAGTAAAACCCAACTTTTGCGTGGAGCACGACCGATGGCGGCAGGGGCAGAAAAATCGAACGCGATGCGGATCGCCGTCATCCCCGGTGACGGCATCGGCAACGAGGTGGTGCCGGAAGGCATCCGCGTGCTGGAGGCCGTCGGCCGCCGCTTCGACCTCAGCTACACCTGGGATAGGTTCGACTGGTCCTGCGAGCGTTTCGCCAAGACCGGAGCGATGATGCCCACCGATGGCCTGGCCGAGATTGCCGGACACGACGCCATCTACCTCGGTGCCGTCGGCTGGCCGGGCGTTCCCGATCACGTTTCGCTCTGGGGCCTGTTGATTCCGATCCGTCGGAAGTTTCAGCAGTACGTCAACTTGCGCCCCGTCCGCCTGTTCGAGGGCCTCAAATCGCCGCTCGCCGACCGCAAGCCGGGGGACATCGACTACCTGATCGTGCGCGAGAACAACGAGGGCGAGTATTCCTCCATCGGCGGACGCATGTACGAAGGCACCGAGCTGGAGGCGGCAATCCAGCAGGCGGTCTTCACCAAGACGGGCTGCGACCGCGTCATGCGCTACGCCTTCAAGCTGGCGATGACGCGCAAGCGCCGCGAGCTGGCATCGGCCACCAAGTCGAACGGCATCTCGATTTCCATGCCCTACTGGGACGAGCGCTTTGCCGCGATCGGCAAGGAGTTCCCCGAGGTCAAGACCAGCCAATTCCATATCGACATTCTGGCCGCGCACCTCGTGCGTAACCCGACCTGGTTCGACGTCATCGTCGGCTCTAACCTGTTCGGCGACATCCTGTCCGATCTCGGTCCCGCCACCACCGGCACCATTGCGATCGCGCCCGGCGGCAATATCAATCCCGAGCGCGCCTTCCCGTCCATGTTCGAGCCCGTGCACGGCAGCGCCCCGGACATCGCCGGCAAGGGCATCGCCAACCCTATCGGCCAGGTCTGGTCCGGCGCCATGATGCTCGAGCACCTGGGCCACAAGGCGGCCGCGGACGCCATCGTCCAGGCGATCGAGCGCCTATTTACCGAGACGGACGTGCGCACCCGCGATATGGGCGGCACGGCGAGCTGCCGGGATCTGGGGGATGCCCTCGTCGCCTTGGTGGCGGCGCGCTAGCACCGAATTTTGTCGGGCATTTTCGGCCCCGGCCGATTCCGGCTATAACCGCTCGAGCCAGCGGGGCATCTCACCCCCGCGCTAAAAGGAGCCTCGATGCCGCTGCGGCCAGCCAAGGGCTTGCGCTTCATTGTCGTGCTGGCGGCCTGCGCCGGCCCGCCCGCCGTGGCGCAGGTGGAAAGCGTCACCACCTTGAAGCTGCGCGAGGCCGCCGCGGTCTTGCAGCGTGGCAACGTCGAGCAGGCGCTTGCCCTCTACGACCAGGTCCTACAGGACAAGACGCTCCCCAACGACCGTCGCGCCATCATTCTCAATGATCGTGGCGTCGCCTACGCCCGGCGGCAGCAACCCAAGGAGGCCATCGAGGACTTCAATCGTGCCATTGCGCTTTATCCGGAGTATGCCGCCCTTTACAACAATCGCGGCAACGTCCTGCTCGGGCTCGGCGCCGTGCGCGAGGCGCAACGGGACTTTGATCGCGCCCTGCTGCTGGCGCCCGGTTATGCCGCCGCCTATAGCAACCGCGCCGGGGCGCTGATGCGGCTCGGTGACATCGACCAGGCGATCGCCGACTACGGCAAGGCGATCGCGCTGGCGCCCGCCAATGCGGCCGCCCTCAACGGACGCGGCAGGGCGCATTTGGCCGCGCAGCGCCCGCACGGGGCGATCAGGGATTTCACGCGCGCGGTCACCGCCGACGCCCGCTTCAGTGCCGCCTATCGCAGCCGCGCCGAGGCGAAGTTCTCGATCCGGCGCTATGAGGATGCGATCGAGGACTTTAGCCGTGCCATCGCCTTCGAGCCGGCCAATCCGGAGGTCTATGCCTTAAGAGCGCGTGCCTACCTGGAAGCCGACAACATGGCTTCCGCCATCAAGGACTACGCCAAGGCCATCGAGCTCAACCCAAGCCCGATCTACTATGCGGGCCGGGGCTTCGCCTACGCCTTGGCGGAGGCGAGCGAGGAGGCGTTGGCCGACCTTGCCCGCGCCATCGAGCTCGATCCGCGCGCGGCCACGGCTTACGCCTATCGCGCCTGGACCTACCTGCACCAACAGCAGGCAGAACTCGGCCTCAAGGAGGTCCAGCGCGCCCTGAAGCTCGATCCCAACAGTGCGGTGGCCTACTGGGTGCGCGGCGAGATCCAGGAAGCGCAAGGCCGCGCCGAGCTCGCCGTCGCCGACCTGCGCCAAGCCTTGGTGCTCAATCCCGACCTCAATGCCGCAACCCGTGCGCTCGAACGGCTTGGCATCGCCGAGCGTCCGCAGCAGCGTGAGGTCGCCGATGCGGCTCGCGACGGCTGGCGCGTCTACCAGAAGGGCAAGCAGTTCATTGCCCGCAACGAGGAATTTCCGCGTCTGCAGATCGAGCTGGAGATGCTGGGCAAGGGCCAGCCCCGCATCCTGGAATGGGAGGTGAAGAAGCCGCCATTTCAGGGCATCGCCATTCTGCGCTTTGCTGCCGGGACGCTGGACAACCCACGCGGGGCGGAGGAGGTCGAGTATGCCGCCATCATCGACCTGCAGGCCAATGCCGTGGTCGCAATCGAGATGCAGCGCCTCGGCGCCAAGGTCGCCACCTGGACCTGGGACGAGGGCAAGGTGATCGTTGCCAATGCCGACGGCATCACCGATGAGTTCCAGTTGCGGCAGGCGCAAGCTGCCCGTGGCGCAGGCCCCCAAGCGCCCCGCCGACCCCTGGGGCTGGGGCTCCGAGCCGAGCAGCGTCAGCAGCGCAAGCCCAAGTCGCTCTTCGACTTGCTGTTCAAATTCTAGGAGCTCCCCGACCCTCGCTGACCCAAGCCTGGCGCACACCCCGCGCCGCCCCGGCCGACCGCGCACCAACGCCGTCGGGCACCCCCGTAACGGTCATCCCCCCCGGCGAGCGGCTGGTTACAAGCCGCCCGTAAGATGTTAGACGATAAACTTGAGGTGGGACGGGTCTGGGGTGCGTGGGTCTTGGGACCCGCGCAAGGCCGGCCTCGCTTACAGTGAGTCCGAAAGATGGCGAGAAGCTTCCTCGAGCGCGGTCTGGCCGGCTCACTAGGGCTAGCCCTTTTGCTGGCGGCCGCGGGCTGCGACAGCCCGCAACCGACCCAGGCCAAGGCGCCCGGGGGCGAGCAGCGTCCCACGGTTTCCGTGAGCCAACCCCTGCCGCGCCAGGTCGTCGAATGGGACGAATACACGGGTAGGTTCGATGCGGTGGAAACCGTTGAGGTGCGTGCCCGCGTCTCCGGTTATCTTTCCACCGTTCGTTTCAAGGACGGGCAGCAGGTCAAGCACGGCGATCTGCTTTACGAAATCGACCCCAGGCCGTTCGAGTTGACCCTGGAACAGGCGCGCGCCGAATTGTTGCAGGCACATACCAAGGTTGACAACGCTAACCTTGACGTCGTGCGCGGCAAGCCCCTCCTGGAACGGCGCATCATCTCGGAAAAAGCCTTCGATGACCGCGAGAACCTGGTGCGCGAAGCGCAAGCCCAGGTGAAGGTCGCCGAAGCCAAGGTGAAAAGCGCCGAGCTCGACTTGTCGTTTGCCCGCGTCATCTCCCCGATCGGCGGACGCATCAGCCGCAGCATGGTCACGGCCGGCAACTGGGTCAGCGCCGGCGGCGCCAGCAACAGCACGCTGCTGACGACCATCGTCAGCCAGGACCCCATTCATATGTACTTCGACGTGAGTGAGAACAACTACATCAAGTACAAGCGCCTGGCCGAGCGCGGCAGCGGCGCGGGGGCCGCCGATCTCGGCGCCACCGTGGAGCTGGCGCTCCCCGACGAGCGCGGTTTTCCGCACTCGGGCAAGCTCGATTTCCTCGACAATCGTCTCGACCAAGGCACGGGCACGCTGCGCGCCCGGGCTCTCATTGCCAACGCGGCGGGTCTATTTTCGCCGGGTATGTTCGCGCGCGTACGCGTCACCGGCACATCCGCCTATGCCGCGCTCTTGCTTCCCGACGAGGCGATCGGCACCGACCAAACCAACAAGTACGTGTATGTGGTGGCCGACAACGGCATGGTGACGCGCCGCAACATTCAGTTGGGCCCGCTGGTCGATGGCTTGCGCGTGATCCGCGAGGGCCTTGCCGACGGCGACTGGGTCATCACCAAGGGTCTGCACCGCGCCAGGCCCGGCCAGAGCGTAGCGCCCAATCGCGTCGCCCTCACCGTGTCATCATCGCTGCCGGCCAATCCCACCCCGCCGAGGAAGGTGCCGGAATGAAAGGCTGCGCGAGGGCTGGAGGGCGTCCGCGGTGAGAATCAGCCGCTTCTTTATCGATCGGCCGATCTTTGCGGCGGTGCTGTCGCTGGTCATCACCATCATCGGCGGCATTGCCTATTTCGGGCTCGGCATCAACCAGCTGCCGGACATCACGCCACCGACGATCACCGTCAGCGCCAGCTATCCCGGCGCCAGCGCGCAAACCGTCGCCGACACGGTCGCCGCTCCCATCGAACAGGAGGTCAACGGCGTCGAGGGCATGATCTACATGGCCTCGCAATCGACCGCCGACGGCAACCTGTCGCTGACCGTCACCTTCGACGTGGGAACCGATCCCGACAAGGCGCAGGTGCTGGTGCAAAACCGCGTCAGCGCCGCCGAGCGGCGGCTGCCCGATGAGGTCCGCCGCAGCGGGCTCACCGTGCGCAAGCGCTCCCCGGATCTATTGTTGGCGATCCACCTGATTTCGCCCGACAACACCTACGATCAGGTCTACATCTCCAACTACGGTCTGCTCAACGTCCGCGACAAGCTGATGCGGCTTTACGGCGTGGGCGACGTCTCCCTCTTCGGCGTACGCGAGTACTCGATGCGCATCTGGCTCGACCCGGAACGCATCGCCCTACGCGGCCTTACCGCCGAGCAGGTACTCGATGCCTTGCGCGGCCAGAACGTGCAGGTGGCGGGGGGCGCCCTCGGCGAGCCGCCGGTTGACTTCAACAATGCCTTTCAGGTCTCCCTGCAGATGAAGGGCCGCCTGCGCAATGCCGACGAATTTGAGGACATCATCGTCAAGATCGGCAGCGACGGCCGTCTGGTGCGCCTTAAGGACATCGGCCGGGTCGAGCTCGGCGCCCTCAGTTACTCGGCAAACGGCTATGCCGATCGCTACCCGGCCGTCGTCATCGTCGTCGATCAGCAACCGGGCAGCAACGCGGTGCGCGCCACGCAAGGCATCAAGGACACCATGGAGGAGATCGCCAAGAGCTTCCCCAAGGGTCTTGAATACCGCCTAACCTACAATCCGACCGAGTTCATCGAAGCGTCGGTGGCCAAGCTCTACGGCAGCATTGTCGAAGCCACCGTGCTGGTGGTCCTGGTCGTGCTGCTGTTCCTCAAGACGTGGCGCGCCACGGTCATCCCCGTCGTCGCCATCCCGGTGTCGCTGATCGGCACCTGCGTTGTCATGCAGGGCTTCGGCTTCACGCTCAACATGCTGACCCTGTTCGGCCTGGTGCTGTCGGTGGGCATCGTGGTCGACGATGCCATCGTCGTGGTCGAGAACTTCGAGCGCCGGCTGCGAGAGGGGCTCTCGCCGGTGGAGGCAGCGCGCGTCTCGATGGACGAGGTCGGAGCCGCAATCATCGCCATCGCCCTCGTGCTGTTTGCGGTTTTCGTTCCAACCACCTTCATCACCGGCATTACCGGCCAATTCTACCGGCAGTTCGCCGTCACCATTGCCTCGGCGACGGCGATCTCGCTGCTGATATCGCTGACCTTGAGCCCGGCGCTGTGCGCCCTGCTGCTGAAGCCGCACGCTGAGGCCCATGGCAGGGCCGCCTACCTGCTGGCACCGGTGCACGCCGCGTTCCGCGCCTTCGACGTCGCCTTCGACGCGATCGCACGCGGCTACGGCCGGCTCGTGCGCGCCCTGGCGCGCTCCTGGGTGCCCGTGCTCATCGCCTACGTCGGGCTGGTTGCCTTCGGCGGCTGGTTTTTGCAGCACATGCCGACCGGCTTCATTCCGACGCTGGATCGCGCCATCGTCATCATCTCGCTGCAGCTGCCGCCGGGTGCCGCCTTGGCGCGCACCGATGCCGTGGTGCGGCGCGCCACCGACCTGGTGCTGTCCGTGCCCGGCGTGAAGTTCTCCAATGCCTTCACCGGTCGCAATGCCGCCACCTTCACCGCGGCGACCAACGCCGCCCTCCTGTTCCTGGTGCTCGACGACTTCGAGGAACGCCACAAGAAGGGCCAGTCGATCGACAAGGTCACCCGCGAGGTGCGCACCAAGCTCGGCCAGATCGAGGAAGCGCAGTCGCTGGTGTTCATCCCGCCGCCGGTGCGCGGCATGGGTGCGTCCGCCGGGTTCTCCATGCGCCTGCAGGACACCCTCGGTCTGCCGTCCAACGAGTTCGCCCAAATCACCCAGGAATTCGTGGCCGCGGCCAACCGCACCCCGGGGATTGCCAACGCCTTCACCACCTTCCAATCGGCAACCCCGCAGGTGTTCGTCGACGTCGACCGCGACAAGGCGCAGATGCTCAAGGTGCCCATCGGCAACATCTTCGAAGCCATGCGCGTGTTCATGGGCTCGGCCTACGTCAACGACTTCAACATGTTCGGCCGCACCTACCGCGTCACGGCCCAGGCCGACGGAGACTTCCGCCTCGACCCCGAGAGCGTCGCCAAGATCCGGGTGCGCAACGGCGACGGCCAGATGGTGCCGCTCGGCAGCCTCGTCACCTTCAAGGAGATCGCCGGACCGGAACGCGTGCCGCGCTACAATCTGTTCCCATCCGCGGAGGTGAACGGATCCGCCCGGCCCGGCATCAGCTCGGGTCAAACGCTCGAGATCATGCGCAAGTTGGCCCAGGAGATGTTGCCGCAGGGCATCAGCTTCGAGTGGACCGACCTGTCCTATCAGGAGGCCAAGGTCGGCCGCACCGGCTATTACATTTTCGTCCTGAGCGTGATCTTCGTGTTCCTGGCCCTGGCGGCCCAGTACGAAAGCTGGTCGCTGCCGCTTGCCATTATGCTGATCGTGCCGATGTGTCTGTTCTCGGCCGCCTTCGGCGTTTGGTTGCATGGGCGCGAGATCAATATTCTCACCCAGATCGGCTTCGTGGTGCTGATCGCGCTCGCGGCCAAGAACGCGATTTTGATCGTCGAATTCGCGCGCCAGATCGAGGAGCGGGGCGAGGATACGATCTCGGCGGCCGTCGAGGCCTGCCACCTGCGGCTGCGGCCGATCATCATGACCTCGCTCGCCTTCACCCTCGGCGTGACGCCGCTCTATCTGGCAACCGGCGCCGGCGCGGAAATGCGCATTGCGCTTGGTACCGCGGTGTTCTGGGGTATGATCGGGGTGACGCTGTTCGGCCTCATCTTCACCCCCGTGTTCTACGTGGTGATTCGCAGGCTGACGGGCAGGACGCTCGCGGCCCGCGGCAAGCCCGAGCCCGTCACCTTGGCCCAGGCCGCCGAATAACTATGCCGGCGCGGCCCAGCGGGCGGCACGCTTTTCGACGAACGAGGCCAGGCCTTCGCTTGCCTCCGCCGAGCGCCGCTTCAGGGCATGGTCGAGCACCAAGGCCTCCAGGGTCTCGGGGCCAAAGCCACCCCAGGCGCTCTTGAGGGCAAGGGCCTTGGTCTCGGCCAGCGCGGCGGGTCCGTTGCCGATCAGGTTGGCGATCATCGCCTCGCCCGCCGCCTCCAGGTCGGGACGGGGCACGAGTTTGTGCACGAGCCCAATTCTGAGCGCTTCGGCCGCCCCGAATCGCTCCCCGGTCAGGGCGTAGCGCCGCAGCTGGCGCACCGATATCGCATCGCTGAGCTGGGGAATGATAATGGCCGCGGTCAGCCCCCAGCGCACCTCGGCGATCGAGAAGACGGCGTCCTCGGCGGCAATCACGATATCGCAGGCGGCAACGAGGCCGGTGCCGCCGCCGAAGCAGCCCCCATGGACGAGGGCCACGGTCGGGATGGGCAAACGATTGAGGCGATCGACCGCGTCGGCCGTTGCCCGGCTGGCCTCGACATTGTCGGCCAGCGTGCCGCCGGCGATCGCCTTCACCCATTTGAGGTCGGCACCGGCCTGAAAATGCCGGCCGTTGCCGCGCAGCAGCAGGGCGCGCAGTCCCGGTTCGCCGGCCAGGCTCGCCAAGGCCGTCAACAGCGCCCCGATCAGTTCGCCGTTATAGGCGTTGCCGACCTCGGGTCGATTGAGCACGAGGTTGGCGACCCCGCGGGGATCGACGCTCAACAGAAGGGGGGGATCGCTCATGCGTGGCTCCGCTCACGATTGGGCACCCAGTATGGCGCCTCGGCATCGTCAGGGCAAAAATGCTCAACTGCCGGGCAGGGGGTCGCCCGCGCCGGGCCGCCGTCTTCCTTTGGCCACATCTGTGTGGCGCCTACCTTGGTGGCAGGACGCTGGCCTCTTTGGGTTCGCCGATGCCCAGCCGGGGCCTCAATCACGATGTTACACTGTTGTGAAGGGCGCGTGACGCCACGCAGCTTGCTATCGGTGCTATTGCGCACTAGACGCGGGGGCTGCGGGGCGCGGAAGGCGATTGTGCCAGGATGAGGGAGAGCACCAGCGTATGACGGGCGGCTACGGGCATTGGCGGCACACTGTTTCCCTCGCAGTGTCGCTCGTCTGGGTGGCGACCGGATCGCCGGCATTTGCGCAAAGCGGCGAATGGCGCTGGTGGGACGGGACGCCGATCTTTGCCTCCCCGGCCTACCAAACACGTCGGGCGAGCGAGGACGATCCGCGGCGCAAGCCCGAGCCGCCGCCCAACGACCTGCGCCCGAACGCCGCCCCGCTCAGGAGCGAGGCGATCGTGGAAGCGCTCGAGATGGCGATCCAGCGCTATCAAATGATTGCCTCCCGCGGCGGCTGGCCGATCATACCCGGCACGCGCATGATCCGACCCGAGGATGACGACGAGCGCCTGCCCCAGTTGCGCGAGCGTCTGGTGATCACCGGGGAGCTGGCACGCCGGCAGAAGGAGAGCACCTCCTTCATGTTCGGTTCGAGCTACGAGGACATCGAGCCCGCCATCCGCCGCTACCAGGAAAATAACGGCTTGCGCGTCACGGGCCGGGTGGACAAGGCGACCCTACAGGCGCTCAACGTGCCAGCGACGGCCCGCCTGGCGCAGCTGCGCCTCAATTTGCAGCGCATCAAGGACCTATCGCTGCAGCGGCTCGAGGATCGCTATATCCTCGTCAACGTTCCAGGGTTCCAGCTCGAGGCCGTCGCGCACCATCAGGTCGAGCTCCGGCATCGCGTGATCGCCGGCAAGCCGGAGCGGCAGACCCCGACCGTGCGCGCCTCCATCAAGGCCATCAATTTCTTCCCCTATTGGCGCGTCCCCGACAGCGTGGCGAGCCTGGATCTGATTCCGCGGCTGATGAAAGAGCCGGACTACCTGCAGAAGGAGCAGATCCGGGTGTTGACCGGCTCCTTCAACGGACCCGAGCTCGACCCCAACAACATCGATTGGCGCCAGGCGGACGCCAGCAAAATCAAGTTCCGACAGGACCCGGGCTTGCAGAATGCGCTGGGCCTCGTGCGTCTCGACATGCCCAACGAGCACGGCGTCTACATGCACGACACGCCCATGAAGCCCCTATTCAACCAACGCGGGCGCGCCTTTAGCGCGGGCTGCGTGCGCGTACAGGATGTGTTCCAGCTGGTCGAATGGGTGTTGAAATACGAGGCGGGCTGGGAGCAGCTCGGTCGGGTGCGCGAGGTCCTCGACGCCGGCCAGCCGCTCGACGTCAACCTGAAGCAGCCGGTGCCCGTCTATTTTGCCTACATTACGGCATGGGCGGAGCCCGATGGCCGCGTCGTCTTCCGTCCGGACATCTACGGCCGCGACGGCGTCCGCGACCTCCTCGCCAGCCACGAGCGCGATCCGAGCGAGGGCCCCCCGCCGCCCTTCACCTTGGCGCCCTAGCCTAGGCCGCAGCGACGCAGCAGCCACCCGGCGCGGGGGCTTCCCGCGCCACGGCGGGCGCGCCCCGGTCACACCAGCGGGCGGGCAACCTCGGGCGGCACCTCGCGCTGGTAGGCCCGCCCAACGGCCAAGAGCTGCGCCTCCGCGTAAGGGCGTCCGACGAGCTGAATGCCATTGGGCAGGCCGCCCGCGCGGGGCACCGGCAGCGCCAAGGTAGGCAGGCCCAAATAGTTGATGGGGCGCGTATATTTGACCACACGCGCCATCGCCGCCTGCAGGGTTGGGCCGCCGCCAATATCGAGCTCGGCGATGGTCGGCAACGGATCGGCAAAGATCGGCAGAATGGCGATATCGATGTCCTTGAAGGTTTGCTCGAGCGTGCGGCGAAGATAGCTGCCGCGCGCCCGCAAGGCGGTCAGATGATCGACGGCCCCGATGAAATGGCCGAGCTCCAACCTGGCGCGCACCTGCGGGCCATAGTCGTTGGGCCGTGAACGCAGATAGGCGGCGTGGGCCGCCGAGCAATCCGGCATCTGCGTCAGCTGCACCAGATGGTCGAGCGTTTGCCAGTCGGGAAAACGGCACGGCGCCGTCACTAATCCCTGCTTTTCCAGGACCTTCGTCACCCGCTGCAGCATCCCTTGCACGTCGGGGTGCGCGCTGCCGACCACGGCCGCATCGATGCCAAGCCGCAGTCCCCGAATGGGATCATCGAGGCGGGCAAGGTAGTCGGGCACGGGGAGCGTGCTGGCGGCGGGATCGCGGGGATCGGCGCCCGCCAATAGACCCAGCATGAGGGCCAGATCTTCCATGTGCCGCGCGATGATACCGACGGTATCGAGGGCGGGCGCCAGCGGCATGGCGCCGGCGCGACTGACCCTCCCCCAGGTCGGTTTGATGGAGCACACGCCGCAGGCCGCCGCCGGCAAGCGCAACGAGCCCCCGGTGTCGGAGCCGAGGCCGGCGGGGATGGCCCCGTATGCCACGGCCGCGGCGGTGCCGGCAGAGGAGCCGCCGGTGATCCGCGTCGGGTCCCAGGGGTTGCGGGCATGACCCAGCACGTAGTTGTGGCCGGTCGGACCGAAGGCAAACTCGGTAAGATGCAAGGCGGCAATTTGCAGGGCGCCGGCGGCCTTGTAGCGCGCGATGACCGTGGCGTCTTGCGTGGCGGGCGCCTCGGCGCGGATACGTGCGCCCCAGCTGGCGATTTTGCCCGCGCGATCGAACATGTCCTTGTGGGCCAGGGGCACGCCCGCGAGCGCTCCTGCGGGCTTGCCGGCGGCGATGGTGGCATCGCACGCCTTGGCTGCGGCAAGCGCCTCCTCGGCGTCGAGGCTCAAGGTGCAGTTGGTGAGCTCATGGGCGGCCGCAAGCCGCCCAATGGCCGCCCGGGTTGCCTCGAGGCTGGAGACCGTCTTGCCGCGGATGGCTGCGGCAAGCGCCCGCGCGGAGAGGTGCTCGAGCTCCATCATGGCCGCGCCTCGGCGGCGAGGATGCGGCGAAAGTCATCGACATCGGCGCTGAGCGGCAGCTCGGCGGCAACCTTGGCCGCCGTGTCGGAGAGCTGGGCCGCGTGCGCCTGGGCGGCGCGGCGCCGCTCGGGCGGCATTGCCAAGTCCGCGGCCGGGCCGGCCTCGGCGGCGGGCGCAGGCTGCGGGTCAATCGTTTGCTCAGCCATGGTCGAACTCCCGGGGCAAGGGCGGATGAAGCCTAGCCGGACGGCACTGCGCCCACAACAGGGCTAGGCTTGAGCCCGGCGTCAACGCACGCTTCCCCGACGGCAACGGCGCGCGCTGGCGCCGACCTCAACGCCGCCCAAAAGGCGGGGTCGCCTCAGCAGGCCTGGGGCACCCCGGGCGACTATTAGCGCGCGCGGGGCAGCGGGGGAGGGCGGGCGCCCTCAGCGCTCCCCGGCCGCGTTCGTTGCGGGGCGCGCGCGCGCGCACCGGCTTAGCCCAGGTGCGGGATCTGGTCGCGTCCTTTAGAGCAACCCGAGTTCTGCCAGCTGCTTGCGCAGCTTTGGCGGCATCGCCGTGATGCCGCTGGCGGCACCGCGTTTGAGGTCGGGCGGGGCTTCGGCCTGGCTCAGGTAGCGCCAACCCTGAAAGGCGCGGCGTGGGGTGGGGCGTACGGCGATCAGCTCGTTTTTCAGAATCAGCAAGCAACAGGGCGTGCCGTCTGCCTTGTGGCCCTCGGCGATGTCGAGCAACGGCTGGCGCACCTGCACGATGCCTTTGATGACCCAGTAGAGCGAGCCGCCGTCGAGCAGCTCGTCTCGGCGCTTGGGGCTTTGGAAGGTGCGATGGAACAGGTTTGGTCGCTTTTCGCCGGCGCGGCGGCGTTCCTGCAACCGCTCGGCCTGCCAGCTGGCCAGGTCCTCGATCGAGTCGGTTCCCACGCACAGCTTGATCAAATGCAACGCCATCGCGTCCTCGTAGCGGTAGCATCCCGCCACAGATTTACCGGATCCTTGTGCTTCCGGCGAGGGACCCGCCAGCATAAGCTGGGGACAGCATCAGCTTGCCAGAAGGATCAGCCCGATGCACACTTTTTCCCGTCGCTCGTTTCTTGTCGGCACCTGCGGCTTAAGCATGGCCTCACTCATGCCTCGCGCCTTCGCTCAAACCAAGATCACGCCAGGGCCCGATACGGCCTTGATCGTTGTCGACGTGCAAAACTGCTTCACGCCCGGCGGCAGCCTTGCGGTCAAAATGGGTGATGAGATCATCCCCCTCATCAACCGATTGGCCAAAGCCTTCCAGAACGTGGTGCTGACCCAGGATTGGCACACCCCGGGCCACGTCTCGTTTGCCTCCTCTCACGCCGGCAAGAAGCCGTTCGACAGCGTGCAGCTGTCCTACGGCAGCCAAATCTTGTGGCCCGATCACTGCGTGCAGGGCACGGAAGGTGCCGCCATCCACAAGGACATCAATATCCCCCACGCCCAGCTCATCATCCGCAAGGGCTTCAATCGCAACGTCGACAGCTATTCGGCCTTCGTGGAAGCCGACGGCCGATCGAAGACCGGGCTCGACGGCTATTTCAATGAACGCGGCATCAAATCGGTCTACGTCGTGGGCCTTGCCACCGACTTTTGCGTTGCCTGGACGGCGATGGATGCGCGCAAGCTCGGCCTTGCCGCCGCGGTGATAGAGGATGCCTGCCGCGGCATCGACACCCAGGGTTCGCTCGCCGCCGCCTGGAAAGGCATGGAGCAGGCCGGGGTCAAGCGTATTCAGTCGAGCGAGATCGCGCTGCCGGGTTGACGCCGCGCGCCGTCAGCGTCCCTGATAGGCCGGCGTGCGCACGATGAGGCCGTCGAGCTCGTCCGTCACCCTGATTTGGCAGGACAGGCGGGAGTTCGGCTTAACGTCGAAGGCGAAGTCGAGCTGATCCTCCTCCTCGGGCGTACCTGTGCCCACGCGTTCCTGCCAGGCCTCGTCGACGTACACCATACAGGTGGCGCAGGTGCACGAGCCGCCGCATTCGGCGACGATGCCGGGCACGCTTTTGCCCAGCGCCGTTTCCATGACGGTGTCTCCGATCGCGGCATCGACCGTATGCGCGGTGCCGTCATGCTCGATGAAGGTGATTTTCGGCATTGCCAGGCGTTGCGGTTGTCCCCCCTGCCGGGGCAGGAAAAGAAAGCTAAGCAGTTTGGCACCCAAACTAATCGTTCTCGGTGGCGGGCGCCAGGGTGGCGATCGGAGCGCCGAGCGTGACTTGTTGTCCCTCCTTGACGGCGAGTTTGGCCACCCGACCGGCGCAGTGGGCATGCAGCACGTGCTCCATTTTCATGGCTTCGACCACGGCGATACGATCGCCTTTGGCCACGCGCTCGCCCTCGCGCACGAACAGCTTTGCGACGCGCCCGATGATCGGCGCGCGGACGCTCATGTCGTCGCTCGCCGCACCGGCAACGGGCGAATCGAAGCTCGGCCAGCACAAGGTGGCCTGCCGCATGCCGTTGAGGACATAGATGGGATTGCCATCGCCGACGATGAGCGTGCGCGCAATCGCGGCGGGCTCATCGGCACCGTCGCCGCCAATGACGCGCGGTCCGCCGCGTCCCCACTCAACCGTAAACGCCCTCGCCACGCCGTCGACCAGCAGCGTCACCGTCTGGCGCCGCGGCGGGCCGAGCTGAAAGCCATCCTGAGCGCTCCAGGGCGAGTAGCTTTCCGTGGCCGTCGCCGGCCGCAACTCCTCGGCCCAGTCATGCGCATTGAGCAGCATGTGCGTGACGCCGAGGCCGACGGCGCCGGCGGGCATCGGCGCACTCTGCGTCAGTCGGGCAAGCTCGCGACCGATCAATCCCGTATCGAGCGCGGCGCTCTGGAACGGGGGATCGCTGATGAGCGCATGCAGGAAATGCGTGTTGGTCTTCGGTCCCGCCACCAGCGTCGCCTCGAGCGCCTCTCTTAAGCGGGCAATGGCCGTGTCGCGATCCCTCCCCGACGCAATCAGCTTGGCGATCAGCGAATCATAATGGGGGGTTATGAGCGAACCGGTTGCGACGCCGGCATCGACGCGCAGGCCCTCGAGTTGCGGCGTCTCGAAGGCTACGATCGGCCCCGTCGACGGCAAGAAGCCGTTGCCGGGATCCTCCGCGCACAGCCTGACCTCGATCGCATGGCCTATGATGGCGATTTCTTCCTGCCGCAGCGGCAGCGGTTCGCCCGCCGCGACGCGCAACTGCCATTCCACCAGATCGAGACCGGTGATGGCTTCCGTGACCGGATGCTCGACCTGCAGCCGCGTATTCATTTCGATGAAATACCAAGGCGCCGCCGGCGACAGCGCGCCCCCCTCGACGAGGAACTCGACGGTGCCCGCGCCCTCGTAGGCCACCGCCTTGGCGCAGGCGACCGCCGCCGCGGTGATCGCCTGACGCAGCTCGCGCGCCATGCCAGGCGCTGGGGCCTCTTCCACCACCTTCTGGTGCCGGCGCTGCAGCGAGCAGTCGCGCTCGAACAAATGCACGACCTCGCCCTGGCGGTCGCCGAACACCTGCACCTCGATGTGGCGCGGTGCGGTGATCACCTTTTCGATCAGCACGCGATCGTCGGCGAAGGCGGCCGCGGCCTCGCGACGGGCGCCGTCGAGGGCGCCGGCGAAGTCGGCTTCCCGCTCCACCAGGCGCATGCCGCGTCCGCCACCGCCGGCGACGGCCTTGATCATCACGGGATAGCCGAGGCGTTTGGCCTCTTTGGCCAGCGTGGCCGAGGTTTGGTTGGCACCTTGATAGCCCGGTATCACCGGCACGCCGGCCGCGCTCGCGATCCGTTTGGCTTCCGCCTTGCCGCCCATACGCCGCATGGCCTGGGGCGAGGGGCCGATGAAGCGCAGGCCGGCGGCCGCCACGGCCTCGGCGAACTCGGCATTCTCGGCGAGAAAGCCGTAGCCTGGATGGATGCCGTCGACCCCCGTCGCCTTTGCGGCGGCGATGATCTTGTCGATCCGCAGGTAGCTTTCGCTCGCCGGGCCAGGACCAATGTCGACGACCTCATCGGCCGCCGCCACGAACGGGGCGGCGCGATCGGCCTCGGAGCAGACGGCGACGCAACGCACCCCTAAGCGGCGCGCGGTGCGCATGATCCGGAGGGCGATTTCGCCGCGATTGGCGATCAGAACCTTTTTCAGCATGGAGAGGGAAGCTTATGACATCTCGGCGCCGCCAGGGGCAACCCCGCGGCTATTATGCGCGGGCCGGGCCCTAGTCGTTCGCCTCGCAGAAGCCCTGATATTGCGTAATAACCGGCTGGCCCAGGATCCCCAAGTGCCGCGAATGCACGGCGGGGTATTGGCCGGTCGCCTCGTCCTTGTCGTAAACCGTGGTGATATTCAAATAGCCCTCCGTCACCACCTCGAGGAAGTGCGTTGCGTTCACCGCCTGCACCAGACGCAAGGTCCCGGTGCCGCGCTCTGAGCGCAACTCCGCGCTCTGCGCCCCGCTATTGATGGCGCTGATGGAGAAGGTCAGCGGCGCCGGCATTTCCGGAACGAACTGGCCCTTGTCGTAGGCATGCGCCGTGCCCGCGGCGAATTTGCACGTGAAGCCCGTGGGATCTGCCGCGGCTTGCGCGAGGCCGATGGGCAGGCAAAGCAGCAATGTTGCGCCGAGGCGAACCGACATGAAGCGTCCTTGCAACAAGCCCTTGCAACAAGCGTTCTTACAACAAGCGCCTTGCAACCTTCGGCTCGCAGGGGAACCGGGGGAGCCATAAAAGTGAGACATAGAAGAATGCCCGCCGGAAATGTGCAACCGGCAAATCGTCTCGTGGGCGAGATGGCGCCGGCCGCTGGGGCGAAAACCTTGTCGATCAAGGCGGGACCGCGTTAGGCTCGCGCTTTGCCCCGACTTGGAACCAGCAGTAAAGACACGAACCGCAGCACATGAACCGCATCACATGAACCGCATCACATGAACCGCATCACATGAACCGCATCACTGGCCGCTCGGCCTTTCTCGCCCTCCTCAAAGACGAGGGCGTCACGCATTTGTTCGGCAATCCGGGCACCACCGAGCTGCCGATCATGCATGCCCTCAAGGACCACCCGGATCTCACCTACGTGCTCGGACTGCAGGAGGCGTTGGTGGTGGCGATGGCCGATGGGTTCTCGCGCGCGAGCGGGCGATTGGTGGCCTGCAACGTGCATGTGGCGCCCGGCCTAGGCAACGCCATGGGCTCGCTGTTCAATGCCAAGTTCACCGGCACGCCGATGATCCTGACCGCCGGGCAGCAGGAGCAAGGGCACGGGCTCACCGAGCCCTTGCTCTATGATCCCCTGGTACCGATCGCGGCGCCCCTCGTGAAATGGGCGGTGGAAGTGACGCGGCTCGAGGACGTGCCGCGCATCGTGCGGCGCGCCGCCAAGGTCGCCATGACGCCGCCGACGGGCCCGGTGTTCATCTCCCTTCCCGGCGATATCCTCAATGCCGAGGCCGGGATCGAGCTTGCTGCCTCGACGCGCATTGAAACGCGCGCGCGCCCTGCCGATGACGTGCTCGACCGATTGGTGAGACGGCTGCTTGCGGCCGAGCGTCCCGTGATCATCGCCGGCGACGAGATCGTCAAGAGTGACGCCTTGCATGCCGCGGCGGCCTTCGCCGAGACGCTCGGCTGTCCCGCCTATCAGCAGAGCGCGCCCTGGGGAGCCCACTTTCTGTCCGAGCACGTCTCATATGCCGGCTCGCTCTCGCGCGATCAACGGCAGGTCCGCGATCTGCTGGCGAAGTTCGACCTCATGATCGTGCTCGGCGCCGATCCCGTGCGCATGTCGGTGTGGAGCGAAGTCGAGCCGCTGCCGCCCAACCTGCCCGTTGTCCACATCGGCCTCATCGATTGGGATATGGGCAAGAACTTTCCGGTCGAGCTCGCCGTGCACGCCGATCTCAATGAGACACTGAAGGCGCTGACCCCGCGCTTGCGCAAAATTGGCGGCGAGGCACTGGCCATGCGCGCCAAGGCGCACTTGGCGCGGCTTAGCACCGAGAACTGGAGCGCCAAGCGACAAAGCCTCAGCCGCCGCCTTGAGCAGGGCGCCGCGGCCAGGCCGATCGACTACGACTGGCTCAGCCTCAAGATCGCCGAGGCGCTGCCGAGCGATGCCGTGGTCGTCAACGAAGGCCTCACCTCGGCGCGCCACCTGACCGATCTCATCCCCTATCGCGACCGCTACGGCTTCCACGCGCTCGCCTCCGGGGGCATCGGTTGGGGCCTGCCCGCCGCGGTCGGCGTGGCGCTGGCGCAGGCGCCGCGGCCCGTGTGCTGCTTTAGCGGCGACGGCAGCGCCATGTACTCGATCCAGGCATTATGGACGGCCGCCCATCACAAGCTGCCGATCACCTACGTCATCGCCAACAACGGCGGCTATCGCATTATCAAGCAGCGCCTGCGCTCCTTCCATGGCAACGATCACTACATCGGCATGGACTTCGCCGATCCGGCCATCGACTTTGCGGCGCTGGCAAGGTCCATGGGGATGCCGGCGGAAAGGATCACCGAGCCCGATGCGGTGCCGGCGGCGCTGCGGCGCGCCTTCTCGACATCGGGTCCCAAACTGTTGGACGTCGTGGTTGAGGGCCGCGTCTGAGGCCGCGGCACGGGCCCAGCACAAAAGCAGCGAGGACGGCATGGACAGGTTGAAGGACAAGGTCGCCCTGATCACGGGCGCCGCCCGCGGACTGGGGGCCGCCATCGCCCAGCGCTTTGCCGAGGAAGGGGCTCGCATCATCATCAACGACCAGTCTGCGCAAGCCGCTGCGGCCACAGCCGAACGGTTGGGTGGGCATTGGGTGGCGGCGGACGTCTCGAACGCGACCTCCGTGGCGGCGATGTTCGAGGAGTTGAGCAGGCTTACCCCGCGCCTCGACGTTCTCGTCAACAACGCCGGCATCAGCGGCCTCGAGGGGCGCAACGATGCCGATCAGATTATCGCGCTGCGTTTGCGCCAGGCCGAGGAGATCGCACGCGGCGGTCCGGTCTCGACCTTCCTCGACGGCACCGTCAATACCACCGACGCGGGCTGGCGCCGCATGCTGGGCGTGCATGTCGACGGCACCTTTTATTGCACGCGCGAAGCGCTGAAGATCATGAATCGGCAAATGTCGGGCGCGATCATCAACATGGCGAGCGTAATGGGCACCTTCGGGCGCCCGGGCAACGTGGCCTATTCGACCGCCAAGGCAGCGATTTTGGGCTTCACGCGGGCGCTGGCGCACGAAGTGGCCGTGCGCAACATCCGCGTCAACTCGATTGCGCCGGGTTGGATTCACACGGACATGACAGCACCCTTGGGCGCACTGCGCGACCGCATTGCCGCGCAGACGCCGCTGCAGCGCCTGGGCGACCCCGACGACATCGCCTGGGCGGCGGTCTACCTCGCCAGCGAAGAGGCAAAGTACATGACCGGGCAGGTGATCTCGCCCAACGGCGGCTGGTACATGAGTCAATAGAAGTGCCGGCATTTACGGCATTTGAGCTGAGGAGGTTGGCATGCAGGGCGTCGTCTTTCTTGGCGATCGGAAGCTTGAATTGCGTGACTTTCCCGATCCCACACCCGGTCCGCGCGACGTCGTCATCGAAATCAAGGCGTCGGGCATGTGCGGCAGCGACCTGCACGTCTATCGCGCAGCCTTCAAGCCGGGCGATACGCAATCGGGCTTCAAGCGCGCCGCCGAACCGGTCATTGCCGGCCATGAGCCCTGCGGCGTGGTGGTGGCGTTGGGCACCGGCGTGGCGGCGCCTGAGGCCAAGCTCGGCCAGCGGGTGATGGACCACCACTACAAAGGCTGCGGCACCTGCAAACACTGCCGCACGGGCTGGACGCAAATGTGCCTGGATGGGGCCGTGGTGTTTGGCGCCAGCGGCAATGGCGGGCATGCGAAATACATGCTGGCACCGGTGTCGACCTTGGTGCCGCTGCCCGATGCGCTTTCCTTTGAGACCGGCGCCGCCATCTCCTGTGGCACGGGGACAGCCTACGGCGCGCTGAAGCGGGTCAACCTGCAGGGTGGGGAAACCATCGCCATCTTCGGCCAAGGACCGGTTGGGTTGTCGGCAACGCAGCTGGCCGCCGCCATGGGCGCCCGCGTCATCGCCCTTGATATTTCGGCCGAACGCCGTCAGCTGGCCCGCGAGTTCGGCGCCCACGAGGTGATCGATGCACGCTCGAACGACCCGGTCGCGGCCATTCGCGATCTCACGCACGGCGAGGGCGCACACAAGACGCTCGACACCTCAGGGGCGGCCGAGGCACGCGCCGCCGCGGTGCGTGCCACGCGCTCATGGGGCACGGCCTGCTATGTCGGCGAGCGTGGACAGGTAACGCTCGACGTTAGCCCGGATCTGTTGCGGCGACAAATCACGCTCGTCGGATCGTGGACCTTCTCGACGCAAGGACAGGCGGACTGCGCCGAGTTCGTGGCCGACCACAACATCCCCGTCGAGAAGCTGTTCACACACCGCTGGCGGCTCGATCAGGCCGAGGCCGCCTATCGCCTGTTTGACACGCAAACGACCGGCAAGGGCGTGATCCTGCCCTGAGCTGCCGGCGCCGATTAGCGCCAGGCAAACACCGGTTGCTCCAGGTCGGCCACGCGCGTGGTCCTGCCCTGCAGCAGCTCGCCGAACTGATAGAGCACGGCGGCGGTGGGGGCGTGCACGTAGCCACCGTTGATGTGCAACCGGATCACGCGCCGGTCGCTTTCCGGAATGCTGACGAAATCGGCGGCGTCCTTGCGGGTAAGCTCGCCCAGCGCGATGCGATGAACGGAGGCGACCTCGTTGGGATCTGCCCGCGGCGCCTGACCCAGGCCCGCCCATAGCACGACGGGCGTGATCAGGTAGCCCGAGCGCGTCGGATAGTCGTCGAGCAAGCCCAGCACGGCATCGGCCCGCAAGCTGACGCCGACCTCTTCGGCAAGCTCGCGCCGCGCGGCGTCCGCACTGGTCTCGCGCGCCTCGCAGCGGCCGCCAGGCAGGGCCCATTGGCCGCCGTGGCCGCGCAGCCCCTTGGCCCGCCGTGTCAAGAGAAAGGCGGCGGTCCCCGGCGGCTCTCCGTGGTCCTGGAGCGGCAGCAGCGTAATGGCGACGGCGGCCCGTTTCAGGCGCGCGCTGCCGGCCGGCGCCGCCACCCGGCTGAACGCCGCGCAACGGCCCGCGACCTGCCGTCGAAAGGCGTCACTGAATGGCCAAGACATGCCTTGTCAGTATAGGAGGCGGTGCGATCTGGGAAGGCGTCTTCGCACGGGGCTCTCGCCTGCGGCCTAATGCACAAGCAGTTGCGCCAGGGCCCGGTGCTGATCGGGTTCGGGTGTTTGTGGATCGATCGTGCCCGCCACATGCGCCTCCTGGTCGACGAGGTAGCTCTTGACGGTGTGGTCGATGCTGTAGGTCCCGTCCGCGCCCTTTGTCTTTTCGTAGAAGGCGCCGAACTGATACGCCGCCGCGGCGATCTCGGCGGCGCTGCCGGTCAGCGCGGTGATGTGAGGATCGAAGGACGCCAGCAGCGCCTTGAGCGCGCTTGGCGTATCGCGCTCTTGGTCGACCGACACGAATAGCAGCTTGAAGGCGCCCAGGGCCGTGCCGGCCGCTTTGATCAGGTTTGACCATTCGAGCAGCGTCGTTGGGCAGACGTCCGGGCAGTGGGTGTAGCCGAACACCACGGCAAAGGGCTGGCCCTTGAGGTCGGCCGGCGTCAGGTGGCCGCCGTCCTGGGTGGTCAAGGCATAAAGCGCCTCAAGCTTGATCCTCGGCTGCTGCTGTTTGGACTTGGCATCGATATAGGAAATGAGATCGGCGGCGTCGCTTGCATGGATCTGCAGGTAGGGCATGCGCACGCCGGGAAATTTCGCCGCCAGGGCCAGCGCGATCGGGTCCTTGCGCGCGCGCATTTTGATGGGGTCGGTGAGAAACTCGGTGATCCAGAGGCGGCTGCGGCGCAAGGTGAGACCATCGAGATCCGGGCCGACGCGGTCGCCCCGGCCGATGGTATGGCAGCCGGCGCACAACTTGACGAACATGGCCGAGCCCGCCTGCCGGCCCTCCATCACGTGGCCCCGGTCGTAGCCAACCCCTTGGGGTGATACCTCGCCCTCGCCCGCCGCCCTATCGACGGCCGACACCTGGGGCTGGCGGCGCCCGTTCGGGTCCATGTCTTCGATCGCGCGCACGAAGTGTTCGAGGTCGCCCAGGGCATTTTCGCGTTGCCACTCGCCGGTGGTGCCGTTGCCGAGCACCACGTCGTTGCGGTGATCGCCAAGGTTGGGCCGGCGGTCGCCGAACTTGTAGCGGATCAGCTGAATGTCCTCCGGCAGGCCGGTCAGGAACAGCCAGCCGGGGCCGGCGTGAAAGGCGTCGGCGTATTGCTTCAGGCGCTGCGGGGTGTCGTGTTCCGGGTCGATGCTGATGGAATAAAAAAAGATATCGCGACCGACGCGGTCACCGAGTCTGTCCTGCGCCTCGCCCAGCCGCGACGTCGCCAGCGGGCAGATGTCCTTGCAGCTCGTGTAGATGAAGCTCAAGACGACGATCTTATCCTTGATGAGATCGTCGTAGAAATTGAGGGTTTTGCCGTCCTGGGTGACGACGGGAACGTTGGTGACATAGTCCTTTCCCCAGCGTCCGGCCTGCGCCGGAGCCACGGTAAAACCCAAGGTTGCCAGCAGCAACACGCCCACCATACCCAGTCGCATGCTTCCTCCAGCAAAAGGCCACCGGGGGGCCCTCTAGCCCCCCGGCGCACTAGGTTGAGGTCTTTTTAGCGTTCCTAATGTACCTCTCGCCGCTAGGTGGACTTGGGCACGAACAGGTCGGGCCGTTGCCGCGGATCGCCTTCGGGGAGGATTTCCGGCGTGGTGAAGACGACGCCATCCTCCGTCGGATTTGGCGTATCCGTCACCGCCGTGCGTTCACCCACGAGCAGCTGGATGCGCATGAGCAGGGCGAAGTCCTCGTGCACGGTGTTGTGGCAGTGGTTGACGTATGAGCCGCCATACTCGCCGAACTGGATCTGGAACTGCACCTGGCCGGACGGGCGCAGGCGCCAGACATCCTTGCGCACCAGTTTTTCCGTGGCCGGGATCGTCGCGCTGCCGCGGTTCATGGTGATGCCTTCCTCAAAGTGGAGGTGGATCGGGTGGTCCCAGCCGCCGCCGCCATTGATGTAGGTCCAGTGCTCGATCTCGCCCGCTTTTGGATAAAGGTTCGAGATGCGGTTGGCATTCATGGAATGGGCCTGGCCGCCATTGACGCTGATGGTCCAGGGGAAGTCGAACACCACCTCCGAGCAGTCCGGCGTGCACTCGCCGGTTGCCGGATTGCGCAAGTCGCCGTTGCCGCGGCGCCCGAACTCGACCACGCGCGTGCGCACCGGCGTCAACGATCGGGATCTGATCGGTCAGAACGGGCGGCACCTGGCTGGTATCGTTGGCGCCGCAGGAATTGGCAACGGTCAGCGTTTGGCCGGGGACATCGACGCTGGGCACCGACCCCACCACCCGGAACTGCATGATGGCGCCGAGCACTGGATCGTTATTGTCGCCGCGCAAGGCGTCCGCCAATGACCTCGCACCATCGGGCTTGTTGCCGCTCGTTTGCTTCAGGCAGTTGACCAGGTGCAAGCGGTCGCCGACGCGGAACCTGCGAAAAGTCGACGACGATGTCGTAGCGCTCGGCAATGCCCTGTTCGTCGAGCTCGGTCAGCGTGATCGGGTTCACCACCAGGTTGCCGTCGTTGGCGATGAACTGGAAGGGCACGGCACTACCGTTGGGTCCGGCAATGGCGAACTTCCAGAACCGCGACATCGACGCCGCCAGGATGCGGAAGCGGTACTTTCTCGGCAATACCTCCATGAACGGCGCGAAGCCGAAGTTGACCAGCGGGATGTCGCCGATCATGCCGTCGGTCGTAAAGATGTCGAAAAAGAGCTGCCCGTCCTGGTCGAGGGCCGCATCCGAGATGATCAGATTGACGTCGAAGTCGAGGTTGCCGTAGTCCAAGAACTTGCCGCTCGGCAGGCGCAGGTTGCCGAACTTGGGATCGTCGGAGTACTTGTTGCCGCTCGGAATTTCCCGCCCACGGTCCTTGGCGCTGTAATAGTTGATCATCATGAGCATGCCTTTGTAGACATTCTCGGCCGTGAAGAAGAACCGGTGGTCGTGGGCCCACATGGTTCCCTGGTATTCACGGTAGTCGCCACCCACCGGCGTGATGCCGCCGTTGCCATCGGGGCCGCCCGTGGTCTTGATCGACGCATCGGTATTGATCTTGTCCCGCCGGGCGAGCGTGGTGCTCCAGCGGTAGTCGAAGAACGTGCCGGGGAAGTGATGCACGTTGGCGGCGCCGTCGCTTTCCGCACCGTTGTGGGCGTTGTGGAAGTGTAACTGGTGCTGGTTGCGACCGAAGCCGCCGTTCTGGGTGCGATCGGTCGGCAGGTAGTTGTAGATTCGGGTCATAATCGGCACGCCATAGCGACCCTTGATGAGCGGCGGGGGCAAGGTGCCGCAAGCCGGCGCCCCCGGAGTTGCCCGTGCCGTAGGTCCACACGGCGTTCTCCGCCTGGAAGGGGCCGGTGCCGTTGCCCGGGGCAAAGAAGCTCTGATTGGCGGCGGCCTTTCCCAGGGTAAAAATGTAGCCATCCTTGGGGAAGAACTCGTCCCAGCGTTGATGCGAGAAGATTTCTCCCGGCGGCCGCCCCTCCATGGGACCCCGCCCCGTCAGCTGGTTGGTGAAATCCGCCTTGGTCGTGCCGGCGAGGCGGAGTACTGAAATCCGTGTGATAGGACAGCCGCCGCGCGTAGCGCTCGTTGGCATAGGCCGTCCCTCCGAATTTGGCGTCCGTCTCGTTGCCGCGCGCAACCCGCGTCATCGGTACGGGAAACTGCAGGTTGAGACGGTTCAGCGGCTGGGCAAACTTTTTGGCGCCGTGGAGTGGACTGCGTGGCGTGCCGGTGGGCACGTTGTCCGCAAAGGCACTCGGTGCCAACGGCGACTGAGGCCATTCTTGCAAACGAGCAGGCCGGTTGAGGTAAAAATCCCCCAACGGATCAGATCACGCCGCGAAATTTGCCCAATCGAGCGGGCCTTGACGATCTCGGCCCGATTGTTGCGGGCGCGTTGGGCTTCTCTTTGCCGGATGCGGGATGCTTTCTCAGATATATACATGGTCGTTCGGCCCTTATGGAGGAGAGAATAATCACAACTGGCAGGCGACGACGGTTGCAAACCGCCGACTCAAAAGCTCACCTATGGCGCGCGCAGCTTCTGGGCCCGCAGCGAGATTGTGGGAACGGAAATAAACCTAGGCACACCATGCTTGAGCGCGCTGACGGCAGAACCTGGCCCCGCCGAGCCAGCAAACCCCGTCCGTTGACGCTTACCTCCGGCGCAAGCCGTACATTTTCGGCTCGTTAGGCGCGATTTGCCGGTCCAACCGACCAGCCGGACCCGCACGCATTTTGCCGCTCGATCTGCCTTTGGCTGGGACGCGACCATCGTCGACACCCTGAGAACGTGAGCGCCCGCGCGCTCGTTGCTCTACCGCCTACCCCGCTACCAAGCGCACTATCGGAAGGCGGCCTCGGCATGCCTAGGCACCAAAGTCTCATCCTCACAGGCACCAATTTGACGCTTGAATGGGCCAATCCGAAATTCGCGCCGAACAAAAACGGCGGCAAAAATGATTAATACTTTCGTCGAGTATTACGCCACGCCACGGTTTTGCCTTCCTAAAAGAATTGGTCCAGGCAAAAAGGTTAGGTGGACCATCCGAAAGGCCCATGTCTCGCCTAACAGAACGGCGGGGCACCCGCGCGGAAGGATCGAGGACGATTCGCCCCAGCCCATTACTTATCAACAGGGGCCTCTTCGTGTGCACCGCAGCGCGAACGTCACGCCCCCTTCCTGTCGCAATCACATCGCCACCGGCTCGCCCGCGCGCGCTGGGGGTTTGCGTGGCGGCCTCGCCCCCGCCGCAAAACCGGCGAGCGATTGCGCTTTGCCCGGCCGGCCTTATGCTTGGGCTCGCCGTGCCGGCCTCATGCCGGCTGGCCGTGCCGGCCTTGGGGGGCCAGGGGGACATGAGGGGATGGGTCATGCCCGCTCGTTTCGCGGCCAATCTTCGCCTCGACAGCCTCACCCGCAACGACGTCCATGCCGCGATCCTGCTTGGCGGACTGGGGCTGCTCACGGCCTTTTGCGGCTGGTTGCTGTGGTCCTGGACGGGCGTGCTGGCGGCGCTCACAAGCATCGCGGCAATCGCCCATTTCGCGCCGCGGCTGCCGCCCGAGGCGATCATGCGCCTTTACCGCGCCAAGCCCATCGATCCCGCCCACGGTGGGCAGATCATTCAGGTCGTCGATGTCCTGAGCGCGCGCGCCGGCCTTGCCGCGGCGCCCGCCGTCTATGTCATTGCCAGCATGACGGTCAACGCCTTCGCCGCCGGCACGCCGCAAAAAGCCGCGATCGCCGTCACGGAGGGCTTGCTGCGCCGGCTCAGCCTGCGTGAGTTGACGGGCGTCCTCGGTCACGAGTTGAGCCACATCGCCAACAACGATCTGGGTGTCATGAGCCTCGCCGACGTCATAACGCGCTTCACCCAGGCCTTGTCCTATCTCGCAATCTTTCTTGGCATTTTCAACCTGCCGGGCCTGCTGCTCGGCGATTCGGATGTGTCGCTGCGAGCCCTGCTGCTCCTCTATCTGGCGCCGATGATCGGCAGCTTGCTGCAGCTGGCGCTGGCGCGGGCGCGCGAGTTCGACGCCGACCTCGCTGGCGCCTCCCTCACCGGCGACCCGGCGGGCCTCGCTTCCGCCCTCAACCGCATCGAACGCGTGCAGGGCACGCTCTGGGAGGACATGATGCTGCCCGTGCCGGGCCGTCGCATTCCCGCCCCCTCCGTGCTGCGCACCCACCCGCCGACGGAAGAGCGCATCGACCGCCTTCGCGCGCTTGAGGGCGCCCAGCTGCCGCCGCCGATCGATGTCGCCGAAGAGCCGATGGTTTCCCTCGCCGGCGTCGGCCCGGGCGACATGCGCCCGCGCCTGCGCTTTCCCGGCGTCTGGTTCTAGAGGAGCCACGGCGAGGGCGCACAAGCCGCCTTAAAGCGAGGTCCACTCGGTCCTTATGAAGGCCGCCTCGAAGCCCATACACGTCAGCCTGGCCCGGCGCGCGCTCACTAGATCGGCCTCGGTCACCACCCACTCGACGCCGGCGTCGCGGGCATCGGCGATGCGCCCGGCCAGCAGGGCGGCGTCGAGCCCAGCCCCCTCCTTGGCCGTCGCGCCCACCGCCGGCGCGCAGTAGCCAATCCCGTCTCTGACAAAGAGGACGGCCGCCGCCGCCGGGCGAGCCTGGCTGCGCCCTAGATAGAGCGAGACGCCCCCGGCGCGGAGCCCCGTCGGCAGTGCGGCCTTAAGGCCGGCCTCGCTGGCGCCCCGGCCGGGCCAACCATAAACCTCGAGGAATGCCGCCAGTTGCCCGCTGCTGTCGACCGCCTCGATGGCGTTTTCGACAGCCCCTTGCTCGGGCACGACGGGAGCTGCGGCCAGCACCACCTGAAAGCCCGATTGATAGTAGCCGCGCCGAGCCAGCTCGCCGGCCAAGGCGGGATCGTCGTAAGCGGAGATCGTCTCGAGGAGCGGCTTGATGCCTGCCTCGGCGTACCAGGCGATGAGCGGCTCGATCTCACTAACCAGGTCGCCCCGGAGCCCGATCACCCGGTTGTAGGTCGGCCCGGGCAGTCGGCGCGCCATCTGCGCGATCGCTCCTTCGTCGAGCTGGCGCCAGGCGATGCCGAGGGGATTGCCGCCAAGGCGCTCCAGCGTCTCGAGCTGCCAAAGGCGGTAGGCCGTCTGGGTCTCGACGATGCGGCGGATGCGGCGAAGCGATGCAATCATCCGCGCGCGCCCCGTCGCCCGGCGGGCAACCGACCCCCGCCCTCAAGGCGCCCGGGGCGGCCGTCCGGCCTCGTTGCGGCGGCAAGATCGAGAGCCCGCTGCGCCACGCCATCCTCCCCCATCCGGGCGCGTGATCGGATCGGCGCTGCGCCAAGCCTACCCGTCGCGCTCCCCGTTCAGGCCGCCTTGCGGCCCGCACCGGCGATCTCCGCCAACTTGAGCGCCAACGCCCGCACGCCCTTGAGACGCTGCTCGGGCAGATCCCAATCGGCCTTGAAAACCATGCGATGGTCGGGCTGCAACCTGAGCGCGCCGCGTGACTTTTGCATGTACGCCACCAAGCCCTCGGGGTTGGCGAATTCGTTGCGGCGAAAGGCGATCACCGCACCCTTTGGACCGGCATCGATCTGGGCCACCCCCGCCTGCCGCGCCAGCCCCTTGATCTCGACCACATCGAGCAGGTGTTTCACCTCCTCGGGCAGCTCGCCGAAGCGATCGACCAGCTCGGCGGCAAAGGCATCGATATCGCTGCGCTGCTCCAAAACCGACAGGCGCCGATAGAGGCCTAGTCTTACTTGTAGGTCGGCGACGTAGCTTTCCGGGATCAGCACCGCCGTGCCGAGGGAAATTTGCGGGCTCCACTGCTCTCGGGCATCGCCCGCACCGCCGTCGCGCAGGCTGGCGACGGCCTCCTCCAACATTGACTGGTAGAGCTCGAAGCCGACCTCGCGAATGTGGCCCGACTGCTCTTCGCCCAACAGGTTGCCGGCGCCGCGGATATCGAGGTCGTGCGAGGCGAGCGAGAACCCCGCGCCCAGGGTATCGAGCGACTGCAGCACCTTGAGGCGCTTTTCGGCGCCCGCCGTCAGCTTCTCACCGTTGGCCATGGTAAAGTAGGCGTAGGCGCGCGTCTTGGAGCGGCCGACGCGTCCGCGCAGCTGATAAAGCTGTGCCAGGCCGAACATGTCGGATCGATGCACGATCAGCGTGTTGGCATTGGGAATGTCGAGCCCCAACTCGACGATGGCCGTCGACAGCAAGACGTCGAAGTTGCCGTCATAGAACGCCGTCATCACGTCCTCGAGCTCACTGGAGGCGAGTTGCCCATGGGCGCGGGCAATCTTCAGTTCCGGCGTGTGCTCGGCCAGAAACTCGGCGACCTCCTCGATATCGGCGATGCGCGGCACGACGTAGAAACTTTGTCCGCCGCGATAGCGCTCGCGCCGCAGGGCCTCGCGTATGATCACGGGATCGAAGGGCGAGATGTAGGTTCGAACCGCCAACCTGTCGATCGGCGGGGTGGTAATGAGAGAGAGTTCACGCACGCCGGTGAGCGCCAGTTGCAGGGTTCGGGGAATCGGCGTGGCCGTCAGCGTCAGCACGTGGACCTCCTCGCGCATCTGCTTCAAGCGCTCCTTGTGGGCGACGCCGAAGTGCTGCTCCTCGTCGACGATCACGAGCCCCAATCGATTGAACTCAATGTTCTTACCGAGCAGTGCATGCGTGCCCACCACGATGTCGATGCTGCCGTCGCGCAGTCCCGCCTTCACCGCCGTGAGTTCCTTGCCCGCGATCAGGCGCGAGGCATGGGCGACGCGTACCGGCAGTCCCTTGAAGCGCTGCTGGAAGGTGGCGTAGTGCTGCCGCGCCAGCAGCGTGGTGGGGACCACCACCGCCACCTGGAGACCGGCAAGGGCAACGGTGAAGGTCGCCCGCAACGCCACCTCGGTCTTGCCGAATCCGACATCGCCGCACACCAGCCGGTCCATCGGCTTGCCGGAGGCCAAATCGTCGAGCACGTTGCGGATGCTGGCCGCCTGGTCTTCGGTCTCATCGTAAGGGAAGCGTGCCACGAATTCCTCGAACTCGCGCTGCGGCGGTTCGATGGCCGGCGCCTGGCGCAGTTGGCGCAGGGCCGCGATCTTGATGAGCTCGCCGGCGATCTCGCGCAAGCGCTGTTTTAGGCGCGCCTTGCGCGTCTGCCAGCCGACGCCACCCAGCCGATCGAGCTGCACCAGACCGTCGGCGGCGCCGTAGCGCGACAACAGCTCGATGTTCTCGACCGGCAGGTAGAGCTTGTCGCCGCCGGCGTAGCCAATCTCCAGACAATCATGCGGCGCCGCGAGCGCCGTGATGGTGGTCAGTCCGTCGAAGCGACCGATGCCGTGTTCGGTGTGCACGACGAAATCGCCGATGCCGAGGCTCGTTGCCTCGGTGATGACGTCGGCGGCACGGCGCGCTCTGCGTCTTGGCCGCACCAGCCGGTCGCCCAAAACGTCCTGTTCGCCGATGACGGCAAGGTGCGGCGTTTCAAAGCCTTGCTCGATAGGCAGAACGGCGAGCGCGGTCACCTCGCGTGGCAGCGCCTCGGCCTCGGCGTAGCTCTCCACTTTGCGCGCATTGACGAGCCGGTTGTCGCCGAACAGCGCGGCCAGCCGCTCGCGGGCGCCGGCCGTGAAGGCGGCGAGGATCACGCGTTTGCCCTGAGCCTGCAGGGCCTCGACGTGGCTTGCCGCGACCGCAAACAGGTTGAGGCTCTCGGCCGAGCGCTCGGCGGCAAAATTGCGGCCCGAGCGCCCACCCATCGAGCGCACGACGCCGGCGCCCGGCCGCTCGGTCTCTTCGAACGGGGAGAGCTGGCGCACCAGGCGCCCGCCCAAGGCCTCACGCCACTCCTGCGGCGTGAAAAACAGCCGCTGCGGCGGTACCGGCTTGTAGGGGGGCGCCCCGAATTTGAGGGCCTCGAGCCCCTCGACGCGCGCCTTGTAGTGATCCTCGATCAGCGCCAAACGCTCGCCGACCGCCTCCTCGGCCAGATGGTCGAAGCTGACGGGGGCGCCCGGCGCATAGTCGAACAGCGTTTCGAGGCGATCGTAGAACAGCGGCAGCCAGTGCTCCACGCCGGGATAACGCTGGCCGGCGCTGACGGCCTCATACAGCTGATCCTGCGAGGTCGCCGGGCCGAACAGGGCCACATAGCCGCGGCGAAACAGCTTCTCGGCCGCCGGCCCGAAGGCCACTTCGCTCACCGGCATCAAGGTGAGCCGCTGCACGATCTTGCCGGTGCGCTGGGATTCCGGATCGAAGGCCTTGATGTGTTCCAGCGTGTCGCCGAAAAAATCCAGCCTTACCGGACTGGAGCGCCCGGGTGGATAGAGGTCGAGGATGCCGCCGCGCACGGCGTATTCGCCGGGCTCCATGACCGTGCCGGTGCGTTGGAAACCGGCAAGGTTGAGCCGCGCGATCAGCTCGTTCATGTCGAGGCGCTGGCCGGGCGCGATGTTCTTGAGCGACCGGCGGATGCAGTCTCGCGGCGGCAACCGCTGCAAAATCGCATTGACGGTGGTGAGCAAGACCGTGGGCCCCTTGTGCGCGGCGGCGCTGAGGCGCGCCAGGGCGGCCATGCGGATTGCCACGATCTCGGCGTTGGGCCCGATGCGATCGTAGGGCACGGTGTCCCAAGCCAGCATTTTGATCACGCGCAGCTTGGGAGCAAAAAACGCGATGCCTTCGGCGAGCGCCTCGAGGCGGCGATCGTCGCGCGCAACGTGCAGGATGGTGGCGGGTGTGCCGGCGCTTTCAGCTTGCGTCAGCTGCGCCAATAGCAGCGGGGTCAGCCCGTCGGGCACGCCCGTGACGATTTCGCGTCTCGGCTCACCCCCCTCGCGCCGGCGATGGGAGGCCTCGCCGCCCTGTGGCGTGGTCTGGCGCGTGTTCTGGCCGGGCTTGCTCAAGGTCTCAATCCAATCCGTGAAACGCCCGCACACGGGCGATCAGTTCCGCCAACGCCTCGGGCCCGGGGGCGGCCACGGGATTGAGCAAGAGCTGCTGCAGGTCCGGATCCGGTAGCGCCAGCAGCCGCTCGAAGTGCCCGAGGGTTTCGGGCGACATGGCGCCGAGCGCGCTGTCGGCGAACCGACCCAACACCCAGTCCATCTCCTTGGTGCCGCGGTGCCACGCCCGATAGGCGGCGCGGCGGCGGCGGGTTTCGACATCCTCGGTCATCAAGATCCAAGTTCGGCTCGGATAACTTAGGCTCGGCGCTTGACGGGGCGCCGCCGGCGCGGCCACCTTCAGAGCCCTTTCGGCGCTGTCATATAGTGCCCGATCGCTGACCGCGCCAGCCTGGCATAAGGCGTTGGCCCGGGCGCTCGGCCGATCTCGTCGTGGAGCTTTGTGTATATTCTTAAGATGCGGCCCCTTGAGCTCATTCCCCTGTTTGCTTCCGCCAAGACCCTGACCGGCGTCGGTCCGCGCGTGGCGCAGCTGCTCAAGAAGGCCTTGCGCCTGCCGCCCGGCTGCGCGGAGGCGCGCGCCATCGACCTTTTGTGGCACACTCCGACCGGGGTGATTGACCGGCGCGCAACGCCCACGATTGCCGCGGCGGTGCCGGGTATCATTGCAACGCTCGAATTGCGTGTGCTCAAGCACAAGCCCGGGCCGCGGGGCAACGCGCGGGCACCCTACAAGGTGACGTGCGAAGACGACACCGGCCGCATTGATCTGGTGTTCTTTCACGCCGAACGCAAATTCATTGAGCGGCAACTGCCGATCGGCAGCATCCGCTACGTCAGCGGTCGCATCGAAAGCTACAACGACGGCAAACAGCTGGTGCACCCCGACTATATCCTGCCCCCCGAGGCGCGCGCCGATTTGCCGATGCTCGAGCCGGTCTACCCCTTAACGGCGGGGCTGTCGGGCAAGATCCTGCTCAAGGCCTGCCGGCAGGCGCTCGATCGCGCCACCCCGCTGGCGGAGTGGCAGGAACCGGCCTGGCTCAAGCAGCGCGCCTGGCCCCCGTTTCGCCAAGCCTTGCAGCGGTTGCACCGCCCCGAGGAGGCCGGCGACGTCTCGCCGGCTTCCGCGCCCTGGCAGCGGCTCGCCTACGACGAACTGTTGGCCGGTCAGCTGGCGCTGGCCCTGGTGCGGCAAAGCCTGAAGAACCAGCCCGGCCGTAGCGTCGAGGGCGACGGCAGGGTCCGTGCCAGGATCGTCGCGGCCCTGCCCTTCGCGCTGACCAACGCGCAGCGCCAGGCGCTGAAGGAGATCGCCGCGGACTGCCGCGCCCCCTTCCGCATGCTGCGGCTGTTGCAGGGCGATGTGGGCTCCGGCAAAACCGTGGTGGCGCTGCTGGCGATGGCGATTGCCGCGGAGGCCGGCGCGCAGGCTGCCCTGATGGCGCCCACCGAAGTGCTGGCACGTCAGCATGCCGATACCATCCAACCCTTGGCCGACGCCGCCGGCCTGCGCCTCGGTTTGCTGACCGGCCGCGAGAAGGGTAGCCCGCGGGCGGAGCTGCTTCAGCGCCTGCGCCGCGGCGACATCGACATTCTGATCGGCACGCATGCGCTATTCCAGGCCGACGTGGCCTTCAAGGATTTGGCGTTCGCCGTGATCGACGAGCAGCACCGTTTTGGCGTGCATCAGCGCCTGGCGCTGCAGGCCAAGGGCGGCAAGGGTGGCGCCAACGTGTTGGTGATGACGGCGACGCCCATTCCACGCACCTTGCTGATGACGCACTACGGCGATCTCGACGTCTCGCGGTTGACGGAAAAGCCACAAGGACGCAAGCCCATCGTCACCAAGAGCGTTCCGGTCGAGGCCATGGAGCGCTTGCTTGAGCGGCTGCGCCTGCAGATCAAGGAAGGCGCGCAGGCCTACTGGGTGTGCCCGTTGATCGAAGGCAGCGACAAATCAGAGTTGGCCGCCGCCGAGCAGCGCCACGCCCACCTTGTGCAGATCTTCGGCGAACGCGCCGTGGGGCTGCTGCACGGCGCCATGCCCGACCGGGCCAAGGATGCCACCATGGCGGCCTTTGCCGGCAACCGGCAACGGATCCTGGTCGCCACCACCGTGATCGAGGTCGGCGTCGACGTACCCAACGCCAATATCATGGTGATCGAGCACGCCGAGCGCTTTGGGCTCGCCCAACTGCACCAGCTGCGCGGCCGCGTCGGACGCGGTACGCGCGAAAGCTTCTGCCTTTTGCTGCACAAGGCGCCGCTGAGCGAGACGGCCCGCCGGCGCCTGGAGATGATGGAGGCAACCGAGGACGGCTTCCAGATCGCCGAGAAGGATCTGGAGCTCAGGGGCGGCGGCGAGCTGATGGGCGCGCGGCAAAGCGGCCTGCCGGAGTTCCGCGTTGCGGAAGTGGCAAATTTTCCCGAGCTGTTGGCGGCGGCCCGCGACGATGCGCGGCTGGTCCTGAGCCAGGATCCTGCGCTCGCCTCGCCGCGCGGACAGGCCCTCAAGCTGCTGCTCTACCTGTTCGAGTGCGACGAGGCGGTGCGCCTGTTCCGCGCCGCCTAAAACATCGCGGTGGCAGGTCAGGCCGCCTTGGGGCCATTGCGCGCCCGCGTTGCCATGTCCTGCAGCTTGGTCTGCGTTTCCGGGTTCACCATGCCGGCCGAGATGATGATCTTGGCCGCGTCTTCCACCGTCATTTTGACGAACATCACATCCTTGCGCGGAACGAAGCAAACGAAGCCTGACGGCGGCAACATGCCCGTCGGCATGAAGACGCTGATCAGATCCTGCCCGGGTACCTCGGCCGCGATCTGCTCGGCGGCGTCGCCAGTGATGAACACGATCGACCAGATGCCCTTGGAGGGAAATTCCATCAGGGCGACCTTTTGAAAGCTCTGGTTGGGGGCGGACGCCGTAACCACGGATTCGAAGATCTGTTTCAGGCCTTGGTAGACGTTGCGCACGATCGGCGTGCGGCCCAGCATCACCTCGCCGGCACTGATCAGTGAACGTCCGATCAAGTTGGCGGTGAGTGCGCCGATCATGGTGAGCCCGATGATGGCAAACACCAGACCCACGCCCGGGATCGGGAAGGGAACGTAGGATTCGGGATTGTAGATCTTGGGGATGTAGGGCTTCACCCAGGCATCGATGATATTGATAAAATACCAGGCGATGTAGAGCGTGATGGTCACGGGACCGACCACGACCAGGCCGGTCAGAAAATAGTTGCGCAAGCGCGCGCCGGTGCGCTGGTGCATGGCAGGCGCGGGGTCGAGCGTCAACTTCGCCAAGCCGGCCTTGATCTCAGCCGTCTCGTCCTGCGCCAGCTTGGCAAGCTCCGCCTTCAGGTCATGTGTCTCGTCCGGCGCCGAACGGGACGCGGACGAGGCCGAGTGGTCATGCATTGCGACGGCCCACAAACGAGCTGGACGGAAGAGCAGAAACGGCCAAACTCAGGTATCCGGCCCATTGTCACATGAGACGTTCCTGAGGCAAGGCCGGCGAACGCCCCCAAGCTTCTCAGGCGATCTCGGCAATCCAGGCTAGTTTATTGGAATAGAATGATGTTTTCAAATGCGACGGGGCTACTGGACCGTCACCAGGCAATCGAGCCCCGCGCCCTTGAGCTTGGCGCAGACGCCTTGCGTCTCTTGCGCGCTGGCAAACGGCCCGATGAGCACACGGTAGAACGATCCCATGTTGCCCATCACCGTCTGATCGATCTGCGGCTCGTGCGCGGCGAGCGTGGCGGCGTGCTCGCGCATGACCTTGGCTGCGAGCACCTTGGCCTCCGCCTGGGTGCGCACCGCCGCGATCTGAATGCGAATCTGCCCGCCCTTTTTGCCGGCCTCGGGCAGGGCGGCTTGCCGTCGCGGCGGCTCCTCTTTGCTGGCAATGGCGCCGGTTTCGACGCGCGCGCCGCGCCCGCCCTCGACCTGGGCCTCGACCTGGGCTTGGCGCGCCCAACCGCTCGCTTGCGCCCGTCGGGGCGCCGGCGCGCGCTCGGCCGTCGAGCTCTCGGCGTTCAAAATCCTGGCCGCGTCGGCGGGCGGCGAGGCCGCCCCGGCCGCGGGCTGACCGGCAAAGGCGCTGCCGGAGCCGCCGAACAGGTTGGCAAACAGGTCCCAACCACCGCCCCCCGTCGCGGGTGCGCTTTGGTCCTGGTTGAGGGCGGTCGCCGGCGCGGGCGGCGCCGACGTCGTGGTGCCATCGCTCCAGGGGGCTGAGGCCGTCGGGCTGGCGCTGCGCTCCTTGGGGCGCGCCTCTTTGGCGAGGGCCCCCGCCGGGGCGACCTCGCCGGCCTGGCTGAGGCCGGCCTCCTGATAGGCGGCGGTGCGCTGGCGCAAGCCATCGACGCGGTCGCTTTCGCTGAGGCCGCCCTTGAGCCAAAGCGCGCTGGTAAAATCGGCGATCGCCTGGGCCGGCTTCTTTTGCTGGCGATAGGCGATGCCGCGCAAGAGCAGCGCCCGGGCCATGATGGCCGGGGGCAGGTTGCCGCCCGCGAGCGTCGCGCTCAGCGCTTGCACGGCCTGCTCGGTCTTGCCGGCGTCGATCAGCTTGGCGGCGGCCTCGACGGCGCGCTGGGCTTCGGCGGGATCGTGCTTCTTTTTGGCGGTCGCCTGCGCAACCTGCGTGCCCGCCTCGGCCTGTTCGCCGCCCGCACCTTTAGCATCGGCCGCCTTGCCGGCCGCCAACGCCCCCGTCGAGAAGGCCGAGGCCAACCCCAACACAGCGGCCACCGGCACTAGGATCCGCAAGCGCCAGTCTCGAGCCATTATGCTCTTCCCCGTCCCCGTGTCGTTTACGCCAAACACCTCCTAAAGATCGAGCCTACGTCAACTCCAAGGCTCGAAGCAAACCTGCTTTTCGGCCTGTCCGCCTATTCCACAGTCACCGATTTGGCCAGATTGCGCGGCTGATCGACGTCGGTGCCCATAAAGGTAGCGGTATGGTAGGCGATTAGCTGTACGGGCACGGCATAGACCAGTGGTGTGGCAAAAGCATGGGCTTTCGGCACGGGGATGTGCGCCTCCAGCTTGCACCCGGCACGCGCGGCGTCCGCATCGGAGATCAGAATGATCTTGCCGCCGCGCGCCGCCACCTCCTGCATGTTGGACAGGGTCTTTTCGAACAAGTCGTCCTCGGGGGCCACCACGATCACCGGCACGTTTTCGTCGACCAGGGCAATGGGTCCGTGCTTGAGCTCTCCCGCCGCGTAGCCCTCGGCATGAATATAGGAAATCTCCTTCAACTTTAGGGCGCCCTCGAGCGCAATCGGGTAGCTGACGCCGCGGCCGAGATAGAGCACGTCCCGGGCCTTGGCCAGCTCGTGTGCCAACCGTTCGAAGGCGGCCTCGTTGCGCAACAGGGTTGAGACGTGGCGCGGCACCTGGGAGAGCGCGTGCACCAGGTCCTTCTCCTGGTCGGGGCTGATGGTGTTGCGGGCCCGGCCAAGGGCAATCGTCAGGCTCGCCAGCGCGCTCAACTGGCAGGTGAAGGCCTTGGTCGAGGCGACGCCGATTTCGGGGCCGGCCAGCGTCGGCAGCACCATGTCTGCTTCGCGTGCGATGGTGGAGGTGCGCACGTTGACGATTGCGGCCACCGGCTGGCCCTGCGCCTTGCAGTAGCGCAAGGTTGCCAACGTATCGGCGGTCTCGCCCGATTGGGTAATGAACAGCGCCAGGCCACCCTGGCGCAGCGGCGGCTCGCGGTAGCGAAACTCCGAGGCGACGTCGATTTCCACGGGAATGCGCGCATACCGCTCGAGCCAATACTTGCCGATCAGTCCGGCGTAGTAAGCGGTGCCGCAGGCGGCGATGGCGATATCGCTGACCTTGGCGGGATCGAGCCCGAACTCGGGCAGGACCACCCGGCCGGTGGCAAAATCCACATAGTGCGCGAGCGTGTGGGAGATCACTTCGGGCTGTTCGTGAATCTCCTTGGCCATGAAGTGGCGGAAATTGCCCTTGTCGATCAAGAGCGAACTCGCCACCGAACGGATCTGGGGCCGCTCGATGCGGCGCCCGGCGGGATCGAAGATCAGGGCCTGCTGACGATTGAGGACGGCGCAGTCACCATCCTCCAGATAGGTGATGGTATCGGTAAAGGGGGCAAGCGCGATGGCATCGGAGCCCAGATACATTTCGCCCTTACCGTGGCCGATCGCCAACGGCGGCCCCTGACGGGCGCCGATCATGAGATTGTCATCGCCCGCGAAGATCAACGCCAGCGCGAAGGCCCCGCGCAGGCACCCAACGGCGGCCTGCGCCGCCGCCGCCGGCGTTAGGCCCTGATCGAGGTAGTCGGTGACGAGGTGCAGCACCGTCTCGGTGTCGGTGTCGGTCTCGAAGACATGGCCCTTGCCGCGCAGCTCCTCGCGCAGCTCCTGGAAGTTCTCGATAATGCCGTTGTGGACGACGGCCACCCGCTTGTTCATATGCGGATGGGCGTTGCGCTCCACGGGCATGCCGTGCGTTGCCCAGCGGGTGTGACCGATGCCGGCATGCCCGCTCAACGGTTCTTGGGCGAGCCGCTGCTCCAAGTTCTTGAGCTTGCCCTCGGCACGCCGGCGTGCAAGGTGGCCGTTTTCCACCGTTGCCACGCCGGCCGAATCATAGCCGCGGTACTCGAGCCGACGCAGCGCATCGACCAAATCGTGCGCCACCGGCCGCTGGCCCAGAATTCCAACAATGCCGCACATGTGTCTGCCCTCGCGCCTCGCCACTTCGTTTCAGTCTAGCTAGTCCGATCCTCCCAATACATTCAATACAAACAATGTTTCTTGTGCGCCCGGACGGCGGTTAGGGCTGCTTCTTGCGGCTTTGCATCAAGGCCCTGAATTTGGCGGCCCAACCCGGCCGCTGCTCCTGGCTGCCGCGGGCGATTGCCAGCGCGTCGGGCTCCACGTTGCGGGAAATGACGCTGCCCGCGGCGACGTAGGCGCCATCGCCAATCTTGACGGGGGCGACGAGGGCCGCGTTCGAGCCGATGAAGGCGCCCCTGCCGACGTCGGTGAAATGCTTGTTGAAGCCGTCATAATTAGAAAAGATGGCGCCGGCCCCGATGTTGGCGCCCGCGCCGACCCGCCCGTCGCCGATGTAGGCAAGGTGGTTGGCCTTGGCGCCGGCCTCGAGGCTGGCGTTCTTGATCTCAACGAAATTGCCGACGTGAACGTGGGCGCCGACGTCGGCGCCGGGGCGCAGCCGCGCAAAGGGTCCGACCCGGGCTCCCTCCCCAATGCGGGCCCCCACAAGGTGGCTATTGGCCAGAATCTCGGCGCCATCGGCAATGACGACGCCGGGCCCGAAGTACACATTGGGCTCGATGGTGACGTCGCGGCCGATGGCCGTGTCATAGCTGAGCCAAACCGTGTCCGGGGCGATCATGGTCACGCCCTCGCGCATGGCGTTTGCCCGGGCGCGCGCTTGGAAAATGGCTTCCGCCATGGCCAACTGTTCGCGCGTATTGATGCCCATCGCCTCCTGCGGCGAACAGACGACGGGCAGCGCGATGAGGCCCTCGCTGCTGGCAAGGGCAACGGCATCGGTCAGGTAGTATTCCTTGGCGGCATTGTCGTTGCGGATGCGCCCGATGAGGTCGACCAGGGAGGGGACACGGAAAGCCATGGCGCCCGCATTGCACAGGCGCTGGGCACGCTCGGCCGCGGACGCCTCCTTGTGCTCAAGGATGGCGGCGACGCGCCCACGGCCATCGAGGATCAAGCGGCCGTAGCCCGTCGGGTCGTCGGGAGCAAAGCCCAGAACGGCGATGTTGGCCCCTTGCCCCAGGGCGCCGATCAGATTGGCCAAGGTCGGCGCCTCGATCAGGGGTGTATCGGCAAACAGCACCAAGACGTCGCCGCGATGGCGCTCGAGCGCCTGCCGCGCTGCCAGCACGGCATCGGCGGTGCCAGCCTGGGTCGCCTGCTCGAACAGAAGCGCCGTGGGGGCGTGCGCCAAAGCCTCCGCGCGCACCTCATCCATGCCGGGGGCCACCACGACCGCGATCTGGCTGGCACCGGCCGCCTGGGCACGGGCCAATGCGTGTCCCAGCAGCGAGCGCCCCGCCAGATGATGCAGGACCTTGGCCCGCCGGGAGCGCATGCGCACACCCATGCCGGCGGCAAGGACCACGATCAGGAGCGGCGGTTGGGTCATCGGAGTGTCTAGGGTCTCACGGTTCAGTTGCCGAGCCCAGGTCCGTTACTGAGTCCAAGGGCGCGCGGGCAGGTTGCGTTGGGCTCAGGGTATACCCCCAACCCCTGTCGCCTCCCATTGGGTCTTATCTGCAACAGAGCCCTATGGCACCTTCATCACATGTCCACAGGCTGGGCTGCGCAAACGGCTTGGGTGCGTTGACCAATCCCCCTGTCGTTTGACACGGTTGTAGCCGATTCGGGTAGCGCCCTGTTCAGCGTCCAAGTCGCGCACCCATTGGCATCATGAGGACGCTGCTGGCTATGGCAGAACACGTTGCGCACCCCCCGCGGTCCGAGCGCTTCATCAAGGCCTATCTGTTCGTCTGGGGCCTGTTGGCCGCCGGCGGGCTCACTTACCTCGCGACCCTGGTCTGGCAGCCGGACTGGCTTTCGCCGCCGCCCCGCCGACCGCAGATCACCACCGAAGCCGAGCCCGATTCGGCGCTGCGCATGGCGAGCCGCGCCATCGCCGAGGTGCGCGATGTGCGCCGTTCGGTGGGCGACGTGCAGCGCAGCTTGGGTGAAATCCGCGACACGCTCGATCGCAGCGTGAGCGAAGACAAGGTCGTGCAAACGCGCCTCACCGCGCTCGAGGGGCGCGTCAGCGACATGACCCAGCCAGCGGCCGCGCCGGTGGCGGCCGCCCCGGCGCCGCTCGTTGCCGGCAAGGGTAAGGTCGCCGAGCGGCCGCAACCCAAGAGCCCAGGGGCGGCGAAGGCGGCCGAAAAGGCCGAGCCGGCCGCAGCGGCCACCCGCGTCATGTCGGCCGTCATGTCGGTGCCGGACCAGGCGGAGAAACCGGCCGCGGAAGCCGCGCCCCCCATCGAGACGGGCAGCATCGCGTCCGCCACCATCACCTTTGGGGAGCCGGTGGTGACGCGCTCGAACACGAACTTTGCCGTGCAGCTGGGCGCCGGGCGCTCGGTGGAGGCCTTGAAGCTGAGCTGGAGTCTGCTGCTCGACCAGCACGGCGATGCCTTGTCGCCGCTGCAGCCGCGCGTGATTGCACCGCGCGCGGACGGTGGCTCCTACCGCCTGGTGGCGGGGCCGTTTGATAGCCGCGCGGAGGCCGAGAAGATGTGCGCCGCCATGGCACTCAGCCGCAACAAGTGCTTTTCCACCGTCTTTATGGGCGAACCGCTGTAGCCAGAGATTGAGAACCGCGGTAGCGATGCCTTGCTGCTGAGCCGCGCTGCGCGGCGTCCGATCGCGGACGCCTTGTCGTCATCGTCCCGTCGACCTAGCTAGCAGGCGGGAAAGCGAGGATGGCACGTGCGGCTCTCCGACCTCAGCGACACGACCGCCGACGCCGTCCGAAGCGCCGGCGCATTCGTCACCGACCTGATGACCCCGAGCATCCGGCTTGGCGTCACGGGCTTTGCGCGCTCGGGCAAGACCGTCTTCATTACCGCCCTGGTGCGCAACCTGATTGCCGGCGGGCGCCTGCCCTTCTTCGCGGCGATGGCGCAGGGCCGCATCCGGCGCGCCTACCTGGAGCCTCAGCCCGACGACGCGATCCCGCGCTTCGCCTACGAAGAGCATTTGAGCCAGCTTGCAAAAGACCCACCGCAGTGGCCACTCAGCACACGGCGGATCAGCCAACTCCGCGTCAGCATCGAATACACGTCTGCCAGTCCGCTGCGGCGCCTGGTCGGAACCGGCCGCCTCCACCTCGACATCGTCGACTATCCCGGCGAATGGCTGATCGACCTCGCGCTCCTCGAGCAAACGTTTGCGGGCTGGTCCCGCCGGGCGATCGCGGCGGCCGAGGCCGGACACCGCGGCGAGGCGGCCCGAGCCTGGCTCGCCTATGCGGCCTCGCTCAGCGGCGAGCTGCCCGCCGATGAGCTCACCGCGCAGCGGGGTGCTGAGCTATTTTCCGCCTACCTTGAGGAAGCACGCCGGGCCGATCCCTCGCGCCTCGGGCTGGGGCCGGGCCGCTTCCTATGGCCCGGCGATCTTGCCGGTTCGCCGCTCCTGACCTTCTTTCCGCTCTCCTGCCGAAGCGAGCGCGGGCATAAACGCGGCACGCTCGCGGCGATGCTGGCGCGTCGGTTCGAAAGCTACAAGGCGCTGGTCGTGCAGCCGTTTTTTCGCGAGCATTTTGCGCGCCTCGATCGCCAAATCGTCCTGATCGATGCCCTATCGGCCCTTAACGGCGGGGCACAGGCCCTCAAAGATTTGGCCGAGGCGCTCGATGCCATCCTCAAATCCTTCCGTCCGGGTCCCAACACCTGGCTAGGGAGCCTCCTCGGCGGTCGGCGCATCGACCGCGTGCTGTTTGCGGCCACCAAGGCCGATCATCTCCATCACACCAACCACGACCGGTTGGAGGCGCTGCTGCGCCTGCTGGTCGACCAGGCGGTCGCCCGCACCAGCCAGGCGGGGGCCCAGGTGCAGGTCTTGGCACTGGCCGCCCTGCGGGCAACGCGCGAGGCGGAAGCCAAGTCGGGCGCCGACCGGCTGCCGTGCATTGCTGGGCGTGCCCCTGCCCGGCGAGCGGCTCGGTCAAAGGCTATTCGACGGCCGTAGCGAGACCGCGCTGTTCCCGGGCGATCTGCCGGAGGCTGCCGCGATCGTGCGCTACCGAGCCGGCAAACCTAGAATTGGCGAAGCTCGACCCCGTCAGCTTCCTCAACTTTCGCCCACCGCGCCTGGCGCTGGCGAGCGCGGCCGGCGAGGCATCGGCCTGGCCGCACATCCGCCTCGACAGGGCCATCGACTATCTCATCGGGGATCAACTCGCATGAGCCATGCTTCCCCACCGCGCACGCCGCAAATCTTCAGCCCCGATGACCCGCTTTTGAGCGAAGAGCCGGTGCCAACCGAGCTCGCGGCCGACCGGCCGCCCTCGGTATCGGAGGCCCCGCCCGCCGAAGCGGGCATGGCGCGCCCGACGCTGGCCGATCTCGGAGCCCAGAGCTGGCGCTGGGGCGCACTGTTCGTCTCTGCCGTCGCCGGCGCCACCGCCCTGACGGCCATCGCCTGGGTGATGCGCCTCCTGTCACGCCGCGCTTGCGCGCGACGATTGGCTCGGCTGGAGCACGCTGACACTCCTGTTGGTCGCCGCCTTCGCGGCCCTGATGCTGATCTTGCGCGAGCTCATCGGCTTTGCCCGACTGGCCCGCCTCAATCGCTTGCGCAGCGAGGTGGAGGCGGCGCTGATGAACGCCGACGCCAAGCGCGAGCGCCAGGCGGCCTTCCGCATGGTCCGGCTCTACCGTGGTCGCGCCGATGCGGCCTGGGGCGTGCGCCGGTTCGGCGAACATGCCCGCGACGTGCGCGACGCCGGCGAGCTCCTCAGCCTGGCCGAGCGCGAGATCCTTGTGCCGCTCGACGCGGAGGCGCGGCGCCTCGTGCTGATCTCGGCCAAGCGCGTCGCCACCGTTACGGCATTGAGCCCGATGCCGATTGCGGTTTTCTACGTGCTGATCGAGTGCCTGCGCATGCTGCGCGCGCTTGCCACCCTCTATGGCGGTCGACCCGGCCTCGTGGGTGGCATGCGGCTCGCGCGGATGGTGTTAACCCACATTGTCGCCACCGGGGGCCTGGCCATGACCGACGACCTCATCGGCCAGTTTCTCGGACAAGACCTGTTGCGCCGCCTGTCGCGCCGCCTGGGCGAGGGTGCCTTCAACGGCGCCCTCACCGCACGCGTCGGCGTCGCCGCCGTCGAGGTCATCAGGCCGCTGCCTTACCTGGCGGCCAAACCGCTCAGAGTGCGCGATCTCCTGGGGGAAGTGCTAAAGCCGCTCTTTGCCCGCAAACCCTAAGGCAACCGGGATCGCGTCGGCCGCGGGCGCGGCAGGCTTCTGGGGCTCCGCCTGCGAGCCGGCCCTGCCGCGGGACCCTAGCGCACTGGGGGGCTAGACCGGGGCTAGACACCACCGGGAGCCTCTCCGAGGCGCGTTGCGACCTACCGCGAGGCTGGCGGGCCTGCGCGCGCGCCTTGAGTTTATTTTGACACGAGGCTCTTTGGCCCGAGGCTCTTTGGGCCATGCTCCACGGGAAGCAACTTGCCTTGGCCGACGGCGCGGCTTCCTTGTCGGCGGGCCGGCTCGTGAAAACGAGCTGACCATCAGGTGAACGTCGGGTCACGTCGACGCAAGCAGGGCCAAGGCTTGCTTGATCTGGTACAATTCCGCCGCCTGCCAACCGTTCTTGGGGCCCTCTCGCGCATGTTCGCCGCCTTTTTTCACGAGCTCAAAGCCGCCAAGGTCCCGGTCACCCTGAAGGAATACTTGACGCTGATCGAGGCGCTCGAGGGCGACCTCGCCCAACGCAAGGTTGAGCACTTTTACTATCTGGCGCGCGCCGCCCTCATCAAGGACGAGCGCCACCTCGACACCTTCGACCAGGTGTTCGGCCACGTCTTCAAGGGGCTTGACCTGATGGCGGAGGCGGTCGAGGCGCAAATTCCCGAAGCCTGGCTGCGCTCGCTGGCCCAGCTCTATCTGAGCGAAGAGGAGAAGGCGAAAATCGAGGCCTTGGGGGGGTGGGAAAAGATCATGGAGGAGCTGAAAAAGCGCCTCGAAGAACAGCAGGGCCGCCACCAAGGCGGCAAGAAATGGATCGGCACCGGCGGCACGTCTCCCTACGGCGCCGATGGCTACAATCCCGCCGGCGTGCGCATCGGCCAGAAAACCAACCGCAACAACCGCGCCATCAAGGTATGGGACAAGCGCGAGTACAAAGACCTCGACGACAAGCTGGAATTAGGCACCCGCAACATCAAGGTGGCGCTGCGGCGCCTGCGCAAGTTCGCCCGCCAGGGGGCGCCCGACGAACTCGATCTCGACACCACCATCAAGGGCACCGCGCACAAGGGCTACCTCGACATTCACATGCGTCCGGAACGCCGCAACGCCGTCAAGGTGTTGATGTTTTTCGACGTGGGCGGCTCGATGGACTGGCACATCAAGCAGGCCGAGGAATTGTTTTCGGCGGCGCGCAGCGAATTCAAGCACCTGGAATACTTCTATTTCCACAACTGTCTTTACGAATTTGTGTGGAAGGACAATGCGCGACGCTGGACCGAACGCACGCCGACTTGGCAGGTGCTGCATAAGTATCCCGCCGACTACAAGGTGATCTTCGTCGGCGATGCGTCCATGAGCCCTTACGAGATTACCGTGCCCGGAGGCTCGGTGGAGCACATGAACGAGGAGGCGGGCGCCCAGTGGTTGCGGCGGGTCACGGGCATCTATCAGCACTGCGCCTGGTTGAACCCCGTACCGGAAGACCATTGGGGCTGGACCCCCTCCATCAAGCTCGTCCGCGAGCTCGTGGAGGAGCGCATGTATCCCCTCACCATCGACGGGCTCGACCGGGCGATGCGAGAATTGATGCGCTGAACGCCGGCGCTGCCCCGTTAGAGCCCTCATATCGCCCGAAATAAGGTGCCGATTGACGCCGCTCGCTTTCTTGGCACAGTTAGGTGCGGGAACGGGGAACTAAAAATGCTTCGATTTCGGACGCCTTCTGACCGCAGGCTTGTTGCTCGCCGGGGCCGCCCTTACGGCCGGTTGTGGGGGCAATGCCGCCGGGCTTACGACCAGCAGCACCGCGGGCGATTCCAAGATCCCCTCCAACGATGACCCCATGGCGCGGCCCACCTTCGTCGCCTGGACTTCGGCGCGCGCCAAGCGCTGTGGCTTTTTCTTCGATGCGGCCAAACTCAAAGCCTCCTATCTCGCCTATGAGAGCAAGCAAGGCAAAAACGCCGGCGATCTCGCCAACATCGAAAGAATTTACGATCAAACCTTCAAGTCCACGTCGGATTCGGCCTGGGCCAACGACGACTACTGCTCGGATAAGAAGGGTGCCGAGATCAAACAAGAACTCACGCGCCACTTGACCGGCGACTACGCGCCGAATTTCCCCAAGCCCAAGGTGGTCGCCGACTGCGGCATCTTCGGCTGCTCGGCCGCCCCCGACGAGCCGTTCGACAGCAAGAAGTTCTGGCAAAAGAACGACGCCGACAAGATCAGCGGCCGCCGTTGATCGCTGAGCGTCCGTGGCACCACGCCGGGTGCCCGTTGTCCGTTTTCGGGACAATCCTCGCGCATGGTCGATGAGCTCATCTGGCTCGAAATGCTGCTGAAGGGGGTGGCCGGAGGGATGTTGCTCGCCGCCCCAACCATGACCGCGGCCATCCTGGGATGGCCGCGACCAGGAGCGGCCTTCTGGCCGCGCCTGCTTGGCGCCCTTCTCCTTGGCATCGCCGTCGCCTCCGCGCTTAACGCCAAGGCGGCAACCCCGCGCGGCCTGGCGCTCGGCGGCAGCGTTGCCATTAACCTTGCCGCCGCCGCCTTCCTGCTTGCCACCGCCATCCTGCAGCCGTCGGCGACGCGCCGCGGGCGGCTGCTGACCTGGCTGGTGGCGGCAGGGCTATTCCTGTTGAGCTTGATCGAGATCGCGCTCGCCGCCTAACGCGGCAGCCGCCGATCGGCACGCTCCTGGCGACGTTGCCATTTCGAAGCCCCGTCCACCCGCCGGCCGGGCGCGAGCCCTTAGGAGCAGCAAGCCGAGCCCGCTTTCCACCAGCCCCAAGGTCTTGCCGCCGAGCCGGGGCGGCACCGGCGCGGGGCGCATCCCTGGCCGCGCGGCCCGGCCGGCGACTATCGCATCTGCCGTCGTGCGCGATCGCGGCGGCTTCGATGCCCTCGAGCCGGAATGGAACGATCTGTTGGCGTGCGCGGGTCGGCGACACCCACCTATTTCCAGACTTTCAATTGGAATTGGCACTGGGCCAACCACTACTGCCGGCCGGAGCCCGGCAAGACATCGCTTGCCGTTGTCACGGCCCACCGCGAGGGCCGGCTCATTGCCCTGTGGCCCCTCCTCCTGGTGCGGAGCAGCGGCCTCACGTTGGTGCGCTGGATGGGGGGAACCGGTCAGCCCGTATGGCGACGTGTTGATCGCCAATGTGCCCGACAAAGCCGCGGGGCTGCGCCAGTGCTGGCACTATATCGAGGGCCGCCTCGGCGCCGACGCGGTGCACGTGCGCAAGGTGCGCGCCGATGCGGAAATTGCGCCCCTCATTGCCAGCCTCGGCCTCCCGAAGGCCGCGCTCGAGGCCCTGCCTCCCCTCGTCGGCCGCGCGCGCGCGCAGCAAAGCGACCGCACCGGCTAGCTGACGCCCAGCTTCCGTTGCAGCGAGGAGGAGGACGTCGTGTACTGAAAAAGCAGCTTCTTGCCCGGATAGACGATCTTATAGGCCGCCTGCGCCATCAGGGCCGCCTCGTGGAAACCCGACAGGATCAGCTTGAGTTTGCCCGGGTAGCAGTTGATGTCGCCAACCGCGAAGATGCCGGGCTCGCTGGTCTCGAATTTCTCCGTGTCAACGCGAATGAGGTTCTCGTCGAGATTGAGACCCCAATTCGCCACGGGCCCAAGCTTCATTGTCAACCCGAAGAAGGGCATCAAGCGGTTGGCGGGCACGCGGATTTCGCCAGCCTTGGTCTTGACGCTGACCGCCGCCAGCCGACCTGCTTCTTGGTGCAGCGCCAGCATCTGGCCGATCAGCAGCTTGACCTTGTTGGCGGCCACCAGCGCACGCATCTGCTCGACCGAATGCGGCGCGGCGCGAAACTCGTCGCGGCGGTGCAGCAGGGTCACGCTGCGGGCCACGGGCTCGAGGTTGAGCGTCCAATCGAGCGCCGAATCCCCGCCGCCGACGATCAACACGTCCTTGTCGCGGAAATCCTCCATGCGCCGCACCGAATAAAACACCGAGGTACCTTCGTGCGCTTCGATGCCGGCAAGCGGCGGGCGCTTGGGCGTAAAGGAACCGCCACCTGCCGCCACCACCACCACCTTGGCGAGGAATTGCTCGCCCGCATCCGTACTGAGCCGAAAGCGGCCGTCTTCCGCGCGCGCCAGGGTGTCGATGCGCCGATTGAGGTGGAACTGTGCGCCGAAGGGTCTGATCTGGGCCAACAGCGCATCGGTCAAGCCCTGCCCGGTCACGATCGGCAGCCCGGGAATGTCGTAGATCGGCTTTTCCGGATAGAGCTCGGCGCATTGTCCGCCGATTTTGTCGAGAATATCGACGACGTGCGCCTTGATGTCGACCAGGCCCAACTCGAACACGGCAAACAGGCCCACTGGCCCGGCACCGATAATCAGGGCATCGGTCTCGATCGGCAGGGCGCCGCTAGAGCCTTCAGCTGGCATGGACGTCAGATCCCGATAGCAGAGCGCGACAAGGCACAAGGTTCAATCGGCCGCGGCCGGCCTTTTAGTCTTTTTTGCCGGTAGCCGCCGAGAGATAGTAGCGCAGCGAACAATTGGAATATCCGGCATCGGCAAAAGTCTTCTGCACGCTTTTTAGCGCGTCCTGCCTAGCCCCTGCGACACCCACGGCGCAACCCCGGCGCGGCTTTGTGCAGCACATGAGGGCAAACACGTCCTCCATCTCGTTGGTCGAGGCCGGCCCATTGGCGCAGCTCTTGGAGGTGCGTTTGCAGGCGTCGACGGCTTCCTGCCGCGCCTTCGCCTCCGTGCTCGACCAGGCGACGGGCGAAGTTGTTTCGTTGTTGGGGTCAATGGCGGCCCAGCGTTTCTCCTGGGCGGCGCCATCGTGAAAAATTGCACCGACGCCCACCAGCACCAGGGCGAGAAGGGCCGCCAAATTAAGCCAGGGTTTGCGCATGGGCGGGCTCCAACAACGAAAAATCGACGCCAGAGGTGGCCAGGATACCGGCAGGGTTCTGGCAAAGATCACATGGCCGGAAGGCGCCGCGGGCGCCTCAGAACTGCTTTTCCGGCACGCGTACAACCAAGCCATCGAGCTCCGGTTTCACCTTGATTTGGCAGCTCAGCCGGCTGGAGTCCTTCACCTCGAAGGCAAAATCGAGCATATCCTCTTCCATCGGGGATGGCGGCCCCACCTTCTCTCGCCAGGCCTCCTCGACGTAGACGTGGCAGGTGGCGCAGGCACAGGCGCCGCCGCATTCGGCCTCGATCCCGTCGATCATGGCCTTTTTGGCCGTCTCCATCACCGTCATGCCCGGTTCGGCCTCGACAGCCTCTTCGCTGCCGTCAGGCTGGATGAAGGTGATCTTTACCATCGGCGCAAAAACGCCTCGTCTCAATGCCGGATGCCGCACGCCGCGGGCGGCGGCCGTGCGCACGGGGGGAGCCCAAGATTGGACCGCCGTGTTAGCGGCCCCGGCCGGCAAATTCAAGCGCCGCGCCGGCCCCGTGCCGGCTCAGGGGGCATACATCTGCCCGATCTGACGGCACGCCGCCTCCATTGCCTCCGCAATCAAGCTGAGCGCCAGCGCCCGCTGCGCCTCCCGCTCGGCGGCCGGCAAGCTTGTGACCCGCTCCGCCAGTTCCGCCCAGCGCTGCAGCTGGCGGGCGCCGACGGCGGCCGCCGAGCCTTTGAGCGTGTGGGCGGCCCGCTGCCAGTCGGCGTCCGATTGGGCCCGGCGCAAGCGATCGAGGATCACAGGCGCCTGGGCGGCAAACAATTCGAGGACCTCCTGGGCGAGAGCCTCGTTGCCCATGGTGAAGCGGGCGAGATAGCCGCGGTCGATGGCGGCGGCTTGCGCCGTTGCCGCACCGGCCGCCCCGCGCGGCGCCTCGAGCGCCCTCATTTTCATTCCCGATCCCTTGCCCCGCCCAGCGCGCGCGCGCCGCATGCCCGCTCGGATCCTCTGCCGTGAGCAAAATCCTGAGCGAGGCCCGATCCTAACTTTCGTGGGGGCCAACACGGGGCTTCGACCCCCTGGCCAAGATGGCGCGCACTGGTGAACGGCACCTTTAACGGCGCGACAAACCTCAACCGTTGGTAAATGCCCGCCACCCGCGCATGGGGCGTGGACCGTCACCGGCAACATCTTGGTTTTGCCCTATTGCGCCAATAGCTAGGCCCTTGAGCGGGGGACACGCGGAAGGCTCGGCCGGCAACCTAGACGGGTTGGCTGATCACCAGTTTTTCCTGACTGGCCGCCTGTGCCCCTTGAGGGAAATGCGCTATGTCTCTTGGGTGATGGGGGATCGGCCTGCTGGCCGAAAGTGGACAGGGGAATGGTCCAGGAGGGAAAGCCGCAACGCGACGCCGCCCAGCGCGCCTCGGCGAGCGTTGCCATTGACCGTATTGTGGCCCCCGCCTCGGCCGGGCCTCCACCGCCTTTGCCCCTAGCCGGACCCCCTGCTGGGTCCAACGCTGCGCCCAATGGCGCGGCCGGCGATGCCGAGGCCGGGCAGGAGGACGCACCGCGGCGTACCGCCAAGCGCCGGCCGGCGGGCCCGCCGCGCGCGCGGATCGCCGCCAACGACGATGCGCCCTCGATCGGCGGCCTGATCTTCGCCCTGCAGCAGACGCCCCTCGCGGCGGCCTTTCGAGCTCGCCGCCATCGCCTCGGGCGCCTGGATTGCCATCGGCGCGGTGCTGGCCTGGGCGGCCCTCTCCCAGGAAGGCGCCAGCCTCGCCAGTCCGACCACGGTGGTGGTGATCACCACCATTTTCCTGCCGATCGCCTTGTTCTGGTTTCTGGCGCATGTTGGTGTGGCGTGCCCAGGAACTGAAGCTGATGTCCTCGGCCATGACCGAAGTCGCCGTGCGGCTGGCCGAGCCCGACCGCGCCGCCGAGCAGGCCGCCGCCTCGCTCGGTCAAGCCGTGCGCCGCCAGGTCTCCTTCATGAACGATGCGATCTCGCGCGCGCTGGGGCGGGCGGGCGAGCTCGAAGCCCTGGTGCACAACGAGGTCGCCGCGCTCGAGAAGTCCTATGGCGAGAACGAGCACAAGATCAAAGGCCTGATCCAGGAGCTGGTTGGCGAGCGGCACGCGCTGGTCAGCACCACCGACAAGGTGGCCGAAACGCTGAAGTCGATGGGCAGCGACGTGCCGGCCCTGATCGACAAGCTGTCGCACCAACAAATCAAGCTGGCGAAGATCATCGAGGGCGCCGGCCAGAACCTGATCGCGCTCGAGAACCAACTGGCGACGGCCAGCGGCAGCCTCGAAAGCGCGCTGTCGAACCGTACCCAGCAGCTGCAGGCCGTGCTCGACGACTATACGGTGGCTCTCGATGCCACCCTGGCGAGCCGCGCGGAAGCCCTCGACGTCGCCCTGGTGGAGCGCACGCGAGCACTCGATGCGGCGTTCGCCGAACGCTTGGCCTTGTTCGACGATACCATGGTCCGATCGACGGTGGCCATCGACACGGCCGTGAACGACAAGGCGCTCGCACTGACCGTCGCCATGGAGAGCCACGTCCGTGCGCTCTCCGACACGCTCGGGCGGCAGGCCAACTCGATCGATGAATCCATGCTGCACGGCATCGACGCCGTCCGACGCACGAGCGACAGCATTACGCGGCAGTCGCTGCACGCCATCGAGGGGCTGTCCGGTCAGGCCGACCTGTTGAAGAACGTGTCTGAGAACCTGTTGCAGCAGATCGCCACCGCAGCCTCGCGCTTCGACCAGCAGGGCCAGTCGATGGTGACGGCGGCAAGCGCGCTGGAAAAGGCCAACATGCGCATGGATGCCACCTTGCAGAAGCGGCAGGGCGAGCTCAGCGAGACCCTGCAGCGCCTGTCCGGCAAAACCAGCGAAATCGACGAGGTCATGCGCGGCTACTCGGCGACGCTGGAGTCCTCGATCGCCCAAGCGGAAAGCCGCGCCCGCACCTTGATCCAACAGCTTGCCGAAGGCACGACCAGCCACGCACAGGCCGCCGTCCGCGAGCTCGAACGCTTGCGCACGCAAACCGATAGCCACTCGAAAGCCGTGCTCTCGGAGTTCGAGCGCCTGCGCAGCAACACGGAAAACCATGCCACGCGCGCCATTGCCGACATGCGCGAAAAAGTGACCGGCGCCTCGCAGGAGCTGAACGCCCAGCTCGGAACCATCGCCAATCGGTTCAACGAGACCTCCGACGATCTCAAGGCCCGGGCGGCGCGCGTCGCGGCCGAGCTGCAGGCCGAGCAGAGCCGCATGCGCTCGGAGGCCGATCATCTGCCCATGGCAGCGCGCGAGAATGCCGATGCCATGCGGGCAGCGCTCAACGACCAGCTGCAGGCGCTCGAACAGCTTTCCAATCTGTCCGCCCGCGAGCGGCGCGACATCATTCCGCCGACAATGACCGTCTCGCTGACGGCCGCCTACGCCGCCCAGCAGCATGCTCCCCCGCCGCTGGCGCCGCCGAGCATGCCGCACGAGACCGGCGATCGTTGGTCCTTGACCGATCTGTTGGTGCGCGCCTCGCGCGACGAGGACGGCACCACGCGCGCCGCCATAATCAACATCGACTCGATCGCGCGCGCGCTCGATCCCAGCACCGCGGCGGCCATCTGGTCGCGGTTCCGCGCCGGCCAGCGCGGCATTATGGTGCGCAGCATCTATACGGCAGAAGGTCGCACCGCCTTCGACGAGGTCACCGAACGCTACAAGAACGAGCTCGATTTCCACCGCACCGTCGACCGCTATCTGACGGACTTCGAATGGCTGCTACGCAATGTCGAGCAGAAGGACCCGTCGGGCCGCACGCTGCAGAACCATCTCGTCTCCGATAGCGGGCGCGTGTATTTGTTCCTGGCGCACGCCAGTGGTCGGCTGCGCTAGGCCAAGCAGCGCCGCTCCACCATGACTTTGCTCAAGATCGAGGCCTGGGCCGAGAGCTGGCCGATTGCCGGCAGCTTCGTCATTTCGCGTGGGACAAAGCGAGCGGCCAATGTCGTGATCGCCCGCCTCAGCGACGGCAACCTGGCGGGTCGCGGCGAATGCGTGCCCTACGCCCGCTACGGCGAGACGGTCGATAGCGTGCTTGAGGCCATTGCGGCGACGCCTGCCGACGGGCTCGATCACATGACGCTCGCCCGGCGCCTGCCGGCGGGTGCGGCACGCAATGCGCTCGATTGCGCGCTTTGGGACTTGCGGGCCAAGCGCGCGGGCCAGAGCGCGGCGAGCCTTGCCGGCATCGCCGCCCTGCAACCGCTCACGACAGCCTATACCATCAGCCTCGATGACGCCGGCGCCATGGCGGCCAAGGCCTTTTCCGCGCGCCACCTGCCGCTCCTCAAACTGAAGCTCGGGGGTGATGGGGATGACGAACGCCTGCGCCAAGTGCGGGCCGCCTGCCCGGCAACGCGGCTGCTCGCCGACGCCAACGAAAGCTGGAGCGAAGCCCTTTTGGCGCCGCTGATGGCGGCGGCGGCAGCGACCGGCGTCGAGTTGGTCGAGCAACCGCTGCCCGCCGACGCCGACGCCGCGCTGGCCGCGATCGGGCGCCGGGTGCCCGTGTGCGCCGATGAGTCCGTGCACACGCGTGCCGACCTCGATCGCCTGGTCGGCCGCTACGATGCCGTCAACGTCAAGCTCGACAAGGCCGGCGGACTAACCGAGGCCCTGGCGCTTGCCGCCGCGGCCCGGGCGCGCGGCTTCAAACTGATGGTTGGCTCGATGCTGGCAACCTCCCTGTCGATGGCGCCCGCCACCCTCCTTGCCCAGGCCGCCGACTGGGTCGACCTCGATGGGCCGCTGTTGCTTGCGAGCGACCGCGAGCCGGGCCTGCACTACGAGGGCGCACGGGTGCACCCGCCCACGGCCGATCTGTGGGGCTGAGCGCCGACCGTTTGCGGCGAGGGAACCGCCCCCGTTTGCGGCAAGGGGCCGCGGCGTGCTAGGCGACAAGCGTTGCAGCCAAGCGAGCCCATCCATGATTCCCCGCTACACGCGCCCGCAGATGGCCGAAATTTGGAGCGCGCAAGCGCGCTTTCGTATCTGGTTTGAGATCGAAGCGCAGGCGGCCTCCGCCATGGCCGAGCTGGGCGCAATCCCCCAGGATGCCGCCAAGGTCATCTGGGACAAGGGCAGCAAGGCAACGTTCGACGTTGCGCGCATCGACGAGATCGAGCGCCAGGTAAAGCACGACGTCATTGCCTTTCTCACGCATTTGGCCGAGCACGTCGGGCCGGAGGCGCGCTACCTGCATGCGGGTCTCACCTCCTCGGACATCCTCGACACCTGCTTTAATCTGCAATTGGTGCGCGCCGCCGACCTGCTGCTGGCCGACCTCGACCAGCTGCTGGCGGCGCTGCGCCGGCGCGCTTTCGAACACAAGCATACCGTCACGGTCGGGCGCAGCCACGGCATCCATGCCGAGCCGACCACGTTCGGCGTCAAGCTTGCCTACGCCTGGGCCGAGTTTGCGCGCGCCCGGGAGCGCATGCTGCGGGCGCGGAGCGAGGTTGCCACCTGCGCCATTTCCGGCGCCGTCGGCACGTTTGCCAACGTCGATCCGCGGGTGGAGGCCTACGTGGCGGCCAAGCTGGGACTGAGGCCGGAACCGGTGTCGACGCAAATCATACCGCGCGACCGCCACGCCATCTACTTCGCCACGCTGGCCGTGATCGCCTCCTCGCTGGAGCGGCTCGCCGTCGAGATCCGCCACCTGCAGCGCACCGAAGTGCTGGAGGCGGAGGAATACTTCGCCCCGGCGCAGAAGGGCTCCTCCGCCATGCCACACAAGCGCAACCCGGTGCTCAGCGAGAACATCACCGGCCTCGCCCGGATGGTGCGCAGCTACGCCCTGCCCGCCATGGAAAACGTGGCTCTGTGGCACGAGCGCGACATCTCCCACTCCTCCGTGGAACGCATGATCGGACCGGATGCCACGGTGACCCTCGACTTCGCGCTTCACCGCATGACCGGGGTGATCGACCGGCTGGTGGTCTATCCGGACAACATGCGCTCCAACTTGCAGCGGCTCGGCGGACTGGTGCAGTCGCAACGCGTGTTGATTGCGCTGACGCAGAAAGGCCTGGCGCGCGAACAGGCCTACCGCCTGGTGCAACGCAGCGCCATGCGGGTGTGGCAGGGTGACGGCGACTTTCTCAACCTGCTCAAGGCCGATCCGGACGTGTCGAAATCGCTCAGCACCGCCGAGCTCGAGGCCCTGTTCGACCTAGAGTTTCACACCAAGCACGTCGATCAAATTTTCGACCGCGTGTTCGGAGCAGGAAACGCCGCTACCAGCCCAGCACCAGGCGCGCCAGGAGGATGACGACGATCGAGCCGATCAAGGCCGTGACAATCGAGTCCGCCCAGGCATTGCCCAGGTTGAGGTTCCAGCCGGCCGAGCTGAAGATAAAGGAGCCGACGAAGGCGCCGATGATGCCGGTGATCAGGTAGCCCAGCAGGCTACCGGGACCGCCGACGAGGACGCTGGCCAGCCAACCGGCGACGATGCCGATCACGGCCATGATGATCAACTGCTGGGCGTTCATGTTCATGTGCAAGGTCTCCCCTCGTGCCATGGGCCGACCTGCCCCCTGTGCCCCCGCGCAAGGCAGTCGATCCTCTGGCCACGGACTGTGACCAACTCGCAGGCAGGCGTCGACCCGTCGCTTCGCAGCCGCGAGAAGGAGCCACGGTTTCAGGGCGCACGCGGTAGGCGACCAGCAGCAAAACGTCGCAGGAGACGGTGCTGACGCCGAGCCGCGGCGGCAGGCGGCGGTGAGATGCCGCGAGCCGCTGGCGGGCGCCATCGAGCTTCGGCACCGCGTAAGGGGGCTGGGCGTCAGACATGAATGACGCGCCCGAAGGCATCGAGCACGCTTTCGTGCATCGTCTCCGAAAGCGTCGGGTGCGGGAAGACCGTGTGCATCAGGTCTTCCTCGGTGGTTTCGAGTTGCATGGCAATGACGAACCCTTGGATCAATTCGGTCACCTCCGCGCCGACCATATGCGCGCCGAGGAGCTGGCCGCTGTTGGCATCGAAGATGGTCTTCACCAGGCCCTGGTCTTCGCCGAGTGCGATGGCCTTGCCGTTGCCGACAAAGGGAAAGCGGCCGATTTTGACGGGGCGGCCCTGCTCCTTGGCAGCCTGTTCGGTCAGCCCCACGCTGGCGATCTGCGGCTGGCAGTAGGTGCAGCCGGGAACCTTCGCCTTGTCGAGGGGATGCGGCTTCAGGCCCCTGATGGCTTCCACGCACACCACCCCCTCATGCTCGGCCTTGTGAGCGAGCATCGGCGGTCCGGCCACATCGCCGATGGCGTAGATACCCGCTACGCTGCTGCGGCCGTAGCCATCGGTGGTGATGGTCCCGCGGTCGGTTTTCACGCCGAGCTTCTCGAGCCCGAGGTTTTCGATATTGCCGACCACGCCTACGGCGCTGATCACGCGCTCGGCGCTAAGAGGCTGGGTCGTGCCCTTGCCGTCCTCGAAGCTGGCGGTGACGCTGTCGGCTTGCTTGTCAAGCTTCGTCACCTTGGCCTGGGTGAAGATCTTCATGCCCTGACGCTCGAAGGCCTTGCGCGCGAACAGGGCAATCTCGGCATCCTCCACGGGGAGAATTTGCGGCAGGATCTCGACCACCGTGACCTCGGCCCCAAAGGACCGATAGAAAGAGGCAAACTCCATGCCGATCGCGCCCGAACCCACCACCAGCAGTGACTTCGGCATGGCGGCTGGCAGCATGGCCTCAAAGTAGGTCCAGATCAGCCGCTGATCGGGCTCGATCCCCGGCAGCAGGCGCGGCCGGGCCCCGGTGGCGATGATGATGTGGGCGGCCTGGTAGCTGCCCGCGCCAAGCGCGCCCTTGGGGGCGGCGACCTTGGAGGGCTTGACGCTGATGCGCCCCGGCTCTGCGAGCGTGGCCTCGCCCCAGATCACGACAATCTTGTTTTTTTTCATCAGGAAGGCGACGCCGTCGTTGAGCCGCTTGGCCACCTTGCGCGAGCGCTCGACCACCGCCTTGGCATCGTAGCCGACCTCGGCGGCGCGCAGGCCATAGCTCGGGGCATGCTGCAGGTAGTGGTAGATCTCCGCCGACCGCAGCAAGGCCTTGGTCGGAATGCAGCCCCAATTGAGACAGATGCCACCCAGATATTCGCGCTCGACAATCGCGGTCTTGAAGCCGAGTTGGGCGGCGCGAATGGCGCTAACGTAGCCGCCTGGGCCGGAACCGATAACGATAATGTCGAAGCTGGTATCTGCCATGACGGGGATCTTCTCAGCAGGGGGCGCGCGCAAAGCGATAACAGGCCCCGGCCTAGTGGCTGGAGCCTGCTGTTTCAAGGCAAATCGCAAAGCGGCCAGGACAAGCGATGGCCACCTCAGACGTGGCAGCGCGCGCCCAGGTATTGGTTCAGAAGGTCGTTATAGCGATCGACATCGGCCTGGGCGGCGGGGGGCAGCTTTTTGCCCTGGGTCGCGGCCTCCACCTTGGCCTGCGTGCCTCGGCTATCGAGCCTGTTGAGCTCCTGGCGGATCGAGCCGCAGCTTTGGCCGGCGGCCAGCGGCCGGGCGCCCGGATCGCCGCCATAACCGCCGCCGTCTTCCGCACAGCCGGCAAGGGCCGCCAGCGTCCCCACCAGCACGACCACCCTAAGCGTTTCGCCTATGCCTCGGGCCACGCCAGCCTCCTTCGGTCCCACCGCGTCGCTCCGCTCGTCGCTACGAACCATAGGGGCGCAGCAAATTCAACCGGCTAACGGCTGCCTGTGGTAACTTTGCAGCACGGCAAGCCGATGGCGCTTGCTGATTTTTCCTCAAGCCGCCCCGTTCGCCCTCGACCAACGTCGTGCACACCTCGACCGCTCCGGGGAGCGTTTCGGGCCTCGTTGGGCAACGGCTGGGGGCGTCCCCTTGTCAGTTCTTCGCTGATTTTGCCGGGGCTGCTTGGGCGTTCGTCGGCTTCGGCGGGAGCGTCGAGCAGCGCTGCTGGAAGTCGGCGTTGGCCTTGGTCAGCTGGTCCGCCTTTTTCAGGTCGACGGCGGTCATCTTGTATTTCTTGGCGGCCGCCTTTTCGATCTTTTCGGCGATGCCCTCCTTGCGCAGGCCGTCGATGCTGGTGGCCAGCGTCACGCAGACGGGATCGGTCTTGGGTGCGGCCGCCGCCGTCGCCGAACCGCTGAGCGAGCCGGTGGTGAAGAGGCCATCGGCGCTGTCGCCGGCGCAGCCGGCCAGCATGACGCCAACGAGCAACACTGCTGATGAGGCGCGAATCTGGAACGTCATATGCAAAAACCCCCAAACGATTGGCTTTGCCGTCAATACGCGCGGCGCGCACTTATTCATGATTCTCACGAGTTCTTAGGCGCCTTTGCCAACAGCGGCAAGGGATCGTCGGCGCCGCGGCTGTTGCCAAGTGAGGGATCGCGACCCAATCCTGTGGATAGGGCCGCGCCGTGACCGGCTCGCCACAGAACCGCCCAGCTATCGCGCTCAGCGGCTAGACCAGCATCCGCACCGGATCCTCGATCAGCGTCTTAAAGGCGTTGAGAAGCTCGGCGCCGACGGCGCCATCGACCGCGCGATGATCCCCCGACAGGGTACAGCAAACCAGCGAACCGATCTCGACCTTGTCCGCCACGACGATTGGGGTTTTTTCCGCCGCGCCGACGGCCAGGATGGTGGCGTGCGGCGGATTGATGACGGCCTCGAAGCTCTTGATGCCGTACATGCCGAGATTGGAAATCGAGGTCGTGCCCCCCTGATATTCGTGCGGCGCCAGACGCCGCTTGCGCGCACGCTCGGCCAAATCGCGCATTTCGTTGGAGATCTCCGAAAGCGATTTCAATTCGGCATGGCGGATGATGGGCGTGAACAGGCCGCCCGCGACGGCAACGGCGACGCCCACATCGGAATACTTGTGGCGCATCATGCCGCCCTCCGTCCACGTCACGTTGGCGGCTGGCACCTGCGCCAGCGCCAGCGCCAGCGCCTTGATGGCGAAATCGTTGAGGGACAGCTTGTAGGCGCGCGGGCCCTCCTTTGGCGCCGCCCGGTTCATGCTCTCGCGCGCACGCAGCAACTCGTCGATGCGGCATTGCACGGTGAGATAGAAATGCGGAATTGTTTGCTTGGAGAGGCTGAGGCGCTGGGCAATGATCCGGCGCATGCCGTCGTGCGGCACGATCTCATAGGAGCCTTGATCGTAAAGGGCGAGGATCTTGTCGTCGGCCAGTGGCTGCAGGGCCGCAGCGGCCGCCGCCGGCACCTGGGCCACCGCCGTGCCTGCCTTGGGCGGCGCCCCTTGCTGCTTCAGTGCCGCCTCGACATCGCGGCGGACCACGCGCCCGCGTGGACCCGAACCGTTGAGGTTGGCAACGTCAAGCCCGAGCTCCTTGGCGAGCCGGCGCGCCAGCGGCGAAGCAAAGGTTCGCCGACCTCCCCCGGCAGCAGGTGCCGGGGGCGCTGCCTCCGAGGCCGCTGCCGCTTGGGCGGGGACAGCGGGAACAGCCGCTGGCTTGGCCGCGCCGCCCGCGGGCTTGGCCGCTGCCGGGGAGGCGGCTTTGGCGGGCGCCGGCCGGGGCGGGGCAGAGGCCGCCGCCGCGGCGGGCTCTTTGGCGGCTGCGTCGCCGGCCGTCTCCCCTTCCAGCAGCAGCGTCGCAATCGGCGTATTGACCTTCACGCCCTCGGTGCCCTCCGCGACCAACAGTTTGGAGACCTTGCCTTCATCGACCGCCTCCACCTCCATGGTGGCCTTGTCGGTCTCGATCTCCGCGATGATGTCGCCGGGCTTCACCTGCTGGCCCTCGGCCACAAGCCATTTGGCGAGCTTGCCCTCCTCCATGGTGGGCGACAAAGCGGGCATCAGAATTTGGGTCGGCATGCTGCTCCTATCACGCGATCCATCGCAGTTCCGTCGGCGTCCATTTGGCCTTGCGGCGGGCGATGCGGGCGGCGGGGGTTTCGCCGTCGTAGACCATCGGCATCGCCTGCCGGCCGGCAAAGGCGGCAATGGCGAGGCCCCGCACATTGAGCACCGACCAGGTCTCGCTTGCCTCGGTCAGCACCACGCCGGCGTACATGCCACAGCGCCCGCAAATCAGGCTGCTCCCCGTCCGCGTGGCGAATTGATAGGTCACGAGCCGGGCGCGCTCGATTTCGAAGCTGGCGCGGCCTTGCGGATCCGACACGGTCATGGCGCCGTGGCGCGTGCAAAATGCGCACTGGCAGGCCCGCACCTCCAGGGCGTCCGCCGGCTTGCTCGCCGCCAAGTGAGCGCGGATCGCCCCGCAGTGGCAGCTGCCCTGATACTGGTGAATGTGCGGCATGTTGGCGCTCGCCTCAATCCTGGTCTTTTCCTCTGCATCCACGCCGCTGCGGCGTCAGCCCACCTCAATTTGCCAAGGCGCGCGCTGGGGCAAGCTGCGGGCTCGCCGGCGCTTTGCCATGACGGTCACACGTAGAGTACGGCCTTCACGGCCTCGATCACGTGCTGCGCGCTGGGCAGCGCCAGGCGCTCGAGATTGGCCGCATAGGGCATCGGCACGTCCGCGCCCGAAACCTTGGCGGGCGGGGCGTCCAGGTGGTCGAAGGCGGCAATCGCCACCTGCGCGCAGATCTCCGAGCCCACCGAGCACACGGGCCAAGCCTCCTCCACCATGACCAGACGGTTGGTCTTTTGCACCGAGGCGATGACGGTTTCGAGGTCGAGCGGGCGCAGCGAGCGCAGGTCGATGACCTCCGCCTCGATGCCCTCGCCGGCCAGTTCTTCGGCAGCCTCGAGCGCATAGACCATGCCGCGCGCGAAGGAGACGATGGTGACGTGGCCGCCGGCGCGGGCGATCCTCGCCTTGCCGATCGGCACGGTCCAGTCATCGACCTTGGGCACCGGGCCGGAGGCGCCGTAGAGAATTTCGTTTTCCAGGACGAGCACCGGGTTGGGATCGCGAATGGCAGATTTCAGCAACCCCTTGGCATCGGCGGGGTTCGACGGCGCCACCACCTTTAGGCCCGGCACGTGCGCATACCAGGCCGAATAGCATTGGCTGTGCTGGGCGGCGACGCGGGCGGCCGCGCCGTTGGGACCGCGAAAGACGATCGAGCAACCCATTTGTCCGCCCGACATGTAGAGCGTCTTGGCGGCCGAGTTGATGATCTGATCGATCGCCTGCATGGCGAAATTCCAGGTCATGAACTCGACGATGGGTTTCAGTCCCGCCATGGCGGCGCCCACGCCGATGCCGGCAAAGCCCTGCTCGGTGATGGGGGTATCGATCACGCGCTTGGGCCCGAACTCCTCGAGCAACCCCTGGCTGATCTTGTAGGCGCCCTGGTATTGCGCCACCTCCTCGCCCAGCAAGAACACGTCCGGGTCGCGGCGCATCTCTTCGGCCATCGCATCGCGCAGGGCCTCGCGCATGGTCTGGTTGGCGGTCTCGACGCCGGCGGCGATTTCGGGTTCGCGGGCGCGGTCGTCCGCAGGCATTGGGCGCGCCGGCGGCGCCTTTTGTGGGGGTGCCTTGGCCTGCGGCGCCCGCGCCGGGCCTGCTGGGCTCGGGGCGGCGCTGGGTGCGGCGGCGGGAACCGGCGGCGTCTTGGCGCCGGCGGCAGCCTCGCCATCGAGCACGGCGATCGGGGTGTTGACCTTCACGCCCTCGGTACCCTCCGCGACCAACAGCTTGGAGACCTTGCCTTCATCGACCGCCTCCACTTCCATGGTGGCCTTGTCGGTCTCGATCTCCGCGATGATGTCGCCGGGCTTCACCTGCTGGCCCTCGGCCACAAGCCATTTGGCGAGCTTGCCCTCCTCCATGGTGGGCGACAAAGCGGGCATCAGGATTTCGATGGCCATTGTGCTGGGGTCTCTTGCTGGCGTGTGGGCTGGTGCGGGGCGCGCAAATGCGCCAGCTGCTGCTCGATGCTGGTGGTGATCGCGTGCTCGCTCTCGCCGGTATGCTTGGTGCTCGCCGGTTCGACCAGAACCACCCAGCATTCCTCGGGCGCTACCGTCATGTGCTCGACGCCGCGCGGCACCACATGGAAATCACCCTCGCCGAGGGTGGCATCGGCACGGTCGCGGTAGCGGATCACGAGCTTGCCCTTGCGCACCAGGAAGAATTCATCCTCATCGGCATGGCTATGCCAGACGAACTCGCCCTTGACCCTGGCGACTTTGACATACTGGCCATTGGCCACGGCGATCACCCGCGGCGACCAAAGCGCTGAGACCTGCGCGAACTCCTCGTCCAGATTTGAGGCGAAGCTGGTGGGCATGATGAGCCGCCGCTAAAACTCGCAATTCGCCTCAGGCCGGCAGCAACACGTCGGTATGAAGCTCGCTCTCGTCCGGTTCGGGATCCGATTGCGCGAACTCGGCGGCGGCGTTGACGGTCGCGCGCACCTCGGCATCGATGGCCTTCATGTCCTCCTCGCTGACGAGGCGACCCTCCAACAACCGACGGCGGACCTGTTCGATGGGATCGTGATCCTCGCGCATCTTCTGCACCTCCTCGCGCGTGCGGTATTTGGCGGGATCGGACATGGAGTGGCCGCGATAGCGGTAGGTCAGCATCTCCAGGATGTAGGGGCCGTTGCCGTCACGCACCCATTTCAGCACGCGGTCGGCGGTCGCCTTGACCGCGCGCACGTCCATGCCGTCGACCTGCTCGCCGGGGATGTCGAAGGACCGTCCGCGCTGAGAAAAATCCGTCGTGGCGGCCGAGCGCTCGACCGAGGTGCCCATGGCATACTTATTGTTCTCGATGACGAAGACGACGGGCAGCTTCCATAGCTTGGCCATGTTGAAGCTCTCGTACACCTGGCCCTGGTTGGCGGCCCCATCGCCAAAGTAGGTCTGACAGACGTTGCCGTTCTCGCGATAACGATTGGCGAAGGCGATGCCGGCACCGAGCGGGACGTTGGCGCCGACGATCCCGTGCCCACCGTAGAAGTGCTTCTGCTTGGAGAACATGTGCATCGAGCCACCCTTGCCCTTGGAGTAGCCGTGACCGCGCCCTGTGAGTTCCGCCATCACGCCCTTGGGATCCATGCCGCAGGCCAACATGTGGCCGTGGTCGCGGTAGGTGGTGATCATCTGATCGCCGTCCGTCGAGGCCATCTTCATGCCAACCACGACCGCCTCTTGGCCGATATAGAGATGACAGAAGCCGCCGATGAACCCCATGCCGTAGAGCTGGGCCGCCTTTTCCTCGAAACGGCGGATCAACAGCATCTCGCGGTAGGCGTGAAGTTCCTGCTCGCGGCTGAACGGGGGAACGGTCTCTTGGCCGTTGGGACGGGACATGCGCTAAAGTGGCCTCGCTGGCGAAGGAGAACCGAAACCGTACAAGAAACGGCCGGCCAAGGCCAGCCGTTGCCCATGGGTTCGGGGCGCGCCGTTCAGGGCCGGACCGGCGGGGGAGAGGTCCGCGGCAACGCGCGGGCGGCGGACGGCACGATGACGCGGTCGCCGGGGCGGGCAAAACCCAATACGTCGATGGCGAGTTCTTCAATTATGTCGGGATCGCGGGCGTTGAGTAGCCGCACGTCGCGCTCGAGGCGCGTGCGCGCGGCCTCGAGACGCGCGATCTGCGGCTCCAGCACTCGGGAGCGTTCGATCAGCCGGCTGCGCGCTTCGAGGCCGCGTTTACCTTTGATGGCATGATGGGCGAGGTAGGCCAAGGCACAGAGGCAGACAAGCGACACCAAGATCTGCCGGGGTTGGCTTTTGCGCCGATCATGCATGGAGGCGACGCGAAACCTTTTGGGTGACGCGCCCGAACTGGGCGCCCCACCAGTTTCTACCGAGGTTGGTTAAACGCCGGTAAAGCCCGTGAGAATAACCGCGTTTGCCAGCAAACGAATGGCCGCCCGCCCGGCGCCGCGGTGTGGCGGCAGGCGCGCCGCGGCGCTTTGCCCTTAGCGGCGCAGCACGCTGCGCCCGGCATAACTGGCCGCGTCGCCCAACTCCTGCTCGATACGAATGAGCTGGTTATATTTGGCGAGCCGATCCGAGCGCGACAGCGACCCCGTCTTGATCTGGCCGGCGTTGGTGGCCACCGTAATGTCGGCGATGGTGGCGTCCTCGGTCTCCCCGGAGCGGTGCGAAATGACGGCCGTGTAGTGGGCACATTGCGCCATCCTGACGGCCTCGAGCGCCTCGGTAAGGGTGCCGATCTGATTGACCTTGACGAGGATCGAGTTGGCAATGCCTTTGCTGATGCCCTCCTCAAGACGGGCGGTATTGGTGACGAACAGATCGTCGCCGACGAGCTGGCAATGCGCGCCAATCTCTGCGGTGAGTGCCTTCCAACCCTGCCAATCGTCCTCGGCCATACCGTCCTCGATCGAGACGATCGGGAAGCGGTTCACCAGGCCCGCCAGATACTTCACCATGCCGGCAGCCTCGAAGGTTTTGCCCTCGCCCGACAAGGCATACTTGCCATCCCGGTAGAATTCGCTGGCGGCGCAATCGAGTGCCAAGACGATGTCAGCGCCCGGCTTGTAGCCGGCCTTTTCGATGGATTTGGTGATGAAGGAAAGCGCTTCCTCGGCGGATTTGAGGTTGGGCGCGAACCCTCCCTCGTCGCCGACGTTGGTGTTGTGGCCGGCATCCTTCAGCGCGGAGCGCAGGGTGTGGAACACCTCGGCACCCATGCGGATGGCCTCGGCGCAGCTGGCGGCTCCCACCGGCATGATCATGAATTCCTGGATGTCGATGGGATTGTCCGCATGCGCGCCGCCGTTGATGATATTCATCATCGGCACGGGCAACAGGTGGGCATTGGCGCCGCCCAGGTAACGATAAAGCGAAAGCGCGCGCGCCGCGGCCGCGGCCTTGGCCGCCGCCAGCGACACGCCAAGGATGGCGTTGGCGCCGAGGCGGCTCTTGCCGGGGGTGCCGTCGAGCGCCTTGAGGCAGGCGTCGATGCGGCGCTGATCCTCCGCGTCCATGCCCCCGAGCGCCTCGAAGATTTCGCCATTGACCGCGTCCACGGCCTTGAGCACGCCCTTGCCCAGGTAACGCTTGGCATCGCCGTCGCGCAGTTCGATGGCCTCATGCGCGCCGGTCGAAGCCCCGGAGGGGACCGCGGCCCGCCCGCGCGCGCCGTCCTCGAGGACGACATCCACCTCAACGGTCGGGTTCCCCCGGCTATCCAAGATCTCGCGGCCGATAATGTCGATGATGGCGGTCATGACGGGTTCCCAGCTCGAGCACCAAGTTTGCAGCCGACGGCCGGCTTGTGAGAAACTACGGGGCGGGTTCTAGCCCGGTCGAGCCCGGCCCGCCAGGCGGCAGATCGCGCCAGCGCGTGCGCACCGGGTCTTGGGGGACTCGGGGGATTCTTGGGGGGATTCTTGGGGGCATTCTTGGGGGATGGTTCTTTGGGAACCGGCGCTTGGGGGCCGGCTCTTGGGAACCGGCTCTTGGGGTGAACTTGGGGTGAAGACGTGGCGGTCGACAGATGCTTAAGAGTTCCGCCTTGGTGCTGTTTTCGGGCGGCCAGGATTCGACAGTCTGTTTGGCCTGGGCGCTTGCGCGCTACGCTTGTGTCGAAACCGTCGGCTTTGCTTACGGGCAGCGTCACGCCGTTGAATTGCAGCAGCGCCCGATCATCCTGCGCGAACTCAAGGCGCAGTTCCCCGCCTGGCGCTCGCGGCTCGGCGCGGACCACCTGCTGCAAATGGCGACGCTGGGGGAGATCAGCGAGACGGCGCTGACGCGGGACGCCGCCTTCGCCGTGACCGCAGCCGGCCTGCCCAACACGTTCGTGCCGGGGCGCAACTTGCTGTTTTGCACCCTGGCGGCGGCGCTCGGCTATCGGCGCGACATCCGCACGCTCGTCGGCGGCATGTGCGAGACCGACTACTCGGGTTATCCCGATTGTCGCCACGACACCTTGCAGACCTTGGCCAAGGCCATCTCGCTCGGCCTGGCGGCGCCGGTCCAGATCGAAACACCGTTGATGTGGATCGACAAAGCGGCGACCTGGCGGCTGGCCGCCGCGTTGGGCGGGCTGGCGCTGGTGGACCTTATCATCGAGCACACGCATACGTGCTATACCGCCGACCGCACGACCCGGCACCGCTGGGGTTACGGCTGCGGCAGCTGTCCGGCCTGCGGCCTCAGGGCAAAAGGATGGGAAACATGGCAGCGCAACGGCAAGACCTGATCCGCGCGGTCGAGCTGGCAATCGCCGGCGATTGGACGGCCGCGCACGGGATCGTGCAGCAGGACGAGGCCGATCAGACCGCGTGTTGGATCCACGCCGTGCTGCACAAGATCGAAGGAGATGGGGCAAATTCGCGCTATTGGTACCGGCGCGCCGGCCAGGCCTACGAGGCCTACGCCGACGCTAAGGCTGAGCTCATGGCCATTAAGGCGGCGCTGACGTACTGAGGGAGCAAGCTGGGGTGGACCGATAGGCCGAGGCACAATCGCGAGCTGGTTTGCACATGGCGCAAGATCCCACCTGGCCGGAGCTTCCCCTCTCTGCCTGGGGCGCCACCTGCGAGACCTTGCACCGATGGACCCAGGTAGTGGGCAAGATCGAGCTGGCGCTGACGCCCTTGGTCAACCATTGGTGGAATGTGACCCTGTTGACCACGGCGCGGGGCCTCGCCACGCCACCTCTGCCCTTCGCCGGGGGCAGCGTTACGATCGCCTTTGATTTCATTGCGCATCGCCTGACCATCGCCAGCAGCCGTGGAGCTGAGCAAGAGCTGCAGCTCAGACCGATGTCGGTTGCCAGCTTTTATGCCGACCTCATGGCCCGCCTGGAGCAACTCGGCGTCAAGGTCGAGATCTGGACGATGCCGAGCGAAATTGTCGATGCGGTCCGCTTCGATCGCGATCACGCCAACGCCGCCTACGATCCGGTCTGGGTTGGGCGGTTTTGGCAGGCGCTGTTGCAATCGGATCGCGTGCTCAAGGAATTTCGCTCGCGCTTTATCGGCAAGGCGAGCCCGGTGCACTTTTTTTGGGGCAGCTTCGATCTGGCGGTGACGCGCTTTTCCGGGCGTCGGGCGCCGCCGCCGGCGGGAACGACGCCGAACGTGGCGGCCTGGGTGATGCAAGAGGCCTACTCGCATGAAGTCAGCAGTTGCGGCTTCTGGCCGGGCAACGGCGGCTATGGTCGGGCCGCCTACTATGTGTATGCTTATCCCGAGCCCAAGGGCTACGGCGCCACCCGCCTTACCACCGCCGGGGCCTTCTACGATGCGAGCCTCGGTCAATTCATCCTGCCCTATGACGCGGTGCGGCAAGCACCCGACCCCGACGCCTTGCTGTTGGGTTTCCTGCAGGAGACCTACGTCGCCGCCGCCGATGCGGCCGGTTGGGACCGCACCGCGCTTGAGCGCAGCGCTGCTTGAGCCAGCCCGAGATGGGGTTGGGGTTCACGGGCGCGGCGCGCGCGGGTGCGACCCGGGAACCGGGCCGCCTCGGTGAGGGATGGGCCATCTGGCGGGGAACGACGTGTACGTCCAACCCCGCCGCGCCGAATCAGATTAGGTTGCGCGCACAAAACGCTTCGACCTCAACGTGTGAGGATGCCGCAATCCCTGCGGCATTTTCATTCGCGGGGGTAGATCAACAAACAGGGGGTGCCACATGCCACCAATGATGCGCAAATCTCTCGATGTCCTCATCGCGCTTGCGCTGACTGCCGCCGTCTTTTTTGTAATCGTCGTCGCCAACAGCTCGCTGATGGCCCGAGGTGGCACCATCCAGGGCGTGAAACTGTGGTATGCCTTCATCGGGCGGCCCGACATCCTCGGCACCATGATCCTGACCGCCTTGGTCACCATGGCCTATTTCATCTGGCAGCAACGCGGCGGCCGACCGCGCCTCTAGTGCCACGTCCCGTTGGCGCACCGGCAACCCTGCGCGAGCCTCGCGCGCCTCACTTTGAAGGCGCGCGGGTGGAAGCCGGGCGCGACGGGCCGGGCCTGGACCATCGCTGCAATCAGGCCGTTGCCGGGCGACCGTCGGTGAGCGTGACACCGCTGAGCGCGGACAGTTCGCGCACCGATCAGGCCGGCGACCAGGTCCCTCGCCACCAGGCCGTCGCGGGCGACATCGATGACCGCAAGGTCGGTATAAATGCGCGACACGCACGCCTTGGCCGTCAGCGGATAGGTGCACACTGGCACGATCTTGCACGCTCCCGCCTTGGTGAAATGCTCCATCATGATGAAGGTGCGCTTGGCGCCGATGGCGAGGTCCATGGCACCGCCAACCGCCGGGATCGCCTCCGGTTCGCCGGTATGCCAGTTGGCGAGATCGCCAGTGACCGACACCTGGAAGGCGCCGAGTACGCAAATGTCGAGGTGGCCGCCCCGCATCATGGCAAAGGAGTCCGCGTGGTGAAAAAAGGCGGCACCGGGCAGCGCCGTCACCGGCTGCTTGCCGGCGTTGATCAGGTCCGGATCCTCTTCACCCTTGGCCGGCGCCGGCCCCATGCCGAGTAGACCATTCTCTGTATGCAGAAAGATATCCTTGCCCTTCGGCAAAAAGTCGGCAACCAGCGTGGGCAGACCGATGCCGAGGTTGACGTAGGCTCCTTCGGGGATGTCGGCTGCGACGCGCGCGGCCATCTCTTTGCGGCCTAACCGTTTCAGGTTGGCGAGATCTGCCGCCATGGCCCCTCCTCCTTAAGTCGCGGCCTGCCGCGCCGACCCGTCGATGCGCACGATGCGCTGCACGAAAATCCCCGGGGTGACTATCGCTTCGGGGTCGAGCGCGCCCACCTCCACCACCTCGCTGACCTCGGCGATGGTCAGCTTGGCTGCCATCGCCATGACCGGTCCGAAGTTGCGCGCCGTCTTCCGATAAACCAGGTTGCCCCAGCGGTCGCCCTTATGGGCTTTGATCAGGGCGACGTCGGCGTGGATCGGAAATTCCAGCACGTAGTCGCGGCCGTCGATGCGGCGCGTCTCGCGCTCTGCGGCCAACACCGTGCCGTAGCCCGTCGGACAATAGAAGGCGCCGATCCCGGCGCCGGCGGCACGGATGCGTTCGGCAAGATTGCCCTGCGGCACCACTTCGAGCTCGATCTTGCCGGCGCGATAGAGGCCATCGAATACCCAAGAATCGGTCTGACGCGGGAACGAGCAGACCACCTTTCGCACCCGCCCCGTCTTGAGCAGCGCCGCCAGGCCGGTATCGGCGTTACCGGCATTGTTGGAGACGATCACAAGTTCCCCGGCGCCCTGGGCGATCAGCGCATCGATCAATTGAAACGGCATGCCGGCGGTCCCGAAGCCGCCGATCAGGACGGTCGAGCCATGCTTGATGCCGTCGACCGCCTCGGCAGCCGAAGCCTTAATCTTGTCAATCACCGCGCGATCGCTCCCAGTTCGAGCGCCGATCCTACTTGTTCTTGGCGTCGAGCTTGGCAAAGCTGCCAGCCTCGGCCGCCAGTTTCTCGAGCAGCGGCGCGATTTTCCAGCGCACCCCGTACTTGGCCTCGTAGGCCTTGATGCGCTCGGCGGCGGTCTTCAGTCCGATCACGTTGTCGACCTGCCACATCGGGCCGCCGCGCCAGGCCGGGAAGCCGTAGCCGTTGAGGTACATGGTATCGATGTCGCTGGCTCTGAGCGCGATGCCCTCCTCGAGGATCTTGGCGCCCTCGTTGGCGAGCCGCAGCAGGCTGCGCTCGACGATTTCATCGGCGGGAATAGGCCGCTGCTTGATTTGTAGCGCTTCGGCCTCGGCGCGTATCAATGCCTCGATCTCCGGGTCGACCATGCGTTTGCGGTTCTCATCGTACTTGTAGTAGCCCGCACCGGTCTTCTGCCCATGCCGGCCCATCTCGACGATCCTGTCCGGGATGCGCGCGTTGCGGGCGGCCTCGCCGGTCAATTTGCGCTCCTTGCGGATACGATAACCAACGTCGAGGCCGGCGAGATCACTGACGGCTAGCGGACCCATCGCCATGCCCCAACCTTCCAACGCGCCGTCAATCTCCTGCGGCATGGCGCCTTCCAGGCTCATGGCCTGCACCTCTCCACCGTAGGCGGCGAGCATGCGATTGCCCACAAAACCGTCGCAGACGCCGGCCTGCACACCCACCTTGCCGATCCGCTTGGCGATCGCCATGGACGTGGCCATGACATCGTTGGCGGTCTTTTCGGCGCGCACGATCTCCAACAGGCGCATGATGTTTGCCGGCGAGAAGAAGTGGAGCCCGACCACGTCTTGCGGCCGCTTGGTCTGCGCCGCGATCGCATCGACATCCAAGGTCGAGGTATTGGTGGCGATGATGGCGCCGGCTTTGGCAATTTTATCGAGCTTGCCGAACACCTCCTTCTTAAGCGCCATGTTTTCGAACACGGCCTCGATGATGAGATCGGCCTGACCGAGGTCCGCCAGCTCAAGCGACGGCGTCAGCTTGGCGAACCGATCGGCCGCTTGCGCCGCGGTAATGCGGCCGCGCTTGGCGTTGGCCGAAAGCGTGTCCTTGATGCGCGCTACGCCCTTGTCGAGCGCCTCTTGCGTGGTCTCGACGATGGTGACGGGAAAGCCGGCATTGAGGAACGCCAGCGTAATGCCGGTGCCCATGGTGCCGGCGCCCAGGATGCCGACGGTCTCGACCTCGCGCAGCTTGGTCTCCGGCCCGACGCCCGGCAAATTGGCCGCCTGCCGCTCGGCAAAGAAGGCGTACTGGAGGGCGCGCGCATAGGGGCTGGCCGCGAGCTCGCGGAAAAGGGTGCGCTCGCGCTCGCTGCCTGCATCGATCGCAAGCTGGGTCGCCGCCTCCACGGCAGCAATCGCCGCCTTGGCGGCCAAAGGCCCGCTCGGGTGCCGACCAATGCCGGCGCGCGCCTTGTCGAAGGCGTCGGCTGCAACCGAGACCGCCTCGATCTTGGCTTCGCCGAGCCGCCGCGGCGGCTTGCCAACCTGCTGCGTGGCAAAGGCGATCGCCGCCGGCAACGGGTCTTGATCGGTCACCTTGTCGACCAGCCCCGCGACGGCGGCCTTCTCGGCGTCGATGAAATTGCCGCTGGTGATGAGTTGTAGGGCGGCCTCGACGCCGATGGCGCGCGGCAGGCGCTGGGTGCCGCCGGCGCCCGGGATGATGCCGAGCTTGATTTCGGGCAGACCCAGCTGGCGCACGTCTTTGCTCGCCACCCGGTAGTGGCAGCCGAGCGCCAGCTCCAGGCCGCCGCCCAAGGCGGTGCCATTGAGCGCGGCAATGACGGGTTTGCTGCCGCGCTCGATCTTGTCGATCAGCTGCGGCAGGAACGGCTCTTTCATTTCCGCCTTGAATTCGCTGATATCGGCGCCCGCAGAGAAGAACTTGCCCGTGCCCGTTAAAACGATCGCCTTGATGCCGGCATCGGCATTGGCGGCGGCAAAGGCCTCGGCGAGGCCCACTCGCAGCGCGTGGCCCAGCGCGTTGACCGGCGGATTGTTCATGCGAATGACCGCGATCTCGCCCTTTTTCTCGGTCTCAACGATCGCCACGGCGCACTCTCCTCTGTTTGGCCTCTGATCGGTTGCTTCTTGGCCCTGCCTTAATCGACCCGGCTTGGCGCTGGGCTGGCCCCGAGGTTACTCTTCCGGCACGAAGCATACCAGGAGGAACGCCCATGCTGCGCGGATTGATGATGGACCGGCCGCTCTTGGTTTCGAGCGTGATCGACTACGCAGCGGAGGTATTTCCAAACGTCGAAATCGTATCGCAGACCGTTGAGGGTGGCCTGCACCGCTACGGTTACGCCCAGGCGCGCCAGCGCATCGGCCGGCTCGCCAACGCCCTGTTGCAGCTCGGTGTGAAGCCGGGGGATCGCGTCGCCACGCTGGCCTGGAACGGTTATCGCCACTTCGAGCTGTATTTTGCCATTTCCGGCATTGGTGCGGTCTGCCACACCATCAACCCCCGGCTGTTCCCCGAGCAGATCACGTACATTGCCAATCATGCCGGCGACAGCATGTTGTTCTTCGATCTGACCTTCCAGCCGCTCGTCGAAAAACTGGCCCCCAGCTGCCAGAGCATCAAGACCTTCGTGGCGATGACGGATCAAGAGCACATGCCGCGCAAGGCGCCAATGGCGGACCTCAAATGCTACGAGGAGCTGCTGGCGCAGGCGGCGCCCGACTTCAGTTGGCCCGAATTCGACGAGCACGCCGCCTGCGCGCTTTGTTACACCTCGGGCACCACCGGGGAGCCGAAGGGTGTGCTTTATTCCAACCGCTCGATGCTGTTGCACACCTTCTTCCTGATTTCCACGCGCCCCGACTTGTTTGCGCACAATCGCACCATCCTGCCCGTGGTGCCGCTGTTCCACGCCAATGCTTGGAGCCTGCCCTACGTGACGCCGCTGACCGGCTGTCCCCTGATCCTGCCCGGCGCACGCCTCGATGGGCCGACCTTGTTTGATCTCATGGAGGCCGAAGGCGTCGAGGCGGGTTGGGGCGTGCCGACCGTCTGGCTGGGCCTCTTGGAGGAATTCAAGAAACGCGGCCGCAAGCCCCAGAACTTGGTGCAAATTCTGAGTGGCGGCTCGGCCGTTCCGCAGGCCATGATCGACACCTTCACGCGCGACTGGGGCATCGAGGTGACGCACGGCTGGGGCATGACGGAGATGTCCCCGGTCGGCACGCTCACGGTTTTCCGTCCGGAAGAACGGGGCAAAGCGCCGCTCGAGCGCGCCGTGCTCAGCGCCAGACAAGGCCGCCGCATGTTCGGCGTCGACCTGAAGGTGATCGACGAGACGGGCAAGCGCGCGCCGGCGGACGGTCAGACATCGGGCGAGCTGTTCGTGCGCGGGGCCACGGTGGTGTCCGGCTATTTCAACAACCCGGAGGCGTCCGCCAAGCAGATCGACGGCGAAGGCTGGTTCGGCACCGGCGATGTCGCCAAGTTAACGCCCGATGCCTGGCTCCTGATCGTCGATCGCACCAAGGACCTGGTGAAGTCCGGTGGTGAATGGATCAGCTCGATCGACGTGGAGAATGCCGCCCTCGCCGCCGTCAACGGCATCGCCAACTGCGCGGTGATCGGCGTGCCGCACCCCAAATGGAACGAGCGGCCGCTATTGGTGGTTGTCAAGGCGCCCGGCGCCGAGCCGACCAAGGCCGAAATCCTCGATGCCCTGGGCGCCAAGATCGCCAAGTGGCAGATGCCGGACGACGTGGTTTTTGTCGAGGCGCTGCCGATGACGGCCACCGGCAAGATTTCCAAGAAGGACCTGCGCGCCAAATTCGCCGACTACCAGCTGCCCGGCTAGTTGGCGGATCGCGCCGCTTACGTCGCATTTTGTCGTGCCGTCGGGCATCTTTTGCCTAACGAATAATTAGGCCGGCCGCGGCCAACCTCCTCTGGTGTCGGCGGCGATCACGCACCATTTTGCTTGGGGTGAATGAAGGCCCGCCTCGGGCCATCGCTGCCGTTGAGGAACTCGAGGAAGAAGCCCATGTTGCGCCCGCATCTCTCTCGTTTCGCGACACTCGCCGCCGTCATGCTGGTCACCGCCACCCTAGCGGGCTGCGGCATTAACAATATTCCGACCTTCGAGCAGAACGCCAAGGCCAAATGGTCGGAGGTGCTGAGCCAATACAAGCGACGCGCCGACCTCGTTCCCAATCTGGTGGAGACGGTGAAGGGCTTCGCCGCCCAGGAGCAGCAGGTCTTGACCTCCGTCGTGGAGGCGCGCGCCAAGGCGACGCAGGCGCAGGTGCAGTTGCCCGCCGATGCCGTCAACAACCCCGAAGCCATGAAGCGTTTCCAGGACGCACAAAACCAGCTGACCGGCGCGCTCGGCCGCTTGCTTGCCGTGGTGGAGCGATATCCTGACATCAAGTCGGGACAGAACTTCCTCGCCCTGCAGTCCCAGCTCGAGGGGACGGAGAACCGCATTGCCATCGCTCGGCGCGACTACATCGAGGCGGTGCGCGTCTACAATACCGAATTGACCACATTCCCGGGCCGGATCTGGCGTTCGCTCATGTATGCCTCCGCGCAGCCGATGGCCGCCTTCGAGATCACACCGCAAGAACAGGAGACGCCCCGCGTCGACTTTGGTACCAAGAAATAGCCAAGCCGCCGTTGCCCGTTGCGCCGGCACCGCGCCGGCGCGGCACCGGCGCCATCTTTCGCTTTGGCGGCGCGGGCCGGCGCTCGGAACGCGAGGAACCATAGACAAAAGCGGGAGCCCTGTTCGCCACCACGAGGTCAGCCGGGAACTAGGCATGCCAACCGCTGGGTCTGCCAGCCTTGCCTCGACGGTCGCCGCCTTCGACCCCACCGCTAGGGTGGGGTGGCGGCGGGCGCCGGCGTTCGCCATCGCCGTCCGCATGCTGATGGCCCTGCCGCTCCTTTTGCTGGCGCAGGGCCTCGGCGCAGCGCCGCCCCCAAGTTCCCGGCGCTCAGCGGGCGCATCGTCGATGAAGCCAATCTGTTGTCGGCCGAGGACCGTCGTGGGCTCGAGCGCGAGTTGCAGGCGCTGGAGGAGAAATCCTCCGATCAGCTCGTGATCTACACGGCGCGTTCGTTGCAAGGCTATGAAATCGAGGACTTCGGCTATCAGCTCGGCCGCACCTGGCAGCTCGGCCAGAAGGGCCAAGACAACGGCGTGGTGCTGATCGTGGCGCCCAATGAGCGCAAGGTGCGCATCGAGGTCGGGCGCGGGCTGGAGCCCCAGCTCACCGACGTCATGAGCAAGCTCATTATCGAGAATGCGATCCTGCCGGCGTTCCGCCGCGGCGATTTCGCCGCCGGCATCAAAGCCGGCGTGCGCGACATCCGTGACGTGCTGCTCGGCGACGCCGAAGCGGTGAAGGCGCGCGCGCGATCGGCGGTAAAGCGCGACGCAGGAAGCGGTTTTTCGCCGGCGCTGATCATGCTGATCTTTTTCATTGTGCTGGCGTTGCTGGTCATCCAGGCGCAGGCGCGCCAGACCGCCCATCCCACGCGCGTCGGCAGGCGCGCGCGGCGCTATGATGGCCCCGTCATCATTCCGGGCTCCTGGGGCGGCGGCTCGGGAAGCTGGGACGGATCCGGTGGTGGCTCGGGAGGCGGCTTCTCGGGCGGCGGGGGATCGTTCGGTGGCGGCGGCGCGTCGGGAAGTTGGTAGGGCTAGAAGGGCGCAGGATCTCGTCATGACGATCGTCAGCGAAATGGATCGCAAGCGTGTCGCCGACGCCATCACCAACGCCGAGCGCAATACCTCCGGCGAGATCGTGGCCGTGATCGCGGAGATGAGTGCGAGCTACGCCTATGCGCCGTTCCTATGGGCGGCGCTGGCGGCGTTGGCGGTGCCAATTCCCCTGATCTTTTTCACCTGGTGGCCGATCCAGCACATCTACTTCCTGCAACTCGTCGTGTTTGCCGGGCTGGTCCTCATCTTCATGTATCGGCCGCTGCGGCTGGCGCTGGTGCCCCCGCGCATCAAACGACAGCGGGCCCATCGACGCGCGGTCGAGCAATTCTTGGCGCAGAACCTCCACACCACGCCGAGCCGAACCGGCGTGTTGATCTTCGTTTCGGGGGCTGAACGTTTCGCCGAAATCATCGCCGATGCCGGCATCAACGAGAAAGTGGCGGAGGGCACCTGGCAGGCAATCGTCGATCAGCTGACCAAGGATATCGGCAACGGCCAGGCGGGCGAGGGCTTTGTGCGCGCCGTCGACGCCGTCGGCCGTGAGCTCGCGCGCCACTTCCCGCCTGGCAGCCATGATCCGCACGCCTTTGCCAACCACCTCATCGTCCTGCCGCCCGAATAGCTATGGCGCGCGCGCAAAGGCGCCAGCGAGGAACCCGGGAGCGCGCATGCAGCTTTACGATTGCTCGACGGCGCCGAGCCCCCGCCGCATCCCGCATTTTTCTGGCGAAAAAAGGCATCAGCATAGCCGCGCGCCAGGTCGACCTCAGGGGCAGCGAACACCTGCGGCTCGGCCTTTCGGGCCATCATTGCCGACGGCACTCCACCCGTGCTCGTGCTCGACGACGACGAACAGATCCCGGCGTTGGCCGAACGCGGCCGCGCGCCTCAATAGGTCATTTGCGCACCTGGATCGGCGCCTGGCCGCCACAGCCTTTGTTGCCAAAGAAGCTAGACGATCGCCGACATTAGCGCGTCTATAACCGTCGGATGCGCCAAGTGGGCGAAGCTGCCAGTGCCGCCGAGCTGCCCGCAGCTGGCGCGCTGGGTTGCAAACCAATCGGCGCGCGCCAGCGCCAAAGCATGAGAGCAAGTGCATGGAACGCCCTGACATCCTCAAGCGCGAGATCAAGGTGCTGGTCTTCGATCAATACGGCACCGTTGTCGACATGCAGAAAGGCCTGCGGGAGGCGGTCACGCCATTTCTGCAAAAAAAGGGTTGGAGCGGCGATGCCAATAGCTTCGTCACTTGGTGGCGACGCACGCACTTCGAGAACTCGATGATCGATGCATTGTGCGACCGCGGTCACACGCCCTACCGACAGATCGGCCATCGCGCCGTGTCCTATGTCATGGACCGCTGCGGCGTGGCCTATACGCAAGAGGAAGTGCGCTGGTTGGTCGGCCAGATCGAGATCTTAAAGCCGTTTCCCGACGTCATCGCCGCGCTCGAAAAACTTCGCGGCGCCGGCTACAAGCTGGCGATCCTATCGAACGGCGACCGCGACATGCTCAAGGCCGCCGGTCCCCACATCGGTTTTGCCTTCGACCACGTCATCTCGGTCGCGGAGGCGGGCTATTTCAAACCGCACTGGAAGACCTATGCCAAGGCCGAAGAGATTCTGGCCGAGGACCGCTCCAGCACTCTGTTCGTGGCCAACCATGCCTTCGACTGCATCGGCGCCAAAGCCTTCGGCATGCGCACCGCCTTCATTGACCGCCGCCGGCGGCCGTTCGGCGAGACGCCGCATCAGCCCGATCTGATCGTGGCCAACTTTGCCGAACTGGCCGCAAGTCTTGTCTAGACCAGCTCTGGCCTCGACAAATCCTGCCCCGGAGTGCCGCCTCCCCCGTCGACTAAGCGTGGGGCCGCGGAGCCGCGCGCGTCGCCGTCAAAAGCTTGCCCTCGAGCTGCAGAATGCAGCCCTCGATGTTGTGCAGCACCTCCTCCGTCCACTCGAGCTCACGTTCGATCTCGGCCGGGCTGCGTTTCTTACGCTCGCTGCGCGACACGGTGGCAACATCGATCAAGACCGCGACCAGCGCGCGTAAGCCGCGCCCGAGCCGGCGCAGCAGGGACGCGGACCGCTTGCGCCTGCTGGGCTCCGGGCGCGCGGCCTTTTGTCGCCGCAGCAGCGCGCCGCGCAGGAATTTGATTTCCCGCTTTTTGTGGCGCAGCTCCTTCAGAGCCGCCTTCGCCTCGGTCGCCGAGGCGACCGTCACGCCGACCGCCGTGCCGTCGATTTTCACGTAACGCATTGGCGCAAGCTGCATTGCCGTCCCTCAAGGGCTGAGTGATTGGCAACACACTACACGCCGATGGGGCAGACGTCAGGCGACACCACCGGCCCCGGCCGCCGGCGCGCGTTCAAAACCATTCTGCACGCGACGCGGGAAGGACCTGGCTCGACTTAAAAAAGGTGCCCAAATCTCGCCATAGGCCGTCGCCCAAGGTGCTCCGGTAGGGAGCAACGCTCCCGCGCCGGGCCGCCGGGCATCGGCGGCCCAACGGAGGGAGACAAAGTACGGGTGAGGGATTCGGCCGGTCGACGCACGAGGGGTGCGCCCGGCAAGACGGGGACAACCAGCGCCAGTCGAAGCCGAATAGCCGCGGCAGCGCCTTGTTGGCGCGCGCCTCGGCGACCTCAAGTGACAATCGCAAAAGTAGGAGTTCCTATGCACAAGCGGCTTCTGATTGTAGCGCTCGGCCTCTCGCTCGGCCTCATCACCACGGCAGCCAGCTCCCGCACCTACAATTTCGAGCACAATAGCTGGCACGCCGACGACGGCGATCGCTCCTCTTCTTCCGCGCCTCGGCGCCATCGCGTCGCCTACGCCTACCGCAGCGACGGGGAGGAGGCAGAACCGCTCAATCGCCGCAGCGTCACGCGCGATCACCCCGCCGCGCGCCACGGCCAAGGCGGCACCTCGCGCGGCTGCCTGACGGCGTCGACGCGAGCCTTGCTCGATCGCATCGAAGCCAAATTCGGCAAAATGCAGATCATCTCCACCTGTCGTCCGGGGGCGGTGATTGCGGGCACGGGACGGCGCTCCAAGCATGCCAGTGGCCAGGCGATCGACTTCAATACCGGCGCGCGCAAGGCCGAAGTGGTCCGTTGGCTGATTGCCAACCATAAGTCCGGCGGCACCATGACCTACCGCGGCATGAGCCACATCCACGTTGATGTCGGCTACCACTTTGTGTCGCTCAACTCCGCCAGCGGCAGATAGACCACCACCGGCTCGCTAAAACGCAGCACGGCAGGGCGCCCCGGAAAAATCGGGTGCCTTGCCTTGCCGGGGCTCAAGGGGTGGCCAGCAACCACAAACCGCGGACGAGATAGCTGAGCGCCACGCCGATCGTGATGCGGCGGCTCCAGACCCGAAAGCCGCTTTCGGTCATGCGCAGCAAGACGAAACCCGCCAGCGATGTGCCGGCGCAGGCGAGTACGATCGCCCCCGCATAGCCCCAGACCGGAACGTGGGTGTCGACGGCAAGCTCGAAGGACCCGAAGTAGGCGATGCGATAGACGTGTCCCGCGACCTGGGTGACGGCCTTGGTGCCGACGATGGTGCGACGATCAAGCGGGCTTTTCTGGAAGAAAATGTCGAGCACGTGTCCGGCGGCGCCGGCCAGGAGCTGCAGCACGATAATGCAGGCGCCGCAAATGTAGGCCGCGCCGGGTCGCGTGATATCCGGCGTCAGCTGCCGGGGCAGCGCGTAGGCCGCAAACGGGATCAGGCCGAGACCGATATAGATCGTGGCCTTGCTGGGCAGAATGGCGATCGTGCGCATGAGAAGGAACATCGCGGTCGATCCCACCAGGAAGCGCCAAACGATGCTCCAGGCGACGTGGCGCCACCAAAGGATGGCTCGCCAACCATTGGCCGCCATCTGGATGATGCTGAACAGGACCATCGCCGGGGCCACGTCCATGAAGAGCAGCAGCAGCCCGAGCAGGAGCATGCCCCCGGCCATGCCAAAGATGCCGGAAATAAAGGACGTGACGACGATCGCGACGGCGACCACCGCCAGCAGGTAGGGCGCAAGCATCTAGTGGCGACCCAATCGCGGGTTACCGCCTCGCCGCGCGGCAGGCCGGCGGCCGCCGCCCGCACGGCGCTCAACATAGGAGCGCCGCGCCATTGCTCTCATGGGCCACTTGTTCAATGCCGTCGCTGCCATCAATCGGTTGGTGCCGTGGGTGGCGCGAGGTTAACCCTCCGCTCGGCGCGCCACAACGCGTCACGACGCGCTCGGCGTCCGTCTAACCGCCCGGCGCGGCGCCGCGAGGCTCGTTGGGGCCGCCCGCGTCGTGCTAGTTGCACAGGGAGCCGCAGCTGGCGTAGGTCAGGCGAAGCCAAAGTAGGACAAACAGATATGACTGGCCTCACCCCTGTGATCAGGGCGGCGACGCCCGACGACGCACCGGCGCTTGCGGATTTTGTGCAGTTCGCCAGCGAAGGGCTGGCGTTGCGGGTCTGGAGCAGGCTCGCCGGTGCGGACGGGGACGCCTGGGCGGTTGGGCGCGAGCGCGCCCGGCGCGAGACGGGCAGCTTCTCCTATCGCAATGCCTTCGTGCTCGAGGCGGCGGGCGCCGCCGCCGCCGGGCTGATTGGCTACCCCTTGCCCGACGCACCCGGCGCCATTGCGCCGGATCTGCCGGCCATCTTTGTGCCCTTGCAGGAGCTCGAAAACCTAGCCGCGGGCAGCTGGTATGTGAACGTGCTGGCCGCCTACCCCGAGCACCGTGGCAAGGGCCTGGGCACGGTGCTGCTCGATCTCGCCCGGGCCAAAGCCCTCAAGCTGGGGCGGCCCGGCCTCAGCATCATCGTTTCCAACGCCAATAGGGGCGCCCGCCGGCTCTACGAGCGCTGCGGCTACCGTGAGGCCGCCCGCCGCGTGATGTTGAAAGAGGATTGGATCAATCCAGCGACCCACTGGGTTTTGCTGACCAGGGACGCCAGACAGTAGCCGGCCGCACGCCCCAAGCGTATGTTTGAGCCATGAGCGATATCCTCACCAGCATCATTGCCTATAAGCGCGCGGAAATTGCCGCCGCCCTGGCTCGCCGCCCCCTGCACGAGGTCGAAATCGCCGCCCACGCGGCGCCGCCGGCGCGCCGCTTTGCCGAGGCCCTCGAACAGGAGATCGCCGGCGGGCGCTTTGCGCTCATCGCCGAAATCAAGAAGGCGAGCCCCTCCAAGGGCCTCATTCGCTCCGACTTCGACCCCCCGGCCCTCGCCAAGGCCTACGAAGCCGGTGGCGCCGCCTGCCTTTCGGTCCTGACCGACCAGCCCTCCTTCCAGGGCGCGCCAGAGCATCTGAGCCAGGTGCGCGCGGCCTCGAGGCTACCGGCGCTGCGCAAGGACTTCATGCTCGACCGCTATCAGGTGGCCGAGGCGCGCGCCCTCGGCGCCGACTGTATACTGATCATCATGGCCGCCGTCGACGACGTGGTCGCCGGCACCCTTTGCGCCTACGCCAAGGCCTGGAACATGGATGCCATCGCCGAGGTGCACAACCGCGGCGAGCTCGACCGCGCCCTGCGCCTCGATTGCCGCATGATCGGCATCAACAATCGCGACCTGAAGACCTTCAAGACGACGCTCGAAACCACCGAGAAACTGGCTGCCGGCGTCCCCGACGACCGCATCGTCGTGGCCGAGAGCGGCATCGCCAGTCACGCCGATCTTGTTCGGCTGGCCAAGTGTGGCGTGCACGCCTTTCTGGTCGGCGAGACGTTGATGCGTGCGCCGGATGTGGCCGCGGCCACGCGTAGCCTGCTGGCTGCCCCATGAGCCGGGCCGGGCGAGCGCCGGCGCGTCCCCTCGCGCCATCTCCGCGCCCCCGGGCACGCCGGCGGCAAGGCGCGACGCTGGCTCGGCGCGACGGCGAGGCGGGCAGTCCGGCGGGGGCGCCCCGCAACCGCGGACCGGACGACGGGGGCGCGCTGTAATGGCGAGGCTCTCCCACCTCAACGACAAGGGCGAGGCGCGCATGGTCGACGTCTCGGCCAAGACCATCACGCAGCGCTCGGCCCGGGCGGAGGGCTTCGTGGCCATGGCCCCCGCCACGCTGGCGCTGGTGGAAACCGGCACGGCCAAGAAGGGTGACGTGCTCGCCACTGCACGCCTCGCCGGCATCATGGCCGCCAAGAAGACGCACGAGCTTATTCCGCTCTGCCACCCGCTGGCCATCACCAGCGCCAGCGTGGACTTTCAAGCCAGCCGCGAGCCGTGTGGGCTCTCCGTCACCGCCGAAGTCAAAGTCGCGGGTCAAACAGGGGTCGAGATGGAAGCCCTGACCGCGGTCAGCATCGCCTGCCTCACGATCTATGACATGCTAAAGGCGGCCGATAAGACCATGACGGTGTCCGGCATCCGTCTCATCGAAAAGACCGGTGGACGCTCGGGGAGTTTTCGCGCCGAGCGCAGGAGTGAGCGTTGATGGTGGCGCCGCTGTCCGTTGCCGAGGCCCGATGCAAGATCCTGCAGGACGTGGCGCCGACGCCGGCCGAGCTCGTCGCCGTCGAAGCCGCGCACGGGCGTGTTCTCGCCGGCGGGTTGGTCGCCCGGCTGACGCAGCCGCCCTTCGATGCCTCGGCAATGGATGGCTATGCCGTGCGCAGCGCCGATCTGCGCTCCTTTCCCACCACGCTTGAGCTGATCGGCGAGGCGGCCGCGGGGCACCCTTTCGGCGGCACGCTGGGACCGGGGCAGGCCGTGCGCATCTTCACCGGGGCACCGGTGCCCGCCGGCAGCGATGCCATCGTCATCCAGGAAGACGCCGAGCGCGACGGGGGCAAAGTGAGGATCCGCAATGGCGACCTCGACCGCACCCACATCAGGCCGCGCGGTCTCGATTTCAGCGCCGGCGCGCCGCTGCTCGCCGGCGGTCGGCGCCTTGGTCCGCGCGAAGTCTCGTTGGCCGCCGCCATGGGCTATGGGCAGCTGAGCGTGCGGCGCCGACCGCGGCTGGCGCTGGTCTCAACCGGAGACGAACTGGTCCCCCCCGGGCAGACGCCGGGTCGGGCGCAGATCGTCTCCTCCAACCATCTGGGCGTTGCGGCGATGGCGCAAGCGGCCGGCGCCGACGTCGCCTTTCTCGGCATCGCCCGTGACCTGCCGGAGAGCCTTGCCGCGCATTTCGAAAAGGCCGGCGATGCCGACGTGCTGGTCACCATCGGCGGGGCTTCGGTCGGCGATCACGACCTGGTCGCGCCCGTGTTGACGGCGCAGGGTATGGCGCTGTCGTTCTGGAAGATCGCCATGCGGCCCGGCAAGCCGTTGATGTTCGGGCGGCTACGACAGACGCGCATTCTGGGCCTGCCCGGCAATCCCGTCTCCGCCCTCGTCTGTGCACGCCTGTTTCTGGTGCCATTGCTGCGGGCGCTCTTGGGGCTGTCGCCAGACGGCGATGGGGCCCAGCTCAAGGCGCGCAGCGCCGTGGCGCTCGAGGCCAATGGGGCGCGCGAACACTATATGCGCGCCACCGCGCGCCGCGGCGACGATGGGCTAGCCCTGGTCACACCCGTGCGGTCCCAGGACAGCTCCCTGCTTTCACCCCTGGCAGAGGCCGACTGCTTGCTCGTTCGCCCCGCGGATGCCCCGGCCGTGCCCGCGGGCGGCCTGGTCCCCATCCTGCCGCTCGATTTCTAAGTCAGCGGGCTCTCAGCGCTTGCGAAGTTGCGCTTGCAGAACATCACGGGAACACCTATGGTGTTCCTGGTTTGTACGGTTGCGCCGGCGAGTCGCTGACAGGTCATTCGACAGGATCGTGGATAGCCATGCTCACGGAAAAGCAAAAAGAACTGCTCGTCTTTATCAATGCCCGCCTGCAGGAGACCGGCGTCCCGCCCTCCTTCGACGAAATGAAAGACGCGCTCGAGTTGCAGTCCAAGTCCGGGGTGCACCGCTTGATCATCGCGCTGGAGGAGCGGGGGTTCATTCGCCGCCTGCCGCACCGCGCCCGCGCCATCGAGATCATCAAGCTGCCGGAAGCGATGACGGAGCCCAGCGGGCAGCGTCGCGGCGGCTTCAGCCCGAGCGTGATCGAGGGCAGCGGCCGCCGCCAACCGCAGCTGGCGCCTCCCCCCATGGCCTACACGCAAACGACGACCACCGTTCCCCTGATGGGTCGCATCGCCGCCGGCGTGCCGATCAGCGCCATTCAGGATCACACGCAGGACATTGGGGTGCCGCCCGATCTGGTGGCGGGCGGCGAGCATTTCGCCTTGGAAGTGAAGGGCGATTCCATGATCGAGGCCGGCATCAACGAGGGCGATATCATCATCGTCAGGCGCTGCGATACGGCTGACAACGGCGACATTGTGGTGGCCCTGGTCGAGAAGGAGGAAGCAACCCTCAAGCGCCTGCGCAAAAAGGGGGCCTCAATCGCGCTGGAGGCCGCCAACCCCAATTACGAGACGCGGATCTTCGGCCCCGACCAGGTCGACATTCAGGGTCGGCTGGTGGGCCTGATCCGCCGCTTCTGACCCCCGAAGGCGCGCTGGTCCTGGCCGCGGCTGCCAAATGGGCTCGCCGCCGCGGGCGCGCGCTTCGATTGCGAGTTGAGTCCGGCGGCGCCCGCCCCGTCACCTACCCTGCGCCCGTGCGTTGCCTTGGCTATGTGCTGCATGGCTGTGCGCCCCGTGATGGGGGTGCGCCCCACGTCTGGCTGCACGCGCCGCCTAACGCCCGCCGGCTTGGATCTTGGCCCAGGTGTCGCGCAGGCCAACCGTTCGATTGAACACCGGTCGGCCGGGCTGGGACTCCGGGTCGCGGCAGAAGTAGCCCAGCCGCTCAAACTGGACGGCCTCGGGCGCATTGTCCGCCACGGCAGCCGATTTCGAGCTTGCAGTCGCCCAGCACCTCCAGCGAGTTGGCGTTGATCTCGGTGGCGAAAGCCGCGGCGTTGGGGGTGGGATTTAAGAACAATGGGTTGTAGAGGCGCACCTCGGCCGCCACGGCGTCGACGGCCGAAACCCAGTGCAGGGTCGCCTGCACCTTGCGACCGTCGGGCGGCGTGTTGCCGCCGCGGGTCAAAGGATCGTAGCTGCAGCGCAGCTCGACCACGTCGCCAGCGGCGTTTTTCACGACCTCGCGGCAGGTGACAAAGTAGGCATAGCGCAGCCGCACCTCTTTGCCTGGGGCCAGACGGAAGAACTTTTTCGGCGGGGTCTCCATAAAGTCATCCTGCTCGATATAGAGCTCGCGGCCGAACCTGATCTTGCGGCTCCCCGCCGCCGGGCTTTCCGGATTGTTGACCGCCTCGAGTTCCTCGATCCGCCCTTCCGGATAGTTCTCGATCACCACCTTGAGGGGCCGCAGCACCGCCATGCGGCGCAGCGCGGTGCGGTTCAAGACCTCGCGCACGGAAAAGTCGAACATGCCCGCGTCCACCACGCTGTTGGCCTTGGCAACGCCGATGCGCTTGACGAAATCACGGATGGCAGCGGGCGGCACGCCTCTGCGGCGCAGGCCGGCCAGCGTGGGCATGCGGGGATCATCCCAACCCCCGACGAAGCCGCCGCGCACCAGTTCGGTCAGCACGCGCTTCGACAAGATGGTATGGCTCATGTTGAGCCGCGCGAACTCGTACTGGCGCGGCCGAGACGGCACCGGCAGATTGTCGAGAAACCAATCATAGAGCGGGCGATGGTCCTCGAATTCAAGGGTACAGATCGAATGCGTGATGTGCTCGATGGCGTCCGACTGGCCGTGGGCGAAATCATAGCTTGGATAAATGCACCACTTGGTCCCGGTCCGCGGGTGGGGGGCATGCAAGATGCGGTATAGCGCGGGATCGCGCAGATTGATGTTGCCGGCACTCATGTCGATTTTGGCGCGCAACACACGCCGCCCGTTGGCAAATTCGCCTGCGCGCATGCGGCGGAAGAGATCGAGGTTTTCCGCGACGCTGCGACCACGATAGGCACTGTCCTTGCCGGGCTCCGTCAGCGTGCCGCGGTTGGCGCGCATCTCGTCCTGGCTCTGATCGTCGACATAGGCCTTGCCGGCCGTGATCAGGTGCTCGGCCCAATTGTAAAGCTGCTCAAAGTAGTCCGAGGCGTGGTAAAGATGCTTGCCCCAGTCGAAGCCGAGCCAGCGCACGTCGCGCTCGATCGCGTCGATGTATTCCTGCTCCTCCTTGGTCGGGTTGGTGTCGTCGAAGCGTAGATGGCAGCGGCCGCCGAACTCCTCGGCAACGCCGAAGTTGAGGCAGATCGATTTGGCATGGCCGATGTGCAGATAGCCGTTGGGCTCGGGCGGAAAGCGCGTCACGATCGTTTGCTGCCGGCCAGCCTCGAGGTCGGCCTTGACAATGTCGCGAATGAAATCCTGTCCCGGCTCACGGGCCGCTGCCTCGACTGCCGTCATGCTATTGCTCCTGCTCGACAGCTTGTTGGGGATGCCGCCAGTCGCGCCCTAGCAAATCCTCAGCGCGCCGCCAAGCTCACCGGGACCCTAACGGCAATTTGTCCGCCCCTGCCGCGGCTGGGCCGGCGCCGCCCTTGATCTAGCCGCCCAGGCCGTCGCCGCCCCGACCATAAAGCCCTTGCGGGGACAGGCACACTGCCCCACGGCTGCGACGCCATAAGGGCGACGACGCCATACCACCAAGCAAACCTGCGCGCCCAGCGCCGCCCAGCAGGCAGATGGCCGCTGATGGCCGCCGATGGGCGCGAGGCAAAGCGAAATTGGCGGTCCCGGCAGGGCTGACAACATTGAGGAATTTCAATGCCTTACGCCAAAGTTGGAAACTTTTACGTTCTATTGAATTCCAAGGCTTTTTAGGAACTGTTTCCAACTGCGCCCCGCGGCCACAAGAGCGAGTCCGCGTGATGCAGACCACCAAAAAAGCCGAGGTTTTGCTCGGTTCCTGCGAGGCTGCATTCAAGGCCTTCATCGAGCGCGACACGCCCGAGACCTGGGCAGCGCTTTGCGTGCCTATGGGTGTCGGTGCCTTCGACCGGGGCGCAGCCAGCGGCGCAGCACCCATCACAATTCGTTTTGTAGCGTCGTCTGCGTGCACGGCTGCCGAAGGCTCCCTGCGAGGAGAATTCGAGACCGAGCACCTGGCGCGCTCAGTCTCTACGTTTCCCATGGAGATGCGAGCGTGATGACCGTGCGCGCCCCTACTAGCGGGGCCGCAGCGGGCTCCCACTAGGTGGGGGGAGGAGGTAAAGGATCCGCCGGCACCCAAATTCCCTGGGGCAGTGCGAAGGCAGGTTCCGCGATCCAAGCAAAGACCGTCAACACGAAAAGCGACAACGCTAGCACCGGAGTGATCATCTTCATGATGGTTGTCCTTCTGAGGCAAGCTACCTCGCACGCGAGCATCCTGCCGCACTTCGAGAATGGGCGATGTGTTATGGATCACAAGCCGTTGATATTTTTGATTTTTCCGGAGGGGATAACAATTACCAACATCGGGATCAACCTTGCAAAGAAGGTGTTCCAAGTCCACGGCGTCGATGCCGAGGGCAAGGCGTCGCCCGGAAGCTCAGACGCAAGGAGGTGTTGGCGTTCTTCGCCAAGCTGGCGCCGTGTCTGGTCGGCATGGAGGCCTGCGGCAGTGCCCAGGGTCGGCGACGCTCAATGGCGGCGACCCGGTGTTCCACCATGTCCCAGAACACTGGGTGCGGTTTTTAGGCCGTAGGATTGGGGTTTGTTTGGATTGCCTTAAAGCGTTACCGATTGTTAGCTGAACACGGCGTGACCTTTTTTTGAGTTGCAACAATGAAGACCAAAGCCGGACACGTGCTGATTGCGGTATGCATGCTGCAGTTGGTTACCCATGCCGTTTCCACGTCGGCTTTGGCGTCACCAACGGGTGATGATTGCAGAAAAGAGATCTGTAGTTCGGCAGTGTCCGGGTGTATGCGATCAGATCAAACGCTAAACCCCATCGCGTGGACGGAGGCGGAAAAGAAGACTTACTGCGCCGCGTTTTTCAATGGCTGCATGACTCGCGAGATAACCCCAGATTTGCCTTGGTACTCGCCCGAGATGGATGCCAGGTTCTTGCGATGTCCTCCATAGATCGCTCGTCGCCCAGTGTGGAGGATGCGAGGTAACTGAAAACCTGACCGGCAAGCTGCAAACGGAACTGGGTGCGCCCGCTTTCGCTGAGTGCTCTACGGGCTGGCCCTAGAAGGGGGGGCGTCGGCGATCGACAGCGCCGCGATGTCCGCCACGAACGGCGCGGCGAATAGGTGGAATAAACCGAAATTGGGGGCGCGGTGTGCGCCCCGATCGCGTCTGCTGAAGCCGTCGCCTAAGACGCTCCAGCGAGAGTCAATGCGATAGGTCCCACCGGAGCTTTGGCGCTGAGAGCGCGTCTGCGCAAGTCTCCCAAGGCCCAGATCGCTGCCTGGGTTCTATTCGTGACCCGAATTTTGCGAAGTATGGCCTTCACGTGAACCTTCACGGTGGCCTCGGTGATGTTCAGCCGATGAGCGATGACCTTGTTCGGTGCCCCCTGTACCAGGGCGTCCATGATTGCGGCCTCGCGGCCGGAGAGTTGTATGTTTCGTCGCGCCTCGTCCTCACATTCTGGTGCCTTCGACTCCTCGATGGCTGGAGGCGACACGGCTTCCTCGCATGGGGGCGCAGAGCCAGGCCCGAGCAGCCGTTTGAGTATCAAGACTGAGATGACCGGTTCGCCCTGGGTCGCAAGCTCGAGTTCCTTGATTAACGTGGACGTGGCCACGTGCTCGTCAATAAAGCTCGTCGCGCCCGACGCGAGGGCGGTCGTCACAACGTCGCGTTGGCCAGAGTCACCGATGACCACGATGTGCGCTTCCGAGAACCGAGCCTTTGCCGCGATCAAGGCTTCGGCGAGATTGCCACCGTCGCGAACACCGATGAGGACCAACACCTGCTCACCGGCCCCGGCTACTGTGCTGGGCACGTCCTTAGTGCTTGAGGCAGTGCACACAGGCTTGAATGGGCTCTTCGCCAAGATGCTCGTGAGACCTTCACGGAAGATCGGGCTGGGATGTACGACAACACACACAATGGAAGCCATCCGAGTATTCCCCGCACTGCTGGTATAAACGCGGCACTATCAAACTCTCGTATCGAGAAAAGTACCGTCCACGCCAAACTAAATGCGTTTGCCCACTTCGATCTAATTCTTCCTCAGTAGTCGTCGCATGGCTTTCCACATGGTCGCGGCATGCAGCAGGTTGGTCGAAGGCAAATACCCCTTCGATGGCAAACACCCCTAACCCCATCACGTGTACTTCCGTCATGGGGTCACGGGGTGCATGTCATGGGGTGTCAGGAGCGGTCAGGAGCGCCGCCTGCGCGCGCGTCATGGGTTTGGGCGCGGAGTGAAGGGTGATGGCGGGACGCTGGTGGCAAAGCCGTAGATGTGGGCGAAGACGCGCAAGGGCGGGCCGTGCATCGCGAAGGCGATGAGGAACGGGCGCCGCCGTAACCACGGGGGGATGTGCACAGGACCGAACACCGAGGCCGGCAAGCAGCGCCGGGCGGCAGCAACGCGCATCGGGTGGGCAATGTGGGATCCCAAGGTGCGCAGCAGGTACATGGCCGCGGTTGCAACTCGGCAGGTCGACAAGATGCGGCGATTTCTCAAGGCCGAACTTGCTCGCCAGCAGCGACAGGGCCTCGTCTGATGGCCGCCTCTGACAAAGACCACGCCCCTGCCCTCCTCTGGGGCCTCGCAAGGACGTGGTCGCTCGCCGGGACGGATTGGATCGGGTCACGGAGCTGTGGCTATCCCTGGGAGGGGGAGACTGATGTTGCTGGCGGCCTCAGAAATACCCCAGCATGAGCGCCGGCCTATCGGAGGCCTCCGCCCGCCAGTACGTGCTCCGCATCAAGTCGCTCCTCGGTTACGCCCACGCGCTGGGCTTCACCGCCTTCAATGCCGGTGCCACCATCAAGGTGTGCTCGGACGCCAGCAGCCGCGGCGCCACCCTGGCCAAGCGCATCATCAGTGAGGTCGAGGTAAGACCGCATCACCATCGAGCCGACATCAATCCGCGGTGAGCGCGGGCAGTACTACCGAGTCTACTTCGAGGGCGCCGTCCTCATCGAGGACATGTGGAACCCTGAATTCGAGGCGTGCCGGGCGCTGGTCGCACGGAGCATCACCGGCCGGCTCGAGACCTGGCGTGCCGGCAAGAGCCATCCCGACATGATCGTGCCGATATCGAGGAAGGCGCCCGCTAGACGGTTGTCGAGAACGACAAAGAGCCTACGGTTTTGCCGTCAGGACAGGAAGATCGGGTGTTGGCCTGGCTGTCTCTCGCTCCAACCCGTGACCTTGCAGTCCCCCGGCGCTAGCCGAGCCCGACACCCCAGCCAACACGGAGAGGCCCAACAAGGTAGTCATAATCGTTCTCATGATCATTCTCCTTCAAGGAGTTGTCCCCAGGAGAGGAGGAGCAGTCCCGGACGGAGGCTTGTGCCGTGTAAAGACATGCGCACCGCGTGCGATGCCCTCTAGACCGCTAACACCGTTCAGGAACTGCATTCAGTGCTAGTTCGTTGATAAGCTGTTCAGATAGCGGTGGCATTCACCTGAGAGGCGCACATGTTGCAAAAGCTCACTGTGTTCTGCGTGTTCTGCGGGACCGTCCTGCTTGCGGGCTTACTCGGCAGCGTTCCCGCTACTGCGCAGTCCTGGGAGGACGGACTCCGGGTTAGCTGCGGCCCGCCCGGCGGGCGACCACGCCCGGGCTGTGACAGGTATGGTCGCCGCTATGCTCCGCCACCAGGATGGGGCTATCGGGACAGCTACCGCCGCAGACATGGTCCGCCGCCCGGACACTACTATGGTCCCCCCGTCGGGGGAGCCGGCCCGAGCTGCGGCCCGCCCGGCGGGCGACCACGCCCGGGCTGTGACAGGTATGGTCGCAGGTATGCCTACTGAGTCACTCCGTTGTGGTGCTGTCTAGCGCCTGTAGTGGACAGGGGTTGCGTCGGGGCGGCACAAGTTAACCGCCCTCCAAGCATGCGCGCGAACACCTGAGCGTCGCTTTGCTCGCGCGTCCACTAATCAACATTCGCCAATGCCGCTCGCAAGCCGACTTGGGCCGAGCGCGCCAGCCGTCGTTCTGCTTTTGCCTCTGCCGTATAGAACCCGTGCCGCAGCGCAGCTAGGCGCGCTCGTTCGGCACCCTCGGAAGTCTTTTCCGGTGCTCTTCCCGCCAAAGGCGACAGCGCCCGTTCGCCATAGCGGGCTGCTGACAGGGACAGCCCTCGTGCTTTCGACGAGCACCGTACCGGCGGGTAGACCGAGGCCATTGCTATCCGGTCATCGAACGTCGGGGCATGAGGTGCCGCGGTCATTTCTGTGCCTTCCCCCGTGGTGCGCTGTTCTTTCGAGCCGCCGAGAGAGAACGAGAAGGCGCTATGCCCGACCCCGTTCGCGATTTCCTTGTCCGGACCGACGTCGTTGTCGAGTTCGAGATCACGAACGGCGAACTGTTCCGCGTACGTTGACGGCGAGATGAAGTTGACGCGGATGGAGTTCCGGCACTTCGAACCGGACAACGAGGACTTCGACGACGGGGGATCGCTCAAGGGCAAATGGTATCGCGGTCTACACATATTAGCCGGCGAATACTACTCGGTTGACGACTATGAACTGCGCAATGGCCAGCGCGCTGCGATCGGCGAGGGAGGTAAGGGCCGCATGACTGATGATCGGGATTGGGACCGGGTCGAGGAATACGTCCAACTGATCGTCCGGATGCAGGAGACGCTCCGCCAGGTCGATCACTTCCTAAGCGACAAGCTTGGCTATCCCGAAGACCATCCGGTGCGGTTGAGCATTGCCCACGCCTCGCCGAAGCCGAGGAGACCCGCGGCGAGCATGACTAGGGGCCTGCCCGAGCTCCGCACACGCCATTTCTACAGCCTAACCCGTATACCCTCAGCTGGCCGTTTAGGCACACACTGGGTTCCTGGCTATTGCGCCAGCCCAGGCTGGGCCCGGTCGTGGTGAGCTGATCACTCCTCCATACGCGGTCATCTCCCAGCCTGGGTTTTCCCCGGGTTACCGCGCCTGCTCGAGCTCAGCTATCTCGCACGGCGATCTGACTCAAGTAGTGGGCAGTCTGCGTCGAAAGCCGAACGTGACGGCCGCACTGATGAGGGCCAGTAGCAGATTGATGGCGAAATTCAAACCTATGTTAGCCCAGTCGCGAAGACTGACGGTCAGGGCGGACAGGGGTACCTCTGCTTTGCTGAGCAGCCACATGTTGTAGGCAAAATTGGTGACCAAGGTGAGGACGGCCACCACAATGACAGTGGCACCGCGGCCCCTAATGCTGCCTACGATAATTCCAATCACGACATTAAACATGTGCCGCCTCCGACAAGGCAAAGAATGATCAGATAACCCGCACAAAAAATATTGGGCGGGGATCAGGCCTGCTCTAGCTCCGCGATTTCCGTTCGAGAATGGCGACATGCTTGCGCAGCTCGCGCGCATTGTCTGGCATCCCCGGCGATCCTAACCACTCGAGCACCCGGTCGAGCTCCTGGCGCGTTCTTTGCGAGCGTCATCTGGGCTTCTGTCAGCTCGGGCTTGCGCGGACCCTCAAACAGGAGATACCGCTCCGAGTTGATGCGCTTCCAGCCCGGGCACTTCGTCTGACCCAGTTGCGGCTTGGCCCGCCCGAGTAGCGTGACGCCATGCGCTTGGACACGACGCCCTCGAACCCGAATTTGCTGCAGTGATCGAATAGCAATGTGCCGTTCGGGAAGGTTTGCACCTCGCGCATAAACGGCTCGCGCGAATTGCGGCACAGCCGACGCAGGTCGCGCTTGCGCTCGGGGTAAGACGCACAAATCAACGCCATCCTGATGCAGCAGATCGAAGGCCACGAACATCAACTGGCTCTCGTCCGGGTGGCTGGTACGCATCTGGTCTATCAGCCGGTAAAAATGAGCGGCGCCCCGGGGATCGATCAGGACCAACTCGCCATCGAGGATTGCCGATTGCGTGGGCAGCTTACCGAAGGCCTCGACCATCCCCGGCAGGCGGTCGGTGTATTCGGCACCGTGGCGCGAATAGAACCGAACCCGGCTGCCATCCTTGATGATCTGAAACCGGAAGCCGTCCCATTTCGGCTCGTGCAGCCAATCATCGCCTTTGGGCGGTCGGACGCCTGCGGAGGGGGATAGGGGACGGATGAACGCGAGACGCACGAGGTTTCAGGCCGCCTTTTTTACCCCGACAACGAGCTGCCGGCCGAACACGCGCAATGTTTCCGTCAAAGTCGGGAGCTTTGTCGGATGCCGCGGATCGAGGATGCGACGCACTTCCTTCTCGTCCTTGCGAAGGCGCCGGGCGAGCTCGGTCTTGCTGAAACCGGACTCGGCGAAGGCCTCCAGCACCGCCAGTTTGGCCACAACGTCGGGGGCGACGGCGATCGGCTCCAAGCCGCGGCCCCGGGCTTTTGCCTTCGGCAGCGGCAAACCGCGCACGAGATAGCTCAGCAGCGCCCTGCCCAAGGCCTCCTCGGCCATGGTGCGAGCCTCGGACAAGTTGGCGCCCTGCGTGATCGCCTCCGGCACGTCAGGAAAGCTCACGACGATGCCCCGCTTGTCACCGGGCTCGAACACGGCATTGAAGACAAAACTCTGCATCACAGACTCCTTAATCCAGGCCCAAGGCCTTTCTTTTCTTGCTCGCCGTTTTCGGATCGATCTCGCCGTCGTCACCTTGTCGCCGACCCCGCCGCCTTTGCCGCGCCAGGCCTCAACCTTGAAGCTGAGACCGAGCCGCCTTGCGAAGCTCGGCGATAAAGCGGTCCCTTTTATTCATGCCTGCCACTATCGGACATTTTTGTCCGTTGGGTCAAACCATTCCGGCGGAGCTGGATCGACCTTGTTGACGCGATGGCGCGCCATAGTTGCCGTCGCTGGGGCTTTTATAGCAGGTGCAGAATTAGTCATTGCACCGCATCCCATTGAAACTGCCAATCCGCCCGGCATCCAATGCGCCTAACACACATGCGGTCAATACAGCATGCGCAGTTATCAACTGCACAACTTGTGCACGCTCGCAGCTGATTTAGGATCGATTACGCACCTTGCTGGCCCTGCAACGGCTAGAGCGATAGCAGTGGGCGATTTCCATATGATTTCGAAAAATCCGGGGCACTAACGATGGGTGGTGGCTCTCGCTCGGGTCGAAGGGGCTCAGCACGGCCGATTGCAGAGGGCCTGCAGCGTTTCGATCTGGCGGAATATCTACGCCGACCCGATGCGGTAAAACCAAATGCTTCCTGCATCGGCACGATCAGCAATGGTAAGATCTCGGCGCAAATCCGCTACACGGAAACATCAACGTGCTTCGGTGGTCGGCGGCCTTGGATGCTGTGCCCTCGTTGCAGCCGCCGATGCCGCGTGTTGTTTCTTGGATTTGGCAGGGTTGCGTGCCGGCGCTGCTTTCGGCTGCGGTACCAGTCGCAAGCCCTAGACCGGGTGGGTCGCGCGCAGCACGCCATGGGCAAGATTGCGGCAACGGCCGCGGAGAACGGCGCCACCACCAAGCAGCTCATGGCGATCTTCGGATGGCTCACTTTGGAGCAGGCTGAGACCTACGTTCGGGCGGCCGAGAAAGAGAAGCTGGCACGCGATGCCGTGGGTCTACTGGTGAGGCGTGGATAGCATGCTCCGCGGTCTGACAATGGGACAGAAATCGAACAAAAGTTTCCAACTCAAAAGCCAGTTGGAAACTTTGGGGCAAAAAATCGTGGAATATCAATGGGGGAAAATGAGGGTGGCGGTCCCGGCAGGGCTTGAACCCGCAACCTCCGCGTTCGAAGCGCGGCACTCTATCCAGTTGAGCTACGGGACCGCTGGCGCAGCGGCCAAAATGGCGAGGCGCCCAATCCTGTGATACACCGCCCGGCACCGAGAACCAAATCCTGCCAAGCCTTGCCCCCTTTTGCCCATGACCGGTCCCATCATCACCCGCTTTGCACCGTCGCCCACGGGTTTTTTGCATATCGGTGGCGCCCGCACGGCCCTCTTCAATTGGCTCTACGCCCGCCACACGGGGGGCAAGTTTCTGTTGCGCATCGAGGACACCGATCGTGAGCGTTCCACCGAACCGGCAATTGCGGCCATTCTCGATGGGTTGGCCTGGCTCGGTCTCGACTGGGACGGTGACCCCCTGTTCCAGTTTGCGCGGGCCGCCCGCCACCGCGAGGTGGCCCAGCAGCTGCTGGCCGACGGCAAGGCCTACTATTGCTATGCGAGCCCGCAGGAGCTCAGCGAAATGCGCGAGGCAGCGCGTCGCGAGGGCCGCTCCAAGCTCTACGATGGCCGCTGGCGCGAGCGCGACCCGAAAGAAGCCCCGCCCGGTGTCAAACCCGTCATCCGCCTGAAAGCCCCCGTCACGGGCGAGACCGTGATCGAGGATCGCGTGCAAGGACGCGTGGTCTGGCAGAACGCCGACCTCGACGACATGATCATCCTGCGCAGCGACGGAACCCCGGTCTACAACCACGCCGTGGTGGTGGACGACCATGATATGGGGATTACCCACGTCATCCGCGGCGTTGATCATCTCACCAACGCCGCCCGGCAAGTACAGCTCTACCGCGCCATGGGTTGGGAGGTTCCGGTCATGGCGCACATTCCGCTGATCCACGGTGCGGACGGCGCCAAGCTCTCCAAACGGCACGGGGCGCTCGGCGTGGAGGCCTATCGCGACCTGGGCTACCTGCCCGAGGGCTTGCGCAACTACCTTTGCCGCCTGGGCTGGAGCCACGGCGACGACGAGATTTTCTCGACCGAGCAGGCGATCGCCTGGTTCGACATTGCCGATGTCAACAAGGCGCCGGCTCGCCTGGACATGGCCAAGCTCGCCGACGTCAACAGCCATTACATTCGCCGGGCCAGCGAACAAGAGTTGATCGGGCGCATCAAAGATCTGTTCGCGCACCGTGCCGAGGGCGCCCAGCCCAAGGCCCGGTTTGAGGCGGTGGGCTGGGACCGGCTGGCTGCCGCCCTGCCCGGGCTCAAGCCCCGCGCCAAAACGCTGCTCGACCTGGTCGATGGCGCCTCCTGGCTCATCGCCGAGCGGCCGCTGCCGCTCGACGACAAGGCAAGAAAGCTGCTGGAAGGCGACGCCCGGTCCCTGCTCACGCGGCTCAAGGCCGAGCTGACCCAGCTGACCGATTGGCAGCCGGCCACCCTGGAGACGGCCGTCAAGGCCTTCGCCGCGGCCACCGGACAGAAGCTTGGCCAGGTTGCCCAGCCCCTCAGGGCCGCCCTGACCGGCCGGGCCGTATCCCCGCCCGTGTTCGACGTCATGGCGGTGCTCGGCCGCGCCGAGACGCTCGCTCGCATAGAGGATCAGGCGGCCTGACGGTGCGGCGCAACGCTCGCCGTTCAAGCAGATTTGCTCCGCCCTTCGCATAGCTTGCCGCAGTGCAATATATATAATAGAGGGTGAGTTTGCTGCGCCCCCAGAATCGGAGGCGGGCCCCTCAGGGTGGCGTCAGCGTCGCTGGATTTAAAGGATGACGCCCATGAATGCGAAGGACATGGCAAGCGCGAAGGCCGAAGCGAAAACCGCAACGCTCGCGATCGGCAGCAATCAGCGGGCGGAAATGCCGATCCGATCGGGTACCATCGGCCCCGACGTGATCGACGTTGGCCGACTGTACCGCGACACCGGCTGCTTCACCTACGATCCTGGCTTCACCTCCACGGCCAATTGCTCCTCGCGCATTACCTACATCGATGGCGATCAGGGCGTGCTCCTCTACCGCGGCTATCCCATCGAGCAGCTGGCGCAGGAATTGAGCTTCATCGAGGTCTGCTATTTGCTGCTCAACGGCGAGCTGCCGACCAAGCGCGGACTAGAGACCTTCAGCAATACCATCACGCGCCATACCATGGTGCACGAGCAGATGACGCGCTTCTTCACGGGCTTTCGCCGCGATGCGCATCCGATGGCCGTGATGTGCGGCTCGGTCGGCGCACTCAGTGCCTTCTATCACGACTCCACCGACATCAATGACGAGCAACAGCGCGTCATCGCCAGCCACCGCCTGATCGCCAAGATGCCGACGCTGGCCGCCATGGCCTACAAGTATTCGGTCGGCCAACCCTTCATCTATCCTCGCAACGATCTCGACTATCCGGCCAACTTCCTGCAGATGTGCTTTGCGGTGCCCTGCGAACCGTACGTCGTCAATCCGATCGTTTCGCGCGCCCTCGATCGGATTTTGATCTTGCATGCGGACCACGAGCAGAATGCCTCCACCTCCACCGTCCGCCTGGCGGGCTCGTCGGGGGCCAACCCGTTTGCCTGCATCGCGGCCGGCATTGCCTCGCTGTGGGGACCCGCGCATGGTGGCGCCAACGAGGCGGCGCTCAAAATGCTGGAAGAGATCGGCACCGTCGACCGGGTTCCCGAGTACGTCAAGAAGGCCAAGGACAAGAATTCCGAATTCCGCCTGATGGGCTTCGGTCACCGCGTCTACAAGAACTATGATCCGCGCGCCAAGGTGATGCAGGAGACCTGCCATGAGGTGCTCGACGACCTCGGCGTCAAGGACCAGAATATCCTGAAAGTGGCGATGGAGCTCGAGCGCATCGCCCTCCAAGACGATTATTTCATCGAGAAGAAACTCTACCCCAACATTGATTTCTATTCGGGCATCACCTTGCGGGCGATGGGCTTCCCGCTCTCCATGTTCACCGTGCTGTTCGCGGTGGCGCGCACGGTCGGCTGGATTGCGCAGTGGAAGGAAATGATCGAGGATCCCGAGCAAAAGATCGGCCGACCGCGCCAGCTCTACATTGGCGAACCGGAGCGGCCGTTCGTACCCGTCGAGAAGCGCGGCTGAGCTTTTTACGCGTCGCGGTGCATGACGTCGGGTCGCGGCCAACCGCGACCCGTTTCCGCATAGTTGAGGACGATCTCGGCCGCGGCCTCGCTCGGGGTGCCTCTCGGCAAGCGCATGCGCTCCGGCACCCCTGCCAGCGCCGTGAGCTGCTGCTGGCGCGCTTCACCCTCATCGACGAGTTGGGCCAGCGCATTGGCCAGCTTCACGGGCGCGCACTGCTGCTGGTGGAATTCCGGAATGGCGCGCGTGCCAAGGATCAGGTTCGGCAATACCGTGGAGGGTGCCGTGATCATGCGGCGCAACACCGGCGCCGCCACCGGGTCCACCTTGTAGGCCACCACCATCGGCGTGCCGGCCAGCGCCAGCTCGAGCGACACGGTCCCCGAGGCGGCCAGCGCCGCCCGAGCCAAGCGAAAGGCTGAAAACTTATCCGCCTCGCCCTCCAGAAAATGCGGTGCTCTTGGCCAATGCGCCACGCCGGCTTCGACCAGGCGGCGCACCGCGTCCAGCACCGGAATGGCGACCTCGAATTTGCGCCCGCGCTCGCGCAGCCGCTGCAGCGCTTCCCCGAACGGGGCGAGCAGCCGGCTCACCTCCGATGGCCGGCTGCCGGGCAGCACCACCAGCAAGTGCCGGTCGGCGGCGAGGCCGAGGCGTCGGGCCAAAGGCATGGGATCGAGCCCTCGGATCCAAGCCAAGCGTTCAATCAGCGGATGGCCCACATAGGTACAGGGTGGTCCGGCCAAGCGGGCGTGCACGTCGGGCTCGAAGGGGAGCAAGGCCAGCACGTGGTCGACGTAGGCGCGCATCTTGTGGGCGCGCCCGGGGCGCCAGGCCCACACGCTCGGTGAAACATAGTCGATGATGGGAATTTCGGGCCGGCGGCGGCGAATGCGCCGGGCGATCGGATGCGTGAACTCCGGGCTATCGATAATCACCACCGCGTCGGGTTCGGCCGCCACCGCCGCCGCCGCCGTGCTGGCAATCCGGCCCAGGATGGTGGGCAGGCGGGCGAGGATCGCCAGCGGGCCCATCACCGCCACCTCTTCGATCGGAAATTGCGAGCTGAGGCCCGCCGCCGCCATGTCCGGACCGCCCACGCCCAGATAGCGGATGCGCCCGCCACGGCCCTGGTCCAGGGCGGCCATCAGCTTGGCGCCAAGCGCATCGCCCGAGTGCTCGCCGGCGACGAGGAACAGTCGCAGCTCGCGCGCCTCGGCGGCAAAAACTTTCTGGCTAGCCGGTCGCGTGTCCGTCATGCGGCCCCAGACCCTCCCTCATCCCAGCCGGTCTGGCCAGCCGGTCTGGCCAGCCGGTCTGGCCAGCCAATCTGGCAGGTCACCAGGCAAAGGCCAAGATCATCGGCCGCCCGCGCGGCGTCCGTGGCGTCCTCGAACAGCGGCCCGTTGCCGGCGATGGCCACCGCGGCCAGATCCTGCAGCGCGGCCTGTTGCAACAACCTCGTCAGCGGCTGAGCCTCCGCGGCTGCGGCGCGACAGACCAGGGCGCCCAGGCGACGCCGGCTGCGCCGGTCGCTCCACTGCCGCAATCCGCGCACGCGGGCCAGCATCGCGGCCGTCCCCTCGGCGCCTTCAACGGCAAGCACGTGAGCGCGCGCGACCACGGCCGCTTTGCCGGTGGCGAAGGCGGCAAGCCGCGTCACGATCGCAATGCCCCGCTCGATGTCGCCGAGGTCGCGTCTGGAGGGCCGCACCCGGCCGATCAGGTGCGCGCTGATCCGACCCGCCGGCGCCGCCTCCCGGCTCGATGCCTCGGCGGCAAGTCCGTGGACGGCGCAGCCATTGGCATCGGCGCGGCGCAGCGTTTCCTCGCGATCGAGGATGAGGACCGCGCCGCGCTCCACCACAATCCCCGCCAGACCGGCGGCCACGACGCTGTCGACGGTACGCGGACCGATCGCCGGCATATCGATGCGCAACTCCTGTCCGGGCTTCGGCCCCTTCGCCAGCACGCCGCGCCGCAAGTTCGCCTCCTCGCGGTCGGGCAGACCCAGCACGCGCTCGAGCATGCGGTCGGTACCCTCGGCACCTTCGATCGCTAGCACCCGTCCGTCGGCAACGACGACGGATTGGCCGGCGTCGAGCCGCCCGAGCCGGCGGCGCACGGCAAAGCCAATCTCGGCGTCGCGGCGGTTCTCGTCGCTGAGCCCGGTCTGGGCCAAGTCGCCCGCTTCGGCCAAAAGATCGGGGGCGATTTCGTGTGCTCCCCGCACTTCCAGGCCTTTGCGCTCGAAGAAGCGCACCACCCGCGTGAGGACCGAGTCATCACCGCCGGCGGCGATCAAGCCCAGGATCTGCGGCAGACTTGCAAAAAAGCCCGCGTCCGGACGGATGTGCCAGAAGTCGGGACGCCGTACGCCGCCGGCGATCACCAGTTGCCGGCCACCTTCACGGCGGAGCGTTGTCAGCATGCGGCCGATCTGGCCCCAATTCACCCAGGTGTGCGCAAAACGCTCGATCTCGGGATCGGCTTCGCCGCGAATGGCGACGATGTGCACGTTGGCGCCCCGCGCTGCCGCGCTCTCGGCGATCATCAGCGGCAGCCGTCCGCCGCCCGCCAGAATACCGATGCGCATCATTGCGCCTCCGCGCGGCGGGCCGAGGCGGGCTCAGATTTCGGCGTGCGGCACGCACAGCGAGCGCTTACCACCGGCGCGTATGAAGGCCACGATCTCTTTGACGATCGGATGATCGAATTCCTCCTCCACGTCGCCGAGCCGCTCCAGCAGTGTTCCTTCATTGGCGAACAGCAGCCGATAGGCACGGCGCAGGGTATGGATGTCTTCGCGCGCGAACCCACGCCGCTGCAGACCGATGATATTGAGCCCCGACAAATACGCGCGGTTGCCGAGCGCCATGCCGAAGGGAATGAGATCGTTCTCCAGTCCGGACATGCCGCCGAGAAAGGCGTGCGCGCCGACGCGAGCGAACTGGTGGATCGCCGCGCCGCCGCCCAGGATGGCGAAGTCGCCGATCTGGCAATGCCCGGCCAACATGACGTTATTGGAAAAAACCACGTTGTCGCCCACGCGGCAATCGTGACCGACGTGGGAGTTGGCAAGGAAGGCGCAATGGTTGCCGACCACGGTCTGCATACCACCGCCGGCGGTGCCGGGGTTCATGGTCACGCCCTCGCGGATCAGGCAGTCGCTGCCGACCGTCAGCGACGAGGGCTCGCCCTTGTACTTCAGATCCTGGGGCGGATGGCCGATGGAGGCAAATGGATAAAGGCTGGTGCGCGCGCCGATGCTGGTGCGACCGGCCACCGCCACGTGGCTCACCAGCTTCACGCCCGCCGCCAGCTTGACATTGGCTCCCACCACGCAGAAGGGACCGATCTCGACATCCTCGGCAAGCTCGGCGCCCGCCTCGACGACGGCCGTCGGGTGCACCTTAGAGCTTGGCATCATCCGGATCCAATATCATGGCGCTGACCTCGGCCTCGGCGACCACCTGCCCGTTCACCTTGGCCTCGCCATAAAAGCGCCAAGCGCGACCGCGGCTACGAATCTTGCGCACATGGTAGTGAAGATGATCGCCGGGCAGCACGGGCTTGCGGAACTTGGCGCGGTCTATCCCCATGAAATAGACGAGCTGCGGCTTGTAGTCGGTTTGGAAGTTGGCAACGCACAGCGCGCCGGCGGTCTGCGCCAGACCCTCGATGATCAACACCCCCGGCATGATCGGAAAGCCGGGAAAGTGCCCCTGAAAAAAGGGCTCGTTGATGGTGACGCTCTTGATGCCGATGCAGCGTTCATCGCCATCCATTTCGATCAGCCGATCGACCAGCAAAAACGGATAGCGGTGCGGCAGCAGCTTCATGACGCGCGAAATGTCGGCACTGCCCAGTGCCTTTTTCTTCGTCGGCGTTTCGTTCATGACCCTGCCCGCACCATTCCTCGCGCCTCAAGCATTGGCTACTCCTCGCGTGCGCGCGGCCGTCGGCCGAGCCGCTTCAGGGCTGCAATCTGTCGCGCCCATTCCGCCATCGGCACCGCCGGCGTCCCCCCCATGCGAGCGCCCGCGGGTACGTCGTCCTTGGCGTGTCCGCCGCCGGCGATCTGGGCACCCGAGCCAACCTTGATGTGGCCAACCGCACCGGATTGGCCACCCATAACGACGAAATCGCCCAATTCCGTGGAGCCGGAAATGCCGGTCTGGCCGACGATCACGCAATGCCTGCCGATCACCACGTTGTGCCCGATCTGCACGAGATTATCAATTTTGGTGCCCGCGCCGATCACCGTGTCCTTGAGCGCGCCGCGGTCGACACAGCTGTTGGCGCCGATTTCCACGTCATCGTGCAGCAGCACGCGACCGATCTGCGGTACCTTGAGGTGCCCTTGCGGGCCCATGGCAAAGCCAAAGCCGTCCTGGCCGATGCGCACACCCGCATGCAGGATCACCCGGTTGCCAACAATGGCGTGCGTCAGGCTGACCCCGGGGCCGATGTAGCAGCCCTCGCCGACGACCACGCGGTAGCCGACGAGCGCGCCCGCCGCCACCGTGGTGCCCCTGCCGACCTGGGCTTCCCGGCCGACGACGGCGCCCGGCTCCACCAGCGCGCCCTCGGCGATGCGCGCGCTGGGGTGCACCTGGGGCTCGCCGGCGGCGACCATCGCCGCCTTCGGCTGCAGGGCGTCCGGGTAGAAGATCTGCAGCGCCATGGCAAAGCCCCGATAGGGGGCCTTGAGCGCGAGCGCGGCGGTGCCAGGCGGGACGCGGTCGGCAAATTCGGCGGCGATCAGGCAGGCGCCGGCGCGGGTCTCGCGCAGCTGCGGCATGTACTTGCGATTGTCCAGAAAGGACAGATGTTGGGGTTGCGCTTCGGCCAGCGGCCGCACGTCTTCGATCAAGCTCTCCCCGTTCGCCTGCGGCGCTAGGCCGGCGCCGAGGCGGTTGGCCAAATCGGCCAGCCGTAGGGGCGGGCTCCTGACAAAAAATCCGGGATGCTGCATGGCGTTACCTTATCCGCGCCCGCGTGGATTGTCGCCACCCAACGGTCTGGCGGCACGCGAAAGCACACTACGGGCAGGCAACGGCAGGCCGTTTAGAAGCGCGTCGAGGCGCCGAAACGGATCAGCTGCTCGTCGTCGAAACGCTCTTTGAGAAACGGCTTGGAAATGTCAAGCCGCAGGGGTCCGAGCGGCGATTCCCAGATGATGCTGGCACCCGCCGAGGCGCGAACGGCGCTGGAATCGGCCAGGCAAATACCCGGATTGGTCACGGCATTTGTCACGGGGTCCCGTGTCACGGCGAACCCGCACTGGTTATTGAGCGCCTCGGCGCCGGCCCCGGCGCCGAACAGCGAGCCGGCGTCGACGAAGGCCGCCGCGCTCATGCCGAGCTCCTGGGGAATAAAGGGAATGGGAAAGCGCACCTCCGCCGTGGCGGACCAGAAGGTGGCGCCGCCCAGGGCGTCGTTGGTCAACAGGTCGCGCGGGCCGAAGCCGCCACGGTCAAAGCCGCGAATGGTCTCGCCGCCCTTGTAGAACAGGTCGATCAGCCGCACGTCCTGGCCGCCCCAGCCTTCGATGTGACCGCCCATCAGGCGACCGACGAAGGTGATCTTGTCGGTGACCGGGTAATAGACGCGGCCCTCGGCACTGGCGCGCACGAATTGCACATCGCCGCCGAGACCGGCAACCTCGGTGCCGACCTGTAGATAGACGCCCTTGGTGGGGTTCTTGGGATTGTTGCGCTGATCATAGGACAGCAAGGTGCCCCAGGAGGAGGTGATCGCCTCGCCTTGCGCTTGCTTGATGGCCAATGAGGCAAAGGGCGAGACGTCGAAGATTTCGCTGCTGGAGAGGGTGTAGCTGTTGGTCAGCCATAGACTTTCGGTCAGCGGGAAGCCGAGGCGCAGCGAGCCCCCGGTCGTCCTGGTACGGAACGCTGACACGCTCGAGAGGTTCACGTCCTTGTGGAAGAGGTCGAAACCGGCGGCCAGATTGAGGCCCAGGAAGCGGGGTTCGGTAAAGCTCAGATCGATCTGCAAGCGCTCGGCGGAGCCGGCCAGGCGCAGGCGCAGGAATTGGCCGCGACCCAGCAAATTGCGTTCCGTGATGCTCACGTCGCCGATGATGCCCTCGCTGGTCGAGTAGCCGGCGCCGAAGGACAGCTCGCCGGTCGACTGCTCGACCAGATCGACGTCCAGAATGATCCGATCGGCCGCCGAGCCCGGGCGCCGCTTGATATCGACGGTCTTGAAGTAGCCGAGGTACTGCAGGCGCTTCTTGGCTTTGTCGACCATGATCGGATTGTAGGCATCGCCTTCCGCCAAGCGGAACTCGCGGCGCACCACATAGTCCTGCGTGCGCAGGTTGCCGTTGATGTTGATGCGCTCGATATAGACGCGCGGGCCTTCGTCGATCACGTAGGTGACGTTGATGGCGCGCCCGGTCGCATCCCGTTCGGCCCTAGGACGCACGCGCACGAAGGCGTAGCCCGCCTCGGAGGCCACCAGCGTCAGGCGTTCCACGGTCTTGTCCATCAGCGACTGGTCATAGGTCGCACCGCTGACGGTCAGGAGCTCGCCCCGAAACACGTTGGTGTCGATCGGCAGGGCGGATTCGATCTGCATCGCCCCGAAGTTGAACAGCTCCCCCTCTTCGACCACGAAGGAGATGTAGAAGCCCGAGCCATCGCGATCGAGCTCCGCGCCGGCGGTGACGACGCGGGCGTCGGCATAGCCGTTTTTGAGGTAGTACTGGCGCAGCAGCTCGCGATCCAGCGTCAGCCGGTCCGGATCGTAGATGTTGGTGCCCTTGAGAAAGTCGAGCAACCCCGACTGGCTGGTGGTGATGATGTCGCGCAGCTGCGAGTCGGAAAACGCCCGGTTGCCGACGAAATTGATGGCCTTGACCTTGGTCGCGTTGCCCTCGTCGATCTCGAACACGAGATTTACGCGATTGCTGTCGAGCTCGATGAGTTTGGGCTCGACCGAGGCCGCAAAGCGCCCCTGGCGCCGGTAGACGTCGAGAACGCGCTGCACATCGGCTTGCGCCTTGGCGCGCGTGAACACCGACCTCGGCTTGAGTTGTACCTCGTTCTTGAGCGTGTCCTTGTCGACTTCCTTGTTACCTTCGAAGGCGACCTGGTTGATGACGGGATTTTCCACGACCGTGATGAGGACGCCGTTGCCCTCGCGGTCGATGCGCACGTCGGCAAACAGGCCGGTTGCGAACAGCGCGCGGATCGACTGGTCGACCTTGCCCGGATCGTAGGCGTCCCCGGCGTTGAATTTGAGGTAGGTGCGAACGGTTTCGGGCTCTACCCGCTTGTTGCCGACGACGCGGATTTCGCGAATGACACCGCTCTGCGCCTGGGCGGCGGGCGCCCAGAGCACCGACTCGGCGACGGCCAGCGCCGCCATCCAGATCAGCAAGGCTACGAGGCGTCCCCAACCCCTCGATGTGCCCATCCCAAAATAAGGCATTCTTCCCGTCTGCCTTTCGTCGCCGATCCCCTCGTGGGCACCCTACCCGTCGGCGTCAGGTGGGCGCTTTATCCACATGGCATCCACACGCGACGGCGGGTCTCAATGGGACGGTGTGGCCCTCTCCCCGAGCCTCACGCCAACCCACAGCGTTGCGTGCGATCAACCTCTCGTTTACCGGTCTTCGCCTCCCGTTGGAAGTGGCAAGAATACGTCACAAATTCTGATTCTAGCCAATGCCCCCGAGCCACCTGCGCACGATGCCCAAATCGTTCCAGGTCGCAAACATCATGAGCATAAGCACGACGGCCAAACCGATCCGAAAACCAATCTCTTGCGTGCGATCGCTCAGCGGCTTTCGCCGCACCGCCTCGATCAGATAGAACAAAAGATGACCGCCATCGAGCAACGGGATCGGGAAAAGATTGATGAGCCCGATGCTCACCGACAACACTGCCGTCAGATTGAGCAAGGGCACGAAGCCAACGCTGGCGACCTGGCCGGAGACTTCCGCGATCCGAATGGGACCGCCGAGCTGATCGGCCGATTCCCTGCCCATCACCACGTCGGAGAGATAAGACAGCGTTCGCGTGACGATGAAAAAGGTCTCGCGCACGCCCAGTCCGAGCGCCTCGATAGGCCCATAGCGCTGGTACTTCCAATCCTCCTGGGCGGCGTTGCGGCGGATGCCGATCATGCCCTGTCGGGTCTTGTTGCCGAAACGGTCGGTGATCTCGCGACGGGCCGGGGTCGCCTTAAGGGTCAGGGTGCGTCCGTCGCGCTCGACCTGGAAGGTCAGCTCGCGATCGGCGCTGCCGCTGACGATCCTTTGCATGTCGGTGAAGGTCTCAATTTGGGAACCGTCGATGCTGAGGATCAAGTCCCCGGGCTTGAAGCCCGCCGCCTCGGCCGCGCCGCCCGGCACCAGCTCATCGACGCGTGGCGCGGTAACGTGCACCCCAACCACGGTAAACGTGAGGGCGAAGATGGCGATCGCGAGCAGAAAATTCGCCACCGGTCCGGCCGCCACAATGGCCGCCCGCGACGCCAAGGGCTTGGTTTGGAAGGCCCCGGCGCGCTCCTCCTCGGTCATGCGCGACAGCGCCTCGCGCGAGGGTGCGCTGGCGCTATTCTCATCATCCATGAACTTGACGTAACCGCCGAGCGGCACCCAGGCCACGCGCCAGCGCGTGCCATGCCGATCCCAGAAGCCAAAAATTTCCCGTCCAAAGCCGATCGAGAAGGCCTTGACGCGCACCCCACACCAGCGTGCGACCAGAAAATGGCCGAGCTCGTGGACGAAAACGACCACCGTCAAGACAAAGAGGAAGGGGACCAGGACGGCGAGGAACCCCCACACCTGCTCGAAGATCCGGGCGAGCGTGATGCAGGGTCCAAGGCAGATCTCCAGGTCGAGTAGAGCCTTCAATCCACCTGACAAAATGGCCATCGGCAGCGTCTCCGAACTTCCGCGTTAACGACGTTCATGCGCCCTGGCGCCTAAGCGGCGCCCGGCAGACGTCCCCTTTCCAGCAAGTTTAGCGCCAGCCGACGGGCCGCCGCATCGGTCTCGAGCACGGCATCCAAGGCCGCGCCCTCCCCGATGAGCCCACACGCCTCTCCTTGAGCCAGCGTCTCCGCTACAAGTTGGGCAATTTGAAGGAACCCCAAGCGTCCCGCCAGGAAGGCCTCAACGGCAATTTCGTTGGCGGCGTTCAGCACGGCGGGGGCCATGCCGGCGCGCTGCATGGCTTGGCGCGCCAGCCCGATGGCCTGAAAGCGTTGCTCGTCGGGGCGCTCAAAGCTCAGCTGTGCCAATTCGACGAGGTCGAGGCGCTTGGTCGGCGCCGTCATGCGCTGGGGCCAGGCCAGACTCAAGGCAATCGGGGTGCGCATATCCGGAGAGGACAGTTGGGCCAGCATCGAGCCGTCGCGGAAGCCAACCAGGGCATGAATGATCGATTGCGGGTGGACGACGATCTCGAGCTTGTCGGTGTCGATCTGGAACAGATGATAGGCTTCGATCAGTTCGAGCCCCTTGTTCATCAGGGTGGCCGAATTGATGGTGATCTTGGGTCCCATCGACCAATTCGGGTGGCGCAGCGCCTCGCTGGGCGTGGCGCGGGCCAGCTGATCGAGGCTCCAGGTGCGGAACGGCCCGCCGGAGGCCGTCAGCACGATGCGCTCGATGCTGTCGGGGGCGGCCCCGGCGATCGCCTGGAAGGCGGCCGAGTGCTCCGAATCCACGGGGATCAGCTCGGTTCCGGCCCGGCGCACGGCCTCCATAAAGATGTCCCCGGCCGACACCAGGCACTCCTTGTTGGCGAGCGCGACGCGCCGTCCCTGCGACACGGCCGCGAGCGTCGGGCGCAGGCCGGCCGCCCCCATAATGCCCGCCATCACACAGTCGGCCGGCCGCAGCGCCGCCTCGATCAGCCCCGGCATGCCGGCCGCCACCTCGATGCCGGTTCCGGCCAAGCGTTGCTTTAGGTCGTCGTATTGGGCTTCCTCGGCGATCACCGCCAGCTCGGCGCCGTGCCTGACCGCAAGCTCCGCCAAGCGCTCCACATTGTGCTTTGCCGTGAGGGCCACAACTTTGAAAATATTGGCATTACGGCCAATCAAATCGAGCGTGCTTTGTCCCACCGAGCCCGTCGCGCCGAGCACACTGACGCGCTTGATGGCGCCGGCTGGCGCCGGCCCCGATGCGCTCGCCGCGCGCAGGCTTGAAGGTCGCTCGCTCCCGCGCACCGCTGCTCTTGCGCCCATGCTCAATACCCCAATAGCAGCGCGCGTGCCGGCGAATGCACGTCGACAAAAAACCCGGTCAAGCCCGCCGCCGTCGCCGCGATCACCAGCCCGTCTAGGCGATCCATAATGCCACCATGGCCAGGTATCAGCGCGCTCGTATCTTTGGCACCGAACCGGCGCTTCATTGCCGATTCCATAAGATCGCCCATTTGCGCCAAAAAGGCGAGGACCGCCGCCGTGGCCCCCAGCCGCAGCGCGGAACTACCCGGGACGGACAAGGCCATCAGTGCGCCCGTGATGCCGCCCGCCAGCACGCCACCAAAAAGACCCGCCCACGTCTTGTTGGGCGAAACGCTTGGCCACAACTTTGGACCCGCCAGGCCGCGGCCCGCCAAAAATGCGCCCGTGTCGGCCGCGATCACGACCAGAATGACGAACACGGCCGCCCGTAGCCCATAGGTCGGATCGGACCGCAACCATATCAGGGTAACCGCGGGTAAGGTGGCATAAAACACCCCAAGCGCGGCAAAAAGGCTGTGGCGACCAAGGCTCAGCAGCGCGGCCAAGATGGCCCCGATTGGCAGCGCCAGCAGGCCGAGGCCCACAAAGCCCAGCGCCGCCAGCCCCACTGCGAGAGCCGCGGCGCCGACATGAACGGCGATCACGATCTCGGCGCCGCGGCCGTGCACCAGGCGGCCCCATTCCCAGCTCAAGACCACCGCCAGCACAAAAACCAGGGTGTTGAAAGCGGCCGCGCCCGCCGCCAGGGCGCCGGCGGCGATCACCGCCATGGCGATACCCGAGACGAGACGGGTGGAAAAGTCGCTGCCCAGCCACGCCAGACCCGTGCGGGGAGAACCCTGCTGGTCGCCCGGCTCGCTTGTCTCGTTCATCGGCGCGACCCCTTGCCTGCCCCTTGGCGCTAGCCGGTCGATTGCGTCGCCACGCCGCCGAAGCGGCGCTGGCGACCGCGGAATTCGTCGATGGCGTGCCTGAGCAGTTCGCCGCCGAACTCGGGCCAATAGGCATCGAGGAAGACGAATTCGGTATAGGCGGACTGCCAAAGCAGGAAATTGGACAAGCGCAGCTCACCGCTGGTGCGGATCAACAGGTCGGGATCGGGCACGCCGTGGGTGTCGAGCTCGGCCGCCAGCGCCTCGGGCGTGATATCGTCGAGCTTGATCGTTCCCTCGAGCACGCGCCCGGCCAAACGCCGGGCCGCCTTGGCGATCTCGGCGCGCGAGCCGTAGTTGAAGGCGATCATGAGACTGAGCGCGGTATTTCGCGACGTGAGCGCCACGGTCTCGTCCATCAAGCCGAGGAGCTCCGGGTCGACGCCGGTGCGTTCCCCGATCACGCTCACGCGCACGCCGTTGCGATGCAACTCCGCCAGGTCGCGCCGAATGAAGCGCTTCATCAGACCCATGAGGTCATCGACTTCGCTGGCGGGGCGGGACCAATTTTCCGAAGAAAAGCTGTAGATCGTCAGGTACTGGATGCCCAGTTCCATCGCCGCCCGCACGGTGCGGCGCACGGCCTCCACGCCGCGCCGATGTCCTTCCGAGCGCGGCAGCCCACGCTCGGAGGCCCAGCGACCGTTGCCATCCATGATGATGGCGACGTGGCGCGGCACCTGCGCACTCGCCTGCCAGAGGCTTCGTTTGTTCTGCTCGTTCATGGATCAGGCGTCATGCCCCCAGCGTCGCTGCGCCGACGGCGTCGGTGTTGATTGCCGGCCCCCTCGCGCTTTGCGTCCCCTCAACCATCAGACCTGCTTGATCTCGGCCTCTTTGCTAGCCAGCGATTGATCGACCTCCTTGACGAGCTTGTCCGTCAACTCCTGCACCTTGCTCGAATTCTTATGATGGTCGTCCTCGCTCATCTGTCCGTCCTTGTCGAGGCGCTTGAGCAGCTCCATGCCGTCGCGGCGCACGTTGCGGACCGCCACCCGGGCATGCTCCGCATATTTGTGGGCAACCTTGACGAGCTCCTGGCGTCGCTCGGAGGTCAAGGCGGGAATGGGAAGCCTGATCAGGGCGCCGTCGACCACGGGATTGAGCCCGAGGTTGGCCTCCCGGATCGCCTTTTCCACCGCGCTGACCTGACCCCGGTCCCAAACCTGCACGGAAATCGTGCGCGCGTCCGGGGTGGACACGGTGGCGACTTGGTTGATGGGCATGCGCGCGCCGTAGACATTGACCACGACGGGGTCGAGGAAATGCACACTGGCGCGCCCGGTGCGCAGGCCGGCGAACTCCTTCTTGAGCGAATCGAGGGCACCGCGCATGCGACGTTCTAGTTCCTGGATATCGAATTTTCCGGCAGCCATGACACGTTTCTCCACTATCGCTATCCCGCGGCGACCTTGCGGGACCCACCTCCAACCACCCTCCTCGAACACATTTATGCCGCGGCCGAGACCAGCGTGGATAGGGCCTCACCGCGCAGCAGCTTGCTGAGATTACCGGGTTCCTCGATGGAAAACACAATTACCGGAAGATTATTATCGCGAGCAAGCGCGATGGCGGCTCCATCCATCACCTTCAGGTCCCGGCTCAGGACTTCAGCATAGGTCAGCCGGTCGTGGCGCACCGCCTTGGGATCTTGCTTGGGGTCGGCCGAATAGACGCCATCGACTTGCGTGGCTTTCGCAAGCACTTCGCAGTTCATTTCCACGGCCCTGAGGGCCGCCGTGGTGTCGGTGGTAAAATAGGGATTGCCGGTCCCGGCAGCGAAAATGACGACGCGGCCATTTTCCAAGTGATGCAAGGCCTTGGAGCGCACAAAAGCCTCGCAGATGGTGGGCATGGAAATGGCGGAAAGAACCCGCGCCTGCACGCCCGCTTGCTCAAGCCCGTTTTGCAGCGCCAGGGCGTTCATCACGGTGGCCAGCATGCCCATGTAATCGCCGGTGGCCCGGTCCATGCCCTTGGCCACACCGGCCAGGCCGCGAAAAATGTTGCCGCCCCCCACGACGGCCGCGATTTCGGCCCCCGCGGCAATCGCCTCCTTGATATCGAGGGCCAGGCGCTGCACGACGCGCATGTCGATGCCGTAGGCGCCCGTTCCCATCAAGGCCTCGCCCGAAAGCTTCAGCAACACGCGTCGGTAGCGTAGGGGAGAGGACGCGGCGGCTGCCATCACACCAGTTCCCTCGACTATGCCGAGCCTCAACTCAAAAAAGCCGGTTAGTGCCGGCACGGCGGTTGGCCCGGCGGCCTGCTGGGCCAGAACTCTGCTTGGGCCCAGAACTTCTGTGGCCCAGAACTTCTGTGGCCCAGAACTCTGCTTGAGGCCCAGAAGCTGCTTGAACCCACAAACCTTTGTGGCCGCAGAGGCCCGTGCGGGCCCGGTAGGCTTGCCGGGCGGCCTTTGAGCCCCTTGCCGGCCAAGACATAACCCCTCGCGCGGCCCAGGCGCAAATTCGCGCAAATTCGGGCGCCTTGGCGCCGAGATCGGGGGTGCAACGTGGCGCCTAATCAAAGCCGCCTAACTAGCGGCCGGCGGCTTTGGCTACCTCGGCGGCGAAGTCGTCGTCCTTCTTATCGATGCCCTCACCCAGAGCATAGCGCACGAACTTGGCAATTCTGACGGGCGCTCCCAGCTTTTTGGCGGCCTCTTGCAGGACCTGGTCGACGGTCTGCTTGCCGTCGCCGCCCGCGCCGAGGAAGGTCTGCTGCAAAAGCACGACCTGCTGATAGAATTCCTTGCGCAGGCGCCCCTCCACCATTTTGGCGACGATGTCAGCCGACTTGCCGCTGGCCGTTGCCTGCTCGGTGTAAATGGCGCGCTCGCGCGCGATCAAGGCCGGATCGAGCTCGTCGGCGGTTACCGCCGCGGGGCTGGCCGCGGCAATGTGCATGGCCAGTTGGCGGCCGAGCGCGCCGATCGCCTTGGGCTCGCCCTTGCTCTCGAGCGCAACCAGCACGCCGATCTTGCCGAGGCCGTCGGCGGCCTTGTTGTGGACGTAGTCGGCCACCGCCCCCTCCGGCACCGATAAGGTGGCGGTGCGGCGCACCGACATGTTCTCGCCAATGGTGGCCACCATATCCTTGACGTGGTTCTCGACGCTGCCGGCGGAGCCCGGAAACGGCATGGCCAGGAGCTTGGCCAGATCGCCGCCGGCCTTTGCCGCCACGGCGCCGATCTTGCGCACCATGTCCTGGAATTTGTCGTTGCGGGCAACGAAGTCTGTCTCGGAGTTCACCTCGACGATGGCCCCCGTCTTGTCCGTGACGGCGACGCCGACCAAGCCTTCGGCGGCGACCCGCCCAGCCTTGGTCGCGGCCTTCGAGAGGCCTTTTTTGCGCAGCCAATCGACGGCCTGCTCCATGTCCCCCTGCGTCTCCGTGAGGGCGGTCTTGCAATCCATCATGCCGGCGCCGGTCTTGTCGCGCAGTTGTTTGACCTGACCTGCAGAAATAGCTGTCATGCGTTCCTCGCTTTACCCCAGGCGGGCGCCGTCGGCGCGGCACCGGGATCAAACCTTAAAGACTTGGGGCCACCGCCTCAGGCAGCCTGCCCTTCGACCAATTGCTTGGCGGCCACGACCCAACCGTCGCGCACGATCCGCCCCTTGAGATTGAGCAAGCGGTCGAGCCCGGCCGTCCCTTGCTCGTCAAGATCGGCGATCTGCCAGAAGTGGTAGACACCGGCATCATTGAGCCGCTGCTCCAGGCGTGGGTTGACGTTGGGCAGCCGCTTGAGATCGTCGGCTTCGCCGCGCGGCGCATCGATACCCTTAAATGCGGGGGCTTTGTCGCCAGCCAAATCCTCGGCCGGGGGCGCTTCTGCGGCGCCGACATCGACGCCGGCCTGCGTCTGGCCGCGCTCGATGCCGTCGATCGCCGCCCGCGCGATCAGATCACAGTAAAGCGTGATCGCGCGCCCGGCGTCGTCGTTGCCCGGCACCACGAAATCGATCCCGTCCGGATCGCAATTGGTGTCGACGACGGCGACGATCGGAATGCCGAGTTTCTTGGCTTCGGCGATGGCAATCTGCTCCTTGTTGGTGTCGATCACGAACAACAGGTCCGGCAGCCCGCCCATCTCCTTGATGCCGCCGAGCGAGCGATTGAGCGAGTCGCGGTCGCGCGTGAGCTGCAGGACTTCCTTCTTGGTGCGTCCCTTGACCTCGCCTTCCAGCATCTCGTCCAGCAGCTTCAGGCGTCGGATCGACTGCGAGATCGTCTTCCAATTGGTCAGCGTCCCGCCGAGCCAGCGATGGTTAATGTAGTACTGGGCGCAGCGCTTGGCCGCATCGGCAATCCCCTCCGAGGCCTGGCGCTTGGTGCCGACGAACAGCACGCGTCCGCCTTGGGCGACGACGTCGCTGACCTTCACCAGCGCCTGATGCAACAGCGGCACCGACTGGGCCAGGTCAATGATGTGGATGTTATTGCGGGCGCCAAAAATGAAGGGCGCCATCTTGGGATTCCAGCGGTGGCTTTGGTGGCCGAAGTGACAGCCAGCTTCGAGAAGCTGGCGCATATTGAAGGCAGGCAGCGCCATGGCGCAGTCTCCGTTTTCCGGTTGGACCTCCGCGCACCTTGTGCGAACCGAGCCTTGGGGTGTTGAGGGCTTGGCCACCGGAGCGTGCAGGCGGGGCTTTCAATCCGCCGCACGCGAGAGGGCGCGCGTGTGTGATGGGGGCTGTGTAGTGGTTTTGCTCGGCCCTGACAAGGGCACACAAGGGCACGCTTGGCTGCGCTGCCGGCGTTGGCTGGCGCCGCTCTCCATCAAAGGGCCTCCCGCGTCAAGTCAAAGGTGCGCACGGCCTCCAGGTCCCTGGGCGGCTCGAGCCAGCACTTGTCCTGTCTGAGCGTGCGTCGGGTATCGGTAAGCCCGGCCTGCCAGTGCTCCTCCATGGACAGGCGGGAGAACTCATAGTCCTTGGCCTGCGTCTCGTAGTATTTCTCGCGGTAGATCAGGTGCACGACGCTCATGGAGGCGCTTGGCTTGAACCTGTCGCTCGTCTTAAGCTTGCGCACGATCTCGACAACGTCGGGCTCGCGCTTTTTTTTCGCGGGGAGCTTGGCGAGCAGCCGTTCGACCGCCTGTCGCAGCTCCTGCGCCTGACGGAAGGCGTTGGTATTCTTGCGCGTGCGCGATGAGTAAAGAATGTCCTTGTGTCGCTCGTAGACGTCAAACAGGTTGCGCGGCATGGCGCCGCGCGCGCTGAAGAGGTCGATCTGGAACACCAGCATGCTCTGGTCGCGCTCGGCGTCGAGCAGGTGATCGAGCGGGGTGTTGGAGAGCACGCCACCGTCCCAGAAGTGTTCGCCGTCGATCTCTATCGGCGGGAAGCCGGGCGGCAGTGCCGCGCTCGCCATGATGTGTTCCGGGCCAAGGCGGTAGTCCTTGTCTTGCGTATCGAAGTAAACCGAGTCCCCGCGCAGCAGGTGCGCTGCCCCGATGCTCAGCCGCACGGCCCCGCCGTTGAGCAGGTCGAAGTCGATGAGCTCCTGCAGCGTCTGGCGCAGCGGCGAGGTATCGTAAAAGCTAAGCGCGGCCTCGGAGCCCCACGGCTGCAACCACACCGGCGGCAGGCGCGGGCGGAAAAAGCCCGGCACGCCCGCTGCCGCGGTCGTGAGCGCGCTCAGTTCGTTGAACGTGCCACGCGCCCAATCGCCGGCGATCAAGGGCTTCAACGGCAAGCTCTCGCTCATGCGCTCCCAGAACGCGCGGAGGCGGACAATTCTTTCCTTCTCGGGGGAGCCGGCAATAATGGCGCCGTTGATGGCCCCGATCGAGATGCCGGCGATCCAGTGCGGCAGATAGCCATGTTCGGCCAGCGCCTGATAGACGCCGGCCTGGTAGGCGCCAAGCGCGCCGCCGCCCTGCAGCACCAATCCCAGCTGGGCGCAATGCGCCGGCAAAGCCCTGCGCTTTTGCCCCCTGTCGTCGGCGCGCCGGCTGGCATGGCGCGCCGTGGCCGCGGCCGGGGAGGGTTGCCTGCGCCGTATCCTCGCTTTCCTCATCTTGCCAGGTTAGGGGTTGGTTAAGCCTTGGCCGACCGCGGAAGAGCGCGACAATACCGCGAGGCGTGTTAACGCTTTCGCCTGTGCCTTCAACTCTGTCTTTGGTGCGGCTAAGTTGCTAATTCAAGCCTTGCGAGACCGGCCGCGGGCCTGTTCGCCCACCGAAGGCAAGGGACCGGGACCGGCCCGAGCGTCGGTGATGTGCGCCAAGGCGCGCCGGTCGCCCGGTTGCCTCTGCGGGTGGCTCGAGGCTACACCCGGGGCTTCGAGCGGCGGCGCCTGGGCCCCCCGCAGCGGATCTTGCATGTGCGCGCAAGCAACAAAACGCAGGTTCTGCGTTGCCCCGATGATGGATTGGACGGACCGGCATTGCCGGTTCTTCCACCGTCTCTTGTCGCGGCACGCGCGTCTTTACACGGAGATGGTGACGGCGGAGGCGGTGCTGCGCGGCGATCGCAATCGGCTGCTTGCCTTTTCGCCCGCCGAGCACCCGGTGGCCCTGCAGCTTGCCGGTTGCGAGCCCGGCGCGCTCGCTGAGGCCGCCTGGCTGGGCGAGGCCTACGGCTACGACGAAATCAACCTCAATGTCGGTTGCCCGTCGAGCCGGGTACAGGACGGCAGGTTCGGCGCCTGCCTGATGGGTGAGCCGGAGCTGGTTGCGCGCTGCGTGGCGGCGATGCAGCGCCGGCTCAGGGTGCCGGTTACGGTCAAGTGCCGGATCGGTATCGACGAGCAAGACAGCGAACGCGACCTCGATCGTTTCATCGGCACCGTCGCCGATGCCGGCTGCTCAAGCTTCATCGTGCACGCACGCAAGGCCTGGCTCAAGGGCCTCTCGCCGAAGCAAAACCGCGAGCTGCCGCCGCTCGACCACGCGCGCGTCTGGGGCCTGAAGGCGGCGCATGCCAAGCTCGAGATCGTCATCAACGGCGGCATCGCCACCCTGGCGGCGGCACAAGCGCACCTGGAGAAGGTGGATGGCGTGGCGATCGGCCGCTCGGCCTATCAAAACCCCTATCTGCTGGCGAGCGTCGACCGCCATTTGTTTGGCGCCCCCGAGCCGCCGCCGTCGCGACGCGCCGTGCTGGAGGCGCTGGTGCCCTATGTCGAAGCGCACTTGCGCAACGGCGGACGGCTCAACAACATCGTGCGGCACATTCTGGGCCTCTATCACGGCCAACCCTACGCCCGCGCCTTTCGCCGCCATCTGTCGCAACACGCGCCCCGACCCGCTGCCGGTATCGATGTGCTGCTCGAAAGCATGGCGCTGATCGAGGCTGGCGAGGGCCACCTTGATCACGACCGCATCGGCTCGGCAGTGCTGTGAGCCGGTTGCGCGCGCCCCGCATCGTCAAGGGGCGGGCGATCGGCTAGGATTGGGGGCTGCAACCGAGCAAAGACACCAATCGCATGCGCGGCTTGACACTGGCCTTGATGCTGTGGCTGTTCGGCCCGACGGCTGCGGCCGTCGCCGCTGACGGGCTGCCGCCGCCCCGCGGCCCCACCACCCCGCGCGTGGAGCCGATCCTGGAAGCGGGCCACTATCGGCAAAGCTGGTTTGCCCTATCGTTCCTCGAGCTCAGGGATGACTTTGCCGAAGCCAAGGCCGCCGGCCAGCGCTTCGCCGTCATCTTCGAGCAGCGCGGCTGCCCCTATTGCGCGAAGCTGCACACCGAGGTGCTGGCGGAGAAGTACATCAACGATTACGTGCGGGAGAACTTCCGCATCATCCAGCTCGACCTATGGGGCTCGCGCGAGGTTACGGATTTCGACGGCACGCGCTTGACCGAGAAGGCGCTTGCCGAACGCTGGGGCGTGATCTTCACGCCAACGATCGTGTTTTTCAAAGACGACTTGAGCGGGCTTGACGGCAAGTGGGGTCGGCCGCTGGAGGCAATCGAGCGCTTGCCCTTAAGCTATGGGCCGGACACCTTCTATGATCTGTTCGTCTGGGTACGGCTCAAGCTCTACGAGCGTGACGGCAATTTTCAGCGCTTCCACATCCTTCGCGTGGCCGAACGCGAGGCCCTTGCCAAGGGGCGCGGGGGCAACTGATGGGCGCTTTCCTCGTTGTGGAGGTGGGCAGCCCTTGGCGATATGAGGCGCCAGCGCGGCGCCCCGCCGGTCTTGCCGCCCCAGTGGCAAAGCGCGCCCTCTAGCGTGCGGCGGCGCGGATCTCCTGCAAGATCGGACGCAAGTAGCTTAAAAACAGCGGCGGGTCCTCGCTCATGGGAAAATGGCCGAGCCTTTCCATGACCGTCAGCTTGGCGCCGTTGATACGCGCCGCGAGCTCGCGCGAATCGGCAGGGCTACAGGAATAGTCGTACTCGCCGGTCAGCAAATAGAGCGGGCAGGCTTGCGTATCGATCGCGCTCAGCCGGCCCCGCACGTCCCCATCCTGCGTATAAAAGTGAAGGTCGCCTTTGAACACACCCGGGCCGCCCTGCATGTAGTGCCAGATCGTTTCCCAACGCTCGCTCGGCGGGACCGTGGGGGCAATCAGCCCGGAGATCATGGCGCCGCAGACCTCCCCGCCATGCACGTCCGGTCGGTGCAGCCAGTCGAGGTCGTAGTAGGCCTGCGCGTGCGCGGCCGAACTCAAGGCCGATCAGCGCGCGAAAGCGCTGCGGGTGCTCGAGCGCCAGATGCAGGACGATCCGGCCCCCGATGGAACAGCCCATGCAAACCGGCCGCTCGAGCCCCAGGGCGTCGATGACCGCCATCACCGTGTCGACATAGGCACGCGAGGTGAGACGGTATTCGCCCTCTTGCCAACCCGCCGGCGGCGAGGACTTGCCGTGCCAGGGCAGGTCGAAGGCAATGACGCGAAACTGGGACGTGAGGGCCGTGTCGTTCAGCAGGCCGCGAAACTGCCGGCCGTCGGAACCCGCCGTGTGCAGGCACAAGAGCGGAATGCCGCTTCCCGCCTCCTCGATGTAGAGGCGATGGCGTTTGCTATCGACCTCAAGGGGCAAGTAGCGGCCGACGGCGGCTTCGAATTGCGGGGCAGCCATTGTTGTTATCGCCTCTCTTGCGCGCCGGCGGCGCGCGGCAAGGCCAACAGCTCCTTGAAATAGCGCAGATTGGCCATGAAAGGATGCTGATCGCCCTCCAACCGCAAATCGCCACTCTTCAGCATGGCGATGAGATCATGGGCACCGGGCGGCGGAACCGCTTGCCAAAACTTGGCCCAGGCGGCCGCGGGGGCGCGCAGGGCAAAGGTCCACCGCGGCTGAATATGCGGCCCCGGCTCCATGCTCTCAAGACGACCGCGGTGAATACGAATGAGATAGGCGTTGGCCCCGATCTCGAGCAGAAAGGTCACCTCGAGAAAGCGTCCACGGCGCACCAATTCGCCGTTGGCGTTGGCGCGTTCCGGCAGCATCGCGGCGATACCTTGCGGCATGATCTCGCCTGGCCTCCTCAACACCGAGCAAAGCTAAAGGCTAGGCGAGGTCCATGGTGTTTCCCAGGCCTTTGTGCGGCGGTGGGCGCAGCGCCAGCTTGGGGCAGGTGGGACGCGCCTGCCCTAGATTTTCTGGTTATAGGCACCCACTTCCGGGTAGCGGGAAAGGCGGCCATCGATATCGGCGAAGATCGCGCGCATCTGGGCCTCCGAGACCGGGCTTTCGACCACGATCACCAGTTCCGGTTTGTTGGAGGAGGCGCGCACCAGCCCCCAGGTTCCGTCCGCCAGCACGACACGCACGCCATTGACGGTGACGAGCTCGCGGATCTTCTGGCCGGCGACGGCGGTGCCGGCCGCCGCGGCCGCCTGGTATTGGCCCGTGATCTCGGTGACGATGGCGTATTTGGCCTCGTCGCTGCAGTGCGGCGACATGGTCGGCGAACCCCAGGTTTTGGGCAGCGCCTTGTTGAGCTCGGCGATCGTCTTGTCGGGATTGCGCTCGAGCATGTCGCAGACGGCGATGGCAGCAACGAGCCCGTCATCGTAGCCCCGTCCCAGCGGCGGCTGAAAAAAGAAGTGACCGGACTTCTCGAATCCGACCAGCGCCTTCTGCTCATGCGTATAGCGCTTCATGTAGGAATGCCCGGTTTTCCAGTAAAGCGTCCTGGCACCGTTTGCCTTCAGCACCGGATCGGTCAGGAATAGCCCGGTTGACTTCACGTCGGCGACGAACAGCGCCTTGGCGTGAAGCGCGGAAAGGTCGCGCGCCAGCATGACGCCGACCTTGTCGGCAAAAATTTCACGTCCCTCGTTGTCGACCACGCCGCAGCGATCGCCGTCACCGTCAAAGCCGAAGCCGACGTCGGCGCCGTTGGCCGCGACGGCGGCACTGATGGCATGCAACATCTGCATGTCTTCGGGGTTGGGATTGTAGCGCGGAAACGTGAAATCGAGTTCGCAGTCGAGCGGCACGACCTCGCACCCCACCGCTTCCAGAATGCGCGGAGCAAAGGCGCCGGCCGTGCCGTTGCCGCAGGCGGCGACCACCTTGAGTTTGCGCTTGAGTTTCGGCCGGTCGGTCAACGCGGCGAAGTAGCGCTCCCCGATATCGGGCACATAGGCGTAGCGCCCGCCCGCTGCCGTCTCCCCGGCGCCGGCAAGCACGAGATCCTTCAGCGCCAACATTTCCTCCGGGCCAAAGGTCAACGGCCGATCGAAGCCCATTTTGATGCCGGTCCAACCGTTATCGTTGTGGCTCGCCGTCACCATCGCCACGCCTTCGACGTCGAGGGCAAATTGCGCGAAATAGGCCATGGGCGACAAGGCGAGCCCGATGTCGTGGACCTCGGCACCGCCGGCGAGCAGGCCCGTCATCAGCGCTTGCTTCACGGCGCTGGAGTAGGAGCGATAGTCGTGGCCGACGACAAAGCGCTTGCGGCGCCCGTACTTGGCGGCGAGCGTGGCAAGGCCGAGGCCGATGGCGTTAAGCCCCATCAGGTTGATCTCGCCAGGGAACAGCCAGCGGGCGTCGTACTCGCGAAAACCCGTGGGCTTGACCAAGGGCAAACGCTCGAATTCGGCCGTGTTGGACTTCAGGTCGGCGCGCGGCTTGGGCAACATTGGCAAGGTCTCGCAACAAAGTTGCTGGAAAAGCGGGCCCTGAGACAACGATGCGGCTGGGCCCGAGGCGCGTGTGACAAATAGACCAGCCCCTGTCAACCAGGGCCCTCGTGCTGCAGTCAACCGGGGCACTCGTCCAGCGCGAGTGGGGCACTATTGCTGCAGACCGGGCCACTATTCCCGACCGCGGGGCCACTATTCCTGCAGGAAGAGGACGCCTGCGCGCATGTCCACGCGCTGCAACCGGCCAAGGAAGGTCATACCGAGCAGGGATTGGCCCAGCTTGCCCGGCTCGCCGATGGCGGCCTCGACGTTGCGCACGCTGATGTCGCCGATGCTGACCCGATCGAGCAGCATCGGGGCGACGCGCGTTACCCCGTTGGCCGTGCCGACGCGTTGCGTGTAGTCCTGCGCGCGCGGCCGCAACCCAGCGCGCTCGGCGTCCTCGTGGGAGAGCACGACCAGGGACGCCCCGGAGTTGACCAAGACCTCGACCGGTCGCCCATTGATCTCGGCCTGCGCCCGATAGTGGCCGAAGGCGCCGGCCTTCAGCTCCACGATCCGGCCGACGGCCGGCCTCGATGCAACCGCGCCCCGGCGCCAAGCCCGCCCGTCCGCTGGCGCCTCGGAAGGTGTGGGGGAATGGCCAAGCAGCCCCCGCGCTGCGTCCTTGACCTCGGCAAAATGCAAGGCCCCGGCGGCCGCCGTTGCCGCCACCAGCAACCAGCCGACGGCCAAGCCGACGGCCTGGCGGACACCCGAGGACATTGCCATGCCACGCAACCCACCCCTACGGCGAGCCTTGGTCGTCGCGCCACAGCAGGACGACCACCTAGCCCCGCAGCATCAGAAAATCGCTGGTGAACTCATATGAGCGCAGCCGGCTTAAAAAACTCATACCGAGCAAGTTTTCCTTAAGGGATCCTGGCTTGGCGACCAACGCCTCGACGTCCTGCAGGCTGATGGGACCGAGCGTCAGGTTACGCAGGCGCACGTGGGCGGCATAGGTGGTGCCATTGGCCGTTTGCACCGGTACCGAGTACTTGAGTTGACCGACGTCGATACCGAGGCGCTGCGCATCGGCGGGTTTCAGGACGACGGTCGAGGCCCCGGTATCGACCAGCATGGTCAAGGAGACGCCGTTCACCTGCGTTCGTGCCACGAAGTGACCGTCCGGCCGGCGCCGGATTTGCACGGACCGTTCGCCGTTGATTTGCGGCTCGCCGCGCAACGCCGTGCCGGGCGGCAGCAACTCGCCGGCCACGCGATGGCCGAAACTCAAAATCTCTTCGCGATAGCTGTAGCCCGCCACCAGCATGAGGGCCACGATCGCCCAGGTGAGCAAATCGCGCGCCGCCTGCGGCCCGCGGCCGCGATAACTGCCCGCGATCGAGGAGGCAACGAAGATCAGCATGGCGATGCTCGCCATGGCGATGGCAAAGTCCGACGCATCAAAGCCGGCGATCGTGCCCGCATCGGCGCGCAGCAGCAGCGCCAAGCCGGCAATCACGAGCAGGACGAGTGCGATCCACGCCCCCATGGTTCATCCATCCGTTTGCAGGCCCGCCCGGCGGCGCCGCGCCGACAGCTGGGTCATGATGCGGTCTCGCTCGGCGTCGCTCATGGCGCTCCAGGCCGCGATCTCCGCGCGACTGCGCGCACACCCTGCGCACAGGCCCGTCGTCAGGTCGATGGCACACACTTTGATGCAGGGAGAGAGCAAGGTTGGATGCTCCGCGAGCCCTTACGGCCTTAGAGTTTTTAGGGCATCAATGTAGGAAGCACGGGCCGGGCTGACAATCTCGTCACACCGGCCTCCCCGTCCGGGGCGGTGGACGATGGCCGCGACGGGCGCGGCGACCTAAAAGGCCTAAGCCCGTTGAGGCGAGGGGGGGCCGCCACCAGAGGCGGCCTGACGCGGGGACCTCGAGGCAAGAAACCCTCCATGGCTTGGGCCGCGCGCCAGCCTCGTGCAATCCCGGCCTCGCCCACGGCTGCGAGCAGCAGTAAGCCTGCTCTAGCGCAACATTGTGGAGTCTTCGCGCCGCAGCGCCTCGCCGCCGGCACGCCGCACGCCCGCCAGAACCGGGCCCGACTGACGGTGGCGCTCTTGGCCCAGGGGTTGCAGGGGCGGCATGGACCTGAGCACCCGGCCCTCCGGGAAGGTCACGATGGCCTCGGTGCCTTTGCGCAGTTCGGAACGGAGCTCGAAGGTGCCGCCGTGCAGTCGAATCAGGTTCTGCACGATGGGCAGGCCCAGCCCGGTCCCGCCTTCGGCGGTCTCGTGTGCCAGCGAGCCTTGTCCGAACGCCTGTAGCACGCGCGGGATCTCGTCTTTGGGAATGCCGGGGCCGGTGTCCTTGACGATGAGCGTCTGGCCGCCATCCCCGTTGGCGCAAACGCTCAAGGTAATGCGGCCGCCGCGTGGGGTAAATTTGAGCGCGTTGGACAAGAGATTGAGACAGATCTGGCGCACGGCGCGCTCATCGGCCCAAAGCTGGTCGAGCCCGCGCGGGCAGTCGGGGATGACCAACAGCCCCTTGCTCTCTGCGCGCAAGCTCAACAGGCGCAGACAGTCCTCCACCACGTCGGACAGGCGAACGGGTTCTTCCTGCAATTCATAGCGTCCCGCTTCGATCCTCGACAGATCGAGTATTTCGTTGATCACCTGCAGCAGATGGCGGCCGCTGTCGTGGATGTTGGCGCAGTATTCCTTGTAGTTTGCGTTCGCCATGGGGCCCAGCAGTTCGCTCTTCATCACTTCGGAAAACCCGAGGATGGCGTTGAGCGGCGTGCGCAGCTCGTGGCTCATGGTGGCAAGAAAGCGCGACTTGGCCACGTTGGCCGCTTCGGCTCGTTGGCGCGCTTCATCGGAGATCCATTTCTCCTCTTCGATCTCGGCGATCAGGGCATCTTTCTCGGCGCGAAACTCCAGCATCGAGAGGGCCGTCGAATTGAGACCCTTGGCGAGGAACAGGAAGTAAACGTGCAGACCGATCGCCATCGCGGCCATGGCATAATAGAACGGGTGGCCCTGCAGGATCAGCCGAGCCACGACGGCGACCGTCATCGGCGTGGTGCCCACGTACAAGACCGTCATCAGCGTCGATGCGAAGGTCATGCGAATGGCCAACAGCACGATGAGCGAGGTCAGCATGAAGACGTGGGAGGCCGTGTCGCCGGTGCCGAAGCCGACGACGGCCATGCCGCCCCAGGTGACGCCGCTCGCCAGCTCAAGCAAGACGATGCGCCGGCGCCATTGATCGACCCGCACCGTGCCGCGCGGTTGGGCGAGAAACTTAACGCAGGCGTCGATCATGAAAAACTTGGCGGAGATGACGAGCGCCAGCCAGGCGGAGGCCTGCAGCACGGGCGCCCAGAACATCGAGGCCAAGGAAAAGATGACCGCCAACAACGGTACGGTGACGCGCGCCGAAAGCTCGTTGCGCACGAACATTGCCAACAGTTCATACTCGAATTCGGGCCTGAGCACGGTACCCTGCAGCAGGCGCGCCCGGATGTCGCGGACGACCTGCGCGGCGGCGGCCCGCGCGTCGTTGGCGCGTGCACGCTCGGGACCTGTGCTCCTGGTCTGTGATTGGGGCATCGTCTCCCTCGCCATCTCGGCCGATGCAAACATGGGAAGCGACGCGTTCGAGCGTGCGCAGCGTCGATTGAGGATCGCGGCAAAACCCTAACGTCCCGTTTATCAATGTATTATGCGGTCTGGTTACGGTGACATTGCAGCCTTGCTGCGGCGGCGGCGACCGCGCCACACGCTTTGCTTGCACGCGCAACTGCCCTCCTCTAGGACTTGAGGATCGAGGACGAGGGGGAAGCGAGCCATGAAGCTTCTGCAAACCAAGGCCGCGCCCAATCCACGCCGCGTGCGCATCTTCCTTGCCGAGAAAGGCATCGAGGTTGCCTGCGAGGACGTCGACCTCATGCAAGGGGCGCTGAAGACGCCCGAGTTCACCGCGGTCAACCCCTTCCAGCGCGTGCCCGTGCTGGTGCTCGACGATGGCACGGCCATTGCGGAAACCATGGCGATTTGCCGCTATTTCGAGGAGCTCAGCCCCGAGCCGAGGTTGTTCGGCACCGGTCCGGTTGGCGCGGCAACCGTGGAGATGTGGAGCCGTCGGATGGATCTCGGCCTGCTGTTGAGCGTTGCACAGGCATTTCGGCACCTGCATCCGGCCATGGCGAAGCTGGAGGTGCCGCAAGTGGCAGCCTGGGGCGAAGCCAACAAGCCGCGGGCGCTAGAGGTCCTAAAGATCATGGACGATCAGCTCGCCAGCCGACGTTTCCTGGCCGGCGAGCATTATTCCGTCGCCGATATTACCGGTCTGGTGGCCATTGACTTCATGAAACCCGCGCGTATCGAACGCCCGCAGGGGTTCAAAAACCTCGCCAGGTGGTATGAGGAGGTGGCAAGTAGGCCGAGCGCCAAGGCCTGAGCCAACTGCGCTGGGGTTGCGATCATGAAGCTTACAGTCGTCGGCTGCGGCGATGCCTTCGGCTCCGGCGGCCGCCTGCAGACCGCCTATCAGGTGGACTGGACCGGGGGCCGCTTTCTGATCGACTGCGGCGCCACGATCCTGATCGGTCTCAATCGCCTCAAGCTCGACCCCAATGCGATTGCGACGATCTTCATCTCGCATCTGCACGGCGACCACTTCGCCGGGCTGGTGTGGTGGCTCATTCATGCCCAGCACGTCGGCAGGCGAACGGGCCCGCTCAGCGTCATTGGACCGCCGGGCCTTGCCGGGCGCTTTGTGAACGCCGCCGAGGCCCTATTTCCCGGCTCGAGCAATCTGCCCCGGCGTTACGAGCTGAACTTCGTCGAGCTTCTCGGCGAGGCGCCGCTCGAGGTCGACGGCATCCGCGTCACGGCCTTCGCCGTAAACCACCCCTCGGGTGCCCCCTCCTACGCCTTGCGCTTCGAGCTCGACGGCAAGGTGATCGCCTTCTCGGGCGACAGCGAGTGGGTAGAAAACCTCGTTCCCGCCGGACGCAACGCCGACCTCTACATCATGGAGTGCTACCATTTCGATGGGGCGCCACGCTTTCACATGAGCTGGAGCAAAATTACCGCCGAACTCGATCGCATCGGCGCCAAGCGCGTGATGCTGACGCATATGGCCGACGCCATGCTGGCCCGGCGCGACGACATCTCGGACCCTCGCGTTGTGTTGGCGCACGACGGCCTCAGCCTAGAAATCTAAGGGCCGTCGATGACCAGCACGGGCGTGCATGGCAACGGGCGCGAGCTGCGCCGGCTCCTGCGCGAGATCGGCGCCTGCCGGATCTGCCGCGACGCGGCGCTGGGCACGCCCCTGCCCCACGAGCCGAGGCCCGTGCTGCGCCCGAGCGCAGCGGCGCGGCTGTGTATCGCAAGTCAGGCCCCCGGCGTGCGCGTTCACGCCTCCGGCGTACCGTTCAGCGATGCCTCGGGTGACCGGCTGCGCGCCTGGCTCGCGCTCACGCCGGAGGAATTCTACGATTCGCGGCGCGTCGCCATCGTGCCCATGGGCTTTTGCTTTCCCGGCCACGATGCGGTCGGCGGCGACCTGCCGCCGCGGCGCGAGTGCGCGTCGACCTGGCATCGGCGCCTGTTCGCTGCCATGCCGCAACTAGAGCTGATCCTCGCCGTCGGCAGCTATGCGCAGCGCTGGCACCTGGGGGCGACGGCTGCCGGCGGCATGACGGCCGCGGTCAGGGGCTGGCGCGAGCGGCTGGCCAGCGCCGTGCGACCGCGCCGAATGGCCTTGCCGCACCCCTCCTGGCGCAACAACGCCTGGCTCGCCGCAAATCCCTGGTTTGAACGTGAGCTGCTGCCGCGGCTCAGAGAGGAAGTGCGACGGCTCATCTAGCGCCCGGCGCGACCTGATGGCGGACAGCCTTACCCCAGCCCCCACTCAGCCCAGATCGAGGGCGGCCGGAAGCGGCGAGCCGGGGCGGCCGTGCGCGGCCAGGCCCTCGAGCTCGGCGCGCAACGGCGCCAAAAAGAAGCCGGCCGAGGTCAGGGCCGAGAGCACGCGGTCGACCGAATGGCAGCGCGCCGCCGCGACCGCCCAGGCCAGGGCGGAGCGCTGACCCGAGGCGCAATGGGCAAGCACGGGTGGCTCGAGGACGCTTAGGGCGGCAAGCATCTCCCCGGCGATCGCTTCCAAGCCCATGTCGCCCTTGCGAAGCGGCACGTGGGCAAATCCCAGCCCGGCGCGCGCGGCAAGCTCGCGTTCCTCGGCGCTGCGGGGCGCGGCCGGCAATTCGCCGTCGGGCAGGTTGGAGAGCACGGCGCGGAAGCCCATGTTGGCTGCCGCGGCCAGGTCGGCGGGCGCCAGGGCGCCGGTCACGGCAAACTGCGGGGTGATTTGCACAATTTTGTTCATGGGACCTTCCGTATGCTGCGTGGCCAAACGGCACGCCGGCCGACGCCAAAAAATTCCCGGCTTCTCCGCCGCATTGACGCAATATTGAACCTGCTTTAGGCAGCCATTGCCTTACATCTAGAAAAATGTTCCAACAAGGTCATTTTCCCCATGTCACTTCCCAAGGGCTCCTCCCCGATCCTTGATGAAATGGACGTCAAGATCCTGCGCATCCTGCAGCACGATTGCACGCGCGCGGTGGCCGACATCGGCAAGGAGGTTGGCCTCTCCACCACGCCGTGCTGGCGCCGCATCCAAAAGCTCGAGGAGGCCGGTGTCATTAAGCGCCGCGTGGCGGTCTTGGATCCCCCGCGCGTCAATGCCGGCGTCACGGTGTTTGTTTCGATCAAGACCGACCAGCATTCGCTGGCCTGGCTTGAGCGCTTTCATACGGCGGTCAACGACTTCCCGGAGGTGATCGAATTTTATCGCATGAGCGGAGAGGTCGACTACCTTTTGCGGGTCGTCGTTCCCGATATCGCCGCCTACGACACCTTCTACAAGAAGCTCATCTCCCGCATCGAGATCTCTAAGGTCTCCTCGGCCTTTGCCATGGAGCAGATCAAGTACACCACGGCCCTGCCGCTCGATTTTGCCCTGCGCCACGGCAACGGCGATGAGGCCTGACGTGGGCGGTGCGCTTGGGGCTCGCCATCGGCCCGCCCCCTGCACTGAGCCCGGACCCAGGAAAGGTGGCGCCGCGCCCATGGCAAACTCGCGGCAAACTCGCTCGACCCGCACGTCGCCTCGCTAGAGGAGATCAAGGCCGTAAGCGGCCTTGATCTTCGCCGCATTGCCGAGGGCGAGATGCCGCAGCCGCCGATCTGCCACACCTTGGGCTTCCGGCTGGCCACCGTCAGCAAGGGCAACGCGCTGTTACGATGACGCCCGCCTTCAGGCACTACAATCCGATTGGCACGGGTGCATGGCGGGGTGGCTTCGACGCTGCTCGACAGTTGCATGAGCTGTGCCCTGTAGACCAACCTGGACGCGGGTTTGGGCTATATCACCCTCGAGTTGAAGGTGAACCTGGTCCGGCCCATCACCGAGACGACCGGACCGATCCGCGCGGAAGGCCGCACGCTCCATGTCGGACGGCGTTCGGGAACCGCGGAGGGCAAGATCCTCGACGCCAACGGAACCCTGTTGGCGCACGGCACCACCACCTGCCTCATTTTTACCCTCTGCGCGACGCGCTCGCCCATGGCCGCCTTGGCACATCAATCGGCTTCGCGCCGCACGAGCTTGTCGAGGCTCCAAGGTCCGCCGCCGGCGGCGGCCAGGTAAAGAAAGACGAAGCAGTAGAGCACCGCCAGCTCGCCCTGATTGAGGATTGGATAAAACCCGCGCGGGGCGTGGGCGTAGAAATAGGCCACCGCCATGGTGCCGGCCAGCACGAACGCCGATAGGCGCGTAAAAAGACCGATGGTGAGGAGAACCCCACCCACCAGTTCGATCAGCCCGGCAGCACCGCCGGGCGTCAGCGGCGAGGCATTGTTCATCGGGCCCACGGGAAAGTTCAGGTACTTACCGGTGCCGTGCTCGAGCATCAAAAGACCCGTCATGATGCGCAGCACGCTCAAGAGTTGCGCCCGAAATGGGCGGAGAAACGCCATGGCTTCGTCTCCAGCCTGAATGCAAGACGAGGATCGCTCAGCGACAAACGATCCAGCTCAGGTCTGGTTCGGCCCCCCGTCTTGGAGCGCAACAAAATGCCGCGCGGGCGCGGGCATCGGTGTGGGCGCGGCGGGCCTCAGCCCCGCGACGCAGCGCTCAAGGCGCGGACTGCTAATGATTGTCGCGCGGGATGCCTTTGGTCTTGGCAATTTTTTGATATTTTACCGCCGGCTTCAGCACCATGCCGTGCGCAAAGTCGTCGACGAGGTCGCGTTGGATCTCCTGCCAGGGCGTCTGATGGGCGGGATATTGATAGCCGCCATGGCCCTGCAGATCGGCCCGGCGGCGATCGTATTCCTCCTTCGAGATCAGGATATCGGCGCTGCGCTTGTTGAGATCGATGCGCACCCGATCGCCGGTCTTAAGGATCGCGAGCCCGCCGCCGGTTGCCGCCTCCGGCGAGGCGTTGAGGATCGAGGGCGAGCCCGAGGTTCCCGACTGCCGACCGTCACCGATACAGGCGAGCTCGTGGACCCCCTTCCTTATCAGGTAGTTCGGCGGCCGCATGTTGACGACCTCTGCGCCGCCCGGATAACCGACCGGCCCCGTGCCGCGCATGAACAGGATGCACATCTCGTCGATCTTGAGCGCGGGATTGTCGATGCGCTTGTGGTAGTCCTCCGGGCCGTCGAACACGATGGCGCGTCCCTCGAAGGCGTTCGGGTCCTTGGGGTTCGACAGATAGCGCTTGCGGAATTCCTCCGAGATCACGCTCGTTTTCATGATTGCGCTCTCGAACAGATTGCCCTTCAGATTGAGGAAACCGGCTTTCTCCTTCAACGGCTTTTTGTAGGGGCGGATCACGTCGGGATCGATGACGGGACGGGCCTTGCAGTTTTCGCCCACCGTCTTGCCGTTGACGGTCAGCGCACCCTCGTGGATCTTTTTGGCCTTCATCAGCTCGTTGATGACGGCCGGAACGCCGCCGGCGCGATGGTATTCCTCGCCCAGATAGCGGCCGGCCGGTTGCATGTCGACGAGCAGCGGCAGCGGATAGCCCAGTCGTTCCCAGTCGCCGTTGTCGAGCTTGACGCCGACGTGACGGGCGATGGCATTGAAGTGGATCGGTGCATTGGTCGAGCCGCCGATCGCCGAGTTGACGGCGATCACGTTCTCGAATGCTTCCCGCGTCATGATCTTGGAGGGACGCAGATCCTCCCAGACCATTTCGACGATACGCTTGCCCGTCTCGTAGGCGAGTTGTGCGCGCTCTTTATGCGGTGCGGGCGGCGCCGCGCAGCCCGGCAGCGACATGCCCAAGGCCTCGGCCAACGAATTCATGGTCGAGGCCGTGCCCATCGTGTTGCAATGCCCGGGCGAAGGCGCCGACGAGGCGACCAGCTCGACGAATTCCTCATAGCTGATCTCGCCCGTAGCGAACATCTGCCGCGCCTTCCACACGATCGTGCCCGAGCCCGTCCGCTCGCCGCGGAACCAACCGTTCAGCATCGGCCCGCCGGACAACACGATCGCAGGAATGTCCACGGTGGCGGCGGCCATCAGCTGGGAGGGGGTGGTCTTGTCGCAGCCGGTGGTAAGCACCACGCCGTCGATCGGATAGCCGAACAGGATTTCGACCAATCCCAGATAGGCGAGGTTGCGGTCGAGCGACGCGGTTGGCCGCTTGCCGGTTTCCTGGATCGGGTGCACCGGGAATTCGAAGGCGACGCCGCCGGCCTCCCGGATACCCTCGCGCACCCGATGCGCCAAGATCAGATGGTGCCGGTTGCAGGGCGAAAGATCCGAACCCGACTGGGCGATGCCGATGATGGGTTTGCCGGAGGAAAGCTCTTCACGCGTGAGACCGTAGTTCATATAGCGCTCCAGATAGAGCGCGGTCATGTCCGGGTTGTCGGGATTGTCGAACCATTGGCGCGAGCGCAGCTTCTTCTTCTGGGCGGCGGTGGGCTTGGTCATGAGCGTTTCCCGGAGGGTTTGCCGGGGTCTCCGGCTTTTGAGGAGGGGCGCAGTGTAGCCGGTTCCGAGGCGCTGTGAAGCGGCTCGCCTAGTTGCTGCGGCTCGGCGCGCCGGGCGCAAGCGCGGGCGCCTCGGCGCGACGCGCCAGCCAGTCCACGGCGGCATCGAGCACGGGGTCGGCGCCGTTGGCGTAGGGCAGGGGGCGCGCCACCTCGAGATCGGGAACAACGCCCGGGCCTTCCAGGATTTCGCCATCGATCTCGAGACCGGTGACGGCGAGATAGAGCAGGTCGCCACCCGGCATGAGGTAGGCGGCGGCCGCGCTCACGGCGCCGGCCGTGCGCGTGCCGATCAGCGGGCCCTGCCGTTCGCGCTTGTAGGAATGCACGAACAGCTCCGCCGTGCTGCGCGTGTGGTGATCGATCAATACCACCGTGCGTCCCCTGAGCGCGTTGCGCACCCGCTCCTTGGCGTCCTTGTTGCGCGACCGCATGAGGGGGCCGCGCGGGTCGATGACGTCCAGATAGCGCCCGGCGTTCTGACCGGTGCCGCCAATTTTGCCGCGCATATCGATGATGACCCCGTCGAGCGCGGGCGCCGTTGCGGCCTCGCGCTTGTGCTCGCGATCCTCATCCTTCTCCCCCCTGACACTGTCGAGCGCTTCCTTGAGCGCGTCGGTCGATTGCTCGCCGACCGACGCCCACACGTGCACGTAGCCGATGCGGCGGCCCTCGCGTTCGAGCACGCGCACGCTGGCGGCGGTGGCATCGCGAAAAGCCTGCAGCGGCGCAATACTGATGACCTCGACCTCGAGCTCTTGCGGCGCGGCCTCGGCGGAGCGGCGCAGCTCGATGCGCACCTTGTCGCCGACCTTGTCGCGGAAGGAGCGGATCGGATGGTAGGCGGCAGCATCGACGCTCAGAATTTCGTCGCCGACCTTCAGGCCCGCGCGCTGGGCGGGCGAGCCTTCGAGCACGGCATCGACAAAGTCACGCCCATCGATGCGCGCCGAGAAAAAACCCGCGCCAGCGTAGCGCACGCCGCTGCCCCAAAACCGCTGCGAAACGAATTCGCGCACGCGGTTTCCGCCCGAGAACACATCGAGCAGGATGTAGTATTCGACGTCGTCGGGGGTCAGCAGCCCCGTATGCGAGGTCTTGAGCTCGCCGAGCAGGGCATTGATACGCCGCGCCGCCTCCGCCTGGGTCGGCGCCTCGATCACGCTCTGGCGCACCTCGGCGGCGCGGCGCTCCCAGCCACTGCTGGCGATCAGATCCTTGTTCCAGAACGACTTGGAAATGCGCTCGACCACGGCATCGAACAACGGCCCGTAAGCTTTGTCGGCCTCGCCATCGAGACGCTCGATCTGGCTGCGGGGCGCCTCCTGCGCCAGGCCCGGCTGGGGCGCAAGCACACCAAGGGCAAGTAGCCCCGCGAGCACGGCCGCGCCCGTGCGGCGTAATAGGGCGAGGCTGCCGCCGTCTGTGCCAGGCGCGCGCGTCATCGAAGCTCGCCGCATTGCCATCCTTCGCCCTTTCAGGGGAAAGGATTTGAGGCCGCACCGCCGGCGCGCGCCAGTTAAAGCTTGTTAAGCTTCGCTTGACGTTAGGCGCGCACGACGTTTGGCGCGCTCGGGCGCCTGCCACCGGCGACGCGCAGGGGACGGCATCGGTCCTTTCTCACCCCGCAATCAGGCCGCCGTCGACCAGCACTTCCGAACCGGTGGTAAAGGAGGAGGCCTCCGATAACAGCCACACCACCGTGTTCGCCACCTCGTGCGGCTGGCCCAGACGGCCAATGGGAATTTGGGCGTTGAGCTTAGCCATCGCCTTCGCCGGATCGGGGCGACCCTTGACCATGCGGTCGACCATGTCGCCCTCGATGAAGGCGGGATGCACCGAGTTGCAGCGCACGGGAGGCCGCTTGCGAGCCCCGGAAAGGGCGACGGACTTGGTCAACAGACGCACCGCACCCTTGGACGCATTGTAGGCCGCCAGGTTGGCGCCACCGACGATGCCGGAGGCCGAGGAGATGTTGACGATCGACGGCGCCTTGGATTTGGCAAGCAGCGGCATGGCATACTTGCACCCGAGGAAGACGCCGTCGGCATTGACCGCCATCACCCTTCGCCATTCGGCAAAGCTTGTCTGCTCCACGTCGCCCGGTGTGCCAACGCCGGCATTGTTGACGAGACCATCGAGGCGGCCATGACTGCGCCCGATCTCGGCCATCACTGCCAGCCAGTTTTCCTCGCTCGTCACATCGAGGGCAATGTCGGGCTGCCCGCGCTGAGCCAGATCGCTGCGAACGGCGGTGCCGCCGGCCGCCTCAATCGCCCGGCACATGGCGCTGCCGAGCGTACCCAGCGCGCCGGTTACCAGCACGACATGCCCCTTGAGGCCAAGATCACTCATGGTCCACCCCTTCGCGGTTCACGCTTCCCGCGCCGCGCGCGGCGCTCGCCGATCGCCCGGCCGATTGAGAACGTTGCATAATACATCGTCAGGTTCAGGATCAGGCTAAACAACAGTTCGAGCCGCGCGCCATGCCCTCCGAGCAGCGTCTGAAAATAGAAGAATTGCCCCGCTGCAACGGTGCAGGCGATCAGCGCCGGCACCCACCAGTCGAGCCGCTTGTAGCCGAGAACGCCGGTCAGAACGGCACCTGCCCAAAACAGCAAATCAACCTCCTCGAGGCCCGTGCAGGGCTCCCCCCGCCCATGTTTGCGCGCAAACCGTGCCGGCGTCGACGGGGGCGGGCCTTGGCAAAGACCTGGGGCGCGGGAGTGGCGGCGGCGCGCCACGCTTGCGCGTTGCGGGGCCTGCAAGCCTCCAAGTCTCTAAGCCTGCAAGTCTCCTGGCACCTTCTGCGCCAAGCCGCTACTGTGGCCGCAACGCGGGCCATCAGCCGGCTTGAGCGCACCTCTGGCGGCGCCTCGGCCGACCGGGGAAAAGCGTTTCGCCTTGCAGTTTCCGAAGCCATGGCAAAAAACACCGATGCCTAGCCTTGCCGACCACATGGCCGTTGCCGCCACCCTGCCTCGCGATGGCACCGCCGGTGCGCTTGCCGGCCGCGTCTGGCTGCCCGCGGTGGAGGGCCCCGCCGTCGTCGCCGTGCGCGCCGATGGCCTCTACGACATTTCGCGCCTGGCGCCGACCATGCGCGATTTAGCCGAGGCCGCCGAACCCGCGCGCATCCTGGGCACGGACCAAGGCGAGCGCATTGGCGGGCTAGCGGAGATCCTCGCCAACACGCCCGAGGCAACGCGCGACCGGCGCCAGCCCTGGCTGTTGGCCCCCATCGACCTTGCGGCGCTGAAGGCAGCCGGGGTCACCTTTCCGCGCTCGATGCTGGAGCGGGTCATCGAGGAGCAGGCCCGCGGCGCGCCGGAGAAGGCGGAGGCAATTCGCAAAAGCGTGGCGGCCCACTTCGGCGGCAACCTGGCCAATCTCGTTCCCGGCAGCAAAGAGGCCGCCGAACTCAAGCGCGTGCTGATCGCGGAGGGCGCCTGGTCGCAATATCTCGAGGTCGGCATCGGGCCGGACGCGGAAATTTTCACCAAGGCGCAGCCGATGGCGGCGATCGGCCACGGCATGGATGCGGGCCTGCACCCGATATCGACCTGGAATAATCCCGAGCCGGAAGTCGTACTTTTGATCACGTCGCAAGGCGCCATCGTCGGCGCCACGCTCGGCAACGACGTCAATCTGCGCGACGTCGAGGGGCGCTCGGCGCTGCTGCTCTCCAAGGCCAAGGACAACAATGCCTCCACGGCGCTCGGCCCGTTCGTGCGCTTCTTCGACGGCACGTTCTCCCTCGAAGACGTGCGCCGCATCGAGGTGAGCCTCAAGGTAGAGGGCGAGGATGGCTTCGTGCTGAACGGGCGCTCCTCGATGCGCGAGATCGCCCGCGACCCGGCTGACCTCGTCAAGCAAATGCTGGGGCGGCATCACCAATATCCGGACGGCGCGGCACTGTTCCTCGGCACCATGTTCGCCCCGATCGAAGATCGTGAGGTGCCAGGGCAGGGCTTCACGCACAAGTTGGGCGACGTCACCACGATCGCGGCGCCGGAGCTCGGCATGCTCGCTAACCGCATGACGCTGTCGACCGAGGCGCCGCCGTGGACCTTCGGCACCGGCGCGCTGATGCGCAACCTCGCGCAGCGCGGTCTCTTGTAGGGCTCGGTTTGAGCAGGAGCGCGCGGCCGTGATGCAAGCCCTCACCAGCACCCTTGTCATCTCCCTCGATCAGGCCGTCGCCGCGCCGATGACGGCGCGGCGGCTCGCCGATGCCGGCGCGCGCGTGATCAAGCTCGAGCGTCCCGAGGGCGACTTCGCGCGCGAGTACGACAAGGTCGTGCGTGGGGAATGTACGCATTTCGTCTGGCTGAACCGCGGCAAAGAATCCGTCGTCGTCGATCTGCGCCAAAGCGAGGACCGGCGCCTGTTCGAGGCCCTGCTGGCGAGGGCGGACGTGTTCGTGCAAAACCTCAAGCCCGGCGCTCTTGCCAAGCTCGGTTACGGCATCGAAACCCTGCGCCAGCGCTACCCACGTCTGATTTGTTGCTCCATCACCGGCTACGGCGATGAGGGGCCGTTTCGCGAGCGCAAGGCCTATGATCTGCTGGTCCAGGCCGAGTGTGGTCTGGCTTCCCTGACCGGCGGCCCCGAGGCGCCGGCCCGCGTCGGCGTCTCCCTCGTCGACATCGGCACGGGGCTGCACGCCTACGAGGCCATTCTCGAAGCCCTGATCGGGCGCCAGGCCACCGGCCAGGGCGCCGACATCCGCGTCTCCATGTTCGATGCCATGATGGAATGGATGACGGTTCCCTTGCTGTTTGCCGAGCACGGGCAGCCGCCACGCCGCTCGGGCCTCACCCACCCCTCGCTCGCGCCCTATGGGGTCTTCAGCACGGCCGACGGGGTCCCCATCCTGATCTCCATCCAGAACGATCGCGAGTGGGTGGCGCTGTGTAACAAGGTGCTGGACCGGCCCGAACTCGGCGCCGATCCGCGCTTTGCCACCAGCCCCGCCCGCCTCGCCCACCGCGCGGAGACGGATGGTGTGGTGGCGGACTGCTTCGGTCGGTTCGATGTCCGCAGCCTGAGCCGGAAGCTGGAGGCGGCCGCAATTGCCTTCGCCCGCGTCAACGAGGTCGCTGACGTGCTCACACATCCGCATCTGCGCCGCGTCAGCATCGAGACGCCGTCGGGTTCAATCCTGCTGCCGGCGCCGGCCGCCCGGGTCGACGGCGCGGCGCGCGAGTTCGAGGCCGTGCCTGCGCTCGGGGCCCACACCGACGCCGTCCGCCGCGAATTTCTTGGCGGCCAGGGCACTTAAAGTCGCCAGCGGCGCACGGGCGGCGCCCCAGCTTCCACAGTTCCAACATAACGCAAACCGATACTGGATCGGCGGCTGGGCGACCAGTGACGAAACCGGACCACAGTGTTAGGCGTTTCCAAAACCCTATGGACTATGGTGCGAAGTATACTGAAGCCCTGGCGTGGTGCCGGGCACACTCGTCAGCGGCGCTCCTTTCGCTGTCGAAGGTGGTTGCCGCCTTGTCGACCAAGCTTTCCGTAGTGGCGGTTCTGGGCCTCGGCGTCATCTCCATATTGCCGCAGCAGGCCGTCTCCACCCTGCCTTGGGTCAAGCTGTCCGCCAGCTCGCCATCGATCGAAATCGTGCGCCCCAAGCAGGTGATCATCGACGAGGCGGAGCCGGCCGACGGCGTAGAGCTGGTGGCTAGTCGCCGGCAGCGGCGCCGCGCCGCCGAGCCCGAAAGGCCCGCGCCGCCGGTGCGCAAGGACTCCGCGATCGCCGTCGAGCCCGAGCCGACCGTGCCCCCGGAAGCGCCGGCGGAAGCGGCACAAGGCGAACCGCCCAAGCCCGACGTGTGGTCGGATGCGGAAGTGATCGGCGCGCTGCGCGACTGCGTCAAACTCCTGGCGCCGATTGTAGCCGAAGTCGATCTGGCCCCGCCGGTCAAGCAGGATCAGTGTGGCGCCGCCGCCCCCGTCATGCTGCGTCGCGTCGCGAGCGGGGGCAACCGTGTCGAGATCAAGCCGCCCGCCATGCTCAACTGCGCCATGGTCGTACACCTGCACGAGTGGATCACCACGGTGCTGCAACCGGCGGCCGAGCAGGCTTTCGGCAGTCCCATCACCCGCTTGGCCAACGCCTCGGGCTACGCGTGCCGGCAGCGCAACGGCAGCCAAAGCCATAGCGAGCGATTGAGCGAACACGCGCTGGCCAATGCCATCGACATTGCCGGCTTCGTCACGGCGGACGGACGCTCGATCGAGGTGGCGCGCCATTGGGGGCCGACGTTGCGCGACCAGAAAGAGGTCGCCCGCGCCGCCGCACGGGCCAAGGAGAGTAAAGAGTCCGCCGCCAAGGTAGAAGCCGCGAAGGCCCCGGTCCGCACCCCCAGCGGCATCTCGCGCCAGGGCGGCGACCAGCGCAAGCTGGCCGAGGGCGCGGACAATATTTCGCGTGGCCCGCCCTTGCAGCGTCTTGGCCGGAGCGCGGAGGCACACGGTGACGCACAGGGTAACGCCAAGGGCGCTGCGAAGGGCGCAGCGCAGCTGGCGGAAGCTCGCGAGGAGGCGCAAATGAGCCCCGAGGGAACGTTCCTGCGCCGACTGCACAAGGGCGCCTGCGGGATATTTGGCACCGTGTTGGGACCGGAGGCGAACGAGGCCCACCGCGACCACTTCCATCTCGACTTGGCGCCGCGCCGGCGCAGCGCCTTTTGCGAATAGGCCGGCCCGGGACCTTGCTTGAGCGCGTAGACCGCGATGGCGTCCGCGCCTAAAGTGACCGCGCGCAACCCAGCGGCGCGCGCGCCGCGAGCCAAGGCAGGCAGCTATGGAGCAGATCCCCGTCGAAACCGCAGAACGCAAAGCCTTCTACGAGCGCATCGACAAGCAGAACATGACCGCCCTGTGGACCGTGATGGGCGCGCTGATCACGCCGGAGCCCAAAAGCGCCTGCGTGCCGGCGGCGTGGCGCTTTGCTGTCATCCGCGCGGCCATGCTCGAGGCGGGCAGGCTCATCACGGCAAAGGAGGCGGAACGGCGCGTCCTGGTGCTGGAGAACCCTGGACTGCGCGGCCAATCCAAGATCACGACGTCGCTTTATGCCGGTGTCCAGCTTGTCATGCCGCACGAGGTGGCCCCCGCGCACCGTCATTCGCAATCGGCCCTGCGATTCGTGCTCGACGGCCGGGGTGCATACACCACGGTCAACGGTGAGCGCACACTCATGCAGCCCGGCGATTTTATCATCACCCCCTACATGGCCTGGCACGACCACGGCAACGACACCGATGAGCCGATGTTCTGGCTGGACGGGCTCGACATCCCGCTCATTCAGTTCTTGGATGCCTCGTTCGTGGAGCGGCTGGACGAGGAGGTACAGCCGGTCGGAAAGCCCGAAGGGGATTCGCTGGCGCGCTACGGAGCCAACCTGCTCCCCGTCGACCACAAGATGAGCTCGGCAACCTCGCCGATTTTCAACTACCCCTACGAGCGCACGCGCGAGGCCCTTGATCGGTTGGCGCGGGCCGGGGAGTACGACGCCTGTCATGGCATCAAAATGCGCTACTGCAACCCCGTGACCGGCGACCATGCCATGCCGACCATGGGGACGTTCATGCAGTTGCTGCCACGCGGCTTCCGCACCAGCCGCTATCGCTCCACCGATGCTTCCGTGTTCGTGGCCATGGAAGGAGCGGGCCGCACGCACGTCGGCGATACCACGCTGGAGTGGGGGCCGAAGGACATTTTCGTGGTGCCGAGCTGGCGGCCGGTTGTGCACGAGGCGGATGGTGAATGCGTGCTTTTCAGCTTTTCCGATCGTCCGGTGCAAGAACGGATCGGTGTCTGGCGCGAGGATCGCGGCAATGCCTGAGGTTTGCCGGTCATTGGGCCGGGGAGCGCGCGCCTAGCCCTACGCCCTGGCCCGGGCTCCGGGCCCTGGGCGAGACCCGGGCGAGGTGCCTTGGCCAAGTGATCGGCGAGGGGGGCCAACCCGGCGGCCCGGATCGCGCCAGAAAAAAGGGGGCACTCGCGCATGCCATCGTCCACCGAGGTCATGATCATCGGCGCCGGCATCGGCGGCCTGACCCTGGCGCTGGCGCTGGCGCAGCGCGGCATCCCCGTCCACATCTACGAAGCGGCACCCGAGCTAAAGCCGATCGGCGCCGGGCTAAACCTGCTTCCCCATGCGGTGGCCGAGCTCGCCGCGCTCGAGCTCTTGCCTGCGCTCGCGGAGCGGGCCGTGATCACCAGGGAAGCCGTGTTTTTCAATCGCTTCGGCCAGCTCATCCACCGCGAACCGGTGGGCCGGCATGGCGGCCAGCGATGGCCGCAGCTTTCGCTGCATCGCGGCGATGCACAGGCCGTGCTGCTCGATGCGGCCGAGCGGCGGCTCGGTCCCGAGCGCCTGCATTTCGGTTGGCGCTGCACGGGGGCAACGGACGCCGGTGATCGGATCAGGGCGCGGTTTGTAGACGCGGCCGGCGCGCCCCTGCCAGACCGGGTCGCCAGCCTCCTGATCGCCTGCGACGGCATTCATTCGAGCATCCGCCGCCAGCTCTACCCGCAGGAGCGCGAACCCATCTATTCCGGCGTCAACATGTGGCGCGGGGTTACGCGCCAGGGCGCGTTCTTGACGGGCGCCAGCATGGTGCGTGCCGGTTGGCTCAGCACTGGCAAGATGGTCATCTATCCCGTCCGCAACCATCAAGACGGCAGCCAGCTCATCAACTGGGTAGCCGAACTTGAAACGCCGCGCTATCGGCGCTGGGACTGGAACCGACCGGGCCGGCTTGACGATTTCATTGCCGCCTTCGCCGACTGGTCCTTCGATTGGCTCGACGTGGCGGCGATGGTCCGCGGCGCGCAATCGATCCTCGAATTTCCCATGGTCGACCGAGATCCGCTGCCGCGCTGGAGTTTCGGGCGCATGACGCTGCTCGGCGACGCCGCCCATCCCATGCTGCCGCGCGGGTCCAACGGCGCGGTGCAGGCCATTCTCGACGCGCGCGACCTGGCCGACCGCCTCGCTGCGGGACCCGACTGGGTAGGCGCGCTTGCGGACTACGATCAGCGGCGGCGGGCGGCGACAACGGCCGTGGTGCTTGCCAACCGCAGCCATCCCCCCGACGCCATATTAAGGGAGATCTATATCCGCACCGGCGATCGTCCGTTCGGCAACATCGATGATGTCATCAGCACCGCCGAGCTCATGGAGATTTCCGACCGCTACAAGCGCATATCGGGTTACCCCGGCGGCGCGCCGGCAACGGCGACGGCCGCAAAAGCCTGACCCGTCGCCGGTAAGACCTTGTCGCGGCCCAGGCGCGGCTTAAGCTAGGGTGCCAGGCGGCCAAGGAACCACGCCGAGGGACCACGGCCGAGGGACCGATGCGGCAAACGCGAACGCGGGGCGGAGCGGAGACATGACACGGCGCAACCTGTCACGAAGGCAGTTCGGCGAGGCCGCCCTCGGCCTGACCCTCGTGCCGCGGCCGCTGGCCGCTGAGAAGTTGTCGGACCGCCCGATCACGATCGTCGTGCCGTTCACCGCCGGCACCGGCATCGACATTCTGGCGCGCATCCTGGGCGAGGACCTGCAACAGCGCTGGGGCCAGGCGGTCACCATCGAAAACCGGCCGGGTGCCAGCGGCAACATCGGCTCCCAGTACGCGGCCACGCGCGCCCCCGACGGGCACACCCTTATGATGACGGTGAACACCTTCGTCATGAATGTCAGCCTATTTAAGTCCGTGCCCTATGATCCGCAGAAAAGCTTCGCGCCCATCGCCGAGGTGGCAATCGGCGCGCTGGCGCTTGCCGTACACCCCTCGGTGGCGGCGCCTTCCGCGCAAGCCCTCGTTGCTCTGGCCAAGGCCAATCCCAGCAAAATTACCTACGCCTCGCCCGGACGCGGCACACCGCAGCATTTGGCCATGGAGCTGCTCAAGCTGACGGCCCAGATCGAGCTCGTGCACGTGCCCTATTCCGGCTCGGCCGGCGCCGTTCGCGACCTGGTCGGTGGACACGTCGGCGCCATGTTCATTCCTCTGCATACGGTGCTGCCGCTCGCCCGCGATCAGCAGCTACGCCTGCTGGCGGTCGGCAGCGATGTCCGCTCCGCCCTCGCACCGGAGGTGCCGACCTTCGCCGAGGAGGGGCTTGCCGGCATCAACATCGACTTATGGTATGCCTTGCTCGCGCCGGCAGACACCCCGCCCGACATCATCGGCCGCTACAATCAGGTCGTGAACGATATCTTGAGAACGCCCAAGGTGCGCGAGGCCTTGACCGCGCAAGGGCTTAGCGCGCGCGGCGGATCGCCGGCCGATCTCGCGCAGCTGATCGCCAGCGATATGGCGCGTTGGGCCAAGGTGGTGAAGGACGCAAAGATCGCAACGACCGAATGACCTGCCGAGCCGGTCTTGGTCGCCAGATTGGCCCTGCCTTGGCCGGCCGCCTCGCGCGCAAGAGTGGCCGATCAAATCGCCGCGGGCTTTGCCGTCCCTTGGCATTTTTCGCCGACTTGCCGACAAGGCTGCCGGCACCTTGAGCCGCGATCGCCAGCTTGCGCCGGTTAGCCCGCGCTGCTAGCCAAACCCAGGAGCGTCCCTAGCCGGCTCCTGGAAGAGGAGGCTCGATGATCCCCAACGACTTCCCCACGCTCAATTTCGATCTCGGCGAAACCGCCGAGCAGCTGCGCCACAGCGTGCGCGGTTTCACCAGCGATAAGATCGCGCCGATGGCGGCCGAGCTCGACAAGAGCAACGCGTTCCCGCGTGAGCTGTGGCCGAAGCTCGGCGAGCTTGGGGTGCTGGGCATCACGGTCGAGGAGGAGCACGGGGGCGCGGGCCTCGGCTACCTCGAGCATTGCCTTGTCATGGAGGAGATCAGCCGTGGTTCGGCCGCCATTGGCCTTTCCTACGGCGCCCATTCCAATCTTTGCGTGAACCAGATCCGGCGCAATGGCAGCGAGGCACAAAAGCGCGCCTATCTGCCGAAGCTGATCTCGGGTGAGCACGTCGGCGCCCTTGCCATGTCGGAGACCGGCGCGGGCTCCGATGTCGTGTCCATGCGGCTGCGTGCCGACAAGCAAGGTGACCGCTACGTCCTCAACGGCAGCAAAATGTGGATCACCAACGGACCGTGCGCCGATGTGCTGGTCGTCTATGCCAAGACCGCACCCGAGGCCGGTCCGCGCGGCATCAGCGCCTTCCTGATCGAGCGTGGCTTCAAGGGTTTCAAGAGCTCGCAAAAACTCGACAAGATGGGCATGCGAGGGTCGGACACGGGTGAACTAGTCTTCGAGGACTGCGAGGTGCCGGCGGAAAACCTGCTGGGCGAGGCCAACCGCGGCGTCAACGTGCTGATGAGCGGTCTTGACTACGAACGCGCCGTGCTGGCGGCGGGCCCAGTTGGCATCATGCAGGCGGCGATGGACGTGGTCATCCCTTACGTGCATCAGCGAAAGCAATTCGGCGAGCCGATCGGCAGCTTCCAGCTCGTACAAGGCAAGCTCGCCGATATGTACACCACCATGAACGCGTGTCGCGCCTACGTCTACGCCGTGGCCAAGGCCTGCGACCGTGGCGAGAGGGCACGCAAGGACGCCGCGGGTGCCATCCTTTATGCCGCCGAAAAAGCGACGCAGATCGCGCTCGATGCGGTGCAGCTGCTGGGTGGCAACGGTTACATCAATGATTTCCCGACCGGCCGCCTGCTGCGCGACGCCAAACTCTACGAAATCGGCGCCGGCACCAGCGAGATCCGACGCTGGCTGATCGGCCGCGAGTTGTTCGAAGAGACGGCCTAGCGCCGCCCGCGGGGCGGCAAGGCGGCGGGCATCGCCTACCGGCGGGGCCACCCCATTGATCGAGGTGCACAGGGCAGGCCCGACACTCAAAACGCGAGCAAGAACATGACCGCAGCGGCTGAGGATCCCATCGTCATCGTCGGCATCGCGCGCACGCCGATCGGCGCATTCCAGGGCAGACTTGCCGCGCTCAGTGCACTTGAGCTCGGTAGTACCGCCATCAAGGCGGCGCTGCAGCGCGCCGGCGTCGGGGCCGCCGACGTCAGCGAAGTCCTGATGGGCTGCGTGCTGCCCGCCGGCCTCGGGCAGGCGCCCGCTCGCCAGGCGGCGCTGGGGGCCGGTTTGCCCAACGGGGTTCCCTCAACCACCGTCAACAAGATGTGCGGCTCGGGCATGAAGGCGGTCATGCTGGCCTACGACGGGCTGCACGCGCGCCCCGGCGAGATCGTCGTTGCCGGCGGCATGGAAAGCATGACCAATGCGCCCTATCTGCTGCCCAAGCTGCGCGCCGGCGCGCGGCTCGGGCACGCCGAAGCCAAGGATCATATGTTTCTCGACGGCCTCGAGGATGCCTATGAGAAGGGCCGATTGATGGGCAGCTTTGCCGAGGATTGCGCCCAGACCTATCAGTTCACCCGCGCGGCGCAGGATGCCTTCGCGACCGAGAGCCTCAGACGGTCGCGCCAAGCCAACGAGGATGGCTCCTTTGCCGCCGAGATCATACCGGTCACCGTGAAGGGGCGCGCCGGCGAGACGCAGGTGACGCAGGACGAGCAACCGTTCACGGCAGATCTCGCCAAGATCCCCAAACTCAAACCGGCATTTCGCGAGGGCGGCACGGTCACGCCCGCCAATTCCAGCTCCATCTCCGACGGCGCCGCCGCCCTGGTATTGATGCGGCAAAGCCAGGCGGCGCGGCGCCAGCTCGAGCCCTTGGCCAAGGTGGTAGGCGTTGCCAGCGTGGCGCAGGCGCCCGCCCTTTTCACCACTGCGCCGATCGCCGCGATCAAGACGCTGCTAAGGGCTGTCGGCTGGTCGGCGGCCGATGTGGACCTCTACGAAATCAACGAGGCGTTCGCCGTCGTCAGCATGGCCGCCATGCGCGACCTGGCGCTGCCGGCCGACCGCGTCAACGTGCACGGGGGCGCCTGCGCGCTCGGCCACCCAATCGGGGCCTCGGGCGCGCGCATTTTGGTCACGCTGCTGGCGGCCATGCACAAATACGGGCAAAACAAGGGAGTAGCTGCCCTTTGTATCGGCGGCGGGGAGGCGACCGCGGTTGCCGTGGAGGCCTCCCGCGCCACCTGAGGCCTCAACCTGGCGCGGCGGCGGCACCCGCGCTGAGCCCGAGAGCCGGTTGGCGGCGCGGCTGGCAGACAACCGGCGACCCTGGCACGGCGCAGGGCGATGGGTGCTCAAAAGTTGTAGCTAAGCCGCGCAAAAGGCGCGGCCTGCCGGCCGCGGCCGATCTCTACTTGCGAATGATTTGCAAGAAGGGTATTGTTGCGCCGCGGATGTGGAGGGGTGCCGGAGCGGCCCATGCTCAATAAACTCGATCGGGATCTGCAGGGGGTCCTTGCAGGTGACGCGAAAGGCTGGCGGCGGGCCCGGGGCGATGCACCGCTGACCGAGGTCAATCGCACCATTTCCGTCCGCGGCGCAACCGTCGGCCGCCGCCTGGCGGCCTTCCTGGGGCCGGGCTATCTGGTCGCGGTCGGCTACATGGACCCGGGCAACTGGGCGACCTCGTTGGCCGGGGGCTCCAAGTTCGGCTACACGCTGCTGGTCGTCGCCCTGATTTCCAACATCATGGCCATCATCCTGCAGGCGCTCTGTGCCCGCCTGGCGATCGCCTCTGGCCGCGACCTGGCGCAGGCGTGCCGCGACGCCTACCCGCCTTGGGCCGCCTATCCGCTGTGGCTCGCCGCGGAGGTCGCCATTATTGCGACCGACATTGCCGAAGTGATCGGCACGGCCATCGGCCTCAATTTGCTGTTTGGAATTCCACTCGAGATCGGCGTGCTCCTGACCGCGCTCGACGTGTTCTTGATCCTTTATCTGCAAAAGCTAGGATTTCGCTTCCTCGAAGCCTTCATCGTCACCCTGCTCGGCGTCATTACCGCCTGCTTTGCGATCCAAATTGCCCTCGCCAACCCTGAGCTCGGGCCCTTGATCCGCGGCTTTGCCCCGACCACCGAGATCGTGCGCAACCCGGAAATGCTCTATCTGGCGATGGGCATTCTCGGTGCCACGGTCATGCCGCACAATCTTTATCTGCACTCGGCCATTGTGCAGACGCGGGCTTATGGAGAAACGCTGCCCGCCAAGCGCGAAGCCCTGAAGTACGCGACCATCGACTCCACCCTTGCTCTGATGTTCGCCCTCCTGATCAACGCCGCCATCTTGATCCTGGCCGCGGCGAGCTTCCACAAGGCCGGCCACACCGAGGTGGTAGAACTGGGCCAGGCCCAGGCGCTGCTGGCTCCCCTGCTCGGCTCGTCCTTGGCCCCGATGCTGTTCGGCCTGGCGCTGCTGTGCTGCGGCCTCAGTTCCACGGTCACGGCAACCTTGGCCGGCCAGGCCGTGATGGAGGGCTTTCTCGATATTCGTTTGCCGGCGTGGCTGCGCCGCTTGATCACGCGCGCGATCGCCATCATACCCGCAGCCGGCGTCACGCTGATTTATGGCGAGGCAGAGACGGGCAAGCTTTTGATTTTGAGTCAAGTCATCCTCAGTCTGCAGCTGCCCTTCGCGGTCGTGCCGCTGGTCCAATTCACGGCCGACCTCGCCAAGATGGGCGCACTGGTCGCCCCGCGCTGGCTGGTCGCCTCAGCCGCCGCGATTGCCGCCATCATTATTGCGCTCAATCTCAAGCTGTTGTGGCACCAGTTCGTTGGTTGAGCGGCGGGCGCCTGCAGTTGGCGGACCGCCTGCAGTTAATGTCCTGTGCGAACCCGCGCGCCTACCTTGCGGTCCTGCGCGCAAGAACCTCACACGACGTCGCCTGGCACTGGCGCGGCGGTGCCGCCGAGGACCGCGACAGAGCAGCGCGACAGCGACGGGTTCAGGTCATCGCCGCCGTTGCTTTTGCTGGATGGGGGCGTAAACCTCCAGCGCGCCGGCGAGGAACCCGCGATTTTGCGCGGCGTTGATGAGTTGAGAATGAGAAAGGACGAACAATGCAAAGCACGAAACTGGCCTTGATCGGAGCCTGTGGCGTCGCCAGCTTGGGGCTATGCTCTGTTGCTGCCGAGGCCGCACCCGCCGCCTCTAATCTCATGCCAACCATGGCGGCCGCGGTCGGCGCCCAGTCCGCAGCGCAGGAGGTTGCCTATCGGCGCTGCTGGTGGCGCTCCGGCCAACGCCATTGCCGCTGGTCTGGACCAGGACCAGGCTACCGCGGTTATGGCTACCGCTACTACGGGCCGCTTTATCCTGAGGCCTATCGGACCGGTTCGAACCGTTGGTGGCAGGAAATGGACCGCGAAGATCGCGGCGGTCGTGGCCGTCGATAAGGCCTTGTTTCGACCAGCCTGTTGTTTCGAGAATCTGCACGGGGTGCGCTCAGCGGCGCACCCCGTGCACGCGAAGCAGGTGCCGCGAATTTCGCCGGCGTGGCGTCGTCCCTGAGATTTCCTGTGCCGCGCAAAAGATCATCTGCATGAGCTCGGTGCATCACGTCATTCCTTGGGCCGGGCACTGCTTCTTGGGCCGGGCACTGCAACGATGCTGCCGCCAGGGGCAGCGTGCATTTGCTGCTGCGCAGCCTGGCGCAGGAAGTCGCGCCCGACCGGAGCCGGGGCAATGCCATCGCCCCCGGGGCCATTAGGACGCGCATCAACCGCCCGGCTCGGAAACGCAGGCACGCCTACGACCGGCTGCTGGCGCTCGATCCCGACGGCCCGCATTGGCGAACCTACCGCCGTCTGACCCCCCAGCGATGCCTCCGAGGACGTGGTCGGCACGACGCTTTGCATCGATGGCGGCACGACGATCTATCCGGGCTTTGCCGGCAACGGCTGAGCGGGCTCAGGAGATGGTCGGGCTCCGGAGCGTTGCTCGGCCGGTGTATCCGGCTTGGCCAGGTTGTAGGCCGTGTTGATCAGGGCGACGTGGGAGAAGGCCTGTGGAAAGTTGCCGAGCATGCGCTTGGCGATGGGATCGTACTCCTCCGCGAGTAGGCCCACGTCGTTGCGCAGCGTGAGAAGATGCTCAAACAGCTCCTGCGCTTCCTGCCGACGGCCCAGCAGCACCAGGTTGTCGGCAAACCAGAAGCTGCAGGCGAGAAATGCGCCCTCGCCGGCGGGCAGACCATCGGCGCTGCGGTGCGTATCGTAGCGGTGCACCAGTCCGTCGACCATCAAGTGCCGCCTGATCGCCTCCAGCGTCGAGCACACGCGCGGGTCGTGCGGCGGCAGGAAGCCGACGAGCGGAATAAGAAGCGCGCTCGCATCAAGATCGGTGGCGCCATAGCTTTGCACGAATGCGCCGAGCGTCGGGTTGTAACCGCGCTCACAAATCTCGGCGTGGATTTGCTGGCGCAGCTTGCGCCAGCGCGCCAGCGGTCCTTTGACGTGAAAACTTTCGATACTCTTGACGGCACGGTCGAGCGCGACCCAGGCCATCACCTTGGAGTGCGTGAACTGTCGCGGCCCGCCTCGCACCTCCCACAGGCCCTGATCGGGTTCTTGCCAGATCGTCTCCAGATGCTCGACCAGCTTCACTTGCAAGTTCCACTCGGTGTCCTTGGGCGCCAAGCCGCCGTCGGCGCTCTGAAACAGGGCGTCCATGACCTCACCGAAGATATCGATTTGCAGCTGTTTGGCGGCCGCATTACCAATGCGCACGGGCCTTGCACCCTGGTAACCACCAAGGCTCGCTATTTCCCACTCGTCGAGGCGCCGTTCGCCGGCCAGGCCATACATGATTTGCACCTGCCCAGGATTGCCGGCGACGGCGTGCTGCAGCCAGGTCCTCCAGGCTTCGGCCTCGCCCTCGAAGCCGCCGTTCATCAGGGCGAGGAGGGTAAAGGTGGCGTCGCGCAGCCAACAATAACGGTAGTCCCAGTTGCGGGTTCCGCCGGGGTTTTCCGGCAGCGAGGTGGTGGGCGCGGCGACGATGCCCCCGGTCGGACGGTAGGTGAGGGCCTTGAGCGTTATCAGTGAGCGCAGCACCTGCTCGGCGTATCGGCCCGCGGGCCGATAGCCCGTCGTCCATTCTCCCCAGGCCAGCTCGGTCTCGGCGAGGGCAGTAAGCGGCGCGATAGGTTCGGGCAAGGCGTGGAAGGACGGTCCATAACCGAGCACGAAGGTCGCCGTCTCGCCGGCGGCCACGCTAAATTGGGCGCAATGGCTAAAGCCCTCCGCTTTCAGGTCCACGTTTGTGCGCAGCACGGCCATGTCTGGCCCGGCGATGGCTTTGATCGTGTTGTCGTCAAGCCTGGTTACCCAGGGCACGATTGAGCCATAGTCGAAACGCAGCATCAGGCGCGTGTGCATGGCGACGCGGCCGCGGTGGCCCTGCACGATGCGCACGATATGACTGGTGCCCTGCGCCCGCAGCGGCATGAATTCGATGAGCGTTGCCACGCCATCGGCGGTAACCAATTCGGTTTCCAGCACCAGGGTGTTGCCGCGGTATCTTCGCGAGCGCCGGGCGCTGGCGTCCGTCGGCGCAATTTGCCAATGGCCATTGCCGCAATCGCCGACGAGGGCGGCAAACACGGCGCCCGAATCGAAGCGCGGCCAGCACAACCAGTCGATCGAACCGTCGCTGCCGACCAGTGCGGCGGTCTCGCAGTCCCCGATCAGCGCATAGTCTTCGATGCGACTTGCCATGGCGAGGGCCTTCCAAACAAAAGACAACGAAATCAACGAGACAGGAGCCGGTGGCGTTCCTTGCGGCCGGTGAAGCGCGCGGAAAAGCTATCGGCCCGCCGTTGCCCCCACGGTTGCCCAAGCGCGTTCGGCCGGCCGTGGGCTGTCGCAGCCCGCCCTGGGACAACAATGCTAAACTGGATACGGCTTTCCGCCTTGACCGATCGGCACGCCATGGCTCGCCCACTCAAGCTCGTCTCCTTCAATATTCTCGAGGGGCTGCGGCCCCGCAACGACCGCGAGCCCGAGCGTCGATTGCTCGACCGGCAGCGGCGCGCCGCGGCACTAACCCTGGTGCGCGAGCTCGATCCCGACATCTTGGTGCTGAACGAAGCGCTGTTTTGCCGCGCGCACGCCGGCACGGCGATCGACTATGGCGACCTCTTCGCTTTTCGCCACCAGGCGGCCGCCCTTTACGATGGCGCCTGGGGCAACGCAATCTTGAGCCAGCATCCCATTACGCGCTCGCAGGAGCTCAACATCTACAACCGCGGTGGGCTCATTGCCGTGCTCGCCACGCCGCTCGGGGCCCTGACCGTGGCATCCTATCACCCCCACCCCCTGCGACGTCCGGAAAACAAGGCGGATGATTTTGCCGCCATGGTTGCCGCCCTTGCAGGGCCCCTGCTGGTGTGCGGCGATTTCAACGCCATCAGTCCGGAGGACGCCATTGACCGCCCGCAATTGATTGCGGCCTTCCGCAGCTTTGCCGGCGAGCCCGAGCAAGCCGTCGATCGATTTATCGAAAGCGGGAGGCAGGTGTTTGCCCGCCTCGCCGAATTCGGTTTGCGCGACGCCATTCCGCCTTGCGGACGGCGCTACTCGATCCCGACGGATCTCATCAATCACGACAAGAGCTCGGGCATCCGCATCGACCACATCCTTGCCAATGGGGCAATCGAGGTCGTCGCCGGCGAGGTCGTGCATAGCCCCGCCAGCAATCGCGCCAGCGACCACCATCCCGTCATGCTCGAGTTTCGCATCAAAGCAGGCTAGCCGCGCGGCCGGGGCAACGCCGCTGCGGCCGTGCCGGCGGCGCCATCTCAGGCGACCCTGTCCATTTGCGAAAGCGGCGAGAACAAGAGGCTGCGGATCTGCTCCTCTGGCACGGCCCTGCCGATATAGAAGCCCTGCACCTCGGTGATGCTCGTTCGCGCGCGATCAGCGCCAGCTGCTCGCGGGTCTCGACGCCCTCGACGGTCACCGCCAGGTCGAGCTCGGCGCTGAGGCGTGCGACGCCACAAAGCAGGCTCAACGAGCGACTGCTGGCCTGCAGGCCTTGCAGAAACGACCGATCGATCTTCACCTTGTTGAGTGGGAAACTATGCAGGTAGCTGAGACTGGAATAGCGGGTGCCGAAATCATCGAGCGAAATACGCACGCCCAAATGCTGCAATTGATCGAGCCACAGGCGCGTCACCTCGCTGTCGTCGACAAAGGCGGACTCGGTGATCTCGATCTCGAGGCGATCGGCAGCCAGGTTGGCGGCCTGCAGCGCCTCGCGGATGCTGTTTGCATCATCGCGCCGGAACTGAATGGCCGATAGATTTACCGCGACGCGCACGTCGTTGGGCCATCTCGCGCATTCGATGCAGGCCTTGCGCAGGACCAGCCTGCCGATCTCGACGATCAGACCCATTTCCTCGGCGATCGGAATGAACTCGCCCGGCGGTACCATGCCGCGCTCGGGATGGGGCCAGCGCAGCAGCGCTTCACAGGTGGCAATGCGCCTGGTGCGCAGGTTGTAGAACGGCTGATAGTGCACCTGAAAGGCGTCCGCCGCGAGGGCATTGCGCAAATCGAGCTGCAGATGGCGCCGCGCGTGCACCTTCACGTCTATACCCTGCTCAATAAAACGGCCAGGAGCCGCGGCCGTTCAACTTGCCGCGGTAGAGCGCCATAGCGGCGTTCTTCAGAAGCAGGTCGGCGCCATCGCCATCGCACGGTGCCACGGCTATGCCGATGCTGGCGCCGACCACAATCTGGTGCCCGTTGATTTGCAACGCCCGGCCGAGCACATCCACGATTTGCTCGGCCAAGGCCGCACTTTCATCGAGGTCACCCAGCGGATACTGCAACACGACGAACTCGTCGCCGCCGAAGCGCGCGACCACATCGGATCCGCGTACGACGCTGCGCAACCGGTCGGCTACCGCGCAGAGCAAGGCGTCACCACAGGTGTGGCCCAAGGTGTCGTTGACCTGCTTGAAGTCGTCGAGGTCCACGAACCGGATGGCGAACGGGCCGCGCCGCTTCAGGGCGGCGAGCGCGGCTTCGGTTTGATCGTGCAGGAAGGCACGGTTGGGTAAGCCCGTCAGCGTGTCGAAGCGGGCCAACTGGTGGATCTTGGCCTCGGCGATTTGCCGATCGGTGACATCTTCAAACAGCAGCACGGCGCCGCCTTCAGCCATCGGATTGATGGTGATGGCGAGCATGCGCTGATGCTCGGTGTCGATGAGAACTTCGCCGACGGCACCACCCGCCGATCGGCTCTCGAGCGCCAGCGCCAGACGTTCTGCGCGCTCGCTTGACAAGGCCCCGGCGGCGGACTCCTTGATGAGGGCGTGGACCGGCAGGCGCCGACGCGTCACGTTCTCGGGCAAGCTGAACAATTCGCGCAACCGCCTATTGCAAACGACGACCTGCCCCTTGACATCGACCATGCAAAGGCCGTGCGGCATATTGTTGAGGGCCGTGTCGAAGCGGCCGGCGAGCAGGCTCACTTCCCGACCGGCAATCACCGCATCGAGCAGCACGCGACGTAGCCGGTCGGAAATGAATTTCAGGGAGGCGAAGAAGGAAATGAGAATAGAGGCGAAAATGGCGTAGTACCAGCCACCGACGAGCAGCCGTGCCGCCGTCATGGGGACGCCGGCGCAGACAATTTGTGCCAACACCAGGAGGTTACTGGCGAAATTGCGCCCCGAGATGCCGATCATGTGGGCCAGCGTCACGGCGAAGCTGAAAATCTGCACAAACGGATCGGAGGTCTTGATGAAGGCAACGAGACACCACATGCCGAGCAAACATGACCTGCGCGGCGGCGCCGGCCACATAGCGACGCTCCCATTTGGCGGCCTCATCGATGCTGACGATGCCGCCCGACGCTTCTGATATCTGCCGACGTCCAATCCGCGCGCGCAGGCGACGAGCGCAATCGTCAGCGAGCACAGATAAAGTAAGGGCCCACCGCTCTTGTAGGCGGTGATCAGCGCTGTGCCGGACGCGGCGATGGCGCCCACAAACAGCGAACGAAAGTCGTTGTAGAGGGCGAGACGTAGATCTCAGGTGGCAATGAGCGATCGGGGCACCGCCTCGCTTGCCCGAGCCGGTGTTCCATGCCCAATTGCCCCTGCGGCCTCGTTCGCAGCCGGGAGCTTCGGGCAAGCAAATAAATTTTGGCTCAACTCCCCATCCGCGCCGGCGGCTGGGCCCGGCACCGTGGTAAAATCCTCCCTAGCTGGAAGGGGAAACGGGCGATCGGACGCTCATTTCCCAGTCTTGTAGAAGATAACGTTTATATGATCTGGAGTTGATTTGCCATATTCTGGTCAAAATCGTTGCATGCTCAACCAAGGCGCGGCTGTGTTAATGTATTGGCTCACCTCGGTGTGCCTATTAACCAACAATTAACCGTAGCGCCGACCTTATTCTCGCCCGTTCATTTGGCCCTTTACAGAACTTAACTGCATGTTAACCTTACTATTATGCGTGGCGGGCGCGAGAGGAGAAATTGCACGTGTGTGCTTCTGCGTCGGTTTCGGAGCTACCAGGCCTCAGCCTGGTGGACCGAGTTATGAAGTTGCTCAATCGGGTAGACTATCGGCGGATCGAGACCCCCGAGGAAAAAAACTCGGTATTCAGGCTGCGCTACCAGGCCTACCTGCGCGAGGGGGCGATCGCACCCAACGCCAGCGAGACGTTTTCCGACAGCCTCGATAGTTCGCCGAACGCGTCGATTTTTGGCGTCTACCTCGACGGCAAGCTTGCCAGTTCCATTCGCCTGCACGTTGCTTCGCCCGCCTGCCGGGAGTTTCCGGTCTTCGACCTGTTTGCCGACATCCTGGGGCCGCAACTTGCCGCCGGACGCACGATTATCGACCCCACCAGGTTTGTCGCCGATCGGGAGCTTTCTCGCCGCTACCCGGAACTTTGCTACGTGACGACGCGGCTGGCTTGGCTGGCCTCGGAGTACTTCGAGACCGACTTGCTGCTGGCCGCGGTGCGCCTCGAGCACCAGGCCTTCTACCGCCGCACCTTCGGGCACCAGGCGATTTGCCCGCCGCGACTTTACCCGTTGCTGGCCAAGCCCGTCTCCTTGATGGCGCTCGAATATGCCGCCGCCCGAACGGCCGTGCCCCGGCGCTACCCGTTCTTCCACTCCACGCATTTCGAGCGGCGCATGCTGTTTGGGCGCGAGACCACGGTGACCCTGGCGACGGCCGCTTAGGGCTTCTTGGCGCGGGCGCACGCGCGGCGCCGGCAGCGAGGGCTCCGGCGCAGCCCCGGGCAACGGCGCTTGTGGTATCAGGGTACCGCAACCCTCCCCCGGACGCACCAAACGAGGGCCGTTCGCGTACGTGGGGCCCCGGGCGCGCCGCGTGGCCGGCTTGGACAAATGGGCCGCCTGGCGGCATCCTGGGCCGAGACCGGTGCAATGCCGGTCGCGATGCATTTGAGGAAGATGCGCCCCCCCGACGCCGATCGCGGCGAAACTTCCCTTCACTATCCAGGCTGGCGCGTGGTCGTGCTGTGTTTCGTCATGGCCCTCCTGTGCTGGGGGCTCGGCTTTTACGGCCACGGCTTCTACCTCGCCGAACTCAGGCGCCAGCATGGCTGGTCGACGGCGCTGATCTCGAGCGCCAGTACGGCCTGCTACCTCGTCAGCGCCGTGCTCGTCATCTTCATCAGTGATGCCATCCGCCGCTTTGGCGTGCGCGGCTGCGTCCTCACGGGCAGCGCCGCCTTTGCCGGCTCGGCGGCAGCCTTGCCCTTCATCACTGAGCCTTGGCAATTGTTTGCCGTGTACCTGGTCATGGCGCTGGGGTGGGCGACTATGAGCGTCGGCGCCATCACTAACATTCTGGGGCTATGGTTCGAGCAAAAGCGCGGGCTTGCCATCTCGCTGGCGCTCAATGGCGCCAGCTTCAGCGGCGTCATCGTCGTCCCCTTCCTCGTCCTGATCACGCAGATCCGGGACTTTGCGACGGCCATGCTCATCAGCGCCCTTATCATCGTTGGCCTGATCGTCCCGCTGTTGGCGCTGATTCCGGGCGGCGGCCGGGCGGGCGCCACCCCCATCAGGACGGCAAACGAGAGCGCGCCCGTCACCTGAACTCGCAGCTCCGCCCTCAGAAGTTTGGCGTTCTGGAGCGTGTCGGCCCCGTTTGCGCTGGCGATCTTTTCGCAGGCGGGCTTTCTTGTGCACCAGATCGCATTCCTGGAGCCAGCGCTCGGCCGCAACCCGTCCGGTATTGCCGTCGCCATCACCACCGCCATGGCGATTTTCGGGCGTCTGACGCTCGGTGCATTTGCCGACCGCATCAACCAGCGCATCGCCAGCGCCGTCTCCCTCATCAGCCAGGCGGCGGCGTTGGCGCTGATGGCGAGCTCAACTGACCGGGCGGTCCTGTTTGCCGCCTCCGCGCTCTATGGCTTTTCGGTGGGCAACATCATCACCTTCCCCGCCCTGATCGTTCAGCGCGAGTTCGATGGCGCTGCCTTCGGCATGCTGGTGGGGCTGGCGACGGGCCTCAGCCAGTTCACCTATGCGTTCGGACCGGCGGTGCTGGGTATCGTGCGCGATGCCACCGGTGGCTACGGGGCACCGCTGGGCCTGTGTATCGCCCTCAACGTCCTGGCCGCCGCCATCGTCGTACGCCGACCCGGGACAAGGGGCTGGGCGGCAGCCAGCTGACGCGGTCGTATGCCCCGCAAAATGCAGCCCTGCACCGCGGACGGGCCGCTTGACCGCGACCCGGCGAGCCCGGATTGTGCCCGCCCCATGACCAGGTCTGCCCAATCCTTAGGCGCCCCGACCGGCAAGGCGGAATCCGCCTATGCCTGGATTCGCCTCCTTACCGCCATGCTGCTTGGGACCATCGGCGGCGTCGGCATGTGGTCGTTCGTGGTGCAGTTGCCGGTGGTCCAGGCGGATCTCGGCATTGCCCGCGCCGACGCCTCGCTGCCCTACACCACCGGCATGCTGGGCTTTGCCGTGGGCACGGTCGCCATCGGCCGCCTGGTTGACCGCTTTGGCGTCATAGCGCCTTTGGTCCTCAGCACGCTGCTGTTGGCCGTTGCCTATATCGGGTCCGCCTTTGCCGCCAACATCTGGCAGCTGGCGATTGCGCACGGCTGCATCGGCTTGGGCAGCTCAGCCACCTTTGCCCCCCTGATTGCCGACATCTCGCACTGGTTCGCGCGACGGCGGGGTTTGGCCGTGTCGATCTGCGCCACCGGCAGCTACCTCGCGGGTACGCTCTGGCCGCCGATCGTGAACCAATTCGTGGCCAGCGATGGTTGGCGGCAGACGCAAGTCGGCATCGGCCTATTCTGCCTAATCAGTATGCTGCCGCTCATCACGCTGCTCAAGCCGCGCATCGCCCTGTCTGAGGGCCCGACGGATGCCGATCTTGGCGCCGCGCGCAATTCGCTCGGGCTATCGCCAGGCGTACTGCAGGCTTTAATCCTTGTCGCTGGCCTGGCCTGTTGCGTGGCCATGTCGATGCCGCAGGTGCACATCGTCGCCTATTGTGGTGACCTCGGCTACGGGGTGACACGCGGCGCCGAGATGCTCTCCGTCATGTTGGGCTTCGGCATCATCAGCCGCATCGGCTCGGGTTTCATTGCCGATCGCATCGGCGGGCTGGCGACCATGCTGTTGGGTTCCGCCCTGCAGGCCTCAGCGCTGTTGTTTTACCTCTGGTTCGATGGGCTCACCTCGCTTTATGTGATCTCGGCTTTCTTCGGCCTGGTGCAAGGCGGCATCATCCCGATGTATGCCGTGATCGTGCGCGATTTCTTTGCCCCGCAGGAAGCCGGCACGCGCGTGGGTCTGGCGGTGATGGCCACCATTGTCGGCATGGCGTTCGGGGGCTGGCTGTCCGGTGCAATTTTCGACCTGACGGGTTCGTACGCCCAGGCCTTCAGCAATGGCATTGCCTGGAACCTGCTGAACGTCTCAATCGTCGGCTTTTTGATGCTGCGACAGGCGGGACGCCGGCAAATCGCCGCCGCCACCTGAGGGCGGCGCGCCGGGAGATGGCGCCGCCCCGAACCATTTTTTCGCCGGCGCGGGCCCAGACGTTGGCGCGCGTGCGCGCTTCATGCCTCAGCGGCGGCACGGCGCGCTTGAGGCTGGGCCGGCGTCCGGCCGCGTCAAGCCACCGCGGCGAACCGACGCCAGCGCCCATTGCGCTCCAAAGCATACGCCTGAAAGTCAAAAGAGCCTTGCTCTAGATCTAGAAAAAAGCCCCTGCAAGCGTAAAGGGGGCGCTGGGGACACCCCACTTTCAAACTGAAAGCCGGGGACGGGGCTCAGGCGGGGCAGAGCGCGAGCTTGTCTGGTTGCCGCGGCAGCGACTGCGGGGTCCCATCGCGCTTGGCGGGCAGCCACAGCGTCACCGCAAGTACGACGGCGAGCATGATCACGCCCGTCAGCAGCACGCGCCGGCGAGCACGGCGGACGCCCAGCGCCTCCCTGCCGGCGTCGGGCGCGCGCCAGGGCAGGCTTGCCCAACGCAGTGGGCGCCGCAGCGCCCACAGATCGGCAAGCCGAAGGACAAAGGCAACGAGCGCGCCGCCGTGGTAGCGATCGTGCTGCGTCTCGACAGGGCCCTCTACACGCTCAAATCTCGGATGATCCGTCATGAGCCATGCCTCTTCCTTCGGCTTGCCGCCAGCGCCCGTCGCATCCCAGTGGCAGGGTATCGACAGCGACAAAATCGCGCTGTGTCCCGGAGCACAGGCCGATTGGATCGGGCATGGCGCAATCGAGCTGATGACGGGCATGGCGCGGCGTCGATGGCGGTGCGCTCAGCGCCGCACCGTCCCGCCGGTGGCAAGGACGGCAAATCCGATCATGGTGAGGGCGGCAACCCCGAGGAATGGCGCGGCATAGCCACCACTGATCTCATAGACCATACCAATCAAGGCGGGGCAGCCCGCGACGCCGGCCATGGTCACGAGCTGGCTGGTCGAGTAGATCCGGCCGTAGTCGCGCGTGCCAAACGTCTCCGCCAGCAATAGGGGATGCATCATCAGCGAATTGCCGATGGTGAGGCCAAACAGGATCACGCTGGAGAGCACGAGCACGGGCTCGTAGCTGACCGCCAGCAGCGCCAGGCCGAGGGCCTGCGCGGCCATCAGCGCCAGTGCGAAGGTCCTGACGGGCAGCCGCAATGTGATGAGCCCACCGAGAAGACGACCGATGGTGCTGGCCATGGCCATGCTGGCCAGCGCCAGGGCGGCCGTCTCGACACCGGTGCGGCCACTGACCAGGCGGTAGAGATGGGCGATGGCGCCGACCTGCGCACCGAGCAGAAAGAGATAGGCGATCGAGACGGCGTAGAAGTAGCGCGTGCGGATGGCGTCCGCAAAAGGGGTCGAGCCGCCGGCGGGCGTGTCGGCCTTGTTGCTGGCCAGCGGCGCCCCATCGGCGGCCAGGCCCATGGCCTGCGGCGAGGGGCGCAGCACCAGGAGCGTGACCGGTACGACGCCCAGGAAAAGTGCGGCCCCCATGTACGGCGCCGCCCCGGCCAGACCGAGCTGCTGGATGCCGACGGCAACGATCGGGGCAATGACGATGCCGCCCAACGACAGGCCGGTCGATGCCACGGAAAACGCCAGCGCCCGGCGCACGTTGAACCAACGCGCGAGCACCGTGGTAACCGGCACCAATCCGCTGGAGCCGTGTGCAAAGCCGAAGACAACATGGAACAAGAAAAGCTGCCATGCTTCGTAGAGCAGGCCAACCGAGCCCAGCACGATCGCGCCGAGGCTGGCGTTGACGGCAATGACGATACGGGCGTCGATGCGATCGACGAGGCGCCCGGCGATGGCACCACCGACGCCGCTGGCGAGAAAAAATGTCGCCGTGGCGCTGGAGGCCAGCGCGACCGGAAAGCCACGCTCGCTGACGAAGGCGGCGAGCAGGATCGAGAGATTGTAAAAGGCCAGGCCGGACGTCGTCGTCGTAATGAGCGCGATCGCCGCTACCACATACCAGCCGTAAAAGACTGGGTCGCGCGCCGGCGATTGGGATGGCGGGAGCGGGGCAACGGGGTCATGCTGCTGCAATGGGGGGGCTCGGGGTGAGGTCGGCGGCGGCTGGCTCGGCGACGGCTGGCAGGGCGAGTGCCAGCGGGCCGCTGGGTCTGCTAGGAGATACAAAACTTTGCCCGGCCGACCTACCCCTGAATAGCCAACATCGGGCCATTGCGCGCGCAGCGACATAGGGGCGCGCGGGGGGCTGGCGGGCGAGAGCGCTGCATTTGTGCGCCGGCCAGCGCCAGACCGAGCTGCCGGCGCCAACGGTTGTGTGCCATCCCATCCCGGAGCATGCTACCGCCCCCGCCACGACTTGGAGAGCCTTTAATGAGGACAGACCGCTGCGAGGCCGCCCAGAAACGCCAGCCGCTTTCGCGGAGCCACTTGGGAGGCTGGACGGCGCGATGAAGAGGACCGCGCCGCTGCGACGCATTTATCTGGCGGGACCCGAAGTCTTCCTCCCGAGCGCTCGCGCCCTTGGCACCGCCAAGTGCCGATTGCTCACGGCCGCCGGCTTCGAAGGGGTATTTCCTTATGATGCGGCCCTCGCGCTGGAGGGCCTTAGCAAGCGCGTGCAGGCGGAGCGCATTTTTGCTGCCAACACGGCGCTGATGCGTTCGTGCGATGCCATGATCGCCAACCTGACGCCGTTCCGGGGTGTGTCCGCCGATGCCGGCACGGCCTTCGAAGTGGGTTTCATGCGTGGCCTGGGACGGCCGGTGTCGGCTTATACCAACGTGGCGGCGAACTACCACGCCCGCGCCACGGCCTTTCGCGCGCGGCGATCGACGCTTGAGGATTCCGACCGGCCGGAATGCGCCGTCGAGGATCATGACCTCGGCGATAACCTGATGCTGGAGATGGCCGTCATTGCTTCGGGCTGCGCGCTGATCCGACACCAGGGTACCGCCGATATGGCCGACCTCACCGCTTTTCGCCAATGCCTTGCTGACATCGCGCGCGTCTTCAAGTCATGAGGAGGCCGCTGGATCACGGCTGGGCGCGGCCGCGGCATGCCCCTGCAGCGACCAGGTTTCCCAGGCGGCGACGATGACCAGCACCACCGTGGAGGCGGCTCCCAGCAGGAGGGGAGGGAGGGATGTCGCCGCCGCACCCAAAGCCGCGAGCAGGGCGAGGCCCACGAGATGGGAGAGCGCCAGGCGACTGGCGGTTGTCCGTTTGAACAAAATATTGCCGAGGAGATAGAGCGCCGGTCCGCCGAGGATGACGGCGACGGTCGAGGGCTCGGTATGCCCCAGCGGATGCGAAAGGACGAGCTCGTCGGCGACGGCGCTGACGATAATGCCGGCAATCAGCACGATATGCAGATACGTGTATGCCAGTCGGGCCAGGCGGCCGGGATCGGACGAGGCCATGATGCGGGCGCTGGCCCGCTCCGCACCGATGTTGAAATAGATCCACCACATGGCCACCGTACCGAAGAAGGCGACGAGGAATGCCGCCACCGTCGTCCCCGTCCAGGGCAGGTCGGCGAACTTCGCCCCCGTGACAACGATCGACTCGCCCAGCGCGATAATCACGAACAGGCCGCAGCGCTCGGCCAGGTGGCCGCCTTCCACGTCCCAATCCGCGGTCCTTGATCGACCCAAGCCCGGCGTCCAGAACCCGAGCGCGGGCGAGGCGTAGTCGAGGATCAGGGCCAGCGTCCAGAGCACCAGGCGCTGGCTGGGGTCCACGCAGGCCCCGGCGAGCCAGAACAGTGCCGATAGGCCGAACCAGAGGCTAACGCGTTGGAAGTTGCGAAAATTGCCGGGGCTACGGCCGGCCAGCGCCCAGAGCATGAAGAGCGAGCGACCGACCTGCATGGCCGCGTAGGCGCCGGCAAAGGCCCAGCCCTGCGCGTCGAAGGCCTTGGGCAGCGACGTCGAGAGCACGAGGCCCCCCAGCATCAGGGCGAACAACATGAGCCGAACCGGGGTCGTCTCTGGATCGAGCCAGTTCGTGACCCAGGAGGTGTAGATCCACACCCACCACACCGCCAGCAGCAGCAGCGCCGTTTGCAGGGCACCAAGCAGGGACAGGTGTTCGAGCAGGGCGTGCGAGAGCTGGGTGACGGCAAAAACGAACACCAGGTCGAAGAACAGTTCGACGAAGGTGACGCGGTGGTGGCCGTTCTCCGGTTTGCCGCGCAACAGGCTGCTCGCGCCGCCCCCGATCACCATGCCCCCCATGCCGCACGACCGGCGCCCGGGTCCACTAGCGCAGGGCCCAGGTGACGTGGATTTTCACCTCGAGCCGCTGGGTCCCGGGTTCGATCGGTACATCGCCAGCGGCCAGCGAGGTGCGCGCCATTGGGCGCGGGCCGGGTGCGGGTGCATCTTCCGAAATCGTCACCACCGGTCCGATCTCGGCGCCGGCACTGGAGGCATAAAGCCGCGCTCGGCGCAGCGCGTTGGCCATCGCCGCCTTGCGCGCCTCATCCCTCAGTTCCTCGGCCTTCGACACCTCGAAGGCGATACCGCCGACTTGATTGACGCCGAGGCTGACGATCTGATCCAGCACCTCGCCCAGCCGCTTCAAATCGCGCGCCGTAATGCGCACCTGATTGACGACCTGGTAGCCAACAATGGCTGGGGCCTGATCTTTGGCGCTGCGGTAGCGCGGTTCGACGTTGACCGCCGTGGTGCGAATGTCCTGGGCGGAAATGCCGAGCGCCTTCAGGCCTTCGATCACCTTGGCCATCGTCGCGGTGTTGCGCGACAAGGCTTCGCGCGCCGTATCGGCTTCCGAGACGACCCCCGTCGAGATGGTTGCAAGATCGGGCTCGGCCGCCACGCTGCCCGTTGCCGAAACGCTGACCGTGCGGTCGTGCTGCCGGTCCGGCTCTGCCGCCATCACCACCCCTGCGGCGCAAAGGAAGGTTGCCAACAGGGTACTCCCCAGGGCAACCGCCAAGTTGTGTGTACCCATGTCATCCTCGTCATAGCCCGGCCGTTCCCCACCAGGATACACAGGTTTTTTGGCTGAAGCATGCCGCGCCGCGGCCATTCCACGCCGACGCCCGCGGGTGTTATAGAGACGCTTCCCCTGGGGCCCGTAGCTCAATGGTTAGAGCCGGCGGCTCATAACCGTCTGGTTGCAGGTTCGAGTCCTGCCGGGCCCACCACGCGGGGACATGTCGAGCCCGCCCGGCGACAAGATTGCTGCGGCGCTGAGTTCAAGGGCCAGCGAGCAATCAGCAAGCAGCTCGTCAACCAACGCGCAGCGCACGCGCCCGATGGCGCGCTTGGCACACGCAGAAAGGGTGGCAGTGAGACGAACCGGAGGCCGGCTCAGTGCGGTGGCGGACCGAACACCAACACGGCATTGAGGCCGCCAAACGCGAATGAGTTCGACATGGCGTAGGTCACCGCCTTGTCGCGGCCGACGTTGGGTACGTAGTCGAGATCGCAGTCGGGGTCAGGTTCGTCGAGACCTGCCGTCGGTGGCACCCAGTTTTCCTGCATGGCCTTGACACAGGCGACGGCCTCGATGCCGCCCCCGGCCCCCAAGGGATGTCCGTGCATCGATTTGGTCGAGGATACGGCGAGCTCAAAGGCGTGCTTGCCGAACACGTTCTTGATGGCGTTGGTCTCGTTTTTGTCGTTGATGGTCGTGGCCGTGCCGTGGGCGTTGAGGTAGTCGATGTCGCCGGGTGCCAGTTTTGCGTCGGCCAGAGCCAGTCGCATGGCCTCGCTCGGCCCCTCGATGTCCGGATTGACCATGTCCTTGCTGTCGGAGGTCATGCCGAAGCCCATCAATTCGGCCAGCGGTTTGGCGCCGCGGCGCTTGGCGTGCTCATCCGATTCCAGCACCAGGATACCGGCACCCTCGCCCAGCACGGTGCCGTTGCGCCGTTTGGCGAAGGGAAAGATGCCCTCCGGCGACAGCACGTGCATGGCCTGCCAGGCGCGCATCACACCGTAATTTATCACCGCCTCGGAGGCGCCGACGATGGCGACGTCGGCCATGCCGTGGCGGATGTAGTCCATGCCGATGCCGATGGCATGCGCGGCCGTAGAGCAGGCGCTGCAGGTGGCAAAAGTCGGCCCCTTGATGCCGTACTCGATGCCGACATGGGCGGCCGCGGAAGAGCCGATGAAACGCAACAGCGTCAGCGGATGGGTTGCCTTCTTCTTCAGGATGAAAAGGTCGCGGTAGGACGTCTCTATGGTCTGCAGGCCACCGGCGCCCGAGCCGATGATGCAAGCCACGCGATAGCCGTTGGCAAAGGGAACTTCCAGGCCGGCCTGCTTGATGGCCTCGTCGGCGGCCGCAGCCGCGAACCAGGAGTAGCGGTCCACGTGCAGGATGATCTTGTCGCGCTTAAAGTGGCCGAGCCTCGCCTTGTGGTCGAACGCCTTGATCTGGGCGGCGATCAGGATTTTCAGATCTTCCACGGAGAAGCCGCCCAGCGGCCCGACGCCAACCCGGCTCTCGCGGCAGCCCGCCCAGAATTCCGCCACCGTCGTGCCGATCGGCGTCACCACGCCCATGCCGGTAACAACGACGCGGCGCGGTGCGCCAGACATCACCATTTATGCGGGTTTCCTGTGTTCAGACCAAAAAATTGGGCGCTTTGGAGGGCCAGCGTGGGCGCGCCCGGCCACTCAAGCCTTAGCCGGGGCCGCCCCGGAACTCTCGATCAAACCGCGAACCCGCTCCACCACCGAGCCGACGGTCTTGAAATCCGACGCTTCTTCATTGGCGTTATAGGGGATTTCGATGCCGAAGGTATCCTCGATGTCGAACACGATCATGGCAAGATCGAGGGATTCGATCTTCAGGTCCGTGAGCGCGGTAGAAAGCCCAATGTCATCCCTGGGCTCCTTCATATGCTTCTTCAGGATATCGACAATCTTACCTGCCACGTCGTCCATTGCGTTCTCCCAATCCGTGCCCTGCCAGGCAAGTCGGGACCTTTGTTAGCTGATGGCCTTAACACGATCCGGGCACCCCGGATGGTCAATTCGAGGCGTCACATATACGGAAAACCCCGATAAGTCCAGCAGATGGCCCCGCCGATAGGCTCCCTTGGTTGCTCTTTGGTTCCTGCGCCGGTTCCACCCCCAATCTGGCCATCGCCGGCAAAAGCGTGTTCAATGGCAGGGCAGGCGGTTAATGCAAATGTGTGCCCTGCCACACATGATGGGTGTGAGACCGCTCTTCAAGCCTAGAGGAAACCGCAAAAATGTCGCCAGGCGCGCGGCTGGGCAGCACAGCGGAAGGGGAAGCGCCCTCCCATCCCTGGCTCAAGCGCTACCCTGAGGGCGTCGACTGGAACGCGGCCTTTAAGCCCGTGGCCGTCTACGACTTGCTCGATAGCGCCGTTCAGAAATACGGCGCGCGCCCCTGCACAAATTTTCTGGGCAAAACCCTCACCTACCGCGAGATCGGCCAGCGCGTCGGACAGGCGACCGCAGGCCTCAAGGCGTTGGGGGTCCGCAAAGGCAGCAAGGTTGGACTGTTGCTGCCCAACAGCCCCACCTACCTCATTTACTACTATGGCATTCTCAAAGCCGGCGGCACGGTCGTTAACTATAATCCCCTTTATACGCTGGAGGAACTGACCTTTCAGCTGCGCGACAGCGAGACCGAGCTTCTCATCACCCTCGATCTCAAGGTGCTGTTCGATAAGGTGCAAGCCCTGCTCGAAGCCGGCACGCTACCGCGCGCCATCGTCGCAAGCTTCCCGGCCCTGCTCCCCGGCGCCAAATCGGTGCTGTTCAAGCTATTTAAAGGCAAGGACATAGCGCGGCCGGACAAATCGCCGGTTGCCGCCAAGGTAATCCTCGATGCCACGGTCATGGACAACGAGGCCGACCCCCGCGCGGTCCCCGTCGATCCCGCCAACGATGTCGCGGTGTTGCAATATACCGGCGGCACCACCGGCACGCCCAAAGGGGCGATGCTGACGCACGCCAATATCTCGATTAACTGCCAGCAGAGCGCCGCCTGGGCCGTCAATCTCGAACACGGACGGGAGCGCGCGCTGGCGGTGCTACCCTTCTTTCATGTGTTCGCCATGACCGCGGTCATGAACTTTGCCGTGTCGCAAGGCACCGAGCTCATTATCATGCCGCGCTTCGTGCTCGACGATGCCATGAAGCTGATCGACAGGGGCAAGCCTACGGTCATGCCGGGGGTGCCGACCATGTTCACCGCCATCCTGAACCATCCGCGGCTCAAGAGCTTCGATCTCGCCTCGCTCAAATATTGCGTCTCGGGCGGGGCACCGCTGCCGGTGGAACTGAAGCAAAGGTTCGAGCAACTGACGGGCTGCAAGGTCGTGGAAGGCTACGGCCTGACCGAAGCCTCCCCCAGCGTCACCTGCAATCCCGTCGAGGGGCCCGTGAAGGAGGGCTCAATTGGCCAGCCATTGCCCGGCACCATCGTCTCCCTGCGCGACCTGGCCGACCCCAGCAAGGAGGTCGGGCTCGGCGAAAAGGGCGAAATCTGCGTCAAAGGCCCCCAGGTGATGCGGGGCTATTGGCGCAAACCCGAGGAGACGGCCAATCAGTTCGTCGGCGATTTCCTACGCACCGGCGACGTCGGCGTCATGGACGAGGAAGGCTTTATTTTCATCGTCGACCGCATTAAGGACCTCATCATCTGCTCGGGCTACAACGTCTACCCCCGCCGCATCGAGGAGGCGATCTACCAGCATCGCGCCGTCGAGGAAGTGACGGTGATCGGCATCCAGGACGAGTACCGGGGGGAAGCGCCCAAGGCTTTCATCAAGCTGAAGGCGGGAATGGTGGCCACCGCCGACGACATTCGCCGGCATCTCGAGGGCAGGCTCTCCAAGATTGAAATGCCCGCCGAGATCGAATTTCGCGACGCCCTCCCCAAGACGATGATCGGCAAACTATCCAAGAAAGAGCTCAAAGCCGAAGAGGCACGGCGGCCAAAGCCAAGATGAGGGTCAATGGGGCGTGGCTCGGCGCCAACCGCGCATGCAAAAACTTGCCATCATTGCTGATATTCACGGCAACATCGCCGCACTCGAAGCCGTGCTGGCCGACATCCGGGCCTTGGGCGTCGCCGACATCGTCAATCTCGGCGACTGCGTGTCGGGGCCGCTATGGCCCCGCGAAACCATGGCCGAGCTGCAGCGGCTGGCGCTGCCCACCGTTCGCGGCAACCACGACCGCTGGCTTGGCGAAATCGAGCGCGCAAGCATGGGGCCTTCCGATGCCTTTGCCTTCGACCAGCTGACGGCGGCGCAGATTGCAAGCCTCGGGCGCCTGCCGCCCCAGCTGCGGCTCGACCTCGACGTCCTCGCGATCCATGGCACGCCGCGCAGCGACCTTGAGTACCTGCTTGAGGACGTAGTCGAAGGACGCCTGTTGCCGGCCGCCGCCGACCGGCTTGGCCCACGTCTGGGCGAGCCCAGCGCGGCAGTTATTCTATGTGGACACTCCCATCAGGCCCGCGTCGTGCGCACGCGGCAAAACCTGCTGATCGTCAATCCCGGTTCGGTCGGCTGCCCGGGCTATTTCGATCCAACGCCGCCGGCCCATGTCTCGGAGGCGGGCAGCCCGCACGCCCGCTATGGCCTGTTGCAGCAAACCGAATCGGGTTGGCGCGTAGACCTCATGGCCGTTCCCTATGACTGGTCGGCGGCGTCGCGACGGGCCGCCGAAAACGGCCGCGACGAATGGGCGCGCGCGCTTGCGACCGGGTTCCTCGCCGAGCGCGCGGCGGACGGCCGCGCGGGCGGCCCTGAAGCCCGGCCCTAAGGGCGCGCCTAAAGCGCGCCGTTGTGCGCCGGCGGCGGAGCTGCCCATCTTGTCTCGCGCTCTGCGCGCCCTCGACCCCGCGCCGGCCGCATCGGCGGCATGCGCAAACGGCATGAGGATCACGTTTGCTCAATGCTCGGTGAGGCGCCGTTGCGGCCGGGACTTGCGCCGCCCACGTGCGCTTGTGCTGTCGGCCACACGATCGTGGCCAGACAACATAGGAGGAGATGATCATGAGAATAATTGTTGGCGCCCTACTAGGGCTGTCCCTGTTGGCTGGGGCAGCGGCGTCGGCCAGCGCGGCCGATTGCAAGGTCACAGGTTGGATCGACAGCGGCCAAGGTGGTCGCCCGATTTTCTCCTGTACCGACGAGGGCAAGTAACCAGCAACGGGTCTTGACCGCAGCCCTCGCCGGTGCGCGGGGGCTCGGGCAGGACCCAACTTTGACCGGCGCCCGCCAGGGCGCAACCTCAGGCGGCGGCCTTCATGGTTGCCGCCTGAGTGCTTTCCATGATGGCAGCCACGCCCATGCCGCCCGCGGTGCACACCGAAATCAGCCCCCGGCCGCCGTGCTCGGACAAGAGTTTGCCGAGATTGGCGATAATGCGCGCCCCGGTGGCCGCAAAGGGATGGCCGAACGCCAGGCTCGAGCCTTTGACGTTGAGCTTGCTGCGGTCGATCGACCCCAGCGGCGCATCGCGGCCGAGAAAGGTCTTGCAATAGGCCGCGTCCTCGAAGGCTTTTAGGGTGACGAGCACCTGCGCGGCGAACGCTTCGTGGATCTCGTAAAAGTCGAAGTCCTGCAAACTGAGCTGGGCGCGCTCGAGCATCCGCGCCACGGCAATGGTGGGGGCCAGCAGCAGGCCCTCGCCCGCCACAAAGTTGTTGGCGGCGGTCTGCGCGTGCGTCAGATAGGCGGCGATCGGCAGGGCGCGGCTGGCGGCCCATGTTTCCGAGGCTAGCAGGACGCAGGCCGCACCGTCGGTCAACGGCGTCGAGTTGGCCGCCGTCAAGGTGCCGCGCTCGGATTTGTCGAACGCCGGCTTCAGGGTGGCGAGCCGGTCCAAGTTCATGTCCTCACGCAGGTTGTTGTCGCGAAAGACGCCGGCAAACGGCACGACGAGGTCGTCGAAATAGCCCGAGCGGTAGGCTTCGGCGGCCTTGCGATGGCTCTCCATGGCGAACCGGTCCTGCTCGCTGCGCGAGATGTGCCACTCCTGGGCCATCAACTCTGTGTGCTGACCCATCGACAGCCCCGTGCGCGGCTCGCTGACGCTCGGCGGCTGCGGTGCCAGCTCGGCCGGGGAAAAACCCTTGAAGGCGGCGAGGCGCTGGCCGAACGACTTGGCGTTCTGCGCTTCGACCAGCCGGTGTGCGAACTTCTCCTTGAAGACGATCGGTGCATCCGAGGTCGTATCGGAGCCCATGGCGATGCCACATTCGATCTGTCCGGTCGCAATCTTGGCCTGCAGGATCATCGCCGCTTGCAGGCTGGTGCCGCAGGCCTGCTGCAGGGTGATGCCGGGCGTGGATGCTGCCAGCTTGCTGCCGAGCACCGCCTCACGCGCCAGGTTCCAATCCTTGGAATGGGTGACGACCGCGCCGCCGATCGCCTCGTCGATGTGCACCCCCTTCAAGTTGTACTTGTCGACCAGGCCGTTCAGCGCCGCCGTCAACATCGCCAGGTTGGATTGATCGGCAAAAAGCGTATTGGAACGGCAGAAGGGAATGCGTACGCCTCCGACCACGCCAACCCGCCGCAATGTTTGTTCCATGCTCAAGCTCCTCGCGGGGCCCGCCGGCGGCGGCGCCCAACAAATGTCCCAGCTCGGTCGTCGCTGTCAGGCCGCCGCGGTGCGCCGCAGCGGCTCGACATTGGATTTCTGCTCGTTGGCCCGGAAATGTAACGGGCCGCCGCGGAACGGCGCAAAACCGCTGCCGAAGATCACGCCCGCATCGACCAGGTCGGCGCTGTCGACGACCTTTTCGTCGCGGCAACGTTCGCATTCGCGGATCAGCGGATCGACCAATTCGCGACCCAGCCGCTCCAGCTCGAACCGGTCATAGGGTTGCTCGGGCTTGGCCTTTTCGGGTTTGCCGTCCTTCCAGACATAGAAACCCTCGCCCGACTTCTTGCCGAGCTTGCCGGAAGCGACCATCTGATCGAGCTTGGTTCCGCCCACGGGGGACAGCTTGAGGATGCTGCCGACATGGGCACACACATCGAGGCCGACGGTATCGGCCAGCTCGATCGGTCCCATCGGCATGCCGAACACGCGCGCCGCCTGGTCGATCTTCTCCTTGGCCTCGCCCCGTTCCAACCGCTGCAAGGCCGACATCATGTAGGGCGCCAGTACCCGGTTCACCAAGAAGCCGGGATTGCTCTTGACGATCAGCGGCAGCTTGTCGATGGCGGTGACGAAGATGCAGCCCTTGGCCACTTGTTCGGCGCTGCTGTTGGCACCGCGGACCACCTCGACCAGCGGCATCTGCGCCACCGGGTTGAAGAAGTGAATGCCGATCAAGCGACCCGGATCGGTGAGCGCCTCGGCAATCTTTTCGATCTCGATCGAGGAGGTGTTGGTCGCCAGCACCGCGCCCCCCTTCAGCTTCGCTTCGATGGACTTGAGCAGACCTTGCTTGCTCTCGAGCTTCTCGACGATGGCCTCGATCACCACGTCGGCGCGGCCGATATTAAGACCCTTGGGATCGGCGATCAGCCGCACCATGGCCGCCTCGCGTTGCGGCCTGGTCTTGAACTTGCGGGCGAACAGTTTCTTCTGTGCCTCGCGGCCCTTTTTGATCTGCTCCTCGTTCAGATCCTGCAAAGACACTTCCATGCCGGCGGCCACGCACCAGCCGGCGATGTCGGCCCCCATCACCCCGGCACCGACGACGTGCACGCGCAGCGGCCTGAAGGCGAGGTCCTTGGGCGCCTGCGCCTTCATCATCTCGGAAAGCTTGAAGACGCGGCGCAGGTTGCGCGAAGTGTCGCTCAGCATGAGCGGCGCGAAGGCGCGCGTCTCGGCAAGCTTCATCTCCTCGAGGTTGCCGGCATGCGCCTCGAACAGGTCGATCAGGCGGAAAGGCGCGGGATAGTGGTCCTCGCGCACTTTCTTGGCGGTCTCGGCGCGCAGCCTGTTCGCCAGCAACCCGCGCGCCGGCGCGAAACGTAACAGCGCCTGCCAACCACCGGCGGCTTTCGACTTGCGGTTCCTCAAGATGGCCCGGCGCGCGGCCCAGGCCAGATTGAGGGGACTTGCCACCAGCTCATCGACCAGGCCGGCGCGGCGCGCGGCGCCGGCGCGGAGCATCGAACCCGTCAGCATCATCTGCATGGCCGATAGCGCCCCGACCTGGCGGATCGAGCGTGCGGTGCCGTTGAAGCCTGGAAAAATCCCGAGCCTCACCTCGGGAAAGCCCAAGCGCGTTGCGTCTTCGCGCGTGGCGATGCGCCAATGGCAGGCGAGTGCCAGCTCGAGTCCTCCGCCCAGGCAGAAGCCGTGCACGGTGCACACCACCGGCACCGGCATGCGCTCGATGCGATCGAGGAGGGTGTTGACGAGGCTCACGCCATCGATGACCTGCTGCTCGCTCGTGATCTGTTCGAACTCGCGCACGTCGGCGCCGACGATGAAACCCTTCTCCTTGCCCGAGCTCAGCACCAGCCCGCGAATGCCTTTGTCCCGCGCCCCACGCTCGGCCCAATCGACGATTTGAGCCAGTTCCTCCAGCGGCCGCTGGCCGAGCGAGTTCTGGCTCTCGCCCTCGCGGTCGAACACCGCCCAGGCAATGCCCTGGGGATCAACCGAGCAGCGCCAGTCCCGCAAGCCTTGCATCTCAGTCATGGTGTTTACCTCACTCTGCCGCACTCTGCATCGCCCGCGCATTGTGACCGGGCGTCAAGTAATGGGGCCGCACCTCGGCCGGGTCGAAGTGGTCCACGGCGATGGCACGCGCGGTCAGCTTTTCCAGCTCGCGCAGCATTTGGCCCTCGCTCTGCGTGAGCACATCCTTGGCGACGGCCTCGCCGATCCAATCGTTGCCATGCACGCGCCGCACGGTGCCGGCCCGAACCGCGCGATCGAGCTTCCTTTCGGCGGCCTCGGCCTCGACCGCCTTGGCAAACGTCACTTCCAGGAGACCGGTCGGATCGTTTGGGTTGCGTGAGACATGGATGAAGCGCGTAAGACGATCGCGCACCTCGCCCGGCACCAATACCAGCTCGGCCACCTGCTGGCCCAGCCAATCCGGGGCGGCCTTGTAGTGGCTTCCTAAGGGAAACACGACGGCGCGCATGAACCAGCGCACCGGCGCGATTGGAAAGTTGTCGATGGTACCGCGCAGCGCCTCCTGGAAGCGATAAAGCCCGTTGCGCGCGCACAGCGCCACGATATGCCGGTCGTTGGCCGGTTTGGCATCATCCTCGTAACGCTTGATGACGCAGGCCAGCAAATACAGCTCGGAAAGCGCATCGGCGAGGCGGCCAGTCAGCTTTTGCTTGGTTTTGAGACCGCCGCCGAGCACTGCCACGGTCAGGTCGGCGACAAAGGCAAAGTTGCGCGCGGCCCGCCATAACTGCCGATACCACTCCGCCGTGCCATAGGCTTTGTCGGGAACGGAACCGAACAGACCGAAGGTGAGGTTGTGAAAGAGGGCGCCGCAGGTGTTGGCGAGGGAAAATGCCACGTGGTTGCAGAATGCGGCTTCGAATTGGGCCAAGCCCCGTTGCGCGTTGGCATCCTGGCAGGCTTGGATCTCCTGGTAGAGATAGGGATGCGAGCGCAAGGCACCTTGCGCAAAGATGATCAGCGAGCGCGTCAGAATATTGGCGCCCTCAACCGTGATGGCGACGGGCATCATCTGATAGGCCGATTGCAGGTAGTTGCTGGGCCCATCGCAGATGGCACGGCCGCCATGCAGATCCATGGCGTCGTTGACCGAGCGGCGCATGCGCTCGGTGGTCTGGTACTTCATGATCGCGGACAGCACTGAGGGCCTTTCGCCGCGGCTCACCATGGCCGCCGTCACCGCGCGGGCGGCTTCGATCACGTAGGCATTCTCGACCAGGCGCGCCAGCGGCTCCTGCAGCCCTTCCATCTTGCCGATCGCCAGGTCGAACTGCTTGCGGATGCGGGCATAGGCGCTGGTATTGCGCAGCAGCGATTTTGCCCCCGCCGCCGCCGACGACGGCAGGGAAATGGAGCGGCCCGCGGCCAGGCACTCCATCAGCATGCGCCAACCTTGGCCCACCAAGTTCTCGCCGCCGATCACCCACTCGATCGGAATGAAGACGTCGCGTCCCCAAATTGGGCCGTTCGGAAAGGCGGCGCCGCTCGGCAGGTGGCGGCGGCCGATCTCGACGCCCGGATGATCCGCGGGGACCAGCACCACGGTAATGCCCAGCTCTTCGCCGCGCCCCAGCAGGTTGTCGCGATCGATCAGACGCACGGCAAGCCCGATCAGCGTCGCCTGCGGTGCGAGCGTGATGTAGCGCTTTTCCCAGGATGCTTTGATGCCGATCACCTCCTTGCCGGCGTGTCGGCCCTTGCTGACGTAACCGACGTCGCGCATGGTGGCCGCGTCGGATCCAGAGGTGGGACCGGTCAGCGCAAAGCAGGGGATCTCGATGCCCTTGGCCAATCGCGGCAGGTAGTGCTCCTTCTGCTCGGGCGTGCCGTATTTTTCGATCAGTTCGCCGGGCCCCAGCGAATTCGGCACCATCACCAGGCTCGCCACGTCGGGCGAGCGTGAGGCGATGCGGCCGAGCACCAGCGATTGGGCTTGCGGCGAGAAGCCGAGCCCGCCGTGCTCCTTGGAAATCAGCATGCCGAGAAAGCCGTGCTGCTTGATGAAACTCCAAGTCTCGGCGGGGATTTCCTTGAGGTTGTGGCGGATCGCCCAATCGTCCACCATCCGACACAGCTCGCTCGTCGGCCCGTCGAGAAAGGCCTTTTCTTCCTCGCTCAGCGTGATCGGGGGAACGTCGCGCAGCTTTTGCCAATCGGGGGTGCCCGAGAACAGTTCTGCGTCAAAGCCGATGGTGCCGGCATCGAGGGCCTCCTGCTCGGTGGCGGAGACTTTGGGCAGCAGGGCCTTGATGTTGCGGAAGGCGGGCTCGATCAGCGCGGCGCGGCGCACGGGCCCAATCGCCAAGCCGGCCAAGACGGCGACCGGCACCCAGGCCAACAGGCCCAGCAGCGTAAAGGCGGGCTCCTCGAGCTCACCGTGCAACAGGCCCGTCTGCCAAATCAGGGTTGCGCCGGCAAGCGCCGCCGCCCAGGCCCACAGCGGCGCCCGGTGCATGGCCAGCGCGACGGCGCCCGCCACGCAGAGAACGAGGAAAACGACCTCCGCCATCATGGCCTCCAGTCTCTCAACCTAGATTATGCCAAAGCCTCACATTTCAAGGCGGTCGCGGGGCGCCGACCGGCCCCCCTCGGCCGGCCCATGGTCGCGCGGCGCACCTTCCCCAGCGGCATGGTCCCTGCGGGATTGCCACAAGACACGGGGGGTCCGCGGTCTCCGCGCCCCTCCCCTCTCGAGGGACCTACCCAGGGACCTCCTGAAACCTCGCTTGCGACCGTCCTGCTGCAAGCTTATCAGGCCGGCCGCTACCTTTCAGTATAGTCCCTTCGCCATTTTTGCGCCAAAACCTCGACCTTGGCGGTGGGCCCGCGACCTTTTGGCTTTCGCGCAATCCCCACGGTTCCCAGCCCCGCCAAAGGCGCCGGCGTCTTTCTCACCCGCGCGGTCGCCAAGCGCGGGGCTGATCCGTTCGCGGCCAGCTTTTGCATCTATCGCTTGTTTGCCTCCGCGCCGCGCTGAACGCGGGCAAACATGTCGGTGGTGATGTTTTCATACCAGTCGACGCTCTCAAGGTAGGTCTGCCGGCGCAGCTCCGCGCTCTCGCCTGGCTCGGAGATGAAGCCGCCCTCGGCGGCAAGCTTGCCCGCCTTGGGGACGTAGTCGGCGCCGAGCTTAACCCCGTCGTCGGGCGCCAGCAGCGACCAACAGGTATTGCTATAGCGGCCAGGGATTTCCGCCTTGCCGACAAGATGGGCGAGGATGTCGCCGGCGACCACCTTTGCCTGGCTATTGGCGGCAAAGGCCGACTTCGGCATGTCGGCGGCAACGGCCGCATCGCCCAATACGTAGACGTCCTTGACGGTCCTCGAGGCAAAATTGCCGGGCTCGATGGGGCACCAGTCCCCGTCCGTGCAGCCGGCCCTGCCGGCGATGTCGCCGGCCCGCTGCGCCGGGATGATGTTGGCAACGTCGAACTTCACGCGCTTATTCGCCCTGGTGCGCACCTCTTTGCTCTTGGCATCGACGCTGCTGATGGAGAAATCGTCGATCTCGGTACTGAGATTGAGTTCGATGATGCTCTTGTAGTGGCGTTCGAAGGCCTCGATGAAGAGGTCCTGCTTGGCAAAGCTGCGCTTGGGATCGAGGATGACGAGCTTAGACTTGGGTTTCTTGGTCTTGAGGTAGTGCGCGATCATGCAGGCGCGCTCATAGGGCGCGGGGGGACAGCGATAGGGGTTGTTGGGTGCCGCGATGACGACCGTTCCACCGTCCCGCATGGCCTGCAGCTGGTGCTTCAAATTGCGTTTGCCGGCCGGGTTAGTGGTATAGGCGTGCGGCAGCGCGCGCGCCGTCTCGTGCGAATAGCCCGGGAGCGACTCGTATTGCATGGCGATGCCGGGCGAGAGCACCAGGCGCTCATAGCCGTAGGTGCGCCCGCCGCGCGTCTTGACGGTTTTGCGGGCGCTGTCGACGTCGGTTGCCAGGTCGTGCACCACCTTCACGCCGAGGCGCTGCAAGGCCACATAGCTGTGGTTGAAGGATTCCAGCGGGCGCAAGCCGCCGAGGTAGAGATTGGAAAAGAACGAGGAGCTGTAGATCTGCCTGGCTTCGATCAGCGTCACGTCGAGTTCGGCGGCACCCGCTTTGAGATAGTGCGCCACCGTGGCCCCGCCGGCCCCGCCGCCGACGATGACGACGCGCGGCGCGCGCTGGGCAAAGGCAAATTGCGCCCAGGCGCCGATCGACAGCGTGCCGGCGCCCGCCCGTCCCAGCAGCCGTGCAAAGCCCCGCCTCGAAATCATCTGCCCACCTTGCCCCGACGACACCGCCGGTTCGATTGAGATCCGCCGCACCAGGATTGTCGCTTCCGCCAGCTTCAGGCAGCAGACCGCCGAAGTCCATCGCCAGGATCTGCCCGCGGCGCAAAGTCCCGCCCCGCCAACTCTCACACCACGCAATGGGAAAAAACGCTTGGGAGAGTTGGCCTTGGCGAGTATGGCTGAAGATTGCCCGCCGGCAAAGGCGGCCGGCGGCAGCAGCGCCAGCGCCGCGAGCGCTTGACAGTGTGGATTGCGCACGCGGTTCAAGGCATACTGGCCCCTTGTTTGGGTGTCCTTGCACCGGCCCTAGGCAGAGCCGGCGCGGGGCTTATCTTTTAGCCGTCGACGCTGGCGCCCTTGGAGGCCTCCTCCGGATGCGGGATTGCCCGGGCCCAAAGTTGGGACTTGAGATGACAGACGCACAGACGACCCCGTTGCTCGATCGCCGCGAGTTTGCGACCGGCGCCGCGGCGCTGGCCCTGATTGCGGTCTCGGCGCGGACGGCTTAGCGCGCAGACCACCGAGCCCGCCTGGCAACAGACCTTGAAGAGCCTGGTCGGGGATGCCAAACCCGTGGAGGGCAAGGTCACCTTGGAGTTGCCGGAAATCGCCGAAAACGGCAATACCGTGCCGCTCACGGTTTCCGTCGAGAACCCGATGACGGCCAACGACTACGTCAAGGCGATCCACGTGATCGCCACAGAAAATCCCCAGCCCGGTGTTGCCACCTTCCGGTTCAGCCCCCTGTCGGGCAAGGCCTCGGCGGCCAGCCGCATGCGGCTGGCCCGCACGCAGGAGGTGATCGGGCTTGCCGAACTCAGCGACGGTAAGTTCCTGATCGGGCGACGCACTGTAAAGGTCACGATCGGTGGCTGCGGCGGCTAGCGCAAAGGAGGAGCGGAAATGAACAAGCCACGCGTCAAGCTGCCCGAGGCTGCCAAAGCGGGCGATCTGATCGAGATCAAGACCTTGATCTCCCATGTCATGGAAACGGGCCAGCGCAAGGACCCGGACGGCAAAATCATCCCGCGCAACATCATCAATTCCTTCTCCGCGACCTTTGCCGGCGACGAGGTCTTCAAGGCGGATCTGCAGGCCGGCATCTCCGCCAATCCTTATCTGTCCTTCTTCATGAAGGTGCCGGGGCCGGGCGAATTCGAGTTCACCTGGGTCGAGGACGGCGGCAACAAGGTCATCGAGAGGATAAAGCTCAACGTCACCTGACCCGGAGGGGTCGTGTGCGCCCAGCAGCGGCGCCCCGGGGGCGGCCGCTCCTAACGTCAAGATCGAGGCTTAACCGAGGCGAGCCATGTCCGACGAGCCGGTCTGCGCCCAAAAGGGCCCCTACCAGGTGGAGCTTGTGGAAGGGAAAGCCTATTTCTGGTGCACCTGCGGGCGCTCCGCCAAGCAGCCCTTTTGCGACGGCTCCCATAAGCTCACAAGCCTTGAACCGCTGCGCTTTGTGGCCACCGCCAGCGGCACGGTGAACCTGTGCGGCTGCAAGGGGACCGATGACCGGCCCTACTGCGACGGCACCCACAATATGCTCTAAGCGGAGGCTCCAAGGGGAATGCGCTCAGGACCGCCGGCTTTTCTGGCCCGCGGGCCTGGAGGGCTGCCGCCCCGCCTGCGGCCGGCCCGTCCACGGCCCTGGGGCCCGGCCGCTCGAGAATGTGGTAGGCCGGAGCCAGCCTTCCCCGCAAACCCTTACCCCCCGACAGAGCAAGGTGACGTAGCGCGGAGGGGTCTGCTAGCTTGCCGGTGGTGACTCGGGGACAGGCAGGCAGCCCGTATGGAATATTTCTTTCAGCAACTCATCAACGGTGTGACGCTTGGGTCGATCTACGGCCTCATCGCCATCGGCTACACCATGGTGTTCGGCATCATCGGCATGGTGAACTTCGCCCATGGTGACGTCTTCATGCTTTCGACCTTCATCGCCCTCATCTTCCTGCTGGCGCTCACCCAGGTCCTCGGCTTTGCCTCCCTGGCGCTGGCGCTCGTCATCGTCCTGGTGCTTGGCATGCTCTTGACCTCGCTGTGGGCTTGGGCGATCGAGCGCCTCGCGTACCGGCCGCTGCGTGGATCTTTCCGGTTGGCGCCGCTGATTTCGGCGATCGGTATGTCGATCTTCCTGTCCAATCTGGTGCAGGTGACGCAGGGCCCGCGCAACAAGCCGGTGCCGTCGTTTCTAGGCACCGTGCTCACCCTGCACGAGGGCGGGACCTACGCCGTCACCTTGTCCTACAAGCAGTTACTGATCGTCGGCGTCACCGCCCTCTTGCTCGGGGCATTTTGGTACATCGTGCAGAAGACGGCCCTAGGCCGGGCGCAGCGCGCCTGCGAGCAGGACCGTCGCATGGCCGCGCTGCTCGGCATCGACGTCGACAGGACCATCTCGCTCACCTTCGTGATCGGCGCCGCGCTCGCCGCCGTCGCCGGGCTCTTGTTCATGATCTACTACGGCGTCGTCAGCTTCAGCGACGGCTTCGTTCCGGGCGTCAAGGCCTTCACCGCCGCGGTGCTGGGGGGGATCGGCTCGCTGCCGGGCGCGGTTCTGGGCGGCCTGCTGATCGGCTTGATCGAAACGCTGTGGTCCGCCTATTTTTCCATCGACTACAAGGATGTTGCCACCTTCTGCATCCTCGCCATTACCTTGGTGTTCTTGCCCTCCGGTCTGTTGGGCAAGCCCGAGGTCGAGAAGGTGTGATGCCGATGGCGAGCGCGCTTGGCGAAGCCTCTCCCAGCCGCTGGCAAGTGCTGGCAAAGGCCGTCACCGATGCGCTCGGCACCGCGGCCCTCGCGCTCGGCCTAGCGGTGCCGATCCTGGCCTTGCGCACCGAGCAGAACATCTCCAACGAACTGATCCTGCAGCCCCGTTGGGGCTACGTCGCCGTCGCGGTGGTGGGCGCCTTTGCGGCGCGGCTCATCTATCTTCTGCTCGCCGCTGGCGGCCCCGCGTCGGGACGCCGCAAGGTGACGGTCCCGAGCGGCTGGCGCGATGCCGCCGCGCGCAGCTTCGCCGGCATCGGTCTCCTCTGCCTTGTGCTCTACCCGCTGATCGCGCTTAGCCTGACGGGCAAGGCGGGAGCCATCAAGTGGATCGACAATTTCGGCATCCAAATCATGATTTACATCATGCTGGGATGGGGCTTGAACATCGTGGTCGGCCTCGCCGGCCTGCTCGATTTGGGCTATGTCGCCTTCTATGCGGTGGGTGCTTATTCCAGTGCCCTGTTGGCGCAAAATTTCGGCCTCAGCTTCTGGATCTGCCTGCCGCTCGCCGGCATCTTGGCGGCGTTCTGGGGCGTCCTCCTCGGCTTCCCGGTCCTGCGCCTGCGCGGCGACTATTTGGCAATCGTCACCTTGGCATTCGGCGAGATCATCCGCCTCATCCTGATCAACTGGGTCCCCGTCACCGGTGGCTATGCGGGCATCTCCGGCATCCCTCGGCCGACCCTGCTCGGCCTCCCCTTCAACGCCAGCGAGGAGGGTTTTGCCGCCTTCTTCCACCTCGAGTTCTCGCCGGTGCACCGGACGGTCTTTTTGTTTTACGTCATCCTGGCGCTGGCGCTGCTGACCAATTGGGTCACCTTGCGGCTGCGCCGTCTGCCGATCGGCCGCGCCTGGGAGGCCCTGCGCGAGGATGAAATCGCCTGCCGCTCGCTCGGCATCAACACCACCAATACCAAGCTCACGGCCTTTGCCATCGGTGCGGGCTTCGGCGGCTTTGCCGGCGCCTTCTTTGCCGCGCGCCAGGGCTTCATCAGTCCGGAATCCTTCACCTTCATGGAAAGCGCCATTGTGCTCGCCATCGTCGTGCTGGGTGGCATGGGCAGCCAAATCGGCGTCGCCATCGCCGCGGTGGCGATGATCGGTGGTACCGAGATCCTGCGCGAGCTCGATTGGTTGCGCCGTATCTTCGGACCCGACTTCGAACCCACGCAATACCGCATGCTGTTGTTCGGCCTGGCGATGGTGCTGGTCATGATCTGGAAACCGCGTGGCCTCATCTCCTTCCGGATGCCTTCCATCTTCCTCACCGAGCGCCGCCGCGTGCGTGCCGAACTCGTGCAAGAGGGACACGGCTGATGCGCGCCGCCCAGGCACCGCTGCTCACGGTCGAGCACCTGACCATGCGGTTTGGCGGCCTGATCGCCATCGACGCTTTGTCTTTTTCGGCGGCGCGTGGCGAGATCACCGCCATCATCGGCCCAAACGGGGCGGGCAAGACCACAGTCTTCAATTGCATCACCGGCTTTTACAAGCCCTCCGGCGGTCGCGTGCTGCTGAACTTGAGCGATGCGACGCCTGCTGCCGATCAGATCGATCGCCTGACGGCATCGGGCGCGCGGCACACGCCAATTCCGGGCGGCGAGCTGTTTTTGCTCGAGCGCATGCCCGACTATGAGATCGCCGCGCGCGCCAAGGTGGCCCGCACCTTCCAGAACATCCGCTTGTTTGCCGGCATGACCGTGCTGGAAAATCTCATCGTTGCTCAGCACAACCGCTTGATGGTCGCCTCGGGCTGGACGGTGCTTGGTCTGCTCGGCGCTCCGCAGTACCGAGAGGCCGAGCACAGCGCGCTGGAAAAGGCGAAATACTGGCTGGACAAGATCGGACTGACCGAGCGGGCCGACGACCCGGCCGGCGATCTGCCCTATGGCGCCCAGCGCCGGCTGGAAATCGCCCGCGCCATGTGCACGGAGCCCACGCTGCTGTGCCTCGACGAGCCCGCCGCCGGGCTCAATCCGCGCGAATCCGCCGAACTCAAGCGCTTCTTGAAATCCCTGCAGGTCGAGCACGCCACCTCGTTGCTGTTGATCGAGCACGACATGTCGGTGGTGATGGAGATTTCCGATCATATCGTGGTGCTCGAATACGGACAAAAGATTTCCGACGGCCCGCCCGATCACGTGCGCAACGACCCGAAGGTGATCGCCGCCTATCTCGGTGTCGAAGACACGGAGGTCGAAGAGGTGGAAGCGGAGATCTCGCAATGAGTGAGCCGCTGCTGTCGGTGCGCGACGTCAAGAGCTTCTACGGCAACATCATGGCGCTCAAGGGCGTGGCCATCGACGTTGCGCAAGGCGAGATCGTCACGCTGATCGGCGCCAACGGCGCCGGCAAGTCGACGTTGATGATGACGATCTTCGGCAATCCGCGCGCCCGCGAAGGGCGCATCATCTATGAGGGCCGCGACATCACGCAGCTGCCGACCCACGCCATCGCCCGCTTGCGCATCGCGCAGGCTCCGGAAGGCCGGCGCATTTTCCCGCGCATGACCGTGCGCGAGAACCTGCAGATGGGCGCCGAGATCGATGACGGGCGCCACTTCGAGGAGGATCTCACCCGCGTCTGCCAATTATTCCCGGTGCTGGCACGCCGCCTCGAGCAACGGGGCGGCACGCTGTCGGGCGGCGAGCAACAGATGCTTGCCATCGCGCGCGCGCTCATGAGCCGCCCGAAGCTGCTGCTGCTGGACGAGCCCTCGCTCGGTCTGGCGCCCTTGATCGTCAAACAGATCTTCGCGGTGATCGGAGAACTCAATCGCCAGGGCATGACGGTGTTCCTGGTCGAGCAGAATGCCTTTCACGCCTTGAAGCTCGCGCATCGTGGCTACGTGATGGTGAGCGGGCTCATCACCATGAGTGGCACCGGCAAGGACCTGTTGGCGCGGCCCGAGATCAGGGCCGCCTATTTGGAGGGCGGTCGCCAGTGATCATGGGTATCGGCGACGGGCTCTACGAAGGCGGCGACAATGTCCTGTGGATCTTTTTGCTGCTCACGGTGACCATCGGCGGGGCGGCTGCCTACGCCTCGGGCAAGGCCATCGCCCAGACCTGGCGGCCCTTTCGACAGGTGCCGCTGTACAGCCTACTGTTGGCTGCGGGCGTGCGTTTTTGCCATTTTGCCCTGTTCGAAGAGCCCCTCCTGTCGCCTGGCAGCTACGCCATTGATTTCCTTGTCGCTCTCTTGTTCGCTGCGCTCGGCTTCCGGCTGGTGCGCGCGCGCCAGATGGCCACGCAGTACGGCTGGCTCTTCAGGCGCAGCGGCGTCCTCGGCTGGCGACGCGCCGGCTAGCAGCCATCTTTCGGGCGCAGATCGGCGCCATACAGCCGGCAAATCGGCGTAACTTCGGCTCTGCTTTCGTTGGATCATGCACGCCGAGGCGGGCTCGCACCGCCGGAGCCTGTCAGTGACGCATCAAACGGAGGCTTTCATGAAAAAGGTGCTTTGGCCAGCTTTGGCCATCGCCGCTGCAGCGCTCGTGGGCGCCGGCGGCGCTTCTGCCCAGCTCAAGATCGGCGTCGCCGGTCCCCTGACGGGTCCCAACGCCGCCTTCGGGGCGCAATTGAAAAACGGGGCCGAACAGGCCGCCGCCGATCTCAACGCCAGCGGCGGTATCAACGGGCAAAAGATCGAACTCGTGTTCGGTGACGACGCCTCCGATCCCAAGCAGGGCGTCTCCGTCGCCAACAAGATGGCCGGCGATGGCGTCAAGTTCGTGATCGGCCACTTCAACTCGGGGGTGACCATGCCCGCCTCCGAGGTCTACCAGGAAAACGGCATCTACATGATCACGCCGTCGGCGACCAATCCCAGGATCACCGAGCGCAACCTGTGGAACGTGTTCCGGACCTGCGGCCGCGATGATCAACAGGGCGAAGTGGCGGGCAAATACATCCTGTCCAAGTTCAAGGGCAAGAAAGTCGCCATCGTTCACGACAAGACCACCTACGGACAAGGCCTGGCGGATGAGACCAAAAAGGCCATGACCAAGGGTGGCATGAAAGAGGTGCTGTATGAGGGCATCAACATCGGTGAGAAGGACTTCTCCGCGCTGGTCTCGAAGATCAAGGCCTCTGGCGCCGATGTCGTCTACTGGGGCGGCTTGCACACCGAAGGTGGGCTGATCGTGCGGCAGATGCGCGACCAGGGCGTCAAGGCACCCTTGATGGGCGGCGACGGCATCACCTCGGATGAGTTCGCCTCGATCGGCGGCCCCGGCGTTGAAGGCACGCTGATGACCTTCGGACCCGATCCGCGCAAGAACCCGGCCGCGGCCGAAGCGGTCAAGAAGTTCGCCGCCAAGAATATCAACCCTGAGGCCTACACCCTCTACAGCTACGCGGCGATGCAGGTGATTGCCTTGGCGGCCGCCGATGCCAAGTCGCTCGACCCCAAAAAGGTCGCCGAAGCCACCAAGGCCGGCAAGGCCTTCAAGACCGTGATCGGCGATCTTGCCTACGACAAGAAGGGCGACATCACCCGGCTCGACTACGTGATGTACGTGTGGAAAAAGAACCCGGAAGGCAAGATCACCTACTTCCAGGAATGAGCCGGAAGGGCGCGAACTTGAGCAAGCTTGGAGGCAGCCGCAGAGGCTGCCTCTTTGCATTTCCGGGGGTAAGGCTTGCCATTGACAGCCCGGCCCGGGGGCGCCAAGCCAGGGGGCAGTTGCCGCCACCGGACCCGAGCACAGCCGGAGCAATCTGGTGCACGATCGATTGAACCTCATTACCGACCTGCCCGGCATAAAGGTCGGTCATGCCGAGGATTGGGGCGTCGCCAGCGGCGTGACGGCGATCCTCCTCGAGCGTGACAATGTCGCCTCGGGCAGCATTCGCGGCGGCGCACCCGGCGGCCGCGACACCGCCTTGCTCGAGCCGGAAATGACGGTGACGGGCCTCGATGCCGTCGTGCTTTCGGGCGGATCGGTGTTCGGCCTCGACGCCGCCGGCGGCGTGATTTCCTTTTTGCGCGAGCAAGGCAAAGGCCTCAGGTTGGGCGCGGTCAACATCCCGGTGGCGGCCCAGGCCATCACCTTTGATCTGCTCAACGGCGGCAACAAGGATTGGGGGCGGATGCCGCCCTACTGGGAGCTCGGCTGGCGCGCGGCGGCGAGCGCAACAGGCGGCGCCTTCGCCCTCGGCAGCGTCGGTGGCGGCTTGGGTGCCAACACCGCCAATCTCAAGGGTGGGCTCGGCTCGGCCAGCACCACGACGGCCTCGGGCTTGCGCGTCGGCGCCATTGTCGTCGTCAATGCCCTCGGCACGACGACGGTCGGCGAAGGCCCGCACTTTTGGGCCGCGCCCTACGAGGTCGACGGCGAGTTCGGTGGCCTCGGCTCACCGGCAAAGACCCCGGCGGGCGCCCTCAAGATGCGCATCAAAGCCCATGCCCCACCGTCCACCAGCATCGCCTTTGTTGCCACGGACGCGATCATGACCAAGGCGCAAGCCAAACGCCTCGCCTTGATGGCCGATGACGGCCTGGCCCGCGCCATCCGCCCGGTGCACGCACCGATGGACGGCGACATGGTGGTTGCGGCCGCCATGCGGGGCACACCCATGACCGACGGCCTCGTCGATTTGACCGAAATTGGGCTCGCTGCCGCGGACTGCATCGCCCGCTCGGTCGCCCGCGCCATTTACCAGGCGACCGCCCTGTCCGTTCCGGGTGCGCTGCCGGCCTGGCGCGACAAGTTCGCCGGCACGGAGCCGGGGCCATGAAGCGGTCGCGCTTCATCGTCGCCTGCACGCTGGTGGCGGTACTGGCGCTGCTGTTTGGTTGGCAGGCGCACCGCGAGCAGCTGGTCAGGGCGTGCCTCGACAGCGGCGGCGCCTGGACCGGCACGGCCTGTGGGCCGCAGTCGCCAAGGCCGATCCTGCAGCGCGATCTGCGCCGCTCATGAGCCGAACCGCTCGGGGCCGTAAGGCGACGTGTCGGTGAACGGCGTCTCGCCGGTCATCATCTCCGCCAGCAGACGACCGGTCACCGGCCCCAGCGTAAAGCCCAAGTGATGGTGGCCGAAATTGAACCACAGCCCGCTGTGACGCGCGCCGCGACCCACGGCCGGCAGCATGTCGGGCAGACACGGACGCCGCCCGAGCCATGGCTCCGCGTCGAGCCGCTCGCCGAGCGGGAAAATCTGTCGTGCCATGGGCTCGACCCGGCCGAGTTGCACCGGCGTCGGCGGCGCATCGCGCAAGGCAAATTCGACGCCGGTGGTGAGGCGGATGCCGCGCGTCATCGGCGTCAGGGCGTAACCGTACTCGGCATCGACGACCGGCCGATTGAGCATGGCATTGCCTTCGGCGCGGTAGTGCATGTGGTAGCCGCGCTTGACGCCGAACGGGATGCGGTAGCCGAGCCGGCGGTAGATGGTGTTGGACCACGGCCCGAGCGCGATCACCACGGCGGGGGCGCTGAGGCTGCCGCTGGCCGTCTGCACCTCCCATCCCCTGGACGTGGTTTTGAGGGTGCCGGCCTCGCCGCGCGCAAAACGGCCACCGCGCTCCTCAAACAGTCGGGCGTAGGCCTTGGTGACGGCCTCCGGATCCGACACGCTGACCGGATCGGGCATGAACATGGCGCCCGCCAGCGCGCCCTTCAGATGCGGCTCCAGCGAGGCGAGGCCGCCGGCCCCCACCATCTCGAAATTGACGCCATAGGTTTCGCTGGCGGCCTTGTCCTTGAGCATGGCGCTGTCAAGCGCCGGCAGCGAGCGATAAAGGCGCAGGTAGCCGGTGCGGCGCATGAGGCCGAGGGCGCCGGCTTCGCCCAGCAAGGTCTCGTGTTCGACGACGCAACGCTCGATCAGCGGTCGTGCCCGGCGCGAGGTGGCGGCGATGGCTTCGGGCGTGGAGGCCCGCCAGTAGCGAAAGAGCCAGGGCGAGATGGCGGGCAGCGCGCGCCAGTCGAGGCGCGACTCGGGCAGGCGATTGAGAGCGTAGCGCAGCAGCAGCCGAACGTCGCGTGGAAACGGGTAGGGTACGACGCCCTCACGTTGGATGATGCCCGTATTGCCGTAGCTGGTCTCCTCGCCGGCGCCGCGGCGATCGACCAGCACCACGCACTGGCCGCGCTTTTGCAGATGCAGCGCCGTCGATACGCCCACCATGCCGGCGCCCAGTACAATCACATCGGTCCCAGCCATGCACGCCCCTTCGCCTTGCCGCCAGCCGCGGCGCAATCTCTTACGGCAAATCGCCACCGGCAACCAATGGGAAGCACGCGACCGCGTTGCCGCGCCACCCCTTCATGACGTCAGACCGCGCCGGCGCGGCGCCGTGTGGGCCAACCGCTCGAGGCCGAGCGCGGCCAGCACGCCGACCGCGGCCAGCCCCGCCATGGCGAGGTAGGCGCGAGAGCCGAAGTGGGCATAGAGCGGGCCGGCGAGCAGCGTTGCGCCGCCGAGCAGGATGCCCGAGGTGACCGAGGCATAGACCGCCTGGGCGGTACCGCCCTGTGCCTCGGGCACAAAGCGCGCCAGGAAGTGAATGGCGCCGACGTGGGCCGCCCCAAAGGTCAGCCCATGCAGGGCCTGCAGCGCAAACAGCAGCCAAACCGCGGGGTCGAAGGCCATCACCAGCCAGCGCGCAACGGCCGCAAGGCCCGCCAGGACGAGGATCGAAATCGGGCCGACGCGCCGGAGCAGCGCCGCCGAATAGGCAAAAACCAGGATTTCGGCCGCCACCCCCACGGTCCACAACTCCCCGGCAACGAGCGTGGAGTGACCGAGCGCGCGCCAGTGCAAGGTGCCGAAGGTATAAAAGGCGGCGTGTGCTGCCTGAATGGCGCCCGCGGCCAGCAAGAACAGCAGGAATGTCGGGGAGGCCAACAGAGCGGCGACATCGCGCGGGCCGAGGCGTGCACGGTCCTGGTGCGGCGCTGCAAGCTCGGCCCCCGTCGGCTTGGCCAGCGCATGCGCCGCGCCCGCCAGCACCATCGAGCCCGCGATCAGCAAGTAAAAGAGGGCCTCAGGGCTTGCGTATTCAAGCACCCAACCACCCGCCAACGCGGCCGCGGTGAAGCTGATCGACCCCCATAGGCGCATGCGGCCGTAGTCGAGCCTGACCGCGTTCATGCCCCTGATGGCGATCGCCTCGGCCAAGGGCGTGATGCTGGTCCAGGCCACCGCCAGCAGCAGGGAGGTCAGCAAAATCGGGAAGAACCCACGCATTTGCGAAAGCAGCGCCTGGCTGGCCACCGCCGACCAGGCGAGCAGGATCAGGACCCGGCGGTGATCACCGACGCGATCGGCGGCAAAGGCAATTCCGGGCGTCACCAGCACGCGCACGAACAGCGGACAGGCGCTGATGATGGCGATCTCGGGCGCGCTCAGGTCCCTCCAGGCGAGCCACACCGGCAGGTAGGGCAAAGAATTGCCGGTGACAAAAAAGATCGCGGCGAACAGCAGCGATAGCCGCACGCCTGCCGCGCGCCGCTCGCCCTCGAGAGGCGCCGGCGTCATGCGGCCCGCGGCTGATCCTGGATGATGTCGGCGAACAGCGAGGGATCGATATTGCCGCCGGACAGAACCGCTGCCACGGTGCGCCCGTTGAGCGCAATCTTGCCGGCCAGGATCGCCGCCAGCGAGACGGCGCCGCCGGGCTCCAGCACGAGTTTGAGCTCACGGAAGGCAAACCGCACGGCGGCTTTGGCTTCCGCATCGCTGACGGCAAGGCCGCCGGCGAGATGACGCCGCGCCACTTCGAAGGTGATTTCGCCCGGCGTAGCGGCGAGCAGCGCGTCGCAGATCGAGCCCGAGAGGGTGGCATTGCGCTCGCGCTGGCCGTTGCGGAGCGAGCGGGCCAGATCGTCAAAGCCGGCCGGCTCGACGCTCCAGATTTGGGTGGTGGGGCTCTTTTCCTTCACCGCGATCGCCACGCCGCTGATCAAGCCTCCGCCGGAGGCGCCGACCAGCACCAGGTCCGGCGTGGCGCCGATGGCCGCTGCCTGTTCCATCATTTCCAGCCCGACCGTGCCCTGCCCGGCGATCACGTCCTTGTCGTCGAAGGGATGCACATAAGCCGCGCTGCGCGATTGGCAAATCTTTTGCGCGATGGCATCGCGATCTTCCTTGACGCGATCATAGGTCACCACCTCCCCGCCGAAGGCCTTGGTGCGTTCGATTTTGAGGCGCGGCGCGTCGGCCGGCATGACGATGGCCGATTTCAGGCCGCGTAGCGTCGCCGCCGCCGCCACCCCTTGGGCGTGATTGCCCGACGAGCAGGCGACGACGCCGCCCGGATAGGCGGCCTCATCGAGCTGCGCGATCTTGTTGTAGGCGCCGCGAAACTTGAAGGCGCCGACGCGTTGTAGGTTCTCCGCCTTGAGCAACACCCGCCCGCCCGCGACTTGGTTGAGCGCGGGGTGTTCGATGAGGGGTGTCAGGCAGGCTAGTTCGGCAAGCCGCCGGCGCGCCGCCAGCAGGTCCTCAAAGGTCGGCAGCAACGCGGCCATGACCTATAAGCCTCCAGGTTTTTCGACGCCAGCGTTGGCCCCATCAGCGCCGCGACCGCGGTTCTGTCAAGCCATTGCGCGCGCTTTCACAAAGAAAAACCGGCCCGGATCACCGGACCGGTTTTCACTGAGCGAGCCCAACGTCCCTGGATACGCGAGCTCTGCTCTCCCCCATAGCCGTCTAGTCGACGCGCACCGCAAAATCTGTCTGGTTTCCGCGCTCCCCGCCAGGGCGCTCACCAACATGGGTCTTGTCTCAAATTTCCGATGCGCCGGCAACCTGGCGACGGTGAATCGCGCCGACACCGTGGCGCCGTCGCCACAGAGGAGCGGTTCAGTCCGGCAAAAGCGTTGGTTGGGGGACACACACTAACATTTGCCCAGGCCGATGGAGATTTTCGAGACTTCGAGGCCCTTGGGCGCAATGCTGATGGATTGCTTACAGTCGGACACGCTCACGTTCATGGCGGCGGTAAAATTGGCGCCCTCGATGGACAGCACGAAGTTGCTGCCCGTGTAGCGGCCCGTGACCAGACCCGTCGCCGAGTAGGTTTTTTCCTCCCAGCTGCCGGACACCTGGCTGCCTTTGATCTGCAGTTCGGCAAGCGCATTGATGCTGTAGTCGGCGCTGGCACAGCGCATGCTCTGGCGCACCTGACCGCCCCCATCCGAAACCTTATAGGTGACGGCGCACTTGACGCTTTCGGTCCTGCCGTTGCTGAGCGTCACCGAGCCCGAACCGGACCAGTAGCCGGACAGGTCTTCGATCGGCGCTGCCGTCAAGGTGATGGCGCCGCCTGCCAGGCTCAACGCAAACGCCATAGACCCTATGGTGGTGTGCATTCTCGTCCGATCCCCGCGCCTCGAGCTCATGGCCTCACCCGCACGCACGCCTACGCACGCGCCCAAGCTCTCCGGGGCGCGCCCAACACATACGCCACAAAATATGATGCAGAATTGCGGCACGGGGGGCAAAGGGAATCCGTGCCTACGGTTCACAAGGGGCGGCACCCTGTGACCGCAAAGTCAGTGGGGCGCCGGGCGCGCCGGAGGCCCAACGCCGCCGTTGCAAGTCATTGTTCGGGATCGCAATTTTCAATCGGAAGTGGGGTCCCGCGGATGCCAAAGAGGCAGTCCACCGGTCCCCGACCCTGGCCAACGCCGAGGCTGGCGCCGGCCGCCAGGCCCTGCCAGACAAAGGCCTTGGCGCCCGCGAGGGCCGCTTGCAGGGGAAGGCCCCGCGCCAGCAGCGCGGCCACGGCGGCGGAGAGCACGCAGCCGGTGCCGTGGGTATGGGGGGTGTCGAGGCGCGGGCGGGACAGGCGCACAAGGTCACTGCCGGCAAAATAAAGATCGACGGCGTCCGACCCGCTGCCGTGCCCGCCTTTGAGGAGGATGGGGCAGCCGAAGCGGGCAAACAGCGCCTTTGCCTGCGCCGCGGCGGCGGCCTCGCTGTCGGCCGTTTCGCCCCCGAGCAAGCGGGCGGCCTCCGCTCGATTGGGCGTCAGCAGGGTGGCGAGCGGCGCCAACTCCTGTCTGATGGCGTCGATGGCATCGGCAGCCAGCAGCACATCGCCACTGGTCGCCACCATCACCGGGTCGACGATCAAGGGCACGGGGCGTCCGCCGCCCATCACCTCGCGCAGGCGACGGGCCACGGTGGTGACGATGGCGCCATTGGCGAGCATGCCCGTCTTGACGGCGCCGACGTCGAGATCTGCAATGACCGCATTCAACTGCGCCAGCACAAACTCCGGCCGGATCGTTTCCACACCCTCAACGCCGCGGGTATTCTGCGCCGTGAGCGCGGTGATGACTGAGGCCCCATAGACGCCGAGTGCCGTGAAGGTCTTGAGATCGGCTTGAATGCCGGCGCCGCCGGAGCTGTCGGAGCCGGCGATGGTGAGGGCAATGGCGGTGCGGCCCGGCGACTGCCTCATCGGCCGGCTCCCTCCTTCAGGATCTCGGTTTGCAGCTGCTGCGGCGTGAACCACTCTTCGATGCGCGTCAACGCCGGCACGGTTTCGATCAGCCATTGCCCGAACCAGTTGAGCGAACCGGTCAGGATCAAGAGACCCGTCAAGACCAACAGCACGCCCATCAGCATCTCGATGCGTCCGAGATGGCGCTTGAAGCGCTGCAGGAAGCGCACGAAGGGACCGATGGCAGCGGCGGCAAGAATAAAGGGCAGGCCGAGGCCCAGCGAATAGACGAAGAGCAGGCGCACACCGGTGGGGAGGCTGCCGTCCTGCGCCGCCAGGGTCAATACCGTTGCCAACACCGGCCCGATGCAAGGGGTCCAGCCGAAGGCGAAGGCGAGACCCATAAGGAAGGCGCCCGCCAGACTTGCGCCGCGCATCTCGCGATGGATCCGCGCTTCGCGATAGAGCAGGGAAATGCGCAGGATACCCAGGAAATGCAGGCCGAAGCCGATGATGATCAGGCCGGCGACGAGCGACAGCTCGGCCCTGTGGCTCTGAATCCATTGGCCCAGCACCGAGGCACCGGCCCCCAAGGCGACGAACACCGTGGTGAAGCCCAGCACAAAAAATAGCGACGCCAGCAGCACGCGCCGGCGCAGCTCGCTGCCGACATGGGCACTCGTCATTTGCTCGATGGTGGTGCCCCCGAGGTAACCGAGGTAGGGCGGCACCAGCGGCAGCACGCACGGCGATAAGAAGCTCACCAATCCGGCCAGCGCAACCCCCAGGTGGATGTAGATCTGTGTCAGCACTACCGCCTCTGATGGCCCGGCTCTGTTGCTCAGGTAGGACGAATGGGGAGGGGACGCAAGGCGTGTGCGGGAAGGCTCAACCACCCGCGCGCACGATCTTGACGGCATGGCGCGGGCGCGGCGTGACCTCTCGTTGGCTCTGCAGGTAGCCTGCCACGAGGTCCCAGATCGGCGGGCCTTGCACGTTTTCGTTGACCGAGCCCCAGCCCGCCACCACGTACTTCCGCGCCGGCTCGAGCGGGGTTGCCGTCCGCAGCAACGTCAAATTGCCGATGCGCCCGCCGATGGGGGCATCGACATTGATGGTGTAGGCGAGCCCACCGACGCGCACCATATCGCCTCCCTGCTGATAGTAGGGGTCGGGGTTGAACAGGTTATCGGCGACGTCTTCCAGAACCGCCTTGATGGTCTCGCCGGTCATGCTCAGGCGGTAGACCGCCGGGTAGGTGATGGCGGTCATATTGTAGACGTCCTCCCAGGTGATCGGCTGATTGGGCGCTAGGGATGCTCCCCAGCGAAAGCCTGGCGACAGCGCGATCTCGGCGTCGCGCGCGGCGAGCAGGGCATCGCAGATCACATCATCGAAGGTGCCAGCGAAGCTATCGCGCCGGTAGAGCAGGCCATGATTGCGGGCAAGCTCCGTGCTCAGCATTGCCTCGTGCGGGGCACGAATGCCGGCGATCAAGGCGGCCATCGCCGGGTCCGGTGCAATGGCATCCGACAGCACCGGCAGCAGCGCGTAGGAAAAATCCGTGACCCGGCCGTCCGCAACCTCAAGATCAAGGCGGGAGAGGAATTTGCCGTGCGAACCCGACGCCACCAGCAGCGTACGTCCCACCTTCAACGGCTGCGGCAGCACATCGTGGGTGTGGGCGGTGAGAATGACATCGATGCCGTGCACGCGCCGCGCCAGTTTGCGATCGACGTCAAAGCCGTTATGCGAAAGCAAAACCACCACCTGGGCCCCCAGCGTGCGCGCCAGGCCTACCGCTTTGCGGATCGCATCCTCGCGAATGCCGAACGACCAATTCGGCACCATCCATCGCGGATTGGCGATCCGCGTATAGGGGAAGGCCTGGCCAATGACGGCCACCTTGAGCCCGCCGCGCTCGAACATGCGCCAGCTGCGAAACACCGGCTCGGCCATATCGGTGTCGCGAACATTGCCGGCGAGGAGATTGAGGCCGGCGCTGCCCTTGCGCTCGAGCGTGCCAAAGATTTCCTTGATGCGGTGCTCGCCGAGCGTGAACTCCCAATGGCCGGTGATGGCATCGATCTTGAGCGCCTGCAGCACCGAGACCATGTCGGCGCCCTCGGACTTGAGCGCGGTATAAGACCCCTGCAGCGCATCTCCGCCCTCGAGGAACAAGACGCGGTCGGCGCCGCGCTCGGCGCGGATGGCGGACACGAGCGTGGCCAGGCGGTCCATGCCGCCAACCCGCCCATAGCTCCCGGCCAAGGCCTCAAAATCGGCGTCCGTCAGCATGTACGCTTCCAGCGAGCGGGCCGGAATGGCAAAGGCGTCGAGAAAGTCTTGGCCGGTGAGGTGGGGGATTTTGCCCTTGGCCTCCCCGACCCCCAGGTTGAGCGAGGGCTCACGATAGTAAACAGGCTTGAGCTGGGCATGGCTGTCGGCGACGTGCAATACCGTGAGCTGCCCCTTGGCGGGGAAGCGCAGCAAGTCCTCCTGGCGAATGGCCTGCTGCGCCGCGGCCCGGCCCAGGGGACGCGCGCTGCCGGGCAGCGCGGCAACGGCGCCCGCGACCTGCAGGAACTCGCGACGGCTGATCATCCAAGGCTCCAGGGCGCCGGCGGCCGGGCCCAATCAACTATTTGTTAACCGGGCTTTCCGGTGACATCACGTAGGCGGTCAGATCGGCGATCTGCTCCAGGTTGAGAAAGCCGCTGGCACCCATGCGCGGCATGTTTGCGCAGGCGACGGCCGCCTGCGGGTTGTAAATGCGCTCATAGACCGCCTTCACGTCGGCTTGGGCAAAATTGCGGTTTGTGCCATAGGCGGCAAGACTGGGACCGAGCGTGCCGTAGCTCAGCTCCTTGGGGTCGAGCTGATGGCAGGCAAAGCAATTGCCGCCGTTCTCGGCCCGCGGCGGATAGTCGGTAAAGCGCAGGCCATAGCCACTTTGCGCCAGCTTCTCCCCCTTCTTCCAGTCGCCCATTATTTTGCCGTCGGCAGGATACTTGATGCTCGCCTTTTCGCGGGCCGTAATGGCGGCGGCGATCGCGGGGGGCGGGCTGTTGCGGTAGAGGCTGCAGGCGGCTTGGGTCTCGTCTTGGACGAGCCGACGCTGCCAGTCGGGCGCCACCTGCTGCCAACTGTCCTTGATCGCCTTTTCGAGCACGGCGCGATCGAGGTCATGGCGGTTCTGCGCGAGGGCGCCGCCGACGGCGACGCCGGCGATGCCGACCCCAACAAGCAGCCTTCGCATGGCCGCGTCTCCTAGCGCTTTAAGCCGGGTGCCGTGATCGCCCCGCCCTTCGCCTGGTTGACGAGATACATCGTCAGCGCCACGGTCACATCCGAGCCGTAGTCGATGAGCGGCAGGCGCATCTGCCAGTAGCAATCGGCAAGGCGATGTTGCGGGGTCATCACGGTGCCCTGCGAGACCCGGTAGGCCGGCCACTCACCGACCACCTGGCGCGCTTCCTCGGGCTTGCTCAGGTAGGGCAGGCCCTGCAGCCGGATGCGCTTGCCGCTGTCGCCATGACAGGTGGCGCAGGCGAAATCGAGGGGACCCTGGCGCCGGAAAAACAGCGCTTCTCCCAAAGCCAGCGCCGCGCGCTCCTTGGGATGCTGCAAGGAAGGCGCGAAGGTCGCGCCGTTGGATTTGCTGGCGATGAAGGTCGCCAGCGCCTCGAGCTCGGTGCCGCTCTGATTGGCCTTGGAGTAGGGGCGCTTGAGGAGCTCGCTGCGCCCAAAGCCCTGGAGCTTTTCCATGCACCAGACGAGGCGCGACTCCAAATCCATCACCCTGTCGGCATCCTTGAAGTAGCGCGGCAACTCCGCGAACGCCCCTTCGATGCGCCCCGGTCCCTTGCCGAGATCGCAGCCCTCAAGCGAGGCGTTGTTGGGCCCGCGCGCCTCCCGCCATAGCGCCTCGCCCCGATCGGCATCGAGCTGACCCGGGTTGGACCAGGGATCGGCCTTCAGCATTTGCCGGTATTTTTCCAGCTCGCGCTCGGTGGCGTCGTCGGCGGCACGCCCCGACGCCGCCGGGCCGATGCAGACCAGCCAGAGCGCGAGGACGGCAAGAAGGCGCGGTCGCCAGGTCATGGTCTATGTGTGAAAGTTCCCTGTCCGGGTGTCAATGATCTGGCACAAACCGACAACGTCGCAAGCGAGGCGCCGGCGGCCGATGCCGATCCCCGCTCATGAGCGCGCTTGGCCGAGGGCCACGATACCCGGCAGCTCGCGCCCTTCCAGCCATTCGAGGAAGGCGCCCCCGGCGGTGGAAACATAGCTGAAATCCTCGGTCACACCGGCGGCGTTGAGGGCGGCCACGGTGTCGCCGCCACCGGCGACGGACACCAGCCGTCCGGCCTTGGTGAGCTTGGCGACCGCGCGCGCCAGCGCGATGGTGCCCCGAGCGAACGGCTCGACTTCAAAGGCGCCGAGCGGACCGTTCCACAGCAGCGTCTTTGCGCCTTCGATCACGTCGCTATAACGGGCCACCGTCTTGGGTCCAACGTCAAGGATCATCTGGTCGGCGGGGGTCTCCAGCACCGGCACGGTGCGCGCGGTCGCCCCGGCCGCCAACCGCTCGGCAACCACGACATCGTCCGGCAGCAGGACTTGGCAACGGCGCTCCTTGGCCGCGCCAATGATCTCGAGCGCGGTTTGGACGAGGTCGGGCTCCGCCATCGACTTGCCGATCTTGCACCCCTGCGCCAGCAAGAAGGTGTTGGCCATGCCGCCGCCGACGATCAACGTGTCGACCTTGGCAACCAGGTTCTTCAGCACCGGGATTTTGCTCGAGACCTTGGCGCCACCGATGACGGCCGCCGTCGGCCGCTTGGGGTTTTCCAGCACGCTGTTGAGCGCGTTGATCTCCCCCAGCAACAGCGCTCCGGCATAGGACGGCAGCAAGCCGGCGAGGGCCGCGGTCGAGGCATGGGCGCGGTGTGCTGCCGAAAAGGCGTCGTTGACGAAGACGTCGCCGAGCGCGGCCAAGCGCCGGGCGAACGCGGGATCGTTTGTTTCTTCGCCCTTATGAAAGCGCAAATTCTCCAGCACCGCGATGCCACCCGGCGGCAGCGAGGCGACCGTCCGCTCGGCCGGCTCGCCGACACAATCGGCGGCGAAAGCCACGGGTTGGCCCAATAGCTCGCCCAGCTTGCTGGCCACGGGCGCCAGGCTCAGGCGCGGATCGCGTCCGTCTTTCGGACGGCCGAAGTGAGAGATGACGACCACGCGCGCACCCCTGTGCGCCAGCTCCGTGAGCCCCGGCACGAGGCGTTCGAGCCGCGTTGCGTCGCTGACTTTGCCATCCTCGACCGGCACATTGAGATCGGCGCGGACCATTACGCGCTTGCCCTTGAGGTCGAGACCGGCCGTCGATTTGAGCTTGTCGAAGGTCATGGACGCTTGATCATGGACGCTTGATCATGGACGCTTGATCAGTTCGCGAGCCGCCGCGGCCACGTGGGTGGCCGTGATGCCGAAGTGCTCAAACAGCTTGGCTGCCGGCGCCGAGGCGCCAAACCCCGCCATGCCGATGAAGCTGCCACTCTCGCCCAGCCAGCGCTCCCAGCCCTGCGCGACCGCCGCCTCGACGGCAACGCGCGGCGCGCTACCCAGCACCTGGGCGCGATAGCCAACACTTTGCTCAGCAAACAGTTCCCAACACGGCATCGACACGACCGCCGCCCCGATCCCATCCTTGGCAAGCGCCTCGCGCGCCGCCACGGCAACGCCAACCTCCGACCCCGTTGCCAATAGCGTCACGTCCCGCGCGCCAGCGTGGGCCTCGGCCAAGACGTAGGCGCCCTTGGCCGACCGGTTCTCCGCCGCGCCGTCGCTGCGCAAGGCCGGCACCGCCTGCCGCGTCAGCGCCAGGATCGACGGCGTCGTGGCGGCGGCCAGCGCCAGCTCCCAGCACTCGGCCACCTCGACGGCATCGGCGGGCCGGAACACGTTGAGGTTCGGGATGGCGCGGAGCGCGGCCAGATGCTCGACGGGTTGGTGGGTCGGGCCATCCTCGCCGAGCCCGATCGAGTCGTGCGTCATCACGTAGATCACGCGCACCCCATCAGCGCCGAGAGGCGAATCGCCGGCCGGCAATAGTCCGTAAAGACGAGGAAGGTGCCGCCGTAGGGCACGATGCCGCCGTGCAGCGCCATGCCATTCATGGCCGCGGCCATGGCGTGCTCGCGGACGCCGTAGTGGATGTAGTTGCCGCTGAAATCCTGCGGCGTCGACGGGCTTGTGGTGCTTGGTGCGGGTGCCATTCGAGGTCGTCAGGTCCGCCGAGCCGCCGATCAGCGCGGGCATGGCGGGCACCAGCTTTTCCAGCACCTGCTGGGAGGCAACGCGCGTGGCGATCTTGGGGGGCGCCGCGTCGCAAACTCGCCCTTGATCTCGGCGATAGCCGTCTTCAGGGCTTCGCCGCCGCATCAGGCATCTCGCATCGGGCAACCCGACGGCGTCCCCGGCCGCACGTTCTTCCCAGGCCTGGCGCCCGCGGCGCCGCGGCGTCCAGCGCCGCGCCAGGCGGCCAGCACGGCCTCGGGCAGCTCGAAGGCAGCATACGGCCAGCCCAGGTTCTGCCGCGCGCCCTTGATTTCGTCGGCTCCCAAGGGTCCCCGTGGGCGGAGGCCTTACCCTGCTTGCCGGGGCGCCGAAACCGATGGTGGTCTTGCAGGCGATCAGTTGCGGCCGGTCGGACCCCTGCGGCGCGGCCAAGGCCGCGCCAATGGCCGCCGGGTCGTGGCCATCGATGCCTTGGACGGCCCAGCCCGAGGCCTCGAACCGCCGCAACTGCTGGTCGGACTCGGCGAGCGCGGTGGCCCGTCGATGGAAATGGAATTGTCGTCGAACAGCGCGATCAGCTTGCCGAGCTTAAGGTGGCCGGCGAGCGAGATCGCCTCCTGGCTGATGCCCTCCATCAGACAGCCGTCGCCGACGATCACATAGGTGTGGTGGTCGACGAGGGCGTCTGCGAAGCGTTGATTGAGCAGGCGCTCGGCCAGAGCCATGCCGACGGCATTGGCGAGCCCTTGGCCCAGCGGACCGGTCGTGGTTTCGATGCCGGGGGCATGGCCATACTCGGGATGGCCGGCGGTTTTGGCCCCGAGCTGGCGGAAGTTGCGCAGCTCGGCCAGGCTCATGCCGGGGAAACCGGTGAGGTGGAGGAGCGCGTAGAGCAGCATCGAGCCGTGCCCCGCGGACAGCACGAAGCGGTCCCGGTCCGGCCAGGCAGGATCGCCGGCATCGAACTTCAGGAATTGCGTGAACAGCACCGTTGCCACGTCCGCCATCCCCATGGGCATTCCGGGGTGGCCCGATTTGGCGGCTTCGACGGCGTCCATCGCCAGCGCACGAATGGCATTGGCCATGTCCGCATGGGCCACCCGCGTTGGCGGGCTTGAGTTTGCCCCCGGCTTCACCATGGGTCCTCGCAGGTCTTTTGGCCGATCGGGCCGAGCATTAGCCGCCGCTGCGCGCCGCGTCTAGGAGCCTCGACGAGGCGCATCGGCGCAGGCCCAACGGGGCCAAGCCGGCGGCCTCGTTTTTCCCGCCAGGCGGTGCAAAAAAGGCCGCAATCTTAAGGGCTTGGCAGGGACCGGAATTTGCTGGGGACGATTGCCGGGAGATTTGCCCGGGGACATCTGCCGGGGACACTTGGCTCGAGCGGGGCCCCTTCCCCTGCGGGGATGAAGCTTCCTGGGGTCGAGGTCGCCCGGCGCGGTCTTTTAGTTCTTCTCCAGGTGCTGCATCGGATCGACCGGCCTGGAGCCCTGGCGCAGCTCGAAGTGCAGCTGCGGCTGATCGACCGATCCGGTTTTGCCGGCCTTGGCAATCACCTGGCCTCTGCGCACGACATCATCGCGCTTGACCAGCAGCTGGTCGTTATGAGCGTAGGCCGACACCCAGCCGTTGTCGTGACGGATCAGGATCAGATTGCCGTAGCCTTTGAGCTCGTTGCCGGCATAGGCGACCTTGCCTGCTTCGCTCGCGTGCACTTCGGCGCCCTGCGGCAGGGCCAAATTGATGCCGTCGTTTTGGGTGCCGTCGGGACGCCGGCCGTAAGCGGCGATCACGCGCCCGCGTGCCGGCCAGCGGAACCGACCGCTCGTCGGTTCACTGGCGATGGCGTTGGCCGGAGCCGAGGCGGTAACCGGGTCGGCGTCCGACACCTGATCGCTGCGCGCGGCAACCACCTTTCGCTCGTTAGGCGCATTGATGATTTTGGGGGTCGCGGGGGCTTCCTGGGCTAGCTCGCGCGCCGGCGCCGGCTCTGCTGGGAGCGTCGCGGTCGCGGTGCCTGGCACCTGCAAGCTGGTCCCGACCTTCACCCGCAATGGGTTGTCGATGCCGTTGACGCGCTGGAGCTCAGCCAGGCTCACCCGGTGCTGGCGGGCAATGCCATAAAGGGACTCTCCGGCCTTGATGGTATGGCGGCCCTCCCAGCCGGCGGCGGCGGCGGCCGGCGCAGAAGGCGTCATGGTCGGGGCGGGCGAGGTTGCGGTCGGGGCGGGCGGCGGGGCCGCTGTGGGGCTGGCGGCGAAGCCCGGGGCCGTCACCGGCACCTTGGCAACGGGCACCAGCGCGACGGAGGGTTTGCCACGCGCCTCGCGCCGTGCCTGCCTGGCCAGTGTGCCGGCCGGCAGCACGATCTGCTGGCCGGGCTTGAGGCTCGTCCCGTGGTGCAGGCCGTTGGCCTCGATAAGATCGGCGAGGGCCACGCCGTAGCGTTTGGAGAGGCTATAGAGCGTATCACCCTGCTCGACCTGGACGGTGTCACCCGCCGCGGGCGTGCCCAGGCTTTGCGGCGCGGGCTCGCGGCGCGCCATCGCGGCACGCTCGGGCGCGGCATCGCGCGCCACCGCTTGGCGCGGACGTTCGGGCGCGAAGGCGGCGTCATTTTGCGGCGCCGGCCGGTGCTCGGGCACGAGCGGCGGCAGGGGGGTCGTTTGCGGTTGCCCGTCGCGGGCGCTGGCGAGCCGTTCGCCTTGGTAGCTACCAGCGTAGACCGTGGCGGGCGGGGCATCCACGGCGCCGACGCCGCGCGGTGGGGCGCCGGCGGGCCCATCGAAGCCCTGACCGGGACGCTGCGCGTAGCCTGGTGATCCCGGCAGGGCGCCCGTCGGGGCGTTGTTTTCGGCGACGTTGAAGGCCGGAAAATCGAAGCGGGTCACGTCGGCGCTGCAGGCGCCGACGGACAAGCAGGCCGCAACCGCAAGGCCCCGGCCGGCGTGGGCCTGGGACACGGCGGAGCGCCAACGCGCGTTACTCGACATGGGGCACACCTCTTACTCCCATCGTCCATTAACCCTTAACGAGTTAAGGGGCCGTTAATGGAGCTTGGGAATCGCGGAAACGCTCAGCCGCAAGAGGACGTCGCCGGGCCGCCGCGCGCGTGCGCTGCGAGCGGGGAAGAGCCCTGGCGCCCGCGATGCACGCACACGCGCGGGGTGCGGCGCTCACGCCGGGCCGGGCACGCCGCGCCCTGTTGTAGATGCGGCCGCGGGGGAGGCCCGCGGTTGCGACTTTTTTGCCGCGTGCGGGCTTCATTGCCCCCGTCGCGCCCCTCGCCTCAGCTCGGTTCGGTTTCCAACAGGCTTTTTAGCGATTGGCGCAAACTATGATGCGTGAGGTCGAGGAAGAGCGGCGTGACGGAAATTCGCCCGGCATAGATGGCGCGCAGGTCGCTGCCCTCTGATGCCACCGAGCGGCGCCGCTCAAAGGCCAGCCAGTAGTAGGGATTGCCCCAAGTATCCTGTCGCTCGTCGATGTGCAGCAGGCCCGGGTCGCGGCGGCCCTGGCTCGTCACGCTCACCCCCGCCACCTCACTGGGCTCGCGGTCGGGAAAGTTGATGTTCATCGTCGTCGACGGCGGCCATTCGGTGGCCAGCAACTTGCGGATAAGCCCCGGCGCGTGGGCGATAGCGGTTTGCCAGCGCACACCCCTGCCAGGCTCGAAGCCGAAGGCCTGCGACAGCGCCATGGATCGAATGCCGAGAATGGTGCCTTCGAAGGCGCCGGCGATGGTGCCCGAGTAAGTGACGTCCTCGGCCATATTGCCGCCGCGGTTGACCCCGGACAGGATCAGGTCCGGCGGTTCATCCTTGAGTACATGGCGCACGCCCATGATGACGCTATCGGTGGGCGTACCGCGGATGGCGAAGGCGCGCTCGTCGACCGAGCGCATGCGCAAGGGTTCGTGCAAGGTCAGCGAGTGACTGGCGCCGGACTGGTTGGTTTCCGGGGCAAAGACCCAGATATCCTGGCTGAGTTGGCGAGCGATCTCGCGCAGCGCGTGCAGGCCCGGGGCGTCGATACCGTCGTCATTGGTCAAAAGAATGCGCATGCGGCAACTGTATAGGGCCATGGGAATGGCGCAACGTGTTAGAGCCGCGGAGCGTGCCCCGGCCGTACCGGCGCGTGTGCAGAGCGCCACGCCCGTTCACGCGCAATGGCGCCGTTCAAGGCTTGTCGATGCGGGTCACGCCCCCCATGTAGGGCACCAACGCCTCGGGGATCGCCACGGAACCATCCGGCTGCTGATAGTTTTCCAGGATGGCAATCAGCGTGCGGCCGATCGCCAAACCGGACCCGTTCAGCGTGTGCACATATTCCGGTTTGCCGCCCTTGCGCCGATAGCGCGCGTCCATCCGGCGCGCCTGGAAATCGCCGCACACGGAACAGGACGATATCTCGCGATAGGTGTTTTGTCCGGGCAGCCAGACTTCGAGGTCATAGGTCTTCTGCGCCGCGAAACCCATATCGCCGCCGCATAGCAGCATGACGCGATAAGCAAGACCCAGCCGCTTCAAGACTTCTTCGGCACAGCCCGTCATACGCTCATGCTCGGCCAAGCTGTTTTCCGGCGTGGTGATCGAGACCAGCTCGACCTTGGAGAATTGGTGCTGGCGGATCATTCCGCGCGTGTCCTTGCCGGCGGCGCCGGCCTCCGACCTGAAGCATGGCGTCCAGGCGGTGAGGCGCAAGGGCAGCTGGGTTTCATCGATGATTTGCTCACGCACGAAATTGGTGAGCGCAACCTCCGCGGTCGGGATCAACCACAGCCGCTGACTTGCATTGCGCCGGAACTCTGCCGCCGCCGCCTTGATCATTTCCTCACCGCTTGCGGCAAGCGCGGCACGCAGTTCGACGGCAAGATCGCGGCCCGTGCCGCCTTTGCCGTCGCTTGGTCCGTTTGCCGCCGCCAGGCGGGACAAAACCTGATCGAGCCGGCTCTGCATGGCTTTGTGCATCGCCGCGGCGGCCCCCTGCGTCACGTCGGCTTGGCTCAGCCGCGTCTGAAACAGATCATCCATGAACTTGGGAAGATTGCCGGTGCCAAAGGCGGTATCGTCGCGCACCAGCAGCGGCGGGTTGCACTCGCGATAGCCGCCGATCCCATGGCGCTGGGGCGCCGTGTGTAGATCGAGCATGAAGGCGGCTAGCGCCCGCTCCATGCGCGCCAACGCGCCTTTCAGCACAACGAAGCGCGCGCCGGACAACTTTGCCGCCGTCTCGAAATCCATTAGTCCCAGGGCTTCGCCGATCTCGAAATGTTGCAGCGGTTTGTTGGTCCACTCGAGCTTGCGCGGCTCCCCGACGCGCCGCACCTCCCGGTTGCCCTTTTCGTCGGCGCCGAGCGGTACCTCTTCGAGCGGCAGATTGGGAATCACCTCCAGGGCCTGCTGCAGATTGGCGTCGGCGAGGCGCTGCTCGTCGGCACCCTGCGCCAGCTCGTCCTTCAGCGCTGCCACCTCGGCCATCAGCCGCGCGGCGGCCGCCTCGTCCTTGGCGGCCTTGGCCTTGCCGATTTCCTTGGAGGCGGCGTTGCGGCGCGCTTGCGCCTCCTGCAGACGGGTGATGATCTTGCGACGCGCCTCGTCGAGCGCGATCAAGGGCGCCGAAGAGGCAACGTCGCTGCCGGGAGAAAGGCCGCGCTTGCGCATTCCCGCGTCGAATGCAGCCGGATTGTCGCGTATCCACCTGATATCAAACACGGGGATCAATCCTTGGGAAAGGCAAGCGGGGGGCAAGCCCGCAGGGGACCCGCACCCCGCCTGGGGTCTACCGCCAGCGCCGCAAGATTGCGCGCGCGGCACCGACTGCGACCGCTCGGGTGATGAGACGACTGTCGACCCACGATGTCCAACACAAGCGTTGCCTAACACGCCACCGTCATTCCCGAGCGAAAGACGCCGATCCGCTTATAGCGACCGAGGTTGGCTCGCTGCGCTGCCCGCTGCCAAAACCCAAAAAACGGATGGCGCGCGCCGTGCGCGAGAGATGACCGTGCTCGAATGGGCGTGTGCTATACGATTGCGGCGCATTAATCCAGCTCTTGCGGCCAGCTCTCGAGGCCAGCTCATGAGGCCCAGCCCTGGACCCAGAGCATCGGGGGCCCAGATCATCGGGGGGCCCAGAGATCATGGGGGGCACGACCGTTGGCCCGGCCCGGCGCGGCGCCGACCTGAAAGGCGAGAACTCGGCGGCCATTCGCTCAAGCGCCCTGCCGGCAATCGGCGCTGGCTTCAGCGGGAGCGCGGCGCGATCGCAGCGTCCGGATCGCGGCAACCCAAAATGAGCGCGCTGGCTTTGGCCAACGCCGGCCGCGCACGATCAGCCCGTTGCGGCCTGCGCCGCGGCTTCCTTTTCGAGCCGCGACTTCTCCACGCGCGCCACCGCGAAGATCGCCGCCTCGTAGAGCACGATGGTCGGTAACGCCATGGCGACCATGCTGAAGGGGTCGGGCGGGGACAAGATGCCCGCTGCCGCGGTGATGGCAACTACGGCGTAGCGGCGAAAACTGCGCAAGTTGTCCGCACCGACGATCCCCGCCTGCGCAAGTAGGGTCAGCACCACCGGCAACTGAAACATGATGCCGAACCCCAAGATCAACGTCATGATCAAGGAGAGGTATTCGCTGACGCGAGCCTGCAGATGGATCTCAACCTGGCCGCCGGTCTGTTCCATCGACAGGAAGAACTTCATCGCCAGCGGCATGACGACGAAGTAGACCACCATGGCGCCCATGATGAACAGAACGAAGGTCCACAGCAGGTAGGGGCGAAAGGCTTGCCGCTCGTTCTTGTAAAGCCCAGGGGCCACGAACTTGTAAATTTGGTAGGCGATCAGCGGGAAGGCGAGGAAGACGGCGCCGAACAGGGCGAGCTTCAGCTTGGTGAAGAAGAATTCGTGCGGGGCGGTGTAGATCATTTCGATCTTTTGCCCCTCGCCGCGCGCCACCTGGTAGGGCCACACCAGCAAATTGTAGATATTGGTGGCGAAGGCGAAGCACACAAAAAAGCCAATACCGATACCGATCAGCGTATAGATCATGCGCTGTCTCAGTTCGATCAGGTGCTCCATCAACGGAGCCTTGGAGGCCTCGATTTCGTCGTGTCCCTCGCGGTTGACGGTTTCCTGCATGGCGAGGTCACGCTCCGCTCTTTTCGACCTGCGGCGGCGCCGCGCGCTGGGTCTCGGGCGTGGCCGATGCAGGTTCGGACGCCCCCGCCTCGGCATGTTCGGCACCGCCGTTCAGCGGCCTCGGCTCCGCCTCAGGCAACGCCGGTGCCTGCTCGGGGGCTATCGCTGGGGGGTCTGCGGCCGGCGGCGCGCTGGCGCCATCGTCGAGCGCCGCGGTCACGCTCCCCTGCGCCTGCGCCCAGTCCTTTTCCACCGATTCTTCGGCGGCGCGCATGGTTTGCTCCGCCTCGCGGCCGAGGGATTCCACGTCTCTTTTGAGGTCTGCCAGTTCCGAACTCGCGCATGGCTTCGTCGAATTGGGCGCGGAACTCCGCCGCCTGCCGCTTGATGATGCCGATGTACTTGCCGATCGTGCGCAGCAGGGCGGGCAGATCTTTCGGGCCGATGACGAGGAGCGCCACGATGCCGAGGATCAAGAGTTTGCTGGAGGTGATGTCGAACATCGGCTCAACCTAACGGCATGGGAGCGCGAAGCAAACTCTGAACAAAAGCGCCGAGGCCTGTCGAGACCTTGCGATCGACCGAACGGTCCCCCGCTTCAGCCGACCTTGTTGGCCTGCACGCTGGCGGGTTCGGCCGGCTTGGCGGGCCCACCGTCGATCGACTTGGGTGGGGCGTCCTTCCGGGCCGCATCGTCTTTCTGCGCCTCGTCGTCCTCCGCCATGCCCTTTTTGAAGCTTTTGATGCCTTTGGCAACGTCACCCATGATCGAGGATATCTTGCCGCTACCCCCGAACATCAACAAGGCAACGGCCAAAAACAGCAGCCAATGCCAAATACTCAAGCCACCCATTCGCTTGCTCCTCTCGCAGCCACGCCGCATACGCTTGGGGTTTGGCGCACTATCGCAGAAAGGGCCGGTTGGGGCAAGGTTGCCACACCGCTTGTATCTGCGCCTATGCCATTGAAATCAGGATCTTTCCTGCTCGCCTGGGATTAAATCGGCGTCATCTGCATTGGCCGCCTGGGCAGGAAAGACGAGCACGCTTTCCGCCGCGACGCTGACCGAGACTTCTTCGCCCTCCGGCGGCTGCTCGCCCTCGCGTACGAGGGTGAGCAACGGCCGCTCGAACCCTTCCACCGCCACCTCCAGCAGCGCCAAATCGCCCAAGAACCGCGCCCGCAGCAGACGCCCCGGCAGACCGGCGCCGACACCGCCGAGCCGAATGGCGCGCCGCCGGATGCACAAAATCGCCTCCTCGCCTTCGTTGAGCCCCGGCACGGCAAAGGCACCGATCGGCGTGCGAAGCGCCCCCTCCTCCACCCGGTAGGGAATTTCGTTGATCTCGGAGAAGAGCCGCGCCACGAACAGATCGGCCGGATTGCGGTAAAGCTCTTCGGCCGTGCCAGCCTGCACCAGGCGGCCCGCGCGCATGACCGCGATGCGATCGCCGAGGCGGATCGCCTCCGCGGGGGCGTGCGTCACGATCAGACACGTGGCGCGGGTCTCCCGCAACAGGGTCAAGGTCTCTTCCTGCAAGCGTTCGCGCAGCTGCACGTCGAGCCCAGAAAACGGCTCGTCCATCAGCATCACCGCCGGGCGCGGAACGATCGCGCGCGCCAGGGCGACGCGCTGTTGCTCGCCGCCGGACAGGGTGTGGGGATAGTCATCGGCATAGCGCGCGAGGCCGACGCGGGCGAGCGCCACGGCCGCTTCGCGGCGGGCGTCCTCGCGCGGCAGCGCCCTTAGGCCAAAGGCGACGTTCTCGATGATGGTCAAGTGCGGAAACAGCGCGAAATCCTGAAACATCAGACCGACGTTGCGTCGCTCGGGTGGCACGAAGCGCTGAGGTCCTGCGACCTCGCGATCGTTGATCAAGACGCGCCCGCCGGTCGGCCTTTCGATCCCGGAGGCGACGCGCAGCAGCGTGGTCTTGCCGCAGCCCGATGGTCCGAGCAGGCATACCACCTCGGCGGGAGCGATATCGAGTGAAAGGCCGTTGAGCGCAGCCGTGGTCTCGAAGCGGCGCTCGAGCCGATCGAAGGTCAGCCGCGCGGCGATGGTTGCCGCAGCCCTGCCCGAACCCGCCACCCCGCCGGCGGCGGCACGGCCTCTCGCTTTGAGCCGAGGAGGGAAGATCACGCCCGCGCCCTTGCCGTGCCACGAGCGCCCCGGCGCTCGGCGGCGAAATCCAAAGCCAATCGCCGAGGTATCCTAAATTGAGCCCGTCTTCTAGCCAACGCCAAACCTCAATCCAGTCCAGGCGACGGGCACAGGATCGGCGCAACCGCCGCGCGCCTGGCAGACAGGCCTGGCCGTCGCGGGGATTGCGTTGCGGGCGAGCAACTCAAGCCCATGGACCGCCTGCGGCGGCTTGAGCCCCATGGGCCCATCTGTGCTGGCCGCTTAACAGTCGCGGCGGCATCACGGGGGAAGGTGGTGCGCCGCGGCTGGCTCGGCCCTGAGGCCGCCGCCGGTGGCGCGGGGCCAAAAGGCGCGTTTGGCGCGCGATCAGGCCGCCCCGCGCGGCGGCCCCTCCTCACCGTCATCGTCGGCGCCTTGCTCGAAGGCGAGAAAGCCGATGGTTGGTTCGTCCTCTCCCGCATCGAGGGGAACCTCATCCGGCATCAGGGCGGCGGCATCCGTCGGTTCGGGCACCGTGAAGCCCGGCGGCAAGTTGCTGTCGAGCAACCCCGCGCCCTTGAGCTCAGCCAGCCCGGGCAGATCCTTGATGGCGTCGAGCCCAAAGTGATCGAGGAACTGTTCCGTCGTGCCGTAGGTGATGGGACGTCCTGGTGCACGACGGCGTCCCCTGAGGCGGACCCAGCCCACCTCCATCAGCACGTCGAGGGTGCCCGGCGAGACCGCCACGCCCCGGATGTCTTCGATCTCGGCGCGGGTCACCGGCTGGTGGTAGGCGATAATCGCCAGGGTCTCCATCGCCGCCTTGGATAGGCGCCGTTGCTCCGTGGCATGTCGTTCCAAAAGATAGGAGAGGTCCTCCGCCGTGCGGAACGCCCACTTGCCCGCCACGCGCACCAAATTGACGCCGCGGCTGGCATAAAAACCCTTGAGCTCGTCCAGCAGCGCCGCCACGTCATCATCCGACTTCAGGTGGGTCGCCAAATACACCTCCGCCAGCGGCTCGGAGGCGGCGAACAGGAGCGCCTCCAGGATGCGCAACTGCTCACGCCGATCCGCCGACGGCAAGTGGGCGACGTTGGAGGGCAGTCCCCGCCAACCCTCGTGCGCCAACACCTCGCTGGCGTCGAGGGCGCCTTCGGCGGCCGCCTCGCGGCGGTCCGCCTCGGCCCGGGTCTCGGACGGCCGCACCGAGAGCTTCGGCGGAACCATGGGTGTCCTCTTGTTCTTCTGCAGTGTTCTAGCTCCGACGCCACACGCCTAAGTCACGCGCTGCCAATGCGCCCCTTCTTCGCGCTTGCGCACATAGATGGGGGCAAAGGGCTCCGCCTGCGAGAGTTCCAACAGCCCATCGCGCGCCATCTCCAGCGTGGCCCCAAACGAGCTTGCCAGCGCCGTGCGCGCCATGTCCGGCGCGGCGCCGTATTGCTCCAGGAACAGGTCGAGCTGCACCCAGCTCGCGTCGCACTTGCCCACGAGAGCCTGCAAGCGCTCGCGCGCCTCCTTGATCGACCACACGACCCGCCGCGGCACCACGTGCACGCGCTTGATCGTGCGCTTGCGCTGCTCCGAGTAGGCCTTGAGCAAATCGTAGATCGCCGCCGTGAATTGGCGCACCCTGATGGTGCGCACGCCCTCGGGCATGCCGCGCCCAAACACGTCGCGGCCGAGGCGCTTGCGCGTCATCAAGGTCGCCGCGGCACCGCGCATGGCCTCCAGCCTTTGCAGGCGGAAAGCCAGCCGCGCCGCCAATTCCTCGCCGGTGGGCTGGTCGTCGCCGGCGCTTTCCCGGGGCAGCAGCAGGCGACTCTTGAGGTAGGCGAGCCAGGCGGCCATCACCAGGTAGTCGGCGGCGAGCTCAAGTCTCAGCTGCTGCGCCTGGGCAATAAACAAAAGGTACTGCTCCGCCAGCGCCAACACCGAAATCTTGGCGAGATCGACCTTTTGCGTGCGCGCCAAAATCAGCAGCACATCGAGCGGCCCCTCGAAGCCATCGAGGGCAACCACCAACGCCTCCTCGTCCCGGGGGACCTCGTCGGGGGCCTCCCAGGACTCCAGATCGGTGTGCGGCACCGCTCCCGCGACCGCGTTGTTGCCGCCAGGCTCGATCACGGCGTCTCACCGGTGGATAAACTGTTGATCATCGGGGGCAAGCCTACACTGATTTCAGGCATCGGCGCGCAAAACCTCGGCCAGGCAAGCCTCTGCCGCGGCCAGGTCCAGCGCCTGCTGTTGCCCGATGGCGGCGCAGGCCCGCTTGAAGCGGGCAAGCGAGCGCCCGGCGAGCGGGGGAACAACGGTGGCTACCGCCTCCATCTCGGCGCAGTCGCCGCCGCACAACAGCGCCACGTCGGATCCGGCCCGCAGCACCGCTTCGGCTCGTTGCGGCATGCTGCCCGACAGGGCGGCCATGCCCAGGTCGTCGCTCATGAGCAGGCCGTCGAAGCCGATGCTCTCGCGGATCACCTCGCGCGTCAGGCGCGGCGAAACACTGGCAGGAGCCGTGGGGTCGATGGCGGAGAACACGACGTGGGCCGTCATCGCCGCCGGCAGATCGGCCAGGGCCCGGAAGGGCACAAAATCGGAGGCCTCGAGGTCGGCGCGGGTCGCCGCCACGGTCGGCAACTCCAGGTGGCTGTCCTTGGTCGCCCGCCCATGCCCAGGCATGTGCTTGATAACCGGCAGCACGCCACCGGCGAGCAAGCCCTCCGCAACGGCACGGCCGAGCGCAATGACCCGGTCGGGCGTGGTCCCATAGGCCCGATCGCCGATGATGTCGTGGCCGCCCGGAACGGCGAGGTCGAGGACCGGCGCGCAGCTGGTATTAATGCCCAAGGAGAACAGCTCCCGCGCCGCCAGCCCGGCGGCAAAGCGAACCGCGCACACCGCCCCGGCGGGATCGCGAGCGTGCGCCGCCCCGTAACGCGCGGCCGCCGGTCGGTCGCGCCAGTGGGGCGGCGTCAACCGCTGCACGCGCCCCCCTTCCTGATCGATCAGCACCAAAAAATCCTGCAAACCGACGGCCGCGCGCGCAGCCTCGACCAGGCGGCGCACCTGCTCCGGCTCGAGAATATTGCGCTTGAACAAAATGATACCGCAGGGCCGCGCCGCCTTCAGGAGGGCGGCCTCGCGCGGGGCCAGCTCTTGGCCCGCCAAGCCTGTGATGAACGCTGATTGCATACGGGTCCCATCGTGCATCGCGGGTTGGGGTCCCGCGCCGCCCGGCTTGGTTCCCCCGCCGCTAATAGGCCGTTACCCAACAACCGGCATAGCCGGCCGCCTTCAGCTGCGAACATATACCCGATGCCGCATCGCGCGATACCGGCGGACCAACGACAGCCCGATACCAGACGCCCTTGTCGCCGAGGTTGGCTTCCTGCACGTCGGGGGTCTTGCTTGAGAGCACGTCACCGTACTTCTGCTGCAGGTCGGCGAAGGCCTTCAGCGCATCCATGCGCGATTTTTGCGATGAGAGCACGGCCACGTAGCCGGTGGTGCTGGCCGTGACCACCGCCGAGGAGACCTTGGGCTGGGGCGCCTCCCGCGTTGGCGCCTGGGGTATCGCCGCGACTTTTCTGGGCGCAGGCGGGGCCGCTTCGGCGCCAGCCGCGGCTGGTGCCGGCGGCGGGGCGGCGACAACCCTGACCGGGGGCGCCGCCACCGAGGCCTCCGCCCTCGCCACGGTCGCCTGTGGCGGCGGCGCCGTCGGGATCTGTACGCGCGAGGGCGGCGGGGGCGCCCCGCCGGATGGGCCCATATTGTCGAGCGTAATGCCAGGTACGGCTGCGGCCGCGCCGCCCGCCCCGGCAGGCGAGATTGGAATTGAGCGCACGCGGCGGGGCGCGTTGGGATCCTCGTTGGCGCGATCGTCGGCGGCGCCGCCCCGTTGCGATCCACCGCCCTCCTCTTCGAGGCGGTTGAGCAGCTTCTTGTCCGTGTGGGCGAACTCCTTGCCACCGGACAAGGACGGCTTCACCTTGCTTGGTCCGGCATCCGACACTTTGACGACGGGAGCACGCGTCGGCGTGGCGATGAAGGTCTTGTAGGTGTAGGCCATGGCCCCGCCAAGACCGATGGCGCCGACCAGCGCCCCGGCGATCACCAGCCCGCGCCGTCCGCGCCGCGGTTCGTCGCCCTCTTCATCACCCATCGCCTCATACTCACCGTCCGATTCTGCGTACCCGTCGCGGGCCGCATACTGGTGGCGGAAGGGACCATCGGCGGAACCCGCAAACGGCGGCGCCTCCGCCGGCCCGTAGCCGCGGGGATCGCCGCCGGTCGGCAGGTAGCTGCCAAGATCATAGTGGCCGGCGTCGCGCTGCTGCTGGGCATCCCACTGCGTGGTGGGTGGCGCGGACGCTTGTGGCAGGCGATCGAAGGGCAAGGCCTGGTTCACCGGCTGCAGGGGGTAGCCTTGGTTGGGGTCGGGCTCGGCAGGCTGTGGAAAGTAGTAACCCTGACTGTGCTGCGGCGCGTGGCCGGCGGGCGGAGCGTAGTCTTGCTGGTGTGGATCGCCACCCGGCGGCGATGGCCAGCCCGATTGGCCGCCAGCGTACTGATCCTGGTCTGCTGCCGACCGGCGCCCCGGTACCCGTGGTTGTCCAACTAGACCGTTTCGCGACATGCGCGGCTTCCCCTAAACGTTGCCCGCTCGCCCCCTGCGAATCACAACTCTACCGCATCTCAACTGGCGCGTGTACGCCGAGAATCGCCAAGCCCGTCGCCAACACCTGCTGATTGGCGAGAATAAGCGCAAGGCGTGCGGTGGTCAGTGTCCCATCGGCCGCCTGAATAAATCGCAAATGTGGCATTTCATTGCCCTTGGTCCATTGGGCATGAAAAGCTGAAGCCAAATCATACAGATAGAACGCCAGGCGGTGCGGCTCATGGCTCTTGGCCGCGGCCGCCAGGACAATCGGGAAGGCGGCAAGCTTGCGGATCAGATCGATCTCGCCGGGGTCGTTGAGCCGTGCCAGGTCGGCGCGGACCAATTCCGGGGAGGCTTCGGTCAACTGCGGGAAAACCTCGCTCACATTGCGGAACACCGACTTGGCCCGCGTGTGTGCGTACTGCACATAAAAGACCGGGTTGTCCTTGGACTGCTCAAGCACCTTGGCGAGATCGAAATCGAGCGGGGCGTCGTTCTTGCGATAAAGCATCATGAAGCGCACCGGATCGCGGCCCACTTCATCGACCACGTCGCGCAAGGTCACGAAGGTGCCCGAGCGCTTCGACATCCGCACCGGTTCGCCGGCACGCAACAGCTTCACCAGCTGGCAGACCTTAATGTCGAGGTCGGCCTTGCCCTCCGAGAGCGCCGTGACGGCGGCACGCATGCGCGAGATGTAGCCCACGTGATCGGCACCGAACACGTTGATCAGGTGCAGGAACCCGCGCGCCAATTTGTTGTGGTGGTAGGCGAGGTCCGAGGCGAAATAGGTGTAGCTGCCGTCCGACTTCTGCAGAGCACGATCGACGTCGTCACCGAAGGCCGTCGACCGGAATAAGGTCTGCTCACGGTCCTCCCAGTCCGCCTCATCGTGACCCTTAGGCTTCGGCAGCCGGCCCTCGAAAATCATGCCCTTGGCGCGCAATTCGTCGATGGTCACCTTCACTTCATCGTGACCGCACTGCGTCAGGGAGCGTTCGGAAAAGAAGACATCGTGGCGGATGTTGAGCGCCGCCAGATCGTCCTTGATGGCGGCCAGCATCGCTGCCATGGCGTCCTCGCGCACCACGGGCAGCCAGCGCTCCTCGGGGAGGTTCAGCAAGTCGCGGCCATGCTTGGCGGCAAGCCGCGCGCCGACGGGCTTGAGATAGTCGCCAGGATAAAGCCCGGCCGGAATTGGGCCGACCGCTTCACCGAGGGCTTCGCGATAGCGCAGATAGGCGGAGCGGGCGAGGACGTCGACTTGGGCGCCGGCATCATTGATATAGTACTCGCGCGTGACGTCGTAGTTGACGAACGCCAACAGGCTGGCCAGCGCATCACCGAAAACGGCGCCGCGGCAATGCCCCACGTGCATCGGTCCGGTGGGATTGGCGGACACGTATTCGATGTTGATGCGCTTGCCCCCACCGACGTCGGTGCGCCCATAGGCGGCCCCTTCTTTGAGGATCTGAGCCACCACCCCCTGCCAAAACCGCGGCGCGAACGTCAGATTGACGAAACCCGGGCCGGCGATCTCGACCTTGGCGATATCCGGTGCGTCCGCCAGCTTGGCGGCCAGCTTCTCGGCGATGTCGCGCGGCTTCATGCGCGCGGGCTTGGCCAGCACCATGGCGGCATTGGAGGCAAGCTCGCCGTGGGCGGCATCGCGCGGCGGGGTCACCTCGGTGGCGGCGAAATCGAGCCCCGGCGGCAGGACGCCCTCGCGCTCCAGCGACTGCAGCGCGGCCACGATCCGGCTTTGCACGAGGGCATGGGCGTTCATGGCTAAATCCAATCGATCCGAGGCTTTCCGTGCCGCGCTTTGGGAGCCGGGGCCGACTATCGCAATTCCGGCGTAGCGTCAAACAGCCGACGATGTTCCTTGATGGCGTAGCGATCGGTCATGCCGGCAACGAAATCGGCCACGATCGCGGCGCGGCTGCCGCCACTCGCCGCCTGCCCGGCCTCCCCCAGTGTGCCCGACATTTCTTCCGGCTGGCGCAGGTAGCGCGCAAATAGGTCGCTAACGATGGCCTCGGCGTCGCGCATGATCCGCATGACGCGGGGATGGCGGTAGACATTGGCATAAAGGTACGCTTTGAGGCCCTCGGCCTGCCTCGCAACGCGCTCGGACTGGGCCACCATGGCGCGCTCGGCCGTCCGCACGCTCTCGAGGCTTGGCTGCCGCAAGCTGGCAAGCCGGGTCCGCGATTCGGCCACGGCATCTTCGATCATGGCGGTGATCATGCGCCGGTTGATCTCATAGATCAGACGCTGGGTGTCGATATTCGTGCGCGGCACGTCGTCCAGAAAGCGGCCGACCATGGCGACCGTGGCCAACTCCTCGATCCTGAGCAAGCCGGCGCGCAGGCCGTCATCGAGGTCATGGCTATCGTAGGCGATATCGTCGGCGATGGCCGCAACCTGGGCTTCGGCGGGGGCGAACAAAGGCAAATGCAGTTTGCTCTCGAGGCCGCTTTCGGCGATGGCCGTGCGGAGGGTCGGCGCCTGACGCTCGCCGTCCGGCAACGGTCCATTGTGCTTGGCCAAGCCCTCGAGCGTCTCGAAGGTCAAATTCAGACCGTCGAAACTCGCATACTTGCGCTCGAGCCGCGTCACCACCTTGAAGCTTTGGGCGTTGTGATCGAAACCGCCGTAGGCCGCCATGGCCGCTGCAAGCGCCCGTTCGCCGGCATGACCAAAGGGTGGATGCCCGAGGTCATGGGCCAGCGCCAGGGCTTCGGCGAGATCCTCATCGAGCCAGAGCAGGCGCGCGATGGCACGCGCGATCTGCGCCACTTCCAGGCTATGGGTCAACCGCGTGCGATAGTGGTCGCCTTCGTGAAAAATAAACACCTGCGTCTTGTAGGTGAGGCGCCGGAAGGAGGTGGCGTGCACGATCCGGTCGCGATCGCGCTGGAAGGGGGTGCGCATGGGACAGGCAGGTTCGCGGTAAAGCCGCCCGGCGCTCAGCTCCGGGCGCGTGGCATAGGGGGCCAGCGTGCGCCTGGCAGGCGCGCCCGCGTGGCCCGCCCCCGCCGGCTCATCGATCATCGCCTTGGCCATGCGCCGATTCCGAGGTTTGACAAGCTTCCGCGCCGTCCTATCTTGATGGCTAAGACCTATCTTGCTGGCCAAGAATCGTGCCTCAGCATAGAGCATAGGATAGTGCATAGGCCGCACCAGGCCAAAAGTGGTGCCCAAAAGTGATGCAAAACTAATGGAACATCCAAAAGTTACCGTGTCGGATCGTGCGGCGCGGCGGATTGCGGAGATCGTCGCCGGCCAGCCCGACAAGCCGCTTTTGCGGGTCAGCGTCGAAGGCGGCGGCTGCTCGGGCTTTCAATACAAGTTCGACCTCGTTGGTGCATCGGAGGCGGATGATCTCATCATCGAGCGCGGCGGCGCGCGCGTGCTCATCGATCGGATGTCGCTCGAGTACATGGCCGGTTCCGAAATCGACTTCGTGGACGACCTGATCGGCTCCTCCTTCAAGGTCATCAATCCCAACGCGACCGCGTCGTGCGGCTGCGGCACCAGTTTTTCCGTCTGATCGCTTAGGTGGCGCGCGCCGTGCCTCCGGCCGCGTCGAAGCCCCGGCCGTCGCGGAGCTTGGCCGCCACTTTTTCACCGCATCTTCAGCGTCTTTCCCGCCTGGGGGTCGCGCCTCACGGCACGGCGAATTTGAGCAAGGGGGAAAGACGTTGCGCATAAGGGGACTGAGCGCCTGGGTTGGCTTGGCTGGCATACTCCTAGGCACGCCGTCCGGCGCCCAAACGGCGCTCGATAAGCGGATGCAAGCGCTCGAGCCGCACACGCGAATGATTTCAGCTGTGCAATCTGTCAGGTCTGGAAACCTTCGCCAAGGACAAGAAGGTCGCGAGAGTTCGACCGCGTCCGCATCGACGCGCTGGCGCAGCCGACCGTGGAGAGCAACGTCGCCCGGGGCGCCGGCGGGGCGGTCCGCACGGGGGGACACTGGTACAAGTTCAGCTATCGTTGCGTCCTCACCAGCGATCGCATGCGGGCAACTCACTTCAGCTACGTCTTGGAGCGCGAAATTCCCAAGGCGCAGTGGGAAAAGTTCAACCTGTTTTGACCGGCCCCTAGCCGGGCTTGACGGCCGATTCCGGCGGTCCGCCGCATAGCGCTTGACCCCAACGGCGCCCTGGTGTGCAAAGGGGGCATGCGCATCGCGACCTGGAACATCAACGGCGCCAAGGCACGGCTCGAGGGCGCCCTCACGTGGCTCAAGGAGACCAATCCCGACGTCGCCTGTTTCCAGGAGATCAAATCCAGCAACGAGGCCTTTCCCGCCGCGTTCTTCGAAGAGCTCGGCTACCACTTGGCGGTGCATGGGCAGAAAGGCTTCAACGGCGTTGCCGTGCTGAGCAAACGCCGCTTCGACGAGGTCGCGGTCCGCGGGCTGCCGGGTGACGCGGCCGATGCGCATGCGCGCTACATCGAGGTGGTGGTGCCGAACGGCAGCGCTACCGTGCGCATCGGCAACCTCTACCTGCCCAACGGCAATCCGATCGGAACCGACCGCTTCGCCTACAAGCTCGCCTGGATGCGGCGCTTCGAGACGCGAGCCCGGGAACTGTTGTCGCTAGAAGAACCGTTTCTGCTGATGGGTGACTACAACGTCATCCCGGAGCCCGCCGACGCCAAACACCCCGACGCCTGGCGCGAGGACGCCCTGTTCCAACCGGAGACGCGCAAGGCCTATCGCGCGCTCATCAATCTGGGGCTGACCGATGCCGTGCGCGCCTGCCAGCCCGAGGCCGGCGTCTTTACCTTCTGGGACTATCAGGCGGGCGCCTGGCAAAAGGACCACGGCATTCGCATCGATCATATTTTGCTGTCGCCGCAGGCGGCCGATCGGCTGCTCGGCGCCGGCATCGACAAATTTACGCGCGGCTGGGAAAAGCCCTCAGACCACGTCCCCGTCTGGGTCGAACTCGAGGACGGCTAGCCGGACTTTTACGCGTTGGGTCGCGCCCGCGCCCAAGCGCATTCTTGAGCTGTAAGCGCGGCGCCGCCGAGCCCGGAACCAGGACCTCCCCGTCGTGGTTGATCCCCTACGAGGTTAAGGAGTTTGGGCTATGGTGCGGATCGGGGCTATCGTGGCCTTTGTGGCGGGATTGGTGGTCGTCGCCAGCGGCTCAAGCAACCTCAAGGCGCTCGAGGCAACCGCCGGCGATTGGACGCGCTACCACAACGAGCGCTTCGGCTTTCGTCTTGAGTATCCAGCCAACCTCTTCCGTATCGAGCGAACGACGGAAGCGGGAGATGGTCGGGTGTTTGCGGCCCGCGAGGGTGAGGCGCGGCTGCTGGTCGGCGCCCTGAGCAATGAAGACCATCATAGCGCCAAGAGTTATCAGGATTTTCTCGCGCGCAATTCCTACGCGGACTACAAAATCACCTACCGGCCGCTCGGCGATGATTGGCTTGTGCTGTCGGGTGAGGCCGATGGCAAGATTTTCTACGAAAAGGCGATCTTCAGCTGCGGCGGACAACTGATCAGCAGCTTCGCCATGCTGTATCCGGCCGACAAGCGCGATATGTTCGATCCGATCGTCGCCCGCGTAGCCAACAGCTTCGTGCCAGGAACAAAGACCTGCCGAGCGGCCCCGAGCAGCGCCAGCGCGCGCCACCAGGGGGGCGAGGCGAAGGCTAACCCGCAAGGAGGTGCGGGAGCGAACGCCAGAAGCGACCGCGGCTACTCAAACGTCGCCGACAGGATCGCGAGGGAGCGCGGCACGGACGTCATTCTCATCTTGCGCCGCACCTCGCCCCCTTACGACTATAAGTACGTTCGCGGCTATGCCTCGCGCTAGGGCAGCCGACAGCTTCGTGTGGCGCGCGGCAGCGCGGCCAGAACGCGCGCGCCTGCTGGGTGCCATCGCCATCGCCGTCAGTTGCGGCGGCCTTGGGGTTGTGGCGGGTCGCTGGTCCGCCCAGGTTGCCCCGGATCCGAAGACGCGCACGGCGACCCTGATCGAGGCCGTGGCCAAGGAAACGCGGTCCAAGCCGGCCGCGCAAGGCAGCGCGACCGCCGATCCCGCACCGGTTGCACCTCCCGTCACGCGCACCCCCGAGGCCGAGCCCAGCGGCGGGCAAGCGCCGTCGGCGCCGGCCGCCTCGGCCCACGATCCGGAAAGCGGCGAGGCGGGAGCCGCCGAGCCCCCGCTCCCGGTCGTGCGCCCACCCAGCAGTGGGGCTGCGGCGGAGGCTCAAGCTGCGGAGGCTCCGGCCGAGGCAACACGGGCGATGCCGGCGCCGGGATTGCGCCGGTCGCAACACGCACCCACGGTTGAGAAGAGCCCCGCGGCACCCAACTATCAGGCCTTGCGCGATTACGTGCTGAGCCGCTAGGGCCCGCGGCCGCGGCGCCCAACGACAGGCGAGCTGCGCTTCAGGCGCGCTTCGCGCTCGGGAGAGTAGAGGCGCGCTTCGCGCTCGGGAGAGCAGAGGCGCGCTTCGCGCTCGGGAGAGCAGAGGCGCGCTTCGCGCTTGGGAGAGCAGAGGCGCGCTTCGCGCTTGGGCGACTCAGCTCTTGGGAGACGCACTCGCTTTTGCGACAGACGATCTCCCTCTTGGGACAGACGATTTGAACGGATGATCTGCCAACGCGACCAGCAAGTTGCCAACAGCCTTGACGCAGGCTGCTGGCCGCGCCTGGGCCCGGCCAGCAGCCTCGGTCGTCGGTTCGGCCGTTGCGGTGGCGACTATCGCTTCTCCTTGCACACCACGGCCAGTTGCTTGTCGGCCTCGTCACGGGTCTTGAAGGCTAGCGGCCCCAACTGCACCCACGTCGTCTCGGTTGGACGCGTTTCGACGACCTTGCATTTCTTGGTCGCCTTCTCCTGCACGACATAGTATTCGGCCGCCAAGGCCGTCGAGCTCAGCATGGCGACGGCGGCGCCGGCCAGGCATAGTTGCTTGATCATAGTTCAGCTCCAGTTGGCCAATACACTTGGCTAGCTAACGCCGCGGCAAGCCTTGCGTTCCGAAATTTGCGATCGGCACACCGGCGCTGCACGCCCGCGCCAGGACAAAACGCGGAGCTGGAAATGCCGCCGGTGGCAAATGGTGCGTAGGCGGATCGTTTCGGTTGGGCGGATCGTTGCAGGAAAAGTGCGCAGTCAGCAAGCGTGCACAGACGCATGGTTTCCGGAAGCGTCGTGCTCGCGCGCACGCCATGGCAGCGGAAGGATGCGACGGTCACCCCGGCAGTTCTGTTTGCGCTGAGGGCGCGCAAACGCGCCTATCTGCCAAACCCGATCGGGTTGCCTTGGATGGTGTTGCCTTGGATGGTCTTGGGCGGGGTGCTCCCCGCTGCCGGTGGATGCGTCGCCACCTGCGGGTCCTGCCCGGCGACCAAGGGCGTGGTTTGCAGGTCGAGCAACTCGCCATTCTCGCAGGCCCGTCGTGGCTGCAAGTCACCTGCACCAAGCGCCATTTGCGGCGGCCGCTCCGGGGTGCCGGCGAACATCTTGCGCCAGATCGCGGCGATGCCATCGGCCTGTTTGCGCGTCTTCTGCGACGTGGCACAGAAGATGTTTTGGTAGATGTCCTCGATCCAGATGCGCTCGTGCGAAGGTGCGTTCTCCACCGCCATGGTGATCAGCGCCAGCGCCCGCCGCTCGTCTTTCTTGACGTGGACGCCGCGCCAGAAGAGGTCGGCGAGGAAGGCCTGCGCGCCGGGATGGCCTTCCTCCGTCAAAACCGACAGGTAATGCATGCCCCGCTTGGCGTCGTCGGGAGTGCCGGTGCCATTAAGGTAGATCTTGGCAAGCTCGAACTGCGCATCCTTGTCGCCGAAGAAGGTCGCGGCATGGTGCAAATAGTCGCCCGCACGTTGCGGGTCGGGCCGCAGCCCGATTTCGGGAAGTCCACGCTGCAGATAGCCGGCCAAGGCCGTGAGCGCCTTGGCGACGAAGGGTGCGCGGCGCCCATCCTCGGGATCGGTGTCGGCATTTTCGTTGGCGAGCGTCTGGTAGAGGCGATAGGCCTTGGCGTGATCGCTCAGCGCGCCGGCGCCCGAATAGATCCGAGCCAAATAGAACTCGGCAAAGAACCGATCGACTTCCGTGCCCTCCGCAACCGTCTGCTCCAGCGCCGGGATGGCCATCTCGTAGAAGCCGGACTTGTAGGCGCCGAGCCCCTGTTCGAACGCAAGTTCGGGTGACTTGTATTTCACCGCCTCGCCCGCCGTGGCGCCGCCCAGAGCCCCGGCAAGCCAGAGCGCCGCCGCCGCTCCGCTAAATTTCCGCATCACCGACAACTTTCGCCCTCCCACCCGCATGGGGAAACCGCGCCCTTGCGGGCGGGTTCGAATTGATCCGCATAGGTCCTCAGCACGCCGCTTTGATGGGGATTGACCGGCGCCTTCCAGGCCTCGCGCCAGCGCACCACGTCTGCTTCACACGCGTAAAGATCGAGCCGGACGGCGACGGCACCCATGCACCGGCCGCCCTTGAGCCGCCGGCGCTTTGGCCGCTGGCCGCCGATGCCGATGCGAAGGTCGGCGTCGCCGCGCTCTGCGACGGCCTGCAAGTCCTTGCCGTCGAACGCCCAAGCCGGTTCGGGAAACGGGAGCTCGGTCATCTCTGCCACTTTCGCGATGGCACCAGCTGGCGCCAACGAACCCTGCAGCCCCACAGCTCCACCCATGGCAGATATGGGATCCGAAACGAGGTGGACAACCTTTTGATCTATCTTGAATTTCACATTTTCGAGACGTTGCGCCGCGGCCTGGCGGTCCCCGCCCCAAGCGCGGCCGGCGCCCGGCGCGCGCTGGGAGATCGCCACGGTCAAGCGCTCGCATTCGCCGCCGCCGCCCGCCCGCGCCGCCGCCTGGCAGGACCGGTGCGACACGCGTGCAGCTCGCTCCGTCACCTGACGGCTGGGAAGTTTGCGGGTCTCGAGCCTCTTGGCACCCATTGGTCTCTCGGTCGGATCACTGCGGTCTTGCCCGTGCCCTTCAAAGCCAACTGCGAGCCGCTGGCCGCAGGCTCACGCCTGCGTCAGCACCCTCCGTTGTCGGAAGGAAAAACTATTGGGAATAGAACGTGTTCGCCCTCGAACACGCCAACCCCGGCAACCGCGATCCGCCCGCACTGTCATCCGGATTTGTGGCCCAACAGTGGCACACACATCCAATTTCGTTGCTATGCAGCAACAGTTCCACCGCGAAGTTCAGTCGTCACATCAAGGGTGCCCCCCGGGTCTCGCCGTCTCGCCGCCCGCTCGGCCGCGCCCCGACGGGTGGCGCGCGCCGGCGTGCGCCCGTCCTCACGCCGCCGCAATGATCGGCAAAATCGCGCAGCTCTCCTTAGCTCCTCTGCGGTCCCCGGGGATCCTCAAGGCCATGCGCGCCCTCAAGCTCTTGCTCGCCGCCGCTCTGCTCGCCGTCGCCTATATGGCCTGGCCGCTCCTGACGGCGCTGCAAATTCGCGAAGCCATCATCGCGGGGGATACGGCCACGCTTGAGCGCAAGATCGAGTGGGCGTCGGTTCGCTCCAGCCTCAAGGTGTCGCTCTCGGCCGAGGCTAAAGCCCGCCTGGAGAAGGATCCCAGCGCGCCGGCCCCCTCGGTCTGGCAGCGCATCAAGGCCACCGTTGCTCCGACCCTCGCCGATAGCGCGGTCGATCGCTACGTGACACCCGAGAACCTGCCGTCCTTCTTCGGTTATCGCGAGACCTACCGCAATCAGATCCGGCCCGCCTTGGGCATGAAGGAGCCGCCAACGCTGCTGGCGGGCACCCTGTTCGCCGGCACGCCGATCGATCGCGTCGCCAGCTTTTATGCCCGCGTCCGCCGCGCCGTCTTTTATTCGCTGACGCGCTTCGAGGTCGAGATCGTCGACCGTTATCAGCCCGAACGGCGCTATCTCAGCACCTTCGAGCTCAAAGGCTTGGAATGGAAGCTGACGGCACTGGCGGTGCTCGGAGCCGGCTACTAGCCAAGGCGCCTCGGGCCCAGCCGGCCTCGCGCGGGCTTAAGTGAGCCCGCGCTTGAGATCGGGGGGCACGCCCTCCTGAGCCAGCGCGGCGACCGCGGGACCCATGGCGAGCACCTCTTGGCGATCCTTGCCGAGGCGGCGCACGGAAACGGTGCGCTCCTCCGCCTCGCGCTTGCCGACCACCAGCAGCACCGGCACCTTGGCAAGCGAGTGCTCGCGCACCTTGTAGTTGATCTTCTCGTTGCGCAGGTCGACCTCGGCGCGCAGGCCGGCCTTGTTCAGGGCCGCCAGCACCTCCTCGGCATAGGCGTCCGCCTCCGAAACGATGGTGCACACCTTCACCTGCACGGGTGCCAGCCATAGCGGCAGATGCCCGGCGGTATTTTCCAGCAGGATGCCGGCGAAGCGCTCCATCGAGCCGAAGATCGCGCGGTGGATCATCACCGGCGTTTTCTTTTCGCCGTCGGCGTCGATGTAGAACGCGCCCAGCCGGCTCCGGCATGTTGAAGTCGACCTGGACGGTGCCGCACTGCCAGTCGCGACCGATCGCGTCGCGCAGCACGTACTCGAACTTGGGGCCGTAGAAGGCACCCTCGCCCGGATTGATGCCGGTCTTGATCTTGCCGCCCGACTTGGCCGGCGATCTGCTCCAGCACCTCCGACATGGCGGCCTCGGCCTGGTCCCAAGGCGCTTCGGCGCCGACCCGCTTCTCGGGCCGGGTCGACAGCTTGACCACCACCTGCTCGAAGCCGAAGTCACGATAGATCGACAGGATCAGGTCGTTCATCTTCAGGCATTCGTCGGCCAGCTGCGCCTCGGTGCAGAACACGTGCGCATCGTCCTGGGTGAAGCCGCGCACGCGCATCAGCCCGTGCAGGGCGCCGGACGGCTCGTAGCGATGCACGATGCCGAACTCGGCGACGCGATAAGGCAGCTCGCGATACGAGCGCAAGCCATGCTTGAAGATCTGGATGTGGCCGGGACAGTTCATCGGCTTGATGGCGAACTCGCGCTCGTCCTCGGTCACGGTCGTGAACATGTTCTCGCGGAAGGTCGCCCAGTGGCCCGGACGCCTCCCACAGCGACTTGTCGAGGATCTGCGGCCCGTTCACCTCGCGATAGCCGACCGCGTTCTGCCGCCGGCGGATGTAATTGATGAGGCTCTGGAACAGCTCCCAGCCTTTCGGATGCCAGAACACCACGCCCGGCCCCTCCTCCTGGAAATGGAACAGATCCATCTCGCGCCCGAGCTTACGGTGGTCGCGCTTCTCGGCCTCCTCGATCTGGGCTTGAGGTAGGCCGCCAGCTCCTGCATCGCTCGCCCAGGCGGTGCCGTAGATGCGCTGCAGCCGTTGGCTTGCGCGTTCGCCGCGCCAGTAGGAGCCCGGCGAAATGGGTGAGCTTGAAGGCGCCTGCCGATCTGCCCGGTCGAGGTCATGTGCGGGCCGCGGCACAGATCGAGCCACTCCCCCTGCTTGTAGATCTTGATGTCCTCGCCCGCCGGAATTGCATCGACCAGTTCGACCTTGAACAGCTCGCCCTTGTTGCGGAAGAAGGCCTTGGCCTTATCGCGGCTCCAGAACTCCTTGGTGAAAGGCGCATCCCGCGTGATGATCTCGTGCATCTTGGCCTCGATCTTGGCCAGATCGTCGGGGTGGAACGGCTCCTCCTTGGCAAAGTCGTAGAAGAAGCCGTTCTCGATCACCGGACCGATCGTCACCTGGGTGCCGGGCCACAGCGACTGCACCGCTTCGGCCATCACGTGCGCGGCGTCGTGCCGGATCAGCTCCAGGGCTTCCGGGTCGGTGCGGGTGATGATCTTGACGCTTGGCGTCGGCCTCGATCGGATCGGCAAGGTCGGCCAGCCGGCCGTCCAGCGACGATGGCCACCGCCTTCTTGGCCAGCGATCTTGGAAATGCCCGCGGCCAGCTCGGAGCCGGTCAGCCCCTTCTGGTAGGATCGCTTGCTGCCGTCGGGGAAAGTCAAACGCAATTTCGCTCATGGCCATCTCCTCTCACTCGCTGCATACCACGCAGGTAAGGTGGCCCGCGGGGGCAGGGAGCGCCCGTCGCCCCGCGGGCGGCGCTTTTGCCCGTCGGCGCCCGGTCCCTGTCAAGCGGCACACTGGGAGATGCGGCCATCTGTTGTGCGCACGACCTTGCGTTTCCATATACGGCATTAAAACCGTCCGCGGAGCCAGCAGTTGCCTCAGGCGTCTTGCTGTATGCTAGTTTTGTCGGGTTGCGGATATTGTGGGCGCCCAGGGGGGCCGGGACCGCACGCCCGACGACCGCCGTTCACACGGGTGGTTTCGAGGGGAGAGGTGAACGTGAAAGCGACCCCTTGTTCGCCGCCTATTGGCGCTGGCAGTGATGCCCTGCTGGCCGTCCGGTCAGCAGCTTATGCCCAGCAGGCAGGCGCAAGCGCAAGTCGGCCGGCGCCGGCCAAGCGGCCGCCCGGTGGCAAGCCAGCGCCCGCCATGCCGCCCTGACCGAGCAGCTCAACCAGAACACGGTGACGTCATTTCGGGCAATCCGAACGGCACCTATCTCTATCTTGCCTACGACATGTCGGCCGTGCTCGACGATGGCAACGAACTGCGCGTGCTGCCAGTGATCGGCAAAGGCGGCTACCAGAATGTCATCGACGTGCTGCACCTGCGGGGCGTCGACCTGTGCATCACGCAGGCCAACATCATGAGCTATCTGAAGAAGACCGGCGAATTCGGCATCCACCATCGACCATCGTCTTGCCTACATCGCCAGGCTCTACAATGAGGAAATGCACGTCCTTGCCGGTCCCGGCATCAATCGGTGCAGGATCTCAACGGCAAGAAAGTCAACTTCAGCGACGTTGGCAGCGGCACGCAATTTTCCACGCGGCTGATTTTCGAGCTGCTCAACATCAAGGCCGAGGAGATCAACGTCGGCCAGGCCGACGGCTACCAGATGGTCAAGTCCGGCGAGATCGCCGCCACCATCCTGATCGCCGGCAAACCGACCGGCGCGTTCGGCAAAGTTCAAGACTCGAGCCCGGCATGACGCTGCTGCCGGTGCCGTACACGGAAGTTCTCGAGCAGGACTATCTCCCTGCCAAGCTGACATCGGACGACTATCCCAACCTGATCGCCAAAGGCAGCTCGGTCGATACGGTGGCGATCGCTCCGTGCTCGCCGTCTATAACTGGGCGCGCGACACCGACCGCTATCGCCGCGTGTCGCAGTTCATCGATGCGTTTTTCACCAAGTTCCGCGAATTCCAGAAGCCAGCACGCCACATCAAGTGGAAGCGAGGCCAACCTGCTTTCGCCACCTGCGCGGCTGGAAACGCTTCCCCGCCGCGGAGGAATGGATCGCCAAAAAGGAGAAGCCGGCCGCGACGGCCGCCGCCACCACGGCGGCACCGCCGGCGATCGATCCGGCCATCATGCAGCGCGCAGGCCGCCAAGGCGGCACCCAACGACGTTGCCGAGCAGGAGCGCCTGTTCAAACAGTTTATGGAGTGGAGCAAAACCCAGCGGCGCTAGCACAGACCGTTGCAATCGCAGCAGGGAGCCTGGGCTGGGGGGAGTTCGACGCACAGTGACCGCATCGGCGAACAATCCCATGTGCGGCCTCGGCTACCGTCGAGGGCGCTTTGGCCGCACGCTGGCCGCCGCTATCCTGCTCGCAAGCCTCGGCGGCAGCGAGCCCGCCTTCAGCCAGCGGCCGGTCACGATCAAGGCGCCGCCGGTCGTGGTCGCGGAAGCCGCCGGGCAAGTGCCTTTTCCGATCCAGATCGAGCCCGCCGAGGCCATTCCGCGCAACAGCTTCGTGCGCCTGCGCGGCTTGCCGCCGATGGCCGCGCTCTCCGAGGGCTATGTGATCGGCGCGGGCTCCTGGGCCGTTCCCCTCTCGGCGCTCGCGGACCTCAAGATCTCGCTGCCGGTCGCCGCCGCGGGGCGCTCGGACGTGACGATCCTATTGGTTGGCGTCGACGGCGCGGTGCTCGGCGAGGCCAAGACCGCACTGACGGTGGCAACCGCGCCGGCCGCCCCGCCGCCGAGAGAGCGCAGCGCTGGCCCCGCCGGGGGAGCGACGATGTTACGGGCCGGGGTGCCCGTCGACCTTGGCCCATCACGGCAGGATGCAACCGCCGCCACGCCGCCCGTGGTGCCGCGTTCGGTACCCCAGGAGCGGGAACGAGCAACGCGGCTGTTGGCAAAGGGCAACGAACAGTGGGAGGAGGGCAACGTCTCGGCGGCGCGCCTGTTCTATGAACGGGCGGCGGACGCGGGGCTTGCGGAAGGGGCCATGGCGTTGGCCGCCACCTTTGACGCGGCCGAACTTTCCCGTCTCAACGTGCGCGGCATCAAGCCCGACAGCAAGCTCGCCCGTCAATGGTACGAGCGCGCGCGCCAGCTTGGCGCCGGCGACGCGGACGAACGGCTGCGGCGACTGGGCGCCAATTGAGGCGAGGCGGACGCCCCGCCAGTGCCGGCCTCGCCCTCAGCTGCCGCCACGCGTCCCCCGCCAACGCCCATAACGCCAGGGTGCCAGGGGGTGTCGCTCGGTGCCGAGGTCGGGCACCGGATCAAAGCCATGCGTGCCCAAGGGATGGCAGCGGCACAAGCGCGACACGGCGAGCCAGCCGCCGCGCCAGGCCCCGTTGCGCGCAATGGCCTCAAGCGCGTATTCCGAACAGGTGGGCAGATGGCGGCACTCGAGGCCGATCAGCGGCTTTAGGGTCCAACGGTAAAGATGAATTGGCGCCCCGGCCGCGGTCTTGGCCACCGCTCGCGCCAGGCCCGCGCGTGGCGGCCGCGCCTTAGACGCTGGCATGCTGCGCTGCACCCTCTGTGGCCTCGGCCTTTGCGAGCGCCGTTTCGACCGCATCGAACACGAGCAGGGTCGAAGCGTGGCGCGCCTTGTAGTCCTTCACCGGCTCGAGCACGGCAAGGTTGGCCCATCGCCCCGCCGGGGGCGGTCCGCCTTGCTTGAGCATCTTGCGCATGCTGCGCCCGACCTCGCGTAGCTCCTGCGCCGTACTGCCGATGATATTGTGCGCCATCACGGCGGCGGCGGCCTGCCCGAGCAGGCAAGCCTTCACGGTTTGCCCGAAGGCCGTGACGCGGGCGTCGGCGACCTTCAGATCGACGCTGACGGTCGAGCCGCACAGCTTGGAGTGTGCGGTCGCCGTTGCATCGGGCTCAGCAAGCCGCTCCGACTTGGGCATGTTGGCGGCCAGCTCCAGGATGCGTGCGTTATAGATTTCGTTGAGCTGCGTCATCAGGCCCCGATCGCCTCGCCAGGTTCCAATTGCCGGGGTTTCTTGCCCCGACCAGTCTAAGGTACTATATCCCACGTCAACCGATGTTTGCTGTTGCAAACCGGGATCGCGCGGCAGCTATGGGAATATCGCGTGCGCGCTTGGAGATTTCAACGGCGTCCCGGTCGCCGCCGCGCGCGCCAAGGCCCCGCGGCGTAAACAGTTCTCGACTAGATTTACCATCACCCCGACTAGACCCCAAAAGCGGCAAGATCAATGGACGATATCGTCGCCAAGAAGAAACGCCCGCCGGTCAGGCTGGAGCCAGCGCGCCGGCGACCCACGCGCAGCGAGGCCGAGGCGGCGGTGCGCACCTTGATCGCCTGGGCCGGTGATGATCCCGAGCGCGAGGGGCTCAAGGATACGCCAAGGCGCGTGACGGAGGCCTTCGAGGAGTATTTTTCAGGCTATCGGCTCGATCCCACCGACGTGTTGGCGCGCCAGTTCGACGAGACCGGCGGCTACGACGATCTGGTGATGCTGCGCGACATCCGTGTGGAAAGCCACTGCGAACATCACTTGGCACCCTTTCTTGGCGTGGCCCACGTCGCCTATCTGCCGAAGGGTCGCATCGTTGGCATTTCCAAGATTGCGCGGGTCGTAGAAATCTTCGCCAAGCGTTTGCAGACGCAGGAGACCATGACGGCGCAGATCGCCAACGCCATCGAGGCGGCATTGCGCCCGCGCGGGGTCGCCGTGCTCATCGAGGCCGAGCATCAGTGCATGTCAACGCGCGGCGTGCGCCAGCCGGGGGTCAAGACCATCACCACCCGCTTCACGGGTGCTCTCGAGGCCGACGCCAGCTACCGCGATCGGTTCCTGCAGATGGTGCACGCCGCCCGCCCGTGAGCCGGCGCGGGCCGTTTTCGGAGATGCGCGCATGGCCGTTCTGCCAGCCCCCACCTTTGCCCCGCGCGGCAGCACCGCCGAGGTCGAGCAGGGCCACCAGTTTCAACCGAAATTCGACGCCGACGGGCTGCTGCCGGCGATTGTCAGCGATGCGCTATCCGGCGAAGTCTTGATGTTTGCCTGGATGAATGCCGAAGCCTTACGGCTGACGCTCGCCACCGGCTTCGCCCACTTCTGGAGCCGCTCGCGCCGGGCGCTTTGGAAGAAGGGAGAAGCAAGCGGCAATCTCCTGAGCGTCAGGGAGATGCGCACGGACTGCGACCAGGATGTGCTATGGCTGCGCGTGGCGGTGGAAGGTGGCGGCGTGGCCTGCCACACGGGCAGCCGCTCCTGCTTTTACCGCATCCTGACGCCGCCGTCCCCGCCCACCGGCGAGATCGGGCTCCGGCGGGCTTAAGCCTTTTTTGCCTCTTTGCTGTTCCCTGCCGCCCCCGCCCGGCAATATTGCCGGTAGCACGCAACGCAGGCGATCGTTAACCCTGGGCGCGTAGGGCTCACTTAATTCCCTGCCCGCTATCGTTGACGCGCGGGGCAAGATTCTCGAGGCTCGATCTGTGGCAAGCGCCGCATGGGGACTCGCATGAGCGATTGCAAAATTGGTTTAGCACTGGGTGGCGGATCCGCCCGCGGCTGGGCGCACATCGGCGTGCTGCGTGCCTTGCACGAGGCCGGCATCTTTCCGGACATCGTCGCTGGCACATCGATCGGCGCCGTGGTCGGAGGCTGCTACGTGGCCGGCGAACTCGAGGCGCTCGAACAGTTCGCGCGCGAACTGACCCGGCGCCGAGTTTTGGGCTTTCTCGATTTCAATTTTTCGGGCTCTGGGCTCATTACCGGCCAACGGCTTTGCGACGTGCTCGACGCGCGGCTGAAGCAGGCACTGATCGAGGGGTTGCCTCGGCGCTTTGTCGCCGTCGCGACCGAGATCGGCACCGGGCATGAGGTGTGGCTGTCGCGCGGCCGGCTGGTCGACGCGATGCGCGCCTCCTATGCGCTGCCGGGCATTTTCCGACCGGTCAGGATCGACGGCCGATGGCTGTTCGACGGCGCGCTGGTGAACCCCATTCCGGTCTCGGTTTGCCGCGCGCTCGGAGCGCGCTATGTGATCGCTGTCAACGTCAACTCGGACTCCTGCGGGCATGGAACCGTGGTGCCCCAGATGGACACGTTTACCGCCGCCGAGGAGGCGCCGGTCGCAGTCGCCGAGACCCCCGCGTCCTACGGTGTCGGCGGCATGCGCAAGCTCTTAAAGCGGCAATTCTTCGGCCGTGGCGACACCGGGCCCGGCATTTCGCGGGTGATGATGGAGGCCTTCAACATCGTGCAAGATCGCATTGCCCGCTCGCGGCTCGCCGGCGACCCACCCGACATCGTGATCTCGCCCAAGCTGCCGCAGTTCGGCCTGTTCGATTTTCATCAGGCCGATGCCTTGATCGAGGGCGGCATGCTTGCCGCGCGCCGCGAGCTGGACGACATCGAGCGCGAGCTCGCTTTGCGCCGCCCGCCGCGCGCAATGGCACGCTCTGCCTGAGCGCTGCGGCGGCACCCGCACCGGTTAGCTGTGGGCGATATAATCACGCATGGCGGTGGCTTCCATCTCCACTTCTGCCACGTGATGCTTGACGACGTCCCCAATGGAAATGATGCCGACCAAGGCACCATCCGTCAGCACCGGCAAATGGCGGAAGCGACGCGCCGTCATCATCGCCATCAACTCATCCAAGGTGTCGGTTTCCTGACAGGTCACCACCTCTTTGGTCATCGCCTCGGCGACGGAACTGGTCAGGCAATCGGGGCCGTGCGCGGCCAAGGCGCGGATGATGTCGCGTTCAGAGATGATGCCGGCCACCTCACCTTGAGAGCCGACCACCACGATGGCGCCAATGCGTTTCGCTGCGAGCTTGGCGGCAATCTCAAGCAGCGTCGCGGCGGGTGCCGCGGTGGTCACGGCGCGACCCTTCTGCCGGAGAATGGCGGCAACGTTCATGGCAATGTCCTCCCATTCGCTGCCACAGCGAGCGAACAGATGCCACGAAGAGGTCCCCCGAACTAGCTTGCCGTCCTCCTGCGTCGCAATCTGTCGGCCTGCTGTGCGGTTTGCGCGAGCCTAGAGGGGATTGTGGGCAACTTCATGAAGGCCCGCAAGACACCTATTCCGCGCCCGCAGCATTGCTTTGCTCGACCTCTTCGCTCGGGGCGCGGTGGCGGTCGAACAGGCCATAGGTCAGCAATCCCGCGTAAAAGCCGCCGACATGGGCCTCCCAGGCGATCCCTGCCGCATCGGTCAGGCCGGCCGCACCCCATGCCAGCAGAATATTGAGGACGGTCCAGCCGAGCATGGCCAGCAGGATGCGCTTGTCGCGAAAGGTTTCGGCAAGGCTCAAGAGCGGGGCCTCATGCAGCGGGGTGGTGAGCGCCCTGCCGGGGGCCAGGGCGCGGAAAAAGAAACGCATCGCGCCCCCCATCAACCCCGAAATCGCGCCGGAGGCACCGACCACCAGCGTCAGCACCCGGCCGTTAACCAAAACATAAAAGAGGGAGCCGGCGATGCCGCAAAGGCCAAAGAAGACGAGAAAGCGCAGGGGATCCGTGCGCCGCGCGAGCGGACTGCCGAAGGCCAGCAACCACGCCATGTTGATGATGAGATGGGTGGTGTCACCGTGCACGAACAGGTGCGTGACAAAGGAGGTGATGGTCGCGGGCTCGCCGCCTGGCAATTGCGCGGCAACCCCGGGCAGCAACCGCATGGGAATGAAGGCCAGCGTCGTCGTCAGCCAAGCATCCTCATCAGCCGGCAGCAACCAACGCACAAGGTGAATGAGGCAGCACAACCCCAATATTAGGAGTACGACGCCGGGTACGTTAAAAATCGGTTCACGGCGGGTCAACGGCGTCGCTCTCCACGGCAGGCTTGGCTCGAGCCCGCTTACACACTGGCAGGATGGCTGACAACCATAACCGCAATCGCTGCCGCCGTGGCCCCCACAGGGGTGCCCAGCTCCGGATGGCTGGCACGAATACTGCTCACCTCGCGGTAGGGCCTCAGAACCGTCCTGTTTCGCTACGGGGTTCCCTCACATTGTGAAAGTTGCATGCGCTGCAATCAGAGCTCCGGTCGGTAATGGGCATGAAACAAAAATCCCCAAACACGCTCTACGTCTACTGGAACGAACTGCGCGCCGGTCGCATTGCGCCGCGGCGCCTGGAGGTCGAACCCTCGCGCATCGCTGGCATTCTGTCCGAGACCTTCATGCTCGAGCGCATCAATGCCTCGGACTATCAATACCGCCTCGCGGGCACGCGCCTTTGCGAGCTGTTCGGCGCCGAGCTCCGCTGCAGCAATTTTCTGAGCGGCTGGCAGGACGCCGATCAAGCGGTGCTGGCGCACAAACTGGCGCTGATTTGTGAGCAGGGTGCCGTGATCTCGCTTGAAATCGAGACCACGGGCGCGCCCCGTCAGGCTCTGGAATTCGAAGCAATTCTTTTGCCGCTCGTGCACGCCGGCAACAGCATTAACCGCATCATCGGCGCCATGAGCCTGACCTCGCCGATGCCGATCGGGGCTGGCGAGCATCAGCTGCGGCGGCGCTTGCGCAGGTACGAGGTGATCTGGCCCGACGGACGGCCCCGCGCCGTGCTGGAACGGGGGGCCACCGCACCCTTCCAGGCGCCGCAGCCGCCTTCGCCGCCCCCCGCAAAAAAGGGCGAACGACCGCAACTGCGCGTGCTCGACGGCGGCCGCACCTTCTGGAAAAAGGGAGCGCCCTAAGCTGCGTTGGGCGCGTGATCGGCGCCTTGGCGGCGCGCCCGAGCCAGCCTTGTTCCCGATCGGCCCAGCCGTTAGGCGTTCGTTAAATCAAACCCTTGATAGTGCGCTCGACGGCCCACCTACGCGGCTCGTGCGCACGTTGCACGGATCACGCAGGGCCACTCAGCTAGAGCCGCCCTGAACAGCCACGGGTTCCGATGTCAGGCAGCCAGACGCCTTTCGCCCGCCGCTCGCTGGGCGTCCTGTCGCGGATCGCACCGGACCGTCGACCTCACAGGCGCCTCGCGGTCACGCTGCCGGGCCGCGATGCGGCCGAGCGCCGGCATGAGCGCATCGCCCCCAGCAACACTGTGAGCCAGCTCACCCTGGCGGAAGGGGTCGTGCTCGCCTGCAGGGGTGCTGGACGTATCGATCTCGGGCGCCTGCAGAGAAACCCCGGCGCGAGCCGAGATTGCTACCGAGGTGATGCTCGGCAAACTCCGCGCCCGTGTCATGCGCCACCACGCGCAGGGCTTCGGCGTGCAATTTATCGACATTCAGAACCCGGCAGCGCTGCGGCGCTATTTCGGTTGAGGGGGTGGGCGGTTTGAGGCGCAGCCGGAACCGGAAACGCAGGAGATCGTTGAGTAAGGGTGTCTGGGTGCGGAGCAATTCGCGCCAAACCCGAGGACAAGTTGAGTCAAAATGTCTGGCGGTGCCTCAGCAAAAAGTCAGGCCCGTCGCGTACGATGGCGTTGGTTGTCGGGGATGAGCATGACACGCGTTGGCGTTACCCTTCTGGCGATTGCGGCGAGCGTCGCGGCCTGGTCAAGTTCGGCGAGCGCCGAACCGATGGGCCTACCTCGCGGGCAAGATCGCGCCTCGCCCTACATGCGGGTGTTTGGCGTCACCCAGCCGCCCTACGGCTTCGTGGAATTTTGCCAGCGCATGCCCGAAGAATGCAAGCTGGGACCGCAGGAGGAACAGCGCTTCTCGGCAACGCCGGAGCGCCTGAGCGAACTGCACTCAATCAACCAAGCCGTCAACCGTGAGATCACACCCGCCACGGACCTGGAGATCTACGGCCAGACCGAATACTGGACCATCCCGACCACCCGGGGCGATTGCGAAGATTTTGCCCTTCTCAAGCGCAAGCGCCTGTTGGCCCGCGGCTGGCCGGCGAGCGCGCTGCTGGTCACGGTGGTGCGCGATGAAAAGGGCGAAGGCCACGCCGTCCTGACTGTGCGCACCATGCAAGGCGACTTCATTCTCGACAACAAGGTCGACGAGGTGAAGATCTGGCACCGCACGCCCTACGATTTCGTCATGCGCCAATCCTACCTCAACACCAGGGTTTGGATGTCGCTCGACCCGAAGGCGGCAAACTCCACCTTGCCTCTGGCGGGCGTTCGGCGCGAGCGCTGAGCCCCCTGCGCAACCGATGCAGGCCGGATCGCCCTCAGCAAACAGCCGGGTCTGATCTTGCGGCCGGACCGATGCACCGGTCCGGCCTTTTTTTTCGGCCAGTTTTTTTCCGGGCTGTCTTTTTCAGCTGCGTTGCAGGCGAAAGCCGCGGGCGTATTGCTGGGCGCGGCTGACATAGGCCTCGAAACTCTCCCGCATCCTTGCCAGATCACGATCCGTGACCTGGCGCGTGACCTTGCCCGGCGATCCCATCACCACCGAGCGCGGCGCGATCACCTTGCCCTCGGGGATCAGCGCGTGTGAACCGATGAGGCACTCCTCGCCGACCTGGGCGCCGTTGAGTACCACGGCGCCAATGCCGATCAGGCTGCCGCGACCGATCCGGCAGCCATGCAGCATCGCCCCATGACCGATGGTCGCCTCGGCACCGATCAGCAGGGGAAATCCAATATCGGTGTGCAGCACGCAGCCGTCCTGCACGTTGGCACGCGCGCCGAGGACGATTGGCTCGGTATCGCCGCGCACCACCGCGTTGAACCAGATGCTGGCATCCTCCTCGATCCGCACGCACCCAAGCACGGTGGCATTTTCGGCCACCCAATAGCGGCCGTTCGCAGGCACCTCGACGCCAATGCCGTCGAGTTCGTAGAGTGCCATTGTGGTAGTCCGTCGCTCAGACGTCTTCGAGGTCGAGGTCGAGAATAGCCATCTGGAACTGATAGCATAGCTCGCCGTCTTCATCATCGACCGTCAGCGTACCAACGAAATCGTCGCCGACGTAGACCTCCGCCGAATCCTTGATCTTCGGGCGCGCCCTGACCGACAAGGTCTTGGTGCCGAACACCTTGCGAAGGTAGTTCTGAATGCGGACCATTTCCTGCGGGTTCACGGCCGATCTCCCTAGCCGCAGCCGCAATCGTCGGGGAGCAGCCGCTGATCCATGGTGCGCGCCGGCTCGGGGCAGCCGGCAGGCCCAACCACCTTGGCGGGAACGCCCGCCACCGTCGTCTCGGGCGGCACGTCCTTGAGCACGACGCTGCCGGAGGCAACCCGCGAACAATTGCCGACCCTGATGTTCCCCAGCACCTTGGCGCCGGCACCGATCATCACATTGTCGCCGATTTTGGGATGGCGATCCCCGGTCTCCTTGCCGGTGCCGCCGAGCGTCACGCCCTGCAGCAGTGAGCAGTTGTCGCCAATGCTCGCCGTCTCACCGACCACGATGCCGGTGCCGTGGTCGAACATGATACCGATGCCGATCTTGGCGGCGGGATTGATGTCGACGGCAAAAATGCGCGAGCTCTGACTCTGCAGGTAGAGGGCGAAGTCCCGCCGACCCCGCTGCAAAAGCTCGTGGGCAAATCTGTGCGTGACGAGCGCGTGGAAGCCTTTGAAGTAGAGCAACGGCTCGATATAGCGGTTGCAGGCCGGATCGCGATCGAACACGGCGGCAAGGTCAGCGCGAAAGGCGCGCCCCAGCTCGGGTTGTTCGCTCAGCACCTGCACAAAGGTCTGGCCGATCAGGCCGGCATCGACATCGGAATGATTGAGCCGCTGCGCCAGACGATGGCAAACGGCCTCCTCCAGGGTCGCCTGGCTCAGGATGGTGGCAAAAATGAACCCTCCGAGCGCCGGCTCGCTGGCGGCAACCTCCTCCGCCTCGCCCCGGACCGCCGCCCAAATGGGATCGACAGAGGCGACATTGGCGCGCCGCGCGGTCGACGATTTCGCAGCCATGGTGATGTTCTCCTGTGGCCCGCTTGGCGGTCGACGTTGGCCAAGCAGGTAATGTGGCGCCACGGCCAAGTCAATGTGGACCCTACCCCCCGCTGGCCGGCACGGCGCGCTGGCACGCCCGAGCCCCGACGCGCCGGGCGCGCCCCGCATGAGTTGCAGGGCTAACTTTTTTTGGCCTCGGCCTCGATGGCGGCCACCGCCGAGGCCAGGAACTCGCCCATCGCGCGGCTTAGCTCCGCGTCGGTGACATTGACCCCCTTCTGGTCGAAGTCCTGGCGAAGCTTGCGCAGCACGTCCTGGTCGCCTTTTTCCGCCAGATCCGCCTTGCGAACGGCTTTGACATAGTCGTCGACCTCGCTCCCGCTCAGCCCCAGCTTCGCGGCCGCCCATTGCCCGAGCAGCCGGTTGCGCCGCGCCTCGGCTTTGAACTTAAGCTCCTGATCCATCGCGAATTTTTTCTCGAACGAACGCTCGCGATTATCAAAAGTGGTCATCTGTTACCTCCTGCCCCCGCTTGAGCCTCGGCTGTAGCGGCTTTTTGCCCTGCGCCCCGGGGCTTGGGCTCGGCCCAATCCTGCCAGACCCTGAGGCATACCCGAGCGGCAGCGACAAGACAAACCGGAACGCTCGAGCTTGCCACCCTGACGCGCTAGCCGATCAGATTGTTTCTCCCCTCCCCTTCCGCTAGTGTCCGCCCCGGGCTCCCCGGGAGCTGAACCTTTTCGTCCCTCATTTGCTGCGGTGCGAAAACCAACGCCCCAGCCGAGGGTGCTTCGGTTCGGATCATGCTGCAGTCCCATTGAACGCGATTTCGAGGACCCCACGAATGAACAGGCGGCGTCGTGTCTACGAGGGCAAGGCCAAGGTGCTCTACGAAGGGCCCGAGCCCGGCACGCTGATCCAGCATTTCAAGGACGATGCGACGGCCTTCAACAACAAGAAGCATGCCCTGATCGAGGGCAAAGGCGTACTCAACAACCGCATTTCGGAGTACATTTTTCTGAAGCTCAACGACATTGGCGTGCCGACGCACTTCATGCGTCGGCTCAATATGCGCGAGCAGCTCATCCGCGAGGTCGAGATCATCCCGCTCGAGGTGGTGGTGCGCAACGTCGCGGCCGGCTCGCTGGCGCAGCGCCTCGGGCTCGAAGAAGGCAAGGCGCTGCCGCGCTCGATCATCGAGTTCTATTACAAGAACGATGGTCTGGGCGACCCGATGGTATCGGAAGAGCACGTCACCGCCTTCGGCTGGGCCACGCCGCCGGAGATCGACGAGATCATGGCGTTGGCGATCCGCGTCAACGATTTTCTGGTCGGTTTGTTTTCCGGCATTGGCATCCGCCTCATCGATTTCAAAGTGGAGTTCGGCCGCCTCTGGGAAAACGAGCAGATGCGCGTCGTCCTCGCCGACGAGATCAGCCCGGACTGTTGCCGGCTCTGGGACGCGGCCACGTCCGACAAGCTCGACAAGGACCGCTTCCGCCGCGATTTGGGCGGCGTGCTCGAAGCCTATCAGGAAGTGGCGCGGCGGCTCGGGGTGCTCACGGAAAACCCGCGTCCCAAGGGATCGGGGCCGGTGTTGGTGAGCTCCAAACCGAATTGACGCATAAGTCATGGCGGCGGCCGCGCCAGCGGCAAGCGGGGAAGCGCTGTGTCAACCACCGGTTAGAAAACACGAGCCAAGTGACCATGAAGTGACCATGAAGGCGCGCATCAAGATCACACTGAAGGGCGGGGTGCTGGACCCGCAGGGAAAAGCCATCGAAACCGCGCTTTCTGGTCTCGGCTTCAGGGGCGTGAACGAGGTCAGGCAAGGCAAGTACATCGAGGTCGATCTGGCGGAGGCCGACGAGGGTAAGGCACGCGAGCTCGTGGAGCGCATGTGCAAGGAGCTGCTCGCCAACACCGTCATCGAAAACTACGCCTACGAGCTCTTCAGATGAGGAGACCGCGATTGACGGCGCGCGGCCTGGAGAGCGTTGGCGTGCCGGCGTGGTGCGCCTTGGGTGCGGCCGCCGGCCTGATTGCGCTGCTGCTGACACCCCTGGCGGCGCAACAGTCCTCCATGCTGACCCTCGAAAGCCCTGCTCCCCACCGCTTCACGGTCAACGTGCCGACTGGCTGCCGGCAGGAGGAAGGCCCGGGCACCATCGATGCCATTTGCTCGACCGAATTCGACGCAGAAAAGAGCGCCGAGGCCAGCGCCACTTCCTCTTTGGTGTTCGAGGCTGGGGCCGAAACCGTCGCTGACGACGCCGGCAAGGCCGGCCCGGCGCTTGCCGCCGGTTATGGGGAGGAGGCCTTCAAAGGCGAATTGCCGGAGGCCGTTTGCGGGGAATCCGACCGGGCGCGCGTGAAGATCGAAAATGTGAAGCAGGTTCTCGAGGAGGGGCGAGTTGCTTACACTGCCGATGTGCTCTGCTCCGAGGTCAAGTTCCTGGGGTTAGGCGAACGGCGCGCGGCCGTAAAGTTTGTGGTGACGCCCGGCGTACGCTATCGCCTGCTGGCGCGGGCGCCTCAGGGCGAGTACGAGCAGCACCGACAATTGATCGAGGCTTTTTTGGCGAGTTTCCGGGTGCTACCGGCGGGTTAGGTGGAGAACATGAACGCCTCCGTCATCGTCTTTCCCGGCTCCAATTGCGACCGCGACGTCAAGGTGGCCCTGGAAAAGGTGACCGGGGCGCCCGTGTCGCTGGTGTGGCACGGCGAGGCCGTGGTGCCGGCGAGCGACCTCATCGTGCTTCCCGGCGGTTTCGCCTACGGCGACTATCTGCGCACCGGCGCCATGGCGGCTCACTCTCCGATCATGCGTGACGTGGTGGCCAAGGCGGCGGCCGGCACGCCGGTGCTCGGCATTTGCAACGGTTTCCAGGTGCTGTGCGAGGCGGGCCTATTGCCCGGCGTCCTGATGCGCAATGCGTCTATGCGCTTCGTATGCAAGGACGTGCACCTGCGGGTCGAGCAAACCGACACACCGTTCACCAGCAGCTATGACAAGGACGAAGTGATCCGCATTCCGATCGCGCACGGGGAGGGCAATTATTTTGCCGATCGGGCCACGCTTGAGGAGCTCGAGGCCGAGGGCCGCGTGGTCTTTCGCTATGTCGACGCGGCCGGCGAGGTCACCGCCGCCGCCAATCCCAACGGCGCCCAAGGCAACATTGCCGGCATCTGCGATGGCCGCCGGCGCGTGCTGGGCATGATGCCCCATCCCGAGCGCCTGTTCGAACCCCTGCTCGGCGGCTCGGACGGCCGCCGGCTGTTTGAAAGCCTGCTCGTCACCCTGACTTGAGCGCCCGCGTCGGCCCCGCTTGGCGGCGCGGACGTCCGGGTGGCAGGCGCGCGTCCACGCCCGCGCCCGATCGGGCGCCATGCGTGCCTTCTTTATCTTTCGGTTGGAGTTGTCGCTGCGGGAGGCCCCAAGGGCGCACTGCCCTCATCGCATTGGCCTGCCTCGACCGCCAGCGCCGTCCAGGCGCTGGGAAACGACGCCCGCCACACGCCGCGCAGGTTTTGCCCCAACGCTGGCTCGGTGTGTGATCGTGCCGGCTTTTGCGGCTATATTGGACGCCCTTCAGGTAGGCGGTCCGGCGACACGGTCGCGTAAAACGGCGGCGGCTTGTATAGAGGCGTGCCTCAAGGGAGCTCGGCACAAACGCGCCTTCGCGGAGGCGTGACAACCCAAGGAGCCCAATGCAGAAGCCTGCACCCCGACCGGAACCTCGCAAGGCGGCGATCGCCTTCATTTTCGCGGTCGTGCTGCTCGACGTGATCGCGCTCGGCATCGTCATTCCCGTGCTGCCCAAACTGGTGGAGAGCATGGTCGGGGAGACGGCACGGGGTGCGGAGATCTTCGGGCTGTTCGGAACGGCCTGGGCACTCATGCAGTTTTTCTGCTCGCCCCTGCTCGGCGCCCTTTCCGACCGGTTCGGACGGCGGCCGGTGTTGCTCATCTCCATGGCCGGACACGGCCTCGACTACATTCTCATGGCGGTTGCCCCCAACCTCATCTGGCTGTTCGTCGGCCGGGTCATTTCCGGCATCACGGCGGCCAGTTTCGGTACCGCCTATGCCTACATCGCCGACGTCACGGACCCCGAAAAACGGGCGCAAAGCTTCGGCATCGTCGGTGCGGCTTTCGGCGTCGGCTTCGTGCTGGGACCGGCGCTCGGCGGCATCCTCGGCGCCTATGATCCGCGGCTGCCGTTCTGGGTTGCGGCCGGCTTTAGTTTGGCGAACGCGGTCTATGGCTACGTGTTCGTGCCCGAGTCGCTGCCGCCGGAGCGGCGGATGGCCTTCAGCCTGGCGCGGGCCAATCCGGTGGGTTCGCTCAAGCTCCTGCGCCGGCGGCCCGAGCTCTTGGGCCTGGCAGGGGTGACTTTCCTGCACCAGCTGGCCCACGCTTCGCTGCCGGCCATCGCCGTGCTGTACACGTCCTATCGCTACGGCTGGGACAGCCAGATGATGGGATTGTCGCTGGCCGCCATCGGCATCATGTCGGGCCTGGTGCAGGGCACCTTGATCAAGCCGGTCGTGGCTAGGATCGGCGAACGCCGGACCTTGCTGGTCGGCTTGCTGTTTGGGGCCGTGGGCTTTGCCATCTATGGCGTGGCCAGCACAAGCCTGCAATTCTGGGCGGGCATTCCGGTGATGGCACTGTGGGGCATCGCCGGTGCGGCCACGCAGGCGATGATGAGCAAGCTTGTCACCGCCTCCGAGCAAGGGCAACTGCAGGGCGCCAACGCCAGCATCATGGCCGTTGCGGGTCTCATTGGTCCGGGGCTGTTCAGCTTGACGTTTGCCTGGTCGATTGCGCGCGGCGGGGCCGCGCAGCTGCCGGGCCTGGCCTTTCTGCTGGCCGCCGCCTTGCTCGTGCTGGCCGTGGCGCTTGCCTGGCAGGTGACGCGCGGCGCCCAGGTCAGCGCCGGCGGTGCCAACTAAAATGGCGGGCGACGGCGATCTCACCTTCGTCATCTCGGCCGACTACGCGCGCCGGACCGGCGGTTGGATCTATGATCACAGACTGCTGCAGGGGCTCGCCGCCCGCGGCTGGCGGATCAAGACGGCAACCTTGCCGGCTGGCTTTCCCGCACCCTCGCCGGCGGCCCGCGCGCAATCGGCGGCGACCTTCGCGGCGATCGCGGACGGCGGTCTGGTGCTGGTCGATCAACTTTGCCTCGGCGTCCTGCCCGAGGTCGCCGCCGCCGAGGGCGATCGGCTGCGTCTCGTCATGATCGTGCACCATCCGCTGGCGCTCGAGGGCTACCGCGCCGGCAAGGCGCGCGCCGCGCTTGCGCAATCCGAGCGGGACGCCCTGCGCCATGTGGCGGCGGTGATCGCCACCTCGACGAGTACGGCGCGGATCTTGCGCGCCGACTACGCCGTCGCGACGGATCGCATCGTCGTCGCCGTGCCCGGGGTCGACCCGCGCCCCCTGGCGCGTGGCTCCGGCGGCTCGGTCCTGAACCTCATTTCGGTCGGCGCGGTGGTACCGCGCAAGAACCATGGGCAATTGCTAGGGGCGCTCGCCGGCCTCAAACATCTGCCTTGGCGGCTTACGCTCGTCGGCAACCTCGCGCGCGCCCCCGACCACGTGGCCCGATTGCGCGGCATGATTGCGACTTACGGCTTGTCCGCCCGCGTCCGCCTGGCCGGCGAAGTGTCCGATGCGCGTCTTCAGCGCCTGTGGCGGGGCGCGGACCTGTTTGTCTCGGCCTCACGCCATGAAGGCTATGGCATGGCCATTGCCGAGGCCTTTGCGCACGGCGTGCCGGTGGTGGCCACCTACGCTGGCGCCGCGGGCGCTTGGGTGGGCCGGCGCGGCGCCAAAATCGTGCGGGACGGCAGCGTTGCGGCGCTGCGCACGGCGCTCTTCGAGGTCATCGGCGCTCGGTCCCAGCTCGGCGCACTGCGCCGCGGTGCGGTCGCCCGCAGGCGCAGCCTGCCCGCTTGGGCGGCAACGGCTGCGGGCGTCGAAGGCCGGCTCGGGCAGCTCTTGGAGAGCCGTTCATAAGCCGTTGTGGCGGCGCGACAAGCGCGCGCGAGCCGGCTATAAGCCCCCACAACCGCCGACTTTCTAGCCCGGAGCACCATGGACGCCAAAACCAAAGCAAGCCTCAGCCAAGAGGTCATCGCCGAGCACGGTTTCAAGGGTGATGAGTACCAGCGCCTGCTGCGGATCCTAGGCCGCGAGCCCTCGCTGACGGAGCTCGGCATCTTCTCGGTCATGTGGAGCGAGCATTGCTCCTACAAATCTTCGCGCCGGTGGTTGAAGGAGCTTCCCACCAAGGGCCCGGCCGTCATTCAGGGACCAGGAGAAAACGCCGGCGTGATCGACCTCGGCGACGGCGACTGCGCCGTGTTCAAGATGGAGAGCCACAATCATCCCTCCTACATCGAGCCCTATCAAGGTGCCGCGACCGGCGTAGGCGGCATCATGCGCGATGTCTTCACCATGGGCGCACGTCCGGTCGCCAACCTCAACGCCTTGCGTTTTGGCGATCCAAGCCATCCCAAGACGCGCCACCTCCTTTCCGGCGTGGTTGCCGGCATCGGCGGCTACGGCAATTGCACGGGCGTGCCCACGGTTGGCGGCGAGACCAACTTCGATGCGGGTTACAACGGCAACATTCTCGTCAACGCCATGTGCGTTGGCCTGGCCAAGAAGGACAAGATTTTCTATTCGGCCGCCAAGGGTGTCGGTCTGCCCGTTGTCTACGTTGGCTCCAAGACCGGCCGCGACGGCATCCATGGCGCCACCATGGCCTCGGCCGAATTCGACGACCGATCGGACGAGAAGCGTCCCACCGTACAGGTCGGCGATCCTTTCACCGAGAAGCTCCTGATCGAAGCCTGCCTGGAACTGATGGCCAGCGATGCCATCGTCGCCATCCAGGACATGGGCGCCGCCGGCCTCACCTCCTCGACCTCGGAAATGGCCGACAAGGGCGGCGTTGGCATCGAACTCGATCTCGATCAGGTGCCGCAGCGCGAAACCGGCATGAGCGCCTACGAGATGATGCTCTCCGAGTCGCAGGAGCGCATGCTGATGATCCTCAAGCCCAAGCGCGAAGCGGAGGCGCAGGCCATCTTCAAAAAATGGGGGCTCGACTTCGCCGTGATCGGTCACACCACCGATACCGGCCGCATGATCGTCAAGCACAAGGGCGTGGTCGAAGCCGACCTGCCGGTTGACAAACTCGCAAACTCCGCTCCGCTTTATGAACGGCCCTACGTGGAGGCCGTCCCGCCGGGCGCCATCCTGCCCGAGTGGGTGCCCGCTCCCAACACCATCCTCGGCACCTTGAAGACCATGATGGGCTCGCCGCATCTGGCTTCGCGTCGCTGGATTTGGGAGCAGTACGACCACACGGTGATGGGCGACACCATTCAGCGTCCCGGCGGCGATGCGGCGGTGGTGCGCGTGCACGGGACCAATAAGGGGCTCGCCATGAGCTGCGACGTCACCCCCCGCTACGTCGCCGCCGACCCGCGCATGGGCGCCAGGCAGGCGGTGGCTGAAAGCTGGCGCAATCTGATCGCCGCCGGCGCCGATCCCCTGGCCATCACGGATAACTTGAACTTCGGCAACCCCGAGCGCCCGGAGGTAATGGGGCAGTTCGTCGGCGCCATCAAGGGCATGAAGGAGGCGTGCGAGGCCCTCAAGTATCCGGTCGTGTCGGGCAACGTCTCGCTCTATAACGAGACCAACGGCATCGCCATTCCGCCCACCCCCGCAATCGGTGGGGTGGGGTTGATCCCAGACATCGGCAAGATGGCCAGCATCGGCCTCAAGGCGGCCGGCGACCTGCTGATCGCCATGGGCCGCGAAGCGGGCCACCTCGGCCAATCGCTCTATCAGCTCATCATCACGGGTAAGGTCGAAGGCTCCCCGCCGCCCGTCGACCTCGCCGACGAGATCAAGGCCGGCAATCTCGTGCGGTCCTTGATCCGCGAGGGCAAGGTCCGGGCCGTGCACGACGTCAGCGATGGGGGCCTGCTGACGGCGGTGGCGGAAATGGCGCTTGCCGGCGGCATCGGCGTGCAACTTTATCCCTATGAGGGCAGGCTGCCGCAGCACGCCGCCTGGTTCGGTGAGGACCAGGGCCGTTACGTGGTGGCCGCCGATCCGGCCTTGGCCGAGGAGATCATCGAACGATCCCGCCTACTTGCCCTGCCTGCCCGCGTCGTTGGCCGCGTCGGCGGCGAGGGCTTCAGCCTGAAGGATGAGGCTTTTCTAGCCTTAGCCGAGCTGCGGGCGACGCATGAGGCCTGGTTGCCGCACTTCATGGGCGCAACCTAAACCGCCAACTTTGGCGGTGGGCCATCAGATGGTTGTGGTGTTGCCGGCCGCCGGCGGCCTATCATAGGCTCAACCGTGCCTTGGGTCTGGAGACGCGCCTGATGCCTATGGATTCCCAAGAAATCGCCCGCCTGATCAAGGCGCGTTTTCCCGACGCCGAGGTCACCATCAGGGACCTCGCCGGCGATGGCGATCACTATGCGGCCCACGTCGTGAGCAAGGAATTCAGGGGCAAGACCCGGGTGCAGCAGCACAAGATGGTCTACGAGGCGCTGGAGGGGCGTATGGGTGGGGTTTTGCACGCCTTGGCGCTGACCACGGCGCCCCGCCCAGATTGACTTTGCCGGGCCATTGCCCACATCTAGGCGGAGCATGCGGGCGCGATCGCCGCTCCCGAGGAGAGACGCAGCCCACAAGAGACGCAAGAGAGGACTTTTGCATGAGCGAGCAAGCCGTCCACGACTGGATCCGCAAGGCGGTCGCCAACAACGACGTGGTCCTGTTTATGAAGGGCAGCAAAGATTTTCCCCAATGCGGCTTCTCCTCGCAGGTGGCGCAGATCCTCGCTCACCTGGGCGTCGCCTATAGGGACGTGAACGTCCTGGAAGACATGGGCATTCGCGAGGGCATCAAGAGCTTCTCAAACTGGCCAACCATCCCCCAGCTCTACGTCAAGGGCGAGTTCGTCGGCGGCTGCGATATCATCCGTGAGATGTTCCAGGAAGGCGAGTTGCAGAAACTCCTGGAAGACAAGGGCGTAAGCTTCGATCGCGCCAAGGCCACGGTCTAGGCCGGTTTCGCCGACCCGCAGCAGGCCGTCCGCTCGGACATAATCCCGCCGCCTCGCCCGCTAGGATGAGGCGGCTTTTTTTGTCTGAGTGATGAGCGCGCATCGGCATGACGCTCGGCGGCCGCCGATTTCTACTTACCCTTGCCATCGTCGGCGCCAGCGTATGCTTGGCGCTGGGCGTGAGCCTGCCGATTATCAAGCTCACCAAGTTCGTCTTCTTCACCTACGAGCACTCGCTGATCTCGACGGTGAATGCACTGATCCGCTCCGGGCAGATCTTTCTCGGCATCACGGTGTTGATCTTCTCGATTGCCCTGCCGATCCTGAAGCTCCTATATCTCTTGCTGTTGTCCACCTTGCCCAAGCGCGAGTTGCAGCGGCTGTCGCGGCAGCTCAGAGCGCTCGAATGGATCGGCAAGTGGTCGATGCACGACGTGTTGGTCCTGTCGCTGTCGATTTTCTTCATCAAGAGCCAGGGCGTTTATGACGCCAAGAGTCTCAATGGCGTCTACTTCTTCACGGCTGCCGTGTTGTTCATGATCTTGGCCTACGCCTGGCTCAGGGGCGACGTCGCCGGCGATGACGTAGCCGCCGCCAGCGTGCTGCCGATGCGCCGGTCGCAGCCGCCATCGACGCTGCGCACCTTCACTTTCAGCTTCGTCATCATCCTCGCGACCGTGTTCTTCGCGCTCGGCGTCATGCTGCCCGCCATTCGCTTCACCACGGTCTTCGTGTGGACCAACCAGCACTCCATCGCCACCATCATCTGGGCGCTCTACAAGAACGAGGAGTTCTTCCTCTGCTTTGTCATCTTCATGTTTTCCGTCTTTTTCCCGTTTCTCAAGCTGTTCTATCTGCTCACCCTCGTCACCTCGCCCGACATGCCGGCCGAGTTTCGTGACAAGTCGATCTCGGCCATGGAATGGCTGGGGCGCTACTCGATGACCGACGTCATGGTGCTGGCGCTGATGATTTTCTACATCAACGCGTCGGGCTACACGGAGGCCTCGGTGCTGCCGGGCATCTACTTCTTTGCGGCGTCGACCTTGATGACGATGCTGGCCTACGGCTGGGCCAACTCGGTCACCCCCGGTGTGCGCGATGCAAAAGGACCGGCCAGTCTGCAGGCACGCCTGGCCGAGCTCTCCTCCAGCGCCAGGCCACCGCGGAAGCTGGCGTCGTGAACGCAAGGGCCCTCGCCGGCGCGGCGGAGCGGTGTGAGCGCGCCGCCCTCATGCCTTGCCGTCGAGCAGCAGCCGCAGCATACCGACGATTTCTCGCCCCCCCGCCGGCTTGGATATCACCGGCGCGCCGCTGCCCGTCGTGAAGTCATCGAGCGCGCGGCCGCTATAGTAAAGAAAAGGGACGTGTTTCTCTTTCAGGCGCCGTGCCACCGCGCGGCCGGTTTCGTAGCCAAGCCAGTAATCGACCACCGCGGCCGAGCACCGATGCGCATCGATGGCAGCAAGTGCACTTTCGACGTTGGCGGCCTGCACGACTTGAGCGCCCGCATCCCGCAGCGATGAGCTGAGATCGAGGGCGATCAAAGGCTCGTCCTCAACCACGAGGATGAGCGCACCATCGAGTTTGCCGTGTTGCAAAAGTTCCCCCAGATCCGGGCCTTCGGCGGCTTGCGTGCCACACTGTCGCCCGGCAACCAACATTAAAAAAAAATTCACCATCCAGGCAAGGAAAAGCAACCCCCTGCAACGACAGCCAAAATTGCAGCGCCTGCGGGCGACTAGCGGCTTGGGCAGAACCTTTCGGCCGGCGCCGCGTTTCCCCTCCGAAGGGCCCTCGGGCTCGCTAGAGGTGGAGATTTATGATGACGCTCAAGACAGGAGCGAGCGCGGTTGCCTTGCTGCTGGCGCTGGGATTGAGCCCGGCGCTGGCGCAGACCACTGCGCCATCGCCGCAAGCGCCGAAGGCAACGGAAGCGCCGAAAACCCCCGTTACGGGCCAAATCGTAACGCAGGAGGATAATACCGTCCTCGCCAAGGACCTAATCGGCCAGACCGTGTATGCGCCGGACAAAACCAAGATCGGCAGCATTAGCGATCTGATCCTCAGCAAGGACGGCAAGAGCGTGCAGGGCTTCGTCATCGGCGTCGGCGGCTTCCTCGGCATCGGTGAGAAGAGCGTGGCCATGAAAATGGAACGCCTGCAGATCGGTCAGGACAAGGACGGCCTGCAGCTCACCATGGACGCCAAGAAGGAGGAGCTGGCCAACGCTCCCTCTTTCAAGTCCAAGAAGGACGTCGATGCCGAGCGCCAGTCGGCTGAACGGGCAAGCAACCCACCGACCGGTCCGCGCCCGACCACGAAGCCATAACGGCTTTGATGAAGACAAAACCACGGCCGGCGAGCCTCTCGCCGGCCGCTATTGGTCGCCTGCGGTTGCGTCCGCCTCAGCGGCTGTAGAACTCCACCACCAGGTTGGGTTCCATGTGCACCGGGAAGGGGACGTCGGCGAGACCGGGAATGCGGTTGAGCTTGGCGGACATCTTGTTGTGGTCGGCCTCGATGTAATCGGGGACATCGCGCTCCGCGCTCTTGATGGCCTCCAGCAGTAGCGTCATCTGCTTGGCCTTTTCCTTCACCTCGATCAGATCGCCGACGCGGCAGCGGTAGCTCGCGATATTGACACGCCGGCCGTTCACCGTGACGTGGCCATGGCTCACGAACTGGCGGGCGGCGAACATGGTGGGTACGAACTTGGCCCGGTAGACGATGGCGTCAAGCCGACGCTCCAGCAGCCCAATCAGATGTTCGGAGGTGGAGCCCTTGAAACGGCGCGCCGCCTGGTAGATGCCGTTGAATTGCCGCTCGGTGATATTGGCGTAGTAGCCTTTCAGCTTCTGCTTTGCCCGCAGCTGCTGGCCGTAGTCGGACAGCTTGCCACTGCGCCGCTCACCGTGCTGGCCGGGCCGGCTCTCGCGCTTGTTGATCGGGCTTTTTGGCCGCCCCCAGATGTTTTGGCCCAGGCGCCGATCGATCTTGTGCTTCGCCTGGATACGCTTGGTCATGCTTCAGGTCTCCAAAGTCGCGCAGAAATCGTGATCTCGAATAGCACGCACGCCCTCCTCTACCCGGCTTCTGCCGGATCGACAGGCACCCCGCCCAAGCGGGCTGCCACGGATGTGCAAACGCGAAGAGCGGGCCAAACGGCCCGCCGGCCCTGCCTTATATAGCAAGGGTGTGCCAGGTCAATCGGTCAACCGAGCGTGCCGACCGCTGCCCGTGCCCTATTTCTTCTGGCTGGCGGGCTTGACCTGGGTGGCTGCCGCCGGCGGCGGGTTGGTTGCCGTGGTGGCTGGTGCCGCGGGGGCGGCTGGCGTCGGCGGCAGGTTGGCGGCGACATAGGACTTGATCTGGCTCTCGACCTTCTTTTTTTCCGTGTCGGTACAGGTCGGCGCCTTTTCCGGTTTGTCGCTATTGAGGATCACCTCTTTGTCCCCATCCTTCTCGACCAGCTTGACCTTGCCCGTCAGTGTCATGACGGTAAACAGGTGCAGCTGATTGATGAAGAGAAGCTGCTGGTCGCTCCACTTTCCCTTGGCTTCCTCGCGCTTCATGAAGGTGTGGTAGTTGGCCCGTTGCTCCTCGATCAAGTCGCATACCTGCGCATAGGCCGACAGGCGTGCCACCTTGATGGCCTCGCGCGCCGTATCCATGGGGACGACGACCTCGCTGGGCTTGCTCTTGTCGACCTCGATCACCTTGCCGTCGGGGCTGGTAAACTTGTTGGGCACCAGCGACCAGGCGTACTGCATGAGCGTCAGTACCGATTTGTCGCTCAGCTCCTTGTTCTGTGCCGAGGCCGGTCCGCACGCTGCCGCCAGCGCCAACACCGCCCCAATGCCGGCCCTTGCACCGTTGCCGATCATTCCGCAGCCCCTGTCTGTCCAGCCCAATTGCAACGTTCTTGTCTCGTTCGCCAACGGCAGTCCCACTCTGCCTAGCGCGTGCGCATGGCTCAATGGAAATCGAGGCATAACTAAGGCGAATTCCGCGTCGTCCGCCTACCGTGCGCAAGCGCCTTTACGATTCCCCGCAGAGTGCGGATTTCCTGCTCCGTTGCGCCCATGCGCGCGAACATGGTGCGCATATTACGCACCATGCTGGGGCGCTTTTCGGGCGAAGAGAAAAAGCCCTGCGCGTCCAGTTCACGCTCGAGATGCTCGAAAAAGCCCATCAGTTCCTCCCTGCCCGCGGGCGATGAACCGCGCAGCCGCAGACCGGCTGCAACCGGCTGCTCGTAGGTGGTGACGCGTCCCAAGGTGCCGTGGCCGGCTCGTTTCATCCATTCGTAGCTCATGAGCAAGGCGGCCTGGGCGAGGTTCAGGGAGGCAAACGCCGGGTTGACGGGGGCCATGATCAGAGCATCGGCGTTGGCGATTTCCTCCGTTTCAAGACCATTGCGCTCCGGCCCAAAGACAATGCCGCACCGCTGGCCGGCGGCGAGGCGCTGGGCAATCTCGGCGATGGCCCCTTCCGGGGTCATGATCGGCTTGGCCAGGTCGCGCTGCCGGGCGGAGGTGGCCGCCACCCAGTTGAGGCCCGTCAGCGCGCCGGCGAGCGACGGAAAGGCTTCGGCGCCATCGATAACGAAGTTGGCGCCCGAGGCGGCAATGCGTGCCTTCTCGTTCGGCCAGCCGTCGCGAGGGGCAACGAGGCGCAACTCCTCCAGGCCGAAGTTGGCCATGGCGCGCGCCACCATGCCGATGTTGTCGGCGAGCTGCGGCCGGACCAGGACCAGGACCGGCGCCGAGCCAGGCTCCGGCGGGGCGCCGCTCAGGTTAGCGCGGCGAAGGCCGTGGCGCAGTTTGCGCAGCAGCCGCCGGGCCCAGAACCAGTACTCCTCCCCGGCCCAGGTCTTTGCCAATTGGGCCAGGCTTTCGGCCTCCAGCCTTTCGCTGCCGCCACCGACCAACCGAAGGGTTGAGTGCGTGAAGCCGACCTCGGCAAAGCGAGCAACGAAATCGTCAAGGGTCTTGATGCCGAGCCGTTCCGTACGCAACCGGCACCCCGGACAGCTCGCATCGTCCTTGCGACAGCGCTGCTCGGCGCAATAGCCGAGGACGGCTTCCAAAGCCGCGCGGTCGAGCCCCGCAAACGCCAACTCGCCGAGCCCGCCATCGATGCTCGTGTGATAGCAGCGCTCGACCACGGCCCCAACCGCGAGCTCGGTTCCGGCAATGCGCGGTTCACCCGCGCTGACCACGACGCCTTTCACCTTCACCTCTGGCGGCTCGATGCCTTGCCCGTCACCCGCCGGGCCTCAAGCGCGCATTGTAGCGGTCGGGGGCGTTTCATGCACATGGCGGGCGCGCACCCGGCGCGGCGCTTTAGCCCGGCAAAAAGTCGTCGATCAGCCCCGTCACCTCGTCGGTCTTCTGGTGCACAAGCCAGTGGTCGGCGCCGGCAATCTTGCCTATCGCCAGGTCGTCGCCGTGGTCCGGCAGGGTCGCCCAAGACACCGGCAGCAGCGCCTGGTCGTCCATCCCCCAGATCAGCAGGTGCGGCATGCGCACGCCTAACCGGTCGGGATCGCGCTTGGGCAGCGCGCCAAGATCGACCCGCTCGCCCACTTTGGGCACCAGCAGGGGCGTTGGCCGATCCAGTTGAGCATGCCCGTCAGGGCACCCGATGCCGACCAGGCTGCGAGGTCCCCTGCCGCTTTGGCGGGCGTCAGTCAGGGCTGCGGACCGAACCGGCTCAGCATGCCGAGGAGCTTCTGGTAGCGGTTGGCCGACAGTTTTGCCTCGGCCTGTGGGTGGCGCAGCTCATAGATGTAGGCACTGGCCGCGCGCTGGGCCTCAGCCTCCAGCAGCGCGCGCTGAAAGGGGCCAGGGTGCACGCCGTTGAAGACCACCAGCCTTGCCACACGCCTGGGGGCGGCGATCGCGGTCGCATAGGCGACGGCGGCACCCCCATCGTGAGCCACGATGCTGAAGGGGCGATCCGGCGACAGCCGATCTGCCAGGCGAGCACGTCGCGCGGCAATTTGCTTGATGCGATAGGCCTCCAGGCCAACGGGCTTGCCTGAGAGGGCGTAGCCCCGCTGGTCCGGCGCCGCCGCATCAAACCGGTCGGCGAAGGCGGGCAGGACCTCCTCCCAAGGCCCCCGAGTATTCCGGAAAGCCATGCAAAAAACCGGATCAGCGGGGCGTTGGCATCGCCCACGGTGCGCAGGTAGAGGTCGATCCCGTTCACGCGAACTGTGAGCTTACGCATGGCGGCTCCTGGCCGGCTCCTGGGCGGCTCCTGGGGCGGCTGGGAGCCGGCTCCTGGGCATGGCCTCCCCAAACGGTGCCCAAAAGCCGTGGCGGTGTCGAGAGTTGTCGGCCAGTGCGGCGCCAGCAACCTTTGCGCAGGGCCGCACCGGTGCTAAGAGGGCGGCGCTTTGGCGCGACGCGATTGGAGGGAGCTTCCATGCAGAAGATCAAGGTCACCGGCACCGTCGTCGAGATGGACGGCGATGAGATGACGCGGATCATCTGGCAGCTCATCAAGGACAAGCTGATCCATCCCTACCTCGAGCTGAACCTTGAGTACTACGACCTGGGCATCGAGAATCGCGATAAGACCAACGACCAAGTCACGATCGACGCCGCGAATGCCACCAAAAAGCACGGCGTGGCGGTCAAATGCGCCACCATCACGCCGGACGAGGGCCGCGTCAAAGAATTCAACCTCAAGGACATGTGGAAATCGCCCAACGGCACGATCCGCAATATTCTGGGCGGCGTCATTTTCCGTGAGCCCATCATCTGCAAAAACGTGCCGCGGCTCGTGCCCGGCTGGACGCAGCCGTTCGTGATCGGGCGCCACGCCTATGCCGATCAGTATCGCGCCACCGATTTCAAGTTTCCCGGCAAGGGCACGATCACGCTCAAGTTCGTTGGTGACGACGGCAAGGTGATCGAACGCGAGGTCTTCAAGTCGCCCGGTGCCGGCGTGACCATGGCAATGTACAACCTCGATGAACTCGATCCGCGATTTCGCGCGCGCGTCCTTCAACTATGGGCTGGCCCGCAACTACCCCGTCTACCTGTCAACCAAGAACACCATCCTCAAGGTCTACGACGGCCGCTTCAAAGACATTTTCCAGGAGGTGTTCGAGCGCGAGTTCAAAGCCGAATTCGACAAGAGGAAACTCACCTACGAGCACCGCCTGATCGACGATATGGTGGCGGCGGCGCTGAAATGGTCCGGCGGCTATGTGTGGGCGTGCAAGAACTACGACGGCGACGTACAGTCGGACACGGCCGCGCAGGGCTTCGGCTCCCTTGGCCTCATGACCAGCGTCCTGATGACACCGGATGGCGGCGTCGTCGAATCGGAGGCCGCCCACGGCACGGTCACGCGCCACTATCGCCAATACCAGCAGGGCAAGGAGACCTCGACGAACTCGATGGCTTCCATCTTCGCCTGGACGCGCGGCCTGGCGCACCGTGCCAAGCTTGACAACAACGCCGAGCTCGGCCGTTTCGCGTCCACCTTGGAAAAGGTCTGCATCGACACGGTCGAGGCCGGCGACATGACCAAGGACTTGGCCTTGTTGGTGGGTGATCAACAGAAGTGGCTGTCGACCACGGCCTTCCTGGACAAGATCGATGCCAATCTCAAAACGGCCATGGCCGCCTAGCCGGCGCAGCGCCCTGCTGCGCTAGCGGGTGCACGCGGGGCGGGAAAGCCGCAAAAGCCGCCGATTGCGGCCTGCCGTCTTGGTCCGGTCCAATTCGCATGGTGGACATGGCCCAAGCTTGGGATCAAGCATGGGGGAGCGCGCTATGCCAGACAATGCCATGCAGCGGCTGACCTTCGGCCTCGCGTTAATCTGCCCGCTCGTGCTCAGTGTCCCTGCCACCGCGCAGAAGCGGGTGGCGTTGGTGATCGGCAATTCGGCTTACGTCAACGCCACCGCCCTGGCCAACCCAGCCAATGACGCCAGCGATATCGGCGAGGCGCTGAAGGAGGCGGGCTTCGAGATCATCCTTGGGCTCGATCTGGACAAGCGCGCTTTCGACGCAAAGGTGCGCGAGTTCTCCCACGTGCTGCCGCAGGCGGACACCGGGGTGCTGTTCTACGCCGGTCATGGCCTGCAGGTTTCGGGCCGCAATCACTTGCTTCCGGTCGACGCCCGGCTACAAACAGAGCGCGACCTCGATTTTGAATCCGTCAGTCTCGATTTCATTCTGCGACAGATGGAGCTCGATCGCGACGGCAAGACCAACATCGTTTTTCTCGACGCCTGTCGCGACAATCCGTTGACGCGAAATTTGGCGCGTTCGATGGGTACCCGCTCGGCCAGCATCGGCAGCGGCTTGGCGCAGGTCCAGACCGGTGTTGGCACCTTCATTGCCTATTCCACGCAGCCCGGCAACGTTGCGCTCGACGGCCAGGGACGTAACTCACCATTTACGGCGGCATTGCTCGAGGGTCTCAAGGAACCGGGACGCAATTTGACCACCGTCATGATCGAGGTGCGCAAACAGGTGCTGGCGACGACCAACGGCAAGCAGGTGCCGTGGGACCACTCGGCCCTGACGGGGGATTTTTATTTTCATCTCGCCGCCGCGCCGGGTGGGCTGCCGCGACTAACCCCCGGGGGCGCCGCGCCGGAAACGGAGGCGATGCAGCAGCGCCTGGAACAACTGGAGCGGGAGCTGGCACGCAGAACCGATCCAAATCGGACGCTGAACTTGGTGAAACTCGAGCAGCTCAAGGAGCGGGTACGACAGCTCGATGAGTCGAACCGCGCCGATCAGCAACGGATTTTCGAGACCTATCGCAAGTATGGACCTGTGAGCGATCCGAACGCGCGAGGAGCACTCAATCGTGAGATCGGCAGCATCCAGTTGCAGATGGCGCGCCGCGGCCAGGAGCAGAAGCTTCTGCGTGACGAGATTGCGCAGCTCGAAGCCCAAGCCGGCGCCCAAGCCGGCGCCCAAGCCGGCGCGATGTCCAAGGATGCCGCAAAGTAAAGACCGCGATGAACAGCGGCACGGCGGTTGCTTGCCAGGGGGCTACTGCGGCAGACGCGCCCCTGGCGCCGGCCCCGCCAACGGGCGATGTCGCGCGCGGTAATAGGCCAGTGTACCGCGTCCAGACCAACGCACGATCCAGGCCACGGCGACGGCGCCAAATCGCATCACCTCGCGGTCGATGGCGGTGAAACTCCAGCTATTGAGTTTCGTCGTGGCGCCGGCGCGGACCATCGCGACCCTGGCAAATTTTGGCATTTTAGCGCTCCAGCTTATGCTCATCGGTCGGTCGCGGCGCGGGAAGCGAGCCCACAGCGGCCGTCTTGTGTTGTTCGCCTCGTAAAACTGCGATCCCCGGCGGCCGTTCCGGGGCATGCGGCCCAGTCGTCGAGACCGGCTTTGAGCGGGAACAAAGCGGCCAAGTTCACGGTTTTGCAGGATCGATATGGGCCTCAACGCGCGGGCGTGTTAGCACCCAAACGATGCCCGGGGACACCTCAAGAATGGGGGTGAGCCATGCTGCAAACGCGTAGCCGCAGGGACTCGGGGGTGAGATCCGCGCGCGGCCAACGCCTGGGACAGCGCGCTAAGGGCCGCGGCCGATAAGCTGCCTTCCAATTCAGCAGCCCGCCTGTCTATTGTTCAGGGCGCCCGGTGTGCCGGGCAAGTGCGAGGCGCGGGCTCAGGGGGGCGGAAATTTCGATGAATCGCATGGCTGTGACGTGAGCCCGCTTTTGAGGGCGCAAATGCTGGCGCCCTTTCAGTTGCGTAGCTACCGCCTGCAGTGGCCCGCCGACCTTTTGACCTCGTGCGCCTTCGAGATGGAGACGTTGATTCTGGGCTGGTACGTGCTGGTCGTAACGGACTCGGTGCTCCTGCTCACCCTGTTCGGGGCATTGCAGTTCACCGGCACGCTGGTTGCGCCCGTGTTTGGGGTCGCGGGTGATCGCATCGGCCACCGCAACCTGCTCTGCGGCATGCGCATATTCTACACGATCCTTTCCACCACCTTGATGAGCATCGCCTTGGCGGGTACGCCGAGCCCAATGGTCGTGCTGATCGTGACGGCCCTCATGGGATTGGTTCGGCCTTCGGACCTGGGCGTGCGCTCGGCGCTGATCGCCAATTCCATGCCAACGGAGCGGCTGATGCCGGCGCTGGGTATTTCGCGCACGACCACCGACATGGCACGCGTGGTGGGCGCGCTTACGGGGGCCGGCCTGTTTGCGGCCTTCGGCCTGGGGCCGACCTATATCGTGGTGGCGAGCTTTTATGCCATGGGCTTCATTCTGACCGCGGCCATCGGCAAGAGCCCGTCGGGCGCCGATCCAGGCGCGATCGCCGCCGTGCAGCCGCGGCCCTCGCCCTGGAGCGATTTGCGCGCGGGCCTTGCCTATGTCTGGGCGAGACCGCAGCTTCTGGCCGCCATGTGGTTGGCCTTTCTGGTCAATCTGACGGCCTATCCCCTCTCCAACGGACTGCTGCCCTATGTCGCCCGCGAGATCTACCAGATCGATCAGACTGGGCTCGGATATCTGGCTGCCAGCTTTGCCATGGGCGCCTTGCTGGGCTCGATGGTGGTAAGCCAACGCAGCACCATCCGGCCCGGACGCGCGATGATCATCGCCACCCTCGCCTGGTACGTCGCCCTCCTGATGTTTGCCAGGCTCGCACACCCCTTCGGCGGCATCGTCATGCTCATGCTTGCGGGTTTCGCGCAAAGCTTCTGCATGGTGACGCTGGCAGTACTGCTGCTACGCACGACCAGCGCCGCATTTCGCGGTCGCGTCATGGGCGTGCGCATGCTCGCGATCTACAGCCTACCGATTGGTTTGCCCGTGGCGGGAGCCTTGATCGATCTGGTAGGGTTCCACACCACCGCCACGCTCTATGCTTGCGTGGGTCTGATGTGCACCCTCATCATTGCGTTCAACTGGCGCAGCGAGCTGTGGCCGGCGGAGGCAGCGGCCAATGCCCGCCACTGAACGGCGTCTTGGGTCTCAGCGCCGTGCGGCGAGCCATTGCATCATAAGGCGGTTGAACGCATCGGGATGCTCGACATTGGGAAAATGGCGGGCATTGGCGATCTCCTCGTAGCGCCCACCTGGGACGAGCTCGGCAATGCGCTTGTTGCCAGCCGGGGGCGTGCCCTGGTCGTCGGAGCCGCAAACCACCAACGTCGGCACCGTCAGCCTGGCCAGGTCCGCTATGAAGTCGAAATTGAGGATGGCGGCCGCACAGCCGAGGTATCCCGCCGCCGTGGTGGCGCCGATGCTGGCGTGGATTTGCTTCCAGCGGCCGGGATTGCGGGGCTTGTAGGCATCGGTGAACCAACGCTCCATGGTGGGATCGGCGAGCGGCGCCACCGAGCTGGCACCCTTGACGGCGGCAATGCGCGGAGCCCAGGCCTCATGCGCCCCGGGGGGCGTTTGCGGCGAGGTATCGCACAACATCGCCGAAAGGAGGCGCTGGGCATGCTTGATGGCGAAGGCCTGGCCCAGCATGCCGCCGATCGATAGACCAATGAAATGCACCCGCGTGATGCCGAGGAAATCCAAGGCTTCGGCCGCATCATCGGCAAGTTGGGTCATCGTATAGTCGCCCGCGACCGGATCGCTGCCGCCGTGGCCGCGCATGTCAAGGCGTAAGACGCGATAGCCGGCGGCCAGCAACGGCGGCACCTGCTCCGCCCACATGCCGCCGTCGGATGCCAACGAGTGGGTAAAACAGACGACGGACGCGTCCTGTGGCCCTACCAGATCGTAATAAAGATTGCCTGCGGCGCGATTGATCAGCATGCCTAAAAGCCTTTCCGGCTGGACGACGACGCTTAACAGCCCCAAGCGACGGCCCGCGCTGGTGCGGCACCCGCGAGTTTGGCCGGTCTGAGGGTCGGAGACTAGGCCGGCGACGGGTCAGCTGTCCAGGTGGCGGCAAGGCGGGAACGATGCGCCGTGCTCGCATCCCGCATGCGAGGCGCTGCGCTAGCGGTGAGCCTATCGGCGCCGCGGGTCACACGAAAACGATCCAGGACGAATAGGCCGCCAAGCCCAGGTCGTGACCGGAATAGTCGTCGAGGTCGTAGTTCTGCAGTGTGATCGAATTGTTGTCGTCGATCCAGATGATCGTGCCCTCATCGTCATCACGGATCTGATTGTTGTTGAGCAACTGCTGCAACCAATCGAGACTGCTGCCATCGTGGAAATTGAAGATCTTGGAATCGAACACCAAATGGTCGTCATCATCGATGCCACCGCGCCGGAAATCGCGGATGATGTCGTGCCCGATGTCAGTGATGCCTCGACCATCGACCACGGCCACGTCGCTAAAGACGAAGGTATCGGAACCTCCTCCGCCGGTCATGACGTTGTCGTTGCGGTCACCTTCGATGATGTCGTTGCCGCACGACCCGACAACGTTTTCGACATCTCGGACCTGAGCGACCGGCGTGACGTCGTCGCTGCCACCGCCTTGCCCGCTCACCAAGAAAACCTGAGTGACATCGGACTGCGTGGCACCTGTTGGATCGGTCACGCCGTTGGTGGTCTGATTGAGATGGACCTCGATACCTGAATTTGCGTCCGGCAACTCCAGCCGGCTAAAATCGATGGTGTCGTTTGATCCGCGACCATCGAAATAAACCGGACCGTTCGTGCCATCGCCGCTCACGACCACGGTATTGTCGGCATCGCCACCCCAAATGGCATCGGCGCCGCCGGAGGTGACGATGTTCTCGATCGTCGAATACCCCTCGCTGCCATTCTCATGCGCCGTCCAGGCCAGCAAAGCGAGGTCGGTCTGCGCGGCACCACCGATGGTGGACACCAGCGAGCCAGTGACGGTCGAAGTCTCGCCGGTCATCGGATCGACGGTTGCAATCGTCACCGACTGCGCCAGATCGACGGTGATGCCCTTGGCGTCGTGGGGCAGCAGGTTTGGCGCGGAGCCGCGGCGCCGCCGCCGCGGCGCTGGCCTGCGTACCGAGCCTGCTGAAATCGGCGGTATCCCCTAGGTCGCCCGCCGCGTCGCTAGGCCCGCCATAGTAGATGTCGAAACCATAGCTGGCGCTTTGCCCGTCGTGGGTACCGTCGGCAGCCGTGTAGGTGAACGTATTGGCGTTGCCGTTGCCTTTGACGATGTCGTTGCCAATGGTCCCCACGACATTGTCAATGTTCTCAAGATGGGCCACCGCTGTTGTGGCTTTGCCATTCGCCATCGAGTTCCAGACTTGGACGGTCACGGGACCATCCGGGGTTTCGATTGTCTGTCTTGCGGCAGCGAGGTCCATTAGGAAGCCGTTGGCCGCCGCGGATCTTGCTTGATTGCATCTCCCGCCCCGGCTTGTTGCGGGTTGGCCGGCGGGACCAGGTCCGTAAGCTGGGAGAAGTCGATGGTATTGCCCTGGCCGGTGCCGACGAAGATATCGAAATTGTCAGGGCCGGGCGTGCCCGTGAACACGAAGGTGGTTTTCGGTATCGGGCTGACGATGACATCGCTCACCGGCGTTGCCACCACCAGCTTTTCCAGGGACAGGGGCGCCGAGCCGGCCTTGTCGTCGACGACGTCGATCTTGAGCACAGACGGCGACGTCGAGGAACCTCGGTGCGCGATCGGCTTCAGCAAGGCATCGGCTTGCGGTGGCGGGGCGATGGGATCTGCGCCTGCCTCCGCCGCCAGACGGTGCTCGGTGAACCCTGCGGGATTGGCGCTACCCTGCGCGGGCGAGTGGCTGTCCGTACTAAGACTTTCAGGCAGACGTACGATCTCAATGGCCTGCGGAGGGCTGATGACCAGCTCCCCAGCTGCACCGGTTTCGCTGCTCGCCCCATCCTCTCCGGTCGCCTCCGCCGCGGCGGTCTGGGCGACCGCCGCCGTGCTTCCGACCGACTGCTTGAGCGACAAGAGGATACTGGCCAGGATCGACACCCGCTCGAGCAGGCTGATCTCGTTGACCGTCGATGCCGGAGCTATCGGCGATGCCGGAATGCTCGCGACAGGGCGCGCATTCTTAAGCTTCGAACCTGACTGTATCGACATCGCCTCACTCAATCCCACAGCAATTGCATCCTGCGGACAGCGCCACAGGCAGGCTTATTCGGCCGTCTAGCATAAGGTCGCCCGGGGCAATAGACAATCGGACGTAAGGGCTGGAATGATGGTCTGACCAAGGTCCAGCGGCGCGACCCGCTTGTTGCAAATACAAAATTATGTCAAAGACTTGGCTTGGGGGCGGCCGTAGGGCCGCCCGCCGCGTCGGTGCGGTCCGTGCACTGCCCTTTGGTCAGTTGACCTCGGCTGCAGCGAGGGCGCCAATCTGAGTCCAAGCCTTAAGGGGAGCCCGTCGGAAAGGGGTCTAACCCCCGTGGCCGCGGAGCCGGGCGGCACAGAAGTGCGCCCGTCCAGATCGCAGGGCTTTTTTGGCGGGTAACTTGATTTTGCGCCTTAGCTTTCTCGTGGCGGGCAATGCGCGTATTTTGGCTTCGTCCGAGGCGTTTTGCGGTTCTGGTCACACTCAGGACGAAGCGTGCTGCCAAATTTTCAGTAAAAGTGCGGATACGAAACCATGCGTTGCCTAACTGCTGTTCTCCTGGCCGCCCTCTACGTGGCTTCGGCCTTTAACCAAGCCGCCGCGCAATCCTCTGCCAAGCGCAGCCCTTCTGAGCGCGAGATGTTCGGCAAGACCAACGAAGCCACGATCGGGTTGGCGGCAGGCCTTCCCGAAGGAGCCCCGTTGCGGTTTGCCGTCGAGCTTGCCCGTGTGGTCGACGATGGGACCAATATGCGGATCCTTCCGATCGTAACGCGCGGGCCGTTCGAGAACGTGCATGACCTCTTGTATCTCAAGGGTGTCGACGCGGCGATCATCTACGGCGATGTCCTCGACCACTTCAAGAACGATCCGAAAATCGGGCAAATCGACAAGCGCATCAATTATTTGATGCATCTTTTCCCATCCGAACTGCACGTTTTCGCGCGTCCGGAAATCAAGAGTTTGGAGGATCTCGCGGGCAAGCCGGTCAACTTCAATACGCGCGGCACGGCTGCCGCCTATTCCGGTCCACTTATTTTCGATCGCCTCGGCATCAAAGTGGATGCGCGCTTTGATCCGCATCCCTCGGCGCTGGCGGAAATTGCCAAGAGCGACAAATATGCGGCGATCGTTTTCGTCACGTCAAAGCCGGTGGAACCCTTCGTGCGCCGAAAGTGGCCGGAAGGCTTCAAGTTTCTGCCTGTCCCCCTGGCCGAGAAGCTCGAAGAGTACTATCTGCCGGCCCAACTTGAGCCGGCGGACTACCCCGACCTCATCCCGCAAGGCCAGATTGTGCAAACGATCAGCGTCCCGGCCGTGCTCGCCGTCTACAATTGGCCTTTGCAAACCGACCGTCACCGCCGCTTGGTACGCTTTATCGACTACCTGTTCGAGCGTTTGCCCAGACTACAAACAGAACCTGGCTTCCATCCCAAATGGCGCGACTTGAACCTAGCCGCCGCCGTCCCTGGCTGGCAGCGCTTCGGGGCGATGCAAGACAAGCTCGTTGCATCGGCGGCTGCCAGCACGGATTTTCGCGCCGACAATGGGGAAAAGTTGAAAGAGGTGATCGCGCGCCTGGTTCCGGGCAACGAGGCCGAACAGACGAGGTTGCTGCAGCGCTTTTTGCGTTCACAACCACAGCCTTCTGGAACCCGTCGATAGGTTTATTGGCGAATAGCCGATGGCACACAGGTACACAGCTCATCGTTGCGGCGCGCAGCGTTTACGGCTGCGACTGGCACGCTTGTGCGTCCCAGCGCGCGTGGCCTGCATTTGGGGTGCCGCCATTGCGGTCCTGTTTGCCCTTTGTAGCGCGAAGGGTCTGGCCGCGGGCAAGCCGGCCATCGTCATCCCGCCTTCGGTGCAGGCGGTGTCTCCATCGGAAGTTGAGTTCGCGGTGAGGGTGGACGACGCCGAGAGCGCTCCGGCAGCAAGCGTAGTCCTCATCTCGGGTTTGCCAGCGGATGTCACCTTCTCTGCCGGACGCGCCGTCGTGCGCGGGACCTGGGAAGTACCGCTGGCCGCGATAGCCGGTCTCAAGGTCAAGGTTCCTGCCGACATCAAGGGCCGATCCGATCTCGTCATCCTGCTAACGCACAATAGCGAGAAGTACACGGTGGTTCTCGCATCGGCCCGCTCCGCTCTTGTGGTCGATGCAGCCCCCGGGCACGCCGAGCATGCAGCCGTTGGTCAGATCGGGGATGCGCGCAAGCCGGCCGAGGCCCGCAAGGCCGAAGAGGAGAGCCGGATCGCCGAAGCCAAGCGCGCCGAGGAGGCCAAAAAGGCGGAAGAGGTCCGCAAGGCCGAGGAGGCGCGCAAGCAGGCCGAGGCGCGCAAGACCGAAGACGAGCACCGCGTGGCCGAGGCCAAAAAGGCCGAGGAGACGCGTAAGCTGGCCGAGGCCAAGCGCACCGAGGAAGCGAGGCTCGCCGAGGAGGCCAAAAAAGCCGAAGAGGCGCGCAAGCAGGCGGAAGCCCGCAAAGCCGAAGAGGAGCGTCGCGTGGCCGAGGCCAAGCGCGCCGAGGAAGCAAGGCTCGCCGAGGAGGCCAAAAAGGCCGAGGAGGCGCGCAAGCAGGCGGAAGCCCGCAAAGCCGAAGAGGAGCGTCGCGTTGCTGAGGCCAAGCGCGTCGAAGAGGCGCGCTTCGCCGAGGAAGCCAAAAAGGCCGAGGCGGCCCGCAAGTCGGCCGAAGCCAAGCGCGCCGAGGAAGCAAGGCTCGCCGAGGAGGCCAAAAAGGCCGAAGAGGCGCGCAAGCTGGCCGAAGCCCGCAAGGCCGAAGAGGAGCGCCGCGTTGCCGAGGCCAAGCGCGCCGAAGAGGCGCGGCTCGCCGAGGAGGCTAAAAAGGCCGAGGAGGCCCGCAAGTTGGCCGAGGCCAAGCGCGCCGAGGAAGCAAGGCTCGCCGAGGAGGCCAAAAAGGCCGAGGAGGCCGCGCAAGTTGGCCGAAGCCCGCAAGGCCGAAGAGGAGCGCCGCGTTGCCGAGGCCAAGCGCGCCGAAGAGGCGCGGCTCGCCGAGGAGGCCAAAAAGGCCGAGGAGGCCCGCAAGTTGGCCGAGGCCAAGCGCGCCGAGGAAGCAAGGCTCGCCGAGGAGGCCAAAAAGGCCGAGGAGGCCCGCAAGTTGGCCGAGGCCAAGCGCGCCGAGGAAGCAAGGCTCGCCGAGGAGGCCAAAAAGGCCGAGGAGGCCCGCAAGTTGGCCGAGGCCAAGCGCGCCGAGGAAGCAAGGCTCGCCGAGGAGGCCAAAAAGGCCGAGGAGGCCCGCAAGTTGGCCGAGGCCAAGCGCGCCGAGGAAGCAAGGCTCGCCGAGGAGGCCAAAAAGGCCGAGGAGGCCCGCAAGTTGGCCGAGGCCAAGCGCGCCGAGGAAGCAAGGCTCGCCGAGGAAGCCAAAAAGGCCGAGGAGGCCCGCAAGTTGGCCGAGGCCAAGCGCGCCGAGGAAGCAAGGCTCGCCGAGGAGGCCAAAAAGGCCGAGGAGGCGCCGCAAGTTGGCCGAGGCCAAGCGCGCCGAGGAAGCAAGGCTCGCCGAGGAGGCCAAAAAGGCCGAGGAGGCCCGCAAGTTGGCCGAGGCCAAGCGCGCCGAGGAAGCAAGGTTCGCCGAGGCAGCCAAAAAGGCCGAAGAGGAGCGTCGCGTTGCCGAGGCCAAGCGCGCCGAAGAGGCGCGCCTCGCCGAGGAGTCGCGTTGGGTAGCGGAGGCGAGCAAGGTGCCCGACGAGCGTGGCACGCCAGAACCGCGCACCGCTGAAGCCGCCCGCACGGTCGCCGCCTTGGACCAACGCATCCCGCCCAAGGAACCGACCCCATCCCTATCCCAGGATCGGCTTGACCATCTGGTTGCTCAGGGAGATCGACATTTGGTCGACGGCAATGTGGTGGTCGCGCGCCAATACTATCTACGGGCTGCTCAAGCTGGGATGGCACGCGCGGCCCTTAGGCTCGCCGAAACCTATGACCCCAACGAGCTTCGGCGCCTGAACGTTCAGGGTTTGATGCCCGATGTCGCCGAAGCGAAGCGGTGGTATGAGCGAGCCGTGGCCCTTGGCGATGCGGGCGCCCAGGTCAAGCTCGGTCGCCTTGACGGGAAATGAGGCCGCGCGTTACGCCGCACTCCTCGTCGCCTTCAACGCCACTTCGCGTAGCTCCCGACGCAAGACCTTGCCCACGTTGGTCTTGGGCAGTTCTTGCTGGAAGACAATGTATTTGGGCTTTTTGTAGCCCGTGAGCTGTTCGCTGCAGAATTTCATCAATGCCTGCTCGGTGAGCGCTGGGTCTTTTCTGGCAACGAACAGCACCACGGCCTCGCCGCTCGCCGCGTCCGGCACCCCGACCACCGCGCATTCGAGCACGCCTGGGTGGCTCGCCACCACATCCTCAATTTCATTTGGAAAGACGTTGAAGCCGGAGACGAGAACCATGTCCTTCTTCCGGTCGACGATCTTAACTTGGCCGCCGGCATCCATCACCCCGATGTCGCCGGTCTTGAAGTAGCCGTCCGCCGTCATCACCTTCGCCGTCTCGTCGGGACGCTGCCAATAGCCCGACATGACTTGCGGCCCGCGCGCGCAAATCTCTCCCGGCTGGCCCAGGGGCACCTCCCTGCCGTCATCGTCGCGAATTGAGATTGAGGTCGATGGCACCGGCAGGCCGATGGTGCCGGTGTACTCATTGTTGTCGGCGCGATTGCAGGTCAGCGTCGGGGCGGTCTCGGATAAGCCATAGCCCTCGACGATCGGGCAGCCGGTGAGTTTGAAGAAGCGCTCGGCGACGGCGCGCTGCACGGCCATGCCACCGCCGTTCGCGGCCTTGAGGGTGCTAAAATCGAGCTTGGAAAATTCAGGATTGTTGAGCAGGGCGTTGTAAAGCGTGTTCACAGCGGGCAGCATGTTGAACGGGTATTTGGCCAGCTCCTTGACGAAGCCCGGGATGTCGCGTGGGTTCGGGATCAGCAGGCACATACCGCCAATGCGCATGCCGAGCAGGCTGCACACCGTCAGGGCAAAGATGTGATAGAGCGGTAGCGCGGTCACAATAACCATCTGCTCGACCGGCTTGCCCTTACTCAAGGCGGGCTGCAGCCAGGCCTCGTTTTGCAGCACGTTAGCGATGACGTTGCGGTGGAGCAGCGTCGCACCCTTGGAGATACCGGTGGTACCCCCCGTGTACTGTAGGAACGCGACATCGTCGGGCTTGAGGTTCGGTTTCTTCAGCGTCATGCCCTTGCCGGCCGCGATGGCGTCGTTGAACTTGGTGGCGGCGGGAAGGCTATAAGCCGGCACCATCTTCTTGAGGCGACGCACGACGAGGTTGACGATCGCGCCTTTGGCAAAGCCCAGCAGGTCGCCCATGCTGGCGACCACCACATGTGTGACGCTCGTCTTGGCAATGACCTGCTGCAGCGTCCTGGCAAAGTTCTCCAAAACGATGATCGCCCGTGCGCCGGAATCCTTCAGCTGATGCTCGAGTTCCCGGGGCGTGTAGAGGGGATTGACGTTCACCACGACGTAACCTGCCCGCAGGATGCCGGTGATACACACGGGGTTCTGCAGGATATTGGGCAGCATGACGGCAACGCGTTCGCCCGCTGCTAGTCCCTTGCTTTGCAGCCAAGCTCCCAGAGCACGCGAGAGCATATCGAAATCGCCGTAGGTCAACCGCTTGTCCATGCAAGCGTAGGCATCTCTGTCTTGGTACTTGGCAAAGCTTTCTTCAAACAGCGCCACCAGCGAAAGGTATTGCCCAGCAACGATGTCGGCTGGCACACCGGGTGGATAGTTTTTCAGCCAGATACGATCCATTGCACGCCTCCCTGTCTCTTTTTTCCGGCCACCCAATAGGAACGCAATGGCCTTGCGACATATCTTTTTAGGAAGAGGACCGCTGACCTCCGCAAAGAAAGCGGCGCTGAGCATACAGGCTTCTAGAGCAACCTCACTGGGGCGAGCACAAATTCACACCCCAGCCTTGTCGGACGGAGGCTCAACACCGCCCCCTTCCTCGACCTTGCCGCAAGATCCACGGGTCCCATCGCCCGCCTGGGGCTTCGATCATAAGCATCAGCACCGGCCTGACGCGCGCTGGGTGGGTGGCATGTTCTTCAGATGCGCCCCCACCGTTCAGGCCGCGCAAGTCCATTGTCATCGCGGACCGGAGTTGGGCGCGTCAGCTCTTGGGGCGTATGCTCTGCGTTGCCTCCATGATCAGGCGCCCGAGTTCCTGGGCCTGCAGCGTGTAATTCTGCATTTGCGTTTGGGCGTGGCGGCTCTGGATACCGATCACGTCGGTTACGTCCTTGGCGTTGGCCAGCTCGCTTGCCAGATTGAAACAAGCCTCCGCGTTCTGTTTGGCAAACTTGATGGAGCGATCCTGCACCACCTGGAAGCTGGAGGTCACCGCATTCGCCGGCGTGGCGCTGGTCCACACGCCCATGGCCTGGGCCACCGCATCCATGAACTGCCCGTAGGCCGCACGGGCCGTTTCCACGTTCTTCTCGGCCAATTCACGAAGCTGCTGAGGTATTTCGAACGGCTGGGGCTGAGCCATGACTTTTCTCCGCGCATGTCCAGGGGGTCGAGAACCCATTGTAACGCGCAGCAGATCCGAATCCCACCGCTTGCTTGCGTCTGCCGACGCGCGGACCGCGGCCCATGCCATTCGGCATCTGGGTGCGCCGGTCTTTGTCTTAGAAAATCAATAGCTAATGGAGTTGGCGAGGCTCGCCAGGGTAGGCGCGACAGATCCCCCCATACCGCTCGTGTCTAGGCGTTAGGTCATTCTGAGCCCGCCCCGGCGTCGGTCTGCGGCCCGCGGCCCCGCCCTTTGCGGCTGTAGCTCCCCTTGCCTTTCTTCGGCTTTACGACGCGCGGTGCCGTCACCGGCAAACGCAGGCTACGCGCGACCGGATTGACCCCTGCGCGTTTGCGTCTTGGCCTTTTTCACCATGGCGGGCGACTAGCCCTGGTTTTGCCGACGCGGGTCGGCCACGTCCTCGATCACCAACTCGCGTCGGTTGCGGCCGTTCCAAGTGTCGCGCCGCAAATAGCCGGCCACGTGCAGCGGCAGTCCTGCCGTATCGAGCAGAGCCTCCCCCAGCGGTTGGCCAGCAACGCGAAAAGCGACGGCATCGAGCCGTGAGCCGTCGCCCGCTTCGAGCGCGCAGCGTACATGCACCTCCCCGATCCTTTTTGCAAACTTCACGCGGTGCGCCGGGAAGGCAAAGCGCGGCTGGGGGTTGCCCTGGCCGAACGGACCAGCCTTGTCGATCAGCGCCATCAGGTCGTCCGTCACGCTACTTGGCGTCAGAGCGCCATCGACCAACAGCGCGGCCGCCGCCCGCGCCGCCCGCGCGCCCGAGGCAAGTCTTGCCTCGAAGAAAGCAGCGAGCTTATCAAAGTTGGTCCGGGCCACGGTCAGCCCCGCGGCCATGGCATGCCCGCCGCCCTTGCATCAGGATCTTGGCCGCCACGGCCTCCCGCACGGTGGCGCCGATATCGAGGCCGGCGACGGAGCGCAGCGAACCCGTACCCTCGTCGCGGCTATTCCAGGCAATGACGCAGGCCGGTCGCCCGAAGCGCTCCACAAGCCGGCTAGCGACCAGGCCGACCACACCCTTGTGGAACTGATCGCTGCCAATCAGCAGCATCGGCACATCCTGGTTCTGCTCGATCTGACGCTCGGCAACCACGAGCGCCTCCTCGAGCATGGCCGCCTCAATGGCCTTGCGTTCTCGGTTCAGTTTATCCAACAACACCGCCACGCGCGCGGCTTCCACTTCGTCGACGCCGGCCAGCAGGCGCGCCCCTAGCGCGGCATCGCCAATACGCCCCCCGGCATTAATGCGCGGACCGAGCACGAACCCCAGATGATAGGGTGTGGGCGCAACGGCCAGTCCGGCCGCATCGCTAAGCGCGCGCAGGCCGAGGTTGCCGCGCAGCCGCATGACCTGCAGGCCCTTGTTGACGTAGGCCCGATTGAGCCCCGTCAGAGGCACCACATCGCAGACCGTGGCGAGGGCCACCAGGTCGAGCATGCCGAGCAGGTTGGGGGCACCGCCGCCGGGCACGCCGCGTTGGCGCAGCTCGCGTGCGACGGCGACCAGCAGCATGAAGGTCACGCCAGCGGCGCAGAGCTGACCTAACCCGGACAGATCATCCTGCCGGTTGGCATTGATCAGGGCATAGACCTCCGGCAGCTGCTCGTCGGCCTGATGGTGGTCGATGACCACGACGTCGACGCCCTGCTCCCGGGCTGCCAGCAAGGGCAGATGGCTGGTGGTGCCGCAGTCGACCGTCACGATCAACCCTGCGCCCTCCTTGACGAGGGCCTCGATGGCCTCGCGGTTGGGGCCGTAGCCCTCGGTCATCCGATCTGGAATATAAATGCGCGCCTCGACCCCGTGCGCCGCCAGGAACCGCTTGAGCAATGCCGAGGAGCAGGCGCCGTCGACATCATAGTCGCCAAAGATCGCCACCTGCTCCTTGCGGGCAATGGCATCTGCCAACCGCGCCGCGGCTTTGTCCATGTCGCGCAGGGTGCTGGGATCCGGCATCAAAGCCTTGATGCTCGGATCGAGCACGTTTGGCACCTCCTCGAGACCTATGGCGCGGGCCGCCAGCACGCGGCCGAGCAGCTCCGGCAATGCGTAGCGTTGGCTGATGGCGATGGCTGTATTGACCCCGGCACCCTCGAGCCGTTCGCGCCATTGCAGCCCGCGGACGGAACGCTCAACGCCAAGGAACGCGCCTTGAGCGACCTCCTCGCCTATGCTTTTGCTGCGAACCGCCCGCATGTTCCCCATCTGGCCGTGCCGTGGCGACTGTAGGCGGAACGGGCAACCGCAACAGTGATTCGCTGCATCACTCCACAGTTTCGTTGAGCTTTGCGGCTGGCCTCACCCGCACCGGATCATTCGCATCGGCGCTCGTTGCGGGCGTCCCGCCCGAGGCAGGCAACCAAACTCGGGCGGCAGGATCGGTCCCTTGTGGGGGTGCGCCGCGGAGCTGGCCAGAGCGTCGGCATGGGCCCATCGAGATGTTGGCGCAATTGCGCGCGCCGTGGCGATCGAGGAATATTTGCCCGGTTCGTTAGCCTGCACGTCGTTTGGGAGTTTGCATGCAGCGCAAGGTTGTTCTCATCGCGGGCGCCTCAGGCCTGGTCGGCTACGCCGCCATGCAGCATTTTGCCAGCGAGCCCGGCTGCGAAGTGATCGCTGTGTCGCGTCGGCGGCCCGATACGACCTTCGGGGCGCGCTTCCTCGCGGTCGACCTCACCGACGCACACGACTGTGCCCGCGCGTTCAGCGCCATGGGCCACGTGACCCATGTGGTCTATGCCGCGCTCTATGAACGGCCGGGTCTCATCGCCGGCTGGCGCGATAGCGAACAGATCACGGTCAACGACCGGATGCTGCGCAATCTGATGGACCCGCTCGAGCAGGCGGCGCGCAATCTTCAGCATGTCTCGCTGCTGCAGGGAACCAAAGCCTATGGCGTGCATGTGCGGCCGATGAAAATTCCGGCGCGAGAAGGGCGCTCGGACCGGCGCGACGTGCCGAACTTCTATTGGAACCAGGAGGCTTTCCTGCGCGAGAAGCAACGCGGCAAGAGCTGGTACTTCTCGATCTTCCGGCCGGTGCTCATCGTTGGCTACTCGCAAGGCAGTGCCATGAATGTCATTCCCGCCATTGGCACCTACGCCGCGATCCTCAAGGCGGCCGGTCAGCCGCTCCACTATCCTGGCGGCCCGCCTCGGGTGGGCCAAGCGGTCGATGCCGATCTGCTGGCACGCTGCATGGGCTGGGCCGCCGAGGCGACGGCGGCACGCAACGAGACATTCAACGTCGCCAATGGCGATGTCTATTGTTGGCAGAACATTTGGCCGGCCATCGCCGATGCGCTGGGGATGCTGCCGGGCGATTGCCTACCATTGAGCCTTGAGGCCGACATTCTCCCCCGCGAGGCCGATTGGAAGCGCATTAGGGACGCGCACGAGCTCGTCTCCCCGGATCTGAAATCCTTCGTCGGCCTGTCGTTTCAATATGCCGACTACCAAATGGGGTTTGGGCGCACGCAATCCTTGCCGCCCTCGTTCTCCTCCACCATCAAGCTCATGCAGGCTGGTTTTCATGAGGTGATGGATACGGAGGCGATGTTTGCCAAGTGGCTGCGTGTCTTCCAGGACAAGCGGCTGCTGCCGCGGCCTTGACGGGCTTGGCGCCAGGCGCTCAGGAGCAACCGCGGGGATCGCTGCCACAAATTTTCCTGGCTCGGGCACGAGCCCTAGTTTCGCCCAAATGTCACGGAAGGTTCAGACCCATGGTGGGGTGGCAAGGCCCGACGGGCCCTCATCTGGTCTAGCGGCTGCTTTGGAGCTTTGGTAGAGCGCTTTTGCCGATAGCTCCCCCAAGGGAGCGGCGGACCTGACCTGAGGGCCTTGCCCCTGCCTGCGATCACAGGCGCATAAGCCACGCGCGCCCCGAGACGGACACCTGCGCGGACGATGGGTCCGCCTCCCGCAGGAACTAGGCGCAAAACTATCATTGAAAACGGTAGCGCACCGGCCGACCGCTGATCCCCTCGGCCGCGGCAAGGATTGCGTTCACGTCGAGCCCGTAGTGGCTGTAAAGCTCACCGATCGATCCCGATTGTCCGAAGTGTTCGACACCGAGGGCCCGCACGCGGTGGCCGCAGACCCCGCCCAGCCAGGAAAGGGTCTCCGGGTAACCGTCCGTCACGGTGACGAGGGCGGCGTCGCGCGATAGCACGCAAAGCAGATCCTCAACGCGCGATCGCGCGCCGCGATCCCCCTGCTCTCGCGCCCGCTGCGCTGCGTGCCAACCCGCCGACAGGCGATCGGCCGAGGACACGGCCAGGACACCCACGCCACGCCGATCCTCGCACAAGAGCCCGGCGGCCTCGATCGCTTCGGGCGCGACCGCGCCGCAATAGACGATCGCTAGCTCAGCTGAAGGGTCGGGCTGCCGCAACCAGTAGCCCCCGTCGATGATCGCTTGCCGCAGGTCCGGGGTGATCGTCCGCAGCGGCTGCTCGAGAGGCCGCGTCGACAAGCGCAGATAGACGGAGCCTCCCTTCTCGTCGCGATGCCAACGTCGCTCGGCATCCTCTGCCGCCTCGCGCTGAATGTAGTCGAAAGCCCACTCCATGATCACGGTCAGCTCGTCGGCATAGGCGGGTTCGAAGGCGGCTAGGCCGTCCTGCGCCATGCCGATCAGGGGCGTGCTGATCGACTGATGCGCGCCTCCCTCCGGCGCCAGCGTCAGGCCGGAAGGCGTGCCAGCCACGATGAAACGCGCGTCCTGATAGCAGGCATAGTTCAAGGCATCGAGCCCCCGGCAGATGAAGGGATCATAGAGTGTCCCGACCGGCAGCAGGCGCTCGCCGAACAGCGAATGCGACAAGCCCAGCGCCGACAGCATCAAGAACAGGTTCATTTCGGCAATGCCAAGCTCGACGTGCTGGCCTTTCGGACTCAAGGCCCAGCGCTGCGGCGACATCAGCCCACGCTCGCGGAACAGGTCTTCCTGGCTCGCCAGCGAAAATAAGCCGCGACGGTTGACCCATGGCCCGAGGTTGGTGGAGACCGTCACGTCGGGTGACGTGGTGACGATGCGCTCGGCCAACGGCCCATTGGCCCTGGCGATCTCGTCGAGCACGCGGCCAAACCCCGTTTGCGTCGCGACCTGCCCCTTCCACTCGAGCTTGGGAAAAGGTTCGAGAGAAATGCGCGCACCCATGAGCCGACGACGCCCTTTTTGCCTGAAGGGCACGCGCGCCAAAAAGTCTTCGATCTGCGCCACCGGCAAGCGCAACCCCGACAGCCTGTCCCACTCCTCGCCTTGGTTGATGCCTTCGCGCAGGCGCAGTGCCTCGATCTGCGCTTTGGTCATCAGACCGGCATGATTGTCCTTGTGGCCCTGGAACGGCAAGCCGAAGCCTTTGATGGTATAGGCGATAAAGCACACGGGCTGATCGCCCGGCGCACCCTCGAAAGCCTCGATGATGGCCTCCAGATCATGCCCACCGAGATTGGTCATCAGGTTGGCGAGAGCGGTGTCGTCGTGGCGACGCAAGATCGCCAGCGTATCGGGGTGGATGGCGAGGTCCTGCTCGAGTTGCCGACGCCAAGCGGCCCCGCCCTGAAACACGAGGGCCGAGTAGAGCATGTTCGGACAGTCGTCGATCCACTCCTTGAGGCGCTGGCCACCGGGTTCGGCAAACGCCCTTTGCAGGAGCTTGCCGTACTTGATGAGGACGACCTTCCAACCCAGGTTCTCGAATAGGGCCGCCAGCTTCATGAACAGGCGGTCCGACACCACCGAGTCGAGGCTTTGCCGGTTGTAGTCGATCACCCACCAGCAATTCTTGAGACCGTGCTTCCAATATTCGAGCAGCGCCTCGTGAATGTTGCCCTCGTCGAGCTCCGCATCGCCCATCAGCGATATCATGCGGCCCTTGGGCCACGCTTTGCTCCAGCCCTTGGCATGAACGTAATCCTGCACCAGGCTGGCAAAGCCGGTGACCGCCACACCCAAGCCGACGGAACCGGTGGAAAAGTCGACGTCGTCCTTGTCCTTGGTGCGCGAGGGATAGGATTGCGTGCCGCCGAAGCCACGGAAGTTTTGCAGCTGGTCGAGGCTCTGATGCCCGAGCAGGTATTGGATGGCGTGGAAAACCGGGCTGGCGTGCGGTTTCACGGCCACCCGGTCCTGCGGTCGCAAGATGCGAAAATAAAGGGCTGTCATCAGCGTGACGAGCGAGGCCGACGAGGCCTGATGCCCACCGACTTTGAGGCCGTCGCCGCGATCCACCTCGTGGTTGGCGTGATGGATCATAAAACTGGAAAGCCACAAGACCTTGCGCTCCAACTCGCGCAGCATGGCGAGACTTGCTGCCTCGTCCACCGGGATCATGCGGGCGCCTTCCATCACCGCGCTCCTCCTGGATTGGTGCGAACTTCGACCTCGAAGGCCGCCGCCTTCAACTTCGCCACCGTCTCTTCCAAATGCGATCGGTCGCGCGTTTCGATCACCACCTCCAACAGCGCACCTTTCGCCGGCAGATCGGAAAATACGCGCTGGTGGTAAACTTCGACGATATTGGCCCCCGCTTCGCCCAAGATGTTGGCCACCTTGGCGAGCTGGCCCGGGCGATCGGCAAGATCGATGGCGAGCTGGGTCAGTCGCCCATCGCGGGCGAGCTCGCGCGCCAGCACGCTGGCCAGCAGGCGGGTGTCGATGTTGCCTCCGCACAGGACGAGACCGACGGTTTTGCCACGGAAGCGCTCGCGGTTCGACAGAACCGCCGCCAGTCCGGCGGCGCCCGCACCTTCCACCACGGTCTTTTCGATGCTGATCAGAAGACTGACGGCGTGCTCCAGTTCCGGCTCCGACACCAGCACGATCTCCTCGACCAGATCGCGCACCAGCGCCTGCGTGATGCGCCCCGGTGCCTTGACGGCGATGCCCTCGGCCAGTGTATCTCCGCGCATGGGCAGCGCGGTGCCTTTGATGGCGTTGTACATCGAAGGGTAAAGCTCCGCCTGCACGCCGATCACCTGCAGATCGGGCCGCAGGGCTTTGGCGGCCGTGGCGATGCCCGCAATCAGGCCGCCGCCGCCAATCGGTACCACCAGGGTGTCGATTTCCGGGGCCGAACCCAACATCTCGAGCGCGAGAGTGCCCTGGCCGGCGATGATCAGGGGATCGTCATAGGGATGGATGAAGGTGAGGCCGTTCGCCTCGCCATGCCGGTGTGCGAAGGTCGCCGCCTCTTCGACCGTCTCGCCGGTCAAAATCACCTCGGCCCCGTGGCGACGGGTGTTGACGACCTTGACCGTCGGCGTGCTCACCGGCATGACGATGGTGGCGGGGATCCCCAGCCGGTGCGCATGGTAGGCGACGCCTTGGGCGTGATTGCCGGCCGACATGGCGATGACACCCGCCTTGCGCTCGGCAGCCGACAGGGCAGAGAGCCGGTTCAGCGCCCCGCGCTCCTTAAAGGAGGCGGTGAACTGCTGGTTTTCGAACTTGAGCCAGATCTTGCAGCCGAGGATGGCCGAGAGCGTCCGGCTCCAGTCGCAATCGGTCTCGATGATGGCCCCGGCCAGGCGCCGGCGCGCCGCCTCGATATCCTCGAGCGTGACCGGTGCGGCCTGCGGGGCGTTAGAGGCTGCCGTCGCGCGGCGTTGGGGCATGGTTCCATCTCAAGCGGGCTTGCTGGGCAATCGAGCACAACTTAGGCGACCACGGCATTCCTGTCGTCGAAGAATTGAGTTGACAGCCCCCGCGGGCCTGGTGCTCAAAGCGCTGCAATCGGCGAAAAGTTGCCTTTGCATCGACGTTCAGCCGCACCAGCCGAGCCGCCGTCACCCACGCGCAACCGCGGCATGGCGTTTGCATGGCTGGCGTTGCGAGAAAAGGGATCGATGAACATCAGGACCGCCCTTCTCGCCCTGTCCGGCGCCGCCGCCCTGCTCGCGGCCGCCTCGATCGGGGTACCCTCCAGCTTCGATGCGATGGACGAAGCCGTGGCGTTTGCCATCCGCGCCGCCAATTGAATGCCCACCGCCCGAACCGTGTGGGCACGTTTCGTGCGCTGACAACGGGTCATCCTTCCGATAATAGTCGGCCCCGAGTGCAGGCATGAGGAGGCGTGGCAATGGCGAAAGTGGCTTGGATCGGTCTCGGCGTGATGGGCTACCCCATGGCGGGGCATATTCGTCGCAAAGGCGGCCACGATCTCACGGTCTACAATCGCAATAGCGCCAAGGCCGAGGCTTGGAGCAAGGAATTTGGGGGCACCAGCGCGCCCACGCCGCAAGACGCCGCCAAGGATGCCGATTTTGTCTTCTGCTGCGTCGGCAACGACAACGACCTGCGCGAGGTGACGCTCGGCCCCAAGGGCGCCTTCAACGGCGTGCGCAAAGGCGCCGTCTTCATCGACAACACCACCGCGTCGGCCAATATCGCGCGCGAGTTGTATGCCGCCGCCAAAGGCAAGGGCTTCGACTTCCTCGATGCGCCGGTCTCAGGCGGTCAGGCCGGTGCCCAGAATGGCGCGCTGACCGTGATGATCGGGGGTGATGAGGCGCCATTCGACACGGCAAAGCCGATCATCGACAACTATGCCCGCATGGCCACGCTGATCGGCCCGGCCGGTGCCGGCCAGCTCACCAAGATGGTCAACCAGATCATCGTCGCCATCACCGTGCAAGGCGTCTCGGAAGGCTTGGCTTTTGCACGGCGGGCCGGCCTCGACATTCCCAAGGTCATGGAGACGATCGCTAAGGGCGCGGCCCAGTCCTGGCAGATGGACAACCGCTGGAAGACCATGAACGAAAACAAGTTCGACTTTGGCTTCGCCGTCGACTGGATGCGCAAGGATCTCGGCATCATCATGGACGAGGCCAAACGCAATGGTGCCATCGTCGAGATCGCTAAGATCATCGACGGCTACTACGCCGAAGTGCAGAAGATGGGCGGCAGTCGCTGGGATACCTCGGCATTGATCGCGCGGCTGAACAAAAAGTCCTAATCTCAGCTCGGCCCGCCTTGCCGCGCCCGGATGGCGCCAAGCACGCGCTCCGGCGTCATCGGCATGCGACAGACCCGCACGCCGACCGCGCGCGCGATGGCGTTGGCGACGGCGGCCGCCGGCGGCACGATCGGCACCTCGCCGACGCCACGCACGCCATAGGGTACATTCGGCACCGGGGTCTCGATGATCACGGTTTCGATGCGCGGCACGTCGAGCGCGGTTGGCATGCGGTAGTCGAGCAAGCTGGCGTTGCGCAGGCGACCGTCTGCGCCATAGTCGAAGCCTTCCAGCAATGCCCAACCGAGCCCCTGTACAACGCTGCCCTCAATCTGGCCCTCGACCGCCGTCGGATTGAGCGCCAGGCCGACGTCCTGAAAGGCGGTATAGCGCAGGACGGTGACAAGCCCGCTATCGGTGTCGACCTCCACATCACACACGTGCGCGCCGATCTCGACGCCGAGCGGCAGCTTGCTGGAAACACCGCGCCCGACCACGGCACCATCGGTCAAGGTGGCCTGCATTAGCTCCGCCAAAGAGATTGCCGCGCCGCTTGGCTGTGGTGAGCGAAAGACGCCATCGGCATAGTGCAGCAATTCCGGGGCACTCTGTAACTTCTCGGCCGCCCTGCGCCTGAGCTGGCTGAGCGCATCCCGGCACGCTTCCACCAGGGCAGCGGTCATGGTGCGGGCGACGCGGCTGCCGGCGGCGCCGTCACTGTAGCCCACCGACTTGGAATCACCGGTCTGCACGTGCACGTCCTCGATAGCCAGACCGAACTCCTCGGCCACGACCTGCGCCATCGTCGAGCGGGTACCGGACAGATCGACGGCACCCATCGTCACCATGGGTCGGCCATCGCCGGCAATGGTGATATGCGCCGCCGAGGTCATCGACGTCCCACGCCAGTAGCCAAGCGCCAGCCCACGACCGCGCGGGTAGGCGCCCTGCGCCAGCGCATCGGTCCAGCACGGATGCCGGCCGACCGCCTCGAGGATGGTGTCGAGCCCGATGGCGGGAAATGGTGTGCCGATCGGCATCAGGCTCCCGGTCACCGGGGCGTTGCGTTTGCGGAATTCCAGGGGATCCATGCCGAGCCTTTGGCACAGCATGTCCATGGCCTGCTCCACGGCAAACGCCGCCTGGATGCCGCCCGGCCCACGGTAGGCTTCGGTCCGCGGCTTATTGGTGACGACGTCGAAACCTTCGAGGTTGAGATTGGGGCACTGGTAGAGCGCGGCCGAGGCCTGCATCAACAGCGATGGGCTCATGCCGGGCAGGCCGCCCGCATCCATCCGGTAGGTTCCCTCAATGGCGACGAGGCCGCCGTCCTGTTGCGCGGCAACGGCAATGTCGATCAGGGCGCCGGCCGCCGGGCCGCTGCCACCTTGCAATACTTCTTCGCGCGTCAGCACCAACTTGACCGGCCGCTGGCACTTCTGCGCCAGGCGCACGGCGACGGCTTCGCCATGAATGGCGATCTTACCGCCGAAGCCGCCGCCAATCTCGAGCGGCACGACCTTCAGTTTCGAAGCGGGCAGGCCCAGCATGCGCGCGATCATCAGCTCGGCGGTAAACTGACCCTGGGTGGAGGCCCACACCGTCGCAAAGCCGTTGGCATCGACCTGCGCCACCGCGACCTGCGGCTCCAGATAGCCCTGATGCGCGGTGTCGACCTTGACGCGGACACGGGCGCTCGCGTGCGCGTCGGCGAGCGCCGCCGAGGCATCGCCCCGGCTAATGACGACCCGCGAACAGACGTTACTCGGCGCCCGCGGACGCGGTTCGATGCCTTTGGTAAAGACGTGCTCGTGCAGCACCGGTGCCTCCGGAGCCATGGCGGCGAGGATACCGAGCACGGGCTCTAGGGGCTCGTATTCGATATCGATCAGCGCCAGCGCGGCGGCGGCGGTGTGAACGTCGACGGCGGCGACGGCGGCGACCGGCTGTCCGATCCAATGAACCTTGTCGCGGGCCATGTTGATGGCGGCCACCATCCACATGTCGTAGCCCGTCTCACCCATGGGGATCGTGGATCCGACCGGCACGACCGGAAAGTCAGCGGCCGTAACGACGGCAAGTACGCCCTTCATGGCTTGCGCACGCCTGGTATCGATGTCGCGAATGCGCGCATGCGCCAGTGGACTGCGCAGGATCTTCGCGTGCACCATGCCGGGCAACGAGAGATCGGCAGGATAGATCGCTTGGCCGGTGACGCGCTCCTTGGCGTCCACGCGCGCCAGGCGCTTGCCGATCACTTTGAGCCTGCCTATCGGCGCGTCGGCCGGATCGGAGTTCATGCCTCAGCCTCCCCGCAGGTGCTTCGCGGCGGTGGCGATCGCATCGATGATCTTGCCGTAGCCGGTGCAGCGACACAGGTTGCCGGCAATCGCCTGCCGGATATCGTCTTCGCTCGGGGCCGAATTGGCATCCAGCAAAGCCTTGGCCGCCAGCACGATGCCAGGGGTACAAAAACCACACTGGGTGCCGCCCGCCTCTACCAGGGCGCTTTGAATCGGGTGCAGCTCACCTGCCCTCGCCACCCCCTCGATGGTCACGACGTCGCGCCCGGCGACCTCCAGCGCCAGCACCAGACAGGCATTGACGGGTGCGCCGTCCAACAGGACGGTACAGGTCCCGCAGTTGCCATTGCCGCAGCCTTCCTTACTGCCGGTCAAGCCAATGCGCTCGCGCAGCAGCTCGAGCAGCGTATCGCGCGGATCAACGAGCACGGCGTGCTCTTCGGCATTGATCCTGCAGCTGAGCAGCATCTTCATGTGAGGTCCAAGGCCATATTAAGCATGCGCGCGCAGGCGGCCAAACCACGCCGCGTCAGGACCTCAACCAGGGAGCGGCGATAGTCGGCCGACGCCCGCGTGTCGGAGATCGGTTGCGCATCATCATTGGCGGCAGCGCCGGCTGCCGCCACCAACAAATCGCGGTCCAGCCTGTTGCCCAAGAGCACGCGTTCGGCCGACATGGCCCGCAACGGGGTGGGTCCCACCGAAGCCAGGGCGATGCGGGCAAGCGCGATGGAGCGGTCCTCGGCGAGATCGATGCGCACCGCCACGCCAGCGATGGCGATATCCATCTCCCGTCGCGGCGTGAAGCGCAGGTAGGTGGTGGCCGATCGCTGCCGCACGGCGGCGAGCGAGAGGGCTGTCAACAGCTCGTCGGCTTGCAGCACGGTCCTGCCCGGTCCGGCAAAAAGGTTCTCCAGCGGCGTCCGGCGGCCGCCGCTGGCGCCCGCAATGTGGGCATACGCCTCGTGGCAGATGAGAGCCGGCACGACGTCGGCGGACGGCGCCGCATTGCACACATTGCCGCCGAGGCTGGCGCGGTTCTGCACCTGCACGCTGCCCAGCAACCTGGCGGATGCGGCGATCGCCGGGTAGCGGGCAGCGATCACGGCATGGCGTGCAACGCTCGTCGCACTCGCCGCGGCGCCGATTGCGACGCCGCCCTCCGGCAGCGGGCGAATGGCGCTCAGTTCAGGGATGCGCTTGAGGTCGACGATGCGATCGGCGTTGCGGCGCCCCTCACGCAACTGTGGCAGCAGATCGGTGCCACCCGCCAGCGGGCGTGCCTCGCCCCGACGCAACTCGCCGATGGCATCCTCGATCGACGGCGGAGCCACATAGATGAAGTTGCGCATACACAGCTCCCGGTAGACGGCGCGGCAACGAAGCGCCATCGCTAGCACGTCGAGCACCCGCGCGAAACGCGCTCTCGGCCGCAGGGGTGCGCCCCGCCCAGCGGGCGTCAGCCGCCCGGCGTTCCCTGCGTGTTGACATACAGTGAGTAGAGCGAATGGCTGGCCGTCATAAACAGCCGGTTGCGCTTGACGCCGCCGAAGCACACGTTTGCGCAGCGCTCGGGCAGCGCGATAAAGCCGATCGGCTTGCCCGTAGCATCAAAGATCTTCACCCCGTCCTGCTTCTCGTTACCCATGCCCCAACCGCACCACAGGTTGCCGTCGACGTCGAGGCGAAAACCATCGGGCGTGCCGCCGGCCTCGGCGGTGATGAAGGGGCGTCCGTTCGCAAGTTTGCTGCCATTGTCGACGACGTCGTAGACCTTGATGACCCGCGGAGTCACGCCGGCCTCAACGACATAGAGCTTCGATTCGTCGGGCGAGAACGCGAGCCCGTTCGGTCGATTGATGTCGCCAGCCGCGACCGTGGCGCGCCCGCTGGCGGGGTCGAGCCGATAGACGTTGGTTGGGAGTTCGGGCGTGGCCACGTGACCCTCGTAATTGCCGAGAATGCCAAAGGGGGGATCGGTGAACCAGATCGTGTCATCCGATTTGACCACGAGGTCGTTGGGTGAATTGAGCGGCTTGCCGTCGAACTTGTCGATCAGGGTGGTAATGGTGCCGTCGAACTCGGTGCGCGTCAGGCGCCGGGTGTCGTGCTCGCAGGTTACAAGTCGGCCCTGACGGTCTCGGGTGTTGCCATTGGCGTTGTTGGACGGCTGGCGAAAGACGCTGACGCCACCGGTCTCTTCCTGCCAGCGCATGATGCGGTTGTTGGGAATATCGCTCCAGAGCAGATAGCGGCCGGCCCCGAACCAGGCCGGACCCTCGCTCCAGCGCATGCCGGTGGCAAGGCGCTCGACGCTCGCCAATGCCAGACGATACTTGCCGAAGCTCGGGTCCAAAATCTCCACAGCTGGATCCGGGTAGCGTTCGCTCGGACGCCATTGAGCGAAAGCTGGCGGGGTCACCGCCGTTGCCGCCAGCGCGGCGGCGCCGGTGCCATGAAGTGTCGTCTCGTCGTCATTTGCTGCCTCCCAGTGCGCCCGCGCGCGGCGTCGAGTTCTCAAGACGTGCGCGGGCACAATTCTTCTCTGGCGTGTCGGCGGCAGACAAGCAAAAAGAGCGGCCAGCCCAGCCCAGGGGTGAGCCGTCTTTGCCACGGCGGCCTCGCGCTATCTCGCCTGGCGCTTGCCGGGGAGGCGGCGCGCGCGCTTTTTCACGGCCGGGCGGTGGAGGCTTTCATGTCCACGAGGCGCCGGACGCGGGCGGGCAATGCCCGGCAATACAACCTCCCTCTAGAAGTCCGTGTCCTCTTCGAGCGTGCGCTTCTGGTGGCGCAGGTGTTGCCAGATTGCCAGCAGCACGGAAAGCGCCGCGGCCAACAGGAGCCCGCCGGAAATCGGCCGCGTGAAGAAAAGCCAGGGATCGTTGTCGGTCATGATGGCACGGATCAGATTGAGTTCGATCTGGTCCCCGAGAATCAGGCCCAGAATGAGGGGTGCCAAGGGCATACCGACCTTGACCATGGCATAGCCGACCACGCCAAAGATCATCAGCACGTATACGCTTTGCATGGTGTTGTTGAGGGCGTAGGCGCCAAGCACGCATAGCACCATGACGATCGGCGCCAACACGGCTAGGCGCACGCTGGTGACGCGGATCATGATCGGCATGAACACCCAGCAAATGGCCAACATCAGCGGGTGGGCGAGAATGTAGGCGGCGTAGATGCCGTAGGACAGCTGCGGCTGTTGCGAAATGAACAGCGGTCCAGATTGGATGCCATGGATGGTCATGGCGCCCAGCATTACCGCCGTGACGGCATCACCGGGGATGCCGAAGGCCATGATTGTCATCAGCGAGCCGCTGACGTTGGCATTGTTGGAGGCTTCCGAGGCGATGATGCCCTCATGATGCCCCTTGCCGAAGCGTTCCGGTGTCTTGGAAAATTTCTTGGCCTGATCATAGGCCATCACGCTCGAGGCGCTGCCACCGATCGCCGGCAGAATTCCGATGATGAGACCGACGACCGTCGCCCAAAGCAACAAAAAGGGCTGCCGAAATATCTCCCAATTGACCTTCAGGTGGGAGAATTTCTCGAACTTTGCCTGCGCCAGCGTACCGCCCGCCTTCGGCGCCTGCGGCAGCTTCTCGATGTCGGTCATGATCTGGGCGAAGGCGAAGATGCCGATCAGCACGGGCAAGAAGGGAAAGCCGCCGCCGATAAATTCGGAGCCGAAGGTAAAGCGGGGCACGCTGGCGATCGGATCCGTGCCGATCACCGTGACCAACAGGCCGATGGCCGTCGACAGCAGGCCTTTGACGAGCGAGGCCTCGGTCAGGCCGGCCACCATGGCCATCGCCAGCACGAACAGGGAGAAATATTCCCATGGGCCGAATTCGAGCGCGATCGCCGCCAGCGGGCCGGTGACCAGCACCAGACAAAGGGCGCCGAGCAAGCCACCCCACACCGAGGCCCACACCCCGAGCCAAATCGCCCGGCCCGGCTGGCCGTTGCGGGCCATGGGGAAGCCATCGAACGTGGTGGCGATGGAGGCAGGCGAGCCCGGGATGCCGAGCAGACAGCAGGTGATAAGTCCACCCGTGGAGCCGCCAACATAGACGCCGGTCATGGCGGCGAGCCCGGCCAGCGGATCGAGCCCGTAGGTGAAGGGGAGGATGACGATCACGGTCATGGTAATCGTCACGCCCGGCAGCGAGCCACCCACCACGCCCACCAGCGTCCCCATGAACAGGGGCAGCAGATATTTCCATTGCAGGATGTTGATGATGCCGCTGGCCAAAAGGTCGAACATGGCTACCAGCCCGTCCAGCTGCCGCGCGGCAGGAGCACCGCCAGGTAATCATTGAACACGAGATAGGTGACGGCCGCCGCGCCGAAGGCAACCGCCGCCTGGCGCAGCAGCGTCAATGGCGAGCCGGGCCGCTCCAACAGCATTTGGAAAACGAACACAAAGAGGACGGTGGAAATCCTGAACCCAAGCAGCGGCAAAAGACCAATATAGACGGCAATGGTCACGAAGGAGGCGGCGACGAGGCCATAGGCGCGGATCGGAGCGGGCGCCGGCACGTCCGGCTCGGGTGTCGCGGCCTCGGGCGGCGGCGGTTGCCGTCGCGGCGCTAACAGATCCTGCAGCACCAGCACGGCGCTCGTCAGCGCCATAAAGGTCAAGACGATGGCGGGATAAAAACCCGGCCCGATCGGGACAATGGGCAGCCTCGGCAAACCGAACGCGTGGGGTAGCAACGCAAGACTGATCGCCAAGCAGACGAGCCCGGCGATCCCATCCCGCCCCAGCCTCATTTCTTGAGCAACCCGAGATCGCCCATAATCGCCTTGTTCTCGGCATCGATCTTGTCGAGAAAGGCGCCGTAGCCCTTGGGATCGAGGTAAGCCACCACGGTGCCCTGCAACTTCATGGCGTCGGCAAAGGCTGGATCTGCAGTTGCCTGCTTGCACGCCTCAGCCAGCTTGGCGCGTACGGGCTCGGGCGTACCCTTGGGCACCATCAAGCCGCGCACGACTTCATAGACGATATCGAGGCCAAGTTCCTTGAGGGTTGGCACCTCAGGCATTTCCGCATTGCGCTGCTCGCTGGCGATGGCGAGAAACTTCAACTGCCCGGCCTCGACCTTGCCCTTCTGGGTCAGGTTGGAATCGGTGAGATCGACGTGACCACCCAGGATCGCATTCATGCGCGGCGCCAGGCCATCGTAGGAGACGTACTTGAGCTTGATTCCCGCCGCCTTTTCGATCGAGGCGGGGAAGATGTGGCTGGTCGATCCCAGCGTGGCGCCGACCGAAATCTGGCCCGGGCGCTTCTTGGCATCATCGACAAATTCTTGCCAATTCTTCCAGGGCGTCTTGGGGCTCGCGGTCAGCACCGAAGATGTCGCCGATACGCGGCAGATCGGCTCGAAGTCCCGATAGGTGATCTCGGTAAGCCCGGCGTAGTGCACGAGGTGGATGTAGTCGTGCACGGCATAGATGGTGTAGCCGTCGGCCGGCGAGCCCTTGGCTTCGCGCGCCCCGACCGTACCGGAGGCCCCACCGACGTTGGCAATCACTACCGGCTGTGAAAGCTGTTTTTGCAGCAGCTGCGCCAGGGGGCGAAAGATGTTGTCGGTGTCGCCTCCCGCGGCCCATGGCACGATCATCTTGACGGCGCGATCGGGGAATTCCGCACGCGCCGTGGGGGATGCGCTCGCAAGCACTAGGGCGGCGAGCAAGGAAACAGCGACCTTCTTCACCTTGCACTCTCCCTCTTGGATATTTTTTTACGGGGCTGGCTCAAGCGACACTAGCGCGCCCTTTCGCGACTAGGCAATGAGACCCTGCCGCGCAGGCGCGGGCTGCAGGTGCCGCGCCGTCGCCGCCCGAGGCCCGCAAAACGGCACGAATGCCACGGTCCTGGCGCGAGTGTGGCATCACTAGTTGACGTCGCAGGCGTCTCGGCTGAGATTTGCAGGCGCAAGACCCGCAGCTGGGCCGGGTCGGGGGCTATCGTGCGGGCGGTATCGTCTTCAGCGACGGCAGGAGCCAATCCCTCGCGGCTCAACTTTGCCCTGTGCGCGGGCTCGATCCTGGTCTTGCTCGGACTGTTCTTGGTGCCGGCCGTGGCGCCGGCCCTGCTGCGGGCCGAGCACTGGGCCGCCGACTGGCGCACGGCCTTCCTATCGGATCGCTTGCCCAGTTCGCATGCGCGCGTGGCCATTATCCCGGTGACCGAGGATAGCCTGGCGGGGCTACCCTACATTCTGCCGATCAATCGCGGCTATCTTGCCGACTTGGTCGCTGCCGTGGACCAGGCCGGGGCGCTGGCGATCGGATTGGACTTCTACTTCGCCCGCGACACCGAACAGCCCTACGACGAGAAACTGACGGCTACCCTGCAGAGCAGCAGGGCCAAAGTTGTGCTCGGCGCCTTCGAGGATGCCAGCCGCCCGGCGCAACTTGCCAACCAGCTCCGCTTCATTGCCAACAGTGGGGCCGCCGCCGGTTACATCGATCTTGTCGCCCGAGGCCGATCACGTGGTGCGCTATCGCGCCCGCGCCCCCGGGGCACAAGCCCGCTACCGGGACAGCTTCTCCACCGTCCTGGCGAGGGCCGCCGGTTGGGCGGGACGGACCCCGCCGGATCGCATTTCCTGGCTGCTGCCGCCCGGCGACGGGCGCAGCACCTTCGAGGAAATTCCCGCGCATCAATTCCTAGGCGCTGGGCCCGAGCAAAGAGCCGCGCTGGCAAAGGATCGGATCATCATCATTGGCGGCAAGTTGTTCTCGCTCGATCGGCATTGGACGCCGCTGTCCCTGCGCACGGGCGAGGGAATGAGCGGCGTCGATATTCACGCCCAGATGGCCGCGGAGCTGATCGACGCCGACCGCTCCTATGCTGAGCTCGAGCGCTCGAGCGCGCAGATCTTTTTGGGCATGCTCGCCGCGCTCGCCATTCTGCTGGGCGCCCGCTTCCAGACGCGGGGCTTCGATTTTCTCGATTGGCGGGTTGCGAGTTTCCTCGTCATTGCCCTCGACCTTGTCGTCTTCAGGTATTTCCACCTCATGCTGCCGTTCACGCTCGCCGCCGTGGCCTGGATCGCCGGTGTGACGGCAGGCACCCAGTTGCGGCGGGCGATCGATTGGGCGCGTGCACAATGGCTCGGTGGCGCATGACCCTCGGCCCTAGCAAACTTGGCTTGCTCGCCCTCGCCTGCGCCTCACTTTTGTACCCGCCAGCCGCCGGCTCCGAGGTGCTGGCGCGGCCGGGCGCCCGCCTCGCGCAGCGCCTCAACCCGGCGCCCGTTCCCGGCGGATTGCCGGGGGTGGCGCCCACCCCGCTCCCCGCCCCGACGCCGCAGCAGCCGCCGAGTGTGCCTTTGCCGGCACCACCCCTTGAGGTCGTGCCGCCCCCAGCGTCGCCCGCGCCCAAGGCGCCGGAGGCGGGTGGAGCGGAGGGCTGCGACTGCCGCGTGGAGGTTGAGGTTCCCGTCTACGAGATGGGTCGCATCGTGCGCTGGCAGCGCGAGCCGCGTCTTCTCGGGCGTGATCCACAATGTTGTCGAAAGTAAACGAGTGTATCGATGTCACATCGTTGCGAGGTAGCCATGCGTCCCGCTCTGTTGCTTCTCTACGTGCTGGTGGGTGCCCCGGTGGCGCCGGCAGCCGCGCTCGCCGCCGGCGAGGATCCCCTGGCGCGCACGGCCCCATCGTTGTGGCAAGAGCCCCGGCGGCTGGCGCAGCGCCAACCGGGCGGTCTTCCGGGGAGGAGCGATATCGACGAGGAGGGTCGCCCTGGCGCCAAACAGCTGCCCGGGGGGCTGCCGGACCGGGCCCAGCAACCGGCCGCGCCAACCACACGCTCGTTGCCAAGTCCCAAACCGCGGGGGCGCTCCGACGCCGGCCCGGAACCGGCCGACGGCACCGACAAGAAGACTACCGCGGGGCCCGAAGAAAGCGCCCGACAAAGGCAACTAAAGCCACCCAGTGGTTAGCGATCTTACTTAGGGTTAACGCATACACTAGGGTTTGGGTGTTGATCCGCCTTCTGCATTTTGCACGCCACCGGGGAGGTCATGATGCTGCCGGCTAGGCCTACGCAGCTTCGCCCTGGTTGCCGCGATGCTTGCGCACGCGCCGGCGCTCGAGGCCAAGAGCCGCACCAGCATCGGGACGATCATCGGCGTCGGCGCCGCTGGCGCCCTCTCGAACGAAGCCGCCAAGGCCATGGGGCAAAAGCCGACGCGGCCGGGACCGTCGGCGCCCGCAGCGGCGCGCACTACCGGGACGGGAACGCGAAACGAAGACCCTGACGCCGCCGGGCGCGCTGTGCCCAGATGCGACTTTGAGGAGCTGCCATGATCGTTGACGTGCGCACCTACACGCTGATCCCGCGCAAAATGGCAAGCTACCTGGAGCTTTTCGAAGCCCATGCCCTACCGGTAATGCGCCGGCACAACCTCGAGCTGATGGGCTACTACGTCAGCCATATCGGTCCCCTCAACCAAGTCGTTCACCTATGGCGCTACGCCAGCCTCGCCGACATGGAACAAAAGCGCGCCGCACGCGACGCCGATCCCGACTGGGCTGCCTTCTTGGCCCGCACCGAGGGCATGGTCCTGTTGCAAGACAACAAGGTCATGCGCCCGACCACGTTCTCGCCACCGCACTGACTTTTCTTGCAGCCGGCGCCGGAGCGGCCTGCCCCCACCAACCCGCGGCTAGCGCGGTGCCCCGTTGGCGTAGGGTTTGAGGGCCGCGTACATTACCTCGAAGGTGGGTGTCGGCACGCCCAACTCACGCCCCAGCGCCACGACCTTGCCGGCAAGCCAGGGCAATTCGAGCCTGTTGCCGCGCATAAGATCCACGGCCATTGAGGGCAGCATTTCCGCGGGAAAATTGCGCGTCGCCTGCAAGGCCTTGGCCTCCAGCTCCGGCGCCAAGGCAATGCCGCGGGCGCGACCCACGGCGGCAACCTCGGCCACTCCCTTTTCGAACAGGGCAAAGACCTCCGGATCATCGCGCAGTTTGCCGAACGGCAGGCGCGTGAGCGCCACCACCGAACTGTTGGTTGCAAGCAGGATGAACTTCTCCCACAGCGCGGCCAGAACGGTATTGCTGTTCACCGCTTCGAATTTGGCGGCCTCGCAAAGCGACTGAAAGGCAGCGCCGCGCTGGCTGGGCCGGCCGTCGAGCTCGCCGAACACCAGCCGCATGAAGGTACCGGTCTGCCGGATCACGCCGGGTTCGGCAATGGTGGCGCTGATCTGCGCCACCCCGCCCATCACCGCCTCCTTGCCCAGAATGGGAATGAGCCGGTCACTGGCGTCGATGCCGTTCTGCAGCGGGATGACGGCAGTGTTCGAACCCACGATCGGGCGGATGGCGGCGCCGGCACTTTCGACGTCCCACAACTTGACGCAGAACAGCACGAAATCCACCTCACCGATGCTCGCCGGGACATCGGTGGCTTTGACGGGGTTGAGCTGCAGATCCCCGCGCGGGCTCACCAATGTGAGGCCACGCCGGTGCATCGCCGCCAAGTGGTCGCCGCGCGCAACGAAAGTCACATCACTTCCAGCCTTGGCCAGGGCTGCCCCGAAGGCACCGCCAACTGCACCGGCACCAATCACTGCGATCCGCATGGACCCAATAGCCTTTCTTGAACGTATCGTGCCAGCCGGACCGGGTGCCGTCCTCGCGCCAGGCGCTTTCCGGGCTCAAGCCCGGCGCCAGGTTAAAGGTTGGCAAACCGCCACGCCAGCGTCATGACGTCCATGACCTTCCAGCAGCGCCGGCCGAAACTCGCGGTGTCGATGGGCCGCGCCGCGGTCAGCTCAGCGAGCCTGCTCGAGATTCGGCAGGCAGTTGTGATGGCCAGCTTCGAGGCAGGCTTCGATGCGGGCGCTGCTGCGGAGATGATCGATCAGCCAAAAGCCCGCAGCGATCAAAGCAACGATGATGACGGTGGCGGCTAGGTTCTGCAGGGTGCGCCGGTGCTCGTCCTCATCCTCCAGGCGGCGCAGGGGATCGACGATTTCGGGTCCGCGCTGGCAGGCTTTTGGCTTGCGCGCGAACTGGATGATTTTGGCGCCCGGGGCTATTTGCGGGTCGGCCAACGGCGGGGTTTCTTGATCCTTGCGCATCCTCTGCGCCCCAGGGTGTCGCGGGTCAGGCGACGGTCCAGTTACCAGCTATTCCGCTGCCATTCGTCGCTGCGCGGGTTCCTCGGCCGCTGGCGCGGGCTTGGCAAAGGCCGCGAGGAAGCTCGAGAAGCGATCGAGATAGACATAGATGACCGGCGTCGTGAAAAGCGTGAGCGCCTGGCTGACAAGCAACCCACCCACCATGGCGTACCCGAGCGGCTGGCGGAGTTCGGCACCGTTGCCGGTACCAAGCATGAGGGGCACGCCGCCCAGTAGGGCGGCAGCCGTCGTCATCATGATCGGACGAAAGCGCAGCAGTGCCGCGCGGCGTATGGCTTCGACGGGGGAGATATGTTCATCCCGCTCGGCGGTAATGGCAAAGTCCACCATCATGATGCCGTTCTTCTTGACGATGCCGATCAGCAAGATCACGCCGATCATGGCGACCAAACTAAAGTCGAAACCAAACAGCATCAGGGTGGCGATCGCGCCGGCGCCGGCCGAAGGCAAGGTCGAGAGGATGGTCAGGGGGTGGATATAGCTCTCGTAAAGAATGCCGAGCACCAGGTAGACCACGAACAAGGCGGCAAGGATTAGCATCGGCACCGTGCGTAGCGACGCCTGGAACGCCTGGGCATTGCCCTGAAACGTGCCGATCAGGGAGGCCGGCATGCCCAGCTCCCTTTCCGCCTTTTGGATGGCCGCGGTCGCCGTGCCGAGGGAGCCGCCTTGTGCCAGGTTGAAGCTGATGGTGACGGCTGGGAACTGGCCCTGATGGCTGATCGATAGCGGTTTGGTTTCGCGCGTGGTCCATCTGGCGAAGCTAGCCAGCGGTACCTGTTGTCCAGTGCTCGGCGACTTGAGATAAATCTTATCGAGGCTTGCCACCTCACCCTGCAGCTCGGGAAGGATTTCCATGACCACGTGGTAGCTGTTTTGCTGCGTGAAGTACTGGGCGACCTGGCGCTGGCCGAAGGCGTCGTAGAGCGTGTCGTCGATGAGCTGCGGGGTTATGCCGTAACGCGAGGCCTGGTCGCGATCGATGGTCAAGGACAGCGACGTGCCTGACATCTGCTGATCGGTGGCAACGTCGCGCAATTCGGGAATGCTCTTGAGCCGGGCCAGCACCTTTGGCGCCCACTGATTGAGCTCATCGATGTTGGCGTCCTGCAGGGTATATTGGAATTGGGTGCGTGCCAGCCGTCCGCCGATATTGACGTCCTGGGAGGCCTGCAGAAACAGCCGGGCGCCTTCGACCTTTTCCAACTGGGGCCGCAGTCTGGCGATAACTTCACCGGCGGAGGCATCGCGTTCCCGCCGCGGCTTCAGCGAGATGAAAAAGCGACCGTTGTTCAAGGTCGAGGTCGAGCCGCCGACGCCAAGCGACATGGCGTAGGTGGCGACGGCGGAATCCTTGCTGATGACCTCACCCAGGGCCTCCTGCCGGCGCATCATTTCTGCGAACGAAACGTCCTGTCCCGCCTCGGAAATGCCGGTGATCATGCCGACATCCTGTTGCGGGAAGAAGCCCTTGGGGATGGTGATGAAAAGGTAGATGGTGCAGGCCAAGGTGCCGAAGAACACGCACAAGGTCACGAATTGGTGCCGCAGGACAGCATCGAGGCATATCTCGTAGCCTCTCAGCATTTTTGCAAAGCCGCGCTCGGTGAATTCATAGAAGCGACCGTGCCGCTCCTCGCGTTTGCTGCGCAGGAAGCGGGAAGCCATCATCGGCGTCAGCGTGAGGGCAACGAAGGCCGACACGGCGATGCACATCGTGGTGGTAACCGCGAATTCGCGGAACAGACGGCCAATGATGCCGCCCAGAAACAACAAGGGAATAAACACCGCGACGAGCGAGATGCTGATGGAAAGAATAGTAAAGGCGATCTCGCCTGCCCCTTTCATGGCGGCCTCGTACGGCTTCATGCCCTCCTCGACATGCCGCACAATGTTCTCCAGCATGACGATGGCATCATCGACGATGAAGCCAACCGAGATCGTCAAAGCCATCAGGGAAATGTTATCGAGACTGTAACCCAGCAAGTACATGAACGCACATGCGCCCAAGAGGGAGAGCGGGACCGTCACGCTGGGGATCATTGTTGCCCAGAAGGTCCGCAGAAAAACGAAGATGACGGCAACGACCAGGCCAATCGTCAGCAGCAAGGTGAACTGCACGTCCTCGACGGAGGCGCGAATGGTCTGGGTACGATCGCTCAAGATATCGACGTTGAGATTTGGTGGCATCGATGCGCGCAGGCGGGGCAGCTCGCTCTTGATGCGATCGACCGTGTCGATGACGTTGGCGCCTGGCTGCTTGAAAACAACCAGAAATACCCCCCGTTGCCCCTGCGACCATGCGGCTTTTTTGGCATCCTCCGGCCCCGCCACCGCCCGGCCGATGTCGCGTATGCGCAGGGGCGCGCCGTTGCGATAGGCGATGATGACATCGTTCCAGGCGTCCGCGACGGTCAACTGATCATTGGCGTAGATCGTATAGCTGCGGACTTGGCCGTCGATGCTGCCCTTCGGCGAATTGACGGTCGAAATCGCGAGTTGCGCACGCACATCCTCCAGCGACAGGTTTTTGGCCACCAGTTTGGCCGGATCGAGCTGGATACGGATGGCGGGCTTCTGTTCGCCACCGATGGTAACTTGGCCAACGCCGGAGATTTGACTGATTTGCTGGGCCAGCTTGGTATCGGCGTTGTCGTCGACATCGATCAGCGGCATGGTTTTCGATGTAGCCGACAGGATCAAGATCGGTGAATTGGCCGGGTTCACTTTGCGATAGGTCGGCGGCGACGGCAGATCCTGCGGCAGCTGACCACTGGCGGCATTGATGGCGGCCTGAATGTCGTTGGCCGCCGCATCAATGTTGCGGTCGAGATCGAACTGCACCGTAACGCTGGTCGAGCCAAGACCGCTCGATGAAGTCGTCTGCGTCACGCCGGGGATTTGCGCAAAGGTGCGTTCCAGCGGTTGGGCGACCGAGGACGCCATGGTCTCGGCACTGGCGCCGGGTAGTTGGGCAGACACCTGGATGGTGGGGAAGTCGACCTTGGGCAGCGGGGCGACGGGAAGGTTCTGATAGGCGACGACGCCAACGAAGAGGATGCCCACCATGACGAGGGACGTCGCGACGGGATAGCGGATGAATGGTGTCGAGATGCCGCCGTTCATGCCTAGTCGACCTTGTCATCCGCGCGCTTGTCCGCCGTCCGCCGACCTTGGCTGTCGACGATCTCGACCGGACCTCCGGCTTGCACGCGGTAGTGCCCCGAGGTGACGATCCGCTCGCCCGCGGCCAGCCCGTCCTCCACCAGGGCTTGTCCGTCTTCGATCCGGCCAACCTTGAGATTTCTCAGCTGGGCCTTGCCGTCGGCGCTGACGACGTAGGCAAACAGGCCATTGGGTCCTCGCTGCACCGCGCTATCGGGGACCACCACAACATTTTCGATGGTCTTGATCAGCAATCGGGTGGAGACGGAGAGACCTGGCCAAAGCGCCCCGTTTTTGTTGTCGAAGATGGCCTTCAATTTTATGGTGCCGCTGGCGACGTCCACTTGGTTGTCGATCAGCTTCAGCGTGCCGTCAGCCAACGGCTTGTGCCCATCGGAGCTGAAGGCGGTGACTTGCAGGGAACCGGACTTCAGTGCCTCATTGATCGCTGGCAAATCCTGTTCGGGTGCGGTGAAGATCACCGAGATCGGCTGCAGTTGCGTAATCGTCAGAATACCGTTCTGGTCGTTGGCGTGCACAATGTTGCCGGGATCTACCAACCGGAAGCCCGCGCGACCGTTAAGCGGGGATTTGATCGTGGTGTAGTCCAACTGAACTTTGGCGCTGGCGATGGCGGCCTGGTCGGCCTGGACCTGTGCCGTCAGGCCGGCGACTTGCGCCGTGCGCTGATCGAGGAGTTGCTGGGTGGCGTTGCCCTGCCTGGATAGGATTGAGGTGCGTTGCAGGTCCTGCTTAGCGTTGGTGAGACTGGCCTCATCCTGGCCGTGCTTGGCAATGGCCTGATCGAGCGCGGCTTGGAAGGGTGCCGGGTCGATCTGCACGAGCAGCTGGCCCTCATTAACCATCTGGCCCTCGTCGAAGGCGACCCGCTCGATTTGCCCGTCCACCCTGGAGCGCACGGTCACCGTATTTGTGGCCTGCACCGTACCCAAACCATTGAGGAGCACCGGAAACGACTTGGTCTCGACAATGGCCGTATGAACGGTCGCAGCCTGGGGGGTTGCGCGCGCTTGCGCCTGCGACGGCGTGCCGCTGGGCGGCCCAAGGCGCCACCAGCCCCAGGCCGCGGCCATGGCCAACAGGAGCAGCAAGGCGAGCCACACCGAGCGCGTCCTGAGCCGTTGCGTGGCCTGCGCCATTTAGGTTTTGTCCTTTTGCCAAAACACCTGCTAGGGGCGGCGGGTGACAGACGGGCAGCAGCGCTGCACTGGCGCGAGGATTTCTCTCGCTCCGCAGCTGGCCGGTCGATCCACGAATAACGCTTGGGTTGCCAGTTCCCCGTCGCCGTTGACGGATTTGTGTCCAGGGCGCCGGCGCCCAAGGCGCAAGCCGATGCTGGCGCGCTGTGCCCGGGGCCGTGGCGAGCCGAGCCTGCAGCCGTGTGACCAGGCCAAGTCCGACCTTGGGGTCGAGGCCTGGGCGGCTACGGCAGCAGCGAGGTTGGGAGAAGCGCCCGCCCGGGGCCCTACCGGGCGACGTGGGGCCAATCCTGCGCGTTTACCTTACGGGGCTCTGGACTCGAGGCGCGCGCGCAAGTTTGCCGCGACCGGCGGCGCCGGATGCTGGTTTCGCCGCGTCGACCTGGCGCTCTGATGAGCGCGTTGCATGAGGGGTGAATGTCGCGGTGCTGGTAGCGATCGAAGATGATGAGGTCGAAGATGAGCGCGTTGCATGAAGCTCTTTGTGAGGATCTTGATGAGCGCGCCTCATCAGCACGCGTCTTGGGCCTCTTTGTGCGCACGTGTCACGATGTACACCGCTGGCGCGCGGTCCGGTCAGCGGGAACTTTTGCGCGCGATCGGTCGTTAGAAAATTTGCAACCGATGCGCCGTTGACTGGTAGATCGGTCGCTTGACAGTTGCCGCGTTCCCCACGCTCTAGCGCGTTCGCCTTTCTGTCTTGCGCTAAGGGCGAGCAAGCCAAACTCGGAGCGCAAACGCAGGGCCCCCCAAACTCAGGGCCCCCAAACTCAGGGCCCCAAACTCAGGGCCCCAAACTCAGGGCGATGACGTGTTGTAGGACCAAGCACGGTGCACATGGGAGCGCGTTGCCACATGGGAGCGCGATGCACGTGGGCAAGCCAGCGTTTGCAAGGGGAGGCGGCAGCGAAATGGTGAAGCGAAGCCAGCTGTAAACGCGATGCGAGGAGCTTGCTATGGCGGTAAATCCGATTCCCGCTGGTCATCACACGGTCACTCCCTACCTGATCGCGCGTGAGGCGCCGCGCGTGATAGACTTTCTGCAGCGGGCATTCGACGCAGAGATTACGCATGCGCCCCTCAAGCGCCCCGACGGGACGATCATGCACGCTGAGGTCAAGATCGGTGATTCCCGCGTGATGATCGCCGAGGAGAGCCAGATGGCCAAAGCAGCGCCATCATCGCTCTACCTCTACGTTGCCAACGTCGACAGCGTGCATCGTCAGGCGATCGAGGCCGGCGGCAAGACGATCATGGAGCCGATGGACATGTTTTATGGCGACCGTTCGGGCGGCGTGAAGGATCCCGCGGGCAATAGCTGGATGATAGCCACGCACCAGGAAGACGTTGCGCCGCACGAACTCGCCAAGCGCGCCGAGAGCTTCTTCAGGCACGCCCAGCAAAAAAAGCTGGCGTAAAGCTGGGGCCAAGCGCCCCCCCGGGCTTGGACCTTCGCCGCGAGCGAACCCCAAAGGCGTATCGGTGCCGAGGTTCCGTTTCGGCGCCGGAGGTTCCTTGGTTGCTGAGGTTCGCTGAGATTTCCTTGGGCGCTGAGGTTTGCGGCGTGAAGCCGAGCCGGTTTACCGCTCCGCGCCATCCCATCCCGCCAGGTAGGATCTGGTCAGCGGCACGGTCGAAACGCGCTTGGCGAGCTGCGCCTGAAAGACCATCCAATTCAGCCGCCGATAACCCACCTCGCAGAGCTGTAGATAGAATTCCCACATGCGACAGAAGCGCTCGTCATAGAGCGCGCGTACTTTTTCACGATTGGCTTGGAACCTGCGATGCCATTGCTTGAGCGTTTCAGCGTAGTGGAGGCGCAAGATCTCAAGGTCGGTGAGCCAAAGGCTTGCGCGCTCGACTGCTGCCAGGGTTTCTGAGAGCGATGGCACGTAGCCTCCGGGAAAGATGTACTTGATGAGCCAAGGGGAGGTGGCGCCAGGAGGCGCCATACGCCCAATCGAGTGGAGCAGGCAGACGCCGTCATCGCTCAAAATCTCAGCCAGTTTGTGGAAGAACTCATCGTAGTGGGTGGCGCCGACATGCTCGAACATACCGACGGAAACGATGCGATCGAAGCGCCCGCTTTCTTCACGATAGTCGAGCAATTTGAAGGTCACCCTTTTTTCCAATCCGGCCGCTTTGGCGCGATCCTGAGAGACGCGCCACTGTTCCTCGGACAGGGTAAGGCCAACGACGTCGACGCCGTGGGCGGTTGCCAGATGCAGCGCCAATCCGCCAAAACCAGAACCGATATCGAGCACGCGCATGCCGGGCTCTAGCCGCAGCTTTGCGGCAACGCGCTTCTTTTTGTTCAACTGCGCCAGCTCCAGGCTATCGCCCGGATTTGTAAAATAAGCACACGAATATTGCAGGTCACGGTCGAGAAACAGCTCAAAGAGGCTGCGATTGAGATCGTAGTGAAAAGCCACATTGGCCTGTGCCTTGCCAACAACGTTGTTTTGATAAGTGCTAGGAAGGACCACGGCGTTGGCGTCGTACAAACGCGGCATCAGGTTGCAGGCGAAGAAGTCGAGCACATCGTAGAGACACCCGTCCTCGACCAGCAGCGAGCCCTCCATATAGGCTTCGCCCAAATAGAGGTCCGGGACCACGAGCATCCGTCGCATGACCCTGTTATCGGTGACCCTGATGCAAGCTTCGGGCCCCTTCGTCGCTCCTTCGAAAACGTGGCGCTGGCCGTCGGGCGCGATAACTTGCAGTCGCCCCTGCTTGATTGTTTCCCTTACCAAGGCCTCCATGGGATTTCTCCTTGCGCGGAAAATCGTTGCTTGGGCCAAAATCGCGCCTTGCGTCCGCACTTGGCCGCCGCACCCAGCAAGGCACCATTGCAACGACCTTTAGCGAAGATTATGGCGTCGGTGGCCGGCCCCCCGTGGCATCCACGGTTCCTTTTGAGCCCAACCAAGCCCGCACGGCGCGGCGCGGCGGGGCGCACGGCCGACATCCCCCCGATCCAACCGGCGAGAAAAGATCGGCTTTCTCCTCGCTCCAGCCTTGGCGTTCGTGCCGTCGACAGCCGCCGCGGCGCTTGGCCGCAAGGCGGCCTTGGAGGCTCCGCGGCAGGCGCTGTCTTCCGCACCCTCGCCAAGTTGTCTCACCAAGCTTGCCGGTCGGTCGCTCGCCAAGAACACCCAACCATTGGCAAGACCAGGTGGGTCAGTCGAACGCGAGCGACTGCCGGCTGGGCGCTGGGATGACCCGGCGAGGCTGCTCAGCCTGAGTGCAACCTGCGCCATCGTCATTTCAAGCCATAGCGCGCAAACTCTTGTGCGATCTCGATGCTAATGGCCTTGGCGGCGATGATATCGTCGTTGCCGCTCGCGTCGGCTTTCTTTGTCTTGGCCACGCCACGACCATAAAGCGCGTAGGGATTGTGCGGATCTAGTGTCAGGGCGGCGTTGTAGTCGACGATGGCGGCATCGAGCTCGCCGGATTTGAGATGAACGAAGCCGCGCGTTGCCAGGGTGGAGGCATGATTGGGACGTAATTTTAAAGACTGATCGCAATCCTGCAAGGCTTCCTCCACGAGGCCGAGGGTTGCCCGTGTCCAGCAGCGATTGTCTAAGGCCGTAGCGTTGCTGGGGTCCAGGTTGATGACCTGACTGTAGTCTTGAATGGCGCGGCGGTAGTCGCCCTTCGCAAAGAAAGCCGTTCCCCGGTTGGAAAACGCCCTGGCCAGGTTTTGCGGGCTCTCCCGCCCTGACTGAATCACGATCGTGCAGCCACCAATCTGACCGTCGGCCGAAATGCCTTTTTCGCCCGAGCAGCGGATCCAAGCGGGGGAGGACTGCCCCTGGGCAGACCCTGCAAGAACCACCACCACAAGGACGACGCCCGGGACAGCGAGCCTTGAAGCCAAGGCCGGCCGCGACGTTGAGCCTTTCGCGAAACGGAGCTTGCCCCCACCGGTCGGGCGGCCAGCCAAACCGATCCTTGCATAGGCCGAGGCGAGGAGACATCTGCGCCGACAGATCGGCCATCCCGCAGTCCTCACGCGGCAACGATCGCACATCGTTTCAGAGCACCCCACCCGTCCAGATCGGCCAGCTGAAAGGTCGACCCCTTCCCCCTCGGCCTTGCTGCTTGCCACGGCGGTCGGCCGCTTCACCGGTGCCCTGCTCCTCGCGCCGATTGAGCCCGAGGCGAGCGAAGATGTGGCCGAACTCGGCCCCGCAAGCCACTTTGGCGCTGGCACTGCCGGCACCGATCGGCTTCCCCGAGCCCCTCGTAGCGCTTCAGGAGAGACGCTTGCGGGCTGCTCAACGGGCAGCCGGAGCAACCAACCAGCGCAGCATACGAAAAAATCCGATGATGATCCCCATGTAAATCGGCACCAAGAAGCCGTAGAGCACCTTATCCGCGTCGAGGTGCGTCGGGGGCATGTTGCTCACCAGCGTGCGCAGTGGTGGCATGACCGCGGATACCAGCCAGACGCCGAGCGGATGCAGCGGTTTTAGAATTGTGTCGACGATCCACCCCGCTTCGTCGATGTAGCGGGGATCAAGCGCCTTCCACAACAGCACCGTCGCGTGAGCGAGCACCCAAGCGACCGGTAGGGCCGGTGCACGGGCCGCCGACCACTTAAGCCAGGAAATCATCGTGCCAGGCCCTCAAGATGCGAGGCAAGAAGCAGACCTGCAAACATCATCAGCGAGAGCAGGGTGGAGATATTGATATCGCCAAATTCCTTGCTTTTCACGAGGCGTGGGGCTGCCTCCTGGGGCAGCGGGGCGGCGTCGCGGGCCCGGATCCAGCCGAGAAAGAATCCGGCAAACGACCGCGTCCGCCGCCAAATCTCCGCCGGGGCGCGCTGCCAGCCATATTTCAAGAAATAGACAATAATCACCAGCAAGGCGATCTGCAGCAGAGCGGAGACCCAACCGCTAACCAAGAACCAAACCAGCGCGAAGGCAACACCGAGGACAGTCGATATCACCCACCAAAGCCACGCAAGAATATCCATTGGGGCTCTCTAAGCGTTGTGGCGACGACTGTGTGGAGCATCTTACGGCAAACTAGCCAAGCCTGCGCCCTTTCGTGCGTGGATAGTATTCGCTTCCATAGTCATAAGTGAGTTCATCGCCGGCCTGGATACCCTCCACTCCCGCGACGATCCAAACCTCGCCGCGCTCCCTCAGCAAGAAGCAGTTGGGGCGCCGTCGGTCATGATTGATCAAGGCGGCTCCGTTGCCTTGATCAAACCCATCTAGATTGAGGCCGTCGCCGAGCTCCATGATGGCGGTCGCACCTTTTGCCACACGCTTTTTCGCCTCCTGGTCGTCAATCACCACCCCTTGGTAGCGAATGATCTTGGCCCCCCAGGGGATGTCCTTGACGGCGAAGACACCACGACCGGCAATACGCGAGGCCTTTACCACCAACGGGTAGCTGGCCCTGAGTTTGGTCCTTCCGCTCCGCAAGCCGCTCTCGCCGGTCGGTGTGGGGCCTGGCCGGCCGCGGTCAATCGACCGCGATGCTCTTGCCGCCGGCGGTGCCGAGCCGCATTGCCGGCGCGCTCGTCAAACCGGGGCCCACACGCGCCGCGCCCTTAACTCTTTTTCCCGGTGATCTCGTCCCACTTGTCGCCCAGGTCTTTCTTCAACTGCTCGACCTTTTTCGTTGCTTCCTCTTTCATTTGCACGAACTTGGCGCGAGCCCCGGCATAGTCTGCGTCGCTGAGATCAAACGCCGTCAAAAACGGGCATCCACCGGGGCTCACCTGCGGAGCGACGTAGCGCACGCGCGTCGTTCCCGGGCTGGCTCCAGGACCCATGCGCGCGATCGTGGCATCCTCATCCATGCGGCAGATGCCGCCCTGGGGGATATGTTTAAGGTCGATCGCGACATATTTGCCGCCTTCGTTGAGCAAGGTCACGTCGAGGGTTCGCGGCATGAAAGCCAACTCTGTGCCTTGATCGGTGGCTTGTGCGAGGGAAGGGCCCGCAAGCGCAAATGAGGCGACGGCTAAGACAAAGGCAGCAATCCAGTTCGGCATGGGAGAAACTCCTCGATCGGGCGCGATCGGTCCAATAACGGCGATGCTTAGGCTCCTGTTCCCTCTGGTCCGCACCGCTTGTGCGAGGCCCCAACCGCGTGGGAAGAAATCGACCGGCACCCACCTTTCCTCGCCGACGCGGCTTTTTTTTCAGGCTTGGTATTGCCCAAAGGATGCGCATGCAAGGATGCTGCTGGCCGCAACTTTGAGGAGCGCCGAGCAAACAGGTCCCAGGAGGCCCGTCCCGAAATTGCTCGGGCGTGATGAGCCCCCTCGAGACGACCCCGGCCCGATCCCGCGCGGGCCAGGAGATCGTGCCACCTTTCGCAGGCTGGCGGTGGCGGCCATCGTCGGGGGCAGGCTCACGGCTGGAAAGCCTATCGGAGGACTGGGATGAGGCCCCTTGCCGCGATCGGGGAGTGTATGATCGAACTCAGCGAGCACCCGGATGGCCGCATCACGCGGGCATTCGGCGGCGATACCCTAAATACGGCGGTCTATCTTGCCCGCCTCGGCATGCCGGTCGATTACCTCACCGCCCTTGGGGACGACGCCTGGAGCGATGAGATGCTATCGGCTTGGCAAGCCGAGGGCGTGGGAACCGGCTCGGTGATCCGCAGCCAAGGGCGATTGCCGGGTCTATACATCATCCAGACGGATGCGCGCGGCGAGCGTCGCTTTTCTTACTGGCGAGATCGAGCCCCGGCACGCGATCTTTTCTCGTTGCCGGAAACTCCGTCCCTTTGCAACGCGCTCGCCCGCTTTGGGCACATTTACCTGTCCGGGATATCCCTTTCACTTTATGGCCCTGACGGCCGCGCCGTGCTGTTCGATGCTCTGGCCAACGCGCACAAAGCCGGCAGCAAGGTCGTCTTCGACACCAACTTCCGTCCGCGCGGCTGGCCCGATCGCGAGGCGGCGATGGCTGCCTACGCCAGGCTGCTGCATCTGGCCGACGTCGTGTTCGCTTCCGTTGAAGACCTCGGTTTACTGTTCGGGGCGGACGGCCAACGCATCCTGGAGCCGCATTGGCAACGCGCCGAAATTGTCCTGAAGCTGGACTACCCCGCCTGCCGCGTCAGGTGCGAGGGAGAAATGCTCGAGATCGCGGCAGAAGCGGTCCCCACGGTGGTCGATACGACGGCGGCGGGGGATAGCTTTGCGGCGGCCTATCTCGCGGCGCGTTTGACGGGATATGCTCCGGCAACGGCCGCCCGAGCCGGGCATATCCTTGCACGCGCGGTTGTTCAACATCGCGGGGCCATCATACCGCGCCATGCCTGGCCCGGCGCGGAGTTGTCGGCGGTCGGCCTGAAGACAGGGATGACGGGTGATGTTGCCACGTGAACGCCTCGCCGCAATTTTAAGCACGAACTGGTTGGTATCGGTCATTGCCATCGAGGATGCGCGCGCGGCCGTGCCTTTGGCGCAAGCGCTTGTCGCCGGTGGCGTAACGGCCCTTGAGGTGACGCTGCGCACCGCCGCGGCGACCGACGCCATTCGCCTGATCGTGCGGGAGGTGCCACAAGCGACCGTCGGCGTCGGCACGATCCGCTCGGCGGAGGACGTGCAGCGCGCAGTGGATCTCGGGGCGAAGTTCGGCGTGTCGCCGGGGACCACGCCCAAAATCTACGCTGCTTGCGCCGCGACGAAGCTGCCGCTGCTGCCCGGCACGGCAACGGCCTCGGAGATCTTGCTGGCCCTCGAGCATGGCTGTGAGATCGTCAAATTTTTTCCCGCCGTGCCGGCCGGTGGCATTGCGGCGATCAAGGCCTTGCGCGGCCCGTTCCCAACGGTGCAGTTCTGCCCAACGGGCGGCATCAACGAAGCCAATTTTTCGGACTGGTTGGACGTACCTGGGGTGGTCGCTGTTGGCGGATCCTGGCTTGCACCGGACGACAAGATCAGGGCGCGTGATTGGAGCGGCATAACAGAAATTGCCCGCCGCAGCCGCGCCCGTCGCGCCGCGGTTGCACCCTAGCCCGCGACGTCAGGGCGGCCGTGGCCGATGCGGGCCGCCCGCTGCCCAGCCGCCAAGCGTTGCAGCAGCTCACGGTCACGGCTTGCGGCCTCAGCTACTGCTCAAGCCGGCGACGATCGGCATGCGCGCTGCCCGCACCGCGGGAAGCAAACCGCCGGCCAGCCCGACCGCCAACGCCAACAGCACGGCCTGGCCGATCAAAGTCGGGCTGAGGGTGAAGCTAAAGACGACCTGAGTGAAGCTGGCACCGAGCGTGGAAGCACTGAAGCCATCGAACACCAGGCTGGTTGCGGTGGTGCCGATGATGCCGCCAAGCGCCGCAAGAACCAACGACTCGACCAGCGTGCCGATGAAGGCGGGAGTGCCGCCGAAGCCAATGGCGCGCAAGGTGGCGATCTCCACCGCGCGCGCCGCCACCGAGCTGTACATGGTGTTGAGTGCACCTGCGAGCGCCCCGAGCGCCATGGTGATGGACAAGGGCCAGCCGAGCTTGTGAATGAGGTCGGAGGTCTGCGAGGCTTGCTCGGCAAAGTAGGCAGCCTCGGATTTGACGTCGAGCTTCAAGCGCGGATCCGCCTCCACGAAACGTTGCAACGCCTCGAGCGCAGCGGCGGACTGCAAGCGCACGCGCACGGTTTGAAAGATATTATTGCGATTGAACAAGCTCTGCACCACCGGGAGATCGGCCCAAATCTCCGACTCGAACACGCTGCCATTGGCTTCGAACACACCAACCACCGTCCACCGACTGGTCGCGAAGGCGACGGTCTGGCCGATTTCGAGGCCCTGGAACTCGCGCAAAAGCGCCCGGCCGACAACGATCTCGTTGGCCCCCGGGTTGAACATACGACCCTCGACGATCTTGATGCCCTTGCGCACCGTGGCGCCGTCCTTGCCGATACCGCGCAAGGGCAGGTTCGCCTTGGTCTGGCTCGAACGCTTGAGGCCGTCCACGACCAGGTAGAGTTCGGCCGATACCAACGGTTTGCCATCCGAGCCGCGGGCGATGCCCGGCCCTTCCTCGATCAGGCGCACCTGCTCGCGCGAGACGGTGCTGTTGATCTCGGCCTGCGATCCACCGCGCAAAATGATCGCCACATCATCGGCGCCCGAGCTGGTGAGCGTGTGTTGGAAGCCGTTGGCCATTGCCAGGAAGGACAGCAGCACGACAACCACCAAGGCAACCGCGACGACGGTCGAAAGCGAGAGCCAAAAACGCTGCGGAATGCTCTTGAGATTGATGAGCGTGACGGCAGCGACCTGCAGGAAGAAGGGGCGCATGTGTCAGCTCCGGCCCAGCGCGGTGGCGATCTTGAGGCGCATGCCTGTGATGGCGGGGATCAGCCCGGTGGCGAGGCCGAAGCCAAGCATCAATAAAATTGCATTGAGGGCAATGCCGGGCGTGACCGCAAAGCCCGGAATGAAATTGCCGACACTGGTTTCCATGGCCGCCGCGAACAGGGCTGCAAGGGCGATTCCGGGCAGACCGCCGAGCAACGCGAGCAGCACGGCTTCGCCCAGTATCAGGCGCACGATGCGCCCGCCAGAAAAGCCCAGCGTCTTTAGCACGCCAATTTCGCGGGTGCGCTCGCGCACGGCCATCACCATGGTATTGCCGACAATCATCAAGATGGTCGCGAAGGCTGCCCCGACGACGAGCGCCACGATCAAGGCGATGTTGCCGAGTTGGGCGGCGAACGCCTTATTGAAGGCCTTCTCCGTGTCGGTCGAGGTCTCGTAGAGGGAGTTGGCGAACATTTGGTCGATGGCCTTGGCCACGCGATCGTTTTGCGATGGCGAGGACGTATTGAGCGCCATCCAACCGATCAGGTCGCGCCCCAAATTTTGCGTCTCGTTGAAATATTCATACTGGAGGACCATGAAATTGGTGTCGACGTTGGGTTTGCGCGCCACGATGGCGCCCACGATCGTGAAATCCCAGGTCCGCGAGCCGTTCTTTTGCGTGAAGATGTTGCTCATGATCGGCACCCGGTCGCCGACCTTCCAACCCCACTTCTTCAGCATGGCCTCGCCCACCAGGACACCGGTGCGCTCGCGGATGAACGCCTGGCGGGCATCGGCTGCAACATTGATCTGGTCTTGGTAGACCTGCATGTAGCTTTCTGGCTCAACGGCCATCACGATCAGGAAGTTCTTAGGCTCCTGGTAGTATCCGCCGAACCAGTTGAAATGTGTGACCTGCCGCACGCCGCCGATCGCGCGCACGCGGTTGATGTAGGCGATCGGCAGAGGTTGCGTAAAATTGATCTTGTTGACGACCATCAGGCGGTCGGCTGCAGCCACGTCTTCGCCGGCGTTGAACGCGCGCTCGAATCCCGCCAGCACGCCAAAGATCAAGAAGGCGATCAAGATTGAAAAAAGCATCAGGATGGCGCGCAGCTTCTTGCGGAACAGGTTCTTTCTGATCAACAGGAGGTCGTTCATGCCGCGAGTTCCTTCTCGATGAAGCGACCCTTATCGAGATGCAGCGTGCGGCGCGCATACCTGGCCGCCGCGGGATCGTGCGTGACCATGACAATGGTCTTACCGAGGTCGCGATTGAGCGCCTGCAGGGTGGCGAGGATTTCATCCGCCGTCGTGCGGTCGAGGTCGCCGGTGGGCTCGTCGCACAACAGCAGGCGGGGATCGGAGACGATGGCCCGCGCGATGGCCACGCGCTGCTGCTGGCCTCCCGACATTTCACGGGGATAGTGCTTTGCCCGGTCGGCAAGCTTGACAATTTCGAGCGCCGTCTCCACGTGCTGGCGCCGTTGCAGCTTGCCCAAGCTGGTCAGCAATAGCGGCAACTCGACGTTTTGCGCCGCCGTTAGCATCGGCATCAGATTGTAGAATTGGAAAATGAAACCGATATTGGCCGCCCGCCAGCGCGCGAGATCGCTTTCGCTGCGTCCATCGATGCGCTCCCCGGCAACGTAAATCTCGCCGACATTTGGCCGATCGATGCCGCCGAGGAGGTTGAGCAGCGTCGTCTTGCCGGAACCTGACGGCCCCATGACGGCTACGAAATCGCCCTGTGGGATCGATAGCTCGAGGTGATCGAAAATGGCGATCGTTTCCTTACCCTTGATGAAGGCCTTGCCGACACCGGTCAGGCGAACGAGGGGGGAATTGGACATCGGCTTTTTCTCCCGTTGGCAAACGGCTTGCCTTACTTCGCAGCGGAAACGGCCTCTGCGGTCGGTGCGGCGGCCGCGTTTTCCTCTTCATGGAATCTCACCTTGACGGCCATATCGGGCAGCACGCGCGGGTCTTTCTGTTTGAGCGCGATGCGCACCTTGACCGTCGCCTTCTCGCGGTTGGCGGTCGGCACTACGGCAACCACCAGAGCGGGGATGGTCCAATCGGGATAGGCATCGAGCACCGCCGAGATGGCCCCGCCGGTCCGCACCCGGCCGATGAAGGCTTCGTTGACGTCGACTTCGATCTCGATCGAGTCCATGTCGACGATCGTGCAAATGCCGGTGCGCGTGAATCCGCCGCCCGCCGATATCGGGGAGATCATTTCGCCGGGCTGGGCGCTGCGTTCCACGACGATGCCGCCGAAGGGCGCACGGATCTTATGCTTGTCGAGCACGGTGGCATTGCGCTGGACATCGAGTTGGGCGGTTTGCATCTGCGCCTGCGCCTGACTCAATTGCGCGCGAAGGATGCCGACCCTGGCCTCGGCTTTGGTGAGGTCGGCCTCGCTGGCGATGCTTTTTTGCGAAAGGCTCCTGATACGAGTGAGAATGCGTTCGGCGTCGGCAAGGTCGGCGGCCACGGCGGCGGCGGCGGCCTCGGCGGCGGTGGCGCGCGACTGGGCCAAGGTCAGGTCGGTTTCGGCCAAGAGGCTATCCAGGCGCGCGACGACCTGGCCGGCCTCTACCACCATGCCCTCCTCCACGAGCAACTCGACGACCTTGCCGGTGACCTCCGCCGCCACGGTGGCCTTGCGCCGCGCCACGACGTAACCGGAGGCCGTGAGGCCGGCCTTTACCTGCGGCTCGCTGGGGGCCGATTTTGGCGCGTTGCGCGCGACCTCGGCCGGGACCGAGGCGGGCTCGACAGGGTGCCCACCGACCCTCAGGTTCGGCACGAACGCCCAAGCGCCGACGAGGAGCGCGACGAAGCCGGCGAGGCCCAAAAGCCATCGCCTTGGCCACGCGCGCGACGCCGGCGACGGCCGGCCCTCTCCCCGGTCGATTGCCAGCGAACGCAACAGCTTTACCCTGTCCTGACCCATGCGGCTCTGCCGTGAATTTTGGCGCTGCGGCCCTACCGGCTTCATGTGGCGTAACTGCAGCAACATCGTGACGAATTTGCCCCCTTGACCTGCGGCCCTCTCGCGGCCCAGCGGGCCGATTGGGCAAGACCCCGCCTCCAGGACGAAGCAGCGGCACGAGAACCGACACGAGGGGTAGAATTTTTTGCCCGCCATCGGCCCACCAGTGTCCCAATGTTGGCCAACAGGCGACCCAATGGCGGCCGACGGGCGGCTCCGAGGGGCGCGCGATCCAGCTGCTTTCAGCGCCCTTGCAGCAGGCGAGGTGGGGCTTTCGCCCGGGGTCTCCCCGACTGCATTCGTCACCTCGCTCGTTCACCCCTGTCAGCGAACGCCCGCCCAACGACGGCGCTCGTCGGGCGCCTCGCGCAGCCCGCGCGCCCGTTGCCTTGTCCGTTCGGCGTCTCTCGCGCTGCGGCACGCGCTCGTCTTGCTGCGAGCGCCGGCCTGCGGTCCCCGAGACCCTTCACCTCGCCTCAGCTTGGGCCCGGCTGCGTCACGAGCGTGCGCTCGACAAGCCTGGCAAACAGGGCCGCGCCGAAGGGGATCGCCGCATCATTGAAGTCGTAGCGATCGTTGTGCACGGGTGCGCTTGTGCGCTCGTCGGGCGCCTCGCGCAGCCCGCGCGCCCGTTGCCTTGTCCGTTCGGCGTCTCTCGCGCTGCGGCACGCGCTCGTCTTGCTGCGAGCGCCGGCCTGCGGTGCCCGAGACCCTTCACCTCGCCTCAGCCTGGGCCCGGCTGCGTCACGAGCGTGCGCTCGACAAGCCTGGCAAACAGGGCCGCGCCGAAGGGGATCGCCGCATCATTGAAGTCGTAGCGATCGTTGTGCACGGGCGCGCTTGTTTCGCCGTTGCCGAGGTTGATATAGGCGCCGGGCACTTTCTCGAGCATGAAGGCAAAATCTTCCGAGGCCGATGCCGGCGCTTTGTTGCGTTCGACGTTGGCCTCTCCCACGAGCTCGGCCGCCGTGTCGATGATGGCCCGCGTCGGCTCGGGCGCATTGACGAGAGGCGCAAAGATCAGCCGGTAGTCGATCTCGGCCCTTGCTCCCAGTCCGGTGGCGACGCCGCTTGCCACCCGCTTCAGTCCCGCCTCGATGGCAGCAAGCGTCTCGCGCTTCATGGCGCGCACCGTGCCGCCCATGCGTGCGCGCTCGGGGATGACGTTGTAAGCGTCGCCACCGTGGATCTTGGTCACACTGAGCACGCCCATATCGGCGGGTGGCACGTTGCGTGCGACGACGGTCTGCAACGCGGTGCCAATGTGACAGCAGGCAATCACGGGATCGATCGACGATTCAGGCCAGGCTCCATGCGCGCCGCGACCCTCGACGGTAATGTCGAAAAAAGCACCACCTGCCATGGCCGTGCCCGGCGCGATCGAGAAGTGGCCGACCGGGGCTCCCGGTCGGTTGTGAAGGCCGTAGAGCGCGTCCGAAGGAAAGCGTTGCAAAAGGCCGTCGGCCAACATGGCAAGGGCCCCGCCCATACCCTCCTCTCCCGGCTGGAAGATGAAATTGACGGTGCCGTTGAACCGGCGCGTCTCGGCAAGATAGTGGGCGGCGCCAAGCAACATCGTCGTGTGCCCGTCGTGACCGCAGGCGTGCATCACACCCGCCGTACCGCTTTGGTAAGCGGCACCCGACCGCTCGTGGATCGGCAAGGCGTCCATGTCGGCGCGCAGCCCAATCGACCGCGGCGCATTACCGCAGCGAAGCACGCCAACCACGCCGGCACCATCGACAAGACGATGCACCTCAATGCCCCAGGACTTGAGCAGGCCCGCCACGATGTCTGCCGTGCGATGGGTTTCAAGACCGAGCTCGGGATGGGCGTGGATATCGCGACGAATGCCGGTCAACTCCGCATGGTAGGTGCGCACTCGCTCGAGCGTGGCGCTGGCGCAGAAGATATCGGACATGACGGCTCCTATTTTGAACCAAGGCTCGTCGCCCAAGCCAAGAATTGCCGGTTGAGACGGCAAGAGCAAGGGCAACGCGGGTCCGCTCAATCGAGCGCAGCAACCCTGCGGTCACCGGCTTTCGTCCCTGCTTTACTCGCTAGGTCGTCATCACCGTTACCCAAAAGCCAGCGTTTGCCGCAGTCGCCGCCAGTTCGGGCCGACACAGACATCTGCGCGCCCGCCCGCCACCGAGGCCGCGGCTAGGGTTCCTTCGGCGCCGACGTGTGATCAGGCGGAGGGCAAGCGCGCCACCATTTGCAGTTCAATGAGGTCCGGCGTGTGCGCAACGGGTCTCTCAGCACCGCTCGCATGAAAACCGCAACGGCGATAAAGCGCGATGGCGGGCGCATTGACGGACACCACCCACAGATGCAGGCAACCGTGCTCGCGCGACCTTGCCCAGGTCTTGATGCTTTCAACCAGCGCCTCTCCGATGCCGAGCCGGCGCATGTCGTCGTCAACAAACATGCCAACGAGGATCGGACCCAGGGCCTGCCGCTCCGCGTCGGTGACCAGCCCACTCGCCATCCCGACCAACCGATCCCTGTGCTCTGCCACGACCGTCATGCTCACAAGGCCAGCCGCTCCGTCGGCGGCGCGCCGGTGCCAAACCTCCGGTGTAAACGTCTCTTCGCGTGCGAGCGTCGAGCCAAAAGCCTTTGGCGCACGAGCAAGCGCCCGCAAGCGCAACTCCCGCAAGCGCAGCCCTTCCTCGAGCCGCACTCGCCGAACGATCCAATCACGCGACACGTTGCGCTCCTCGATCTGAGCCAATCTTGCCGACGGCGCGCGCTAAGGCGCCGGCCGAGCAAACCGGTGGCGGCCCGCAGGCCGCGGCGGCGCACGCTCGTATGCGCGTCCCGGCCGGGCACAGGCTCGCCCGGGCCCGCCCAGGATGGCAAATGGCCTCGCGCATTACCTGCAATAGGCCCTCGCAAAAGGCCAGTGCTGATGAACTGGCACCTATCCGGTCGCAAGCGCCCAACGCCCGCGAGCCCCATGCTCGCCTAGAAGACCTGCGCCGGTGTCTGCGCGCTCGGGAAAGTTACTGCTGGATCTTTGCCGCGCAGGCAAAGCTACCCACAATCAGTACCATGCTGATCGGGTAGGCTGCCGCTTCTCTGTATGCGTATCGACAGAACCGGCAGCCGCCCTTCGCGCCCGCCGGCTCACGCCGCAGCGCGCTCATCCACTGGCGATGACCATTGCAGCTTTAGCAATTGAGCACGCGGCAGAGCGCGCGTCGTGCAAGATTTTGCCAAATCGCGCGATAGGACAAAGAACCCGACGCAATCGTCTCATTTTCGACTTCGGCGGCGGTCGCGCACCGCCGCCTGTGGATATTTTCAGCGGCAGCCTTAACGCCTTACCGAGCGGCCAACGAGGCGCGCGCCGAAGCGCCCGTGAGCGCCACGTGGCCCATGCTGGGACCGCAAGGCCAGTCAAGCGTTCCGGAACATTGATTGGTCGGCCGTTGGTCGCAATCGTTGAGACGAAGGTCCGCAGCGCCTGCTGCAAGCAGCGTGTATGACTATGGCGGAACTTGAAAAACAGGTTCCTGCGAATTGCAAATCTGTGAAAGCGAAGGCGGCGGTGCCGTCGCCGACGCCAAGCGAGCGATCTCAGGCCGGGCCAATCCCTTGCTCCCGGGCTCGAGGCGTGTGGGGCACCCGCCGGCAGCTCCCCCGCGATGTGGCATGCCTGAGACGAGGTTGTGGTTGGGACGCGCATTGGGCTTTAGGGGTTGACCATGTATTTGCCGAAGGACGCATCGCGCAGTCGCATTAGGGAAGCGCAAAAGGCGCGCGAAAATCGGGCCGAGATCGTCCGGGCGCTGTCGCACGGACAGATCAGCCGGCGCGAGCTGTTCAAATGGGGGCTGTTCACCTCGCAGCGGCCTCTTGGCTTGGAAGAACGGCCTCAACGTCTATGCGCCGAGCGCCTATGGCCAGGTCCCGACCGGCACCCCGCGCAGCCCGCTGTTTGGTGCGCGCAAGTTCACCCAGCCGTTTCGCCGGCTGAGCCTGCAAACGCCGATGCCGCTCACCAACATCGGCGGCGAGGCCGTCTTTCCGACCAGCGTCGGGCGAGCCCAATGCCAAGCGGGTCTCCTACCATCAGGATTTCAATGATTAGCCGCCGCCCGGCCGGCGGCCAAGCAACCCGTTTCGCAATAAGATCACCAACCGCGGCCCGATGGAGGGACGCCCACCCGGCGAGCTGTTTGCGCATCAGCGCTGGGATGAGTTCTTCCCCAAGGTCGGCTATGTGATGTCGCTTTCCGAAATCGGTGCCAGCCAATCCTTCCACCCGAGCCTGCCCTACCAGAACCGCACCAGCGTGTGGACTTACGGGACGGGAAAGGGCGAGCTGATCGGCCACCTGCCGCCGCCGCTGATCAAGGCCCGCTATGGCGAGCCGCTCCTTACCCGGATCTATAACGCGCTACAGGATGATGTGACGCAAAACGGTGGCTTCGGCCGCAACGAACATCAGCTGCATTTCCATAACGCCCACAACGGCGCGGAAAGCGACGGCGCCTCCAACGTGCATCACTTCCCCGGCACCTTTTATGACTATCGCTGGAGCACGACGCTGGCGCGACGCGACAAGATCAATAAAAACGCCACCGTCAAGAAGGCCTCAGGGCCCGACGGCAACGGCGGCTTGATCAACGTCGCCGGCGACTATCGCGAGCTGCAGGGCACCATGTGGGCCCACGACCACCGCTTTTTCTTCACCGCTGAGAATGTCTACAAAGGCATGTTCATGATGGTGAACTATTACAGCGGTCCCGATCGCGGCAACGAGAAGCTGACGGACGGCGTCAATCTAAAGCTGCCGAGCGGCAGCCTGCTCGATTGGGGCAACATCGACTTCGACGTCAACCTGGCCATCCACGACCTTGCCACCGATAGCACCGGTCAATTGTTCTTTGACATCTTCACGACCGAGGGCTTCATCGGCGATCTTCTGTGCGTCAACATGCAGTACGCCCCCTTCATGGAGGTGCTGCCCAGGAAGTATCGCTTCCGCATCCTCAATTCGTGCATGTCGCGCTTCATCAAGCTGGCGCTGTCATGGAACTGGACGGCGGTGCCCTTCCAGTTCATCGCCAACGACGGCAACCTGGTGGTGAACCCCATCGATCTGCTAGAGTTGGACGAGCAGGGCATCGCCGAGCGCTACGACATCGTCGTCGATTTCTCCAAGTTCCGCATCGGCGACCGCATCTATCTCGTCAACCTGCTGAAGCAGACCGACGGCCGCAAGCCGAACGGAGCGCTGAGCCTGCGCGAGGCCATGACCGGGATCGACAGCGATCCCACCGTCGGGCCGCTCATGGAGTTCCGCGTCGTCGGTCAGGTCAACAGCGTCGACGTGGAGGGCTACGTGCACAAGTCCACCACCCTGGACAAGAGCGTGGTGCCGGTCACGCTGACCCAGCAGATCCCGATCGTGCAGCCGGTGCGCACGCGCGTGGTCGAGTTCGGCCGCTCGGGCGACGTCACCTCGCGCGGCCCCGACGGCCAGTGCACGCCCGATTGTCCCGAAACCGCCCCGGAATTCTTCCCCTGGACCATCAAAGTCAACGGCGAGGCCGCGCATTCCTTCAATGCCAATCGCATCTCGCTTTTGATCCCCAAGCCGGGCGAGATCGAACACTGGACCTACATCAACGGCGGCGGCGGCTGGGACCACCCGATCCACCTGCATTTCGAGGAAGGCATCACCATGAACCGGGGTATCGGAGCCTTCCCGGCGACCGAGAACCTGGTGCGCAAGGATGTCTGGCGCTTGCGCCCGTCGGGCCAGGTCACCTTCCAGATCCAGTTCGGCGAGTACGGCGGCTCCTACGTCAACCATTGCCACAACACCGTGCACGAGGACGTCGCCATGCTGATGCGCATCCAGCTGCTCGGCAACCCCGGCACGCCGCAGGCGGCCGTGACGCTCACGCCCAATCCCAGCCGCGACGGCGTCACCTTCACCTCGCCCGAAATCCTGCCCGAGGGCGATCCGCGCACGACCCAGACGGCAAGCGCAGGCTAAACCGGTGCTGGGCCTCCTTCGCGCGCTCGGGGCCGCCGTGCTGGCGGCGGCCCTGTTGGCCGGCGCCGCCGCGGCCGGCGAGGGCTCGCGCTGGGGCAGGGGCTACGTCCCCAACCATCCCGTGGTGGCCCAGGACGGCAAGACCTTCAACTTCTACGACGATCTGATCCAGGACCGCATCGCGGTCGTCAGCTTCATCTATACGACCTGCAGCGAAATCTGTCCCGTCGCGACCGCCCGGCTGTCCCAGCTGCAGGACAAGCTGGGCGACCACATGGGGCGCGACGTCTTTTTCTATTCCATCACCGTCGATCCGGAAACCGACACGCCGGAGCGGATGGGGAACTATGCCAAGACCTTCGCCGCCGGCCCCGGCTGGTTGTTCCTGACCGGCCTGCCCGAGCACATCAACGAGATTCGCTACCGCCTCGGCGAGCGCAGCCGCTTTCTGGGCGAGCATCGCAACGACCTGCTCTTGAGCAACGGCTTCGCCGGCCAGTGGCAGCGCGATTCGGCCATGGGCGATCTCGACCGCCTGATCCTGACCATCCAGTCGCTCAACCCCGCCGCGTTCGGCGCCGCACCGCTGGCGAGCAGCCCGCGCGACCAGCTGGAAGCCATCGAACTGACCGGGCCGCCGGGCGAAACCCTCTACCTCAAGGCCTGTGCGGGATGCCATTCGATCGGCGAGGGCAACCGTGTCGGCCCCGACCTTGCCGGCGTCGCGCAGCGGCGGCGGCCGGAGTGGTTGATCAACTTCATTGCCAACCCGGCCAAGGTCCGCGCCAGCAAGGATCCCATTGCGCTTGAGCTTGCCGCCAAGTTCCCGACGGTGCGCATGCCCTCGATCGGCGTCTCGGACCGCGAGGCGGCCGACCTCGTCGCCTACATCGAGGCCCGACAAGGGCGTCTACACCGGCAAATTGCCTTGCAACCCCTGCTCGCCCTGACCACGGCGGACGGCAAGCGGCTGGCGGCCGAGGAGGTTCAGGGGCGGCCGCTGGCGGTGGCGTTCGGCTTCACGCATTGCCCCGACGTGTGCCCGACGACACTGCTCGATTGGAGCAATGCGCTGGCGAGCCTCGGGCCCGACGGCGATCGCATCAAGGTCCTGTTCATCTCCGTCGATCCGGAGCGCGATACGCCCGCCGCCCTCAAGTCCTACATGGCCTCCTTCGACCCGCGCATCACCGCGCTGACCGGCAGCACCAGCGAGGTGGCGGCGGTCGCGGCCGCCTTCGGCGCCTACTACGCCAAGGTGGTGAGCAAGGACGGCACCGTCACCTTCGATCATACCCTCAAAACCTATATCCTCGATCGCGACCGGCACTTGGCCGGGGCATCGGACCATCAGACCGATCCCGCCAAGCGCCGCGGCTTGCTGCAAAAGCTGGCCCGGCGCCAGTAAGGCTACCAACCCCTTTCGACGGCTCGCTCGCGCGGCGAAACCGGATATAGAAATGGGGACCTCTGCGTGCGGCCGCCAGCCCGTGGGCTTGGAAAGGCTCAACCATCGGGGCTTGCAAAAAATTTCCCGCTAGGAAGCCGCCGCTGCTGCCCATAAGCTCGCCAATCCTGATCATTCCTCGAAGGTCGAGCGGCGCGCGAGCGGTCGTGGACGTCGACGCAGCGAGCCGTTGCACGCCCACCCATGGAGTGAGGCTCGCAGCCGGGGGTACAAGATGTTGCAGGGCAAATTCAAACGCACCGTTGCCTTCGCCGTCGGCGCCTGGGTTGCGCAGGCCTGCTTGACGTCGAGCGTGGTCGCGCAGCAGGAACCCAAACGCGGTGGCACCCTGCTGTTTGGCATCAATTCAGGCGACCCCCCGACCTATGACTGCCACCAGTCCACGCTCTTTCCCATCATCCACCTGCTATCGCCGCACTATTCCAATCTGCTGCGCATCGACCTTGAGCGTTATCCCAACATCGTCGGCGATCTCGCCGACAGCTGGACGGTCTCCGACGACCTAAAGACGTACAGCTTCCGCCTTCGCTCAGGCATCAAATTCCACGATGGCTCGCCGTTCTCGGCCGAGGACATCAAGGCGACCTATGAACGCATTCGCAATCCTCCTCAGGGGGTCGTTTCGGTACGCCAAGGCCTGGTCGCGGACATCGATACGATCGAGACGCCCGACCCACTGAGCGTGGTCTTCCGACTGAAGCGAGCGAACCGAGCGCTGCTCTACGCTTTTGCCAATCCGTTTAACTGCGTTTTCAGCGCCGCGAAGCTGAAAGAGAACCCTCTGTTTCCCGCCCGCAACGTGCTGGGCACTGGCCCTTTCCGCTTCGTTGAGCACGTTGCGGGGGCGCATTGGAAGGGAGAGCGGTACAAGGAGTACTTCAAACCCAACCTGCCCTACCTCGACGGCTTCCATGCCGTCTTCACGCAGGGGCCGGCCCTGATCAATGCGCTACAGGGGGGACAGATCATGGCCGACTTCCGTAGCGTAACCGCCGTCGATCGCGACCGCCTCGTCGGTGCGCTCGGAAACAAGATTACGGTCCAGGAGAGCCCGTGGCTGAATTTGCTGCTGATCACCTTTAATACGCGGAAGAAACCATTCGATGACCCGCGCGTGCGCTTGGCCTTGTCGTTGGCCATCGACCGCTGGAAAGCCGCCGAAGTGCTGCCACGATCTACCATCATGCGTTACGTCGGCGGCTACCTGCGGCCGGGCTTCGCATTGGCGGCGAGCGAAGCTGATCTAGAGAAGATGCCGGGATTTTCTAGGAACATTGAGGCTTCTCGCATGGAGGCGCGGCGGCTGCTTGCCGAAGCCGGTGTCCCCAATCTCAAGATCAAGCTCACCAACCGAACCATTGCCAATCTTTTCACAGGCGGCGGCGTCTACGTGATCGATCAATGGCGCCAAATCGGTGTTGAGACCGAACATTTCCAGGCCAATGACGTGCTCTACAACAACGCTCTAAACGAGGGCACATTCGATGTCGCCCTGTCCTTTCAGGGCGATTCCGTCGATGAGCCGACCTACCAGCTCGCCCGCTATCTTTCCGTCGAGCAGTCTTCAAACCAAAGCAAATACACCGATCGCGAACTCGATCGCCTATTCGAGCTACAAAAAGACGCGCAGGATCCGAAGGCGCGCTACGCCCTGCTGCGGCAATTCGAGACGCGTATGCTGACCGAAGCCTACAACGTGCCACTGCTATGGTGGCAGCGCATTGTTGTCATGAGTGCGACGGTGAGAGGATGGCAGATGTCGCCTAGCCACCTGATCGGCCAAGATCTGGAACGAGTTTGGCTTGCACCCTGAGTTCGTTGCAACTTCAAAGATGTGATGCCACCACCTCATCGCCCAGCAGACGTTGGCTTTCGGAAGATCGCGCGTTACCGGAAAGCTGCGTGACCTTCTTGCATCGGCGGACAAGGTACCGACCTATAGGAGCAATAGACGCAGCACTTGCCGCAAATCGGTTTCATGCGGTAGCCGCAGCGTTTGCAATCATAGATCTATTGGCAGGCGTCAATCGCCATCGTTTCGGTGGCGGCGCGGTTGCAGATGGGACAGGTGATGATGGACTGCCTCTCCATTCCCGCGCTCCCTTCGGTCGGACCTCGCAACGGTCCAGGCGATTACCGCCCGCACGTTTCCTACGACATTTATTCCGTCCTTAGTTTACGTACCTGGTCGTAGAGCGCGGGCGGCGTTGCATCGCCGAATAGCACCGCAAGGTTCCTTCGCTTAGGTCATTTGTAGGCGTTACTTAAGCTCGGAGACTGACGGTGCACCGGGCATGCGGGGCAGTCACGATTATCGCAACCCGTCTGCACATCGTGGTAATCAATACACGCGCAGCACTCGATCATTTTGCTCGGGGGCCCCCCAGCCACACCTGGGCCGGGGAGGTACCGGGCTGACGCCGCAGAGACCGACACCCAGCCCGTGACGGCAGCCAAGAGCAGTGAACTCAAGAGTTTCATGGCAACCTCCGCACCAAAGACGCGACGTTTCGGGTGGTATTGCTGCAAAATGGCGCAGATGTCTGTGCTGCAGAGCACTTTTGTGGGAACCCCTGCGCATCCAGGCACGGTGGGCAATTTGCCTGCAGCACCGTGATAAGCGCGCGGGCCCAGCGACCGTGCCATCGAGTTGCATTGACCCCGCCGCACCGGGCCCGCATGGCCCAAAGGCATGGGTTGGCGAGCGCGGTCACCGCCACGAGGGCGAGCGCGACGCTGCCCGAGGCAAGGGCCGTTGGTCGCCGGCGAGCGCTGTCGACCCCTTCGCGAAGCTTACGGGGCGGCTTTGGCCTGACCAGAAATCGTGGTCACGACCCTTTTGCCATCCTTACCCCGAGACCGCATTTTCACCGGGCGCCCTTTAAAGGTGGTTTCCTGCAGCTGTTTTAGCAACGGGGCAAGGGCTTGCACGTTTCCGACCAACACGATCAGCCAGCCAATGTCGCCGCTGTTCCAGTCCTTGGGCGCCAGTTGCAGAGGCTTGTCCAAATTCTGGGAGAGTTGCTGATCGACCTCCTTTGAGACCCTCGCCCACAGGGCCGCCGCAACGGGCGTGACAAAGCCCTGAGCTTTCGATTGTGCTTCGGCGACCAAGAATTGCCCCAACATCAAGGGCGGCACGACCAATTCTTGCAGGTGCTTAAGGGGGAGATCGCGAAACTGCTGAGCCCGCATCATCACACTGACAACCTCGCCAAAGCGCATGAGCAGCCGCGCCGAAACCTCCCGGCGCTTTTGCATGTCTGCAGAGCTGAGCTCCTTTTCCACTGCTGCTTCGACCGTCGGCTTGGCGATCGTCTTCTCGGCTGCTTTGGCCTTTGGCGGCTCGGCCTGAGCCTTGGGCGGTTCGGCTTTCTTGTTCTTGGGCTCCTTGGACCACAACGGCATGTCACACTCCCCGAAATGTGTTGCACCAATCAATTCCAGGCCCTGCATAACACGAATATGCAAGGTTCGCGCTCCAAAATGGGGGACACGGCACGTCGCCTGACGGCTGCCGCCCCGTGCTGCATTGCCCCGTGGGGCAAGGGCGCCCCATCCCGGCCCTGGGCAAAGCAACAGAGCATTTACGCCAACTTTATCTTTCCGCCGGCAACCGATGCGGCCTGTGTTACAGAATATTGGCGCCAGAAAATATTCCCGAACCACTGGCCAATGGTCGCAACTCCGCCATGACGCATGCACGCTTTATCTTTTCCGGAGAGGCTGTCCCCCTTTCAAACGGTCGGGTCATGGTTTGCGGCTGCCGTACCTCGAGCGGCGGGCGCGATAAAAAGCACGTATTCATCGAAGTGGAATGTAAGCCGGACGAAGTAGACGCCGTGCAAAAGGCGCTCGCCATCATTCTGGAACGGCAGGGTCGCATTGACACGACCTCCTTTTGAGGTGTCACGGCAAGCGCTGGCCCATAAGGCCGCGTTTCTTGAAACCTCGTTTTTGTACGACCTGGGCGGAATGGCACAATTGAGCCTCGGGTAGCTCATCATCGCGCCCGGTACGGACAACCTCCGCGCAACTGGTCTTACTCTGGCCCAAAAATCGACCAGGAAAATACCCCCTTGATGCGCCGGACCTGCCATGGCCACGCTGGGGCAGGACCCATTTCCGGCCGCGCCCTTCCCGGAACGCCCGCGAGCTTGCCGGGGCAGCGCAGCGACGCGGGTCGCCCGCCGGAATTCGGTTGCACCGGGGTCTGCGATCCAGCGGGCGCGATACCTTGTGGCCGTCTCGAGTTCCCACCCGGCAGGAACTGCACCGAGGGAAACATTGATTGATTGCCGAGCATGCGCCGCCCCTTTCGGAGCGCCGTCAGACTGGTCGATGAGGTTTTAGGACAGCTACCGGCCTTGGCGTTGCGCAAGCTTTTCTAGCATCGGCATCGAGTACTGCCATTCCACGCACTCGCGCGCCTTGGCCTCGGTCTCGAATGGCCCTTCTGTCCATGCACGCACGATGGCCCCATCCATCGTCGTGGTTGAATCGACATAGTACTTGCCATCCTCCGCAAAGACGATGTCGACGGCGATCTTTGCCTCGAGAACGACGGTCCCAGCAGTAGCCATACTATCCTTCCTTCCCACCGTCGATGATGTCTTCCAACCGCACCTCGAGGATTGTCCGCCATTCGTCTTCGACGATGATCATTCCGGTACTGAACGGGACGGACTTGAGTGCGTCTCGCGCGGCGATAGCTCGGCCACGCCGCACCGCCTCCTCGGCTGCTTCGTTAATATCGGCGAGGTCGACGCCTTCTTGGTCCAAAATGGTCATTTGTCCACGTTTGAAGTGGAAGAAATAGCGGTGCATTTCTGCTCGGGCGTTCTATCCACACGGAGCGCATTTCGCGAGCACACTATCAATCGCCCTAAGCTCCAATTCGATCAGGCATGGGTGTAGCGTCGCTAAGAAAGTAGACAGGTGAGTATATACCTAGGTTTAGGCAGGCCCCGTGCGCCCCGGTCCGCAATCGAGGCGTGCTTTCGGCGCCGCTCGAATACGATACGATTGCCGAACGAGGAGCTGCCGATTGGCCGACTGCCGTCGCGCGGTTTGTCGAGCGCCGGCTCAGTGAAACCTTGCTGCGAAACGTCGAGCGCCTCGTCCCGACGACGCCAGTTCGGGATAGCGATGGGTTGGCGTCACCTTCCCAGATAACACGGCGAATCCTTGGGTCCGGCGTGCTTGAACAAACACGATGTGAGTGTCAGTGAGGTGACTGGCGAGGGCGCCAAACCTCGTTGTTGCTGCGACAAGGCGAGTTTGCCGCATCGTCGGCAGCCGGCATCTGGCCGCCTCGTTGCGTCCTGGCGCAACGGCGATTGAACCCACCAAGTCTGCCTCGCGTCATTTGCAACGCGGATCTTGGCAGCGAGCCGGCCGCCCGGATCGTCACATCGAGGGCGGTCGTTGGCTCGTCGGCGATCAAGATATCCGGACGGCAGGCGAGCCAGTCGCTCGTCAAGCTGGCTTACTCGGATGCCGCAAGGAGCAAATTTGCGTGGCGGTGGCACGCGCCAGCGCATCATGATCGCCATCGCGCTGCCGGGATAGGAATTGCGCGGGCGCGAGAGTGCCAGCAGCTCGGCATTGTCCGCCGTTGGCTGCTTAAAAAACTTGGGCGGGAGTAAACCGTTGGACCAGCTCCGGCAGGCAAGGTAGCAAACATCATGCCGGCGATGCCATTGGCTCGATCTCGTATCGGCATAACCAACGTCACCATAGGTGTGTGCGGCCATGCCAATAGCAAGAATTGCGACCACCGAAGATATGGCCGCGTTGCTCGATCTCTTTCGGGTCTCCGATGTCAGCGCGACCGTTGAGCCGATTGAGCGAGCAGAGCAGATCTGGCGGCAGACCATGAGTCACCACGGAGCGACCATCTTCGTCTCAGTGGCCGGGGCCAAGATCACGGCAACATCTATGCTGATTACTGCCCCAAATCTCTTGCGCAGTGGGCAGGGACACGCGTTTCTTGAGAATGTAGTTTGTCACCCTGCCTCCAGGGGCAACGCCATGCACGTGCCGTCGTTGAAGCCGCGCTCTCAAAAGCTTGGGCAATGGGATGTCTTGCTTCAAAGTGGCAGACAAGATCCGCGCGTGCATCGCTTCTATGAGCGCTGTGGCTTCAAGCCAGGATTGCGCACGGCCTACGTCGCTCGCCGTCACACAAGGCTAAAGTGACCAATCGCCACGTTAGCCTTTGCCTCCTCCCGGCCGAGCGTGAAATCGGGCGTGTAAAGACCTTTGACATGCCCTCCTCCGTTCCGTTAGCGGGCAACCGCAGCCGCCGCATTGAGCGGTCGCGACTTCCGCCCCATTCTACCCCTCGACCAGGATAATCCAGTCGGCGATGGCATCCGGCCCTCCAGCACCTTCTCCTGGGTGCGCGTCTGGTTGGCCGACACGATTGCCGAGGCCGCGCCCTTGTGTCGCCAGCTCTTTGCCTACGTGAGACGAGAGATAGCACAATTGGTAGCCGCTCCAGGCCTCACCGCCAATTGAACGGTCAGCAGATGTCCGCGATACCATGGCCGTGCGCGGGGAGCACCGCACCTAGCGTCCGGTGCATGCGGTTTTGATGATGGTCAAATTAGTGCCGTTTTCCAATCCGATGCATGAGCCCGCTATGTTCTGGACCTTCGACAGGCTGCAGCTCTTCGTGTGGGCCGCCAAGATCCGCAACAAGTGCGCTCGCGCGGAGAACATCGAGACCATGCCTTCCAACGATCGGATCCAGCCGTCGCTGAAAGAGCGTGTCGAGCGCGAAGCCCGACGCGTCCGCCTGTGGTGTGAGCGCAAGGACGCCATGTGGGACGCGATGCAGGCTGAAAACGCAGAGTCCCGCGCGACGTGGAAGTCGACGGGCTGGCCATGGCGGTAGCTGCCCAGATGTTAAGAGCGGCACCGAAAGGATCCTAGCCGCGAGCCCGCCGCGGCAGATCATTGAAAAAAATGCCCGGTGCAAAGCCGACATCTGGCCGAGTGTTGGACTTGCTACCAGGCACGCTGCGGCAGATCACTAGTCTGGACCGGATTTACTGCAGCGCGAGCCGCAAACCTGATTCACTGCGAACCTGATTCACCGGCAGTAATTTACGCGATGTCTCCGGGCTTCCACGCGCCGTTGAAGGCGAAACCCTCCGGCCCATAGAGACGGAGATAGCTGAACCAGCCCTTCCCTGAGCCACTGCCCTTCCTTGCCCGGTTACGGTCGCCTATGGTGTGATGATGATCGCATTAACGGGAAACCAAAATGCCGCCGAGCTAAGGCTGCTGGCCGGCGGCGCAATGACGAATGTGTGGGCGGATCTCAAACCGCAATTTGAGCAAACCTCTGGTCACAAGCTCGAGATTTTCTTTGGCACCACGCCAAACCTTATCAAGGAGGCGACATCGGACAAGCCGTTCGACGTTGGCGTTGTGCCCATCGACGTGATGAAAAACGCGGCTGCGCGAGCTAAGTTCGTCGCCGAGCCGACGATCGATATCGCCTATGTCGGCCTCGGCGTCGCCGTGCGTTCCGGCGCCACCAAGCCGCAAATTGGTACGGTCGAGGCACTCAAAGCGACACTACTTGGTGCGCAATCCGTTGCGTCAATCCCCGAGAGTGCCGCCGGCTATTCCATCGCAAGGATATTTGATCGCCTTGGTATCACCGCGCCGATGCAGGCGAAGGTGAAGGCGCAGCCTAACCCGGCTCAGATCGTCGCTGTGGTCGCCAAAGGTGAGGTTGAATTGGGCGTCTTCCTTATCAACGTTCTCACCGCCCCCGGTCTGGATGTCGTCGGTCCATTTCCAGATGAGCTGCAAGAAAACGTCGTCTTTACGGCGGCGGTCGCGTCGCAATCCAAGGAGGCAGCCGGGGCCAGGGCTCTTATCGAACATCTGAAAAGTCCGGCGGCAGTGGCTGTGATCAAAGCAAAAGGCATGCTTCCAAGCTGATCTGAGCCTTGAGATAGCAGCTCTGTGGCTCCCGCTGAAGAAATAGCGCGTTGCAAGCTTGCGACTGACGAGCGCATCATCCTGCGGCGGCGCGGTGCGGAACGCGATGTCGGCCTCACCTTTCGCCAGATCGAGTACGCGGTCCACCATAAGGAGCTCGATGCGCAACCCGGGATAACGCTCATGGAAGATGTCGAGTAGCGGCGTCTTCATCATCCGGTACCCTACAGTCTCCGGGCATGTGACGCGGACCGTGCCGATGAGATCGGCCTCGCTGGATGCGGCACGCCGCTCCAAATCCTGCACCGCAGCCTCGATTCGCTCCGCCAATGGCCGCAATTCCTCCCGACTGCGGTCAGTCGGTAACCACCAGGATGCCGCTCGACCAGTCGCCGACCGAGTTGACGTACCAGCTCGCACAGACGGCGGTGGACAGTTGATTGGTTAACGCCGAGCACCTTGGCAGCAGCGATGGTGCTGCCGTGACGGGCAACGGCTAGAAAGTGGCGTAAGTCATTCCAGGCGAGCATGTCCCGTTATGCAATTTTGCCATTCAACTTGGCAATCTTGCGGGTGCCGCGGGCATGGCTGGCAGCGCTAACTTTCAGCCTCTTGATTGCCGAATTGGAGGGTTGTCATGGTCCACCTCAGCTTCGAACGCAGGTCGGTCCTCGCGGGTGCTGCCAGCCTTGGGATCGGTCACTTGTTGGTACCGACTGGAGGATACGGGGTGAGCATCTCGTTCACTTTCGCAATCCTGGACACATCTTCATCAAGGCCGGTGCCGCCACGGGCTCGCCCAATCTTGCCTTTGGCACACAACAGGTACCGGCCGGTGCGGGCATCCCGGTTCACCGTCACTTCGAAATGGACGAAGCCTTCCGTTGGCCCTTCACGTCAACGCGGGCGCGCTGCTCCGTCAGCAGACATGCATGAGATTTCAATGCCAACGGGGATTACACCACCAAGGCAAACTTCTGAAACGTGTGGCAGTCTTCTGGAGCGCGGCCGCGACTCACCGCAAACGTCCAGGTCACCTCACTTACGTACAGGTCGTTCTTTGAATCCAGCGCAAGCCCATGCGGCGCGGCGAAGCTGCCCGGTGCGGTGCAGTCGGCTGTACCCCAGCGTGCCAGCAGCTTGCCTTTCGGGTCGAAAATACTGAAACGGGCATGGCGCATTCTGGTGACAGGGCCGAAGCTGTATGAATTGTCGCCAACGTGCCAGGCGAGCTCGGTCACATAGACATTGCCCTTAGCATCGAACGTGAGGTGTGTCGGGCGTTGTGTATCGGTCCACTGCTCGAGGAATTCCCCGTCCGGGCTGAAAATCTGAATCCGGTCGATTTCGCGGTCGCACACGAATACCCGGCCGTCGGCGGCGACTGCGATGCCATGCGGCAGCCGGAACTGGCCGGGGCCGTCGCCGGGCTCCCCCCACGAGCGCTTCAACTGCCCGCTGGGGGAGAACATGTGCACGCGCGCGTTGCCATAGCCGTCAGAGATGTAGATGTCACCCTTGGGGCCGATGGCGACGTTGGTCGGACGGTTGAATGGTGGCCCAGCGTGCATTATCGAGCCGGTCGTCTTGCCGTCATAGCCGGTGTCGGACGGCACGTTCAGAGTACCCATGGTCATTAGCAATCGGCCCTCGGAGCTAAACTGACGGACGGTGTGATTGCCGTCATCCGTGGCGAAGATGGTGCCATTGGGGGCGACGTAGATGCCGTGCGTACGCATGGAGAAGTCACCCTTGCCCCAGGTGCGCAGGAAATTGCCCTCGCGGTCGTACACGATCACAGGGTTCTCGCCGCGGCAGATCAGAAATACGCGATCTTCCTGATCGACTGCGACACCGGCCACATCCCGATGTGCAAAGCCCTTGGGCAATTGCTCCCAGCCTTGGACCACCTTGTAGTTCATTTGATCGACCATGCCGGTCTCCCGTTTGCTTCACATGCCAGACCGTCCCTGCCATGCGATCTCACACTAAAAGGTCAAGGCTAGCATCACCAATACGATGCATTGTTGCAAGCCTGACCAGGTCGACATGACCAAGCCCACATAATTGATCGACGCGGGGACAATTAAATTCGCACTCAAGATGCCGTACGCGCTTGTTGGATGGCGCGCCAGATGCGCTCAGGCGTCGCGGGTAAGTCGATATGTGTCACGCCGAACTCGCGCAGCCCGTCCACGATGGCGTTGGCAATTACCCCCAGCGCTGGAGTGATTCCACCTTCGCCGCCGCCCCGTAGACCCAGCGGATGCGTCGTTGACGGTACCTCGCTGATTGCCGTTGCAAACATCGGGAGATCTGTTGCGCGCGGCATGGCGTAGTCCATGAATGAGGCGGTCACAAGCTGCCCGGTGGAGTCATAGACACATCGCTCCATCAGGGCTTCACCAACACCTTGGGCAATTCCGCCGTGAGTTTGACCTTCCACGATCATCGGATTTACAGCGCAACCGACGTCATCGATGGCGGTATAGCGCGCAACCGTAACTCCACCGGTGTCAATGTCGATCTCAACCTCCGCGACGTGGCAACCGTATGGGAAGGATGAGACGCGGCTGTCGACATCGCCGGTCGCCTGCAGGGAGCCACGCAATTCTTGCGGCAGACTACGATCGGAGGTCGCCGCCGATGCGACCTCAAACAGATCAACGGAGCGGTTTGAACCAATGCGACGAAATGTGCCGTCGGCAAAGGCGATGTCAGCCGCATGACAGTCTAGAAGGTAGGCGGCAATTCGGCTCGCCTTGGCAACAAGTTCGTTGGTTGCGCGCCGGATCGTTGTTGCCGCGTGCCGCATTGATCGCCCCGAATGGGATCCTCCACCCATGGTGAGCAAGTCCGTATCGCCGGTTAGGAGTGTCACCGCTTCGGGAGCGACGCCCAACCACTCACCGACCAACTGCGCAAAGCTCGTCTCGTGGCCTTGCCCAGCCGAAAGGGTGCCTATCGTCACGGTGACGGCGTTGTCGCGCAAGATCTTCACCGTTGCCCGCTCTTGCGGCGCGCCGCTTGCCGATTCGATGTAGCACCCGGTACCAATTCCGCGATGCAAGCCCTTCGCCATGGAGATTGCCCGGCGCGTTTCGAAGCCACTCCAATCGGCGAGAGCAATGGCATCGTTGAAGACTTTCTCGTAAAGGCCACTGTCGTAAGTCATTCCGAAGGGATTGAGGTAGGGCAGCGCGTGGGCCGGAATTAGGTTCATGCGACGGAGGGCAAGGCGATCGAACCCGCAAGTTTGAGCGGCGCAATCTATCAGCCGCTCGATCACAAACATGACCTCCGGCCGACCGGCGCTGCGGTAGGGTATCGTCGGTGAAGAATTGGAGTAGACGGCACGGGCGCGTACCGAGGCGGTTGGTATGTGATAGATGCTCGACATGAGTTCCGTGCCCTTCGTCAAAGGAACGAAGGAAATCGCGTAAGCGCCGATGTTGCTGAGATTCGATGCGCGCAGCGCCAGGAACTTGCCGGAACTGTCGAGCGCAAGTTCTGCCGACACGGTCAGATCACGGCCGTGGTAGTCACTCAGGAACGACTCAGTGCGGTCGCCCGACCATTTTACTGGACGGCCCAATCGGCGCGCCGCCCAGGCCACCAGCGCGAATTCTGGATAAGAGTTATTGCGCGTACCGAAATTTCCCCCAACGTCCTTTGCGACCACGCGGATCTTGGCCGGCTCGAGGCCAAGCATGGGCGCGAGGTCCATTTTTGGGCGAATCACCCCACCACCACCCGCATAAAGGGTGATCCTGCCAGAACTCCGGTTCACACACCGCCAACGCCGTTCTGACTTCCATGGTCACGCCGGTAACGCGAGGTACCTTTGTCTCCACGCGAACGATGTGAGCAGCCCGCCCGAACGCTTCGTTAGTGGCTGCCGCATCACCAACGTCCGCATCAAGCGCCACGTTCGAATCCATTTCCGGCCAGATGCGCACAGCTCCGGGTTTGGCTGCGTCGACGCCTTCGGCACTCGCCGCAAGCGGCTCGTACTCCAGCTCGACGAGCTCAGCGGCCTCTCGCGCAGTCGCCAGGGATTCTGCAACGACGAGCGCGACGCCCTCACCGACGAACCGCACCCGGTCGAGGGCAAGCGGGTAGTGAGGAGCGATGAACACCGCCTTGCCGTCGCGATTGCGTAGAGTTATGTCGGGCGGACTGACCGTGAACGGTGAGTGAATAAGCGGCTTCAGCCCATCGGCCAGATAGTCGGCCGCGGTCAGTACCGCGAGAACCCCTGACAACCCACAAGCTCGTTTGCTTTCGATGCGCCGGAGGATTGCGTGCGCATGAGGAGAGCGAACGACCGCCGCAAATGTCTGCCTGGGAAGCGCGAAGTCATCTCCGAAGCTACCCGCTCCCGTAAGCAATCGATGGTCTTCACGCCGCCGCGGCGAGCTACCGATACCGGGATTCTTCATGCTGATGCTCCCCGAGCCTCGAACGAGTTCGACGTTCATCATAATCTGCCAAAGGCGAGGTTCCCTTAGGCAACGGCGAGGCGATCGCCCTTCAGGTCGCCGAAATCCCCTTGCGCGACAGGAATTCGGGAAATGCATCCTTGGCCTGGGCATTGCGCATCACCTGTGTGGTGTAGCGATGCTCCGCCGACCAACGCGCGTCGAGGCTCTCCGCCTGCTGCTCGAGCAGCAGCGCCTTGACCCCCCTGACGGCACCGCGGTGGTTGTTCGCTATCATTTTCGCGATCTCCATCGTCTTGGCGCGAAGTTGACCCTTGGGGACCAAGTGATTGAGAAGCCCAATGCGATAGGCCTCCTCGGCCTCCACTACGCGCGCAGTGAACAGCAATTCCTTGGCTTGCGGCCAGCCGATTTGGCTGCCGAGTGACCAGGTCGCGTTGATCCTCCCGTACGCCGCAGCAAGGAAGCGAAAGTGCGAACTCTCGCAACCGACCCTTATGTCGAGCGCGGAGGCAAGCACGGCGCCGCCGCCGTAGGCGAGGCCGTTCATCATACCAATCACCGGCTTGGTGCAGACGGAGATTTCGAGGGTGCGCCGGGGATTGCCCATGCGATCTTGCTCTTCGCGGCTGTAGCGCTTGTCGTCCTCAACCTGCTCCTTGATGTCGCCACCCGCCGAGAACGCTTTGTTACCGGCGCCGGTAATGACGAGGCAGCCGATCGCCTCGTCGGCTTCGAGCGTCTTCACCGCATCGAGCAACTCGTTTCCGAGCTTGCGATTTATGGCGTTGAGGGCGTCCGGCCTGTTGAGCGTGACGATACCGACACCGTCCTCCCGCTCGATGAGAATGTGCTCGTACGCCATGACCGGATCCTCCTCTGATCGTCCGCGTCCCGCGGTCGGGGAGTGCCGTGCGCGGAGTGCGGAAGCACAGCCGTGTCGGCAGATGCCTTGCCGACTATCGAAATCCTGCTCACGACAGCGCCTTCACCGCCTGCCAATCCACCTCCAGACCGAAGCCCGGCGCCTCGGACAAGTGTACGCGGCCGCCCTTATGTGCCGCGCCACCGCGAAAGATGCGATGGTGGATTGGATGGTTCCTGTCGTCACCTGACGATTCCGCGCCGAACGCGGCGTCGCCGAATGCCGAGACAATGTGCGCCTGAATGTGTGCCGCCGAATGCGGCGCGATCAGCACGCCCTTCGCCTGCGCATGACGGGCAATGCGGAGCGCCTCGCTAAACCCCGCATAGCGCGTACAGTCGAATTGAACGAAACGGATGGCACCAGCATCGATGAAGTCCCGTACCGTGAAGCGGTGCCATTCGCGTTCGCCGTGTGCCAACGGGATGGGGATCGCCTTCGCCAACGTGAGGTAGTCGGGCGGCTGCAAGTACCAGTGCAGCGGCTCCTCCAGCCAGTAGATGTCGTACTGCGCAACTTCGCGCGCAAAGCGGATGCAGGTGCCAACGTCGTAAGGGGCGTTCATGTCAAGCATGAACTGGATGTCGGGCCCGATCGCCTCGCGGACGGCCTTTGCCCGCGCGACCTCGTCGGCGAGCGAAAAGGCACCCGACTTGAGTTTTACGGCGCGGAAGCCGTTGGCAACGTAACCTGCCAATTCCTCGGCGCAGGCGAGCAGAGGTGCCCCCTCGTCGTAAAACCCACCGACGGCGTAGGTGTGCACGTCGGGGCGAGTGCCGCCCAGCAGGCGGAATACCGGCTTGCTCGCCGCCTTACCCGCGATATCCCACAAGGCGATGTCTAGGCCCGCCATCGCCGCCATGAACTGCGGTCGCTGGTTGCGCGGGAGCGGGGGCGGCAAGCCATCCCAACCGCCGAGCCCGCCAGGCCGCGGCACCGTAATCGAGAATAGCTTGTTCCAAACCGCGTCGATCGCGAGTGGGTCCATGCCCCTGAGCAAAGGCGCCGCGTCCCATAGCAGCTTGCACACGACTGACTGCGGACCGCTCGAGATTTCTCCGATGCCGACGATCCCGGCATCGGTACGCACCTCGACGAGTGTCAGTTCCACGCGCCGCGTGATCTCTTGCGCCGTCCAGCGCACCCGCTCCGCCGCCATGCCCATGGGGTGCACCAGAATGTCCGTAATTCTCATGCAAATTGCCTGCCTTCAAATGCGGTCGCCACGGCGGGAAAGGTTCGGCTGCGCGCTTGTCGCGGCTTCCCGATCAGCGTCGGACGGCTTCGTGCGTGATGTCAAGACAAAGAGCCCTCAGGCTGCGTCAATGGGCAGCTCAGAGCACGCGATTGCGTCGCCGCGCTAAGGATTAGGTCTGCTCGTCAGGACCTGCGGTCACCTCACCTGCGTGGCATCCGGTTTCGCGAAGCGTTTGGCCCATTTTGACGCCGCTGCGGACACCACGAGCATAGCCTTTGGGCCGTTTCGTTGGTGACGGCCGCAGTTGGGTTCTGCATAGTGGTAATAGGGATCCGCTGCCGTGGCGAGGCGTCGGTGTCGTGCGAAGTGGGCAAGGAGGCATCGTGAGACCTTTAGCTTCAACCTTAGTTGGCTTTTCGCTGCTGCTGACCTTGGGAGCCATCTGCACGAGTACTGGCACGATGGCACAGCAAAAGGTCGTGGTGTACTCCTCCAACGACGATACGCTGCACAAGCTGGTCTTTGCGGCCTTCAGCAAGGAAACGGGAATTGCGGTCGAGCCCATCTCGGCTGGCTCGGGTGTCGTGATCAAGCGCATCCAAACCGAAAAGGATCGCCCCGGCGGCGACGTTATATGGGGTGTCAGCCGGTCGTTGTTGGAGACCAACAAGCAGTATTTTGTGCCGTACGTTTCCAAGAACAAAGATGCGACCCCAGCGGAGTTTCGCGAGGCGAACGATTTGTGGATTGGCAACAACCTGCACCTGATGGTCATTCTGCAAAACACCAAAGTGCTTCCGGCCGAGCAAGGACCCAGGACTTGGGCCGATCTCCTCGATCCCAAATGGAAGGGCAAGATCGCCTTCACCGATCCGGCCAACTCGGGTTCGGCCTACTCCACGGTCACCATGTTGGCTGATCTGTTCGGCGGCGGAGACGCGGGCTGGATGAAGGTCAAACAATTGATTGCCAATGCCAAGGTTCTTAACCGGTCGTCACTGGTGTTTCAGGGCGTCGGCAACGGTGAATATCCGCTCGGCATCTCGCTCGAATACGCAGGCTACATTTGGGCCGTAGGGGGGGCGCCGGTGAAAACCATCTATCCGGCCGACGGCACCATCGTACAGATGGAAGGCGTGGCGGTGATCAAAGGCGGCCCAAACACGGACGGGGCCAAGGCCTTCGTCGACTTCATCAATCGCAAGGACGTGCGCGAAATGATCCTCAAGGAGACCTTCCGCCGACCCGCTCGCCAGGATCTGGATCTGGCCACGCTACCGGGCGGCATGCCGGCCCTCTCCAGCCTAAAGGTGCTCTCCTATAGGGAGAACGAGTGGACGGCCGCACGTGGCCCGACACTAGAAAAGATCAAGGATATGATCCAGGAAACCCGCTGACGCGCGAGGCGGCGGTTGACCGACATCAGGATCGCCAACGTCTCCCGATCCTTTGGATCGGTTGTGGCCGTCAACAACATCAGCCTGGACATCAAGGCGGGAGAGTTCTTCACGCTGCTGGGCCCGTCCGGCTGCGGCAAGACCACGCTGCTGCGCATGATCGCCGGGTTCGCTGACCTCGACGGCGGGCAGATCAGCATCGGCGGGAAGCGCATTGATACTCTGCCGCCGCATCGACGCAATATCGGTATGGTCTTTCAGAACTATGCCATCTTTCCCAATCTTACGGTGGCCGGCAACGTCGCTTACGGGCTCAAAGCTCGCAAAGTGGCGAGCGACGAGATAACAGAGCGAGTGGGCGACGCGCTGGCTCTGGTTCGGCTGCAGGGTTATGGCGAACGTTGGCCACATCAACTGTCGGGTGGTCAGTTGCAGCGCGTTGCCATTGCCCGCGCCCTGGTGATCCGGCCGGAAGTCCTGCTGCTCGATGAGCCACTGTCGAACCTGGACGCCAAACTCCGAGTTGATATGCGCGGTGAGATCCGCGATTTGCAGCAGCGTCTCAATACAACGACGGTCTACGTCACGCATGACCAGGAAGAGGCACTGGCGGTTTCTCAGCGTATCGCGGTGATGCAGGCGGGAAGGATTGAGCAGCTCGGTGGGCCGCGCGAGATTTATCGCCGACCCGTCAGTCTGTTCGCCGCCGGGTTCATGGGCATGACCAATGTCTGGTCGGGAATCGTGGCAGGGCGTGAAGGAGTTCAAACGCGCGTGCGCGTCGGCGCGGTCGAGCTGGTCATTACCGATGCTGCCGCGCGCCAGGGCGAGGCCGTGACCTTGTGCCTGCGCCCGGAGGCCTTGCGTATCATCGCTCCCGGCGCGGCGCCTTTTACTGGCGAGGCGCGGCTCGAGGGGACGGTCACAAACGCGGAATTCATCGGTGCGCTCACTCGTCTTGACGTCGAGCTTGCTGGGGGAACACCCCTCAAGGTCGCGGTGCTGGATGATCCCGATAGCCGCGCAACGCCCGGCAGCCCCATTGTGCTGGCCTATGATCCCGCGCGCCTGACGGTTTTTCGGGCGGGCGCAGAATGAGATCGCTCACCGTCGCCCCGCTGGCACGCTTGCCGCTCGTCATTGCAGTAATCGCTTTCCTATTTCTCGGCGTCTTCCTCATCTATCCTCTCTGGGGTGTGCTTAGCGCCAGCGTTCTTTCGTCGGATGGCACGACCTTGACGCTCGAGCACTACGGCAAGGTATTGGCTAGGTCCTACTATCGAGCTAGCCTGATCAACACGCTGACCATAGGTCTCCTGGCGACGCTGGTCACCACACTGATCGCCGTACCGCTTGCCTTGACAATCGCGCGCCTGGATTTCCCCGGGAAGCTGCTGCTGATCGGATTGGCCGCCCTCCCCCTCGTTCTGCCATCCTTCGTCGGCGCCTATGCCCTGCTCCTGCTGCTTGGACGTTCTGGCATCGTTACGCAGGCGCTCAATGCGTGGGGCGTGCCGTTCGGTTCGATCTATGGCACGCCGGGTATTGTCACAGTCTACGCGCTCACTCTTTATCCCTATGTGCTGCTACCGACCTTGGCCGGCTTCAAGGCGATCGACGCGTCCGTCGAGGAGGCGGCGCAAAATCTTGGATCCTCCCGTTTGCGAACGATCTGGACCGTTACGTTGCCGATCGTTATTCCATCCATTCTGTCGGGTGCATTACTCGTCTTCATCGAGACGATTGAGAACTTCGGCGTGCCTGTCGTGCTGGCGGAGGACAAGCCAATTCTTGCGGTGGAAGCCTACAAGCTCTTCATCGGCGAGACGGCGACCAATCCGTCTGCAGCGAGCGTGCTGGGCACTCTGTTGATATGTCTGACGGCAACGGTGCTCGTCATCCAGCGCCGCTACCTGGCCAACCGCCGCTTTGCGACCCGAGTCGGCGTGTCTAGCCCAACGATCAAGGTTCGGGGAAGCTGGCGCATGATCGGCGTTGTCTACTGCTGGGCCGTGGTGCTGCTAGCGCTGATACCGTTCTTCGCCATCGTCGTTCTTTCGTTCATGGAGTTCCGTGGGCCGGTGCTACATTCCGCCTTCAGCTTCAGGAACTATGGAGAGCTGTTTGCCACGGCGGGCGGACCGCTTCGCAACACGCTGATGTTTGCAACCCTTGCCGCCTTAGCCACGGTGCTCATCGGTGCACCCATAGGCTGGGTGCTGACCCGTGTGCGCTCGGTCTGGGTCAGTCTTCTCGACGTCACCGCCACGCTGCCGTTCGCAATTGCCGGGACGGTGCTCGCGATCGGGTTGGTCATCGCCTTCAACTCGGGCACAATCGTGCTGACCGGCGGTTGGCTGATCCTGGTTTTGGCCTACACCGTGCGCAAGTTGCCATTTACGGTGCGCACTTCGAGCGGGATCTTGCATCAGATCGATCCATCACTCGAGGAGGCATCGATCAGTCTCGGAGTATCGCCGTTGTCCACCTTCCTGCGACTTGTTGTGCCCTTGATGCTCGGCGGCATCATTTCAGGCATGGTGCTGACCTGGGTTACGGTCGCTTCCGAGTTATCCTCGACCGTTGTGCTCTACTCCGGTCCATGGCGCACACTCACGATCGTGATGTTTCAAGCTCTCGAGGGCACCGGTGCAGGCATTGCCGTCGCGGCAGCATCTATCCTTATCGCTGTCTCGTTGATCCCCGTCATGTTGGCATATCGCTTGCTGCGTCGCTATGAGCTGTCGATGCTCTAGCTGATGGCCCAGACGCTTCCCAGCCTGCGAAGCGCCCGATAAGGGTGATTGATCCCGGGTCGCCAGACGCGGAGAGGCGCCAGGAGTTGGCAGCGACCATCCCCGCGGCACGCGCAATGCGTCCGCCAGGAATTGTCGGGGCGGCTCAACGGTGCGCTTCGCGCGATGGTATGATGATGAACGGTTGCCCGTTAACCTACGGAAGTGACATGGTGGGGCGAGCCACGCCGATGCAAGATTTAATTTCCACGGTGTTACCCCAATTTGGTGATGTCATTCGGACCTGCCAAAGGGAATTGCCGATGAGCAGGTCGCAGAGCGCCATTGTCGCCCTAAGCATTGGCGTCGCCCTGAGCATTGCTCAGCCATCGCGAGCCAATCTACATTGCGAGCGGCCACAGGGAATAATTACAGCTGAGGGTGCCGCATACGACATACCCGGTGGGGCAAGGATCGCGCTACTCGCCCCGGCAAGACAATACGTAGTTGTATCGTCTGCACCTCACAATGTCGGCGAGAGATGGCTCCTGCTCGTTGACGTGACTGGCTCACACGTTGGTTGGATCAGACCGGGTCAGGTTAGGCGGCATCACCTTGGCAAATGCTCAGTTTCGATCGATAGCCTCTACGGGCCTAACTAAGGGACCCGTGCTTGCCCCGCCTCCTCTCCTAACCTCGAGCGCATTCCGTCGGCGGTCGATGATCTCGGTTGCCGTGCACTGCTCGCCTGACGTGCGCTATTAGCAATTGGTCCAGGTACGCACTTGAAAATCCAGGTGCGGCCGTGCACCGACCTAGTGAGACACGGTCGAACCCACTGAACGCAAGCGTCGTGTGCGGAAATCGAGTAGAATGTTGCATGCTAAAGCATTTTATCTTTGCGCGTGAAGACGCGCCCGGTCAAGCATGGCTCACCCGCTTCGCCGCCGGTCGGAAAGAAACTGAACATTGGTACCTAGACAAGCGCTGTACCGCGTTGCCGAGTAGCGCGGAATGCCGATCGGCGTTGAAAAAACACATGCCCGAGCTCCTAGCCCACTACGACCGAGTGTGCGCCCTTGTCGGCGATGATGATCGCGCGCACCAAATTCTGAGCCACTATCGGCCGCCCCCCGAATTCGGCGGTTGTAGTCAGGCGATATGGCTTGGTGCTGGAGGCCCGGCGTTAGTCCGCAACTACGACTTTGCGCCCGACATCGTCTCTGATCGCTTTGAGCTGACTTTTTGGGCTGGACGAAAGGTAATTGCCAAGGCTCAGCGGCCCTGGGGCGGTTGTCTCGATGGCATGAACGACGATGGGCTCGTGACAAGCTGCGCGTTCGGGGGTAGCCCCGCAATGGGACGCGGTTTTTCAGTTATTTTGATGCAGCGGTATGTCCTGGAAACTTGTCGGGTGGTGAACGATGCGATCACGGCGCTGGTCCGCATTCCGATCGCGCAATCGCAGAACATAACGCTGCTCGATCGATCGGGGGCGCATGCCACACTATTCCTTGGACCCGACCGAGCGCCGGCGGTGACAACTGCTCGTGTGTGTACCAATCATCAGGAAAGGGTGGTCTGGCCCGCCCATGCCGCTCAGAGCCAAACCCTCGCACGATGCGATACACTCGCTCGGAAACTTGCCGAACCCGACATAACCCTCGAACGGCTAATTGAGTGTCTGCTAGCACCGCCGCTTTATTCACGCCGGATCGCATCGCCGACGGTCTACACCGCTCTCTACCGGCCTGCCGAAGGAAGCGTCGATTATCTGTGGCCCGGGAACCGTTGGCGACAGAGCATTGATCGGTTCGAGCCGGGCGAGTACACACACGACTTCAGTGAACTCATTGCATGATCGCACTTCCAAGCTGGCCCGGCGTCGGCACTGAGGGGTCATATCAAGTGCTCACGCAGGCGCGCAATCCTCGCACAGCCGTGCCGGCTCCGAAGCCCTCGGCAAAAGAGCCACAGCTTTCGTCACGACTGACGATTGGCTCGGAACGCACGCGAGCATGGAGTGGTAGCATGTGGTGGCGGCCCAGACGGCAAGCAGGGAAAAACTCTCGTTTGCCCTGGGGATGGACTACCCCAGCTGCACACGCCGTCGGACAGGATTGACGGCAGATGGGGAGTAACGGCATGCCACGCTGGAATGATGTTGCCGAACTGAGGAAAGTGCTGGGAGGCTTCGTCATCGGCGTGACCGTGATGACATCCCTGCCACGGGATGACACGTCGCGGGGTTCTAACCACGGGGAGCAGACATGAAGTTCGGTGTGTTCGACCACATGGACGACAGCGGCCTGCCACTCGGCCAGCAGTTCGAGAACCGCATGAAGCTCGCCGAGGCGTACGACCGTTTCGGATTTCATGCCTACCATCTTGCCGAGCATCACGGAACTCCGCTGGGGCTGGCACCCTCGCCCGCCTTGTTCATGGCCGCGCTGGCGCAGCGGACGAAACGGCTGCGCTTCGGCCCGTTGGTCTATTTGCTGCCGCTCTATCATCCGCTACGCCTGATCGAGGAGATCTGTATGCTCGATCATATGAGCGGCGGCCGCCTCGAGCTGGGCGTGGGGCGCGGCGTCTCGCCAATCGAGGTCGGTTTTTTCGGGGTGAACCCGGCCGATGGATCACGGCAGTTTCCCGAAGCCCTCCGCGTTATCAAGCAGGGGCTGATCTCTGACGTGCTGAACTTCGAGGGCGAGTTCTATCGCTTCAAGGACGTGCCCATGATCCTCAGGCCGCTGCAGAAACCACACCCACCCTTGTGGTACGGGGTGGCAACGCCCGAGGCGAGTGTTTGGGCGGCACGGGAGCGGGCGAACATTGCCAGCCGGGTGCCGGCGCCGGCGACGCGAACCATCGCCGACCGATTCCGAGCCGAGTGGAAAGCTTTGGGGCAGCCGCAGGAGCCGCCGCCTCTGATCGGGCTTAACCGGCACATTGTGCTAGCCGACAACGAAGACGATGCGCGCCGCGTGATCGAACGAGCCTACCGACGCTGGCGGCGGCACATGGAGATTCTGTGGGTGCAGCACGGGCACCAGTTCCCACTCGCGCTACCCCAAGACGTTGGACCGCTGCTCGCCGCGGGCGGCGCATTCGCCGGCACCGCGGCGGGCGCGCGTCGATACATTGCCGAGCAGATTGAGACGTCCGGCGCGAACTACTTCATCTGCGGCATCACCTTCGGCGATATCACCCTTGCGGAGGGGACGCGCACGGTGGAACTGCTGGGGCGCGATGTGATGCCGGAGTTTGCCGGCTAGGCACGACGTCGTCGTGACCCCTGAGGCGATTTCATCCGACGGCAAAATGGGTCTCGCATGGGTCCTGGATCTGCAACCACTCACGACCTGAGACGCCGAACGCAAATGGCGCGCGGACCGCTAGGACCGCTGGTAGCGAACAAGGTTACGAGCTTTGTATTGTTCCATCTATGCGTTGGCAGTTTGTGTATTTCGCTTGTCCAGGCGCCTTTGCATCTCGTCCTGCAAGCCTTTTCTCCCAGGACCTCGCCCTCGGAAAGCCCTTTGGCGCGGTCAACCATGCTAAGAGGTGAAGGGAAAGAAAACCAACACGGCGCTGCCGGATCCTTCCAGTACGGCAAAAACTGCGTAAATGCGACCTGCGCCCGAGCCTTCATGCGATACATAAGGCGATGTCGAATAAAGCTGCGTTGCATGCGATTGGAATGGAATGGGTCCCGCCAGGTCGGCCTGATCGCCAACTCGCTCATTCGATCGATTTGCCGCCAGCCCGCTTCCAATCGAGCAGACAAGGTTCAGTAGAACCGGAAACGAAGATCGTATCTGATGATCGGCATCTCGGGCGTACCAGGGCTTTGATCTCTTGAGAGCAATTTACCGAAGACATGGGCAGGAATTGCGCACATTGAATGAGACCGGCTGCTTGCGTGTACAGGGCTGCGCCACTCGGCGTTCCTGCCGCAGCTCTTTCCTCGTAAGTTGAGCTAACTTTGTCTCGGACGCAGGTAGCAAGTCAGGGAGGCGCGTAGATGGCAGGGACTGAGATGACGGGCCTCCGCCGAGCAACGCCGGAGCGGCTCAGTGCCTTCTCCGACGGGGTGTTTGCAGTGCTCATAACGGTGCTAGTTCTGGAGCTGCGGCCGCCGGAGGCTCCCACCTTTGAGGCGTTGCTGTCGCTCTGGCCCACATGGCTAAGCTACGCCGTAAGCTATCTATTCATCGCCATTGTTTGGACCAATCACCATTATCTCATGCGCTACGCGCGGCAAGTGACCACTCGTCTCTTGTGGTTCAACTTCGCGCATCTATTTTCCATGTCGCTGCTTCCGCTCTCTACCGCTTGGATGGCCGTAAGCCGCTTGGCGCCCCAACCCGTTGCCTTCTATGCGGCCGTCTTCTTCCTCGTCAACGTCACTTATATATGGTTGATTTGGGAGCTTATCGATCGCAATGCAGGTGATGTGGTCTCACCGAGGGTGCGCAGGATCATGCGCTTCCGATCGATCACGACCCTATGCCTCTTCGGGGCGGCGGCGGTGATCGCGCTCATGCATCCGCTGGTCGGACTCGGCATTTGTATTTGCTGCCTGATCGTTTACCTGAAGCCCGATCCACCGGGAGCAAATGCGGAGATTTCTCAAGCCTAGAGCCATGGGCTCTGCATTCGGTCCGACCGTCGTAAAAAGGTGAGCGAGACCCGCTTTTTCAAACGCGTAACTGCGGCCGGCCGTTCTACATCCTGGCAGCTGGTGCTAACGCGCGTCGGAACGTGTCATACAGCCCGAACAGGGGCATCTCGATTTTTTCCGCTGGAAGCCTCTTGCTGACGCGGTTGAGCGCGTCGTTCAAGACGAGCTGGGCGAGGTTTTCACGCATCTTTATCGCATTGGGTTCGGTCGACGACCTCAAGCTCTTCTTCAGCCCGAACGCAAGCTCCCATACCTCCCGCAGCTTTGTCTCCGGGTATGTCACTTTCAGGTCGTGAAAAATGTTCGCCACGGATTGATTTAGCAAGCCTTGGTCGTCAATCCCACTTTCATAGTGCAGGAGCTCTGTCGCAAAGATAGCGAACGCGCTGCTCAGTGCGACACCCACCAAATCGTGCTTCCGGTCGTCCATCCAATTGCCGGGGGTCCTAGCGAGCAGCTTGTGATGCCAGTCGCTGGCTACCACGAACGCGCCGAAGGATGCTTGCTCGGCATCGGTTCGGACGTCTGCAGTCACGTTTATTGGGCGGCCGGGCGCCCAAACGTCTTCATGGCAAGACTGGCCTCTCGCACGCGCGTCTTGCGCAATTCGGAGCAATGCTTTTCGTAGGTTGTCTTTCACTTGCACTCCCTGGCCCGTCACAGAAGCGTGCCAATCTTACGCACGGAAACGACTATTGCGCCATTAGGCAAAATCGATCGAAATGCGGCCGAGCGGGCTGATCGCATCCCAGCTCCGACACCACCGGCAAACGGTCTTCGATGACACGACGATGACATCGAGCACGCTTCGGGAGCGCCGTAGGTGTCGAGGTCCTCTACAGCCGGCATCGGCGGTCTACAACGGCTCCGGGTTTTTCCGCGGCGCGCACCTGTCGATCCCAATCGACGACGACCGCACGGCGTGGGATGCATGGTGTTGCCTACGATGGTTTACAGAAACCGACAAAAATGGTCTGCGGGAGACACCTAGAACGCGTGCCGGGGCCAGGTTCTGAGGAAGGGTGTGCGTGGGGTTCGTCAGGGCAAGTACAGAATAGCCCACTACGGCAAACCCGAAATCCACAATGTCGGTACGCAAGCATACAATTCCCGGAACCCCGACCCCCAGGGCCCCGTTCTCGTCGTAGTGCCAAGGCGCAGGGAGGAGACTTTGCGGCCATGTCGGAAGACTATTGGGACGACGCGGTGCACGCTGCGCGATGGGTCGCACGATGGCGAGAGCTTCAAAGGGAAGCCTTCGACATCGCTCTCGAAATGAGCGACGCCAATGCCCAGCGACACATGCTGTTTGTCGCGGAGAGCTACGCGCTCCTGGCCGAGCGTGCCGAGGAGCAGAGAAAGCGCTTGGACGCCCTCGCTGTAGGCGTGGGTTGAGTCCCGCGACAGGCCTTGGCCCCCTGTTTCCGAGCCGGCGGCGCCTAGGATTGCTTACCTCTGGGAATGGCTGACTTCACCAGCGGGTTGCGGCAGTTGGAAACGTACTTGGAATCGAGCTCTGCAAAACGCGGCTCACCAACCTTCACCACCTCCGCCTTCATTAGCGCCGTCTTGTCCTCGGGCTTTTGAACGACAAAAACATGCGGAGCCGCGCAAGTGAAGAGCACGTAGCCGCGCGTGTCTCGTTTTGCCGTGAGACGAGACGCATCACCGTAACGGTAAATGTGCTCGCCCTTGTCATCTTTGATGACGACGTAGGCGATGCCGTCTCCCGACGTGTATGCAGACCTGAACTTGGCGAGATCGGGATCTGGCTGACGCGTCTCGGCTTTCGCCTCCGGAGTTTGAGGCTCGGGAAGGGGAGAGGTTTGCGCGAGGGCAAATGACAATCCGGCGATGACGAAGGCAGCAGTGATGAGAGTGTGGCGAACCATTAGCGAGCTCCTAGGCTGTGGGACCCGAAGCTCTCGCGGGTGTCCCGTCCCATCGGTATTATCGTGCGAACAGCGCTACTGGAGTTGGCGAGAACCCATTTGTCCTAGTCGATGATGAAGGCCTAGAACGGCCGGGCGGTAGGCGCACAGCTACCCCACCGTACAGAATTTGCAGGTGCGCCAGAAGCCGGGTGTCGAAGCGCGAAGAGCCACCAGCCTTTGCCCCGCACTACTCGACAAACGCCAGCTTTATCCCAACAATGGGTTGCGCTGCTTTTCGTGGTCCGAACTTGGCAAGTTGGCACCGCGCCCACGCGGACGCTGGGCGCTCAGCCGAGGAGCAAGTGCGTTCGAGCTGGGCGCCGGTACTTGATGAAAATTGCCACCTTCAACATCAATAATGTCAACCGTCGTCTTCCCAACCTGCTGCAATGGCTTAAGGACGCAAGGCCCGACGTCGTATGCCTGCAGGAGCTCAAATGTTCCGATCGGGAATTTCCGGCCGAGGCGATCAGGCTGGCTGGTTATCATGCGATTTGGCGAGGTCAGAGGACATGGAACGGCGTGGCCATCCTCTCGCGCGGGCCTGAGCCCATCGTGACACGCACAGCACTGCCTGGCGATCCGAGCGATAACCAAGCCCGCTACATAGAAGCTGCGATTGCGGGCGTCTTAGTGGGTTGCATCTACCTACCCAATGGCAACCCGCAGCCAGGTCCGCAAATTCGACTACAAGCTCGCGTGGTTCAAGCGACTGCATGCACATGCGCGTACGTTGTTGCGAGACGATATCCCCGTCGTGCTGGCAGGCGACTTCAACGTCGCCCCAACCGAGATTGATATCTATCCGACCTCTTCGTGGGACGATGACGCCTTGGTGCAGCCTGAGAGCCGCGCTGCCTACGCGCGCCTGATCAGCCAAGGCTGGACGGATGCGATCCGAGAACGCTACGGTCGGGAGCGCGTCTACACGTTCTGGCACTATTTGCGCAATCGCTGGGAGCGTGATGCAGGACTTAGGCTTGACCATCTTCTTGTCAGCCCGGACATAGCGTCACGTCTGAAGGATGCGCGCGTCGATCGTTCGGTCCGAGGCCAAGACGGTGCGAGCGACCATGCGCCTGTTTGGATCACGCTTCGTTCCCTAAAGGCGAAGCGATGATTGAGTAGCGCCCCGCCGCAAGGCTGTCCGCGTCACCTCGCGAGGCTATCAGCAACCTCCATCTCAAGCTGTACTATCCAATTTTATTTGTGCAGGAGACGGGCGCGTGAGGGAACCTGGCAGGCATTGCACCGGGGAAGCTCTGGAAACGGTCATTCCCCCTGCCTTGAGCATCTGGCATAAAGTCCTCCAGAGCTTTCAGCGACCAAGAGGAGCGGACGGCCAGACAGGGCCGAACACAACACATGTTTGAAATCGCCGTGGTGTTGGTTCTGATCGCTCTGAATGGCTTTTTTTGCCCTTTCCGAGCTGGCGCTGGTCTCCTCGCGACGCTCCCGCCTCAAATCCCTCGCGTCTGGCTACTGTTTCGAGAGGTTTCAGGTTGGCGGTTTGAGGTGGTCGATCTCGATGGCCGCCGCATCGACAAGGTGTTGGCCATTCGACTTCCGGTGTCGCGGCGGATGCTATGAGGCCTTGGCGGGCATTCGCCGCACCGAGCATTGCCCAGCGTCGAGGGCCTCATTGCAGGTGTACGCGACGTAACGCCGGTTCGTTGCCTAATGAATATCTACGTGATCAAACCTACCCTTGGGATTGGTTTGGAGGCAGCTCGATTTGCCCGATCAGGCGAAGGGTCATGGCAGCGAATTCCTATGCGCCCAGCTAAGCAGGTGCGTGTCGACGTTAACGGCCGAGCATCGTCAAGTATTAGGCCTCAGCTCGATAGGGCCGCAACGCAGCATTGCTCGGCCTGGCCAGAGAAATTTTTATGGAAAAAAGGAGAGAAAGTTTTCCGAAGATCCTGCGTGCGGCTATCGGTTCAGAACAGCATTCCGCCTCTTGCAACCATTGCGAGCCCGAACGTCAACACGCCGAGGGCACCGATCAACTCTATGCATCGACCAACGCTACGTCTCACCCCCTCTGTCCGTGTCAAGAGGGCGAGGACCTTCTGGCGTGCCACCACCGCAGCCACGGCAAAACTAACTAGCGTCACCATGACGCCCGCCAGCAGTCCACCCACAGCTGCAAAGCCTGCCGCTAGCTTTCCGCGCGCCAGTGCATAAGTGAGGATGAACGTTGTAAGCGGGCACGGCACCAAACCGGTGACGACTGCGAGCGCTTTTCCGTCACCAGCATGCTGATGCTGCGATGGCCAAAGCGAACGGCATACCAGAAAGGCACCGATAACGGCGATCGAGACCCCGCTCGCTGTCTCGAATGCCGGGGCGCGACCGGCAGCAGCGAGTGAGCGGCTGATGACCGCTATCCCTGCAAGGACGAACAGGATGGCCATGCCGACGTGTGTGCCGGCGAGGAGCGCACCCGTGGCGATGCCTTCGACCACGCGGCCGGGCCGGCCAATGTGGTAGGAAACGAGCACAGTCTTACCGTGACCTGGCATGAAGGCGTGGACCATTCCGAACAAGAATGCGACTGCCGCCAGGATCGGTAGATCGTGCAGGTTGGAAGCCATGCGCATGTTTTCGGCCATGCCACCGTAAAGCCACCCCTGCACTGCGATCAGCCAATCCATGGCTTATACGCCTTTGACCATTGCACTCGCACCCGATGCGCAACCGTCACCACCTGCATCACCATGATTACTAGGGGAATAACCGCAGTGATCGCCAGCAGGTGTGAAGATGGAGGTCGAGCTCATGGTGCTGCGGAGGTTCGGCGCGGAGCCGTTTATTGTCAGCATTGAGCGGAGCAGACGACGAAGCATCGAGCCACCTTCATGAAAAACACTCCGGCAGGGTAGAGAAACGATGCTTTGCGGGCAATCCGATCCTGGTTTCATTGGAGCGCTCCGTCGCAGACATGGTGCGCGCTGCCCGAACCGGAGTAACTCCACATGCCAATCGAGCTGGCGGAACGATTGAGTTCCAAGGGTGGGCCGATCGATGAGAGAAGGCAAATTTCCCGAGACGCCACCACTTTTTGCGGCACCGTTCCGGACCGTCGTGGTCTGGTCAGCGCGCACCACCAAGATTACGCGAGCTGGCCCAGGAACCGCGGCTTCTGAGCGACATTGGGCTCAGCCGTGAGCAGGTACGCCGCGAGGCCCACAAGCCGTTCTGGCGCCGGTAGTCGGCTTGAAAATTTCCCCGCTGCGGAACCTCGGGACCAGAAAACCATGGCCGATATCATTGTCTACGGCTTTGCGCGCAGCACCTTCGTCAACACTGTAGGGCTGGTGCTCACGCCCAAGCATGTACCCCACGCGTTCCATGACCTGGAACCGGAGGCAAGCCTAGTCACCTTGAATTGCATCCCTTCAACCGGCGTGCCGATGCTGCGGCATGACGATTTCACACTCAATGAGACCAGCGCCATTGTCGGCTATCTCGAGGACACCTTTCCCAAACCGCCCCAGCCGAACAGCATTCGCGACCGAGCCCCAGGAGATCGGAAGGGAGCTAGCCGGTTCGATTTGTCCGGCAGTGCGATGGAAGCGGCATGATATTTCAAAGCTGAAAGCGGCTCTTTTGGGCCGCAGGGAGTATAAGATTGCTCATCTGGTATGGTCGGGGTTTGGCCGCAGCTAGTTTACGAGACGCTTCGAGATCCGGGAATGGTGCCGAGATGCACGGCGTGATGGAACCGCCAGCGAGCAAGGTCCGCGCGCCGCTTGCCGCGACCCGTTACGTCTACGGGGCGCGGGCGCTGCGTGATTTCGGCGATGGCTATACGGCCGTGCTGTTGCCAGTTTATCTGACCGCCCTGGGGCTGGGCCCTCTCGAGGTCGGCGTCATTGCCACATTGGCGCTTTTCGGATCAGCGCTGACTACGCTAGCCGTCGGGTTCCTCGGCGCCCGCGCCGACCAGCGGCGATTGTTGATCGCCGGCGCTGGCCTCATGGTGGTCACGGGCCTGGCATTTGCGGCTTCCAGTGCGTATGCGGTGATTGGGCTCGTGGCGTTCATTGGGACCATCAACCCCTCTGCCGGCAGTGTCAGCATTTTCGTCCCGCTCGAGCATGCAGTGCTGTCACGGTCGGTTGTTGACTTAGAGCGCACGCAAATGTTCGCCCGTTACAGTCTGGTCGGGGCATTGGCTGCCGCATTGGGAGCTCTCGCGTCGGCGAGCCCAGAGGTTCTCACCGGCCTTGGCATTTCGCCGCTCTCGGCACTCAGGGCGATGTTTGTTTTCTATGCCCTTATCGGCCTGGGTGGCGCTGCCCTCTACGCGCAGATTCCCGCTGCTGTTGCGCCAATCGCGGATAAATCCGTGTCTGCCCTTGGGCCATCGCGGGGGATCGTCTACAGGATGGCGGCACTTTTTTGTATCGACTCGTTTGCTGGCGGCTTCGCCGTGCAATCGCTGGTGGCCTTGTGGCTGTTTCATAAATTCGATCTGTCGCTTGCCACGGCAGCATTGTTTTTCTTTTGGAGTGGCGTCCTTGCAGCCTTCTCCTTTCCTGTCGCGGCCTGGCTATCGAAGCGGATCGGCCTCGTCAACACGATGGTCTTCACCCACATTCCCTCGAGTGTGTGCCTGATTCTTGCCGCCATCGCGCCAAACCTCGCGATTGCGCTTGTCCTTCTCCTCATCAGGTCAGCGCTCTCTCAGATGGACGTACCGACGCGCTCTTCCTACGTGATGGCGGTGGTGACGCCTGCCGAGCGACCGGCGGCTGCCAGCTTCACGGCGGTACCGCGCAGTCTCGCCGCTGCTGCAAGTCCGGCTATCGCGGGTGCCCTCTTCGCCGGTGGATTCGAGGCCTGGCCGCTGGTGATCTGTGGGATCCTAAAGATCGCTTACGATCTGCTGCTCCTGAAACAGTTCCGTCACCTGCGACCGCCGGAGGAATATTAGCAGCGGGCTCGGCGGGCGCGAACCCTGGCGGGCTGCGCCTGCGTGCGACCGTCCCGCGTTTTCGCCGGCGGCAGGGGGCGGCGTCATTGACGTAAGCCCAACCCCACCAATCAGATGTCTCTCCGGCATCTGCCACTTCGAGCAAGCACGTCGGAGGATGCGCGCTTTGACGACCTGAGGTCGTCTCCTGTGTCAGGGCAGCGGGCGGTAGACCCAGAGCGCTGCGGGTTCATGCTCGCTGGCGCGTATGGCAACGGCCAATCGATCGAGTTCCGGGCTGAATAGGCCGGTGCGAGCCCCACGACGCGTTGTAACCCGAGCCAAGCGTGCATAGGCGGCCCGAGCCTCGAACACGTCGATAAACCCCTCGCCGCAGATGACGTAGATCCGCTGCCTTCTGCCATCGACGAAAACGTCGTCGACGTCCCCACAGGTGTCGCGCTCGGCAATCGGGGTTCTATCCCGCATGTCGAGTACGCCAAGCTTTGGAGGAGCTCTAAAGACGACCATCAGGTGATGACTGTCGTCGTCGAGGGCCATCGCGAAGTTTCCCCTCCGCCCTCTGCCGACGGGCCAGATTTCCGGTTGTTGACCCTCGTCGGGGGCGATTACCGCGATCGCTTGCGCGTCAGGAAGATTGACGAAGATTTGACGGGTGCTGCGGCTGATTTGGAAGCTCTCAGGATGGGTCGACAGTGCAATATCTTTGCGCTTGGTCCTACTGAAGGGGTCAATGACAGCCAGCGCCCCCGAGCCATAGCCCACATAGAGCAGCGCGGGATCGCCATCGACCCGAATGTTATCGGCACCCGAGCCGAGCTCTAAACGCGCCGTCGCCACAAAATCCTCACCGCGAAACGACCGCACCGTACCGTCGCCGCCATTGGCAACAAACACCGTGTCGGTTTGCGGTTCGTAGGCGACGCCCTGGGGCTCGTTCAGGTCGGCAATTCGCCTTAGCAGGCGTGCGGAATTTAGATCGACGATCCCGAGGCTATTGTTTTCCAGTTCAGCGATGAAGACGCGCTTGCGGACAGGATCGACGGCAAGATGGTCAATGCGTCCGCGCGCCTCCCCGAGAGGGACCTTGGCCTCCAACTCGAGAAGAGCGCTGCCCTCTTGCTGCGCCAGCGCCATAGAACCGAGGAACGTGATGCTCAAGACAGCGCTCAAACTCAGCGCAAACGCGCGCCACGTGGGACGTGTAGGTGAGGACGAGCTCATCGTGCCTCGAGGTTCTTGCATCAGCCGATGGCCGGGGTGAGACGCCAGTGGCGGTAGCGACAAACACGGAGGGCGCCCATCCCGCCATTCACAATATTGGGAGGATGATCAACCGCGGGTGCCGCCGATGCGGCCAGGTTGGGATTTCGGTCATTTCACCTCCGGCCCGGCGCACAGATTGCAGCGTCGAGGGCGCAGCATCACAAAGGGGTTCAAAACTTGGGCGCGTCAATGTTACCGGGGGTCCGGTCAAAGCGATTTCTACTCGCTCGACGCAGACACGCCCTGCCCGGCCCTCTTGTTTCAGGGCATCGTCCGTGGCATAGAAGGCCTAAGGGGTTATCCGCGATTACCCCGTGAGGCTGCGGCTAAAAGATCGCGTCCACACTCCCAACTAGGGAAGGGACGCTATGCCTGCAGCCACCCTCATCACCGTTCCGCAACTTTCGCGTCTCGTTGGCGTGCCAAACGCACCAGTCGTTATCGACGTGCGCCTCGACGACGACTACCGCGCCGATCCCCGCCTGCTGCCGGGATCGCTGCGCCGCGACTATCGCGCCATCGCAAGCTGGACCCCCGACTATCGCGGCAAGGTGGTCATCGTCGTTTGCCAACGCGGGCAGAAGTTGAGCGAAGGCACGGCCGCATGGCTCAGGCACGAGGGCATCGACGCGCAGACGCTGGAAGGGGGATTCGAAGGTTGGAAGAAGGCTGGCGAGATGCTCGTTCGCACCGACAAGATGCCGGTGCGCGACGGACAGGGCCGCACCGTGTGGGTAACGCGGAGCCGACCTAAGGTCGATCGCATTGCCTGCCCCTGGCTCATTCGCCGTTTCGTCGATCGCAATGCGGTGTTTCTATTCGTCCTTCCCGCCGAGGTTACTGCCGTTGCGGAGCGCTTCAACGCCACGCCCTTTGACATTGACGGTGTGTTCTGGAGTCACCGTGGTGCGACTTGCACCTTCGATACCATGCTCGAAGAATTTGCGCTCAGCTCCGAGCCCTTGGCGCGATTGGCAAGCATTGTGCGCGGCGCCGACACGGCCCGCCTTGACCTCGCTCCGGAAGCACCGGGTCTGCTTGCAGCGTCGCTCGGCTACTCGCGCATGTATCGCGACGACCTCGAGCAGCTCGAGGCGGCCATGGGTTTCTACGACGCCATGTACCGCTGGTGTCGCGAGGCGACAGCAGAAACCCACAACTGGCCGAGCCACAAGCCGGGAGCCTGACGTGAGCGAGGCATCCGCAATCCAGGTCGTAAGCAAAGCTACCGATGTTCCCCGTCACGGCGTATCGTTGCAGGAGGCGTTCTGGACATGGCTCGCGTGGCCGGCCTCAGCTTCGGCGGCCCGGCCGGCCAGATCGCGGTCATGCATCGCATCCTCGTCGAGGAGAAGCGGTGGGTTTGCGAGGAACGCGTTTCTGCACGCCCTCAACTACTGCATGCTGCTGCCCGGTCCCGAGGCCCAGCAGCTCGCCACCTACATCGGCTGGCTGCTGCACCGCACGCTCGGCGGATCTCGCCGGCGGCCTGTTCGTGCTGCCCGGGCTTCTCGCCATCATGGCCCTCAGCTACTCTACGCCGGCTGGGCAACGTTCCGATCATCGTCGCGTTGTTCTTTGGTCTCAAGGCGGCCGTGCTCGCGGTCGTGGTCGAGGCCGTGGTTCGCATCGGCCGACGCGCGCTCAAGAACCGAGTCATGGTCGCGCTCGCCGCCGCGGCTTTCGTCGGCATCTTCTTTCTCAACGTCCCGTTCCCGCTCATCATCTTTGCGCGCGGCGCCGATCGGCTTCGTCGGCGGTCGCGGAGGCTGCCGCCTTTCAGGCCGGCGGAGGCCACGGACCAGGCAGAGGCAAGGCGGAGTGGTCGTCGTCGAGAGCCTGCTCGGCGACGACTGCCCGAGCACCACGCCCGACCGTCCTCGCGCGCCTTGCGAGTTTCCGCCGTCTGGCTGGCGCTTTGGTTGATCCCGGTCTCGCTGCTCCTCTGGCTCGGGGCAGACAACGTCTTCAGCCAGATCGCGGTGTTCTTCAGCAAGACGGCGATGGTGACCTTCGGCGGCGCCTACGCCGTGCTGGCCTACGTCGCCCAGCAAGCGGTCGAGCACTACGGCTGGCTCAAGCCCGGCGAGATGCTGGACGGCCTTGGCATGGCCGAGACGACGCCCGGGCCGCTGATCATGGTCCTGCAGTTCGTCGGCTTCATGGCGGCATTTCGCCATCCGGGCGCGCTTTCGCCGATGCTGGCCGGCACCTTGGGTGGGCTGCTCGCGACCTGGGTGACGTTCACGCCTTGCTTCCTTTGGATTTTCCTAGGTGCGCCGTTTATTGAAACGCTGCGCGGCAACAAAGCACTGAGCGCGGCCTTGTCGGCCATCACGGCCGCTGTGGTCGGGGTGGTGCTCAACCTGGCAATATGGTTTGCCATCCATACGGTCTTTCGCCAGACGGTATCGGTGCAAACGTTTCCGTTTGCCTTCGAAGCCCCGATCTTCACCAGCGTAGATCCTTGGGCGCTTCTGCTGTCGCTGGCCGCGGCAATCGCTGTCTTCCGCTTCAAGATCGGGATGCTTCCGACGCTGGCGGCATGCTGCCTTGTAGGCATTGGTCTTTATGTGGTGGGAGCGATCGCCTGATCTGGAGTGTCTCAATTGCTGGTGTCGTCTTCAGCTATATGGTCGTCGCCGCCGGTGAGGCGAAGAGCATCGCTCGGATCATTGCCACACGCTCGCCGGCGGCCGACCGATGCTGGCGTTGGATATGTACGAGCATTCTTATCACATCGTCTACGGCGCCAAGGCAGCGACCTACGTTGACACCTTCATGAACGTGATCCGCTGGGCCAATGCGGACAGGCTGTTTGCCGCCTACAGCAAATCGGCGTGACATTGCGAACCGCAAGGCGCACTTGAAGTTTCGAACACAGGGGGATCACGGCAGGCTGCCGAGGCGCAGCCTCAACATTTGGAGGTCTCCATGCGACCCAAATTGTCACTGACCCTTTCCCTGCTTGTCGGCGCAGCCGCCCTCGCCTTTTTCTACCACCCGCGGCTGCTTGCCCAAGATCTGAACCTCGATACGGTGGCCATTGAAGAGGCCACGGGTCTCAAGGGGCAGTTGATCCCCGAAGAGCGCGTCTTCAAGATCACCAATCCCAGGACCGACGTGAAGGTTCGGGTCGATCAATGGAACATGCCGCCGTTTATGGGCCTCGGTTCCTGGGCGGCGTTCACGCCAGACCAGACAGCAGCCCGAGCGCTGATGATGGGGGACACGGTTGTGTTTGAGGACGAGGTCAATCCGGCCATGAGTGCCGCATTCGACGCCGGTCTCGAAGTGACCGCGCTGCACAATCACTTTTTCTTCGATGAGCCCAAGGTCTACTTCATGCATATCGGAGGGCATGGGGATGCCAAAACTCTCGCCGAGGGTGTGAAAAAGGTCTACGACAAAATCGCGGAGATCCGGGTTGCCAACCCCGCCCCCAGCAAATCCTTCGCCGGCAGCGTTGCGTCTCCCAGTTCCATCACATCCGCACCGTTAGAGACGGCCCTGGGAATGAAGGGCCAATCCAACCAGGGGATGTTCAAGGTCGTCGTCGGGCGTAGCGCGACCATGCACGGGCTGCCCGTTGGCAGGGAGATGGGCGTCAACACCTGGGCGGCGTTTGCAGGCAGCGACGAGGCCGCGTTCGTCGACGGCGACTTCGCCATGCTGGAGAACGAGCTGCAGCCTGTCCTGCGGGCCATGCGCCAGGAAGGCATCAACATCGTCGCCATCCATCAGCACATGAGCCACGAGCAGCCCCGCTACTTATTCCTGCATTACTGGGGCAAGGGCAAAGCTATTGATCTCGCCCAATCGCTGAGGCAAGTCTTGGACGCACAGGCAGCGGTGAAGTCCTGAAGCCGGCTCGCGGCCCGTGTTGAAGGCTCAGAACATGTCGCACCGTTTCGGCGCGGCTCTCGCTACCTGCGTTGAACGTGCGCCGCTGCGAGATCCTCGGCCAGATCGGTCCAAACGGCGCGGGCACGACAAGGTTGCTCGAGATCCAGAGCCGATCGTTGCCCACCGACGCCGGATCGTTTCTTTGGCAGGGCAATCTCGTCGAGGATCCGAGTTCTATCTGCCCGAAGCCGTCCACCCTTATCCGGACCGGCGCGCGTCGAATCCCTGGCGCCATGCAAAAGGATCGATCATGCGGACAACATCGATCGCAAAGCAGCTTGCATTAGCAGTGCTCTGTTGCGGACTATTGGCTCCTGCACAAGCTGGGGAAGAAAGTCGCGACAAAGGCCGATCCGGCCTTGACGATCTCAGCCACGAGATGTGCACCTGCGCCGCCTATTTCTCCTTGCTATCTTCAATTGTCGAGAATTCCGCCAGATCGGAAATGAGGAGAGGCGCTGTCGGGCGCATCAAATCGATTGGGCAAGCGATGCTGAGCCAAGGGATCAATGTGGCGCGCTACATCGGTGTCGATGAGAAGGTGGCTACCAAAAGGGTCCAGGTCGCGCTGAAAGAGATGGTCGAGACCATCAACAGCGACCCTGCCAACAGTTTGAAGGTCATGCACAGCAAGTACGGGCTACCCTGCGACGCGCTTCTGCAGAAGGCGCCGCAACGCTTCATTGCGCTTTTGAAGCAATACGAGGCCGGCTGAGCCATCCTGCCGGCGGCTCAGCCAGCGGAACCACGCTTCACGCGGTCAGTCCGATGTTCGTGCGTGTGGTGCATGTCCGGCACGTGCGGGTGCGTGTGCTTGAGGCGTTCATGACGATGGGCGTGCGTGTGGGGTTCTCCCGGAGGATCATCCGGACCGTGCTCGTGTTGGTGATGCGCATCATGAACGTGCGGATGCGCATGCTCCATTGATTCGTGAACGTGCTCGTGCTCGTGCCGCTCGGTCAAATGCAGCCACACGCCGACCGCCATCATCAGGCCCGCAGCGATCAGCTGGAGGGTCAACGGCTCATGCAGGAACACGATGGCAACAACCGCGCCAAAAAACGGTGCCGTCGAGAAATAGGCTGCGGTGCGCGCAGTGCCGAGATGGCGCAGAGCCCGGACGAAGAGCGCAAGGCTGACGCCGAACCCGAGGAAGCCTATAAGGCCGGCGGCAGCAAGCGCGGACCATCCGGGTAGGTGGCCACCGGCGGAGAAACCGAGCAGCAAATTCACGGGTCCGGCGATCAACCCCTTCAGCTCCACGATCTGCAGTGGGTCAGCGAGGGAGACCCTGCGCGTCAAATTATTATCGAGGCCCCAGGCGATGCAGGCGCCGACGATCGCCATTGGGCCGGCCACGCTGGCCAGGTTTGGTTGCTGCGACCAGGACAAAACGACGGCACCGGCAACGAGACACGCCATGCCTAGCGCAACACGGCGATTGAAATTTTCGTTGAAAATGAACCATGCCATCAAGGCCGTGGCGACGCCTTCAAGCGTCAAAAGCAGCGACGCAGCAGCAGCGTCGGTGTGGGTGAGACCAAGCATTAGGAGAATTGGACCGATGATGCCGCCGACCAGGATCGCAGCCAACAACCATGGCCAATCGCTGCCGCTGAGCGCCACCTCGGTAGCCCCGGGCGCCGACAGGAATCGGTGCCAAAAATGGCGAAGGAAGGCAACGCCGATGCCTGCGCCGCAATAGAGCAGGCCCGCCAGGATAGTGGGATCGATGGCGCCGAGCAGAGCTTTGGCCGCTGGCGTAGAGGCACCAAACAGCACCGCCGAGATCAAAACCAGTACAACGGCATCGCGGTTCATGAAAACGAGGCTAGCGCGCATCGCAGACACGCGACAAGGCCTGCCAGGCTTAAGGCCGCGCTTCCTGGACTCTCACCTGGGGCATGCACCGTCTTCGCGCTAGATTTCGAAGCTTTCTGCAACCGGTAAAGCGCCATCCTGCGCACAGCCTGCCGTGACCGCGCGCCGTCGTCTGCAACTCTCGCATTTGTCGGCACGAGGTCGACAGGCGGAAAGACGCTACGTTAGACGCGAAAATGGACGAGCACCCGCGAAGGAGAGAAGCTATGAACCGTCCGCCTCTACCGCCATTCACAGCCGATACGTCGGCGCAAAAGGCCCGCATGGCCGAAGATGCTTGGAACACTCGCGATCCCGCAAAGGTGGCACTCGCCTACACCGTCGACAGTCAATGGCGCAATCGTGCGGAATTCTTCCAAGGTCGCGACGCCATAGAGACTTTTCTTATGCGCAAGTGGACCAAGGAGCTGGACTACCGCCTGATCAAACAGGTATGGGCCTTCCACGACAACCGTATCGCGGTTCGTTTCGCCTACGAATGGCACGATGATAGCGGTCACTGGTTCCGCAGCTACGGCAACGAGAACTGGGAATTCGACGAGCACGGGCTGATGCGCAGGCGCATCGCCAGTATCAATGACCTACCCATCAAAGCCAGCGAGCGTATGTACCACTGGCCGCTGGGACGGCGCCCCGACGACCATCCCGGTTTGAGCGAGCTAGGTCTATAGGAGGCCAGCCAGACATACTTAGGAGGCTTGGCCACCCCTTGACGGTTGCGATGGCCTTCCCGTTCAGATCGACGTCAAACGCTGTCGATCGTCGAGCAACGGGTGGTCCGCCTTCGCGCGGCCTTTTGCGCGCGCTCGTCGGCTGGCTAGCATCCTCACATTGGTTAGGGCTGCGATTTTTGTTTTCTCGTTGTCCGCTCTCTCTTCGCCGCGACCCGGCGCGCGGCCGCCAGCGCCGCTCGCGCCCACATGACGAACTCATCGGCTTCGTCGAACAGCCGCTCCGGCACGCGCCAAAAAGAGAGGTCTATGGTGCAGCCCTTCTTCTCGTAGTTGAGGGGCGGAAACGACGCGGCCTCCTCAAAGGTCGCCCGGTTGTGGTCATCAACCCGAAAGTAGAGCGTGTCGTCCCTCACCATCCCGAACATCAGCCCGTCGCAGAACACGCCGGTCTTGCCGAACATACGCCGCATGGTGACGCGGCCAAGCGGAGCAAGCTGCTCGCGCACGAATTCGACGAAGCTGTCGCTGGCAACCATCCGAAATCCCCAATCCTGGCCCGCGGTTTTTCATCCCGCGGGATGCAGCGACGGTGCGCATGGCCGTCCCACCTGCGCCGCCAATCTTGGCCACCGCCGGAGCCACAACTTTGTACTCTTGCCAGCGAACATGCGAGCTGGCCAGTGAAAAACCTGCGGTCGCACGATGGCACTGTACCCGTGGGAAAGCGCGCTGCGCGCATCACCGTAATCGCCCAGATCACAATCGGGTGCATGCGCGCGAGGGACTTGCGCATTTGACCCGGGCGAGGTTGACCGACCGCGCTCGCGAAGCGGCGAAATTTGAAGGACTGTGGTGTATTGACGGCGCTTGAGCAAACGATGGACCGAACTATTCCTTGTGGCCAATACCGATCTGAATGCATGGAATACAAGCGGTTGCAAACAAATCGCTAGGTCATTTCTCCCTTGCTTGCGCGTTCGCCGTCATGAGTTGCTCATAGTCGCATTGGTTCCGCACCGCATAGGCCATCGCAAATGAAGCGATCGCGTCGTCGAAGACGCCGCGCTTGCCCAAATACCCCGCGAGCACTGCCGGGTCCGCGGAGCGCGCGTGGGCGCGAGCCAGCGTGCGCCCGCACAGGCGCGCGTAACTTGTGAGCGCTCGCTCCTCAACGAGCTCGCCAACCGAACCGAGACGCCGATTCTTCAGATGGCGCACATAGAAGTGTCGGCGTGATGCGACGTCCTCTGTCCAACCCAAGAAAATGTCGCTCGCGGCTTGCATGACGCGTTGGCCCTCCACCACCCGCTGGCCCTGATGACCCTTGAATTTCGGCGCCAATCGCTCAAGCACCGATTTGCCAGCCTCTTTGATCTGGAGGAACAGCGGCGTGCCGTCACCGCACATGTACAGCCCGATGGCACAGAACGTGCCAACGCTGCCGACCCCGACTACCTTGAAGGCTATGTCTTTGAGCGTATAGCGATTGAGCAGAGATTGTCGTTCGGGTGCGAGGCGTGTTTCATAAGCGCGGAGCGCACGCTTGGCGTCCACGTGGTGAACAGCATCGCCCTTGGATGTGAAATGATAGATGAGCGGCGGCCGGTTTTCTATCCGCGTCCGCTTTCCCTTTACCAGATGGGGAAAGTTGTCGTCCTCCGCCAGATGGTCGCGCGCCTTGACGAGGATGCCTCGCAGTTCGCGACGGAGCCCGGGGTGCTCGATACGCTCGATCTCACTCGCGAGATCGATCTTACTATGCCAAATTTCCAGCGGAGAGCGCTTTGCTAGGCTGCGCATCCGGGTGCGATACGCCTCAATTGTGGTTGCCGCGATCGCCCTGGCCCGTTTTTTCGAGAGGCCTGCCGCCAAAACAGCAACCACAACGCTTGCCGCCAGCCGCTTGACGTCGACGGTGAAATCAACGCCTGGCAAAGTCTCGTCAAAATCGTTGATATCGAACAGGACGTTCTGTTCGGGGGTGTCAAAGGCACCGAAATTCATCAGATGGCAGTCGCCGCACGCCTGCACCGATATGCCCGTGGTCGGTTGCTGCCGGAGGTCCTCCGCCATTACCGCGGCGGCGCCGCGTAGGAAGGCGAACGCGCTTGTCAGCATGCGCTCATAGCGGACAGGTACCAGCTCCGGCACGCGGAAGCGATCGGTCGCTGCGAGAATCGCCACCGCGTCGCGGACTACCGGCACCTTGAAATCAGCGTGCTTTTCCCGCGCAGCCTTCTTCCGCAAACGTAGGCCGCGGTCGTAGCGTTCCGCTAGCGTACCAGATGGGGCCCGAACCATCCGTCACTTCCTTTTGCAGTTGTGCCGCCTCCCATACCATCGTGTCGTCTGTTTTGCGTCCGCAAGGCGATAATTGATACGGGTGGCGACTCTCGGTAGGGACGAGTTCGAAGACCGCCCAAACCGGCTGAGCGCGCCGTTATGGGGAAACGGTTCAAGCAACTCAATCCGACGTTTTGCATCTCGGTGTGGCGCAAGTCCCCGAACCGCCATGGAGGTGAAGGGAAAGGCATTTAGACCCTTAGGACTTCAGCCCGTACTGACGGTTCAACTTTGCTCCTTCACGCAGCGTCCCATATTAGCATAATTGCGCCGCCGACCGAGGACAGGGCGGCAGGTGCACCCAACTCACGTGTCGCTGCTGTCGGTTGGTTCACGTCTTGGCTCCCATTGCCCTGCAGTGGGAGCCAGCCCGCCCCTTGATCAGCTTTTTCAGCTACTGCAAGTGCCAAGAGCGCTCCGGCTCAACAATTCCCTTTCGCAACGGCTCAGATCCGGCCTCACGACGGCCGCCGACGTTTAACAAGGCAAGCGTGAAAAAATTCGAGCAGAGCATCGCTACCGCAGCAGGCTCCTCGACGAGAGCCAAGGATTGCTCGCCGGGACGCAAGGTCGCGTGCCGCGACATGGTCCAGGGCGCACGCTGGGAAATCGTGCGCATCTATCGCTTTCGCGATGAAAAATCCGGCATCCGCCTGATGAGGATGCTACTACCCGCCTGCAATTCAGGCTCACTCTCCCATCTCGGCACGTACTTGCACGCGTAGCTGATCCACGGCCCGTCGCTCAGTCGAGATTTTGCGCAGCGCGGCGGCAAGCGCCGGTCAATCCTGAGCTTCGTAGCGCTACATATGGCTTACCCATATACCGAGCCATGCGCTTCACCGTCCCCACGGCGTTGTGGCTCACGCAATCAACCGGGAAGAACACGACATCCGCCCGGGACACCTGGGCCTCGAGCAATCCGCTGCGGTCCTCGATGCCACCATCATGGTGCAAGAAGGAAGCTCCCGAGCGCTCGACAAGCGCACGCAATTTGGGACTTTGGTGCACTCGACCTCCCACGTAGAGAAGAATGGTTCCCCGCAGATCGATGCCCTGTTCGTCATCCCCAGCGAAGGTCGGCAGTTGGTCGGACAGCGAGAATTCCACCGACTCCAGTTCTTGGCGCAGCTCGCGCTCGCATTCCTCCGAGGCGCGGCGCTGTCGCCGTTCGGTGTCTCGTTCAGACGTAACAGTCTCAAGGCGCCGTTGCATTTTCTCCCGATTGGCCACCTCCGCGGCCAACCGCCGCCGCAACTCGCCGATCAACTGGGCCGTTGTTTGCTGCTCAAGCTCATTAGAGTTGTCCACCAGGTTTGCTGCGTGGCGGGTGCACGCCAACGATTGATGTCGAGAGGTGCGTGCGCGGCCGCAGCCCGATAACCATGCGCACACGATATATCCCTATCAATATAGCGCTGTCTACATCAAAATGCACTAAAGAGGCGGACGAATGGCAGAATTGAGCTTTTGCAGGGACCTCGATATGTCCGATCGGCTATGCCAGTTTCAACGTGGTGACTGCGGCGCGAGCGCGGCGCTAGTGAGCTCTGAGCTCATCGCACTGTTGGCGCTCTAGGTTGCGCTGCCGAGAGCTCGAGCAGTCATTCGACCGCAGCGAAAGGAGCGACCGCGTCCGAGGCTGTTGGGGTGATGCTCTCCGGACGCGGTCCAAGGCAGCAGAACGTGCGCCCTGATCGGCGGTGAGACTGGCCGGGCTGGTATCTGCGGTCGCCGGGTGATGCTCCAAAATGGTGAATGGATCGCGCCCTGACCATCCTTAAGCCGGGCGGCCCATTCAAGACCGGCTTTCCTGATCACGGCCGGTAAATGGCTGTGCTCGGATAATCCTTCGATACCCACTTCGGGGGAGACCGTCGGACCGCGGGCGGTGGACAGGAAAAGGCCTTCGCAAACCACAGCCTATTCCAGTGGCTGGCTCTGCCGCGGGATTGCCAGAGCAGCGGGGTAGGTTTGCGCCCTGGGAGCTGTGAGCGAGAGCGACCATTGACCCACCGACTGGGTTGTGACCTGCCCTACCGAGCTGCCACACTCGCCCGAAGTGCTGTCTGAGATCGAGGCAATCCCCGCGCCACGAGTTCCGCGATTTGCACGGCGTTTAGCGCCGCGCCCTTTCGCAAGTTGTCGTTGGTTACGAATAGCATCAATCCGTTGTCCACGGTCGGATCGCGGCGGATGCGGCCAACGTAGCTTGCGTCTTTGCCGGCTGCCTCGAGTGGCGTTGGGACATCAACGACCTCCACACCGGGAGCCACCGAGAGCAGCTCCTTGGCGCGAGCGACGCTCAATGGCCGCGCAAATTCCGCGTTGAGCGAAAGCGAGTGGCCTGTATAAACCGGAACCCGCACGCAGGTCCCGACAACTTTCAGGTTCGGAAGCTCGAGGATCTTTCGGCTTTCGTTGACGAGCTTCAGCTCCTCGTCGGTCCATCCCTCATCACCTGAATATGCGCCCGCGTAGGGCAGCACATTGAATGCAATTGTCTTGGCGAATTTCTGAGGAGCTGGGAACGAGAGCGCCGAGCCATCTATTGCCAGCGCCTCGGACCGATCGGCAACCGCCTTGACCTCCCTCGACAGCGCATCCACGCCCGGCTGACCGCCACCGGACACCGCCTGATAGGTGGATGCGACCAGCCGGATCAAACCAGCCTCCTTGTCCAAGGGCTTGAGGACTGGCATAGCCGCCATGGTCGTGCAGTTCGGATTCGCAATAATGCGCTTTGGACGAACCTCGATCGCATGAGGATTGACTTCGCTCACCACTAACGGGACGCTAGGGTCCATTCGCCAAGCCGAGGAATTGTCGATCACAACTGCGCCGGCCGCAGCGAACCTAGGAGCCAATTCTCGGGAGGTCGCAGCACCCGCCGAGAACAGCACAATGTCGAGCCCGGTCGGGTCCGCCACGGCTGCATCCTCCAGGGTAATCTCGCGCCCGCTCCAAGGGAGTTGTTTGCCCGCAGATCGGGCCGAGGCAAACAAGCGTAAGGTGTCCGTCGGGAATCGCCGCTCCGCGAGAACCCTGCGCATGGCGTCGCCGACGACACCTGTGGCTCCGACAATCCCGATCTTGAAACCCACTACGCATGTCCTTCCGGGCTACTCGGCTCATCAGACTTACTACCTAGTCCAGAATATAGCCTACACTCTCTGCACGAAAAAACGAACGGACTAGGCGGGGGCTGCGCTTGATTTTGGCGAGATCCTTCTCAACGCGGGCCTTGAGCTGCTCGTTCTGCTTGAGTGGCGTCTTGGTGACGCCGCTCTGGCGCAAGTGGTTCCAAACGAACTCGTCGCGGGTTCAGGTCCGGAGCGTAGCCAGGCAGGAAGTGCAGTTCGAGCTGGCCCTTGAGCGATTGCACGTAGGCGGCGACGATCTTGGCACGATGGGCAGGATGGCCGTCGAGCACGAGAAACACCGGTCGCCGCCGGCGACGCATGAAGGCTTTGAGCTTGGTAATGAACAGTGCGGCATTGAACTTACCGGTATAGACATCGTACCAGAAGGCGCCACTGGCGTTGACCGCTGAAATGGCGTTGACGCGCTGGCGCTGACCACTAGTTGCCACGATCGGCGTCTCACCTTTGGCGCCCCAAGTGCGCTGCAAGGCCGCATCCGACCGCACGCCGGCCTCATCGATGAAGAAAATGTCCGCGCCCCGCCGCTTGGCGCGGGCCTTCAGCTTCGGATAGTCTTTCTCTTTCCACTTGGCGATCGCTATGGGATCGCGCTCGTAAGCGCGCCGCAACGGTTTTTGCGGCGTGATTTCGAGCGTGGCCAGGAGTTGACCTACAGCCGTTACGCTGAGCCTGTGCTTGAATTTCTCCTCCACCAGCTCGGCGACGATCCTACGCGTCCACAAACCGAAGTCGAACCCGTGTTGGCGTGGATCCTTGCCGCAGATCCAACGGCGCACCTGAAACTGTTGGCGCGCGCTTAAGGTCGGTGGCCGCCCCGTCGACGGGCGCGATTGAAGCGCCGTCTCACCGCCCTCCCCGTGCGCTCGTAGCCAAGGGTAGATTGTCGTGCGGCACAGCCCGTAGCTCTTCATCACCGCGCTTGGTGACTTTCCCTCGCGCACACACTTCACCGCCATCCGCCGCATGGCTTCCGAAGTCTCGTGGCTCAATGTGCGTCCGTCGATCTTCACGAATTACACATTAGCACATCAAAAAAGCTTGTGTAGGGTAAATTGTGGACTAGTTAGTATGTCTGAGGCCCCGCTGGTGTCAAACCGTGACGGCGCATGATTTCTGCCATCTTGGCCCGGTCCGGTGGACCACCAGCAGCGGCGTTGAGCACCGAGAAAGCCTCGCGGAAATACTCCGGACCGATTGCGGCTGGCGTTATCACGCAAAGTACCTTCGCAGCCCGGCTTGCGTTGTTATCGAACCGATGAACGGCTCCTCGCGGAATGCATAGCCCTTGTCCTGGCCCAACATCGATCTGGTTTCCATCGACGGTCCAGGTCAAAACGCCGTCGATGCCGTAGATCGTCTCTTCGTAGTGGTTGTGGCTATGCGCCGGAGCCGGGAGGCGCTGGAGAGCCGGCACCACGAGCTCGAAAGCTGCAATGCTGCCGTTCGAGTTGTCTCCGGTCAGGAGGAACCGAACGGCAAGTCCCTTTGTGCCAATGGTTTCTTCGGCTGGATTGACTTGGAGATCCATAGCGGATCGGAGCATTGCGCGATTTCCTCCGGTAAGCTACGTTATGCAGTAAACGCCATTTACCTGTCTGTCAAATGCCCCCACCCTCGAAAGTCCTGCCGGCCAAGACCGCGGACATGCTGATCGGCGCCCTGCTGCGCGTTCCCGCTCAGACGATACATCGCCGGATTATCAGGGAGCTCAACGCCGCCGGCTTTGACGACGTACGCCTGCCGCATATGGCGGTGTTGCAGTTTCCCGGGCCGGATGGAGTACGCCCGAGCATCCTCGCGGAGCGCGCCGGCATCAGCAAACAGGCCTTAAACCAGCTACTTCGGAGCCTTGAGGGCTTCGACTATATCGTCCGATCGGACGTAGTGGGTGATGGCAATGCGCGCGTCGTCCGCCTTACCAAACGCGGACGCGCTGCATACTCAAAAATCATCGACATACTGCGCGACATCGAGCGCGATTGGAGCACCGAACTAGGACCCAATCGCTTTGCTCAGCTCAAAGGGCTGCTGGTGCTCGTCTGGGATAGTCCGTTGGTTCGCTAACCCATGGGTATTTGCAAACTGATCGAATTCTCGCCACGGCGGATGCCCGTCCATGATGCTGAGGGATCCTCCACCCGATGCTTCGCTGCACAGGGAAGCAAACGGGGCATATGGACCGGTCCTGTGGAAACGGGTCAAGGCCAACGGTAAATTGCGCTAGCCTTGCCCCATCGTCATGATCGCCCTACACACGCACTGTAAGCTTCAGCACATCCGACAAACCGACACGGTCGAGCATCTCGGCGCGGACGCGATCGAGCACCGTGAAGCCGACGCTGGCTCCGTCCTCGGTGGGATCGATGTGCAGGCGGAAAGGCCGCTTGCCGAAGAGCGTGTTGACCACCCGCACGATCGCACCCGCCAAAGCTGAGGCGTCGGCATCAGGCGGCACGATGGTCGCGAAGGCTTTCTGCACATGCGCGCCGACGCCCGCATAAGGCCCCTTGTCATATTCGCAGATAACCGCCCGACCGAGCGCTACGCCGAGTCCGTCGACGTCGAGATGGTTGCCAAGGTCGCGACAATGAGCCCGTCGGCGTTCCATCTTCTGCATTTCAAGGCCAACACGCCTAGAGTCCGATCCAGTTTCAGAAAAACTCTTGCTACCGCAGGCGCGCCAGCTGCTCATCGACGAGGCCAAGTCTGCATCCTCGGCAGTGTGAAGCTTGGGCCAACTATAGGTTACAAGAGAGGTGTTCTACGCGTCGATGGCATGCCGGCGATTGATCCGTTGCTGCGGAAAGCTATGCATCAAGCAGCGGTTCCGGTTTTGAACCGGCAGCTGGAACATTGCTCTGCGGCCCCGCCAAATCAGATCCCAAGCGCACTCTGATACGCAAAAAGCGCAGGTGCCCCTCCAGTATGTACGAAGACAACATCCTCGCCTTTAGCCCAACGTCCTTCCCGGATCAGAGCGATCAGACCTGCAAGCCCTTTGCCGGAATAGACTGGATCGAGTGGCAGGGCTTCGAGTTGGCCCGCCAATCGGATTGCTTCGATCGTGGCCCGGTGTGGGATGCCGTAGGCTGGCCCGGCGTGCCCTGCAACGACTTCAACGGACGTTTCGATGAACGGAATATCGAGCATGTGGGACGCTTCGCGTGCAAACGCCACGACATCAGCGCGCACTCGCTCGGGTTCGGCATCGATGTCGATTCCAACGATCCGCGTATTCGGCATTGCCAGGGATGCGCCGACGACAAGTCCGGCCTGAGTTCCAGCGCTGCCCGTGCAATGGACGATTGCGCTTGGAGCGAAACCCAACTGGGTGGCCTGGGTGTCGAGCTCGCAAATCATCGTGGCATAGGCGATCGCACCGAGCGCATTAGAGACGCCATATGGAACAAAATACGGTTTGCGGCCGCGAGCTTCGAGATCGCTGACGAGTGCGCGAATTGAAGCATTGCGGTCTCCGGTCCACGCGACGTCATGCAAGTGCGCGCCAAAGAGCCGATTGAGAAAGGCGTTGCCAGAGGTTTTGTATTCGGGCGTTGGAGGCTCAAGTCGGCCGTGATAGACGGCAAGATGGCAGTTCAGTCCGAGCTTGGCCGCGACAGCTGCAACTTGCCGCTGGCTATTCGACTGCACGACACCACCCGATACAATTGTGTCGGCACCGCTCGAAAGTACCTGGTGCAGCACATAGTCAAGCTTGCGGAGCTTGTTGCCGCCGAAGCCGAGGCCGGTCGCATCCTCGCGCTTAACCCAAAGCTGCGGCCCGCCGAGGTGAGCCGTCAGCCGCTTCATCGGTTCCAGCGCGGTCGGAAGCTGCGCCAATCCCAAGCGAGGGAACGAGGCGAGCCTTTCGCCTAGTGTGCTGCCTCGAGCCCCCATCGCTTTCAAATGGTCTCCGGAAACCACTCGCCGGCGGCCTAAACCCTACAAATGCCTAGGTCGTTTCTGCTTGGCTACCATGATTGACCGTGAGTGCACGGGGCCGTAGTCGCCGGACGTCGACGGCTGTCGGGGTACAAGAAGACGTGCTCAGAGCGTCGGTGCCATGCCGCTTCTCGCCTGATCCGGACAAGAGCGCTGGGACCATCGGGCGGTCCGAGCTACCATAACGGCGTTTCGCCGATTGGGTCTCCTGTCCTGAACGAGGTGCACAATGAAGTGTTTACGGATCTACGCTTCACCGGACGGTGAATCCCATTTCGATGAGGTCGATATCCCGACCCTAAAAAAGTCAATCTTCCCAGATTCCGCCCCGTTCGAGCTATCGGCGCACTATCCGGCGTCGCGTATCCGTTTCACTCGCATCCCAGAAGGTATGCGGCAAGTTAGTTGGCACACGGTGCCTGAGCGCGTGCTGACTGTAAGGCTCGATGGCTCTGTCGAGTATCAAACCAGCGACGGAGAAGTCCGCCACGTTCCCGCCGGCAACTTTGTTCTCGTCGAGGATACGCATGGTAAGGGTCACCTCTCGCGGCACTCCCAAAAAGCGCAGACCGTGCTTTGGATTTCTTTGCCAAGCGGTCTAGATGAGCCGCTAAGGTAGAGCCAAGGACGAACCTATGCCGCGAGTTCGGCATACGACGGAATTGCTCTAAATACTTTGGGCTAATCGATTTCGACAATACTCGGCGGCACTTTCTGGATTGGGACGGAAGCGAAGTCGCAAGTGCACGTCCGCCGCGGCAGGTCATTGACGTCATTTGGACTCGCCAAGCTTGCAGCTGGCATGGCTCTCACTGATCGGACCTCCATCAGCCCAGGCCTACTAGCCGAAAAGCGATGCGAAACGTACGATGCGCGGGATCGAAAATTCGTATGCGCCGCTGAAGAACCGGCAGCCTGCCCCGATCAGCAGTGGCTGCCAAGGAGGGCAAATACCGCGCCATCCAAGCGTGACGGCCTTGCGGCGGCTCTCTTGGTACGGATTGTGCGACGTGGCGCCCAAGAGTTAGCGACGAGACCAGTAAGGGCGCGAGGTCCGGTTGCCTATTGGGATCGGCTCACTGCCGGTTACCACGAGTGTGCTGCGTTGTCCCTTCGCTGCAAGTTCGGCGCGGCGCTTTTTCACCTCATCAAGCGCCTGGCGTTGGGTCACAAACAAGCCCATACGCTCGGACCCAGCCCCGACGGACCAGCCATAATTGGTGTGCTCGACGACGAAAGTCGTTGTTGTTGCTCGCTTAGCCACGCTCGAGACTAGCATGATTGACAGAAAATAGCGAGTGGCGGGATCGCAGAAGAACTGCAACCTTTAGCAAATTTCATTCAGCAACACCCCCGGCTAGGCGTCCTCTCCCCTCATAGTTCTGAAAAAGTGCTCGGCATGCTGATAAAAATTCTGTGCCGCAACCACATCGCCGCTCAAGGCTGCTGCTTGTGCCAGGGCCAAGTATCGATGGTATTGCCACTTGGCATTGGCAAAACCGTCGCCGGTTCTATTTCGTGATGCTGTCCCTCTGAAGGCGAAGACCCCTGGCGCGGCACGCCGGTTCCCCGTTCGGTGCGGCGGATTTTGACGGACTCTATCTCGCATTGCGATGCGATATCCTGCAGAGAAACTAGTTTATCGCGTGCCAGGTTCTTTGGGTCTAACAGCGCTCGATGATGACAGCCAAACGCGAGCCAGTAGAACCGCAGCCGTCAGTAGGAACACAACCACCATTGTGACCGCGATGGCCGATCGGTCATCGGTCACACCAAATGCCAGAAATCCCGCTATGACGCTCAACGTCAGCATGATCGCAACCGCGATGGCTGCGTCTATATAGTGGTGAAGCGTAGGCATCCAATCCAACCTGCCGGACCGTCCAATGATGAACCTATCTGCCCGCGAGATCCTGCTCCCTTGCTACCCGCTCGAATGTCTCACCAGACGACTTGATGCGGTACAGCAGGTCGCTGCCGTCAGGTGGGAGAAGGCGCACGATCTTGTATTGCCAAGACGACGGCGGCATGCCTGAACGTCCAGGGTTGAAGTCGACAACCTGCCCGACTTTGAATTTGTGTTGCCGTACTCGATTTGTTGACGAATGCAATTGCCAGTTCTCCCACACCCATTTGGTTAATTCGGCGCAAAAACGGCGACGCCCCTTGCTCCATTGAAGCCTCAGTTAGCTGCCAAAATGGATCGATGTTTTTTTACCGGGTAGTCGCGTGCCGGCGCGCGATCACGCCTGTTGTCTGCGGACGCAACACCATCATACGCCTGAGTTATGCAGCAGTCATGTCATTTTTCTCAATCTGCTTGCAATTGCCCTCGGAGCAGCCCATATCCGGGCGGGCCGGTGCGATCCATGGTGGGCCGCGCCCTCTCTTTTGGTTAGAACACTCGCTGCCTCACCGGCCAAGTGCCTTACCCGAACCTGAGTTGCCAGGGCTATGCGTGAGCCCAATTGACCGGCTTTCTCTCACGCGACGGAAAGACTTCTTCATCATGCGAATCACTGGAACAGTAAAGTTTTTCAACGGTGCAAAGGGCTTCGGGTTCATCACACCCGCTGACGGTTCAAAGGATGTCTTTGTGCACGCGACTGCGCTCGAACGCGCCGGCATACGTTCGCTCAACGAAGGTGACAAGGTGACGTTCGTTCTTGAGGACGACCGGAAAGGCCGCGGCAAACAGGCCGCGCAAATCGAAATGGCCTGACCGCTCTTTGGAGCGCAGGGGTAAGGCCCATGGCGCGGTTCCGTGGGCTGCGAAATACCTCCCACCCACACGCGCGGTCGCCTCCGCTGGCCGCGTGTGCAGACCTGAACGAAGTTCAAGTGTCATAACCGCGCACTGATGCCGAGGCTGGCGCTCCAGTGTTATGACTTCGTCTGCGCGATGCCTCCAGGCGCACAATCAATCGATCAGGCAATCGATCAGGCAATCGATCAGGCTTCTAGTCGATTTGACCGAGATGAGAGCAATGTATTCGGCGGCGTTGACCATGCGCCTATCCGCTTGGCTTAGCGCATCTGCGGACGGTTCGGGCAGAAAATCGGTTTCCGTATCGGCCCTAATAGTCGCCTGATAGCATCTCGATCCATTGGCTGCTCCTCTTGAGTTTTCTCCACCATGCACGACGGCAAGAGTTACCGAGGCAACGCTAGCTTCGGCAGCCGACGTCCTACACTGACGGCGCCATCAGGAAGCCATCACGGTGGCGCCAACGTTCTGCGTGCTTGGCCTGTGGCGAACTAAGATTGCGGCACAACGAGGGAAGAGTTTTTGATGGAATCAGGAAAACGATTGGACAGGCCTAGCGCGCGTGAATGGGCCCAGATCCTCTCCCGCTACCGTGAACCGAACCATGCTCGCAGCGTCTTTGAACTGGCAATCACTGCTGGGGCCTTTGTCGCGCTGTGGGTCGTAATGTGGTTCACCCTAAGATTCGGCTACTGGCTAACTCTTGTTGTTGCGGTACCCGCTGCAGGGTTTCTCGTTCGTCTCTTCATGATCCAGCATGATTGCGGTCATGGCGCGTTCTTCCGCCATCGCCTGGCGAATGACTGGGTTGGGCGCGTGATCGGCGTGCTCACGCTGACACCCTACCAAGCGTGGCGGCGCAGCCATGCGATCCATCATGCGAGTTCTGGTCACCTCGAACGCCGTGGTATCGGTGATATCAATACCATGACCGTCGCGGAATATCTTGCGTCAGGGCGGTGGCGGCGTTTTGGCTATCGCCTCTATCGCAATCCAATCGTCATGCTTGGCCTGGGTCCGGCCTATCTTTTCATTGTGCAGCACCGGCTCCCGATCCGCTTGGTGGCCGGTTGGCGTCCCTGGATCAGTGCCATGGCCACCAACGCAGCCATCGCGCTGATAATCGTGATGATGATATGGCTGGTAGGTGCTGGGCCGTTTCTTCTTGTCCATGTGCCGATCACGCTGCTTGCGGCATCCATCGGCGTTTGGCTGTTTTACGTTCAGCATCAGTTCGAGGGGACGTCGTGGGCCAAAGCACCTGCCTGGAACCTGCATGATGCGGCGCTTCATGGCAGCTCGCATTACGACCTGCCCGCAGTCTTGCGCTGGTTCACCGCTAATATCGGAATGCATCATGTGCACCACCTCTGCAGCCGCATCCCTTATTATCGACTTCCGCGCGTCTTGCGCGATCACCCACAGCTGCGGGACGTGGGGCGGCTTACCTTAATGGAGAGCTTTCGATGCGTGCGATTGGCACTCTGGGACGAACGGTCTCGGCGGCTGATTTCATTTGGTGATTTGCGTCGGCAAGATGACAGTCTTACAAAACTCGGACACAAGTGCGCGTCACAGGTCCGTTGCGCGAAGCAGTGATCGGAGGTCTTTCGTGGGAGCGATTGGCGCGCTCACGATCTCGATGCGGACCTTTGCGGTCGGCGCTCAGCGTGGCCTAGGAGAGCACGAGCGCGCGAGACTGCATGTAGTCGCAAGACAATCGGATCGCGATGACCTGCCCTTGCCATCGCTAGAATAGCGTCGGCTAGATTTTTACGAACCGCAATCTCGGCGGCACCGTCTAGTCCTGTGGCAATTGAGGTCCATCCCTCGTCGAGAACTCGACAAAGCATTTGGACAGTTGGCTGATCAAAAGGTGCCTGTTGGAGTAGACGCTTCGCCTGCATGTCTGGCGCCAAAACCCGCGGGAGCAGTACCTTCGCCAATGGTCTCACCTATCGCAATGTGCAATTCCCAAGATACGCCAATTTCTCTGCTCGAACAGTACTCATTCGTCGCTAATCTGAAGGAACTTCGGTTTCTGGGTCTGGCGTCAATTCCCACCTGTGCTCTGGCGAACCAGACGGACACCCCGGCGACTGATCGTGGCCGCAAAGCACGCCGCAGCCTTGAGCCGTGGGCGAGTTTGCATTCCCACCCCCCTGAAGAAGGCCTCTTAACTGCTTGTAAAGGGACTTCCCAGTTATTTGGGTGATCGAAAAGCCCTCTGCGCGCAACTGCTTCTTGATGTCCAGCACGGAATGGCAACTGCCATCTTTCGCGAGCTGAAATGCGCGCTCTAGAGCGGTAAGGCCATGACCCATGGCTGCATCCTAGCACGTCCCATGACAGATGTGAGCCGTTAACGTCGCGCGCAACGGAGTGGCCGGTCTAAGCCGCTCCAGCTCAATATCCGCAGCAACCATACTAAGCACCGACGCTAAGGTGCGAATGCGACCTCGAACTGAAGGAGCCAAGTCCCAACGGCCCACGAGCCGGACGGATGGTGAGTTCCGGCCGCACGGCGCTGCCGTGCTTCGGGAACGCCTCTCGGTAGCCGCTCCGCCCTCAGCACCGAGACGGCTCTCATGGACTTTTTTTACGAGCCGAACGTGGTAGCTACTGACTTTGAACAAGCTCCGCAACTCGCTCGCTGACAGGAAAATTGGGCGCAACGTCACCGCTCGATCTATCTGCTTAGTGTGCCATCAAAGTGGGCGCGGATGAGGTCTCGTGCAGCATGCCACAAGGTCGTCGAGCCTCCTTTAATAGCCGGCCCATAGCGCTCAACCACCTCCTGCTCTGTGACACCGTTTTCCCTCCATGTCCCACCGCCCACTTTAATGTTGAGCAGCAGTGGTTGAAGTCGATCCAATGCCTTGGCGAAGCGCGCTTCCGCAGATTGGCCAGCATCGAACTCAAGCCACATATCTCGAAGTCGCGCGGCTTGCTCTGCCGGAAGCAACCCAAAAATGCGCTCAGCCGCCTTGCGCTCTGCGGCTTCGAGTTCGGTTCTCGAGACACCGCTAGCATGGATCGGCGCATCGCCAGCATCGATCTCCACGATGTCATGGACGAGCAGGAGGTTTGCCGCGTGGGCCGCGTTGACCTCGACGTCAGCATACTCGCTCAAGACAAGCGCGAACATTGCGAGGTGCCAGGAATGTTCGGCAGAATTCTCCCGCCGCGAGCCATCGGCTAACGATGATTGCCGAACTACCGACTTCAGTCGATCGAGTTCTTGCAAGAAATCGAAGCGTTCCTTCAGCACTTTTTCGGTCGTAAGCCGCATGACAACCACCTCTGCCGTGTGTGGCTAGCACGCCAGCTCCGCTCGGTCGAATTTCCCTTAATGGGATGGCCCGGCCGTGCTCAGCGGCCTAAAACTACCGTTGAGCAAGACGGGGAGGCATCAAAGCTCAAGGAGCTCACGATGCACACCCATCAGAAATCATCCGATCCGGTCGCGACGATCGGCCTCGACATCGGCAAGAACACCTTTCGCCTCGTCGGCCTCGATCAACGCGGCGCCATCGCCATGCGCATCAAGGTATCGCGCAACCAGCTCATCCGCCGGCTCGTCAATCTGCCGCCCTGCCTCATCGGCCTGGAAGCCGGCTCTGGCTCGCATCACATCGCGCGCCAGATTAAGCCACTCGGGCACGACGTTCGCCTGATCCCCGCGCAATACGTCAAGCCTTTTCTCAAAGGACACAAGAACGACTACCGCGATGCCGAGGCGATCGCAGTGCAGCGACCAACTATGAGCTTCGTCGCCATTAAGACGCCCGAGCAAAGCGATTTGCTCTCGCTGCATCGCGTGCGCTCACGCCTCGTTCGCCAGCGCACTGCCATCATCAACCAGATCCGCGGCTTTCTGATCGAACGCGGCATCACCCTGCGACAAGGTCCAGCGCCCTTGCGCAAGGTGCTGCCCGAGCTCCTAAGCTCGCCTCCCGAGGAGCTCTCGCCGCGCTTGCTGCGTCTTATCAGCGAACTCGATCAAGGCTTGCGCCGCCTCGACTCGCGGCTCGAAGCGCTGTCAGCCGAGATCGAGAGCCTCTCCAAGAACGATCTGGCCTGCCAGCGCTTAATGACCGTGCCCGGTATCGGCCCGATCATCTCGAGCGCCGTGGTGGCAGCGATCGGTACCGGCAGTGGCTTCAAGCAGGGCCGCGACTTCGCCGCCTGGCTCGGCCTCGTGACATTGATGCAGCTCTCACGTTCGACCGCTCAACATTCCGCCTTGCGACGCACGGCCGGGCCATACATGTTGGCACGATCCTGAAACCTTCGTCGCTGCAGAGATCCTGTCCGGGTCGATAGTCGACATGCGCACATCCCTTGCCATTGGAGAAACCAGAACGCCGACACGATGGCATTGCTGGTTAGGGTTGCTCTTCGCGGATCGCCCCCCATTTGACCGATTGCCGCAACGTCTAGCTACTACTTTGAAGGCGTGAACCAGCCTCTGCCACGACCGGGTACCTTGCCGTGGCACACGCAGAGCACTCCATTCTGACAAGCTCGTGCTAGTCCGACCCGACGGTGCGTCCTCTAGGGCAGATCTAACTTGTAGCTGGAACTTTTTAACCGCCCGTTTACCTGCGACGCAAATTCTGCGCCACGGGCGCAAACTTGCGCCCTACAATCATGCCCCGGAGCAGAAGTCCAGCCTTCGTTAAGGCTTAGCCGAACGGGCAGGATGCTACAAAAAAAGGCGGGACCCATGAAACGAGTTATTGTCGGTGTTGGTCTGGGCCTGCTGTCGCTCAGCGCTGCGCCTTGCAGCGTGGCGGCCCAGGACGGTATGGGCTTGGCCAGCATTCACGCTTTGGTGAAAGCTGCCGGCAAGACCTGCATGGCCGATCATTTCCACGATGGCCAGGGCACCGGCTCCAGCAAGGCGCAGGCCCAAGCCGCGGCCGTGCGCGCCTGGACCGACTTCACCGCCTGGGAGTACGGGCGGCGCTGGGCGAGATGGCAGTTGTCGGCGAGCAAGTCGGAGAGCTGCTCCGGCAGCAGCGGCAATATCAGCTGCAACGTCTCCTCGCGGCCCTGCAGCTATTGAGCGATACTCTGCCGAGTTGCGACGCTGTCAACACGGCACCCGGCGCAGCGAGCAATCGCGGTAGCGTCTTCGTGCACTGGCACAACGCCGAGGAAGTGGGCCCGACAGCAATCGCGTCAGCTGCCAGGTTCTAAAGATACAGTCAGCGGATGCTTGCGAAGCGTAATATTGACCCTCATCGGGCGAATTGCCCCGAATGCTAGATCGTCATTCGATCACGCGATCGCCGCTCTTTAGCACCTCAGCGGGAACGGCCATTGCGCCTTCAAAACCTTGTCGACGAGGATCGGCATCCGTGGCCCAGTGTCCGCAACGCTTGTGCCGTAGGTGATGACGCCACCCGCATTCGACCGCCCGCGGGGAACATTGTGGGGAGACGCCGGCGGCCAGTTCTGCGACCGTCTGCGATGGGCGAACGGCACCGAGACTTCCAAGACAAGGAGAGTTCGGCGCGATCCCTAATCATGGCATCGAGCACACGGGGGAAATCTAGAGCCGCCCCGCCAGCCACCTTGCGGATCAGCGGCTCCAATCCAAGCTTGCGCGTGGCGTCATCATTGCCGCGGTCGATCGGAGCGAGACTACATTCGCAGGTCCGCGGTTGCGAGTGCCGCAGCGATACTCGTCATTTTCGCTTCAAACCCACCCGGCGAATTGAAGGATATATAAAACCTGCGTGGACCGATCCTTGATTCTCAAAGGAGTGAGGGGTTCCTCCTGGAATGATCTCGTAAGTTCCTTTCGTCACGTGCGTCCAGTCATCATTGACGCGCAGGCTCAAGGTTCCTGCAATGACGAAGAACACGTGGTCCTCCGGGTGCGCATGCACTTCCGGTCCCCGAGTGCAAGGCTCAAGCCACCATTCCGATACCGAGTAGCGACCGGCCAATTCGTCGGAGTCAGCCTTGAAGATCGCGCGCATCTGGCCTATTGCGACCCTGCTCAGGCGGGACAACTATTGGCTTACGGACCGCTCCAGCTTCTTCGATTGAGTATGCTCCCAGATGAAGTCATGGTCTCATCTTGCCGGAGTATCCGCAATTGTCACGAACATTGAGGAGCTTGCATTCGGTGATCGCGGTCGTGTCAATGAACGGCGCCGCTTGGCGCGAGCGAGCCCACATTTGGTCAATATCGCAAGCCGATTTAGCCGCCATTCACGACGGTAATGACCTGCGGCGGCGGCATTGTGCCTCACATGGCGCTTGGCGGTCGCAGCACAATCGAAGGATGAGAGATGAACAGCCCAGAAACAGTTTTGGTAACGGGCGGATCCGGATTCATTGGCGGCTGGTGTGTGATCAGACTGCTTCAGCAGGGCTACACCGTGCGCACGACGGTACGGAGCCTCACTCGCGAGAATTCGGTTCGCGCGACACTCGGCAAGGTGGTCGATGCACAGGACCGCCTCAGCTTCCACGCTGCCGAGCTCACCTCTGACGTCGGGTGGGACGTGGCCACAAGCGGTTGTGATTTCGTGCTCCACGTAGCGTCCCCAGTGACGCTTTCCCAACCGAAAAACCCCGATGAGCTTATTGCTCCAGCCCGCGACGGCACCCGGCGCGTTGTTGAAGCCGGCATCAAGGCGGGTGTGCAGCGCATCGTCTTGACGTCGTCGGTAGCGGCGGCAAGCAGAAATGCCACGTTGGTGGAAAGCGTCAGCGACGAAACCGTTTGGACTGACCTCAACGATCCCAACGTAAGCGCTTACGCGCGGTCTAAGACTTTGGCCGAGCGTATGGCGTGGGATCTGATCGCTTCGTCGGGTGGCGCTACCACGCTGGTCGCGGTCAACCCATCTGTGGTGCTTGGACCCGTGCTCAGCGGCGACTATTCTGCGTCTGTTCAGGTTGTGGAACGCATGCTGTCCGGCATGGCACCCGGCATTCCCAGGCTTGGCTTCAATTTTGTCGACGTACGCGATGTCGCCGACCTACATATCCGAGCGATGACCGAGCCAGAGGCTGCTGGACAAAGATTTATCGCGGCTGGGACCTTCGGCTGGATGGCGGATCTCGCAATCCTCCTGCGTGCCCGCCTCGGCGACGCGGCCAACAAGGTTCCGACGCGACGGGTCCCGGACTTTCTTGTTCGGCTGGCGGCCCTCTTCAACAAAGAGCTGCGGACGGCAGCGCCGCGCCTTGGCCAGAAGCGCGATTTCACGTCGGCGAAAGCGCAAGCCACGCTCGGCTGGCGGCCACGTCCGTTGGAAGAAACCGTGCTCGACTGCGCCAGGAGCCTGATCGTTACCGCGTCGCTGCCATGATCGCCGCTGGTTGTCGGCACTTCCAGACAAGTAGACCGAACCCGACGACACCTGCGAGCAGTACCGACGAATCCTCGGGAATGCCAAGCAAGAGCGTCGCGGCGCTTCCAGCTGCGAGCGACCAGAGGAGCGGGATCACTGCGAGATAGAGCGGCGCGCGATCCTCCAGCATCAAGAGCATGCCGAACGTGAAGATCACTGTCGGAGCCGGTGCCACCCCAAATGCCGCCGCCCGTGGCCAGCCATGGCCCGCAAGCCAGCCGAGCAGCGGATAGGCCACCAGCGCGAACAGACAAAAAAGCATGCCACTCCAGCCTAAGACATCTGCCCGGAATCGAAAGTTGCGTTGACCGCTGATCGCGATCGCAGCGAATAGCACGCCCTGGAGTGTGAACAGCACGGCGAAACCGAGGGCAGCAAAATTGATCTGAAAGAAGTGCATTAGGTGGTAGGCAATGCCGTTCCACAGCCAAAAGGCGGACAGAATGGCGAAGGCGATGCGTCCACCCGCAGCCAGCGGCCGCAGCGTCAGAAACACCGCGAGGATGCCGAGGCCATAGGCGACCACCTGCGCCGGCCAGATCGTGCTGTTGTAGGTCTCGAACAGGGAGAGATAGATGTCTGCTGTGAAGGGAAACGACCGCATGCGCTAAACGGTCTCGACGTAGCGCGTCATGCGCGCACGCATTCTGGTGTCGGGCTGCCGTCCCCGCATCGCCCCCATATTCTCCTCCAGGTGATCTACCCGCCTGGTGGCAGGGATCGCGCAGGTGACGGCCGGGTGCGAGATGATGAACTTCAGGAGGAACTGCGCCCAGTTCGCGCAGTCGATCTCAACCGCCCATGGGGGCAGTGGATGGTGCATCATGCGGTCGATCAACACGCCCTCCTGAAATGGCCGGTTGACGATGACCGCGATCCTGCGCTCGGCCGCGAGCGGCAAGAGCCGTTCTTCCACCTCACGGTCCACCACGTTGTAGGAGAACGCCACGAAGTCGATGGGCTCGCTGCGCATGATCCGCTCGAGATCGCCGTGCCGCCATCCCTGGGAGGTCGTGACGCCGATGTAGCGCACACGCCCCTGCGCCTTCATGGCCTTCAGTGTCTCAATGTGGGTGCTCCAATCGAGGAGGTTGTGGATCTGCATGAGATCGAAACGCTCCACACCCCAGAGCCTGCGCGAACTCTCCATCTGGTTGATTCCAAGCGGCTTGAGCGGGGTCCACACCTTGCCGGCGGAGAAGAGCGCACCCTTGTTTCTGATGTGGGCGAGGCCGTATCCGATCACCGCTTCGGAAGAGCCATACATCGGCGAAGAATTGATCAAGCTGCCGCTACGATCGAAGAAGGTCTGCATCACTTGGGCGCGGGCGGCGCGCAGCTTTTCGTTGCTGCCGACATTGAAGGTGATCCAGGTCCCCAGGCCGATGGCCGGAATTTGCTCACCCGTGGACGGGATCGCCTTTTTCAAGATGGCCCCTGGGCCGAGGCCTTGGCCGAGCGCTGGAAGTGTCGCCGTCGTGGCGAGACTAGCGACCGACCCGACGAATGTGCGGCGCGTCAGATGACCCATGGCTACCACATGACATGTCTAACGGTTGTTGCCAACGACCGGTGTCATTGCCGCGGTGGCCCGGCCGCGGGCGCCCTTCGCGACATCTCCACTATATCAGCCGCTTGTGGCGTCATCCGGGCAACTCGCGGCGAACTTCCGCCGCTTGGCCGGCTTTGTCCATACTGCGACAGCGATCAGTTTGGGTGACCTGAGCACGCTGCCGTTCACCGTCTGGATGCTGCGCAGCTTTTTCATGGAGATTCCCATGGAAATCCAGGAGGCCGCTAAAATCGACGGTCGTTCCTGGCTCGGGGTTCTCGGCCGCGTGATCCTGCCCCTCAGTGCACCGGGGATCTCAGTAACGGTCATCCTCGGCTTCATGTTCTGTTGGAACGCGTTCAACTATCCGCTGATGCTCGCCGGCCGCCAAACCTTTCCGGTAACGGTCGGAGCCATCCAGTTTATTTCTTACGAGCAAGTGCTGTTGGGCCAGATGGCGGCGGCGACGATCGTTGCCGCGCTACCGCAACTGCTTCTCAGCCTGATGGTACAGAAATACATCGTGCGCGGGCTCACCATGGGTGCGGTGAAATGAGCGCAGCCACTCGGTCAGTCGAACAGCGTCGCGAGCCGCTGCTTGATACTGTCGGCGATGTAGAGCGCCAGGGCCTGGATCGTCGACGTGGGGTTCACGCCGCCTGAGGTGACCCAGATACTGCCGTCGACGATGAACAAGTTCTTCACGTCGTGGCAGCGTCCCCATTCGTTCACCACCGAACGCTTGGGGTCCGTTCCCATGCGCGCCGTCCCCAACAGGTGCCCGGGGCTGTTGAGCACGGTGCGCGACGCGAAGACTTTTTTTGCCCCGGCAGCCGTCAAGATCTCCGTCGCGCGAGCGATGCCGTGCTCCATCATGCGGCGCGTGTTCTCGCTGATCGTGTAGTCGATCTTCGCAGCCGGGATGCCATGGCTGTCCTTGAGTACGGGATCGAGCGTCACGCGGTTGTGCTCTTCAGGCAGGTCCTCGCAAGCGACTCCCACCAGCAGCCGACGGTACATGAGCGTGCGATAGGCGCGGTGGTTATCCTTGCCCCAGGGTAGTCGGCCGGTGCCCAGATTGGTGATCGCTTCATTGACCGGGCCGGTGCCGCGTCCGAACTGCAGCGTATAACCCCGCACGAAACCGCGTGACGGGTCGGTCTCGTAGAACTCCTTGCTCCACATCACCGTTTGCGGACCGCGGTCACCGTCCATCTCCTCGTCGACATAGCCAGAGACCTGCGGCTAGGGATGCAGCATCAGGTTTTTGCCGACCAGGCCCGAGGAGTTCGCTAGGCCGTTGGGGAAGCGCGAAGAAGCGGAGTTGAGCAGCAATCGCGGCGTGCCGATGCCATTGGCGGCCAGGATCACAACCTCGGCCGGCTGGAACCGCTCCGTGCCGCTTGGGTCGTAATAGGTCGCGCCGGAGGCCATACCGTGCTCGTTGGTCGTGATCTGCCGCACGCGGCAGCGGGTGCGCAATTCCACGCCGGCCCTGAGTGCGCGAGGCCAATAGGTGATGTCGACACTTGCCTTTGCCCCTTGTGCGCAACCCGGCGTGCAGTGGCCGAGGTTGATGCACCTGGCACGTCCATCGTAATCCGTGGTCGCCACGGATATGTCGGACGGCCACCAGTGCCAGCCGAGCTTGTTGAGCGCGCGCGCGTATCGCGTTCCAGACCTGCCCAGGGGCACCGGCGGCATGGTGGGCTTGTGCGCGGGATAGGCCGGGTCGCCCGCGAGGCAGGCGACACCCATCATGCGATCGTTCTCCGCGAAATACGGCTCCAGCATCCAGTAGTCGATTGGCTAGTTGTCCGCCACGCCATCGAGCGTCCTCACGCGAAAGTCGGACGGATGCATGCGTGGGAAATGCGCCGTGTAGAGGATCGTGCCGCCGCCGACGCCGTTGAAGTTCGCCACTTTCATCACGGAATTGTCGTCGTTGACGGGATAGTCAGTGTCTCGTGCGCGGCGGTTCGGGCTGATATCGAAATCGCTATAGCGGCGCACCTCCCAGTCGCGACCGTGGGTTGGGAAGTCGGAGGATTTGACCCAGTCACCCTGTTCGAGGCACAGGATCTTGAGGCGGGTCTCAACGAGGCCCCAGGCCAGCGCGGCGCCCGAGGCACCGGAACCGATGATGAGCACGTCCACGATATCGTCGGTCAGTCGGGGAGTGTTCGCTCCGGCCATCGTCAACTCCCCCCGCCCTCGACATCGCGCCACATCCGTGGCCGCCCCCGCACCGCATCGAGCAGGGACCAATCGCCCTGCTCCAGACCATGCCCCTTCGGATACGGCGCGCGTGGCTCGAGACCCAGCGACCTGACGACGCGGTCATCGCGGTAATAACATTGCAGCACCGCGCGACCGAGAGCCATGATCTCGGCTCCTTCCCGCTCGAGGAGCGCGCTTGCCGCCGCCTCCGCCGTGGACGCTTCCAGGGTGCCGAAATCTTCGCCAGCCAACTCGCGCAACTGCGCAAGCGCCTTGCGCACATCGTTTCGATCGCGCCCGAGCGAGCGGATAATATCGGCGAAAATAGCCGCGTCGTCGGCGCCTGGCACGCCATACTCCGCACACGCGGGCACCATGATACCGGCCAGCCGGCAAAAATCCCGCAACTCGGACGCCGTCAATCCACTATCGCCATCGTCCTCCATATTTCTCACAGTCCCCCGTGCGCGCGCACTGCTCTATGACCCCCTACATCATCAAGCCATTGGCGTTCTCACAAAGCCATTGGAGGCCACAGTGCACGGCAGCTGCTTTAGCTGAGCGGAAGGGAGCTGATCAATCCCGATGTGCAGCGCCGGTAGGGTAGCTCGCTAGATCATGAGAATGCCAAATTTACGCGGTCGGGGTTAGATCTGTTGCGGCACGCCACTGACTTGGGCCATGCTATGTGCCCCGCTGGCAATTGACGATGGGTCGCCTCGAAACCACCTGCCCCGTGACCAGATCGCAAGGCTAATTTGAAAACGCACCCCACGAGACCGTAACGCGATTGCCGCTCCCATTCCGTGAGTTCATCGCATTAATGGCGCTGTTGATGTCGATGACCGCGATGTCGATCGACATCATGCTGCCAGCCCTGCCCGATATTGGCGCAACGCTTGGCGTAGGGGAGGACAGCAAGCTGCCCCTCGTGGTGACTGTTTTCATGCTTGGAATGGCGATCGGCCAGCTTATCTGGGGCCCGCTAGCCGATCGCTTTGGGCGCCGCCGGCCGCTGTTGCTCGGCCTCTTGCTTTTCGCGTTTGCAACAACTGTAGCGATGACGACACAAGGTTTTCCGCAGCTTCTCGCCGCTCGGTTCTTGCAAGGGATCGGAGGTTCCGTCGGACGGATCATTGTCACTGCCATCGTGCGCGACCTGTTTGTTGGCCGAGAAATGGCGCGTGTCATGTCGATGGTGATGATGGTGTTCATTCTCGTGCCAATTCTGGCGCCGTCGGTTGGCCAGATCGTTCTTCTTGCTGCGAGCTGGCGCTGGCTTTTCGCGGTGCTACTTACCGCCGGCTTGACTTCGTTAATCTGGGCATCGTTGCGCTTGCCTGAGACGCAGCCTCCGCTGGCGCCGGGCGCGTGTCGCCGGACTCTCGGCGAAGCCTTGCGGCTTGTGCTCTCCCAGCGTGTAACATTTGGCTACGGCATCGCCTCCGGTTTCGTCCTTGGCATCCTCGTTGCCTATATCTCGAGTGCACAGCAGGTGTTTGGCAATGCCTATGGCCTCGGTACACTGTTTCCATTCGCCTTCGGTGGCGTCGGTTGTGCGATCGCGCTGGCGTCGTTCACCAACGCGCGGCTCGTCCGGCACCTCGGCATGCGGCGGTTGTCGCACACTGCGTTGGTAGCGCATCTCGGCCTCAGCTCAACACTGGCCCTGCTGGGCACCATGATTGCCTTGCCTCTCTGGTTGGCACTCGGCGGCATGGCTGCGTGTTTTTTCCTCTACGGCTTGATCATGTCCAACTTCAATGCAATCGCCATGCAGCCGATGGGACAAGCTGCCGGAATGGCCGCATCATTGACCGGCAGCTACTCGACCGCGACCGGAGCCCTATTGGGCACACTGATTGCCGCCAAGTTCAATGGCACGATCCTTCCGCTGTTCACGGGATTCGCGCTACTTGGGCTATGTGCCCTGCTGTCGGTGTTTGCGGTGGAGGGGCGAACTGGCCTGTTCCAAGGCGAGTGAAAAATCCAGGTGCTGGCATCGAGGTCAATCCGCCGAAGGTCGATTGCCGGCCTGAGACTTGGCAAGCACACACTGACACCCGTGCGGACACCGGCCCTCGACGCCAAAAAGGCTCTCGATTGCACGCGGATCCGCGGTGAAGAACCCGATTGCCGAGCCGACAAGTAAAGCTACTTGTCGAGCCACACGTCGTCGAAACGCCAGTTGTTGTAGAGAGAGTTGTGCTGCAGGACGAAGCCCTTGACGTAGGGCTGCCAACATAGGCCTGCTACGCCCTGGGTCATGATCGGCCGGGCGACGTCCTCTGCGAGCTTTCGCTCGACCGCCCAGACCAGCTTGCGTCGGTTTTCCAGATCGGTCTCCCGCGACTGCTGGTCAATCAACTTCTCGACCTCGGGATTGCAATACTTGGTATAGTTGCGCTCCGAGCCGCAAGCGTAGCTTTCGTAGAAGTTAACGTCGGGGTCATCGATCGCCCCGGCGGTCAGGTTCATGCCGATTGAGTATTCCCCGCGCGCGATCTTGGGGAACCACACGCTCGTGTCCAGGACGTCGAGCTCGCCTTCAACGTAGATCTGCTTTAGCTGATCGATCAGCAGCACAGCCGGATCGCGATAGAGAGGGATGTTGCGCGTCGACACCTTCACCTTGAGTGGGTTGCCGGGCCGGTAGCCGACGCCCTCCATGATCTTGCGCGCCTCCGCGCGGCTCTTTTCGACGTCGGCGCCGTAGCCGGGAAGCGTTGCTACCATCTCCGGCGGCATGCCCCAGCTGCCTTCCGGCCCGGCCAACATGACGCCACCGATCTTGCCCTGGCCGTCGGTAATAATGTCGACGAAGGCCTTGCGGTCGAGCGCCAGTGCCAGGGCGGAGCGGATCTTGCTCTCGTTGAAGGGCGGGGCTTCGCGATTGATGATCAGGTTGAAGGAGTTGTTGGTGGGTTGCAGCTCGCAGATCGCCTTCGGTAGCTGCGACTGGATGTCCTTGGTGATGGCGACGGTGAGATCGAGCGAGAATGTCATGTCGAACTCACCAGCGACGAACGCCAACGCCCGCGTCGAACGGTTGGAGACGACGCGCCAATCGATGCCATCGAGATAGGGCTGGCCCTTGCGCCAGTAGTCGGGGTTGCGCACGAGCTTCACCAACTTGTTGCTCTTGAACTCGACGAACTTGAAAGGGCCCGTTCCGATCGGCTTGGTGCGCATCTGCGTCGCCGACACGTGGCAGGGATAGACGGGGTTGTAGCCGGTCGCGAAAAGCGAGAGGAAGGAGGCCTGCGGCCGCTCGAGATGGAACGTCACCTCGTGGTCGCCTTTGGCAGTGACCTCCTTGAGGTTATGCCACCAGATCTTGCGCGGATTCTTGCGGAACGTATCGCTGCCCTTGTCCTGTAGCTTGTCGAGCGTGCAGACCACGTCCTTGGCGGTGAAGGGCGAGCCGTCGTGCCACCTTACGTCCTCGCGCAGCTTGAAGGTCAGCTTGGTCTTGTCGTCGTTCCATGCCCAACTGGTGGCAAGCTCCGGGCGGATGTTGTCGGGGGTGTTGAGCTTCTGATGCTGATCGTAGAGCACCAAGTTGTTGTAAATGCTCATGAAGGGCGTCACCGTCGATACCGTCGCCTCCTCGTGAATCGAGGCGCTGGGCGGATTGTCCCAGATGTACATGCGCAAGATGCCACCTTGCTTCTGCGCCAAGGCCGGACTGGCGGCGGAAAGAAGAACCGCACTCGAAATCAAGATGGAGCGCTGGCGAAGCTTCCGCATGGGTACCCTCCCGATACACGCCCCCGGAACCGGCGTCTCCAGGGCCTCGAGGCCTCGCGATTTGTTGTGCGTAGACCAAGGAGAGTGTGACACAAGGGTGACCCTGCTTGATAGTACCATCCTGCCTGGCACCACCGTCGAATCCCGCTATTACCTTAGTACCTTAGGCTGAATCTCACCCAAGAGCGGTTAGCATCGGGTGCCGGGCTCAACTGGCAAATCGACGTCCGGGGCAGCCAGGCGCCAGAGGGCCTTCCTTTGGGCTCATCACTGAGCCGGAGGCCCAGTCATTTTGCTGCTCGGTTATGCGCTGACCGGGCATAAGCTCGGTCGCTGATTGCCAGGAAGACCGCCATGCCCAAAATCGACATCGCCGCCGTGCCGGAACGCCAAGGTACGTTCTATCCACCGCCATTTGACGCACCTTGTGCCGAACGTGTGCGTCAGCGCCTGGGCAATGCCGGCGGGCTCACGGATTTCGGGGTCAATCTCATGCGCCTACCGCCGGGCAATTGGTCGAGCCAGCGCCACTGGCATTCGGACGAGGACGAGTTCGTCTATGTGCTCGAAGGCGAGCTCACACTGATCGAAGATGGCGGCGAGACCCTGCTACGCGCCGGCGACTGTGCTGCGTTTGCAAAAGGCTCCAGCAACGGCCATCACATGATCAATAAATCCGGGGTGCTGGCGGTCTATCTCGAGGTCGGCTCGCGCTCGCCCGCCGACGTTACCACCTGCTCCGACATTGACATGATGAGCACCAACGCCGACGGCCGGTTCGTGCACAAGGATGGCACGCCCTATGTCGACCCCGTGGGTCCTTCTCAAGGCGCGGGTTGACAGGGCGATTGTCGAAGACGGCTAGGCTCCACTTTGGTTCGACCCGGCGACTTGTAGGAGCTTCGGTTCGCAGCAACGTGACTTGTATCGACCACGACACGCAGCATGACCGCAAGTGTAATGGGCCCGCACGGATTGAAGTGCGTGACAATTGTCGATCGACGCCGTGGCGCGTATCGTTGGCCCGTCACAGAGGATGGCCTGGACACTAGCAATTGGAGCAGGCTCGATGCCCGACAATCCTTTTCGTCTCGACGGTAGACCGGCCATCGTCGTGGGCGCTGCGCTCGGGATCGGGCGTGCCATTGCGTTGACGTTTGGCGCCGCGGCGGCCAAGGTCGCCTGCCTAGACATTGACGAGGTGGCCGCCAGTGAGACGGCGGCTCGCATCAGGAGCGCTGGCGGTACGGCGATGGCACATCGCTGCGATGTGACGAGCGAGACAAGCATCGCCGATGCCGTCGAGGCCGCAATCGCGGCGCACGGCGGCCCGCGCGTCCTAGTCAACGGTGCAGCCATGCGCGAGCCGACTGGCACCATCGTCGAGCTTGAGCCTGCCGACTGGAACCGAGCCATCGCGATCAATCTCTCGGGTGCCTATCTTACGAGTTCGTGCTGTCATCCCGCACATGGCCCGCGCTGGTGGCGGGAGCATCATTCACATTGCCTCACAAATGGGCCGGGTCGGCGCTGCGGGTCGCGGCGTCTACTGCGCTACCAAGGGCGCATTGATCCAGCTCGCCAAGGTGATGGCCGTCGACCACGCGCGCGACCATATCCGCGTCAACACGCTGTCGCCTGGCGCAGTCGAAACCGAGCGCGTCTCGTTCCGATACGGGAGCATGGCCAACGCTCGCGCCCAGGCCGTCCCGAAGCATCCGATCGGTCGGCTCGGCCAGCCCGAGGAGGTCGGCCGAGCCGCCCTCTATCTTGCGAGCGACGCATCGAGCTTTATGACAGGCTCTGACCTGCTGATCGACGGTGGCTACACGGCGATCTGATGCGCGTCGCCGGCTGTATTAATGGGTCAAGAGCGCGATAGAGCTCTTTTGCAGGCACCAAAGGGTGTTGGCCCTAGAACATCACCCAATAGCCCTTCGCCCGCATGCATCGCTGCATGGCGCGGCCCTGGCCATTTTCATCGGCTTTGGACGGCACGGTCTCTGCGCAGCGTTCCAGGTCAACTAGGCGTTGTCCGGGTGACGCGCACGAGGATAGGGTCAAGGCAAACAGGACGAGGATCAATCTGGGCATTGGCTGTGTCTCTTCGGCGGCGTCGTACAGCGGATTTGTGGCTTGGCTGTGCTCCTCCCCGGCGGGCGTGTGAAATTTTCGTTTTGTACCGGGTTCAGTGATTGGGTTTCATGTGAGAGCTTTTCGGCTGTGAGCGACCCCAGACAGCCGTCAGCAACCGAGACATAGGTGGCAGATCGCTCGCTGGGCGCATGCGATGGCTTTGACGTTCCCTGCGCTTCACGGGCAGGTCCAGCCGAGCCAAAAGCCTAGATTTTTGGTGCCGGGGAGAGGTGGGTTGGGTTGAGGGTGAACCTTTTTGGTTCCTGGGCCCAGGATTTAACGATGTGTTTGTCCAGAACGGCTCTCATCTCTTTGCCGTCGAGGTCTTAGGATGCGCGATCGTTCACCGGCCAACAGCCTGGCCATCCTCCTATACGGCCTACGAGAGGAGTGATGTTGGTCGATCCATCAGGCCGAGGAGAGGACAAGGCGTCCGACGCGGTCCTGAAATTTCCTCACGGCCGGATGTTCCTTGTGTCCTCTGGCGGTCTCCTGCGCGGCTATGATGACAAGACGCCGAAGGCGCTGGTAGCCATTGCCAAGAAGCACGAAATCAAGCTGATCCTGTAGGAGCCCAACTACGGCTGCGGCATGCCGTCGAGATTTCTCGTTTTTGCCCTGCAGCAGGACCCATACGAGTTTGGTTTGGAGGACGCAGAGGGGAGCTTCATTGTCAAGGAGCAGGGGATTGTCGACAACCTTGAGCCGGTCATCAATCATCATCGCCTGATTGTACGTCCATCGGCGATCGAATAGGACGTCGACACTACCAAACACGTTGATGGCGAACGGGGTGCCCTCCACTGCCTGTTCCACTAGATCACGCGCGTGGTCCGTGCTCAGGTCCCCCCGGCGCAAGACGACAGGCTCTACACCCCCGCTGGAGCTGCAGCCCATTTCGTCGAGTACATAGTTCGGAACACCAACATGGCCGCGATGGATCACGCGGCCAGGGAGTTCGACAACGAGCTTGAGAAGTGCATCAAGCATGCCATCTCCCCGCACAACTCCTGCGCCCCCGCGCAGGTTCGCCTCAGGCACCATGAGACGCGTCAAATAGGAGACCCGAGGGCATGGGCCACCCGACCAAGGATCTCGCTGCTCCCTTGAGCTGCGTTCAGGCGCAGCCTAGTGAAGCCTTGGCGGGAAGTGTCTGCCTCCGGACCGGCGCTGTAAAGGATGTTGGTGAAGTCCCGAGCGAGAGAGTGGCCTGGGAGTAGCTGCAGGGGTACAGCCACGCTGAGAAGGGGTGCAGACACGAGGCGCCTGCTAAGAAATGCCTCGGGGCCTCCTCTATGCGCGCAGGCTTGTACAATTTGGCCCCTGTACCACGACGCTGAGGCAAGTTTGCTGCAGTCGTCCGAAGCGGTGTCGGACGTCAAGGCAGAGCGGTTACCTCGCGGGGTGGCCGGACTTCCTTGAAATCGCGGCCAGTCCCATCTCCGGCAGCAGCGACCCGGGGCTGGGCGACTTGATGATTGAATACTCGTTGCTGCGGTGCGGCAATCCATGCAAAGCTCACGGTGCGGGCTCCGTTGACGATTTGAGCGTGCCTTGTGCCGTGGCTCAATTTCGCGTCCAAACCCAGCCCGCGTCGGAAAAGGAAGGCATTTCTATGAAACGGGCTTTTTCAGCTTTGATCGTCACGGTGGCGCTCGGCGTCCTCCCATGCACCGCCTCAGCACAAGACGGTCCGGTCATGAAGCGCATCGCCGAAAGCAAAACAATCACTATCGGGCATCGCGATGCATCCGTCCCCCTGTCCTACCTTGGACCCGACGGCAAGGTGCAGGGCTACTCGATCGACATCTGCCTCAAGATCGTCGATGCCGCCAAGGAAGAATTGAAGCTCGACAAAATCGACGTCAGATTCGTGCCGCTCACGCCGCAGACGCGCATCCCGCTGCTGACTGCTGGGACGGTCGACATTATTTGCGAGAGCTCCACCCACACGATCGGCCGTTCGCGTCAGATCAGCTTTCTCAATACAACATTCTTGACCGGCTCGAAGCTGCTCGTGCGCAAAACCTCCGGCATCAAAAAAATTGAAGACATGACCGACAAGATGCTAGTCGCCGTGCTGGGTACCACCAACGAAAAGGCAGCGCAGGCTGAAATCGATGCCAAGAAGATCAAAATCAAGGGCGAGATCGTCAAGGTGAAGGACCACTCGCAGGCGATGCTCAATCTCGAGCAAGGCCGGGCGGATGCTTATGTCTCCGACGACGTGGTGCTGTACGGGCTCAAGAGTGCCTCAAAGAACCCCGACGAATGGGAGATCGTCGGTCCCTATTTCTCCTACGATCCCTACGGAATGATGATCCCGCGCAACAACGATGACTTCCGTCTACTTGGCAACAAGACGATTGCCAAGTTGATCCAAAGCGGCGAGATGCACGCCATCTACAAGAAGTGGTTCGAGCCCGGTCCGACCAACATCAACTATCCCATGAGTGACCGGCTGAAGGAGAACTTTCAGCTCATCGCCCTCCCCGATTGATCAAATTAATCGCGCAGTCGGAGCTACGGATTGAGGGTCAAGGGATGGGCGGCTATAACTGGAATTGGCCCATCCTGCTGAAAGAGCCCTACTTCACGTGGATCGTGACGGGCTTTGGCAACACCATTCTGATTGCGGTCATGGCGTGGGCGATCGCCTTTCCGCTGGGCTCTATAATCGGTATTGCACGCACCACAGACAATCATGCTCTGCGGCTCGGCGGGACTGTTTACGTCGAAACCTTCCGCAACATCCCGCTGCTGGTGCAGATGTTCCTCTGGTACTTCGTGGTGCCGGAATTACTGCCGGCTGACTGGGGCCGCTGGATCAAACGTGACATGCCCTATCCACAATTTCTGACGGCAGTGATTTGCCTCGGCCTCTACACAGCCTCGCGTGTCGCCGAGCAGGTGCGATCGGGTATCGAGGCGATCCCGCGTGGCCAGCGCAACGCGGGGTTGGCGATGGGTCTCACGTCGCTGCAGGTTTACCGCTACGTGTTGATCCCCGTTGCCTACCGCACCATCATTCCGCCCCTCACCAGCGACTTCCTCGGCGTCTTCAAGAATTCTTCGCTGGCACTGACCATTGGCGTACTGGAACTGACCTCGCAGGCGCGCCAGATCGAGGAGTACACGTTTGCGGCCTTTGAGGCCTTCACGGTTGCCACCGTGCTCTACTGTACGGTCACCGGCATCGTCATCCTGGCCATGCGCATACTCGAGCGGCGCACACGCATCGCCGGGACCATCGCGGTCGGAGCTCAGTAGATGTTTGCCGGCTTCGATTTTAGCATCCTTTGGCTCAACGCACCGTTTCTGTGGAACGGCATGCTACTGACGCTGCAGCTGACCCTGCTTGCGGTTGGCGGCGGGCTCCTGCTCGGCATCGTGCTCGCCGTGGCCCGTCTTTCCTCGATCAAGCCGCTGGCCTGGCTGGTCGAAGGATACGTCAATTTCTTGCGCTCGATGCCGCTGATCTTGGTAATTTTCTGGTTCTACACCTTGGTGCCGAAGCTGATCGGGCGACCGGTCAGTAGTTTTTATTCGGTACTGATCGCCTTTGTTATGTTCGAGGCGGCCTACTATTCCGAAATTATTCGCGCCGGCATTTCCAGCGTGCGGCGGAACCAGATTTCAGCGGCGATGGCGCTCGGTCTCACCAATCTACAGTCGATGCGCTATGTGGTTCTACCACAGGCCGTGCGCAACATGATTCCGGTGTTGCTGACGCAGTCGATCATCATGCTGCAGGACACCTCGCTGGTGTACGTCGTCGGTCTGCGCGATTTTCTCACCTCGGCTGATATCGTAGCGAGCCGCGACAACCGACCGATCGAGCTCTATCTGTTCGTGGCCATTGTGTTTCTCGTCGTTTGCTTCAGCGCCTCGCGCCTCGCCAACCGCCTGCGGCGGAGGTACGCTTTGTGATTGAACTCGCCCACGTCAGCAAGTGGTACGGACCAACCCAGGTTCTCAACGACTGCTCGATGACCATTGCCAAGGGGGAGGTGGTGGTGATCTGCGGCCCTTCCGGTTCGGGTAAGAGCACGCTCATCAAATGCATTAACGGCTTGGAGCCTTTTTCCGAAGGCGCAATCACGGTCGATGGCATCTCTGTCGGCGACCGCACGACGAACCTCCCCAAGCTGCGCTCACGCATCGGCATGGTCTTCCAAAGCTTCGAGTTGTTTCCGCATATGACCGCGTGCGAGAACATCGTATTGGCACAGCAAAAGGTGCTAGGACGCAATCGCGAGGCTGCCACTGCGAAAGCCAGCGAGTTGTTGACCCGCATGGGCCTCGTCGAGCATGCAACAAAACATCCAGCTCAGCTCTCGGGCGGACAGCAGCAGCGTGTCGCCATCGCCCGCGCCCTCGCCATGGATCCCATTGCCATGCTCTTCGACGAGCCAACCTCTGCCCTTGACCCGGAGATGATTACCGAGGTGCTGGACGTGATGGTGAAACTAGCCGAGGACGGCATGACCATGGCTGTCGTCACGCACGAGATGGGGTTCGCGCGCAAGGTCGCGAACCGCGTGGTGTTTATGGACCAAGGCAGCATTGTCGAGGACGCTGACAAGGAGGCGTTCTTCGGCACACCGCGGAGCCAACGTGCACAGCACTTTCTATCGAAGATCTTGCAGCATTGACTTATGCCCATGCGCTTTGCCCGAGCAGCTATTGGCAATGTACCAACGTACGCTTTCCCTCCAGAGTCAAAGTCAGCCGGGCACTGCTACGGCATGGCTGACAGGTCGCCGTGGCTTATATCATTGGGTTCTTCGCCATGCTGTTGCTGCTCGGTTGGCATCCCGACCCGCTACACAGGAAATCCGTTGTGATCCCGACGCCGCCACGGCCGTAATCTCCTGCATTCGCTGACGGGGATTTCCACTTATTGCTTTGGTGTGCCCGAAGGCGCTCCTGGTGACCCACCAACGGCCGACGCGCCTCCGCTCGACGACGCGGCATCCCCGCCGGTCGTCTCTGGGGGGGCCGTTGGCAAGCCTAAGGTGCTATTGGATGGACCGGCGCCAGGAAGGCCGAAGGGCGGAGGGCCGAGGTTTAAGCCTGAGGGCCCAGGTGCTAGACCGCTTGGTCCCGTGGGTAGATTTAGAGGCCCGCCACCGAACGGCGGTAGCTGAATTTCGATCTTGCTGGGATCGATAGTTGGTCCGACAGACTTGTAATGCATCACCATGGCGGGGAACGCGATCACCAACGCGACCATTACACACTGGATGATCACAAAGGGCACAGCGCCCCAGTAGATCTGGCCTGTGGTGACGGGCTCGATCAGCTTGCCGGTGGCTCTATCCTTATAGGGTTCGCGAGCCGCCACCGAGCGCAAGTAGAACAAGGCGAAGCCGAACGGCGGATGCATGAAGCTCGTTTGCATGTTCACGCCGAGCATCACCCCAAGCCAGATCAGATCGATGCCGATCTTTTCCGCCGCCGGACCAATCAATGGGATGATGATGAAAGCGATCTCGAAGAAGTCGAGGAAAAAGGCCAGTAGGAAAACCAGCACGTTCACGAAGATCAGGAAGCCAACTTGGCCCCCAGGCAGCGATGTGAGCAAATGCTCGACCCAAACGTGGCCATTCACGCCATAGAAGGTTAGCGAGAAGATACGTGCTCCAATAAGAATGAAGACCACGAAGGCGGAAAGCTTTGCCGTCGCTTCTACCGCGGACCTGAGCAGCTGCATATTGAAGCGATTGGGATTGCGATCGAGCCAGCGCTTGAAGATGGCCAGCAAGATTGCACCGCTGGCGCCCATCGCACCCCCCTCCGTTGGGGTTGCCACACCGATGAATATGGTCCCCAACACCAGAAAGATCAGAAATAGCGGAGGCACCATGACGAAGGTCACCTGTTGCGCAAGCAATGAAAGGAACCGAAAACCGGTGACCTTGCCGACAACCCAGTTCAGTACGGCCGCCGAAAACGCGAATACGATCGACACCGCCATGATCAGAACGACAAAATCGGCGCCGCGATAAGGTTGATTGCGCATCACCAGATACCCGACCGCTCCTGACGCGATGGTGAGTACGGCAAGTGACATCAGTCCGCGTTTCCCGCCCGGCTCGCGAAAACCGACGGCATCGGGCGGCAAGCCGGGCGCCGCATCTCGCGAAAGTCTGGTGACCACAAAAATGTAGGCCGCATAGAGTGACGCCAGAACAAGGCCGGGGATGAAGGCGCCTTCGTACATGTCGCCAACCGATCGCCCGAGCTGGTCGGCCATCACGATCAAGACAAGGGAGGGCGGGATGATTTGGGCCAAGGTGCCGGATGCTGCGATTACCCCTGAGGCGACGCGCCGGTCGTAGCCATAGCGGAGCATGATGGGCAGTGAGATCAACCCCATCGAAATGACGGAGGCAGCCACCACGCCGGTCGTTGCCGCCAGCAAGGCACCAACGAAGACAACGGCATATGCCAATCCGCCGCGAACTGTGCCAAACAATTGTCCAATGGTATCGAGCAGGTCTTCCGCCATACCCGAGCGTTCAAGAATCAATCCCATCAGCGTAAAAAATGGGATTGCTAACAGCACGTCATTGTTCACGATACCGTAGAGACGATGCGGCAGAGACCCCAGCAGCGGCCAGGAGAGCGTAATCTCGCCATGTGAGAGCGGCGCCAGCTCAACGCCGACAACAAAGTAGATCAAGCCGCAAGCCGCGAGCGAGAAGGCGACAGGATATCCGAGCAGAAGAAACACGACGAGAGACGCAAACATGATCGGCGCCATGTTGTGCGCGATAAATTCGGCCATCTCAGAAGCTCCCGAGGATTAATCGTATGGTTAGCAGCGGCGCCGTGACTTGGCCGCCGGTCAGACTGACCCGCGTTGCTCGGCCTCCAATTTGGCCGCTTGTATGACACGCTCCGCCTCTGCTTCAGCAGCGGCATGATGGCCACCGCCGGAAACCGTGTCGGCGAGCCTTCCTTTTATGATGGCGATCCGCTTAATCAGCTCCGAGATACCTTGCACGAACAGGAGCGTAAACGCCAAAGGTATGAGCAGCTTCGATGGATAGACTGGCAATCCACCGGCATTGGTCGACTGCTCGTTCTGCATGAAAGAGAGCCAGAAGAATGGCCAGCTCAGCCAGGCAACAACGGCGGTCACCGGCAGCAGGAAGACCACGTGCCCGAACACATCGATCCAATCGCGCACACGCTTGGGGAGCGCGTTGTTAACGATGTCGATGCGGATATGTTCATTGGACAAGAGTGTCCAGGGCGCACACAGAAGGAAGACGGCCCCGAAAAAATCCACTGCAACTCAAGCCAGGAATTTGACGATGTGTTGAGGACCTTGCGGATGATCGCATTGACGGCGCTCACAAGCACGGCGATGAGGATGGCCCAGGCTACCACGTACCCGACGCGGATGTTGAGACGATCGACGGTGCGACTAAATCCTAATAACCAACCCACGTCCATCCTCCAAACCGGGGCCATCAGGATGACCCATTGAACTCAGTTCCTAGTTCCAGATCGACCATTCCACAATGAGCTGTCGCCTTCGAGCTTGACAGGATACCCCGAAGAGCTTGTCACGGCGACTACTCAAATTGCCAGCGACGGAACTCGCTTTTCGCGAACGAACGCGCCGAATCCCTCCCGCGTATGGAAATGGTGAAGGGCCAGATGTGTGTTGCATTAGCTGCGTGGCCTACCTGCTTGTAGCACGGTTTGAACAAGCTCGAACGCGCCGCGTTCGTTTACAAACGGTAGCTCTCCGCGCGGTGCCGGACGACTGTCGCAATCGTGTGGCTCATGGTGCAGACACCTCATGCAGTCGACGGCAGACTACAAAATTCAACTAGATTGATCCTGACGTCTAGCCACTGGCAATCTCCGCGTAAGGAGGAGGAAGGCTTCCGTTGCCCATTTGCGCTGTGCCTTATCCAAAGGCCCGCCCGGTTGCTCGCCGCCGCCGAATTTTAGGGGCGTATTGGCACTAATACTTTAGTGGCTATATCGTCTGCAGGACGATGCGAAGCAAGCACTTTGAGCAAGGTCCAATTGCGCGTCTTTCCAATTAGGTTTCTACTCTACGGATAGCTACCGCCCATCACGTTTTGGTTGGACCGACCGTTGGCAGACGACCCAGGGTACTCGTTCCTAAATAGGCGCCTCCCCACTGCCTGCGGCCGTATCCGCAATCTCGGGCAGGGCGGCTGCACCGAAGCGCGTGCCGACGCTCGAATAGTATATGAAGACCGGATCGTTGTTTGCGGGTGCGCCTCAATAGCAATTGAACATCTCAAGAAGCTCGAAGCGTGCCTTGCGGGCATCAAGCACGTCAACGGAGGCTGTACACGCCTAAGACGGTGATGCTCGAGCAGTTCCATGCGTTGCCGACGAGGTCATTCCGGTATTCCGCCGAGCTGCGCTGAGCCGCTTTTGCTTTGCATCTTGGCATCGAGATGATGCTCCGGCCGTTGTCGATTACCTCTCTCCGGGGCTCGTCTTTGCAACACTCGCCTAGCTACTGGCCATAATGAGTTGCGGATGTCATGATCCGGAGGGTTGAGGGAGGAAGTGATGCAGATCAGCTTGATAGGTAAGCGCGCGGTCGTCACGGGCGGTAGCAAGGGTATCGGGCGATCGATCGCACTCGCGTTCGCCGGAGCTGGCGCTGCAGTTTCGATCTGCGCGCGCGGCCAGGCGGCACTCGAGACGACGGCGAACCAGATCCTAGCGCTTGGTGGCACGACGCATGCGGGCGTATGCGATCTCGCCGACAAGGACGCCATCGCCACCTATATCGCGGCGGCAGCCGGGTCGCTCGGCGGCATCGACATCCTGGTCAACAATGCGTCAGGGTTCGGCGCGAGCGACGACGAGGTGGGTTGGACCAAGAGCATCGAGATCGACGTGATGGCGACCGTGCGCGCCTCGCATGCCGCGGTCCCGCTCATCGAGAAGGCCGGAGGCGGTGCGATCCTCAACATTTCATCGATCTCAGCCTATCGCGCCAGCACGCGTACGGCACCCTACGCAGCGGTGAAGGCGGCGGTGATTAACTACACCATGTCCCAGGCGCTCGCGTTAGCCTCGAAGAAAATCCGGGTGAATGCGATCGCGCCTGGCTCCATCGAGTTTCCGGGTGGCATGTGGGAGAAGCGCAAAACTTCGGATCCAAAACTCTACGGCGCGGTTCTGCAGTCGATCCCGTGGGGGCGGCTCGGCGCGCCCGAGGAGGTCGCGAATGCCGCCCTCTTCCTGTGCAGTGATGCGGCAACGTGGGTGACGGGACAGACGCTATCAGTTGATGGGGGCCAGTTTCTCGCGTGAAGCACGCCCGCTTTGCAGGACATTGGGGGGCACCGGCCCTTCCGCATTGGTAAACTGCGGGTCGGGCCAACTTGGCGAGCGCGTCTCATATACTTGGGAGCTGGCGGAATTGTTGCATCGCCGAAAGCTTGCGCCGGGCGCCATAGACCGGCATCTGAAGCCTTCACACTGGCGGTCAATTTGACGCAAGTGTTCCATGCTCGACCGACGCCGGGTTCCACCGCGGTATCGTGCGACAACACCGACGGAATGATTGCGGATGCTTAACCGCTGCCGGAACGAGGGGCTTGCGTTCGCGTTGATTGCAGGAATGCGATGAAGGAGCACCAGCATGACCCAACAGAGCGGACGGTACGGTTACAAGCAAGATCAACGTAACGGTATGGCCGACCAGGTCAGCGACAAGGCTCGTGAACTCGGTGAAGAGGCGTTGGATCGCGCGGACGAATGGCTGAAACCGGTCGGCCTTTCGATCAGGGAACGCCCAATGACCGTCCTGGCGGTAGTCGGCGGGTTGGCCTTTGCCGCCGGTGCGTTCTGGATGTTAAGGAACTCTCGACAGCAGTCCCGCTACGAGGAATTGCTCACAACCCTTTCCGACCTGCCCCGCCGCGTCGGTTGGCGGTAGCCATCGAGGGGCCAGTTCCCGCGCACTCGACCAGCGTCAGATCTGAACCAAAATCGTGGCCACCGCGTTGCTCCTGCACAACTCAGTCTAGGAGCGTGAAATCATGGCAAAATCTCAGTACGGCGGCCGAGACCTTTCGGGCAAGGCTTCAGAGATCAAGGACAAGGCCACCGACCAATTCAAGAAGGTCGCTGACCGGGTAGAAGGTTTGGCAAGCGATGCGGTCGACCAGCTGCGCGATACCGGTGCCGGTGAAGTCGCCGGCAACATCAAAGGCGCCGTGGACAAGTCGGTGAAGGATCAGCCAATGGCAACGCTTGCGATGGCCGCGGCACTCGGATTCGTCCTCGGCGCACTCTGGAAATCGTAAGAGGCCAACGTGTTCGCAGGCCTGATCAATCAAGCGAAGTCGGCGGCAAGCCACCTTATCCTCAAATACGTGGCACGGGCCTCGGTCGCGGTGCCCTTCATCATCGCGGCCGGCTTCGCACTTGCCGCGGTCACAGTGATGCTGGTCGAGCGCTTCGGGCACATCAAGGCCTACGGGCTGGTGGCCGGAGGCCTTGCCTTGATCGGCGTGGTCGCTTCCATCGTCGTCTCCGTCAAGGAGCACGAGGAAGAAGTAGCCGAACAGCAGGCTACGAAGACCGATACCGAGGAGGTGGTCGGCGACGCCACCGCCCAGGCCCTTGTGCAGACGCCCATCGCCTTGCTCGGCGCTCTCATGACAATGCCGGGTGGCTTCGGCCGGAGCGCTCAGCGCGGTACGCCTGCTGGCACGTAACCTTCCGCTGGCGCTGCTGCTGGTGCTGATCGGCGCGTTGTTCTGGCCGACCAAAGAGGGCGAGACGCCGCAGCACGAATTCGACGCCGTAGGCAAGCCCAATGGCTCTGACGACCACATGCCGAGCGCTTTGCGGCATTGAGGTGACGCCTGGTTGATCTATGTGTCGCCAACCCATAGCCATTATTCATCAGCGACGATTACTCCGCCGCGATGGGCAATCACTTGCCAGGTATCTAGCGCGGCGGTTTCTCCCTCCCGGTCCTGCGGCTTCCTTCGCCGCTTCGTCGATATCGGCGAGTTCAGCGCTTTCTTGATCGAGGATCGTCACCTGACCATGTTTGACGCAAAAGAAATAGCGAGGCATTCCACCTTCTCGACAAACATGGCCATCTTCGACCCCCTCGAGTTCCGAGCGTCATCGTCATGTCGAACTTAACGGCCCGCCAGAACCTCGCTACAATGGGTGGGTGAGATTGGCTTCGTCGGTGTCGCCGCGACCGTTGCGAACGCCTATATCTCACGCGACCGGAAAACGCGTGCGAGACCTGCCGACGACGCTGGACAAATGCAACGGTGAGCTCGTCTCCGCGATTGCCGCCTCAACAAGAGCGGAACTCTGATCACCGGCGGCGCTCTAACTATTTTGCGCGCCGGCGGTAGGATTCCCCATAAGCTTCGGTGCGCGTTTGCAGGATCGGGTCGTCCGAAACATCGATGCCCTTGGTCAAATTGGTCGGCATGAACAAAAGTGCACCCTCGACCTTTTTGCTATCGAGCGCCTTGGTAATCGCAATTTCGCCGAGTTCCACTATGGGTCGGTCGTCCGGCCAGACTTTGGTGGCGTCATTGGTCGGATCGCCGAGCGCTGCAAGCTGCACCAGAAGGCGGAATTTTACCGGTCCCTTTTCGACGGATGACCTTAGATTGTCGGCCAGCGCCGCGCCGGAACGTTTGACTGCCTCCTCGTCGCTCACATATGCCGGCCCGGAGACGGGCACCAGGCGATAGCGACCGAATTTGGTATGGCCATGCGCATTCGTAAACCGCAAAGCGTTAACTCCGAAAAATGGCTGGCTGCCGTAGCTCACAGCCACCGGCCTCGGCTCTGCGACGAACGCCGCCGCCGCCGGATGCTTCGACAAGAAAGTCTCGATCGGTGTTGGTTTGGCAGCGCCGGCTCTGCTCGCGCCGACAGCCTGCAACATGGCCAGAAATTCCTCGCCCGTCGACACGGGGAACCTATCGGCCGATAGGGCGACGATGTCGTTCTCTCCTCCAGCCGCCAGCCGAAATTTGACTGCCATGCCCCGGAGGCCCCCAACAGAGGCATCCATGTCCGGCGCATCTGGCATCCCACCAGCATTGGAGAAGCGAATGATTAGCGGCGTGGGCGCGCCTTTGAGGAAGCTGGCGGAACTGAGCGCATCGGCATTCTGTGCCGGTACAAACGTGCCATCGAACACGGCGCCCGTGGTGTGATTGGCGCGCAGCCCGGGATGCGCGCCGTACAGGACGTTCATTTGGTCGACCAATTGCACGCCAAGCGGTTTTTCGTCGGCAGCAACGCCCACTGCCATCACAGTCGCCGTGAAGCCGGCGCCGACCGCGATAATCCCTATCGACCGCATGAAAAACCTCCGAGCGCACTGGTGCGATCAACCGTATCCTGGCCGGCGACCGATGCAACGCAACGTTCGCCGCTGCCGCAGCACTGGTGGTAACTTCTTTTGTAAGTGGCGACTTGATCTCGATTGCTCAAAGTCAATCTTTATTGCTCTGCGTGGATCCCTCCCGTTGCATGGCTTGTTCCCAGCAGTTGCCTCTCGCTTCAGGCCCCGCTCAATTGCATTGTGACCTACCGTCACCTGGGGACTGGTCGTGCAGGAACTTTCGATTGAGATCTTGCGGCTGCCTTGGTCCTTGCCGTCGCGTCGAGCCGAGGCCTATCGGCACTGAAGCCGGGGCGGGCTGGAGAACGATAACCGCGTGAAGTCCCGTGGTTCAATGGTAGCCGTGACCCTCGGGCAGCTTGCCGCTAAAGGTCCAGTAGATGAAGATGACGTAGCCTAGAATGATCGGCAGCATCACCAATGTGCCCATCAGCATGAAGACCTGCGTTGCGGGTGCGGCGGCCGTCTGCCATATGGTCAGCGAGGGCGGCACGAGATAGGGGAAGTTAGAGATCACCAACCCCAGGTAGGCAAGCAAGAACAGCGCAATCGTCGCAAGGAACGGGGTGACCTCGCGGCCGCTCTCGAGCGACCGCCATGCTGCCAACGCCACCAACGCGGTTGCCGCTGGCACCCACCAGAAAAAGAGGATATTCGGCTCCGAAAAGAAACCCCCAATCGGGTATCACTTTGTCTGCATAGGGAGGAACCCCGAGGCGCTCCGCGCTATCGCCACGCAGAAGCCCTTATTGTCGCGGCGATCGCCGAGGAATTCGACATGAAGCCCAGCCAAACCACAGCAGTAGGGGTGAGCCCTCTACAGCCTGCAGGATCGAGCGCCGTGAATTTTCGCCAGGGTGGTCAACGTGTTCGCGCCAATCGCAGCAGACATAGCGATGCTGACTTACGGTTGAACGAGGATCACGGCTAACCTCACGCCGGCGACCGAACCGCCCCGACCAGCAATGCACGCCAAACGATCTCCCGCTGAACAATGGCGTTGAATTCCCAAGCCAAGCGGCGCGGGCAGTGTGAACACGACGTGGAAATAGAGGAGCGCTAGCAGCTCGACGTCCCGCTCCTCCATCCCTGTGCGCTCCGCGACCCCTTGGCATTTAGGGCAAGTGCCGGTTGCGACAGGAAGAATTTAGGCGATGGTGGTGTGCACACAATCCTCGCAGCACGCGACACGCCCGCGGAGGACTGCCGTGCGGCAATCTCTCGACGGCACTCATGTCCTTCAACTGGGCGAGGCTCACGTGGCCGCGATTGGCCTCACGCCACGAGCAAGGCCTCGGCGTCGTTTGGGAGCGGATAGATCAGTCAGGCATGACCCATTTAGAACATGTTTCTCATTGCCGGGGCGTCTTGGCGCCGGTGAACGCCGGCATCACCTCTTTGGCGAAACGCTCAAGTTGCTCCAGAGCGACCGTCTCCGGCACGCCGACCGATAAGCTGACCGAGATGCGGTCGAGGGCAGGGTATTTCGACTCGAGTGCCTTGATGTGCTCGATCAAGTCATCGGCATTCCCGCAGAGGAAACCGCCGGCTTTCACCGCATCCTCGATGCGCGGCAGCTTGGCGCTCGGTGCCCGCCTGGGGTCGCGCATGATCTCGATCTGCTGCTCGGTGATAGCGCGCACGAGGCGGAGCTCGCCGAACATCTTCATGTTCTCCTCATAGTATTTCGCAGCCTCCCTCAACCCCTTCTCGCGGTTGTCGGCCATAAAAAAGTGGAAGCCAAAACACAGCCGCTCGCCTAGCTGGATCTCCTTCCCAAGCCTGGCATGTGCAGCCTGCCAGTCGAGCACGACTTTGTGCATGGCGCCACCCTCGGCCGAGCCGCCACCTACCATCCCCTGAATGCCGTGTTTGGCCATGAACTCCAGCGCGCGCGCCGACCCACCCTGAATCGGCTGCCAGCACTCGACCGGCAGATTGAAGGGCGCGGCACGAGGGTTAGTTCTTTCAGTGTGTAGCCGCGGTAGGGAATCTCGGGCGGTAATGTGTAGTGCTTACCCTTGTGCGAAAAGGCCTCCTGGTTGAAGGCTTTGAAGATGATGTCGACCTGCTCCTCGAACAGCTCGCGGTTGGCCTCCTGGTCACGCAGGGGTGAGCCGAATGTCTCGACCTCGCGTGTGTGATAACCGCGACCGACGCCAAATACGACCCGCCCCCCAGTCAGGATGTCGGCGGTCGCATAGTCCTCCGCGAGCCGCAGAGGATGCCACATCGGCGTGATGTTGAAACCGCAGCCAATTTTGATCTTCTTCGTACGATGAGCCAGGTGCACTGCCAGTAGGATGTTGTTGGGGATGCATTCCGTACCTTCGCGCTGAAAGTGATGCTCGGCCGTCCAGAAACAGTGGTAGCCAAGGTTATCCATCAGCTTGGCCATTGACTCCGCCTTGCTCAGCGCGCTGGCCAGGTGCGCATTCCCGTAGCGCCGCTCGTTGATTGGCGTGCCGCCGTAGCCGACATTGTCGAGATCGGCATGGCCGGCAAAAAGGCTATCAAACTTCGTGATCATGGCGCATCTTCCTGGTTGGGCCCACCGCGGTAACTTAACACCCTGATCCTAGATCAGACCGAGGTGAAGGCAAAACTGGAGCGCTCCCCTTCGCTGTCCCACAGAGAGGAGAATATGTGCGGCAAATTGTGGGTGACCTGGTCGCATGCAGCTCTGTGGGAGCGACACAGGCCAAGTCGGCTTATGATGCTGCGGGCGGCTCCTTCACCGGCACGTGAGTGCCAAGGATGTGGTTGCTGTTGAGGTGACCACGAAGTGGCAGAAGAAGATGCCGCCGATGCTGAGGCGATCTGCGAGGCGGTTGTTCGGCCAAATAGGCGGTTGGTCGAGGCCAAGACGCTGCCTAATGCTCCATCGCACGCGCACCTCTCGCGCGCCAACAGAATGCGGTCATCAATTCTATCCGCGCACATCTGGCCGAGTTTGGCATCGTGGCGCCAGTTGGGCGCAACGGCATCGAGGAGCTGCTCGATCGCGTGCCGGAAGCCGCACGCAACTGCATTTTTGGCTCTGGGCGCGCAGTTGCGGATGCTGAAGGCACGAATCCCGAAATTCGATCGACGCGTCATGGCAGGGTATTGAACACGCTCCCTCTCCGAGGCTCGCAAGAGATCGTGACTAAGCGGGGTGAGGGGTGGCCACCTGCGGCGTTTCTGCTAGTCCGGGCTGAGGAATGTGGAGGAAGAACGCACATACGACGGCGGCAATCAGGCTCAACAGCGCCAGCCCGTAAAGACCGCCGGCGAAGTTGCCAGTCAGGTCCTTCATGTATCCGACATAGTAAGGGCCGACGGTGCCACCCAGGTTGCCGATCGAGTTGATCCATGCGAAGCCCGCCCCCGCGAGCGCCGTGCCGCTGAGGAACATCGGCGGCATAGCAAAGAACGGCCCCTTGGAGCCGTAGAACCCGATTGCGGCCAACGACATTCCGACCAGTGCCCACCACGTGCCCAGCGTGTATCCGGCGAGCACGAGACCTCCGGTCGAGAGCACACAGGCCACGAGCAGGTTCCAGCGCCGCTCGTTCATGGCGTCCGAGACTCGCCCCCACACCACCATGCCGATACCGCCGCAGATATAGGGAATCATGGTGAGCCAGCCGACCTCCATATTGGAGAAATTGCCGAGTGACTTGATGATCTGCGGGATGAAATAGAGCATGCCGAGGCTCGCCGTGACGATGCCGAAATAGTTCACCGCCAGCAGCAGTACCTTGCCGTTGATCATCGCCTTCCAAAGATTATGGTCGGCGATGCGACCCCAGACCAACAAGCCGATGGTGCCAAAGATGTAGGGAATCAGCACAACCACGACGGGCGGTACTTCGCCGAAGGAGGTCTTGAGCCACGCCGTGATTTGCGGCGTGTAATAGAGCAGCCCGAGGCTGACCAGGGTGATGAAGAGGTACATCAGGGTCAGGACGAGCACCTTACCGAGAGCGAATTTCTTGTCCACCCTCGGCGGACGCTCGGAGGCGATCTTGGCCGTGATCCATGCCCTTTCGTCTGTGGTGAGGAACTTTGCCTGCTCTGGACGGTCGGTCAGCACGAGCAGCGTCAGAATGCCGACCACGATGGTCGGGATCGCCTCGGCGATGTACATGATTTGCCAGCCCTTGAGGCCAAACAGGCCATCGAGGCCGAGGAGCGCAGTCGAAATCGGCGCGCCGAGGGCGACGGAGACCGGCAGCCCGGCGAGAAATCCGGATACGATACGGGCATGGTGTTTACGCGGGAACCAGTAGGTGAAGTATAGCAGCATGCCTGGGAAGAAGCCCGCCTCAGCGACGCCGAGCAGGAACCTGACAATGGAGAAGCTCGTCGTGTCGAAGACAAACGCCATCAGGCCCGCGAAGAAGCCCCACGTAATCATGATGCGCGCTATCCAGAGCCGTGCGCCAACCCTTTCCATGATGACGTTGCTCGGCACCTCGAAAATGTAATAACCCAAGAAGAATGTTCCCAGCGCAAAGCCGAAATCGGTCGCAGACAGCTTGAGATCGCCGCGCATCGTTAGGCCAGCGAAGCTGACGTTGATGCGATCGATGTAAGCCAGGATGTATGACAGAATCGCGAAGGGCAGCAGGCGCAGATAGATCTTGCGCATGGCAGATTTTTCGATCGCTACGTCCATCCTCGACCTCCCGAGCAGTGGCATCATCCACGAACTCTTTGACGCCGCTTTTTTTACATTGAGCCTAGCCTGCACGACCTAAGGGGTCACGACGAATAGCCTAAGGTGCCATGCGCGCCGCGCAGGGGACCCATACGGCCCAACGACACTGTGGCGCCTAGGTCTGGAAGACAGAGTGCACCCGCGTCTCAGTTGGACCGACCGGAGTTGCTGGTCGAGACGCTGCTGCCGGAGCATTTTTCGGCCGCAACTGAAATGTTGGTGGGGACAGCTACCTTCGGACCGGCAGTCCCGCTGCCAGTCGGTTTTTTTTGGCACCTTTTCCCCATCGGCCCTTCGGCGGTACGACCGGAGTGCGCAGGAAACAGACGAACGCCCGACGGTGCGTTTACCCAGACGCCGCAATAGCCGGGCGCACCTCTGCCAGCCCGACGTGAGGCAGAGAAAGCGGGAGCCCGTCTCGCCCTGGCGATGCGAGTGAATGCAGGCCTAGTCGGCGATCGACTGCAGCACCATGTTGCGCACCAACGTGCGCAGCCGTCCGCGCCCCTCGCCGGGCGCAGCGACCATGTAGACGACCGCCATCTCCTCCTTGGGATCGACCCAGAAGAAGGTGCCGTAGGCGCCGCCCCAATTGTAGTCGCCTGTCGTGCCGGCGACCGGGGCAATACCCGTCTGCGAGCGGACAGCGAAGCCCAAGCCGAAGCTATAGCCCTCGTTGAGGATGGGATTGGTGGTACGCGCCCTTACCTCGGGCCCGAGCTGATCGCTTACCATGAGCTCGATGGTCTTACGCGACAGAAGCCGCTTGCCGTCCAATGTCCCTCCGTTGACGAGCATCTGCGCGAAGCGCAGATAATCGAGCGCAGTCGACACCGCGCAGCCACCGCCGCAGTCGAACTTGATGGGCTTGCCAGAGGCATGTGGAATGCTCTGCGGCTTGCCGGACACGGGATCGTTGGCAAAGGCAAGCGCGTAGCGTGCCTTCTTGGCCTCGGGCACGGAGAAGCCGGTGTCGGCCATGTCGAGAGGTTTCCAGATGCGCTCTTCGAGGAAGGCGGAGAGCGACTTGCCGGTCACAGCCTCGACGATGAACCCCTGCACGTCCACCGCGACGCTGTAGTCCCACACCGTTCCCGGCTCGTGCTGAAGGGGCAGCTGGCTCAGCTTCTCCAGGAACTCGGGTCCGCTATAGGTGAAGGCCGAGTCCACCGACCCGGCCGGCCAGAGTTTGATCAGCTCGTGATCGCGGCGGGTGCCGCCGTAAGGGAAGCCCGCCGTATGGCGAAGCAGGTCCTGCACGGTTGGTTGGCGCTTGGGCGGCGCGCGTTCCACCGTCGCTTTGCCGGCGGGATCAGTTTTGACACTGCCGAGCTCCATCTTGGCGAGCTGAGGCAGATATTTGCCGATCGGGTCAGAGAGCTGGAGTTTGCCCTCCTCGTGCAGCATCATGATCGCCACGGAAACCATCGGCTTGGTCATCGACGCAATCGAGAAGATGCTGTCTAGGGCCATCGGCGTCTTGCGCACCGGGTCGATCCAGCCGAAGGTGTGCAGGTAGGCCGCTTGGCCTTTGCGGGCGATGGCGACGACGGCGCCCGGCATCTGGCCCGCGTCGACCTCAGCCTGCAAAGCCGCCGTAAGACGCTGCAGGCGCTCCTCCGACAGCCCAACCTTCTCGGGCGCGATGACGGTCAGCTGGTCGGCTAGCGCGGACAAGAACGGCAGGCTCGCCGCTACAGCGGCGCTTACCAGAATGCGCCTCAGCATCTTGATCTCCTCCCAAAGCTATCAGCGGTCCAAAGGAATGTGGTGGTGGGGCAGTTTGCGACTGGTGCTGTCTGTCTAACGCGTGCCCAGCGCGTCCGTACTCGAGTATGGCCGCGGGATTGGTGATGTGGATGTTGACCTCGCAATCATTAATTTGCGTTGGGCGTATCCTTGGGTAGGTATTTTCTCCTGAGGCTATCCCATACCCCTTTCGCCGCCTAGATGACTGCTGCCACCAGGTAGCCCAGCTCTTGCTCGGACATATGGCGCGCGACAATCAGGATGAGACGGCGCATAGACATACGAAGATCGCCTGATGAGTGCCAATGGGCGCGCTTGAGAGGTCGTGAGATGCACCATTCCCGCTTATGCGCCGTGCTGATTGACTGCAAAACCTCCGACGTGGACCAGGCCGCGCGCTTCTGGGGCGAAGCACTGGGACGCGCCGTTGACTCCAACCATCCGAGCAGCCGCGGCAACTACCGAATGCTGGAAACGCCGCCCGACGAGCTTATCGTAGAGATCCAGCGGGTGGACCATGAGAGTTGCGTGCACCTAGACATCGAGACCGACGACATCCCTGCCGAAGTGGCGCGCCTGGAGAAGTTGGGCGCCAAGGTGGTGAGCCGCTTGCGGCGTTGGGTAGTGATGGAGGCACCGACCGGCCAACGTTTCTGCGTCGTACGGGTGCAGCGTCCCGGTTTCCCGAAGAATGCTAACCGCTGGGACTAAAGATGATCCCCTGTAGGTAGAACTGCTGCATATGCTCATCGAAGAAAGTGGCCCTCACCTGCTGGTCGGGCGCTATCACTTTCTTGTGCTCGGGGCGATCGTTTATTGGCTCCCGAGGCTATCTCCTTGAACACGGCGGCAGGCGGCCTGGCGAACGCCCGCGGGTCCCTTTCCCGGCACTCGCACGACTGGTCGTCGGTCGAGGCGCGGCGACAGGTGGCCACCTGTCCCAGTTGAACCCCTGCACTTTCAAGTCTGAAAACACCATCATTTACGGGGCAAATCGGAGTTCAGCTAGCGTATCAAAGGCCCGTTGAGAAATGGCAATGATCCCCGATATGTGCTTTCTCAGACCGGGAGATCCCTCTGATTCGCAGTGGCTCTCTTGCAGGGGCGAGCACCGAGTTGGTGAAGCGTTTTTGCCCCGCCCTTTGCCGGCGATGGCTTGGGTTCTCGCAGGAAAAGTTCAGCACTGCGTGCGCGGGGACCCGCCGATCCTCGCGGCCCACGCGCCAGCTATTTTGTTCAGCCCCGGCTTGCGGGGAGCACTGCCGTCGATCGCGAGGTACACGGGAACGCCATGGTAGGCTAGCGTGGCTCCGAAGGCGAACGTGGAAAAGGTTAAATCAGAGGTGCTGAGCCGGGGCGGGTCGTGTACCCCGGCAAATCCTTAGGCACTTATTTCCGAGTGCTGTTCTGCAGAGGGCTTACCGATGCGACACAAATGTCATGCCTGCAAAAAGAAGTTCCGTACGGAAGGGGCACTCGCGATGCATGCCCGGGATAAGCACCCGGAACGCGAAGCGCCCATCATCCGGCGGCCCAAGTCGGGCGTGCTTGGACTGGTTGGAGCGTTCGTTGCTGGCATCTGCCTCGGCGCGCTTGCGATATCCGCAAGCAACGAGCTCGGGGCCGGGATCAGTCAGGCGAATTACATTGTCAAGGCAGTGTGGTCTCGATGAAGATTGCGAGGGTCAGCGAGGACCCTCACGTTAGGCAATTTTGAGGCGGACTGCGGATGAAAATCGCCAACCGGGGTACCTGACCTCGACCCAGCATTGCGAGGAGCAGCCGACGAGGGGACGGTTCGAGCCGCCAGCAACGTCAGAGACCAAGTGCCTCTCGCTGGTCAGATTGAGGCCTGTGGATAATCGGTTTGTCACCCGCTAGATGGCTAATAAATATGCGGAATTCGATTTTGCGTTCGGCAGGAATAACACGGAGCTAAGCATGCCTAGTTCATGCATAGAGCTGCCAAGCAGACCCTGCCAGGTGAACAACCTGGCGATCGCGGAGATGATCGAGCCTACGGAGCCGGGTTGCCGTTCCCAAATTTTGCCTAGTTGAACGAACCCGCCGAGACGCTGCTTCATCTTAAGTTCGTCGTATGCATACGACCGGTAGGAGCATTTCCATGGACATCAAGACCGTTGCTTTCATCGGGCTCGGCGTGATGGGCGAAGCCATGTGCCGGAACCTGGCCCGGAGGGGTAGCTGGAGGGTGGTAGGCTACGACACGCGGCAGGAGCCAATGGAGCGTTTGAAGGCTGATGGCGTCACATCGGCTACCTCCCTCGCGGATGCCGTCGCCGAGGCCGAAGTGGTGTTGATGTGCCTCCCCGGAGGCAAGGAGGTCGAGGCCGTGACGCGTGGACCTGCTGGCCTGCTAGGGGTTGTCCGCATTGGCCAGACGGTGGTCGACATGTCGACGGCGCCGCCGCGGCTAATGCGAGAGCTGGCACCGGCATTTCAGGCTAAGGGCGTCGACTTTGCCGATGCGCCGGTCGCTCGCACGCGGCGCGCAGCAGTTGACGGCACGCTTTCGATCATGGTCGGCGGCAACGAGACCGTGTTCGCCCGCCTGAAACCTATCCTGGCAACCATGGGCACGGAGATAACGCTGTGCGGTGGGGTTGGTGCCGGTCAGGTCGTCAAGGTGATGAACAACATGGTCGTGTTCGAGACTACCATGGCCATCGCTGAAGCCATTTCCATCGCCGAGGCCGCGGGCGTCGATGGCAGGCTGCTCTTCGAGACGATGTCGAAGGGCTCGGCCGATAGTTTCGTGCTGAGGAACCATGGCTTGAAGCACATGGTGACCCACGACTACCCCGAGCAGGCATTCTCAGTGCGCTACGCCATCAAGGATCTTTCCTACGCGCGCGAGCTTGCCAAGGAAAACGGCATCGATGCGCGCTGCGCCGAGCTGATGCACAAGGTGTTCGAGGAGGCGGTGGAACGCGGCGATGGCGACCGCTACACGCCGGTGATCCGCCGAGGCATGGTGAAGGACAAGGTGGAGATTGCCGGGTCACACTGATGAGGCCGACTTCGCCTCGCCGCCGTCGTTGGCCGGCGTCCGGGTCATTGTGACCAACTGCCATGTTCTAGACATAGTATACCCGCGCGGCGAAACGCAAAGTGACCGCTCCCCCCAAAACCTGCCGGAGCGGTGATGCAAAGACCGCCGACGGTCGAGCGATCCGAAATCTGCCATCGACCGTCAACGCGAAGTGTCAATTTGAGACCTGAGCACTTACAGCAAAGGCGAAAAAGTATGGTCTCGCCTTGTTCGGGCTCCATGTATGAAAACCCCTTACCAGGCCCGCGCCATCCACCTCGTTATTTGTCCATCCAAACGTCTTCCATCCGCCAATTATTGTAGATGCTGTTGACTTGCTGCACGACGCCGACCACGTGCGGCTGCCAACAGGTAGCGCTACGATTATGCATGATAATCGGCCGCGCTCCGTCCTCCTGCAGCTTGCGGTCGATTTGCCATACCAGCTCTAACCGCTTCTCTCCGTCGAGCTCCTCGGATTGCTTGTCAAACAGCTTGTCGAGCTCCGGATTGCAGTACCCGGTATAGTTTCGTTCCGAACCGCACTTGTAGTTCTCATAGAAGTTCTGATCCGGATCGTCGACCCCGTTGCCGGTCAGGTTTAGGCCAACTTGGTACTCCTTGCGTGTAACCTTGGCGTGCCAGATCGAGGTTTCCACCACTTCCATCTCAGCGTCGATGTATATTTCTTTCAGCTGATCGATGAGAATCACGGCTGGGTCGCGATAGATCGGAATGTTGCGCGTCGCAATCTTCACCTTCAGGCGTTTTTCCGGTCCATAACCGAGCTTCTGCATGATCGCGCGGGCCTGCAGGCGGTTCTTGTTCACGTCAGGATCGTATCCCGGCAGCGTCACCAACATCTTGTTTGGCATTCCCCAGACGCCTTCCGGAGACGGCAGCATTGCACCTCCGATGTCAGCTTTGCCTTCGCTCAAAATGTCGATGAACGCCTTGCGGTCAAGCGCCAGAGCCATGGCCTTGCGCACGTCCGAATTGTCGAAGGGCAGCGATTCACGATTGACGATGAGATTGGTGCTGACGTTGGTCGGCCCAATATCGCAATGCGCGTTCGGCGCTTGGTTCTTCACATCCTTCGCAATCGGAAGCGTCCAATCGTATGGGAACGACATATCGCCCTTGCCGGCCAGAAAGGCCAGCACGGCCGTCGAGCGGCTCGCGATAATCGTGTACTCTATCTCGTCGAGGAACGGCCGGCCCTGCTTCCAGTAGTTCGGGTTCCTCGCCACTTTGATGAATTCATTGGCTTTGAATTCCACGAACTTGAATGGTCCGGTGCCGATCGGATGCATTCGCATGTCTTTGGTTGATACATGACACGGGTAGACCGGCGAATATCCGGAGGCAAGCAGGGCGAGGAAGGAAGGCTGCGGTCGCTTCAGGTTGAAGGTCGCCTCGCTGTCGCCGCTGACGCTGACACTGTCGAGGTTCGTGTACCAAGACGCTCGCGGATTCTTGCGGAAATCGTCGGGGTCCTTTCCCATCAGCTTGTTCCAAGTGCATTGCACGTCCCTGCCGGTAAACGGCTTACCATCGTGCCACGAGACGCCTTGCCGAAGCTTGAACGTGAGCTTGGTCTTGTCGGCATTCCAGGACCAGCTTTCGGCCAGGTCGGGAACGATGTTCGTCAACTTGTTCTGCTTTTCCTTTGCATCGAACATCACCAGATTGTTGAATACACCCATCATCGGCATCGACGTCGAGATGGTGGCTTCCTCGTGGATTGACATGCTGGGCGGGCTGTCGCGATGAAGAATATGCAGAATGCCGCCCGGCTTTGCCGCCAATGTCGGTGCCGCGAACGACCCGGCCGCGAGCAGAATAATGCTCGCGGTTGTGATATAGCGCGAGAATTCCATGGCGCCTTCCTCCCTTGTGTTCGCCGTTAGCGATGACGGAGACGGAGGTGGGCCAACGGCGAGAGCCGTTTATCGTTCTTGCCTTGCCTTATGAACCTACGCTGAGCGTTCGGGGAGAGCAAGCGTTGCAGGGCACCGGACGCTTGCATTGCACGTGCGACCGTTGCCGACCAATTAGCAGACATCGAGGCAGCTATTACGAACGTGCCGGGTCAGATCGGCTCCACGTCCGCTATAGCCGGGTCAGTGACAGGGATCAGCCTCTGGAGTGTGAGTTCCAGAGAGTTGACCGTCGGTGTCATTTAAAACCTTCCGTCGGCCATCAAACGCGATTGCGCCAGGCGACATAACAAGTGTCGGCGTCGCCTTCGGTCTGAAAGTCGTGCTAAATGCTTGTTGTTGGCCCGGATCGGCCGCAGACCGCCGGCTCAAGAGCGCTCCATGATAGAACATTCCCGCCATGTCCCATTGCGCGGTTTGTCCTGGGATCCGGATGCAGCGAAGGAGGCGATCGCCGAAATCGCGACCGATGCGCTCAATAATTTCGACCATGATCTGTTTTGGCCTGCGCACCCGCTCGATGGTCGGCAAGATGGTAACAGCAGCATCTACTTTGGAGCAGCCGGCGTAATCTGGGGCCTCGAACACTTGAGACGCGTCGGCGCGATTGAGGCTGATTTTGATTTCCAGGGTTATGTGCCGCAACTCTTGGCCAAGACCCAGGCGGAGATGGCCGGTTACGAGGACTACGCGGTCAACGGCTCACTTCTGTTCGGCGATTTGGGCACTGCGCTGCTCGCGATGCGTCTGGCGCCGTCTTCGACCATAGCCGAGCTCGTCTACACTCGCGCCGACGCGCATGGGCGCAGATGGCACCAGCCCCATGAACCTTTTTGGCTCCCCGCTATTTCAAGTGGGTAGCCGGATGTCGATTTTGCCCGCTATCAGATAGGTGATGGCCGACGAGATTGCGCAGCGAGCGGTAGCCGCGGGCTTTGGCCTTGGCGGCCTGGACGAGGCTGTTGATGCTCTCGATCAGGCCGTTGGCGATACGGCTGTCGAACCAGGCGAGGATGCCATCGCGGTGGCGCATAATGGTGCGCGCCGCTCCTTGATGGGCTCGAGCCGGGACCGGATCGCCCAGCTGTACCAGCGATCGAGGAACTGGCGCGCCCCAGTCCCAGGTGGGCTGGTATAGATCTCCTGGAAGGCGAGGCGGATCCGATAGGCGCGTGCGGTTTTTAGATGCAGCCGCGTCAGAGCGGCCAGCTGGGCGCGCGCTCTCGGCGGACAGCGACGGCTCATTACGCAGCCAGAGATAGCGGCTCCGTCTTGAGCTCCGGCCGCCCTTTGCTCTCGGCGCGCCGGACCTTGTCGACCGCATCGTTGACGAGCTTGACGGCGTGGAATTTGTCGAAGGTGATCTCGGCCTCGGTGAGGTTGTCGGTCGACGCCCTTGATGAAGGCGGCGCTCATGTCGATGCACACCTGCTTGATGCGCGAGGCATCCCAGTTGTGCGCTCGTCGACATGATCGGCGAACGCGAGCGACGGTCTCGGCACCACGTCCTTCGGCAACGTAGACAACCTTTCTGCTGTCGATATCGACGAAGAGCGTTATGTAGTTGTGGCCGCGTTTGGCCGCGGTCTCGTCGATGGCAACGCGCCGCAAGCCCGCATAGGTCCATGCGCGCCACGGGCCTTCTCGACGTAGTGCAGGACCGCTCGCCAAAGGCTCCGATCTTTTGCCATGGCACTGCGCGGCAATGGTTATGGCCGTTCCTCAAGCTCTATGCAAAGGCCTCGAACAAGCAGCATGAAGCCGGACCCGGGCCGTGCCCACGGCACATCGATGTGGCTGCACGCCGCTTGGGGCAGTCAATGCGGGCGTACGCGCGCGTGCAGGAACGCCTGGTGCTGGAAGAAATCGAAATGCCGCCAGTCTTCATTGACGGTGTCGTGCACCGGGCAGTCGGCCTTGCGCACTCGGGACATGGGAACCGGCCGCCGGTCTTGAAATCGATCTCGATGTCGAGCCGCTTTCTCTCGGCGTCGAAGTCGGCCGCCGCCCCTTCCACGCGGCACCGGTCGATGTTTTCTGACAGATCGATTATCGCTGATGGATCGATACTCTCGCCCCGTTTCGCAATGGTGCCGTCGTCCTCGCGGCCGTCAAGGACAAAGCCCTAACGGGCGCGCGATCCTCGCGCGTCCTTGACGCCACTGATAAGACGGGAGCTTGAAGTATGCGGCCGAGGCGGAAGGATGGCTCCGCAGGGGCCAAACCAAAGGTAATTGCGAGGCCAGAAGCCCTGCCTGGCCAGCCAGGTTACCACTCACTTCAGCCAGGAGGACCCTTTTTCGACAGCAACGGTCCGTTGCAGAAACCCGCGTGATTTGAGTGCATTGTGAATGCCGAGGCACTTATCGATAGGTCGCCAAGAAAATCCGGCACCGCGATCCAGTCCAGCATCAAGCCGTCACTTTGCAGAGGTCGTGCATGCGGCGGTCCTGTGGTCAGGAAGGAGAACTTGGCGACGGCGGCCTGCCAAACTGCGAAAATTCGTAGTGGGTATATGTCGGCCGCTCCTCGATGGCAAAAATTCGTGAACGACCTCTCCAGCACAACGCCCACATATAACTTCGCGCGCCGCGGCGTTTTGCTTCTTGCACAGCCCCTATCGACCAATAAGATGAGGGATAACCCGCAGGCCACGTTTCGGAGCGCGCCTCCATGGCGTTGAATTTAGTTCGTTCCGGATACGCAACTCTCGAATACGAGATCGCCCAGGAAAAGGCGTCAGCGCTCGGACGGCTTGGACGGCAGCTTGAGGGCGCGCTGGCGGCACTTGCCGCATGCCCGCGGACGGCCAATTCCGATCCAAAAATCCGCGATAATCTCGTCGAACAGGCGAGATATGCGCTCTGGCTCTTCGTCGTGCAACGCGAGGCCTGCGGTCTTAACGACAGCGTGCAAGTGATGCGGGACTACGGGGTGCCGAACGAGGTGCATGCCTGCATGGGCTATTGGCCATGCCGCACATCCCTCCGACAAAGACCATAGGGGTTGACCTTCTTTTCGACGGGTTCTGTTTTTTGACCTTTCGGGTGTTCCCGAATTCGATGCCAACTATTTCAGATCAGCTGTATGATCTGCGGGGTATATTGAGCTGGTTCGTCAACGCTCATGGCGGGATCACGAAGTGTTCCGGGAGAATAGTTGGGGCCACGTAAAATAGGGCGGGAGAGGTGGCAATGGTCCAAATTCCGCCTGCGTCGTCGTAATGTTGCGCAGGGGACCACGTTTATTAGTGGGTCCTAGCCAAGTTAGCTGCCATGATGTTGACGGGCAAAGCACGAGGTGCACCGGTGAGATGGCTCTGCTTCCCGCCGTTCCCGTTTGCCGCTCGGTCAAAATTCTAATACGGAGGAAGGCAATGTCTCGCGCGCGATCAATATCCGTCGTCCTCGCTCTCTTTGTGCTGTTTGCCTGCAGCGCCGCGCGTGCGCAAAACTCCCCCCGCATCGGCGTCAAAATTCGCACGTTGACGCTTGAACTGCGCAAGCAGCACAAGCTCGCAGGCGATGTGAAGGGAGCCCTCGTGACTGCCGTAACTGCCGGCAGTCCAGCTAAAGAACAAGGAATAGTGGTTGGCGATGTTATTGTCGAAGCCGGGGCTAAACCAGTGGTTGCTGCAAAGGACGTTGCAAGCCAGATCGCGGCGGCGACCGCAGCGGGCAATGACAAAATCGCATTGCGAATTCTGACTGCAAAAGGCGAACGTCGTGAGGTCACGGTCGGGCTCGAAAAACGCCCAGCTGACGGCTCCAAGTCGTTCGTTCCTGGTCCCAAGTAGAGTCGTCGGTAGCTTGTTTGCCCTGCACGAGCAATTGTTGGCGGATCAGGCCTCCGCTGGGGTGCTCGCGTCGGCGAAATTGCAGCAGGATCGAGACCATTGATGGCGTGCCTACCTTGGCGCGACGTCCGCCACCGCGAGCAAATCCATAAACTTGTGAGAGAGCGGTTGGTTTCGACTGACAGACTGCAAAGGTGCGCTGCGAATGCGGAACCCCGAACAAGCAATCACGTTTATTGCAAGCTGATCTGCAATTGTAGAGAGCACAGCGTATCGAGACGCTAGCGGTACACGAATCTCGCCAAGTCTTCAAAGGCTTGTGAACAGCGCGTTCATGCAGCATTCAGACGCGGCGAATAAATTGATTACCAGCGCCGCCCGCTTCGAGGGGCGATCCTCGGCAACAAAAAATGGCCGAGAGTTTAACGCTTCAGGAGATTACCATGCGCAAGGCCATTCTCATTGCCACTGCCGCCGCACTGGTCGCAATGGCACCGCAATTGGCGTCGGCGACGCCGGCCTCAAATGGCGCCGCAATCCTTTCGGGGACAACGGTCGCCGAACCCGCGACATTCTATCGACGGGACTACGACTACTATCCCCGACATCGCTATTACGGCCACAGCTACTATCCTAGGCATCGCAATTACCGCTATTACGACTACGATAGCTACTATCCGCGCCGCCATTACTATCAGCGCGACTACTTATCGGCCTTATTACCGGCAGTACTACCGGCGCTACTGGTACTAGTGGTGTCCTTGGACGTGCGGTCGTAGCGTGCGATCCTTCATATCGGAACGCCTGCCGCGACCGCGCCTCACCGGGGCCGATCGGGTGTAAGGTGGCAACGCCCGCACGGTTCGGGTGATCGTGTCGGGCCTTTCGTCTGGCTTTGGACTTGCGTATCCAAGCATTGGACAGGCTTCTCAAATGCCCCCTCTGCCGAGACGTAGCCTGGAGCCCACTCAAAGTAGTCGGCTAGCGTGATGAGCGCGGTTGGTTCATCACCACGCGACGGTGTTACCATAAACACCATCGGGCGGCCCTCGAAGGTGTACCACGTCCAGAAGACCCGCGGTCTTGTTGCCGGACATCGCAGGATCTGAACGCTGCCGTACGGCGTCAACGACGTGGTGCCCTTGATGACCGCCTCGCAGGCGCACGGGGCTTCGCGGATCCAATTTGGGCGGGGAGTTCCAGGCAAGGCTGCAAGGCATTGCACCTCGCCTGCGCGCGTGTGCGTCACGCTATAGCCGCGCGTAGCCAGCATGAGCACGTCTTCGTTTGCGAGCGGCAACTCGCCCGGCCAAAACATGCGCGTACGCTGCGAGCGCAGCTTCCAATTGTACTGGACTTCGGCTGGCACGGGATTGGTGTGAAAATCGAGCGGTGTCAAAAGCATGGTCATTCCCAGAGCCTCGGGCCAACTTGGACGTGTTGCGTCCGGGCAGCCCGGATCGAGTTCGGGAAGAAGACGGTTGATATCTGTGTTGGCTCTCGCTCGCGACCGTTCCAGGCTACTGAGTGCGTTATGCAAAGCGGGCCGGCCGGACTGTTGCGCCCGCTTGCCACGCTGACACGATGCGGCGACGACCGGAAGGTCCGTTTCCGAAAGCGCCTCGAATCTCACCTGATAGCTGAGGGCATAGGAAGAGAGGATCGAAAGCTGGTCACTGGGCTTTTGGAAGAGGAGCCGGAAGGGCGACTGGTCGGAGGTCTTGAACCAGATCCAGTTCGCCAACGGGGCTGGTTGGGTTGAAGTCTTCCACCATTGAACGGAAATTTCAGAGAGTCGGGCTGAGCCCGCACATTGCGAGCCTTCTCCAAGCCAGTCTCGCGGCAGCGGCGTCCAGCCCGTGTCTCCCAGCTCCTCGCATCGCCCATCGGAACCATGTTGGGGAAGCAAATAAGTCCTGTTTCCAAGGACAAACACCCGGGCCGAGCCCGACCGAACTCCATAAAGGTTCACCAGCATTGCCGGAATCGATCCGTCGTACACGATCTCGCTGAGCACAAGCTGGGAACTGGTGAACGGCGCCATTAGAAATGCGCCGCGCCACTTCTCGGGTAGGACCGGGTGGGATCCGTCCTGGCAAGTCTCCAGATGCGGCAGTGGCAATGACCTGTCACGGCTTTGAGCAACGCATAGGGGACACAGCAACGCCAGGTATAGGCTGACCAGAAAAATGTACGTGGTTGCGGCGAAGATAATTTGCCAAACTGACCCGCGTAGGTTCATAGCCATCCCCGCAGCTGTTCGGCGTTGTTTTGGGTTGCATCTCAACACCGGGCATTCCTCGATTACTACTAGAAACAAAATGGCTCCCCGCTATTTCAAGTGGGTAGCCGGATGTCGATTTTGCCCGCTATCAGATAGGTAATGGCGACGAGATTGCGCAGCGAGCGGTAGCCGCGGGCTTTGGCCTTGGCGGCCTGGACGAGGCTGTTGATGCTCTCGATCAGGCCGTTGGCTATACGGCTATCGAACCAGGCGAGAATGCCATCGCGGTGCTTCTTAATGGTGCGCGCCGCCTCCTTGATGGGTTCGAGCCGGGACCGGATCGCCCAGCTGTACCAGCGATCTAGAAACTGGGCGCCCCAGTCCCAGTTCGGCTGGTTATAGACCTCCTGGAAGGCGACGCGGATCCGATAGGCGCGTGCGGTTTTTAGATGCAGCCGCGTCAGAGCGGCGAGCTGGGCGCGGCTCTCGGCCGACAGCGAGGGTTCATTACGCAGCCAGAGATAGCGGCTCCTCTTGAGCTCCGGCCGCCCTTTGCTCTCGGCGCGCCGGACCTTGTCGACCGCATCGTTGACGAGTTTGACGGCGTGAAATTTGTCGAAGGTGATCTCGGCCTCGGTGAGGTTGTCGGTCACGCCCCTGATGTAGGCGGCGCTCATATCGATGCACACCTGCTTGATGCGCGAGGCATCCCAGTTGTGCTCGTCGACATGATCCGCGAACCGAGCGACGGTCTCGGCACCACGTCCTTCGGCAACGTAGACAACCTTTCTGCTGTCGATATCGACGAAGAGCGTTATGTAGTTGTGGCCGCGTTTGGCCGCGGTCTCGTCGATGGCAACGCGCCGCAAGCCCGCAAGGTCCATGCGCGCCACGGCCTTCTCGACGTAGTGCAGGACCACTCGCCACAGGCGCGTATCGTGCTCTCCCATGAGGCGGGCTGCGGCGGCGACGGGCATGGCCGTGACAAGCGTCATGGCAAAGGCCTCGAACAAGAGCGTGAAGCCGGACCCGGGCCGTGCCCACGGCACATCGACGAGGCGCACGCCGCAATTGGGACAGTCAATACGGGCGACGCGCGCGTGCAGGAACGCCTGGTGCTGGAAGAAATCCAAATGCCGCCAGGTCTTCTTGACGGTGTCGTGCACCGGGCAGCCGGCCTTGCCGCACTCGGGACACGCGAACCGGCCGCCGGTCTTGAAATCGATCTCGATGTCGAGCCGCTTCCTCTCGGCGTCGAAGTCGGCCGCCGCCACCATCCACGGCGGCACCAGGCCGAGTGCGAGCTGGAACAGATCGATATCGCGCATGGCTCTCCTCTCGCCCCGTTTGCCGCAATGGTGCCGTCGTCCTCGCGGCCGTCAAGGACAAAGCCCTAACGGGCGCGCGATCCTCGCGCGTCCTTGACCGCCACTCGATACGCCGGGAGCTTGAAGTATGCGGCCGAGGCGGAAGGATGGCTCCGCAGGGGCCAAACCAAAGGATAATGCGAGGCCAGAAGCCGTGTCTGGCCAGCCAGTTACCCACTCACTTCAGCGAGAGGCACAAAAATTCGTGCTGCCGCCCCTCTCCTGCTCTTTCTGCTCACGCTTTTTTCTCTTCGTCGGGCGTGAATGCTTGCGCGAGCTGATCAGTTGGAGTGAAGATGCCGATGGGCATGATCGGCGGTTCCACCGCCGTGCCCTATCAAGGCGAGCGTCAGCCCTATGGCAAAGACGTTCACTTAGTCCACTGTCACTCTACCAGATCCAAATGCGCAAAGCGCGGGCGGAGCGCCGGAAGATAAAGCGCGCTTGGTGTGCGTTCGTTCCCGAAAGCATGCCCCCGTAAGACAGCACGAAGGCGAAAAATGCGGGCGCCGCAACCTCGTCATCTTTCAGGTCGAGCCCAAAGAGGCGTGGCGCACGGTCGTGCGCAACCGTTGGAAATCAATCTGCCCGTTGTGCTTTGACGCAGTGGGGCAAGCCCCGGGCATGCGCTATCACGCGGTCACCTTGAAACCAAGATGATCTTGTACCAACTTGTAGCGAGGATATTCGGTCACGGGGCCGCCCCTTGCAGCGCCATCAACGCAAAGTTGATGCGTCTTCCACAGCGGGCGATAGGTGTGCAAATGGCACATCGCGTTTGATGGTCGACGGAAGGTTTCAGTTGACACCCGACCGTCGACCCTCCGGAGCACACGCTCGCGAGGGTGATCCCTGCCATGACCCGCTATACAGCGGCGGACATCAATGGTGGTCGGGTCAAGACTCGTCGGACACTTCTCATCGGAGGTCCGCATTCTGGGTAACTGCGGTCACGCCCGTGAGGCCAAGGCAGAGCCACCGCGCTTTGGCCAACTACACAGATGTCGATTTTTTCTGCGATTTCGATGAACCGAGGGCACTGTTCGCTACCTCGGCACCGAGGCGATGACGCCACATCGATCGGCTACGTGCGCTGCACTCACCGTATCAGGGAATAAGCTGCCGTCAGGCCGGCAGGCCGCTGCGCTCGGCGATCAGCGCGTCATACTCGGCATCAGTCTTGGGTCCGTAGGTCTCGAATGTCGGATCGGCGGCCGCGCGGTAGGCGGCCTTGCGCGTTCCGATTGAATCGGCGTCCGTCTTCCGCCGCCGCTGCGGCACGTCGACACCGTAGACCCGGGCGCCATTGAGGCCGAACACCTTCTGCTTGAGCACCGGCGTGAGCTCAGGGTAGCCGTGCGCCTCAGCCAGCACCGGGTTGATGTGGAAGCTGCGGAAGGCCTGGATCTGGTCCTGGGGGGAACCGTACCAGATCGAGTCGGTACCCCAGAGCACATTGTCCTCGCCGATGTGCTTCAAGAGCTTGCCCAGGAGGTGCGCGGCGGTGGTCGGATCGCGCATGACAAAACGCCAGGTCGAGCCGAGCTCGGCGTAGATGTTGGCATTGCGGCCGATGCCGTTATCCTCGACCGACTTGATCAAGGTGTCGACGCCGCGCGTGGCATGCGCGGGATCATAGGCACGCTCAGTGGTGCCAGCCTCGTAGCCCGAGTGGTAGATGATGAAGTTCATGTCGGGATAGAGCCGGGCCGCGCGGCCGACGTCGGCGCAGCGTCCCAATTCCTCGGGAAAGCCCGAGAACAGCAGGCCCTTATGGATGCAGATGTTGCGCACCCCGAGCTCGCGCGCCCGCTCGATGAACGGAATGCCAATGTCGGAACTGTCGAGCGCAAAGCCTCGGCCGTTCGGGCCCCATTGCGTGTAACACTTCCAGGCCGCTATCGGGTAACGATCGACCGCGTCTTTCATGAGCTGGAGGGGCGCGATGTCGGGGCCGGCATTCGGCACGACCATGGCGTGGAGAAAGAGGCGCGGGGCGCCAGCCATACGGTCGACCAGGACGCGGACCCGGTTCGCCTCCTCGAGCGACAGCGGGTTATTCTCAGGCAATTCCGGCACGAACGAGAGCACCGCGAGGTCGGTGTCGCTGTCCATGAACACGTGCTTGATGAACTGTTCGGCAGAAAAGCAGGCGACCGGGTCGTCGGCGCCGCAGGACCCATGCGGGAAGCTGGCGAGGATGTGCTCCCAGTACTTGCCGGCGGAGCTGCGCCAGGCGCCAGCCGGATCGACCATGTGGGTCTGGACGTCGAAGATGAACTCGTCGCCGACGATCGCCTCGGCCGCCGCCGCGGCCTCGAATGCGCCCTCCTGGGGTACGCGAAATTGCCCGCCGATGTTGCCAAGCGCCGCGAACGCTTCGTTTAACGTGAGGAAGGTGGTCGCCGCACCGCACAGCGATTGCAGGAAGGCCCGCCGTTCAAGCCCGACGCGCCTGGCGTTGGCGCCGATCCGCCGTTCGGCTTCGGCGTTGGCGCGCGCTACGGGCTCGGCCAGTGGCACTGGGCGAAACTCGCCATTGGATGTCGGATCGACCTTGACCGGCAGCGGCCCGCGCAAGTCATTGGCCATAGCACCTGCCTCCGTGTCGCAGACGGCGAACATAGCCGACTTTCGAGCTGCGCGCGACCTAGGGCTTCACGTCTGCCCGACGTCCGATCACTTCCGACCGATGGTTCGGGAATTTCTAGTGGCGGGCGCCAGGTTGAATGGCACCGGCGGGAATGGTCGCGGCGTCCTAGTCAGGAACCTGACCCGCTGGCCACCGCGCGCGTCTAACTCGCTATCAGCGGCGTGAGCTGCGACCCGCTGAGCCCACGCTCCCGAGGCTGATCCCCGCCACTGACCCGGCTGCACAGAAGCGGACATTTGCGAGTCAGGGACCCATCACCAAATTACGACCTGGGATCAGGTCTACCTTTCTGCCACAACCAGTCAATTTCACGGCGCATCGCTAACGAGACAAGCCAAAAGCAACGATAGGGGTTATGAACGAAGACGCGAACGTCTCCTCGTTTTGCCAAGGCTGATTGTGTTCCAGTCGTTCAGCGCTCCCAATTTCACTAGTTGCCACGACGCCGATTGTCCGGATATCGATGATGGCGCCGCGCCCCAAAGCGCCGATAGACGAGCACGGGTAGCGGGCTATGGAGGAACACCGATGTCATTCTACCGAAGCATGACCTGCGAGAACGTGACCATCAACGGCGACAACGGAACCCCGATAACCGCCTACGTTGCCAAGCCGTCCGGTCCAGGCACCGTTCCGGGTGTAGTGTTGGTCCATCACCTGCCGGGTTGGAGCGAATTTTACATTGAGACGACGCGGCGGTTCGCGCATCACGGCTATCTTGCGATCTGTGCCAACCTCTATCAGCGCTCGGGCGATGGCAACCCCGACGATGTGGCCGCCAAGGTGCGCGCCGAGGGTGGCATTCCTGACTCCCAAATGGTTGGCGATACCGAGGCCGCGGTAAAATGGATGCGCGCGCAGCCCAACCACAACGGCAAGGTCGGCCTCTTCGGCTCCTGCTCGGGCGGCCGACACGCATTCCTATACGCGTGCCAGAAAAAGGATATCGACGCCTGTGCCGAGCTCTGGGGCGGTCGCGTCGTGATGGGGAAGGATGAACTCAATGTCAAGACGCCGGTCGCGCCAATCGATATCACGAAAGATCTTTCGTGCCCCCTCATCGGTATTTTCGGTAACGACGACCGTGCTCCGAGCCCCGAGCAGGTGAACCAGCACGAGGCCGAACTCAAAAAGCACGGGAAGACTTACGAGTTCTACCGTTACGACGGTGCCGGCCACGGCATCTTCTATTGGCACCGGCCGCTCTACAGGCCCGAACAGGCGATGGATGGCTGGAGCAAGGTGTTTGCCTTCTTCGCAAAGCATCTGGCAACGTAGGAGGATCGCACATGTGCACGTCGATTATCGAGGTTATATGCGCGGAGGGCATGGCCAAGCGCGGGGACGAATGGTTTTCGCTGACGCAGGCGGTGGTCGCCTATGACCATGCGCGCCATGCACCCTTGGCCGACGTCATCACGCTCGACTTCATCAACGCCGGCCTTGACTCAGGAGCGCGCGCCGGTATCGAGCTTACTCTCGAAAGCGCCAAAGAACTCCGCTCTGCGCTCGACCGGGCGATCATTGCCGCCGAGTTCGAGGAGGCGGAAGTGCGGGGGAGGGGCGCGCCCAGTCTCGTTCGGGCGGCTTGACATGAGAGATGGGCGAGCCGCGAGCTTCGGCAATTCGCCCGAGCGATCGTTCCGGCTAGCTCCAGGCTTACGCAACGTGGGCCTCGGACAGGCAGCGAAACGGTCAGGCTACTCGCCCATCTTGCCCATCCGACAGAGCTTACAGAAGCGGACCTGAAGATGGACTAACCCGAACCCGTGGGGCACTGCTCATTGGACGTCCGCTCATGAGGAGACTGCTGCTGCCGTCCTCGCAGCGCCGGGTACTGCTCATTGGTTGAGACGCCGACCACGTGCGTTCGATGGGACCAAGCGTCAGACGTCAGGTTTCGAGCCATTTCTTCCAGCGGATGGCGAGCTTGCGACGCGTCTGACCCGTTTGGGACGTTTCGATAGGTGTCGCGCATAGCGATTTAGCTGCCCAGGAAGAGCTCCGTTCCCTCAATAAACCGGTGTAAGGCCGGCTCGCCCGGTAGCAAGACGTGATTGTTGCTCCGTAAAAAAACGACGAAGCGGGCGCCCGGTATGCCTGAGGCCATCCGTCACCTTCATCGAATGGGTTAATCAATCTCTTCATCATCTCGATGTAGCGCGCAGCGTATTCCGCAGAGGTCGTTGAATGCGTCTGCCTGCTCCGTGCTGGCGTCGGGCATTAGGCGCGAGGTGAAAGTTGGCAGAATGCAGGCCCGTTGGCGCCCCGGCCCAGGCGCATCAACGTTCCCATCAACTTTCTTTGTTCTCTCTCCTCAGCGAGCGCCGGTAGCCGCGCGCGGAAAGCCGCCGATGAGGACGAGCTTGGTCACGCGCTCCGGGTGGCGCACGGCATAAGCGATGGAGATCGCGCAACCCTGCAACTGGCCCAGCAAAGCGAAGCGGTCCACGCCGACGGCATCGGCACGCAACGTTGAGATTGACCAAGCTTAGAGGTTGCGGCGACGCTCAAACCGCTACGCCTCCGGTGCACGTCGAAGCTGCCTCACCGTCGTCCTCCGCTTGAAGAGAGTCATTCCAGAGTTGCCACTGGGGATAAACTCTGCGGGGTCGATGCGTGTTGGGCTTCACAGGCTGCGGGGCAAACTGTCTTGAGCGCCGGCTTGACGACGATACAGGCCGCCGCCAGCGCCGGTATCAGACACACAGCTTCCGCGACGCCGCTGACCGTGTCGCAGTCTTTTTTGCAGCTATTCGCCTGCTTGGGATCGGCTTTCTTTTTCGATGCGGATCGGGTGGTGTTTATGGTTTGTGGATCACAGGGTGCCAACTGGTCGTCGCGCTTAAGGCCGCCCTTTTTTCTCAGCTCCGCCTCAAGTTGGCTCCTTTGCTCCACTGAGATGCCGGCATAGTCCTTTCCCACACATAGAGTGGCGGCTGTTGCACCACTAGGCCAAGCCAAGCCGAAAATCGATACTGCGATCAACATATGCGTAGGTTTCATACTCTGCCCCTCTCCCTTTGCCACGAACCGGATGAGCACAGAAAAATGCGCCGCACCAGCCGCCCAGCACCGGCCTCACGCAGCTTGAGCGTCTTGTGTCGGCTGCCTCAGACATCATGATGCAGACCAATTTGGCCGGAGAATGTCTTATGGAGTCCTCGCACGGTGGCAGCAGCTGGTGTGCGGAAGGGGATTAAGCCCGGCGCGACGCGACCAAGTTATCACCGGTCATTTTATTTCGAAGAGGGCGCCGGTGCAGGCGCGCGCGAAACCGCCGCCGGACGCCCGGGTCCAGACCTGGGCTCCAGTGAGAGTGCCACCAGGTGGCGTTGAGCGTTCCGGTGTAGTTACCACGAAATTCCGGCGTTAGGCGTGAACACGGTGTAGCCTAGATGTAGACGCCGGCGCTGTCCGCGGTTCCCGCAGCCATGCACCGCTAGAGCTTCCTGCGGCGTCCTCACAGGGTTCCTCGCACATTACGTTCTTGCCGATACCCTTCATCCCGCTGGCAGCCGCAATTACGCGCCATGTAACCCCAATGACTTGGCGAGCCACTTTGGACAAAGCGCAGAAGGCCCATGAGGTACGCCTAGGGATGATGGGGCAGAAAATGCAATGACTCCCGCTGCTGCCATTTTTGGAGTTTTGGCAGTTCTGTTAACGGTCAGCGCATTGTTGCCCGTCGCCGCTTCTGCGTTCATTGGCTATCGAGCCGGTGAGTTACTGGCAATCAGCATCGGGGCGATCGCAGGTCTCGTATTGCTGATGTCATGCGCCCTATTGGCCTATCTTCCTCATATCTCTCAGCAGTTGAGTGAGGAGGACAGGCATCTTTCTTTGTTTGTCGAATTCATTGCGGGTGTGCCGGCCCTTTGCATCTTCTTGGGAAGTCTCGCTAGCTACATCGCCATGGGGTTTCTTGGCTTAGCGCACGAGCAGGATTAATGGGAGCTACCAAGTGAATCTTGAACCGCCAAGCGGCTCCAAGATTTCCGTAACGACAGATGGCGCCCATCCCCTGATCCTGGTTCCCCACGGAAGCGGCGGTGTGATGCGCTATTTTGTTGGCATGTTCCTGCTGGCTTGGCTTGGCGGGTGGTTTGTTGGCCTCATCGCTACAGTCTGGAAGCTGTCGTCCGGCGGCGCCCCCCACGAGGCTCAGGCATTCCTCGCTTTCTGGCTAGTAGGCTGGACCCTGGCCGGCGTCATGGCGATGTATTGGACCTATCGGTTGTTTCGCCCCTCCGTACCGGAGTCGCTGAGGCTGATGCCGAACGGCGTGACATACGACTCCGGGATTCCTTCGCTTCAGACCTTTTGGGGCTTCACATCCCCAAAGGATCAATGGAAATCCATGTTTCCAAAAAGGACGCGCGTGGAACTTGATCGGCGGAACCTTCAGTCGCTGCGCCTGAGAGAGACCAATGATGGAAATCGACTTACGGTCGATGTCGACGCGCTGCGTCTCGATATTGCGCATTCCGCCAGCGAGATTGAACGCGAGTGGTTGTATCAATTGCTAATGAAGCGCTATTCGCTACCACCGCACCGGGGACAATAAGAAATCCGTCAACTGACACTTGCCGCAGCGCACGAAACCGTTCATAGCACAGGGCTGCCGATCGGCACCGCGCGTGTCCGGTCCGCTTGTGGCACGTCGCGACAGCTGGCTAACGGCGGCTATCGGATCACTCCGGCTGTCGCCAGGCGTGACCAGCGAGCGTCTGACCCGACTATACATTTGCAGACATCAAGTGATCGAGGTTTGACGTGATGGGGCTGCGGTCGAGCATGTTCGCTATGTGGGTCGTCGCGTGCAGCGGGCGCGCCGTGCTGGTCACGCCAATCAAATCTCAATTCGCCCGTCGCGATAAATGAGGAAGCTCGACGATATTGGCTTGAGAGCCCACACGAGGCTGCCATCATGTATGCTTGTCTTGACGTGGATGTAGTCGTCGGTGGCTTCGAGAAGCGTTACTTCAATTTCGTGCCAGGTGTCGCCCGTACCTCGGCGATAGGTCTGCGGCTTCGCAAGCTCCGCAACGATGTCGGCCGGCACTCTCTCCGCCCATGCGAGAGTTTCCTGCGATAACAGCTCGCGCAATTGTGCTTCTGTCATTTCGTGTCCCAGTGTTGCAATTGAAGCTTGTGATTACAGCAGATGGTGACGACCATCCATCCGCAGGGGCAGCATCCTCCTACACGGTCATCGTATCAATGGTACTCAAGATGAGCGATGCGAGTTCGGTTATACAAAGCGACCTCGACCGGTTCGGGATCGGCGACAGGTAGGCCGTCACCGACAGCTTCCGCTCGTTGGGGCATCGCGTCGTCACGATGGGGCGCTGGTAAGATTTCGATCTTCGCGGCTCGGTGGATGGCGTTCGGGCTTAACTCCACGCCTGCTTCCCAAAGACATCTTCCGTCGGACGATTGGTGCACGACGCAACTGACCCGGTCCCGGAAACATACTTGCGTGCACCGCAGCAGTTCATCGAGCCCAGGCGTCCAGAGATTGGCATAATAGGGCAGGCATGGAGCGAAAGCCGTGAAACGCTTGGCGCGTTTGGATCGGACTTGCAAACTCGAACCGATCCGACGGTCGAGTATCGACCCCGTAGTCTCCGCCTTGTCCTTCACCATGCCCCGGCGGATCACCGGCGTGTAGCGGTCGCCATCGCCGCAGGCTACCGCCTCCTCAAACACCTAGTGCTTCAGCTGGCGCAGCGCGCATCGATGCCGTCCTGGCAAGCTCGCGGGCATAGGAAAGATCCTTGATGGCGCCGCGCACAGGGAACGCCTGTTCAGAGTGGATTACCATGTGGGGGACTTCTCCGGTTTGGTAGCGATTACGGCCGCGCGCCACACTGGCCGCATAAGGCTCACCCATTGGGATGCGCCAGAACTCGCCCGCCACTTGAGTAAAGGGAAGTCACCTTACGATCAGTAAACCAGTAAACCGGCATCAGGCCGGCAAGCCAAGTGATAGTCCCCAGGGGTTTGAGGATACCAACGTCTTTATTGTCCTCGCTGGCGAGAGCAGCGCACTGGCAAACCTGTAACGCGCGTCATCGATTTTCGGGTGGGTTGTTGCCGTGGCGATGGGCGATCTATGCCCAAACCCCATCAACGGCCTGGCTAATGGACGGACTGTCCAAACCATGCACCAGCGCGCGCAAATGGTATCCACCAAACGGCTAAAGCCAGTGGCCGTTTTCGGAACGACGCCGACCATGTGTGCGTTCTGCGTATGACTTGGAAATAAGTCGAAGCCAGCTGTCGCCAGCCAATGTGAGTGCAATTCGTGCTTCCCATCAATTATCGACTACCCGAGACATTGCCAACCAATCAGCGTGATTTTCCGCCACGGGACGCCGTCGCCGACCATCATGCGCAAGACAGTGGGTTCTTGCTCCTTATGGTTGCAGGCTATCTTTTGATGCTTTTTGGATTCATTGCCTTGCTCGCGACCCTCGCACCGGACTCAAATTCGACAATCGTCGCCGTGGGCGAAGCAAGACGTGTCACCTCGGCTCACTGAGGAGTGCCTACGTCGGCTCTAATCATGAGCAAATCAGCTCCACCTGTCCCGAGGGACAACAGGCCGCGCAAGGTACCTGCCCGCGCGATCAATGAGGACGAATCCCGCCGCCGGAAGCTCGATGCCGAAAACATGGCCGAACGAGGGTGAAGGCGCATAGATCCAGCAGAATACCACCAACCAAGGATTGAGCCGCAACCGCTGACAAAGTCACTCCTTCGTCTGAGTTGTATGGGACAACCACGTAGAAGCGCCGCCCAGCTTGCTGACTGCGCCTAGGTTCGGCTCAGAACAAACGGCATTGGAGGCACGGACGGCCGCTACAGTTTTGCTAATCCATAGCCGTATAGACGGGTAACTCAATCGAAAACAGCGATAGCCGCAAGGGCGAGATCAACTCGCGCCTGAAAAACACGGCAGCCAGCCTCGCTACCGCCGCCACCGAAGACTACCGGCAGAACTCCCGCGCCAACCGCGATGTTGGCGCTCTCGGCACGGCAAGCACCTCTTTCAGTTTATGATCACGAAGCGTTGGTTTCAGATGCTGAGGCCAGCCTGCGCTCGCTTTCAGCGAATACAGCGGCGAAACGTTCAGATGCGCCTGGACTAATGGTCTCATCGGGATAGCACGCGCCAATGGGCAGGCTGTCCAATTGTGCTGCTTCCTCCAGGCCAACAAGGAGGTCACGACGCATCCGCAGAGCGGAGAGCTTCGCCTCGAACTTCCTTAGAAAAGCGGTCCACTTGGCGCACGTCTCAGTACCCGGCCGGAGCCGCAACTCGACGTGGAGCCGACAAAACTCAAGCCGCCGCTCCCAATGCTGGATTAGGCTCGAGGCGCGCTCAATCGTCGTTCCCGCCATCGCACTTATCCACAGAATATCCACAGGCAACATCCCACAGGCTCGGGCGCCTGTCGAGCCGCACCGTGCTTGGTAATCTCGAATACCGTCAGGTAGCTGACGAAAGCTTATCCACAACGACCTCGACTCGGTTTGGAAACATCATGGCCGCCCCGCGTTTTCCTCGCGACCCATCCAGAGACCTCCGGGTCATGGCTTGTGGCATCCTGGGGTGAGTGAGTAAATCGTACCAGGATGCCACGCAGCGTTAGATGGTGGCATTCAAGTCGTCTGTCTTCAGACGAGGCGAGGGAAGTGCGGCACCATCCATCCCCCGCCTTCTGGCTGCCGCCCGCTCAGGGCAACGTCAGCTAACGCACCACGCCGATGCTGCGGCAACTGCGGCGCTGACGTTCATTTCAACCTGGCACAAACCTCAGGACAGTAAGGAAGATGACCCTTGAGAACCATCGTCTGACAATGCTGCGCCTGGTTTTATGTGTCTTGCTCCGAACTCAGTTTCTCATGCGCGGCCATTAACGTCTTTCGCTCAGGCGTGGCCGCCTTCTAAACTCATTGCGTTGTTCGTTTGCAACCAATCCGGCGCGTTTTGGCGAGATCAACTTGCACCTGTACCAGCTCCAGGTTTTACGATGACTCACTGGACTGCTTCCCCCCACCCTTCGAGCGCCCTTCGAGCGTACGCGTCCCTAGCGGAGGGCGCCGCCGCCGGGCCATTGCCTTTTCTTTATTAACGCTGATTTACAGCTTCTCAATTGCTGGCATGGCGAACTGCCATCGTAGGCTCTCGCGCGCCTTGGCCTCAGTATCAAACGGCCCCTCGGTCCACTCATTTACGATGCCCGACTCTGTCGTGGTTGCGTCCACGTAAAACTTACCATCCTCGGCTTGAACTACGTCGACCGCGATCTTGAGTTCGAACATAATGGTGCCAGCGGTAGCCATCCGGTCCCCCCTCAGGCGTCTGGATGACCCCAGAATCAACCTGATCTATCCAGTGTTTCCCGCAACATGATTATAACCGCTCTTAGGGCGCTGGTCATGCGAGTCTTGCAGCAATCTGGCCGCAAACAGCAACGCGTAGGTACCCATCAATCCGGGCGCGGTTAGCACGTTCGCGAGCGTGCGCCACCGCACCATTCGCTGCAAAGGCTGCCTTTCCAACAAGACCGCGCTCGCCATGGTCTTCAAGCTGGTCGAGGCCGCGCAACGCGCCTGGCGCCGCCTCGACGGTCGCAACCAATTGCCAAAAGTGATCCTGGGTGTGAAATTCGCTGATGGGCTGGAGGTCACTACCAAGCCGACAACAACCCGCCAACCCGCCGCCGCCTGACCCTCAGGCCGTCACCAAAAATCGGCGATAGCTCTTGATCAATACGCCGCCACCACTGGCGGGATGATCATGCACATTGGCGAAAGTGTGCTGGGAAAAAACGCGCCGCGCCGCAGTTCAGGTCTTTGATCGTCGTGAGAAGTACACCTTGATCGAAATCGCAGATCGTTTGAGTAGTTGGGCGAGGCTTACTGAGGCAGATCTCCCATCAAGGGAAGAATTGGAAAAGTCGCGTTAGGCGATACTGAAGGCGCCGGATGGCTTTATAGATTCCAGTACCCGGCGCCATTTCCTGCACGGCAGCCTTCTTTAACTCTTGCGCCTGGCGACTGTCCTGCGAGGCGATTGAAAGTAGGGCAGTCGCCCAGTTTGAGGCGTCCGACCTCGATCTTGACGGAATGCCTGCTGCCCGTGTCTTTGCCTATGATGATTCCGCATGATGGCACCTGACGAAAAGCGGAGAATTGCGACCCTGTCATGCGTGGCCAGACCTCTCAGTGTAGGGTTTGGGAGAGCTATTGAACCTGGGACGTGATGGCCTGCCTCGCTATCCCGATCGCCTTCCGGATCTACCGCTACTACGTCGAACGCTTGGGCACGCTGAATAACCCTGCAGGCCTTGCACCTGTAGCCGCTCGAGATTGTAAAATCTGCCGCGGGCTACCGGGGGATGGCCATATGTTTCAGTTTTTTACCTCTTGGCTGGTACCAATCGGTGTGGGCAGGGCGCTCGAATTTCTCATTGAGCCTGCAGTCCCAGTTAACTTTACCGATGTTGTCGTGCGGGATTAGGCTGAAGGCCTGACGCTCACTCCGAATGGCGTCAGCACTCAAGGCCCCGATGTGTTGCCCACCGTCGGGGCCTTCTTTCATGTCGGCAAATTCAGCTGCTTGCGCAGCGCCGTGATCTCGTTGCTGGCGTCGCGCTCACACCGGCCCGCGAGATAGTACGACCTCTCGACAGCCGCCAAGCGGTGCAGGTCTTTCAGCTGCACCAGAATGGTCGTCTTTGACCGATCCGTGACTGTCGCACGGCCCTTGGAACCATCCTCGTGCTGAAGAGTTTGTGGAACACTCCCCAAACTGCAGTACCCATCGCGGGTCTAGGCCACCTCGGCCTAGCCCGCTTCGCTGACCTGGTCGTAGATGTGCCGCTGAACACCGATGAAAGCCTACATGGCCACGCCATCAACCCTTCCACACCACCCAGATGATCACCAGCACGCCGATGACAAGCGGGCCCACAGTGGCCAGCAGGGTCCAGTCCAAGCCATGCAAGGTTTCAGGCACCGCTCCCCCACAACTGCGAGCGCAACATTCTCATCGTCACTCGCTTATCCACAGACACAGCTCTGTCGAATTTGCTCCGCGAAACAGTTGCAGGGTTCCCGTAGGGCTCCAGCTCGCCGACACGCTGACTATCCAGTCCGTCGTGGGATCGGGAAGAAAGTTGTATCACCAATCAGCTCTCGCAAACCCAACACGCCATAGAGCTGGGCATTAGGGCACCTCCACCCCCGGATCGGGGCCCGTTTTTTTGCGACGTTCGTTCACAGAGCCCCGCTATACTTGGTCACCTTCCATACCGATGCGCTCATCCAATGTTTCCGCATCTCTTCCACCAAATAAATCTCGCAATGTCTGAAATCGTACCAACTCGGCCGTCGATTTTCTGCGCCGATTTTTTAGTCTGTGGAAAGGGTATTTGGAGCGCAGCACGCAGCGGGGTTGCTGCAGGTTCGCGATTGCCGCGAACCGAAGCGAGGGCGGCACACATGATTACTCTCACGGCCGCCCTCGCCTTTCGCGAATATGGGGCGTTGTCGTGCTGATCTATCTTTTCCGTGACGAAGCCACCGACAACCTCGCGCTGACAGTGGATGTCACTGGCCAGAATATTCCACCCATCACGCCTTCGACCGACTGGTTTTTCGTGGAGGCGATCGACACACTGAGATTTCCGGCACCCTGGGATCCAATCGATTTCCAATGCCTGCTGCGCCGGCTGAAGATGGATGGCTTTTATCTCTTCGGGGCGGATGTTAAGGACCCGAAGAATTTGCCCGCTGGATCGGCCCGCCTACTACCTCAATGAGGCAACGCTAGAGCTTCATTCTGTACCAAATGGGGCTCGGCGGGTGTAGCCTAACGTAATGCGCAGCACCAGGCCCGTCCTCGCTGGGCGCGCTTGGCCTCAATGCAGCCGATCATCACGCTTGCTGCGCCCTTGTGGGATTGATCGGGCTCGGGTCATCTCGGCCAATAGCAAATAGGCCGTCTGCCTTGGCAGTTCGCGCTTAGCCGCGCCAAGGAATGGCCCCATGTCATCGAACCGCATTCTGTCGGGGCTTGCGGCAGCTGACTTAGCCTTGCTGGAGCCTCACCTGCAACCGGTCGAGCTTTCCGTCCATCGCGCTCTAGATGGCCGCAATAGACGCATCGATCATGTCTACTTCATTGAGGTAGGCTTTGCCTCCGTGGTTGCTGACGGTTCTAGCAAGCCCAGCATCGAAGTTGGGATCATCGATCGCGAAGAGCCGATAAATTGCGGGAGGCCGACGAGCGCAGCAAATTCCCTGCACCGCGCCATGCTGCACTACGCCCATGCGTACCTGCTACAGACCACGTCAACAGCGGTGGCCAACGCGCGGAGCAAAATCGAGCAGCGGTTGGCGCGTTGGCTTCTGATGGCGCATGATCGCATCGACGGTGACCGGTTGCCCCTGACGCACGAATTCCTGTCTTTGATGTTAGGCGTGCGCCGATCTGGGGTGACCACGGCCCTACAGGCCCTGGAGCGAAAGGGTCTCATTTCCAGGAACAGGGCAAACATCCTTGTCCTCGATCGCAAAGGACTGGAGAAGCAAGCAAACGGTACCTACGTGGCGTCCGAAGCTTGGTCCTTACCCAATCGCGAACCTGCCCAATCCTATGCCAATCCACGCTCCGTGCGTGGTACGCGAACGCTATGCCGCTGGATCTTGCCGGTGGATGCTGCAGATCATCCGCGCCGCGCTCGCCGCACTTCGTGTAACGCGCGCTTGCGACGCAATCGATCGCTTGATGTGTCCGCACCCCAACGGATGATCAAGGGTGTAATCGCCATCGGGCCGCGGTGCATGCGCTCGACGTTCCGGCAATACACCCATAACCACGGTGCGGACACGCGCCTATGTTCTAGGGTCCGCGGGGTGACGCTTTATTACGGTCGCATTGAACCGTTGGCGGACAATTTGCCCGTCATGCTTTGACCGCGGAGGCCGAGCGCGCTGGGTGCGCTAAATCTGGAACCCCGCTGCGCCTCTGAGTTTCTTGGGTGCCAGGACGACGTGGCCTAGGCGATCTCACCAGTCCTCCCATGGCGAACCTCTCGCGCGGCCATCCATCAGCAAACCGAAACCGGCGGCATGTGTGGAGCGCTCAGAAACCTCAAGCGTCCGACTCGAAACTCGGTTGCATGTACTAACTTCGCAGAAGGCTCAGGATGCGCCAGCGCTGCCCGCTACTTTCAACCTTGGAGCGCTTGCATTCGCGCGGTCAACGTCGGCGGCTTCTTCATGTGCTGATCAGGGCATTGAACTGCGCGGCAGCGATCCGAAGTTATCCACTTAACAATTGGCGCCAGGCTTTAGAGTTGCCGTGTTTATAAACTCGAACCCGAGAGGCGGTGACGAACTCGACCCAGCGTGCGGTTGCGGGGCTCGCGTGGGAAACTCTAAGCGTCCGCTGCGTTGCTCCCAAACGGAGTGGAGGAAGGGAACCATGGACAAGCGCATCAGGGACACGTTGCACATCGCGGGCTCATCCGACGAGTACATCATGAGTCGAATTGTGGAGGTCTCCATTCATAAACCCACGGACGACGAGCGTCGCAAGGGACAACGCCGACGACGATTTTTCACAGCGCCGGAGGAGTACATCAAGGAGAGCTTCACGTATTTCCGAACGGCTGCCAATTACATGGGGATGGAGGAACCGTCACTGCTTTCCATTCAGTATTCGATCGGAATGGTCATCCTCCACTGGGTGACGCATGATGACTTGCGCGTGTGGCGCGCGCCCGCCGAACGGGCTGCGGTTGACCTAGCTACGACCTTCTTTCCGGAAGTTCAGCGCTTTGAACTGATCCACCTCTATGACGAGGATACCGCGAGCAAGTTCTCAGGTCGGCCACCGCTCGAGCCCAGACCGCTGCCAGCTGCAATGCAAGATCGCTTCACCGAAGATTGGCGGCAGACGGAGGAAACAGAGTTGATCCGGGAGGGTACCAAGCTCTTCGAGGGGCTACCCGACGACATTGACTTCGACGATGCCGTGCTGATCAAGGCCAAACAGGGGAATCCGGTTGCAAAGAATTGGCTGCGCAAACTTGCAGAGGAAGAAGCAGCAGAACGTGAAGCGAACTGAGGTTGGACCAGCAAGAAAGCGATCATCGGCTGGCACAAGAACCGCTCGCGCTTGGCGACGTGGTCGGGATATTGCTGCTCGGCCTATGTCCTTCGGGGATTTGCGACCCAGCTCCGGTTCTCATTCTTTGAACTCTGTTCGCGTTCGACCTCATCGCGAACGCCATTGTCGCTTGGATACCGATCGCTGCGTCCCGCTTTGGGTTGCGTTCGCTTGCTGCCTTGGGGCATGCCTAACCCCTCCCGCATCTGCGCTTGATCCGCAGACGGTGATCAATCGCGAAGCTTCAGCTTTCAAGTCGAAGCCTGTCGAACCTCCGGACGGACCGCAACCCCCTTGCGCAAAGTGGGGGAGGTCTAGCGGCATCTTTCGAATGGCTATCCATCCCCGGAACATGGTCTAGACGCCGACGTTGGGAGCTTGAGAGTTTTGATTTCAGCTTAGACGCACCATGGACGCCAGGGTAGCCCGGCCTGGTCCGACCAATCCACGATAGGATCGCCCAAGAGTCCATCGAAGAAGCCCGGATGGTGCTCCCCGGCATCCAGGCGCTGTTCGGCTTTCAGCTGATCGCCGTTGTTCAACGAACGCTTCCACCAGTTGGTTCAGGCCGACCAGGTCATGCATTACCTTGCCTTGCTGCTGGTAGCCCTCGCCATCGCGATCATCATGACCCCGGCCGCGTATCACAGACTGGTGGAACAGGAGACGGTGACCGAATTCTTTGTCCGTCTTGCTTCCTGACTGATCGCCGGCGCCATGGTCCCGCTCATGCTCGCCCTGGCGCTGGAAGTCTACCTGCTCGGGTTGATCGTTCTTCGCACCCAGGCAACGAGTGCCACCATCGCCGGTCTTGTCCTGCTGGTGTTTGCCGGACTGTGGTTCGGCTTTCCCCTCGGCGTCCGATCACGCGCCGGTAAGCGCTCTCAATCTCGCGCCTCCGCATGCCAGCGCACGCAAGTCGCGCCGAACCGCTCGTTCAAATCGCGCAATGGTGGGGGCAGAGCCGAAAGTCCTCACGCACGATCACCACGCCGCAGCGGAACCGCCGCCCAAGGGGCACGTTGTGCGAATAATCGTCACCCCTATCACTAGGAGTCCGCCATGTCGATCAAGACGATGGACGATTTGTTCGTCGCTACCCTGAAGGACATCTACTACGCCGAAAAACAGATCCTCAAAGCCCTGCCGGGCATGGTCAAGAAGGCCACCGGCGAGGAGCTGAAAGAAGCGCTCGAGAGCCACCGCCAGGAGACCGAGGGTCAGGTCGAGCGCCTGGATCAGGTGTTCAAGATGCTGGACGTGCCAGCTCGCGGCAAAAAATGCGAAGCCATCGAAGGCATCATCGACGAAGCCAAGGAGCACATGAAGGAGATTGAGGACGAGCAGGTGCTTGACGCCGGCATGATCAGCTCCGCTCAAGCTGTTGAGCACTATGAGATCTGCCGCTATGGCACGCTGATCGAATGGGCCCGAGATCTGGGCCACGATGATGCAATCAGCCTGCTCCAGCAAAATCTCGATGAAGAGAGGAACGCCGACCAGCTGCTGAGCCAAATTGCCAAGTCATCCTCCAATCCCAAGGCTGTCGCTGCGGAATGAACGCTTCGCTTGCGCGGCGCGCCGACCAGGTCCTGAAGGAGGCCAGGGCGCGGCACCTGACCCTCGCAACGGTGGAATCCTGCACGGCCGGATCGCTGGGCGTGCTCCTGGCTGATGCGCCGGGTGCGACGGATGTCTTTCACGGCGGTTTCATCGTCTACACCAAGGCCAACAAGATCCACGCCGTTGGCGTGCCCGCTGCCCTGATCGAAGCTCATTCCGCCGTCAGCCGCGAAGTCGCCGAAGCGATGGCCCGTGGCGGTATCGCTCGCCGTCCGGCTGATGTTGCCATCTCGATCACCGGCGTGGCAGGACCTGAGCCCGACGAGGACGGGAATCCGGTCGGCCTTGTGCATCTTGCAGCGGCCTGCCGGGACGGCCGCGTATCGCACATCGAGCGAAACTTCGGGCAGCGCCCTCGTGAGAAGAACCGGGCGCAGTCGCTCGACGCAGCACTCGGCCTCATCGAGCTCATGGTGCGCGGATCTGAAGAAACTAGCCATCGCGGCTGTCGGCTGAAACCGTGAACCCCTCAAGCAGGGACCCGTGATCCATTGCTTCGGCTCGCTTTTGCGGCGCTACCTCATAGTAGCCCTAACGACAAGGAAGCCGACCTGGTTGGAGCCGGTCCGCGGAAGCCACGCAACATGCAATGCACGAACGCTGGAGGATTTCGCGGTGCAAGCGATGATCCTCTTATTCTGCCCAGCGAGTTCTTCAACCGCCTCGCCGCAGACGCTGCCCAAGACCTCCTCGGCAAGGTGATCATTAGAAGGCATGTTACGCCACGGAAGACCGCAATCATCACCGAAACGGAAGCCTACGAATGCGCCCACGATCTGGCCGGCCGCTCGGCGCGCGGCAGCACGGGCCGAACGAAAGTGATGTTCGGACCGCCCCGCAAGTTATATGTGATCGAATCCATGGTTTGCACTGGATGCTGAATGTCGTCACGGGAGGCATGGGGCGAAGTCGCCGCCGGTCTACCGGCGATAGGAGAGGTCCTTGGCCGTATTGGTGGGCATCGATAGAAACTTTAACGGGAAGGAGGCAACGGCGCGCAACGGCCTGTGGTTTTGAGGATTGGGGTCTTGACGTCTCACGCAAGATAACGCGCATAGCTCGCATCGGTTTCGATGGCGCGCGGCCGATCTGAGTAGGCGAGAAGCTCCGTTTCTCCTGGAGCACAAGACGGTCGGCCCTTGGGGATCGTCAACACGGGAACGATGCGCAATGTGAATGTGAACCGATTTGTCTTCACGCCGTTTCCTGGGGAGGAGGATTGCGGATGCCTCGCCTGATACCTGCCTGGCGCAAGGTGATAGCCCAACCTGGGCGCTTTACATTGCAGGTGCTGAGGGCCTTCCAGAAAAACCAAGGACTGCTGCTGTCAGGGGCGCTGGCCTATTATATCCTGCTCTCCGTCATTCCTCTGCTCACCCTCTTCCTGCTCGTGCTGTCGCATGTGGTCGATGCATCGGCGCTGATGGCGACCTTGCGGCGTTACATCGGCCTCGTCATTCCAGGTGATTCCGAAACCATCCTCGCGCAGATCAGGAACATCCTGGAGCATCGCGAAGTCGCCGGCTGGGTCGTGCTGGGTACTATGCTGTTCTTCAGCTCGCTTGCGTTCAGCGTGCTCGAGAGCGCCATGTCGATCATTTTTGTTCACCGGGTGCGCCATAGACCCCGACCGCTCATCGTCTCCTTGCTTCTTCCCTACCTCTACATTCTCTTGCTTGGCGCAGGCTTTCTGATGATGACCGTCATTGCGAGCCTGCTGCAATCAATGAGTGACGACCAGCTCGTCCTACTCGGGCGGGGTTGGTCACTGGATCGGCTCTCCGTCGCCCTCTTATATCTGACCGGCGTTGTGGGTCTGATCCTGGTGCTCACATCCATTTATTTGGTCATGCCGCCTAGAGGGCGCATCTCTCCGCGCCATGCCCTGGTCGGCGGGGTTGTGGTGGGGTTGTTGTGGGAGGTCACCCGTCACATCCTGCTCTGGTATTTTTCGACGCTATCCTTGGTCGGCGTGGTCTATGGCTCACTCGCAACCACGATCATCGGACTGCTGAGCCTGGAGATCGCCAGCATCATTCTGTTGCTTGGGGCACAGGTGATTGCCGAGTACGAACGATTTCAAGACGGTGACACAGCACCGACCGGTGAGTTGAAAACCGAGGCTGCACGCGCGGAGGTGAGGTGACCCTCTTCTCTATGCCGGGCGGCGAGCTGCGCGCTCCGGCACCGCTGGCGGGATTCATTATCCGCTATGGGGCCGTCGTATTCGGCGTTCGGCGTGGCCTCGCCATTCCTGCCCTCCTTCATCGTCGCGGCCGAGGTCGAGGTGCTCTTTCTCATCGAGCCCTGGCTGCTGAGCGTGCTCACGCCGGCAGGGGCGATTGCGTCGCCGCACTGGCAAGTGCTCCCGGTGGCTGGTGACGGCTTTGATGGCGGACTCGCGGCATTGACCCTTACGCAGCCCTTGCATCGCATCACCTTCGCGCTACTGCAGCCGGCCTGCATGCGGCTGCTGGTAGCCAACGTGCCGTCTCAGCTCGCAGCAAGGGTGACTATATGCGCATGGGTCCGGCTGCATTTGCCCTTCCTGAGCGTTCTTTGCCGCCGCATGCCGAAGCCGCAAGGCAGCAGCACAAATTTTGATGAACCCGGAAATTAGAAGGGGCGCTCACACTGAAAGCCGCGCGAGTAACGCGGCTTCGTTGGCCCTAGTTCTCTGCAGCCTCGCTAACCGTTGTCGCCGACGCCGATAGTCCGCCGTAGAGTCCTGGCATTGATCAATATTGCAACAATAGCCTGCGCCATGCTGATCAAGGTCAGCATAAGGAACTCCGTATTGTTGAAGATGCCCACGGCTCTGACGCCGGCCGCCCCGAGAGCGAAAAGAAGCACCTGAAAGCCTGCTATTGCGGCCATCAAAATTGCTTCAATCGTGTTGTCTATCCCCGGATGCGAGACTTCTCAATTGCTCTGCCATCGCCATCATGGCGGCGCCAACCAAGAGGACTTCAACCCAAGAGAGCTGATACTCGCCCCATTGTACCAGGGTCGCCCTAGGATCGAGGAAGGTGAATTTGCCCGCAATGTAGAGAACCAGAATATACGCGAAACCGGGCACGTACTTGAGCGGGCTACGTCTGTCGACACCGTGCACATATGCGGTCGCAGTCTGTGCGAGCGGGCCATCAGAAGTTCTTGCTGAAACTTTTGCCATTTGACCCCTCCTTGGTCGGCTCGCCGCTTCATTGAAGTCGCCGAGCGCGCAACGCTGTGGGGACGCCATGTACGTAGGTCGCCGACGGCCTCGATTCAATGTGGCGACTGTGCCGTTGCTGCCATGTCACAGAAATTGAACAGACGCGTCACGGATCCTGTTGTCGTTCGCCTGGGCTTGGGAAGTTAGGGGTGTGTGATGACGCAGGGCCTTCCGTTATCAAACGATGTGGGGCACATCCTTGAGTTCATGGAAGTTGAGCCCCCCCAAAAAACCGCCAATCAGGAGCGACCGTCACGGACGCTATAAGATCGCCCCATCAGGAAGGTCTACATCGCGATGGACGTTCCAAGCTACCGGTGAATACGCGCTTGTGCGGCTCCAGCGCGCTAGGTTCACCGACGCGATCAAAAAAGCGGATCCACCCGACAACCAGAACCCGCATTTTTCCGTGTGTTCAGTGCGCCACACAATTGCTCAATCTAAAAAAGAGCAATGCGTGCCTAACATCTTGGTAGCGCTCCTTTGTTGCTGACTTTGCACACAGAACCTCGCGACGGCGATGGCTCTGGACAAATCCCTATTGGTTCTCCCGGCCGTCGCAGCCGGGGGCTACGTTCTTGGCGCGGGTTCTGAGTCGGGTGCGGGCGCACATTGAACGCGCGTGTCAGGGAGAACACAGCACGTAATCACGCGGCAGAGGCGTGTTCACGCTGGCTGTGGTTCTCAGCCTGACCGACGGGGAGATCCGAATGAAAAAGCAGCTAAGTCTGCCGCCAGGCATTTGGTCCGGTGCGTGGCTCGCCGTACGCGAGCATGGGTCGGGATCCATGCGACTGAGCAAGAGCATGATCGCCGTCATGGTTACATCAGTGCTGCTCGCCGCGTGCGCAGGTACGGGCCAGGAAGGCGTGGCCGACGCAACCCCAACCAAACACCCTATCAAAGTGAAAGCAACGCAGGCCAATGCGCGAAAAGCATCCACCGACCGCATAACAACGTCGTCGTTAGGCCAGGCGCCAACCGAGAAGATTGCCAATCTTCCCTATAAGCCCGCTGTCGGCAGCCGCTGGATCGGAACGATCGAGGTCCGTGAGACGCAAACGAAGAATAATCAAATTACCGAATTGACCGTCGTACGCGAGCGAGGCGAATACCGAATCGCACGGAAGCTGGATAAGGGCTACCACATCAACTACACGCTCAATCACGGAAGCTTTGAAGGCAATACGCCGCTGACCGGTCTAATGGCGCCGCTAATCGAATCGATGAAGGGTCAGTCACTCACCTTCGAGACCGACGAAGCTGGCACGCCGGTGCGCATTCCTGATGTGGCCAAGCTGAAAGCGCTAGTGATCAAGGCCATCGATATTGTAGCTCAAAGCAAACCGGAATTTGCGTCTGTGCCGCAGTTGAAGCAATTCATCGAAGCCTTGCGGGCCCAATATGAGGGGGCAACGGAGGAGACGGGCGTCGCGCTATTCCTCGCCGAGCTGCTCAACTACAGCACGGTTCAAGGATTAACGAATATGCCGATCGGCCAGGAGCAAAGTTATGACGAGGAAGTCGTCAATCCGATAATTGGAGCTAAGATGCGCGCAAAAGGATCGTTCAAGATCGCCGCGGTTGATAAAGCCATTGGCCTAGCCACCATCGAATGGCGACAGACTATTTTGCCAGAGGATCTCAACAAGGCCACGCTGGAATTCGTTAAACGAATTCTACCGAACGCGGAGCAAGGCTCGAAGGATTTCTTGGACGCCCTGGCCCAGCTGAAGATCGATCATATTGACCAGGCCGTCTACAAGGTTTCTGTTGGCGATGGCGTGGTGCGGCGGATGGACAAGACCACAGTTATCAAGACACAAGGCAGTGAAAAGAAGACCGTAGTGATCATGACGATGAATCCCGCCACATAGGCAGCGCGGGAATGACGGATCCCGAGTGACAGCGGGTTGCGTTGGCGAAATGAGTTGTTGTCGCGCCAATCCTGAATTGAGAGGCTACGAACACGCCAAAACCTAGGAGCCGATAACAAGCGCGCCCACGACTGCGGCGAACAGCATTACGGCCGCTCCCAGATCCGGCGGACGTGCCAGCCGAAGGGCAGGTTAAAATCCGTTTCTCGCCAATGCCCCCAATTTGCTGAGCGCAGCTGGAGGGCGGGGCCAAGCTGGTGTAGCCGCCTCGGCGATATGGCAGAAAGCGCCGCTAGGCGCCCGGCCCTTCCACTCGGGTGCCTTCTCAACTGGCCGACAATCCGGGCGAGCTAAGTGCAGACAAACGTCCGCTCGAAGCAGCCAGCGTCCGAGGCTGGAGGTGAAGGGCGGATCGACGAAAGCTCGACGCAACGCTTGCATGCACTCTTGTCCCGTACCGGCAAACGCAAGCTTCCCATCTTTTTTCACTCGAAAGGCGGCGTTGCCGGGCCGGCCAGAGAGATTGGTCCGTCGTCAAGACAAACGCAATCGAATCTGGTGCCTCGTACGTCACCTGGGGAGCGGTTTCGTCTTTCGAGTTTCTCGATGCGGCCGCAGCACACGATAACATCGAGATTGCCGATCCGGGTGCGCAGACGCGGGGGCGCGCGTGACTAAACTGTCGACCACCGGAATGCCGCAAGCGGTTTCCGCGTTGCGCCAACGATGCGGTACGAGGCCGAACTAAGAGTTGAAAGCCCACGAAGGCCGCGGCGCGAGGTGCCCGCCGTCTGAGCTAAACCGGCTCGGGTACCAATGTCAATTCAGGGAGGCGCAGTCGGAGTATTGGTTCCGTCACTTGGAGCGACGCGCGTAGGGCGGAAGGATCGCAGGCGTCAAGCGGATGCGGCCCGGATCAGCGGCGGCAGCCTCGCGATCGCGCACACGTGGCTGGCGCACCGCAACCGAACCAATCCCGATCATCACCTCGCGCTCCGGCAGATAGCCGTGACGAACAACCCGGCGGTGACCTTGGCTGGTCTTCAGATCAGCATATCTGCCGAGGAAATCGACGCTTCGGCCTCGATGGCCTGCGCCAGCAGCGCGTGTGCTCCGTAGCGCAAAACGTCGGTGAGTTGATCGTCGAATGTTCCTGGCTGAATCAGCTTGGTGACGCTATCGTTCGACACGGCATATCGCTCCTTCAGTGGAGAAGTGGAGGCGCCAAGCACCCCCACGACATGCCGCCTTACCGATTTACGCCGACACCAACTTTTGGCCATAGCTTATGGGGCGGCGCAGGGTTGTTCAACCGTTCACAGCAAGCTGCTCCTGATCGCCGTCGACCGACCTGCAATCGCCGCTGCCAGGTGACGTGCCGACAGATGACTGGGAAAAGTATCGCCTGCTTTGGATCGATGCCGACAAGTATCCGGGTAGAACCCGTCTCCATTGTCTTTCTTGTGCATCATGTTTGTCGTTAATCGCTGGATTTAAGCGTCCGCACGGTGCTGAGTTAGTTGTCGTTCTATAAACTCAACGAGCTTCACATCGTAGTTTGGCAACTGCTCGACGAAGTGAATCCAGGGACCCAGCATCTCGTAGTCAAACGTGCGCGTAACTTTCGCATAAACCGGAGTTCTGGCTCTACTGCTTTTGAGGCTCTTGGGATCGTTTTTTCCACTTCTCTACGCGAGGTTTGGTCTAACGCAGCGGGCAAGCGCGCACTTTGTTCTCGATCGGACGCAGGACCATCGCTATGGGGGCGAGATTGACGGGCGACAAAAGTTTTCGCGCCGCGCTGTGTTCGGCCCGCCACAGAAGTGCTCATGCCTGTGAAGATGCACGGATGGTCGTAGTTCATTGATTGCGCTGGCCGGTTTTTCTCTAATTGTGCCTCGGAATCCTCCTCAACACATTTGACGATGATCATCATTTCGTTTCTGGCAGCTGGGACAGGGTCAACCTATAGTGGGTGGGATTCCGCTGTCCGGTGCGGGGATTTTTTTCACGCATAAGAGGGAGCACTCGGACATGAACATTGCGCGCAAGCGAGTAATTGCACTGGCGGTGCTTGTCAGCACGGTAGTTTCGTCAATCGCGGCCGCCGCTGATGGAGGTCCCACTGCGGCCTATCCGGACCGACCCTATTATCCTTCAATCTGGCATGGCCTTTACGCTGGCGTGCACGTTGGCTTCGGTGATGGGGACGGCGTCCTGGGCGGCGGTCAGCTGGGCTACAACTGGCAGTCAGGCCGTGTCGTCTACGGCGTCGAGGCCGATTTTGCAGTGTCCAGTATCGAGGAAGAGGTGACCGGCTGCATCGGCCCGGCAATGTGCGTCCACGCCAGCGCCTCGCTTGATTGGATGGCGACTGTGCGGGGCCGTATCGGCTATCTCATTGATCCTCGCATACTGGCCTATGCGACTGCCGGCATTGGTATTGCTAGCTGGTCTGCGGAAGCGGGTATTTCTGGGTGCCCGACCCCGGAATGCGGAATCAAGCTCAAGGGTAGAGAGACTGACTTTGTCTTCGGCCTAGGTGTTGAGGGCAAAATCAGCGAGACGATGTCGGCCCGCCTCGACTTTCTTACTGGCGGTGATCTCGACGCCGATGTTGTTCGGGCGGGATTGAACTTCAAGCTCGGGGGCTACTGACGCGATGAGCGTCAGCGGTTTCTCCAAACTTTACGGTCCGGCCAAGGCGGCTCGGCCGGGCCCGGCTGCGGCGTTTTTAGGGCGGCATTTTTGTCGGAGGATTTGATTTCACTTGGTCCCTGTCTGTCATGTGGCACTTGCAAAGCAAGACGGGGACGCTTTCATCCCTAGCGAACTCCGACGGCGTGTCGGGTTTTGACGACGTTGCGTCTGGGCGTAACCGGGTTGGCGTCATGCTAGCGGCGGCGTTAGTGGCAGTGTCGGTTGAGTTGCATCGACAGCCTGCTAGGTAAGCCGGGCGTGTTGTAGACGGCGGTCAATTCGAAACACACAGGGAGCAACCACATGACCTCCTGGTTGGACACACTCACGACGCTAAAGGCTCCGGTGTTAGCGGTCGTATTGTGCGTTTGCCTCCTGCTGGCGAGGGCTGAGGCGCAGCCCTCCCAGGACAATGCCCAGCTCAAAGAGGTTCAAATCACGGCAGGGGCCTTCTCGTTGGCTGATCCAATTCCGTCTTGGGTCGAGCCGGTTGCCATCCCGGAAGCAAACCAAACCCACCCCGTCGTGCTCCGCTTGGCCGATAATCAGTATCTCATAGATGACGCGCCCGTCATCTACGTCCGCCGCGCGCTAATGGTCAATGATGCGGCGTCACTGAGCGGCGCTGGCCAGATCTCGATCCCATTTGTACCTCAGTATCACAAATTGCAATTGCACGCGGTGCGGATTTTCCGCAAGGGCGAAAGCCTTGACCGCACCGCATCGTCAACGGTGCGCTTTCTGCAACGGGAAACCGGCCTCGAGCAAGGGGTCTACAGTGGCGAGGTCACAGCTTCTGTCCTGGTCAGCGACCTCCGCGTTGGGGATACGCTCGAGTTCGCCTACTCACTCCACGGCCAGAATCCGGTGTTCGGAGGCAAGTTCGTCGAGACGGCGAGCTGGGACCAAACCTTTCCGACGGCTCTTCGGCGGATCGTGCTCAACCATCACGTGGGCAGACAGATTTCTTGGCGGCTGATCGGAGACCGCAAGTCCAAGCCCGTGATACCAAGTGAGCTGGTCAGGGGTGAGATGCGCCGGCTCGTGTTCGAGGAGCGGTCGATCGGCAAAGTCGACGTCGAGCCATCCACCCCTCCGAGCTACGTCGCACACCGCCGCATGCAATTCTCGGAATTCACAGGGTGGGACGACGTGGTGGCTTGGGCGAGGGGGCTCTTCCAGCTCCAGGGCGGGCTCAGCCAAGATGTTCGCGAAATCATCGAAACCCTGCGCCAGAGGCCCACGGACGAGGATCGCGTCGTCGGCGCCCTCGAATTCGTGCAATCCGAGATCCGTTATTTCTCGGTTGCTCTGGGAGAAAGTTCGCACCGGCCCACGCAACCCGACGTGGTGGTACAGCGGCGCTACGGAGATTGCAAAGACAAGTCCCTGCTGTTGATGACATTGCTGGACGCACTTGGTATCCAGAGCAAGCCCGTGCTGGTGGCAATCGGCATGCGCAGGGGCTTGGATAACGTGCTTCCCAGCCCGCAGCTTTTCAATCACGCAATCGTACAGGTGACGGTCAATGGCAAGGTTTTCTACCTCGACCCGACGCTGCTAGGCCAGCACGGCCGATTGGAGCGCATGGGGCAAATTCACGAAGGTACACAGGCGCTCGTCATAGCGGCCGAGAGCCGCCAGTTCTCCACCATCGCCAGCACGAACGCGCGCAACCTAGTGCGCAGTGAGGTGGGGGAAACTGTGACACTTCCGAAGTTCAACGCAGATGGCCAGCTGCAGGTCCGACAGGTCTGGCGCGGCACGATGGCGGAAGCACTGCGCGTCATGCGGCAGCGGTTGCCGCCCGAGGAACTGGTGAAGTCGGTCGGGGATGCCATGGAAAGCCGTTATCCCGGCGCAAAGCTGGTGGGCGAGCCGGATGTTCTGGATGACCGTAGCGCCAACGAGTTCACCATGACCGCGCAATACTTGGTCCCCAAGCTGGCCGCGGAGCACGGCACCTATTGGTTCGTGCGCTTCTCTCCCGCAAACATGATCGGAGTGTTGGCCACGCCGCCCTCTTCGACGCGTACTACTCCCCTGCAACTGCCGCTGTTTCCTTACGATGCGCGCTACACCTTCGAGGTCAAATTCCCTGCTGAAGTCAATGTCATCAGCCTCCCGCGGGCCAACACGGTTGACAGCAAATACTTCAACTACACAGTCAAATCGTCCTTTCGCGGCAACAACTCCAAGACCGTCATGGAGCTAGCCACCTTTGCAGACCAGGTGGAGATTTCCGACCTCAAAAAATACAGCGAAGACATGCGCTCGCTCGGCAACATCGTGGTCGGTGCGGTCGTGGTGCCAAAGATCGCGATCAAGTCAGTGAAATCCGCTGCCGCGGGCAAGAAAGATGCCGCGCAAACGGTCCGGGATCAGTTGAACGAAACGATCGACAAGACCACCCTGGCCATAAGGTCAGGAAGGCTCTCCAGCGCCGACCTTGCGGGCGCCTACTGTCTGCGCAGCAGTGCGCGCAGTCACTTGGGACTGTCGAAGGACGCCTTGGCCGACGCGGATCAGGCCGTGAAGCTGATGCCAAATGCCTCCGACCAGCTGCGCTGCCGCGCATACGCACTTTTCGCTGCCGGAGAATTCGAAAAGGCGATCACGGACTATTCCAAATCCATTGCGCTTGGCGCGACTGACGCAAAGATTTTGCAATTGCGTGGGATCGCAAAGTTCTATGCCGGAAGACTCGCGGAAGCGGCGGAAGACTTAGCCCATGCTAGCGATGACGGCGATAAGGACTCGCAGGTCTACAGTGACCTCTGGCTTTCATTGACCTATCAACGCCTTGGCCAGCCGCTGCCCGAGGCCTTGCTCGCGCGTGCGGGCACGAATCCTCGTGGCGACTGGCCGAGGCCGGCACTCGCTGTCGTCGCGGGCAAGCTTTTACCGGAGGAAATGCTCAAGCTGCTCGAGCGTAAGGGTGGCGAAGAGCGCAAGATGGCTTCCACCGAGGGGTACTTCTACCTGGGTCGGTACTACATGGAGCGTAGGGACAAGACCAAAGCCCGCGAGTACTTCGAAAGAGCGCTTCAGGTGAATATAGTAACGAGTGCCGAGCACAAGGCGGCAGGGTTCGAGCTGCGCGATCTCGGAGCCGCAGCGCCCTTGCCGCATGAAGCCATCACGGGCCAGGGTATTCCAACCGGTTCCTTGCCGGTGGCGAGTGCCACTGCCGACGGCCCGCAAGCAAATGTGCCTGGCCCCGGCTCAGTACCACCCAAAGCAAAAAATCAGAAGCCTCCTGGAAAAACTCCCGAGTCTTGGACATCGAATCTCTTCAAAGGCTGGTGACAGCTTGATCCGCTGGCGCCGATCAAGGTTCATAAATCTTCCGAACGGGATACCGCATGTGAGCATGTAAGACACATGCGGACAGTGAGACATTGCATATCGACATCCGGCTATCTCGTCACCGGGAAGGGGAGCTGGCTTGCTCAAAGCCAGCTTTGCAGCGACCCGCCGAAGGAGTGGAGGCCGCCGTAGCCGAGCATGCCGCAGGAGAATGTCTCGTTTGGTTTTTGCGGTTCGACGTGCCCGCCAAGCCCTTCGGCACCGAGACATGCGCTGATGAGCTCGAATGCTCATTGAAAAAGGCTGAGCCCGCTTTGTCCACCCCGTGCAGGTCTGACAGAATTCCAACTTCGAGGGCCGATCCCTAGCGCTGCCTCTGCCTCGTGGCGTCACGCCCCCACTAGTTTGACAGCGAGATAGATGGTGGCCGCGGCGAGGAGGACAACACCAACAGCACGTATGAGACGAATTTTCTTTGCGTCGGCAGTCACACTGCTGCCGGCGAACATGACTTTCGGCCAGATCAGGGCCACGAGGCCAATGATCGCCGGGATCACAACGTCAATGTACGACATCTTCTTGCCTCCCGTACTGCGCGCGACTTGGTATCGGCGTTGACGCCGCCCATTCCCGAAGTTGTGCAGCAACCCCGCATTCCGGCGAAGGATTTCGTCGACGGGTTTTCCGCCCGCCATATCGCCCAGCTAGGATTTGCCCTTGAGCTTGAATGAACCAAAGAATTTGTCCTTCATAGCCGCCACTGCGTCGCGATACGCAGTGGGACATTCGATCGATAACGTGTAGAGCATGCCCTTGAGTTTGATGTAGCGGAAATGCGCGGTCGACGCCGGCCCAGTGACGGAAAAGGATAGGATATCGGTGCCGTCCTTGGCCTGGCGGCTTACATCAGTCACTTTGTTGGCTGGGTTGGATGAGAAAGACTTTGGTATCGCCGCAAGATCAGTGGGTGTCGTTGCAGTTACTGGTATTTCAACAGCCATAAACTTGATCCCCTCGGAACTCTTGCCGCCGACGGCATGGCTTACTTCACCCGTGCGCGTGTCGTGGGTCGTAAAGTCGTTGAAGGGGATCGGCAGACGGATCGAGAATGTACCTTTGGTAGAAACAGCCGAATGCCATCCCGTGCCATCATCGGCGCTGACGCCGACACGATGCATCTCAAGCTTCGGTTGCTGAGCATTTGCAGTAGCGCATGCAAAGATGATGACCGCTGACGAAAAGACCGTTGCGAACAGGTGGACAATAATGGCGAGCATGGTGATGCTCCCGATTGGAAAATTTGAAAGGAATACGCATTGTTTGTTGCAACGGGGGCGGCCCGAGCGCCGCCGTTGGATAATGGCATCCTCTGTGGCTGTCATGCAAGCTGGTTCTCACTTGCCGAACGTTGGCCAGGTCGATGACATACCCATTAGATGCCACGGAATCGACGCGGAGTGTGCGAGGGCGCCTGGAGCACGAGTTGCTAGCGGATCGCGCGCAGCTTGATGAAGAGGATCGTGCGATGGCGACACTCGAGCGGCTAATCGCGAGCTGGTATGCGTTGGCTGATTTGCATTCATTCGAGCGCGACTGCACTGGAAATTGGGTGCTTCGAGGCCAGTGCGGGCTGGAGGCTTCCCACCGAGTGGCGCCAGTTGTACGCTTTTGCAAATGGCGCCGATTTATCCAGGTAGCTTCCACATTATCCCTCGGCCCAGCGAAGGCTCCCAATACAACGGTATTGTCCAATGGCCGGCTGTGGACGAACTCTGGATTGCGGGCGCATGGGAGAGCGGCCAATTCGGGCGTTGGCTTCCTGCCGCGAGCCAGGAGACGGGCGCCGTTGTTGAGATGCTGTGGCCGAACTTCGGATTGGTAATCGGGGGCAGCCCGCTGCGTGCATACCTGTTTGCTCGCACGGATTATGACTTGATCTGTTACAATGGCCCCACACGGCCTTCGATGCCCTATATGTTCCGGCTGATCTGCGCTCGAACGATGGCCCCGAGGCTTGGACAGCCATTGGTCGGTGGGCCGATCCGACACGCCCCGCCCAATCTTACGCCCCTGATGGCGATGAGTTGGATTTGCAAAGGGTTAGAGAGCTACTCGGCGCGCGCCGGTGAACCTTCGAACGCGTGCTGGTGTTCAGGGCATTTTTCATGGGCGTCGATGCCCACCGCACGACCGGTTCGCAGTCTAGCACTGTGGCGAGTCCACACCTCGCGCAGGCAATTGCAAAGCGCCGCATTGGCGAGACCACAATTCTGTGAGGCCAGTTTTCGTCGACCATTTGCGCGCGATGTCATCGGTGATGCTGACGCTCCGCTTTTCCCGCGTCTTTGCCCAACCGATCCGTGACCTCTCTCCGCCGTCGATGAGCGCGCATCCTGATCGAGCAACGCCAAACCGTACGAGGGCGAACGGCTTCCGTCTTCACCGGTTGCATCGAGAATGCAAAGCAGTACACGTTGAAGGATCACATCGCGATAGAAGGAATGACGACGCCAACAGAGCGACATGCCCTCGCAGAACTCCTGAATGCGAACCCAATTGGCACCGGTGCAGCCGTCCGCGGGAAGGGGGACTTGGTACGGCCACTTCGGTCGATCATGCCCTTGCTGTTTTCTCCTTTGCGACGGACCACGATGCCCTCCGCTTCTGCCGATGTGTCAGTAGCGTGGCGCCGACTTAAGGAACCCCTTGCCCTCGTGTGGACGCTGAGGAGCGTTACAACTGGTGCGTGGTGACGCCTATCTGCGATGAATGCGGGCGCAAGTGGCATGGACGAGGAGACGGCAGGGAGAGTGCACGGATTTCGGGGACGCGAGCTCGCGGATATTGGAGGGGTGCGATCGCGCATTTTGGGTTACGCGCGGCGCACGGATATTGGAAGGTGCGCGGGCCGAGCGGAGCTGGATTGAGCGAAGGCGCGGCGTTCGTCACCGCGAGTTGGCGGAAGATGGCGTAACGAGACGTCGGCCAACTCAACCAAAAAAGGCCTCCGTTCGGGAGGAACAGAGGCCTCAGGGATCGGGTACGCGCGGTCCTCGTTGAGGGGAAGTACCGCGCCTTTATTGTCAGAACCCTAGGGCTCTGTGGGTCACAGTATAACTGATTCGTCTTGCTCGGGTTGTTGATGCGAGCTGCGCCGAAAGACCCGGGCTAGCTAGCTAGGGTTGAGCCAATATATCCAGACGATTTTGCCCATGCATAGGTGTAGAGCGTACATGCCCATCTATGGGTGAAGCGGGAAGGCAGCCCGGGTCGGGCGAGCCAACGGAACAGGACGCTGGCTGATTGTCTTTTTCTGGTGTGACCTGCGTCACGGCTCAAGTTGGCGTCCATTTTGATCGAACGAACTGCAGTCGCATGCCGGTGCGTTCCATATTGCGATGACTGGTTGAAAATGGATCGGCGCCGCTGAAAACCAGGTCGGCCCCCGCGGTGCCGGCATCGTGCATACGCCGGCGCAGTAGTGCGATTTGGAGGCCGCGGCGACGGAACGCAGGATCAGTCGTTGCGTCGGCGAGATAGCCAACGCGCTGATGCAGATATAGGGTTGCCGCTGCTGCGGGCCGCCCGTTCACTCGCGCCAGATAAAGGGACCATCCTGGCTGGCGGAGCCATGATCTGACATTGGTCTTGAATTGGGGGTGCTCATCCTCGGGAATACCCCATCCAGCCACGTAAGCATCAAGATAGTCCTCCATCGCCGCCGAAGTGCTTACCAGCTCGATCTCAGGGCCGTTTACGCGCGCAGCGGCCGGCTCGCCGACCAGTGAGGCATGAAATCCGGACTGGTATAACCCCAACCGCGTGAGCTCCCTCCCAAGCGCCGCGCCGTACATTCCCGGAACCATCTCGAACGTCGGCCTTATACCATGCTGGCGATACCAGAGCACGAGGGGCTCGACATGGTGCTCGTGCCCGGCACGAATGCCGACCACTCGACAGAAGGCAGGTAGGCGCGACATCAATGCGACGGCCGTATCGTCAAGCCACCGGTAAGCGATAGCAATTGGATTTCCCGGGATCCGTTCAAGCACTTTCATGCGGGAGATCGTATAGGAAATATCTGCGGCCAACGTCCTCTGGACGAGGTCGAGTGACGGGATCAACGTGTCTTTCATGTGCGCTGGTTGTCCGCAGAAGCCATGATGTTGTGTGCTTTTGCACATACTGACCGCGTCGCCAAGATCGCCGATCTCCGGCGCCCGCCCGGCGGGCTGCCACGGAGGTCACAATTTGCGAACGAACCGCAGCTTGGGTCGAGGGTTGCTCCCCGCCCCGGCCAGATCCCGGCGAGCGCTGCTAGTCTAATGCACCGGGCTCCTCCCTCGGGTATAGATTTGCGCAACTCCACCTTGACGGCCTTGAGCTTGGCTCGCATGCGCTTCTTGATCGTCTTGCGCCCGATGACAAACGGCCACCCAAAGCGGGACACCGTTTGGCGACGGTAATGATGGCGCAATACGTTTGATCAAAGCGTTCGAGAAACCTGAATGCCATCAACTCTCAGCTTCACGCCGCCGCAATGTCCATTGGTGCATGCCTCGCGTCAACGCGGTCTCACTCCGTTGGGCCGTGCGACGCCAGCAATCGGTTCCGTCCTCACGGCCAGCACTGTGGGGCGATCTTCAGTCGCCTCGACGAATTGCAGTACGCCGTCATCGATTGGCTCGCGTAGCAGCACCTTGCGATCCTGCAGATAGCTTTGGTTGAAACACCATGGCGGCCGCGAGCCTTGCTTGGGAAGCCGATCGAGTGCGCGTTGGAAATACCCCGAGGTGAAATTGACGATCGGCAACCGCTCGACCGACGGGTCGTTAGTGGGTACGCAATAGCTGAGACTGTGGTCGCGCAAATAATTGAGAAGTCTGCAGAGATAGCGACTTGCGAGGTCGGCCTTGAGGGTCCACGAGGCGTTGATGTAGCCCATCACCTGCGCAAAATTGGGAATGTCGCTGAACATCACGCCCTTGTAGGTCATCGTCTGCGCCGCGGCGACGGGTACGCCATCAACGACGAGTTGTGCTCCGCCGAGTGGCAACAGCTCGAGCCCGGTGGCGGTAACAACAATATCGGCGACAATTTCTTTCCCCGAGGCCAGCTTGATCCCGTGCTCGGTGAAAGTCTCGATCGTATCGGTGACGATCGACGTGCGACCGTTCCGGATCGACGCGAAGAAATCGCCATTGGGTGCGAGACAGAGCCGCTGGTCCCAAGGCGCATAGCGCGGTGTGAAATCCTTACTGAGGTCGTAGTCGCTACCGAGAAGCTCGCGCTGCATGTTGCGAATCCGCTCTTTCGACTTCTCGGGACGGTTGCGTGCAGACCAGTAGAGATATGAGCCCAACAGCGCATTTTTCCACCTCGAAGCCGCACCGGCGGCCTGCAAAGGCAGCACCTTGTGGAGCATCTTGGCGACGCTGTCCTCGTCCGGCCATGCCACGATGTAGGTCGGTGAGCGTTGTAGCATGGTCACGTGCGCCGCGGCCTCGGCCAAAACCGGGATCATGGTCACCGCGGTCGAACCGCTGCCGATCACCACCACACCTTTGTCCGAGTGATCTAGGGACTCCGGCCAATCCTGCGGATGCACGATCCGACCCCTAAAACGTTCGCTTCCCCTGAACTCGGGCGCGTGTGCGGTCTGGTAATTGAAGTATCCGCTGCACATCAGCAGAAAGTTGCAGCTAAGGCGGATCGGCTCGCCGGCGCGTTCAACCTCGACGGTCCAAACGGCATCCTTCGAAGACCACGCTGCTCGCATCATTCGATGCTTGAAGCGGATCCTGCGCTCGATGCCGAATTCACGCGCGGTCTCGCGCACGTACTGAAGGATCGACGCACCGTCAGCAATCGACTTCGTCCCAGTCCAGGGTCGGAACGGGAAGCCGTAGGTGTACATGTCCGAGTCGGAGCGAATCCCCGGAAAGCGGAATAGGTCCCAGGTTCCGCCGATCGCTTCGCGCCCTTCGAGAATGGCATAGCTACGGTCGGGGCACGTCGTCTTTAGATGATAGGCCGCGTCGATCCCGGAAATGCCGGCGCCAACAATCAACACATCGAGGTGCTCGACAGTCATGCAAGGCTCCAGTGCGCGGCGTTGGTAAAAAGTATGAAAGAATGCGCGGGTGGAGACAAGCAAATGTCGTTTTTGCGTCGATGGACCAACGTGCTGATCAGCCGCGACGGGAGCCCCGCGGACGGGGCCGATCCCGCCGCGTGGTCAATATCAAGCCCCTATTCGGGCCAACTTCCTCCCTATATGCAGCCGAAATGCCATCTAGCACGCTGCGCAAAGACAAGAGCAGGCCAAAAATGTCGTCACTCCGGTTGCTGCGGGGCGGGCGCACTCTGTTACTGTTGGGTATCCTCGCGGTCGCCGGCGCGCTGCTGTGGTGGCGCTTCGCCCGCGCCCCGGAGTTAGCGGCCGTCGCAGCCACCCGTGGCACGGCTGCCGAGATCGTCTATGGCACCGGCGCGGTGGAACCGGTGCGCTGGGCCAAGGTGGCAAGCCTGATCCGCCAGCGTATCGTCGATCTGTGCTACTGCGAAGGCAAGTCTGTGGCCAAGGGCGACGTGCTTGCGCGTCTCGACGACAAGGAGGCGCGGGCGCAGCTGATGGAGCTGCGGGCACGCGAGGACTTCGCCAAGCGGGAGCTTTCACGCGCCACGGAGCTCATGGGGCGCGGAGCTGCCACCACGCAAGCGTTCGAGCGCATCTCCAGCGACCTACGCCAAGTCCAGGGCCTCATCTCGGTACAAATGGAAAAGCTCGACGCTTATACCATCACGGCGCCCATCGAAGGCGTGGTGTTGAGGCGTGACGGCGAGATCGGCGAGATCGTTGAGCAGGGCCAGATCCTGTTTCGCGTAGGGCCACCAAAGCCATTGCATGTGATCGCCGAGGTGAACGAGGAGGACATCCCGCGTGTCGCTGTCGATCAGATCGTGCTTTTGCGCACCGACGCCTTCCCGGGCCGCCGACTGGAGGGCACGGTATACGAGATCACGCCGATGGGCGATGCGATCGCCAAGACCTATCGCATCCGCGTCTCGCTGCCCGACGATACGCCGCTCCATATCGGCATGAGCGTGGAGGCTAACGTCGTCACGCGCGAGAAGGCCAATGCGCTGCTGGTGCCTGCCGACGCCGTGCAAGGCTCGCGTGTGTTCGTCATCGACGACAATCGCGTATGGGCCAGGAAGGTGGAGGTCGGCATTCGCGGTTCGCGTAAGGTCGAGATCGTCTCGGGCCTGAACGATGGCGAGCGGGTTGCGGCGCCGGCGCTGGAGGACCTGCGCGACGGCCGGCGCGTGCGCTTAGTCGAGCGCAGGCCAGAGATACCATGAACCTCATCCTCGAGATCGCCCTGACGCACATCCGCGTGCGTGCGCGGCAGACATTGGTGGCGGTTGCCGGGGTCGCTACCGGCGTCGGCTTCTCTATCGTGATGGCCGCACTGATGCAGGGCTCGCAGGCTGACTTCACACGTCAGCTGATCGATGCGTTGCCGCACATCACGGTGACCGACGAGCGTCGCCAGGCGCCCCAGCAGCCGGCCGAGGTGGCCTTCGACGCCGCGAGGATCCACGGGCTCACGCCCGAGGTGCGCCGCCGCGGTATCAAGAATCCGATGGCCATTATGGCGTCGCTTGAGGCCTGGGTGCCGGGCGCGGTGGCGCCGGCAACCAAGACGCAGGCCCTCATCCGCTATGCAAGTCGGGACGTGGCGGCGAGCGTACAGGGCGTCGATCCCCATCGCGAGCCCAAGGTGTCGATGCTGGCGACCCAGATGCGCCAAGGCACGCTTGCATCGCTCTACCGCGCCAACAATGCCATCATACTCGGAACGCGTCTCGCCGAGAAGATCGGCGCACGGGTCGGCTCCAATATCACCGTGCAGACGACCGATGGCGCCAATCTCAACGCCCAGGTGGTCGGGCTGTTCAGATCGGGCGTGCGCTCAGTCGATGAGAGCAGCGCCTATGTGCTGGTCAAGACGGCCCAGATCCTTGCCCAGCAGACCGGGCTCGTGAACGAGATCCGCGTGCGCGTCAGCGAGCCGATGGCTGCGCAGGCCGTGGCTCAGCGCATCGAGCGGGAGAGCGGTTACAAGTCCGTGTCCTGGCAGGAGGCGCACGAGGACCTGCTTAGCGCCTTCGTGGTGCGCAATATCATCATGTATACCGTGGTCGGTGCCATCCTGCTGGTGGCGAGCTTCGGCACCTACAACATCATCTCCACCATCACGCACGAGAAGACGCGCGACATTGCGATCCTGAAGTCGCTGGGCTTGCGAGAGGTGGCTGTGCGCCGCATTTTCGTGCTCGAGGCGCTGGCGATCGGGCTGATCGGCGCGCTGGCCGGCTGGCTGTTGGGCTACGCGCTTACGCGCGCCCTCGGCACCATCGAGATCAAGAACCCGATGATCGATGTGACCCGGCTGCCGTTGATCTACTCGTTCCTGCACTACACCATGGCAGCCGCTGCAGCGCTCCTCTCCTCGCTGGTCGCCGGATACTTCCCGGCGCGCAAAGCCTCGCGCCTGTTCCCTGTCGACATCATTCGAGGGGCCACGTGAGCGACGGGCGTTCAGCGGATATCCAAGTAGGAGGGGCCAGTCGTGAACCGCTGATCGCCGCCAGCGGCGTGACCCGCATCCTGCCCGGCCTGGTGCCTACGACGCTCGTGCACGACATCGACCTGACTATCGGCGCCAAGGAGTACGTTGCCATCACAGGCCCGTCGGGCTCGGGTAAGTCATCGCTGCTCTACCTTCTGGGACTGCTGGACCTACCAACGGCGGGCGAAGTGCGCATCCGTGGCCGCGCAACCGCCCACATGGATGAAGCCCAGCGCGCGCTTGCGAGGCTGTCCACACTCGGCTTCGTATTCCAGTTTCACTTCCTATTGCCGGAGTTTTCGGCTCTGGAGAACGTCACGCTGCCCATGAAGGCGTTGGGTCGTTTGTCCCCGGAGGCGATGCGCGAGCGGGCAAGCGCGCTGCTAGCCTCGCTCGGGCTTGCCGAGCACGCGCTCAAGCGTCCCGATCAGCTGTCGGGCGGCCAGCGCCAGCGGGTGGCTGTGGCCCGCGCGCTCGCCAACGATCCCCCCGTTATCCTGGCCGACGAGCCGACCGGTTCGCTCAACTCCGTTGCCAGCGAGCAGGTGTTTCAGATCCTGCGTGACCTGGTCGACCAGCGCGACAAGACGGTCGTGGCGGTCACCCACGATCTCGACCTTGCGCGACGCATGGACCGTCGGATCCTGCTCCAAGACGGAGGCATTGTCTCCGACGATGCCCAAGTTCTATAGCCGCTGCCAGCGACTGGTAAGTGAATGCTTTCGTTTCGCAGGGCAATGCCTGGGGGAGTGGTTGCACAAGTCGGTGACGAGATTGGTATGAGTTGCATCGCCCATTCTGTCGCGCGCCCCAGGTAGGTGGCACCGGCAACGCATTGGCCACTGACGCACGCCATCGGCTGTGGCTCGCGACCGTCAGCATTGCCTTTTACATCAAGATCACCTTGGCTGGTCTGCGGACGATTTGCGTCGCAGATCGGATGGCGAGCGACACGCAGTGTCGAGGCGACGTATCTCGCTCCTAGGTTTGGCAAAGGTCGAAAACCTGTTCGTCACATATCGCTGCAATTGATCTTCGCTGAGATCATTCGGAATGAGCAGGTCGATCGGATAGCACTCCCCTCGGCCTTCGATGATGGCTACCGGGCGGCCCTTAGACCAGCCACCTTTAGGCGTGATGAGGCTCACCACGAACTGTCCGTAGATGTCCAAGCGCATAGCTAGGCCGCACGTTTGATGTGTCGCGGCTCGCGTTCCAGCCCTTCAAGCTGCTCCACGATAATGAAGTTGCCATCCCAAGTTTCGTCCCGTGCGTACTTGATCGCAGCTTGGCGTGTGCGAAAGAGGCCTGCCCTGCGCCCGGTGGTCTCGCGAATCACCCAATGCCCTGCTGCATTGCGCCCGAGCAGAAAGAACGGTGCGCTGGCGCTCGGCAACTGACTTGGGAAGTCGACGCCGGCGATGAGGTTCCGAGACATGATGGGATCTCCTTCGAGTTCGGATCGGTGCCCTCAAGATGCGGACGTCGGTATATAAAATCGAGAGGCCCGAGACCTCCAAGATATAAGCGAGAAATAAAGCCCTTCTGCAAAGGCAGGCCGCGGTTGGCGGGCTCCGGAACGAAAAACGCGTGCAGCCGTTTTTGAAAGCCGGTTGGGCACTACCGCGCCGGGTGAGGTTGATCATGCAGGTGGCCTACGAACTCGCTCCCGTCATCGCAGAGATTATTTCGGCGCATTGTCCCGGCACGCGAGCGCGCGACGAGTTCGTGCACGCCTGCGTCTATGGGCAATGGGACGATGCCAAGGAAATGGTTGAGGGCATGCTCGCCGAGCCCTGGCATTTGCGAGGCCACCAGGAGACCCGCCTGCGCGAGTTCCTCGAACTTCTGAAGCTGGATCGAGGTTCGGTGCTGTGCCCGTAGGCCGAGGGCAATGTCAGTCGTCGAAAGCCTCGCCAAGCACCAGTGCGCACGCGATGCAGGCGAGCGGGAGCGCAAAATACCCGACAATTTCCCACATGCACTTTACCCGTGGCGGTCGAACTACGTTCTCAATCCGAGCGCGGAATATTGTTTTGCACTCAGACCATAGGTCCATGCCACGGCTTCCTGGGCGGTATGCACCTCCGATGGAACGCGCAAGATGTACCGCTTGTGCGAGCCGTCGGCTTCCGGTGTGCCATTGACGACCTCGACCGCGGTCCAGGACCCTATCGTCACGCCGCGATGACCCCAAAATTTGCGCCAAAGAACGCCGGTGTCGTCCTTGGAGACGCGCGCAACAACGCCTGACGCAATGAAGCGCTCGGGCGTCATGATGTCGATCATCGTGTTGCGCAGCACAGGCTCGAATGTGTCGCTGATCTTGAACGGCGTAATCCATTCGGGATGTTCGATCATCCAAGCCGGCACCTGCACGCCTTTCCACGCGCAAACTGACCATCCATCGCGGTAGCGCAGAGCCGGACCATCCGCGCAATGCAGACGGCCTCGGGCGTCGGTGAGAAGCGTGTCGGGCCGCTCCGCGATCCAGCAGACATGCTGATGCGGCACCAACCAGCTGGCGCTCTTGGCAATGGCCCACAAGCCGCGGAGGGGTTCGGTCTGGTCTTCCCAACCGACGACCTCGCGGAGATATTCATAGACCCCCAGCGACGCGAGCTCGTCCGGGCCGATGGCGATATCGGAAAAGTTCCCTGATGCAGGAAGCATTCGGGGCAGCCCACGCCAACGCTGAATAGCGTGGCGCGCGCGTACCGGGAGCCGGAACAGGATCTCACTTGCTGCATCGCGTACGGCTCGATTGATCGCCCGGCTCGTCTGTGTGGCACCGTCTAGGGAATTGCGTGCGGCATTGATGCCGATCCGCTTATGGCCGAGCTCGCTGGCGGCAACGATGATCTCTTTCCAGAATATCTCCGCAAACATCCCCACCCGTTGCCGCGGTGTGTCGAAGATTTGCACCTTGACGTTGGCCCCAATCTGATCGCCCGCCGTGGCCGAGGCAAGCTGCTGCGCAATTTCGATCGGGCCGCCACACCAGATGATGCGAGCCGGAGCTGCGAGGCCGGCCGATTGGTACGCAACTCGAATTCCTTCTTCCGCAGTTTCGCGGTCCGCCGATGCACAGGAAATTCGAAGGGCGGTCCAGCGTAATAGGTGCTGCTCGAGGGCAGCCACGGGCGCGGCGTCAAGCATAGCTCAATCTCCCGCAATGCCGACATCGATTGGCTCGAGCTGACGCTGTCGCCGCACGCGGTAGGTCCCCTGTTCCAGGTTGATGGCAGCGTGCTCCTCATGCTCAAGCCGCGCAGCGGGTCCGCTCACCCGGACGTGACCGACATAAAGGTCGCCTGGGATGTCGCGGGCCAATGCGTCGTCCCGATAGAAGGTGACGCACCCGAAAAGCTTGTGGTGATGCCCGGTAAACTCGCCCTCGGCGACAACCACGGCATCTGCTTTGGCGGAGCCAAGGACGACTCCGGACACGGGTGCATCCACTGCGCGCTCAATCAGAAGATCCCCTTGGGCACACAAACGTAGCATGGAGCAAGCCTCCGATTGCTGGAGAGATGCGGGGGCCAAAGGACTTGGTCCCACGCGGGCATCACCTCGTATGGCCCACATAGAAGCGGCGATGTTGCTCGACCTCCATCTCCGCTCGCCGCATGCGGGTCTCGACGAGCGCGCCGAACACTCTTGAGAGGAAGTGCTTGCGGTTTCTGGAACGCACTTGATTAGTGGCATTAGTGGCGGCGTCACGCTGCGTTTTCGAGCGGGGCTTCTGTTTGCCTTTGCTCAAAGCCATCACTTGCGATGTTACGAGGGAAATCATCACGAATTCCTTGCTGAAGTTGCGGCGGTCGCCCTCCAACATCACGATCCCCGCATATAAAATCGAGAGGGGCGAAGGGGCTTCGGCATAAACAAGAAATATACGTCCGCTGAGCTTGGGTTTCGGCTCAGCGGCCGCGGGGAACATCCGATGCGAGACGGCCAGTTCAACCGCTATTGTCGTCAGCACGCCTTTATGCGGTGCGGTCAATATCTATTTGAAATTTTTCATCAGAAAGGCTCGGCGCCCTCTCGAATTCCTATGCGCTAATCGGCAGCTATCAGCCCGTGTCCTCGCTTCAAGGTGTCACGCTTAGCCTGCTGACTAGTTGCAGTTCGGCCCTTCGTTGAATGGAGCGACCATGTTGGATTTCATCCTACTCGCCTTGGGGCTCGGCTACTTTGCCCTATCCATCGCCTACGCGTTCGGCTGCGAATGCCGCTGAGGAGAACTCCCATGCCCTCCACTTTCCAGTTGGCGGGCGCAGACATTGGCTGTCCGCTGTAACCAAGCGAATGTGGCCTAATGGCCCCGGAGTTGGCCGGCGCGTAACATGCAAACGCGCATCTCGCAACTTTATATTCATATATACCGGAGGGCCGGGAACCACATGGAATTTATATGCTCAACTCTGTAAATTAAGGCGTTCCACATCATCTGGTCGCGAAGCGCCGAAAGGCGTCGCCGGTCCTACCTGTGCGGCAAGCCAACAGAAGACAGTCTTTTGCCATGGCACAGCGGACTGCGATCGCCCTCACTGGTGCAGACGAGGGCGCTCGACGATTTTGGCCTCTGACGCTTGGTGCTATTGGCGTCGTTTATGGCGATATCGGTACCAGCCCGATCTATGCCTTTCGTGAAGCAGTAGTCGCCGCCACGGGCCAGGCTGCGGTCGCGCCCGATACAGTGTTTGGCATCCTCTCGCTGATTCTGTGGTCATTGTTCCTGCTCGTCACGCTCAAGTATGTGTGCTTTCTCTTGCGCGCGGACTTCAACGGGGAGGGCGGTACGTTCGCGCTCATGGCGCTCGCCCAATCGGTGGCGCGTCGCAGCAGGCACGTCATTCTCCTCCTCGGCATTGCCGGTGCGTCTTTCCTTTACGGGGACGCCGCCATTACGCCGGCACTCTCGGTTATATCCGCCGTAGAGGGGCTCAAAGTCATCACCCCTGCGTTTGAGAAAGCGGTGGTCCCGCTTTCGCTGCTTATTCTGATCGGCCTCTTTGCCATGCAAAGCCGCGGAACGGCCCGGGTAGCGTCGCTGTTCGGCCCAATCATTCTCGTGTGGTTTGCGGTACTTGGAGCCATGGGCATCATTTGCATCGCGGAGGAGCCGCAAATTCTCGGCACCTTCAATCCCCGATACGCCGTCACGTTCCTGCTCAACAATGGCTTCGTCGGCCTCACCGTGCTGGGCCTCGTATTCCTTGCCGTCACTGGTGCGGAAGTCCTCTATGCCGATCTCGGCCACTTTGGTCGCAAGCCCATCCAGGCCGCTTGGTTTGCCGTCGCTCTTCCTGCCCTCACCCTCAACTACCTTGGACAGGGCGCACTCGTTCTTGGCCGTCCGGCCGCGATCGAAAATCCGTTCTTCCTCATGTGTCCGAGTTGGGCATTATGGCCGCTCGTTTTACTCACCACGGTGGCAACTGTGATCGCCAGCCAGGCCGTCATCACCGGTGCCTTTTCTATCACGCGGCAAGCAGTCCAACTGGGTCTGTTGCCCCGCTTTGACATTCGCCATACCTCCGGAGAAATCGCCGGCCAAATTTATTTGCCGCGGGTCAACTGGCTGTTGCTCATCGCCGTGCTGCTCCTTGTGGCTATCTTCAAGAGCTCGAGCGCCTTGGCCGCTGCGTACGGAGTGGCCGTCACCGCAAGCATGATCACAACCTCGGTCATGGCGTTCTTCGTCTTCTGGAAGCGCTGGCACTGGCCAATTTGGCAGGTCGCTGCCCTCATCGTTCCATTGCTTATCATCGAACAGGTGTTCTTCGCGGCCAATGTTATCAAAATCTTCGAGGGTGCATGGGTGCCGCTTGCGATCGCCATTTCCCTCATGTTCGTTATGCTGACTTGGGTCCGGGGGATTACGATCCTGAATGCTATCTCCCGCAAGCAGGAGGAGAATTCGCTCGATTGGCTGGCGAACACCCTTGAGAAGAGGCCACCGCATCGCGTCAATGGCACGGCCGTGTTCTTGACCGGCAATCGTCATGCAGCGCCAACAGCACTGCTGCACAACCTCAAACACAATCACATGCTGCACGAGCGAAATATCGTGTTGACAATCAAGACAGCCGATGTGCCGCGGGTGCCAAATCCCGATCGGATCAAAATCGAAAAGCTCACCGAGACGTTCACAGCGGTCTCCCTCACCTATGGGTTCATGGAGACGCCGAACGTCGAGCAGGGTCTGGCGCTGTGTCGCAGACGTGGGCTCAACATCGACCCCGGCTCCACCTCCTTTTTCTTATCGCGCCGGGTCTTGCGACCAACGTCCCGTTCGCAAATGCCGATGTGGCAGGAAAAGCTCTTTATATGGCTTGCCCGCTCTTCAGAGGATGCCGCTGCCTATTTCCAGATCCCATCAGATCGCGTGGTCGAAATCGGCACGCAGATTGTGGTTTGATCTCCTTGAAATTCCCACAGCCACACTCATGGCTTGCACGTGTGCTTTGCGCCGCAAACATTTGCGCAACTTGCAGGTTACATTGAACCGCGCCGCAGGGCTCAGCAGAGACAACCGGCGAACCTGCTGCTTGCCGATGAATGGCAAGACGAGTTCACCGCGGGTCGAGGCTCGCCGAGGCCGCCCACCGGAAGGACTTGCCGCGTTGGTCAATGTCGATTTCACGGTCGTTCCCAATGATCGGAAACCGGCACTTCCATCACCCGGCCGGCTTCCCTCTACTCCGCGAGCCCTGTGGCCGGGTTGCGCAGCTAGTCTTGGCTTGTGAAATCCATGCGCAACATGGTGGCATCCCTAGTCCTCGCGCGCAGTGCCGCCCGTTGCTTGTGGCAAGGCGAACGTGGATGAGCAGAAGTGTCAGTTGAATGCCGCGCCGATCACGATCGCGCAGGTAATGCACGCGAGACCCAGTGCCAGGTAGCCGAGGATCACCCACATGAGTTTTATCCTTACGGGCTCGGTGCACAACAGACTCAGCTGTTCACTCGGGGTCGTGCCACATCACCAGACCATGTAGGTAGGCAGTTCCAGGAATTCCATGTGGTGGGCCTGCGCGCAGACGCCCGTTGGACCGGGCGATGCACCTGCCGGCATATAGTTTCCATGCGAGCCGGCGAACTGCTTTATAAAGATTTTATAAAGCCCCGGGCTTCGGATCGAGCGTTGCCGGGTGGCCCAGGGTGTTATCACGCACGCTTCTGGATGGGCTGGCAAAGCACTATGCTCGTGACGAGGTTTTCGCTCGCTCTTAAGCGACGTTCACTGCATGGCTGTCCAGCTAACGCGAGGGAACGCCACCTTGATGCGGCCGGGCCGCGATGCCATATGGGTAAACAGTTCGCTGTATGGCGGCGGTGATTTTTAGCACCGCAGGAGCACACCAATGGCCCGCGCCCCGTTTCGCAGCTTCATCGACCACTAAAGGTCGCTCCAGCTTCCCCTACTTCTCCTGGACAACAAGAGAGGACAGCTCCGAGACGAGCTGGATTTCTCATGACCATGCCGGTTCCCACTGTGCGGCTCAACAGTCGCGTGTTGCTGTTGGGCGCCTCCGCCATCGCTGTTGCCGTGATTGCAAGCGGCAGCTGGTTCCGCGTGCGACAGAACGAGGTCGCCTATGTCGCCCGCTTCGGTAAAGTCGTGAACGCACAGGCAGGCCCTCTCCAGCCCGGCCTGCACTTCAAAATAGCCCTGGCGGACGAAGCCGATAGGATTTCCGTGTCGACCGACACCATCAAAATGCCGGTTATGAAGGCATTCACCCGCGACACGCAAGAAGTCACGCTGCAACTGTCCCTGACCTACAATGTACCTCCGGCATCGGCCTATCATCTTCTCTATGAGGTCGGCCGCTCGGGCAACATCGACATTGCGCACAATCTCGAGGCCATCGCCAATGACCGGGTCCGCTCAATCGTAAGCCGGCGGGATGTCACGGAGCTCGCGGGCGAGGTCCGAGAAAAAATCATCGACGAGATAAAGGCGGTGATTGCCGGCGAGCTCAAGCGCTTGTTCAAAGTGGAGGTGCAGGACGTGCAAATCCCCACGCTGGATTTTTCTTCTCAGTACAAGGAAGCCGTGAACCGGGCGACGCTTGCGCGCGCGCAGCGCGTGCAAGCTGAGCAGGATCGCGAGCGCGCCAAAGTCGAGGCCGAGACGGTGATCGTGAAAGCCAAAGGCGAAGCCAACTCGCAATACGCAAGAGCCGAGGGCTCGGCACGCGCCCAGTTGATCCAAGCCAGAGCCGAGGCCGAGGCCACCAAGTTGCGCGGCGAAGCCGAGGCCTCGGCCATCCGGGCCAAGATCGAGGGCGCCGGCGGCGTGGACGCCTACAGCCGTCAGCTGCAGGCGCAGGCGGCGTTGAACTGGAAGGGCAACCTGCCCCAGATCCTAGGCACCGGTAGCAGCCAGTTTCCAATCATTCTGCCGCTTCAGCTCGATGAGAAGGGGAGATAGCGCCAGATTGACAAGGCGGGAGCCCTTCGGTGCCAACGGGCTCCCAGCAGTGCATTGACGTGGCGCCAGTCCGGTTCCGTGATCGAGAGGGATACGCCATGCAGATCTTCGGCTTGGAGATCACGGGCGACCACGCCCGTCTCATCCTTCCTGTGATCGTCGGTGCCATCGCCGTCGGCAGCTTCATTGCCGGTCGCTGGTCGAGGCACCGCAGTCGGGTTCGTTTCAAGAGGGAGGATCTCGTCGCGAGCTCGATCACAATTGAGATGTATGGGATCACCTCCCAGCCCGATGGCGGCGACATGCTCCACATCATCACCCAGGGTAACACTTCGCCCCTAGAGAACTTCTTCGCAAACCCCGACCTTGTCGGGCACGTGAAGCGGGAAGCCGTGAAGCACCCCGGCCTGCTGCAGCTTCGAAATGCGGTGGCCCACCGCATGATGATGGACGAAGGCAAAGACATGATCACGGGTCTCGATGCCAAGGCCAACATCGATTTCCTGCACGGGCGCCCGACCCAGGATGATGAGACCCTTTTTGGTTTTGCTGCCTACTCGGAACACGAGCACGACAGTAAGGGATTGCACGATCAGATCGCACGCCTAATTCTCATGGTTGTAAGCCCGACCCTTATTGAGAAGCTGGCCGATCCTGACTACATCGAGCGCTTGCGCGTGGCGCATTCGGGCTATCGCCCGCGCTGCGAGCGTCTGCATGACTTTGCGCGCGAATGGAAACGCCTCCAGGCGCTGCCCACGCTTGAGCGCAGCTCCGCGACTGACAAGATCTGGCAGATCACGGTGCGGACTTCGCTCCGCTGACTTCCACTCCAAATCTGTACACGTAGTTTGCTGCCCCGCATGAGTCTGTAGTGGAAGGCGGCGGCCTTCGTGCGATGGCACGAGCCGGATGAGTTGAGAGGCTCGAGTTCGGATCCGTGAGAGGCTCGAGGTGAAATTTCCCGGGCCTACTCAGCAAACTACTGGCGTGGGCAGATGCAACAGCATGCTCGAATGCTCAACTTCCCGCTACAGGCTGCGGTTGCCAAGCGAGATCTCGTTTCCGGACAACCACACGGCTTACAACCAGCCGTTCCGGCGGAGCTGCCAAAACATTGTGCCGCAGCCAACTGCTATGAACCCGAGAACAAGATAGTATCCGTATTCCCATTTGAGCTCGGGCATGTGCTCGAAGTTCATGCCGTAGATGCCGGCGATTGCGGTCGGCACAGCGAGAATGGCAGCCCATGCGGCCAGGCGTCGCGTGATAGCAGTCTGCTGCGCCTGCCCAACCATCAGACTGGCTTCAAAAGTGAACGCCAGCACCTCGCGTAGCGCGTCGACCTCCTCCTTGACGCGGTTTACGTGGTCGCTGACGTCGCGGAACAATGGCTGCATCTCGGCGTCCATCGGCTTGACCTCGGCGTGCTCCAAACGCCGGCAGACCTCGGCAAGGGGCGCGGCCGCATTGCGAAGTTGAAGCAGCTCGCGCCGCAGCGTGTAGAGACGTTGAACCTCATTGGTCGGCAGAGGTGCGGCGAAGACGCGATCCTCCATGGCTTCGACCTCGCGGTGCACGGTTTCCAGCACCGGCATGTAGTTGTCGACGATGAAATCGAGTATGGCGTAGAGGATATAGTCCTCGCCGTGCGACAGGGTCGTCGGGCAGGCCTCGCACCGCTTCCTAACAGCGCTGTACGATGTGGAGGCACCGTGCCGCACCGAGACCACGTAACCGCGGCCGACAAATAGGTGCGTCTCACCAAAGGCAATTCGCCCTTTAACCATTTGCGCGGTGCGCGCAACAATGAAGAGAGCATCGCCGTATTGCTCTATCTTGGGGTGTTGATGCGCCTTGCCCGCATCCTCGATGGCCAGGTAATGCAGCCCAAACTGCGCCTCGATGCGCGACAGTAGATCGTAGCTCGGCTCGAACAGGCCGATCCAGACAACGTGACCGGGCTTCTTGGCCCATTTGCCGGCTTCATCGATGGCGATGTCGGAAATACATGTGCCGCCCGCGTAGACGCTGGCAGCGACAACCCCCGGCTCCGGTGACTGGTGAGCAAGCGCCTTTTGCTCGGCGCGCGCGTCCATGACGATCTCTCCGCCCACACCTCCGCCTAAGGCCTTATACCAGATGCCATGGACCAATATAATAACCGAGAGATTTGCTACCCACGGGACGCCGGCGAAGTCTACTGCGGTCGAGCCACAAACGCGGATCAAGGGGTTTAGGGCCCGCCTTGTCCCAATAGACGGCATAGAGTGTTGAGCACAAACCCCGTGGCTCGGCCCGGCTATGCAGCCTGTTGGATCGCTGAAAGCTGCCAGCCATCGGCGCGAGTACGATCATCACGACGGAACGTCCACAGCTCTGTTGCTTGGGTTGGACGGGTACGGTCACCGGAGACGACGTGGCCGGTCGCGCGGTTAACCGTTACATCGACGAGGGAAAACCGCATCGCTACCGTAGCGTAGTCTGAGCTGTTCTCGCGCCAGGCTTCCGATAGGTCGCCCTGCAGGAGATTCACGTCGGAAATTTCGTTTCGCAGACCCTGCTTTACATTGTCAGCTAGTTCCTGACTGAATTGGGCGAGTATCTCGGGCGTCGTCATCGCGGCCAGTTTGTCAATGTCCTCGCGGCCGTAGGCCGTCTGGATTTCCCCGAGTAGCCGTTCAAAGGAGTTGAGGTCGCCTGAGCCGATCGTGAGCGCCGGAGCAGACGCGGGCGCGCTGCCATTGGAAGCAAGCGACGGCCGGTTCAGCATATCGTGTTGAGAGGTCCCCCCAAGGCTGCGTACGGGCGCGCGTGCCAAGGCCGACTGGCTGCGGCTTCTGATGAAGCTCACGACAAGGTAGATGACGCCGGCGACGAGCGCGAGCTGCAGAAGAAAGCCGAGCACGCTGGCCAACGCCCCGAACCCGAAGATACTGGCGAAGGCCGCAGCAATCAGGCCGCCCATCAGGATCCCGCGCCATCCACCGAAGCGGGAAGGTTGCGGTGCTCTGCGCCATGGTTGGAGCGCCCTTTTGGGTCATGGACTTTTCGATCGGAGCGGCCTTCGGCGCCGTGTTCGTGGCCGGCGGTGCCGCGTAGGTTTGAGTGCCCCGGCTACCGAAGCTATTACTGCCACCAGCGCGCGCGTTCGCGTCGTCGACTGCGACGAGTGCGAACCCGGCCGCCACAGCGATGGCAAGCGCGATCAAACGTGAGAATGGCATGGTACCCCTTCAATCAGTTGGCCTGAGGAAGACCTACAGACCGTAGATGGGATGCTTGATCTATATTGTCACGAAGTTCTCTGACACCGCGACCGACCGTTATGCCTGAGTGAGTGTTCCAAGCCAAACATGTGATCGAGCTCACCCGCCAAAGCGGCGGAAACTTGCGTCAGCGGTAGGCGGCATTCTGCGGATTTGATGAGGCCTTGGCGCCAAAGACAGTACTTAATGGGCATGGGGTTCGCTTCCTTGAAGAGCAGCGGTGCCAAGGTCTCAAGTTGGGACCACCGCACGCGAGCGGCTTGGTGGTCATTGGCCGCCATTCGCTCATAAACCTCGACAAACGGGTGGTCTCTAGGTGGGCCGATGCCAGGATCCCGCCGTCGCCACCATGCGCGAGCATCGTATAGAAAAGGGCGTCTTCGCCTGGCCAAGATCGTGCTCGAGCAAACTCTCATAGCTTTGCACATCAATAACGCCATCAGCAAAGGGCGTAATGATCGGCAACCATAGGCCAGCGAGCTTAGACATGATAGACGCCCTTACCATCGCAGAGCAACGCCCCTGACCTTGATCATTCGTGGTCCGGACGGCAGTGCCGAACCTCGGGGAATGGCTTCGGTGCGTGGGGCATCAAAAGAAGCCGGCGTGCAAACCAGCCCACAGCAGCTCGACCATGACCGCGGCCATCGCGTATCCGACGACCACGATGCTCAATCAGGATGCTGGGGGGGCGATGAGCCCTCAGCGACATGCATTTGGATATGGCGGATGCCTTCCGATGGACTGCGTCTCTCGTCGGCGCAGTTCACCTGTGAGGCGCCGCGCCGGGCGTATTTTTTCCGTCCCCGTCGTGCAAGAGGCGCAGAACTTGCCCACAGACCGCTCGACCTTCACCACGAATTGTCCGCAGATGTCCAAACGCATGGTCAGGCTGCGCGTTCTAGGTGTGGCTGCTCGAACTCCAAACCTTCAATCTGGTCCACGATGGTGAAGTTGCCATCCGCGCTCTCGTCCCGCGCATACTTGATCGCCGCCGCGCGCGTGCTGAAGAGACCGGCTCTCCGCCCGGTCGTCTCGCGAATGACCCAGTGACCTGCTGAGTTCAGTCCAAGGAGGAAGAACGGCGCGGTGGCCGTCGGCAATTGGCTTGGGAAGTCGACGCCGGCCACGAGGTTCAGAGACATGACACGATCTCCTTCGAATCGATGTCATGAAGATGCGGGTAGATGCATATGAATTCGAGAGGAGAAGGGCATCTTTGACATAAGTGACAAATAAAGACGCCAGCAAACACTCTGAATAGTCGAATGGTCCGGAACATCGCCCCAGTCATCGGGATCAGATCGAATGTAGGTACGACAGCACAACGTGCTTCTCGCGCGCGTTGGGACCCTTCAAAAAGGTTATGATCTCTGCCCGCCGGTTCTCGGATTCGCTGGCCATGCGCGCCTCTGAACGCTGGTGGATCAGTCCCGGCAGGTGGGTGTGCACCGCCGGGACTGACCGCCCTCAACGTTGCACGCCAACAAGCGCGTCAAAGTGTGCAACGCGTGCAACGCCCCGTCGTCTCACCGTCGGGTTCTGCCCCTCAAACTCGCAGATTGGCGTATTCTCCAAAGCCACTACGCGTTTGCCTGGTCGTGCGAAGGCTGCAAACTTTGCGCTCACGTAACGAGCAAGCCCTTCGTCATCGAGATCGTTAGGGATGAGGAAATCGAGGAGAGGCACGCACTTGTCCTCATCCTCGATGTAGACGATCGGGCGACCTTTAGACCAGCCTCCATTGGGTCTAACCACGCCCACGACGAATTGGTCATAGATGCGAAGCCGCATAGTCAAACTCCAATCCTGAAATGTATTGTGGGGGCCGTATGTTCTCCATGCTGGTCGGGAAGCTTTGTCATAAGCAGCGCATAAAGAGGGAATGCTGGGACCTTCCTACCCCTCGTACGGCTATATAGCGCGTGGTAAGCAGTGATGGTGACCTCCGCCCTCGCATACGTCGCAGCCGCCATTGCCGAAATCGCCGGTTGCTTCGCATTTTGGGCTTGGGTGAGGCTCGGCAAATCGGTGTGGTGGCTCATTCCAGGCATGGCATCTCTCGCGCTGTTCGCCTACCTACTCACGCTCGTGGAAAGCAGCGCCGCCGGGCGAGCGTATGCTGCTTACGGTGGCATCTACATTGCTGCGTCGCTCTTTTGGCTGTGGGCTGTCGAAGGCTTGCGTCCCGACCAGTGGGATGTGATGGGAGCTGTCGTGTGCCTGGCAGGTGCGGCAATCATCCTGTTCGGCCCGCGACCAGTATGAGAAGGTGCCAGAGCATGTGCACCGCCGATCACCGTCTCCACAACGCTCTCAAATTCGCGCGCATCCAAAAAAGGCCGCCTGCACTGTGCCGACGGTCCCGCTTTAGAATACCTGGACGGCTGGCGGCACACGCCTGGAAAAGGCGTCCAGGTCTCCCCGTGGACGATCGAGCACCCCGAACGGAGTACCGTCATCCGTTTGCAGAATGCGTGGGCGCTCGGATATCCAGAAACCTGCGTGTGCGGGACGATCCAGCCGGCGCTCCTGCCGATCTTCCACAGGCCACGTATGGGTCGTGTTGGTTCCTGCCAGTCAATGTCAGTCGAGAGCGTCGTGAAGATATTCCTAGACCCCGAGTGAAACCAAATCGTGTGGGCCGGTCCCCGGGTCGCTGGCGAGCTGCGAGCACGACCTCTTTCCCAGAAGACATAGCGGCATATGAAATCGAGAGGGACGGAAGTGTTTTCACATAAGTGCAAAATAGGTGAGGGAAAGCCGACCGCCCCTCGTGCAGGAGTGATGCACGAGGGGGGCGGGTCGGCTAGGCGCTAGGCCGCTTGCTAGAGGGAACCGTTGAGTGCGGGCGCGTTGGCGCCCCTGAAGGGATGGGGCGCGGGCCGGCCGGCAAACTTGTCGTAGCAGGCCAGCCGGTCAGTCTTCTCCATGACTGCAGAACAATCTGCCGTAGTCGAGGAGGGTTGCCGAGCGTTGCTGTCTGCAAAGATCGTCAACGCGTTGACGGCGATGCTCATGAGAACGAGGGTGCCGAGCAGGGCGGCAAGTCGCACAGACTTTGTCGGCACCCACCTTTCGCGTTGGGCCTGTCCTCTCAGGCCACTGGCCATCGTGAACATGACCTGATCTCCATTCGTTGATACCAGCCGCGGTGCACGGCCGCATCCGGTAAAATCGGGGCGCTCACGTATAGAATCCAGGTGAAAAAAAGATCCTCGGTATAGGAGCAGCATAAAGAAACGCTGCGCTCGCTTAAGCGCGCGCAAGGGCGCCGCCGCGCAGCTCTCCAGCCCAGGGCCAATCAACTCCAACGCTTTGGAAGCGCGTCAATATTAACGCGACGACTATATTCGGAGCTACTTTCCGCACTTCGCGCGTAGCATTTCCGCATAATTCCCGGAGCCCTCGCAAAACTAGGGCTCACGCGGTGCTTGGGTATCGATGAGGCGCTCGGTTGCCGCTTCCCAATCCTTCATGAGCTTCTTCGCGTTGCGATAGTTGGCGATGGCAAGCTCCAGGATTTCGGCCTGCTCGGCGGAGACCGTGCGATGCACGAGCTTTCCCCCTTTCATGTGCCCCCACTCGTAGTAGGGACCGTGGCGCGCGCTCGGATCGTGCGCACAGCGGCAGCCGGGTTTGCCGCACACTTTCATGCGCCGCAGGAGAGTGCCTGAGCAGAGGTAGTCCATGGCGCTAAGCGCTGCTCGAATGCGCGCAATGCGTTCGCGCGCTTGCTGGAGGATATCATCTCGTCGACGTGGCTGACTCTCTCACTACTCCTATCTGTCGCTATTACGAGCGACAGATAACAGGAAGCAAAATGATTGCTACGGCCTACACAGCGAGCGCCTCGGCCCTCTTCCCCTCATCAACCATTTCATCGAGCGCATCACTGAGGACGCGCTGCGCGGCACGTCCCCTCCGATCAACGCTGCACCGTCCCTCACGCCCGCGCGCTCGGCGTGCTGTGCGCTCGATCATCGTCGAAAGAGAGCCGATCTATCGTCAGCAGGAGACCGTCAGTGGCTTTGCCAGCGGCATGTTCGGGATCGCCGCCGAGGAGATGGCACACCTCGGCGATGATCGCCTAGGCCGCGCCCTCGACCGGCTATTCGATGCCGATCGAGCCGCGCTCATCACCGATGTGGTGTTGGCAGTCGGCCAGCGCTTCGCCTTGAAGTTTGACGAGTTTCATAACGACAGCACCACGATCAGCTTCTGCGGCGCCTACCGCGGCGCCTGGGGCCGCAAGATCCGCGGCCGCACCGCCCCGGCCATCACCTTTGGCCACTCCAAGGCCCACCGCCCCGATCTCAAGCAGCTGTTGTTCGTCCTCACTATGGCCGCCGACGGCAATATCCCCGTCGCGTTTCGCTGCAGCGATGGCAACACCAGTAACTCGCGCACCCACATCGAGAGCTGGAACACGCTGCGCGCCGTGGCAGGGCGGGCAGACTTCCTCTACGTCGCCGACTCCAAGCTGTGCTCGCGCGAGAACATGACCATATCGATCGCGCCGGCGGGCGCTTCGTCACCGTACTGCCACGCAGTCGCTCGGAGGACGAAGAGTTTCGCAAGTGGATCCAAACCCATACCCCCGAGTGGACCTGCGTTTGGGATCGCCCTCATCTTCGCTATGCCGATGGGCCACGCGATCGCTGGTTCGTCTATTCGGCGCCATTGCCGTCGGCGGAAGGCTGGACCGTCGTCTGGATCTGGAGCACGCTGCTCACTCTGCGCCAAGAGGCGAGGCGACAGCGGAACGTGGCCGCGGCCAACGAAGAGCTCGCCGAATTGCGCGAGCGGCTCGCCGGGCCAAGGACCAGGTTGCGGCGAGCAGCCGATATCGATTTGCAAATCAAGACAATCCTCGAGAAGCACCACGTCGTTCGCTACATCAAGGTCGAGCGCACCGTACGTGAGGACCATATCTACAAGCAATCGCGGCCAGGCCGGCCAGGCCCCGCGACGGCCTATCGCAAGATCAGCAAGCGCCGCTTCGATATCGAATGGAGGATCGACCAGGACGCCATCGCCTACGACCACAAGAGCGACGGCATGTATCCGTTGATCACCAACGATCGCAACCTGTCACCGGCCCAGGTCCTCGAGGCCCACAAGGGCCAACCCATGATCGAGAAGCGCTTCGAGCAAATCAAGTCCGTGCACGAGATTGCCCCGGTGCTGCTCAAGAACGAAGGGCGCATCGAAGCGCTCTTCACCCTCTATTTTCTTGCGCTCCTCGTGCAGGCCATCAGCGAGCGCGAGCTGCGCCTTGCCATGAAGCGCGACAAAATCGCCGAGCTGCCGCTCTATCCCGAGCAGCGCAGCTGCACGCGTCCCACCACGGAACAAGTCCTGCGTCTGTTCAGCCTTGCCGAGCGGCACCAACTCCTGCAGCACGGCAAGATCGTGCAGGTCTTCGACGTCCAGCTCACCGACCTGCAACACCTCGTACTCAAGCTGCTGGGCGTCTCACAGGACGCCTTTCGGCTACCCCGGTAGCCAGAAATTCACCCCAAATTACGCCCTCGACCTGCGGAAAGTAGGTTCGGACGCGTATTTTCCTATGGAATTCCTATACCGGGCCCCCTCCGACCCATCTCGATTTTATATGCGGTCGTGGGCAAGTATCCGCCGCTGCAGCGGGGAAGCCCGCGGCGACAGATCAAGGTCGTGTGCGCTCGAAGTCGATCGACCACCGGGCGAAATGCACTGATCGCAAGGAGCAACCCATGTTGGACGTGATCTTGATAGCCGGCGGCATCGGCTTCTTCATCCTGTCGATCGCTTACGCCTACGGCTGCGACCGTCTCTAGAGGAGAACCCCATGCTCGTCGAATACATCCTGGGCGGCGTCGTCACCGCGGCGCTCCTGATCTACCTCGTTTACGCCCTTCTGCGTCCGGAACAGTTCTGAAGAGGCGCATCCCATGACCCTCATCGGTTGGATTCAGATCCTGCTCTATTGCGCCATCGTCGTCGCGCTGGTGAAGCCCCTCGGCGGCTACATGACGCGCGTCTTCAACGGTGAGCGCACGTTCCTCTCGCCCGTCCTACGGCCAGTTGAAGCGGTCCTATACGGCATCAGCGGCGTTGATGAGAAGCGCGAGCAGCATTGGCTTACCTACACGGTTGCCATGCTTCTGTTTCATGTGGGCGCCTTCTTGATCCTCTATGGGCTGATGCGCTTCCAGGGTCTCTGCCCTTCAATCCGGCCGAGCAATCGGCGGTGGCGCCGGACCTCAGCTTCAATACGGCGGTGAGCTTCATCACCAACACCAACTGGCAGAACTACGGCGGCGAAAGCACGCTTTCCTATCTAGTGCAGATGCTCGGTCTGACGCATCAGAACTTTCTCTCTGCGGCCACCGGCATCGTGCTGGCAGTGGCGCTGATCCGCGGCTTCGCGCGCGCGTCCATGCAGACCATCGGCAATTTCTGGGTCGATGTGACCCGCTGCACGCTCTACATCCTGCTGCCGATCTGCGTCGTCTATGGCCTCTTCCTCGTTTGGCAGGGCATGCCGCAGACGCTGGGTCCGTATGTCGACGCGACTACGCTGGAGGGTGCCAAGCAAACGATCGCGGTCGGTCCCGTGGCCTCGCAGGTGGCCATCAAGATGCTCGGCACCAACGGCGGCGGCTTCTTCAATGCCAATGCCGCGCATCCCTTCGAGAACCCCACGGCGCTGTCGAACTTCGTGCAGATGATCTCGATCTTCGCCATCGGCGCGGCTCTCACCAATGTGTTCGGCCGCATGGTCGGCAACCAGAAGCAAGGCTGGGCCATCTTGGCCGTGATGGGTGTGCTGTTCCTCGCCGGAGTCAGCGTCGCTTATTGGGCCGAGGCGCGTGGCAATGACCTCTTTACCGCTATGGGCCTTACCGGCGGCAACATGGAAGGCAAGGAGGTGCGCTTCGGCATCGTCGCGTCCGCCTTGTTCGCCGTGATTACCACCGCCGCCTCCTGCGGCGCCGTCAACGCCATGCACGACAGCTTCACCGCGCTCGGCGGCATGATCCCGCTCATTAACATTCAGTTGGGCGAGATCATCGTCGGCGGCGTGGGTGCGGGCATGTACGGCATGCTGCTGTTCGTCATCCTCTCGGTGTTCGTGGCCGGCCTGATGGTGGGCCGCACGCCCGAGTACGTCGGCAAGAAGATCGAGGCCAAAGAGGTCAAGATGGCCATGCTCGCCATTTTGATCCTGCCGCTGATGTATCTGGGCTGGACGGCTGCGGCCGTGGTGATCCCCCCGGCGGTCGCTTCGATGGCCAACCCTGGACCGCACGGCTTCACCGAGGTGCTCTATGCCTACACCTCGCAGACCGGCAACAACGGCTCGGCCTTCGCGGGCCTCACCGGCAACACGCTCTGGTACAACACCACCGGCGCCATCGCCATGCTGGTCGGCCGCTTCTGGATGATCATCCCGGCTATGGCGATTGCCGGCTCGCTGGCAGCCAAGAAGACCGTCCCGGCTTCCGCCGGCACCTTCCCGACCACCGGCGGCCTGTTCGTCGGCCTCGTCGTCGGCGTCATCCTCATCATCGGTGGTCTCACCTTCTTCCCGGCGCTCGCGCTCGGACCCATCGTTGAGCACTTCGCGATGATCGCCGGTACCACCTTCTCCTCGAACTGACGTTGGAGCCAATTCCATGGAAACCTCCACACTGCGCAAGAGCATGCCGGTATCGGCACTGTTCGACGCCAAGATCATCGTCCCGGCGATCGGCTCGGCATTTGTGAAGCTCGATCCGCGCACGCTGATCAAGAACCCGGTGATGTTCGTCCTCGAGATCGTCACGATCCTGACCACCGTCTTCCTCATTCGTGATCTGGTCACGGGCGGCGGCAACCTTGGCTTTACATTCCAGATCATCCTGTGGCTGTGGTTGACGGTTCTGTTCGCCAACTTCTCAGAGGCCGTTGCCGAGGGCCGCGGCAAGGCGCAGGCGGATTCGCTGCGGCGCCAGCGCACCGAGACCCAGGCCAAACTCCTGCAAGCGGCGAATTCCAGAGACTATAAGCTTGTCCCCGGCACCAGCCTGAGGGTCGGGGACATCGTGCTGGTCGAAGCCGGCGATTTCATCCCGTCCGACGGCGAGGTCATCGAAGGTATCGCCTCGGTCAACGAGGCGGCCATCACCGGCAAGTCGGCCCCCGTCATCCGCGAGTCCGGCGGCGATCGATCGGCGGTAACCGGCGGCACACAAGTGCTCTCGGACTGGATCCGCGTGCGCATCACGGCGGCGCAGGGGTCAACCTTCCTCGATCGCATGATCAGGCTGGTCGAGGGGGCCGAGCGCCAGAAGACACCCAACGAGATCGCGCTCAATATCCTGCTCGTGGGTTTGACCATCATCTTCGTCTTCGCCACGGCAACAATCCCGAGCTACGTCGCGTATGCGGGCGGTGCGGTCTCCATCGTCGTGCTCGTCGCGCTGTTCGTCACATTGATCCCCACCACCATTGGCGCGCTGCTCTCGGCGATCGGAATCGCCGGCATGGACCGCCTCGTGCGCTTCAACGTGCTCGCCATGTCAGGCCGGGCGGTGGAGGCCGCGGGCGACGTCGATACCCTCTTGCTCGACAAGACCGGCACCATCACGCTGGGCAACCGCCAAGCGACAGAGTTCAAGCCGCTGCGCAGCGTCAGCGAACAGGAGCTGGCGGACGCCGCGCAGCTGGCATCGCTGGCCGACGAGACACCGGAGGGTCGCTCCATCGTCGTGCTCGCCAAAGAGAAGTATGGCATCCGCGGACGCGACATGAGCGAGCTCAACGCCAAGTTCATTCCGTTCTCCGCACAGACGCGGATCAGCGGCGTCGAATTCGGCTCCACATCGATCCGCAAGGGCGCGGTCGATGCTATCCTGAGCTTGCTCAACGGTGGCGCGCCGGCCCCCAGTCGTGCCGCCGTTGCGGTCGCCCTCAAGCCCGGCGTGAGCACCGAGGCGGCGCGTGAGCTACAGACGATAGCGGAGGGGATCGCCAAATCGGGCGGAACGCCATTGGCAGTCGCCCGCGATGGCAAACTGCTCGGCGTCATCCATCTCAAGGATATCGTTAAGGGCGGCATCCGCGAGCGCTTTGCCGAGCTGCGGCGCATGGGCATCCGCACCATTATGATCACCGGTGACAACCCGACGACTGCAGCCGCGATCGCCGCGGAAGCCGGCGTGGACGATTTCCTGGCCCAGGCGACGCCGGAGGACAAGCTGCGTCTGATCCGCGACGAGCAGGCCAAGGGCAAGCTGGTCGCCATGTGCGGCGACGGCACCAACGATGCCCCCGCACTCGCACAGGCTGACGTCGGCGTGGCCATGAACACCGGCACGGTTGCTGCTCGCGAAGCCGGCAACATGGTCGACCTCGACTCCAACCCGACCAAGCTGATCGAGGTGGTCGAGATCGGCAAGCAGCTGCTGATGACGCGCGGCGCACTCACCACCTTCTCGATCGCCAACGACGTCGCCAAGTACTTCGCCATCATCCCGGCGATGTTCCTGGCTTTTTATCCGCAGCTACAGGCCCTCAACATCATGAACCTGGCCACGCCGCAGAGCGCCATCCTGTCGGCGATCATCTTCAACGCGCTGATCATCATCGCCCTGATCCCGTTGGCACTGAAGGGTGTCGCCTACCGCCCGATCGGCGCCGGCCCCCTGCTGCGCCGCAACCTGCTGATCTATGGTCTCGGCGGCATCATCATTCCCTTCATCGGCATCAAGGCCATCGACCTCGTCGTCACGGCTCTGCACCTGGCTTGAGGAGAACAGTCATGTTGAGAGAAATCCGCCCGGCGATCATCTTACTGGTCGCCCTTACTCTAATCACCGGCTTGGCCTATCCTTTGGCCATGACCGGCCTCGCCCAGGTGCTGTTCCCGAAACAGGCGAACGGCAGCATGATCGAGAAGGACGGCAAGATCGTCGGCTCGGCGCAGATCGGTCAGGTCTTCGCCGACGACAAATACTTCCACGGGCGGCCTTCTGCCACCAATGCGCCCGATCCCAAGGACGCGACCAAGACGGTCGACGCACCCTACAATGCCGCGAACTCCATGGGCTCGAACCTCGGCCCGACCAACAAGGCACTGATCGACCGCGTCAAGGGTGATGTCGACAAGCTGAAGCAGGAAAATCCCTCCGCACCGGTCCCCATCGACCTGGTGACGACATCGGCTGGCGGTCTCGACCCGCACATCTCGCCCGAGGCCGCCTTGTTCCAGGTGCCCCGCGTCGCGAAGGCGCGCAATATGCCCGAGGATCGCTTGCGCCAGCTCGTCGGCCAGAATGTCGAGGGCCGCACCCTCGGCTTCCTCGGCGAGGCCCGCGTCAACGTGCTGGCCCTCAACATGGCTTTGGATCGTGCAGCGACACAATGACCGCGGCCGGTAGGCTGTCCGACTTATCTGGTTGATCCATGGCAGATCCGCGGAGCGACCCCGAGCAACGTCCTTCGCCGGAAGCCCTCCTTGCCGAGGCCAGGCGCGAAGAGAAAGGTCGCGCCGGGCGTCTGAAGATTTTTGTCGGGGCCGCGCCCGGTGTCGGCAAGACCTACGAGATGCTGCAGTCGGCGCGTGCCAAGCTCAAGGAGGGCGTGGACGTCGTCGTCGGCGTCGTCGAGACCCACGGACGTAAAGAGACCGAGGCGTTGCTGGAGGGCTTCGAGGTCATTCCCCGCAAGCCGACGGTCTATGTCAATCGCATCTTGAACGAGTTTGATATCGATGCGGCGCTCAAGCGTCGCCCAGCTCTCATCCTGGTCGACGAGCTCGCCCATACCAATATCCCGGGCAGCCGTCATCCCAAGCGCTACCAAGATGTCGAAGAGTTGCTCGATGCCGGCATCGACGTCTATACGACCGTCAACATCCAGCACATCGAGAGCCTGAACGACGTCGTCGCGCAGATCACGCGCGTGCGCGTGCGCGAGATCGTTCCCGATGCCATTCTCGACCGCGCAGACGCCATCGAGCTCGTTGACCTGACGCCCGACGACCTGATTCAACGCCTGAAAGAAGGCAAGGTCTACGTCCCCAAGCAGGCCGAACGCGCCCTCAAGCACTATTTCTCGCCGGCCAATCTGACGGCCCTGCGCGAGCTGGCCCTGCGGCGGACGGCGGATCGCGTCGACGAGCAGCTGCTCGAGCACATGCGGGCGCGCGCAATTTCCGGGCCGTGGGCCGCGGGGGATCGGATTCTCGTTTGTGTTAGCGAGGATCCGCGCTCGGCCGCCCTTGTGCGTCACGCCAAGCGTCTTGCCGATCGCCTGCACGCACCCTGGACAGCACTCTACGTCGAGACCAGGCGAAGCCTTCAGCTCAGCGAAGAAGAGCGGGACCGAATTGCACAGACGTTGCGCCTTGCCGAACGCCTCGAGGGCGAGGCCATCACCATGCCCGCGGCCGCGCGGCGCATCGCTGATGACGTGCTGGGCTTCGCCCGCAAGAACAACGTCACGCACATCATCATCGGCAAATCCACGCGCTCCCGTTGGTTTGAAATGCTGCAGGGCTCGGTTGTGCATGACCTCGTGCGTAGGGCCGGCTACATTAGCGTGCACGTCATCGCTGGCGAGGCCGCCGCGCCGGAGACGCTGACAACGAAGGTGGCACCGGTCTCCGCGGCACAGCCCCTTGATCCACTCCCCTATATTGTTGCCTTGCTGGCCGTGGCTGCAGCGCTCGCAGTCAGCAGGTTGGTTCAACCCCACTTCGGGCTCGAGAACGTCGACCTGATATTCCTCACCGCCATCGTCGGAATTGCGGTCCGCTACGGACTGTGGCCGTCGCTCGTTGCCACCGTCGGCGCGTCCCTCAGCTACAACTTCTTCTTTTTGCCGCCAGTCTACACCTTTACGATTACGGACCCGACGAACATTGCCGCATTCGTCCTATTCACGGTCGTTGCCGTGGTGGTCTCCAATCTTGCCGCGCGCGGATGGCGCCAAACGGTGAGCGCCCGGGAGCGCGTGCGCTCGGTGGAGTCGCTTTATGCCTTCAGCCGCAAGCTGGCCGGTGCCGGCACGCTCGATGATGTGCTGTGGGCCACCGCCTATCAGATCGCATCCATGCTGAAGGTACGCGTGGTGTTGCTGCTCCCCGAGAACGCATCGATTGCGCTCAAGGCTGGCTATCCGCCGGAAGATACCCTCGAAGAGGCCGACCTGGCAGCAGCCAAGTGGGCGTGGGAGAAGAACCGGCCGGCTGGCCGCGACTCTGATGCACTGCCCGGTGCCAAATGGCTGTTCATGCCGATGCGTACCGGGCGCGGCCAAATCGGTATTCTCGGGATCTGTCGCGACGGGCCCGGTGCGCTCTTGCGCGCCGAGCAGCGGCGTCTCTTGGACGCCCTCAGCGACCAGGGCGCCTTGGCGATCGAGCGGGTCCATCTCGTTGAGGACATTGAGACGGTGCGGCGGGTGGCTGAGACGGACCGTTTGCGCTCGGCGCTGCTGACGTCGATCTCGCACGACCTCAAGACCCCTTTGGCGTCTGTTCTTGGCGCAGCCGGAGCATTGCGCGATCTTTCCAAGTCCTTCGATGACGACGCCAAAGCCGAACTTCTCACCACTATCATTGACGAGTCGGAGCGGTTAAACCGCTTCATCGCCAATCTGCTGGACATGACGAAGCTCGAATCGGGAGCCGTGGTGCCGAATGCGGCGTTGCACGATATCGGCGAAATCGTGGGCAGCGCCCTGGAGCGGGCGAGCAAGATTCTGGCCAAGCATCGGGTGGAGATGGAGATTAGCCCGGACCTGCCGATGGTGTCGGTGGATGCCGTGCTGTTCGAACAGGTCCTGTTCAATCTCCTGGACAACGCTGCAAAGTACGCACCGCCTGATACGACCGTCCGCCTTCAGAGCTGGCAGGAAGGAGACAGCGTCCGCCTACAGATCCTCGACGAGGGAGATGGCGTGCCGTCAGCTGACCTCGAACGCATCTTCGATAAGTTCTATCGTTCGCGGAAGGGCGATCAGGTGCGCGCCGGCACAGGATTGGGCCTGGCGATCTCACGCGGCTTCGTCGAGGCTATGGGCGGCACAATAACGGCTGCGAATCGCACTGACCGCACGGGCGCTGTGTTCACGATCACCCTACCCGTACCGGAGCCAGCGGAGCAGGAGAAGGTTGCGCCATGAGCACTGCCTCGCTGAAAATCCTGGTCATCGACGACGAACCGCCCATTCGCAAGCTGCTGCGCATGGGGCTTAGCTCGCAGGGCTACGAGGTGCTCGAGGCTGCGAATGGAAAGACGGCACTCGAACTGCTTGCCAAGAAGCCGGCCCTCGTGATCCTTGACCTCGGCCTGCCCGACATCGACGGTCATGATCTCTTGCGCAGAATTCGGCATCGCCACCAGAACCTGCCTGTCGTCGTGCTATCGAGCCGCGGCGATGAGGCTGGCAAGGTCGCTGCCCTCGATCTTGGCGCCGATGACTACGTGACCAAGCCGTTCGGGATGGATGAGCTCTTCGCGCGCATGTGCGCGGCATTGCGCCATCAGCTCCAAGTACACGGGGAACGACCGGTATTCCATGTTGGTGACTTGAGCGTCGATCTCGTGCGCCGGATCGTGAAGCTGGGCGACAGGGAGGTCAAGCTCTCACCCAAGGAGTACGACCTGCTCCGGTTGCTTGTGCAGCACGCCGGCAAGGTGCTCACCCACAGGTTTCTGATCCAGGAGCTGTGGAACGAACCGACCGACCCACAATATCTGCGCGTCTATGTGCGCCAGCTGCGCCAGAAGATCGAGGCCGATCCCGAGCGCCCGCAGTACATCATGACCGAGATCGGCATCGGCTACAGGTTGCGGGCACCCGACTGAGAAACGTTGAGGTCCGATGGGGATCCGTTTTGCAGGTGAAGCAACCAAGTTTTCAGCCCAGGAACACAAATGAAAATCAAGGACTTCTTGTCGGCATCCAACGTCGCCATCGACGTCCGCGCCGGCGATAAGGCGAGTTTGCTACAGGAGCTGGCCGCTCGCGCCGCGTCTGCGCTTGGTCTGTCGGCGAAAGCAGTGGCAAACGAAATCGAGAAGCGCGATGAGCTTGGCTCGACGGGAATTGGCGCCGGCGTCTCCATCCCCCATGCCCGTTTCCGAGAGGTCAGCAAGCCGTTCGGGCTCCTCGTCCGCCTCAAGCAGCCTATTGAGTTTGATGCCATTGATGGCCAACCGGTGGACATCGTCTTCCTGCTCGTGCTGCCGGCGGCCTCCCAGCTCGACCAGCTGAATTGTCTCGCCGCCGTTGCTCGCAAGCTGAGGGATCGCGAGGTGCTGCGCAAGCTTCGTGAGGCCGTTGACGCCGCCGCACTCTACAATGTGGCCACGGCGCAATAACCGACGCCGAGACCCGCACATCAAGTCGAGGTCACGAGGGTTGCGGGCGCGTCGCCGACAATGGGGTGCTTAGTTGCCACCGGCTTCGGTTGCGCGACGATGAGCACGTGTGTGCCGTGGTCGATCCAGCCGGGGAGACGACATAGAGAACTCCTCGATCTCTTTTAGCTTGTTCACGACCTCCTGGCGACCGGGCAGACAGTTGATGAGATTCCCGGTCCACTTGCCATCCGGCGCGAACCGATTGAGGAAGAGATCAATGGCCCCAGAGCCACGACAGTTGCGTGAGGCGCGATGAGCGCTTTCAGCGTGTCAGCACTGTAGAGATTAAAGGTGAGCAAGTGCTCGCTACCTTCTTTCAACACCAGCGCAAGCTTGCCGCGACCACAGTCCTCGCAGTAGTCGCGCAACTGGTCGAGCCCGACGCGATGTTCCTCAACCTCACCAAGACGGCCGGCTTCTTCGCCCTGACGGGGTTCGAATTCAACCTCGCGTCGATCGCGGCAATCCTCACCATCATGGGCTTCTCGATCAACGACAAGATTGTCGTCTACGACCGCGTGCGCGAGAACCTGACGCGCTTCAAGAAGATGCCACTCGCCGAGCTGATTGATCTCAGCATCAACGGGACCCTGACGCGAACCATCGGCACCTCGGTCGCGTTCTTTCTGGCGATCGTGCCACTGGCGCTTTTCGGTGGCCCGGCCCTGCGCGAGTTTGCCGTCGTCCTACTGTTCGGCCTGGTGCTGGCGACCAGCTCCTCCATATTCATTGCTGCTCCGATCCTGCTCAACTTGGGAGAGAAACGCTTGACGGGACGCCGAATCGCCGAAGTAGTGCGATCTTACCTGCACGGAACAGCAGGTCGCCGCAAACAGCCGGGCGGGAGGCATAGTTCGCGTCGGGCCGCCAGCAACACGCCGACGGATGCCGAAAGCGCGAATAGATCTGTGAACGGTAGAGGTTCACGAGCAGAGGTCCAGCAAATGTGGGAGGTACTGGGCTATCTTTCGCGCTTGCCGGCATCACCTGCGCTGTCGTGCTTGTTTCGGCATTCGACGAGTGATTGGCGAACGAAACCGCGCGGGTTCCCTTCATCTTCCTGCAGAGATCATCTGGGATTTATGGTGCTCGCGGAAGCTCCCCCGGCACCACCCGCACGATTGGGTAACGAGCCCCCGACGACCTTCCCTTATTGCCGATGCGCGTCATCCCCTGGGGCGATGCCGCTTCACCTTCGTCGGTCCAAAAGGGTTATAGCCATACACAGGCCCGCCCGATCCAAGCAACGTTGGGCCCGGACCCGGAATCGGACTTTCCAGGATACCTTGCGTGGTCATGAGGCCCGGCGGATCCAAGGTTGTACTGCCCCCAGGAACCCGGGGCGTATTCGCCAGGACCGCGCGGCTGGGAAAGCGCACACGAGGCCTCGCGGGAATATAGGCCTGATAGCCGTATGGGCCCGTGACTCTTCGGTTGCCGGGGGACCCGTCACACCGCCATCCACAGGCCCCAGCGGGCACACTGCTCAGCAAAATTACGAGCAGACCCGTTGCCGACACAATTTCATTGCGAAACCGATGTGAGCGCATGAGCCCTCCCGAAGCTTGAGCCTCGTGGAGGCTAGATCAGCTAGGATCGTCCCTTATATCCGTGTAATCCCTCAGAACACTGAAGGAAGGTACCCTATGCCCTCGCTCCCACACCACGCATCGGGTCGCACCCGGAGTGCTCTGCGAGCGTGTCGTGCCCAAGTTGCCGGCGTCAAAGCCACCCACATCGGGCCGGAACACCAATGCCTGACCCGGGGCCAATTGTTGGCGAACTCTGAAGCCGACAAGGGGGTCGACCCAGTCCACATCTCCGCTGCGGGCAATCGCGCGGTTGCGCGACACCACTGAGGTCCAAGCTGCCTGTCAGGTCGAATTTCAGGGACGCCTCCTGGTGCCAGTATCTGGCCCCCGCCAGCAGGTCGATGGCGGTTGCAGCTCTCCCCGCAAGTTGGCTCCAGCCAACGGTGGGCGAGCGAGTAGTCGTGCAAGAACCGATAGGTCAGCTGGGCATCCCCAAATTTCACGAGATGCCCAAGCACTGAATTGGTCGACCGGTAGCGGAACGATGAAGGCGCTTCGCGGAGTGTCAAGGATCGTTACCGGCATTGCGACTAACGCCTTCCTCGTCGTGCTGGCATTTGTCGTTCCCGGTTAAAGCGGCAACAGCACCGCCTGGTTTTTGTGCAGCGATTGGCTTACTGCCGTCGTCCATTCCATGTATTTGACGCCAGTAACTAAGTCCGTGTGTGTCACGCGCTCCACGCCCCGGATAGAGTTGACGAACTCTTCCTCCACTCGCCATCCGCCGCGTTTCGCAGGATCAACCTCTACCGGCTCCAACTCGCCCTTGCCGCGCTTGCCGGCAGAAAGCGCCAAGGCGCCACCGACTGGTTGCCGCAACCGGATTGTACCGTCCGTACCGAATATGTGTACGTCCGCCAAGTCCGGGGCGTGGCCCAGCACTGTCGAAACATTGAGGTGCATCTGCCCACCTTGGGCCATAGCCCCGATGACGTCGATATGATCGGGGATCTCCATCGGCACCCGACGACCTGATGCGTCATGCCGATGCCTGACAACGCTCTGGGCAACCGCCATGACTGACCTTGCGGGGCCTACCCATCGCATCATCGCTTCGTACCAGATACCCATGCTCATAATGTTGTCGCCAGAAAATACTCGGTTCTGACGCCAATGCAGCTGGGCGGAGCCATCCGGATAGGCCCGGGCAGCAGCAATGCGTGCATCGATAGAGATCAACTCGCCGATATATCCACCCGCGATCATTTCGATGATGGTGCGGTCGAACGCTAGCGTATGGGGCGCGGGGACAATCTGAGCAGTTAGGGCGGGACGGCGGAGCGACGCCTCTAGCATGGCGCGGGCTTCACTATGGTCCATGGCCATGCGCGCTTCGCAGAGAACGTGCTTCCCGGCCTCGAGCGCAGCGATGGTCAGAGGGGCATGCATATAGGGCCATGTGCCGATACAGACGGCATCGATGCTCGCGTCTTCTAGAAGCGATTGCCAATGGTCATGAATTTTGGGAATGGCAAACTCGTGGGCAACCCGTTGGCTCGATTCTCGCGTCTGGTTGGCGACAGCGACGATCTGTACGTCGTCCTGCTTTGCGAAACCTGGAATATGCAAGGCTCTGGTGTTGCCGCCGGCTCCGATTAGGCCGACGCGGATCTTCTTTTCCGACATGAAGCAGCTCACCTTTCTGTTGACGGTGCTTACCAATCGACTGCCGGCTCGTCGCGTCCGGCATATCTTCGGCTAGGGAAGTGATGGTAGCGCAGCGCGCCACTCCACGGCATGCATAAATCTCGAACCACTGACCCCGTAAAATGCGCCCCTATTGGTGCTGCACCCCGCGCCTCATTCTACGGCATCTCGGACAGCCGCGTAAGTTGACGCTCAGGTGAAGGTGGTCGGCCTAGTGGCACTAACCGACACGGTTTCCACGAGTTTCCTGACCGAACGGTCGCGTGAAATGCAACTTCTGTTGCGTCGTGCGTTCGATTGATCGAAGCAAGCTTTGCACCGAAGCTTGGTGTAGGCGCACTTATGCCAGGCTAGGCCCCGGCTGCTATCGCACACACCACGCGGCCATTCGGCGGTCCAGGTATGCTTACCCCGCTGACCGGGATCGCCCTTAGGTTTTCACGCGATCTGCCTGGTGTGCGGGCTCAAGGCAGAGGCGGCGAGGAGCTGGTTAGCTAACGGGGGGTCGCTTTTCCAGGGCGTCGGACAGCGGTATTACCGCCTTATTGGATTGGCTTCCCCGTAAAGCGGTCGCGCCCATGCCAGAATGTGCAGTCGGGAGATGGGCACCATTCCCCCTCATAGTCGATGCCTTCCTGGTGCGGGCAGCCCATGATGCCATCAGCCATAATGATTGAGAGGACGCCATGACTCTCGATGAACTCGAGGATCTTGCCGGCGACGGCTGTGTCCGCGCGCACGTCGCCAGTTTCTACTTTCCAGTCCCGCATTTCGGCCGGCTCGGCGCCTTCGGATGGCACGATGCCAACGGCCACTTTAGTGGCCCGGCTTAGGTTCGGACCGTAGAACACAATGGTCGCGGCAGGCCAGCCGCGCATTCCCCTCTTCGCCTTCTTCCTCAAACGCTTGAGAAGTCGATCGTTCGTCGGCATGGCGCTATCAGTGCAGGGCTGCGTGCGAGTTGCTGAGCCGCTGCCACTCGCTCACCGCGGCCGTGCCTTTCGGAAGCAGGCGCGCGTAGGCGCTCCACAGCTCGGGCAGTTGACCTCGCGCGCTCGTCGCAGCGCTTCGATCGATACTCGCGGCTACGCGCACTTCTACCGGCTGATGGCAGATGCGCACGAGTTCGCCTGGCCAGCTGGCGTTCGTGATCTTTGACCTCATCCACCAGGTCACCATTTTGATGAGATAACAGCAAGTGACGAGCCGCGTCCATCTGCTAGATTGCGGGCTTGCACACGAGGCATCTATGCCGTCATCATATTTACCCATCTCTGCGCTTCCTGAGATCCGCGAGCTCCTCGACGGTGCGGAGCAGAGCCTCAAGGCCGACATTTCCCGGATCAAAAAACTCCTCGCCGATCCCGCCGCGACGCTGCCCCCGTCAATCGTTGCGTTCACTTTGCAGGAAGCAAAAGATGCCCTCAACCTTCTGGCCGTTCATTCACGGCAGCTGAACCGCTGGCAAAAAGACGAAATTGGTGCCAGCGACCTCGCCGAAGTGAAGCGTCTGCAAACGATCATTCCGGTAATCCGGCCACTTATTCAACGGCTGATTGCGCTAGCGACCGAACTCGACAAGCGTGCCAAGACCGGTGCCGCGTCTCCACGCAAGGAGTGGCGGCACTGAGGTTAAGCGGATCATGATCGGCACGCGGTTAGTCGTCAAGCATTGCCAGGGCCGCACGCCTGTCGCTCTGCTTCAATCTGAGGAACAAAGTCCGAGCATTCTTGATATCACGCTCGGTACCGCTTTCTGCAGCAGTTTTGAGGGCGACTGTCGTGGGATGATCAGCGCCGCAAACAAACGCCAACGCTTTCGCTAATCGTCCCATCGCCTCGCGGTCGATCGTTGCCTCATCCATTTCGAGTGCTCCTAATTTCCCCGCGAGTTTCATCGCGGAGTAGTGGATTGCGTTTCGTTATCATCCGGGACGTCCTGGGCATCCGCAAGCGCGTGGATCATAGGGTCAAAAAATTGCAACGGCGGAGAAGACATTAAGTTACCCACGAATTAGGTCATACACTAACGTTGATCCCTTCGCCACGCGCAGCATTCTTTGCGGCGCGTTGCCATGGCCAACAACCCTCTATCACGGTTTCCAGCGAGAAACTGGGGAAGGTTCGGATCAGCACAATTCCAGCTAGCAACCCAACGCTCATGATCGCAATCGTGGCGATAGTGTCTGCGCCCACGAGCAGCTCGAACCCACGTAAAGCGGATCTACCCGACGACCGCGTGCTGGATGGGTTGCGTAAGGCCGCCGCGCGCAGGCTCTCGGATGCGGGATTGCGCGCTAGACAGAAATCAAGGCGATCACTGGCCCCTCACTGCATCAGAATCAGGCCATCGCTCCGATAACCCAATCGCGCATGACCGCACAAAAATGCGGTGTCGCACCGTTAAGGTGGGTGTCGCCGGTAGCGAGCAACAAGCGCCATCGCGCCCGCTAAGCAGCACTCCGTTGAGTGCATGAAATCCACGTATCTCGTGCGTCGTCGCCATGCGACATAGTGAATTCCCGCGTCTCCGGGCATGATGGTGATGGAGCGAGCACTTACGCTTCATGCCACCAGCAGAGGTTCAAAGTTCCCCACGGACCGGCCGTGGACATTGCGCAAGCGGCAGGGCGGATCCGCCGGCGGCCATGCCGCATGGCAGCGCGCAGCGGCGCGACTTCAGACGACCAGCCCCGCCGTGGGCGCCACATTGGTGCTGCCGGGAAACACGGTGCTTCCCAGCGCCGCCTCCTCCACCCGCAGGTGGTCGCGGAGCAGGCCCTTGAGCACGGAGCGCAGGTCGATGGTGGCTTTGAGGTCGCGCGCCTCGTGGAGGTCGGCAGGCTTCAGGCCCGGCCAGTCGGCGACGATGCGTCCGCCCCGGAGAGCGCCGCCGGCCAGCAGCGCCACCGTGCCCGTGCCGTGGTCGGTGCCGTCGGTGCCGTTGATGCGGGCGGTGCGTCCGAACTCGGTGACGACGGCAACCACCGTCTCGCGCCAGCTGTCGCCCATGTTGGTCTCGATCGCCGCCAGCGCGCCGTCGAGCGCGCCGAGCAGGTTGGCGAGCTGGCCGGACGCGGCACCCTCGTTGATGTGGGTGTCCCAGCCGACGAAGCCCATGGCGCCAACGCGCGGGCCGTCCGCACGGGCGAGATAGCGGGCCGCGGTGCCGGCGGCCTCCGCGAAGTAGGCGCGCACGCGCGCGATGCCGGGCGGCGGCAACTGGGCCACGTTGGGCGGGCCGCCGTCCATGCCGCCGGCGCGGCCGAGCGCCACCAGGCGGATGCGACTTTCGAGTGCGCTGGCAAGCCTCGGGTCCGTGTGATGATAGAGATCGAGCAAGCGGGCCTGCGTGTCGTCGCTGGCGGGGAGGATCTGCGGGGGAGCCCACGACATCACCGGCGCTTGCCCGCGCACCACCAGCGGCGTCACCGGCCCGACCGCCACGGCCCGACCGCCGCGCGGATCGACGCGGCCGCCCGAAGCCATAGCCAGCAGCGCCCGGTTAAGCCAGCCGGTGTCGACCGTTCCCGGCTGCGGGAGCCCGCTCTCCAGGACGTCCTGGCCGTCGAAGTGGGAGCGCTCGCGATAGGGCGTGGCGGTGGCGTGCACGATGGTGGCCTGCCGCGCCTTGTAGAGGCGATGTAGGTTGGGCATCGCCGCGTTGAGGGCGAAGTAGGAATCGAGGGGCAGAGCCGGTGTGGGCCCGTCCAGCACCAGAGCCTGGTTGCCACGGAGGCTAAGCCAGTCCGGATCTCCAACGGGAGCCACGGCACCGAGGCCGTCAAGTGCGCCGCGGAGCACGATGACAAGCATGCGTGGATCGCGGCCTTCGGCGCGCGCGAGCTTGGGAAACTGGGTCCACGCAAACAGGGCGCCGGAGCCGATCAGTGCCTCGCGGCGGCTCGGCAGGTGCGGGCAGGCAGCCATTGTCACCTCCTCTGGAACTCGGCCGACATGAACAGCAGCGCCAGCGCCTGCTGGCGCGTCTCCGCGCGGGCCACGGCTTGTTGGGTTTCAGGCGTGATAGTCGATGCCAACACCGTCTCGATGATAAGATGCGGATCGATGCTACCAGCAATGCGCTCGGCGAAGTTGTTGGCGATGTCCAGACGCTGGCCCACGCCGTCGATCCAGGTGGCCTCATCGTCGGCGTAGCCCCGCGGCGACGGCGGCCGCCACAGGGGCTCGCCGAGGGTCGCCTGGCCGGCGGTGAAGCGGGCGGGGTCTGCCGTCGTGCCGGCGGCGCGCACCATGGAAACCACCCACTCGCTCGGGCGCTTGAGTTTGCGAGCGGCGAAGGTCCAGGCCTCCGGCGCGGACACAAGGGCCTTGGTGACCTCCTTGAGGTCACCGCTCGTGTCGCGGAAGGTGGTCGCCAGCTTGTCGACCAGTGCCGGCGGGGGCTCGTCGGCCACAAAGTGGCGGACGAGCTTGGTGGCGATGTGTTTGGCGGTCGCCTCGTGCACCGCCAGGTCGCGCAGCACGGCGCGACCTTGCTCAACGCCGATGTCCTCATATACCTTGCCGACGACCGTCTGCGGTCCGGGCTCGTGCAGACGCCGGTTGAACGAGAACTCACCACCATGCTCGGGATTGTCGCCGGCGGGCAGGAAGGTCCAGCCGGTTAGCGCCTTGGCGAAGCTAATGATATCGTCCTGGGTGTAGACGGTGCGCACACCCAGCGTATGCAGCTCGAGGATCTCGCGCGCGAGGTTCTCGTTGAGCCCGCGGGTGCGATTGATGCCCGCGATCGAGTTGGGGCCCATCGACGCCGCCTGATCGAGATAGAAGAGCATGCACGGGTGGCTCTCGGCGGCCTGCAACAGGTCGGCGAAGCGACCCATGATGTGGGGGCGGATGGCCTCACGCTCGTATGCGCCCGACATACTCTGAATCTTGTCGGCCGAAACGCAGAAGTGGTTCGACCAAAACCACACCAGCCGCTCGGCAAAGCCGCTCTCAGCGGCGAGCGCCGCATCGATGCGCACGCGCGCCTCGTTGAGATAGATCTGGCGCCCGGGGTCGGGAACAGCTTCGGCCGCCGCTCGGGACGCCATGTCGTTGTCGGGTTGCTGATTGCCCTCGGCGGCCATGGCCGCCTCCTTCTGGACCTTCGCGGCGACGATGCGCTTGGCCTGGCGCTCGGCGTTGGCGTCGGCGACGGTGCGAAAGGCCAGCGCGCTGCCAGGAAGCCCCGGCGCCGCAACCTGCCCTACGCCCGGCTTTTCGAGTTCGGCGAGGAGGGCGCCGCGGGGATCCGACGCGATGGCGGCGATTGATCCCGTCCGCGGCCCCATTCCGAACCGATGTAGCGCAAGCGCCGCTACTGCTTTCGCGGATTCAGCCATGGCACATGTCCCAACAGATTCGAAGCAACAAGCTCGGTGCTGGCAATCGCCAAATAGGCAGTGACTGGCCGCATTCTTCGGGTCGCCCGGTTTGTCCGGCCGATTTGACACCGACTCCAATACCACTACCATGCGTAACGCTACGACGCGTAGCATATAGAAATAAACCACGCAAGCGCTGTGTGCGCACCCTTTGAAACACTCAAATGAGCGAACGGTAGTTGACGACGCTAGTACTGGGGCCCGAGCGCTATTCGGCCGATCTTGCCATCCTTGACCAGGCCTATCCGCCATTCTGCCGAGCCGTTGGCGAAGTAGGCGATGTAGACATCGCTGCCTAGCGACGAGACGCCGCGAAAGGACACCGATCGCAGCGCGCCAAGCTTGGCCAGTATGGCCCGGTTCATCGGCAGTTGCTGGCGCGTCTCCGCCGCCACTTCGGGCGTCATCAGTTGGTAGATAGGCTCGCCGCGACCGAGCGCTTCGATATACTGACGCAAGCTTTCCTCGCTTCCGGCCATCGGCGTCGAGCGCGGCGACACCGACCGCTCCACCCGGTTGCCGGCGCGCGGCGCCTCGAGGGTAAGATAGCGCGTCCGCTGTCCGGGCAGCACGATCTCGAGGCACTGCCCCGAGGCATCGGTGACGACCCAGGGGCTGCCGACGTAGGTCAGGATCGTGGAGGTCGCATCGTCGCCAATAGTGCCGTGGGGTGGCGCGCGCTTGCCGTCGCGGTCCAACCCGAACAGCTGGATGTCACTGCCGCTGGCATTGTAGAGTAGCAGCCGGATCGGCACCGCGCCGGCCGAGGATTTCAGCGTCCGCTCTTCAGAGCATCCCACGACCCCGCCCGGCGTTTCGTCGCCGTCCGGCCGGAAGATAACGTCATGGGCCCTGCCGTCGTCACCCAAGAGGAGCCGAAACTCCGCAAAGCCGTTGGCGAACTTGACACCGTAAATGTCGTAGCCGCCGGGCCCGACACCGCGGAAGTAAATCGACTCCACAGCGCCGAGGGCCGTCAACATTGCCTGCACGTGCGGAAGCTGGCGCTGGATCTTGGCAGCCAACTGTGAGCTCATGCGCTCATAGTTGGGAGCTCCGCGCTGCATGTCCTCGATGCCGCGTAGGATTGCGGCCTTCCCACCTGGGGCAGGCGTCTGATCCTTGAACCGGTCGGGCACCTCCGCGATGCGGCGCAGGAACGCGTCTTCGATAGTCTTGGCCCGGTCGAGGTCGACGCGGATCGCGCGCCGCGCTCCCGACGCCGGTTCCTGCAGCAGGAGCTGGGTGACCTTCGACTGGCCCTCACGCAGGAAAATCACCAGGGCATCACCGCCGGCGAAATGATCCTGGTCACCCAGGGCGACCACTTCGACCTTCGGCCGGCCGGTCTCCTGCACGAACAACCGGTCGCCCTCGCGGACTACGGCAAGCGAGCGGCTGGGGGTCAGTTCGTACCAACCGACGTAGGTGTCGAGGAGGGCCGGATCGCTCCTCCCTAACTGATCTTTTTGCGACGCGCCGGCGATCCAAGGTGCCCGCAAGTCGCGGCCGTGCTGGTGCAAGACCAGCTCGGGGGCGCGCCGATCGCCGTCGACGGCAAGGGTGAAGGCGATCTGGCCGGCGACGGCCGCATAGAAAAACTTACCGTCTCTGTCCGGGAAGATCTGCAGCCTGCGCTGCCCGGTCAGTTGGCCGAACAGGCCGTTGCCCTCCCGGTTGACGGCGAAGATCGAACCCGGATTGATCAGATAGTAGCCGGTGTAACGATCGAAGAGCCTGGCATCGACGGCGGCCGGAGCCGGAGTGGTCGAGGCTTTGTGCTCCGACACCGAATTGGTTGCCGCGGTGCCCGATGCCGTGCTGTAGGCAATGGTCACCGCAGACAGCGCGACCAAGGGCGCGATGGCCGACGCCGTCCAGATACGCTTACGCCATCCGATTCTCGCATGGGTTTCGGTTGCAGCTAGAATGCGTTCGACCCGCCGGCGTACCGTGGACGCCCTGGCCATCGCGAGGCCGGCAGGCGCCGGTTGCACATTGCCCGCCAGCTCGAGCAGGATCTCCGCGTAGGACAGCCTATTGTCGAGACCTTCAAGCGCGGCATCATCGCTGGTGATTTCAGCGAGCTCAGCCAACCGCACCAACTGCCACCAGGCAAAAGGGCTGAACCAGAACACGGCGCGATTGAGCGACGCCAGGAGCAGGACATAGAAATCGCCATTGGCGACGTGCGCGCCCTCATGGGACAGAACAGCCTGACGCATGCGTCCATCCCAGTCCATGCATTCGGACGGAAGGAGAATGGTCACACCGAAGGTGACCGGCACGCCAACGATGTCGCTCGCGCGCACGTTCCGGCCTAGGGCCCAGCGTTCGCCAATGGGCTGCGCGGAGCAGGCAAGGCGCCAGGTCAAATACAGGCCGGTCGCCAGCCTCAGCAGCAGCACGCCGGCAATGGCAGCATAGACCGCTGTTGCCAACGCCCACCAGTTAATGGCGCTGGACGCTGCTTTGACGGCGACGCCGCCCGGCTCCAACGCCTGCGTGGCTTCCAGAGAGTTGAGCGGCTCCGGCGGCAGGCTGGCGGATGCCCAAACCATCTCAGGCGTCTGCACGGGCAGCGGGCTCGCGGGAATCGTCATAGTAATCGAGTGCATCAGCACCGGCATGGATAAGGATGCCAGCAGCACCATGGTCCACGATGCCATGTGCACGTGCGGATTTTTGACCCGCAGAAGCTTCAAGCCGATCCACACGGCGCCGCCAAGAAGCAGGGAACGCAGCGCCGATTCCACCAGAAGCGCCAACATCACTTCTTCCCTCCCTTCGCCTTTGCCACTTTGTCGGCCAGCAAACGCAATTGCCGCTGGTCCAGCATCGCGGTGTCGACCATACCCACCAGCACCTCCTCGACCGAGCCGTTGCAAAACCAGTCGACGATGCGCTGGACGGCCTTGGCCGCGACCCGCCCGCGCGGCTCGGCAGCCTGGTAGACGTAGGTGCGGCCCTCCACCGTGTGCGTGGTGTAGCCCTTCTCCTCCAACCGGCGCAGCACGGTGCGCACGGTCGATTCCTTGAGACGGCGCTTCAGTCGCTCACGCACGGCCTCGGCCGTCACGGGGCCATGCGCCCAAACCAGTTGCATCACTTCCCGCTCGAGGTCACCCAGTTCGGGCAGGCTCTCATCCATGGTCTGCTCTTTCGCGTATGACGTGATGTAACGCTACAGATCGTCGCATACGCGGTCGCCTCCCGCAACTGCCACCAGCTGGCAGGGGTGGCACATCGGCGACCCCGGAATCCAAGGATGTCCAAGAGCCACCTGCACCCAGCAAAGAAGTTCGCAAACCGGACGCTACGCTCCAGGAGGCAAGGCCAAAGCCCCCGAGAAGTCAAAACAACAGGAGCACTCGCTTCCGGGGGTGCGGAAGTACGCGGCAAAAGCCGCGACCGAACAGATGCCGAGGGCGCCGGCTACGGCAAACGCAGGTAGCATTCGCGAGTATGCCAAACACACTCGCAGGCACTGGCAGGACAAAGCCAAAGACATTGGTGCGAACCTCTAATAGGCGACCCGCACGTAGTTATCGCTGGGGCACAAAATCGGTTGACGCGCCGGCGTCGTCTCACATTATCCGACCTAGTAAACGAGCCATGGGCTCTATCGCCCCCCGACTCTCCGTACGGCGCGGTTGCGTTCGACGCATTTCGTGCTCATGGACTGAGGGTTCCGCCAGCAGTCGTCCACTCCACATTGTCCCAACGCACGACCTTGCTCGCGACTGGCCAGTTTTTATCAATGGTGCCCCGTGTCGTTATGCAATTCCCACCTAAAAAACCAACTGCTCAGAATCGACTTGGCGACGACCGTCAGGCCGCTGGCGCTGATCAACCTAGAAGAATCGAATTCTGAACCCAGTAGCGCAACTGTTCGCTGACTGGATGCGTGAAGCAGCGAAGCGGCTGCGCAAAATGTAATGCTGAATGTCAAAGTGAGGAGCCGTTCTCGGCATTTTCGGAGCGGTACCAACGTGCGTGACTTCAGGCCGGTCGGCCCAGACCGCGACAGCGGCCGGACTGGTGACAGTACAAACGCGCCACCTCGTCGTGGACCGAGCTTCTGCGAATTCTCTGGCTGCGATACTTGCATGCTATAAGATCGAAAACGTATCGAGTTCGAATGCTGTCCTTCTAGACACGGGATTTACAATCATGTTGCTGTATCGGTACTGCCTCATGCTCTCAACTGCTGCATTTTTGCTGTGTCAGGTTCACCTTGCCCTTGCACAGGAGACAAAGGTGACCCCGCTCGCGGCGAAACCACTTCCTGGGTTTTCAGGCGGCGAGAAAGAAGGTGCGATGTTTCTCGTCGAGTATCCGCCAGGTGCATCTTCGTCGGAGCACCGTCACGATGCGCACGTTTTTGTCTATGTGATCCAAGGTTCCGTCGTCATGCAGGTCAAAGGTGGACCAGAACTCACCCTGAAGGCCGGAGAAACTTTCTATGAAAATCCGGATGACGTTCACGTCGTTTCCAGGAACGCCAGCGCGACGGAACCGGCGAAGTTCATCGCTTTCTTTGTCAAGACCAAGGGGGCACCTGTCGTTACTCCAGTAAAGTGAAAATGAAAATGCTGCGTCGATTCCCGCCCTAGACGCCGTGGGATTGGCCTGTGCAGACCAAGATGCTTGGACGGGTTATACGCCAAGGCGGGAGTCGGGCCCGCGCTGATCCCACTTTCCAGGCGCACTCGGGCTCCGTGCCGCCCATCCCATGTACCCGGCCTTGTGAATTTACTACTTCGTTGTCGAAGTCGAGCGTATAGGCCGGAACCGATAGCCTATGACACCCAAGCAATTCGTGATCGTCTTGGACGAATGGCGGGCCAGATGGAGAAGGCCGTGATGAGTGGCACGCTCGTGAGGCCATGCGCAGTAATACTCAATAAAAAAATAACCTCGATTAACGAAGCGTTAGCTTAGTACGGCTACGCAGAGACAAGCCCCCAGGTGCCCCACACGGTTGCTTGTAGCCCCCCCGCAAAGCTGGCAACCGACGTCTTTGTATCGCGAATCTCTCCCCCTTGGAGCGTGGCGTGACGGGTGCCTGGGGGTTTTTAGGCGAAGCGGTACTCCACTGGCGCGGGCGGCACGTCCTTATGCGTCGGAGTGCCTATGGTGCCAGTGACGCCGAGAAAAGCCCAAAGCGATCATGAGGGCCAGCAGGGCGAACACCAGTACATCTCGGGTGTATCGTCAGCGTATGCCGAATCAGATGGCATGATTTGCAACGCAATTAAAAAGTATTTAGCTGGTTGGTCCTGGCTCTCTGGCTGGTCCTGCTCTACGAATGCTGACCAATCGCAGAATTTTGAGAAGAACCTTCTGCGTCCACCATCTCGGTCAAGCACCTTCGTGCCGCATCAGACTTCGATGAAGGTCGTATAGTCCGAGCAATTGGGTGGTCGTTAGTGCAGCGATCCCCTCCCGCTTCATTCTGGTTGGCTGCGTCTCGGAGAAGTGCTGGAGCGGCTGAGATGGCAAGGCGCTGCCGTCACGATCAATCCCAAGGCTGATGCTATTGCGAAGATTGGCAACCTTGCCGGCGTCAATGGCGAAAAGGCTCAGGCAACCGTTCGTGCTCTCGATCCCGTGGCTCTGCCGATCTTCCTTGAGCTCGGGTCCATGATTTTCTTCAGCGCAGCGTTCGTCCGGAGGAAGCAAGCCAAGCAAGACCGTCAGGAGTTGAGGAATAGTTTCTCTTTCCAACCGGAAACTTTGGAAACATCTACCGAAAGTGTGGCTCCAGAGACGGGGAGAAAGAAAGCGTTTAGCAAGGATCAAGCGTTGCGAGCCTTCAAGGCGATGCGCTCAAGTGGCTCGCAGAAATCCTCGCAAATCGGTAAGGAGTGTCGGAATCCGCAGTGTCCAAAGTGGCTGGCTCGCTGGCAATCAAATGGCGCCATCAACCGTCCAGCGCCCAGGCAAGACCAACAAGACCGTTCTCGCCCTTCCTTCGCCAAAAGCTAAGCCTAGACTGTTGGCCTTCTGACCAATGGGTAAACTCATGTTGCAGAGATTGTTAGTTAGCGTAGCTGTCGTACTAGCCTTTGCACTCCCCGCCACTGCAGAAGAGAAACCCGGCAAGTCTGGCCCTATGCTCAATTTCGACCTAGGCAACAAAAAGGACGGTGTGGGTGTGAAGGCGAAGGTGGACCCAAAGAAAAAGGACCCGCTGAGTAGTCTCGAAGTCCAAATCGGGACCGGCGACAAGAAAAGCAAGAGCGAGAAAACCAAATAGCTTCAGCAAACCTGACAGGTAGCTTCCTTCGGTAGTAGTCTGTGATAAACTGAGCCCTAGGAGGTGTCCCTAGGGCTTTTCCTTTGCGTCACTCGAAGACTGAGCTTCTTTACATCCTTATTGCTATCGCCAATGGCATTGCTGTTTGGTTCGTGCCGTTTGCTGTTGTGGCTTATGTTGTGACCTATTTCGTTATGGCCATCATTTTTGTGATCGTTTGGAGCAGGAGCAAGACCCGAGGATACATCCATTTCGGAAGAAGATAGGGAAAAGAGAGCACTCTAAGGATTGACCAAGGTGCTTTTACCCTCAATGGATGCGTTCGTTAAAATTTTGCCGTCATAGCAAGACACTCGCTGCGCTTCTCCTATCGTTCGTTGTGGTTTCTGCCACGATTGACCGTCAAGCAAGCTTGCTGCAAAACATATAATTGCTCCGCTCAAGGTTTTAACTCTGGGGTTGCGATGCGGCAACGATAAGCCTACTCGGGTCAATCATTCTAAAAGACTGCCCAAAATACGTCGATATTGGAGAAGAAGGCATTCGAAGTAAATGGATACCCTCCTCAACATCCTTATCCTCTCCGCTAAGGCGGCTGGTTTCATCGTCCTCTTTGTTTTTATTGTCTACATCATCATCTATATTGTTAATTTTCTTATTTCCCTGGTCTTCTCGGAGAAAGAGCGGGACCCTCGGATAAATCCATTCTGGAAGAAGATAGGGAATAAGGGACTACGTAAGACGCTTAGCCCATAGGGGAGGCTTCTAATGCCTGGGCTCAGGACAACTATTCTCATAGCATTGGCCGTAGTAGTTGGGTGGGAATTGGTTATCAAAGATACGCCTTGGACTATCGGTCGTTGGATAATGGTTATTGCGTATCTTCTTATCCTGGCCTTCTTTTTATATGCCCGGATGACCGGCCTAACAATTCCCTGGGACTTGCCGTAGGTATACCCGGATATTTGTCATTAACATTACACGAATGGGGTCGACTGGGCCGCAAGGCACTCGGCGACGTAGCGACTGCCACACTGCCGGTACTATTCTGGGATGGTACCGGAGGCTCCTCGCGCCGATGGCTCGAAGTATCGAGGCCCAGGTCGACCCCCGGTCGACAGGGCAATTGAGGAACTGATTGTCCTCATGGCCGAAGAGAACCGCTCTTGGGGCTATGACCGGATTGTGGGGGTGCTGGCCAATCTGGAATTGAGGTCTCCGACCAAACGGTGGGAAATGTTCTGCGACGCCACGGCGTACCGCGCGCGCGGGAGCGCAAGCGCACGACCACATGGCAGGCCTTCATTCGGACCTGGCGCTATTGGCGGGGACCGACTTTTTCACGGCCGAGGTGCTGACGCTGCGCGGGTTGGCGACCTACTACGCTGACCCCGCCGCTGCGATCGGGAGATCGAGGAAGCCGCGTAAGACGCTTCCCGTACCCGTTATGCCAACTCAGGCTTCGGTAAGCTTGCGACGTCGTACTAACTACAGCTTCCGCCCTGAGCTAGCGCCTCTGCGATCAAAGAATTGCAAGCACCGAGCGGGACCCTGCTCACTCGTCATTGCAACTCAGGCGCCCAGTCTCGGCAAGCTGCGATGCCTACGACGCCTAGTCTGGACCAAGACCGGCCACCGTGTTTGGCGCCTACGATGCTCCGCCGCCGTTCCAATTATTTGACCACACGCTAGCGGTCTGCTGCGCCAAGGCCGGCGCCACAATGAGGCAGGTTAACGAAGGCTGCCCTCCTGCGAAGATTGTACCCCCTCGAAGTGGCTAACGGACAGCACGTACAAGAATGGGCGAGAATGCTACGATCAACCCCGGGCAAAATGTATCCAGACAATCCCCAAACCCGGCTTACGCAAATGTCCGAGGGAAAGTGGAAGTGCACGTAGCGAAAAGTCATCATCCCAACCAGGAGACGTGCGGGCCCAATCACTCTAAGATTGATCTTCGATGCTGCTAGTCCCGAAGCTCTAAGACGTCCGAGATATGGAAGCTGGAACCCTGAGGTGTAGCTACGCATGCAAGAGCAGCTTCAGGCCATCGTAACGGTGCTGTCGTTGGTGAACCCTCTCGTCTGTGGCGCGATGTTTGCGCGAATTGAAGCGGAACGGTCTACCCCCGAACGGCGCGCGGACGCGATAAAGGTGGCGTTGGCCGTCGTAATAATTCTTAGCGGCGCCGCACTCATCGGGACGCAATTGTTAACCTTGTTCGGCGTGTCCCTCGACGCATTCATGGTGGCGGGCGGTGGCGTCCTGGCCTGGATGGGCTTCTCCATGCTCAGCGGTCATGGATCATCGGCGTCACCCAGTAGACCTTTGGGGACGAGCGCGTCTCTGACGCCCTTGATCCTGTTTGCGGCAAGTCCGGGGACGATCACCGGGGTGATTACACTATCTGCCGCCCACACAAGGTTGGGATTTCCAGTAACAGCCCTGATTGCAATCGCAGTTGCAAGTGCTCTTACTTGGCTGGCCATGGTGCTTGTCGCGCGTGTCGCCCATCAATCCGTCGAAGGTGGATTTGCGCGAGACGCGGCTACGCGCTTCATGGGGCTGATTGTCATTTCGATGGGGGTTCAGTTTGCGCTTACTGGACTGCGCCAGTTTGGCTTTTAGACCGAAGGCCTCGACTAATTGCCGTTGGACCCAATAGTCTTCACTTCTCGATGAACTAGGCGGCGCTCTATGGTTGTTTAGGCGGAGCAGGCGAGATCGAGAATGTGAGCCATACGTTCCAGCCTTCCGCGCGGTGATCCGCATCAAATTCCTTGTAGCCCTTGAGGTTCAGGTAGCCTTGATATTTGTTGTCGATCGGAAAGACGTAGCCGAGCTGCGGCCCAACGCCAATCACGCGGGACTCGAAGCTGCCGACCCGGTCGCCGGACCCGTGGTCACCAGAAATCTGCTGGTAGACGTAGCCCACAAGGCCTACCTGCCACTGTTTGGTCAGGAATTTTGAGGCCCCCCAATCCAGGTGCATGTCAACGCCGTTCTGGTAGTCGGTGTGATTGTTCTCGAAATTATAGGTGAAACCGAGAACAGCCGAAAATTCGTTGCCGGATTTCGGATCGAAGTAGGTGTAGCCGAAGCCACTATCCACCCCTGAGTGTCCAATGCCGAGATTGGCGAGACGCCTCGCCTCGTAGTTACCGACTGGCAAAGCCGTCAGGACATAGGTCATGTAATTGTGCACGCCCTGGTTCCAGCGCAGGCTGGCAATGAGCGGCACGTCGGCGAAGCCGGTGACCTCATCGCTGAAACCGCGTGATACCGTGAAGCCGAAGGGACCGACTGCCCCTGTCAAGGTTGCGTCGACCGAGCCAGCCGAGTGGCCGTAGGCCACAGCTGCGCCAACGTTCAGTTGCCCACCGAAAACCTTGGACGCGAACGTGTAGCTTGGAAGGACGAAGCCGATAGTCCCATCAGCATCGAGAACTGCATTAAGGTTGCCGGTGAAATTCGCGGCGATGTTCCCGCGCGCGACCTGACGCGCGAATGCGACGTCACCGCCGGCATCCACCGACGTATGATAAAAGATGTTCGCAACCGACCATCCGGGTTGGAGGGGCGAGGCAGCGAGACTCCCGAAGAACCCCGGAATCCAGAAACTGACACCGCCTTCATCGGCGAACGCGCCGCTGTTCGGGAAGGTCAATACGGTGCCAAGCAGCAACGCGGACGCGAAACTCTTACCTATAGCCAGCGACCACCGCGTTGGGATAAGCGCGCTAGCCTGGCTCTTCATCGGGGCCCCCACGTTGGCCGAGTCATCGGAGTGAGGGGCAGATATAGAAGTGGATTATGCGCTGCTCCTGACTATCAATGCGCCCCTGACTTATGCTTGCAGCTAAGGTTGATTCGCCAGTCAAGCACAAGAGTTCATTACATAAAGCGATGTGTAACCCTACGGTGAGAACAGTGAGCACCGCAGCGGCCGCGGCGTCAGCGGGTACGATCGATCCGATCTGTGATGATCTCTCGAAGAAGTCTCGATGCCTAGCTGACTGAAGGCAAGAGTATCGCTTTCGTTGATATCGTGGATCCAGATCTTGCCCTCCTCAGGCTTGACATAGTCCGCCAGATCCCACAGCAGGTCTTCGTCGCGCCCGAGCATTTGGGCGACCCGCCGGATCGTAATGATATGGGAGATCGCTGCCATTGCTCATGTTGTCGCTGGTTGCTGATTGAGCTTCTTCCATTCCCACCGCGGCAATTCAGGGAGCCGGCTGAGCGAGGTGCGGTAGTGAGCAACAAGCGCCATCGCGCCCGCTAGCAGCACGTCGTTGAGTGCATGAAAGTCACGTCGGAGTCTTCTGTTCACCGCACTTCGTAGGCGGTGGGGAAGGCGCAACAGCGACAGCGTATGCCCTGACGAGTTGGCCCTCGCCTTTGCGCCTCTCCCTAATCGTCTCAGAACTTGCAGCCGAACCCGGACATTGCAGTCTTCATCTGCTCGGCGCTTTGTTTGCAAGCGTTCTCGAGGCCTGCCTTGGTGTTCGGGTTCTTGGCCATGTCCGACCACGCCTTGCGCCACTGGTCGAACTGGCCCTGGAAGGTTGCTCGCTGAGCAGCCGGAACCTGAGAGGTCACACACGTCTCGTACTTTTTGAGGAAGTCATCGCAGGCCGCAATACCGAGGGTTTGGGCGCTCAGGCCAGTGCTCACCACAGTAAGAGCGGTTGCTGCAGCAGCAACGAGTGCGGTGCGAAACATATTAGCCGTCTCCTCTTTGAAATGACGAAATGCCAAGAAAATTGTCGCGCTAGAGTCGGACGCGTACTCCCCAGGTTCGCTCACCGCCTCGATACGCTTGCCTGATGCTACGGTTCAGTTGTCCTCGTGGATCTCTGGGGCGACAATTTTTTTCCGCAAGGGCATAAGTGCGAGAAACGCGCCCACTACTGATCCTGACACCGCTCGGTCGCTGGCCGATCCGTTCTACGCAACATCCGCCGATGGACACGCATGCCGGCTGGCGGGCACTTCCCCGCGCTCGAGGAGCCATCGAGAATGCAGAACGGAGGCTGACGCACGAGGAGGAGCTTCATCTGGGTGGTCACCAAGGGTGAAGAGCGCACTTGGCAGCAAGGTATTTGCCGAGTGCTTGGCGGTGGTGCGTTGCGGGCGCGATCATGCGTTGTGGTGGTGTGGCAGCGTAAGCGCCATAAGTCGCGAGGCCGCACTAGGAGCAGTGCCGAGCATAGAGTTGGTGCAGATCGGCGACAATGATGAGCCGGTCCCAGTACTTCCCTTCGATCTCGCCCGCACCTACCGAACAAGGCGCTGCTCGGCACAAGACATCGCTCGCCCTCTCAACATGAGCCTCCCGCCGGTGCTGCCAAGCCTCCGTGCAATACCCTAGTTGGCGCCGGAAAACCCTGCCTGTGATTTGCAGCACAGGCAGAGTTGGCGGACTGATTACGGTGACGATGGTGTTGTCCGGATCGCTTTTGGGGTATCGTATCCGCCCTGATCGCCCCGTCGGTTTTGGTCGGTATCACAGTCCCTGCCAGTGCTCTCGACACCAAGACCTTTTGGGAGCAGCACAGCATGACCCTCGCATGAAGGACATTGCAGAGTGGTTAGCATCGCTTGACCTCGGAGAATATGCTCGGCGCTTCGCCGAGAACGGTGTGGATCTATCCGTTATCCGCGATCTGACCGAGAGTGATCTCAAAGAGCTTGGTGTGCTGCTCGGGCATCGCCGCAAGATGCTGCGAGCGATCGCCGAATTGCAAGGGACGCCCGGCAGGGAGCCGCAAACGGCGGTCGAGCCTGCGGCCCAAGACTATGCCGAGCGACGCCACATCACGGTGATGTTTTGCGATCTGGTTGGCTCGACTGCGCTTTCGGCGCGGCTTGATCCGGAAGACATGCGCCAAGTGATGGTGGTCTATCACGGCCGCATCGCCGAGGTAATCGCCGAATATCAGGGAACCGTGGCGCGATATATGGGCGACGGCGTGCTCGCCTATTTCGGCTATCCGCAAGCGCATGAAGACGATGCTGAGCAAGCCCTGCGCGCCGGTCTCGCGCTCGTCGATGCCGTCCCTAATCTGCAGACGCGCGTGAATGTCCCGTTGCGGGTCCGGGTTGGCATCGCAACCGGGATCGCCGTGGTGGGCGACCTGATCGGCGAGGGTGCCTCGCAGGAGCAAGCTGTGGTCGGCGACACGCCCAACCTCGCTGCTCGCCTGCAAGCGCTAGCCGAGCCGGGTACTGTAGTGATCTCTGCGAGCACGCGCCGGCTCACCGGCGGGCATTTCGAGTACCGCGATCTTGGCGCTGTCGAGGTCAAAGGCTGGGCGGAACCGATAGTGGCGTGGCAAGTGCTGAGGACAAGCGGCGTAGAGAGCCGCTTTGAAGCACAGCACGACAGCAAGCTGACGCCGCTGTTTGGGCGTGATGAGGAGATCGATCTGCTGTTACGCCGGTGGCGGCTTGCCACCGAGGGCGAAGGCCGAGTTGTAGTGCTGACGGGAGACCCGGGCATTGGCAAGTCGCACATTGCCCTCGCGTTGCAAGAGCGGCTCCAGGCTGAGCCGCACACAAGCTTGCACTACTTTTGCTCAGCGCATTACGCCAACAGTGCGCTATTCCCATTCATCGGCCAACTTGAACGGGCTGCCCGTTTCAAGCGTGGCGACTCGCCCGCTGAGAAGCTCGCCAAGCTCAAAACGCTGATCGTGCAGTCGACCGTTGACGGCGATCAGACAGTGGCGCTTCTGGCCAACCTTCTGTCGCTGCCACCCAGTGACCGATACCGCCTTCCAGAGCTGAGTCCGCAGAGCCGAAAGTCGAAGACGCTGGCGGCGCTTTTGGCGCAGTTCGAGTGCGTGGCAGCGAGGCAGCCAGTGCTGATGATCTTCGAAGATGTCCATTGGATCGATCCGACCTCGCTGGAGCTGCTCACGGTCGCCGTTGATCGGGTGCCGCAGCTTCGGGTGCTGCTCATCATCACCGCACGGCCGCAGTTTACACCGCCCTGGCCACCCCACGCGCATGTCTCGACCGTTCTCCTAACACGACTTGGCCGAGTCGGCGGGGCGGCCATAATTGAGCGGATCACCGGCGGCAAGACGCTACCTGAGGAGGTGACGAACCAGATTCTCAAGCGCACGGAGGGCGTGCCCCTGTTCGTTGAGGAACTGACCAAAATGGTGCTCGAAAGCGGAGTCTTGCAAGAGCGGGACGGCAATTACGTGCTTCAGAAGCCGTTGCCGTCGCTAGCGATCCCGACCACCTTGCATGAACTCGCTGATAGCGCGTCTCGACCGGTTGGCACCGATAAGGGAGGTGGCACAGATCGGCGCCGTCGTCGGCCGCGCCTTCTCGTACGAACTGTTGAATGCCGTGGCCGGGTTTCCGCAAGGGCAGCTGGACGAGGCGCTCGATCGACTGGTTCGATCGGGGCTGATACTCCGCCGGGGCGAAATTCCGCACGCCGTCTACACCTTTAAGCACGTGCTGGTGCGAGACGCTGCGTATTCCTGCCTGCTGAAACCCCGGCGCGCGCAGCTGCACGCCGCGATTGGGAACACATTTGAGCTGCAGTTTCCGGAAATCGTGGAGGCCCAACCTGAAACCTTGGCGCACCATCTCACGGAGGCCGGACTGATCGAAAAGGCGGTGGGCTACTGGCTAAAAGCCGGCCGGAAAGCCGCGCAGCGTTTCGCCAATCTGGAAGCCATCGCCCACTTGCAGCGAGGCCTGGAGACCGTGGGTTGCTTGCCGGACGGCTCCGGGAGGGACAGGTTGGAACTTGATCTCCAGTTCGCTCTGGGACCCTGCCTGATCGCCACTCAAGGTCCAGCCTCGAGCACAGCCATTGCAACCTTCGCTCGCGGTCGTGATTTGTGCGCACGCATCGGGGATGCGCCCGAGTACCTGCAGGTCATGTTTTGGCTGGCTACCGCGAGCGTCATTCGCGGCGAGCTGCAGCAAGCCCGGGAATTAACCGCAACGTTGCTCGGTCTCGCCGAAGCACGCAATGATCGGCCGATGTTGATCAACGCGATACGCGGACTAGGCATGATACGCCTGTTTATGGGAGACGTCGTTGATGCCCGTGCACTGACTGAACGTGCTTTCGAGGCATTTAGCGCGAGCAGTGAAGCCGAGAAACTCGCTGCTCGCGCAGCTGGCCAGGACGCGGGAGCGGCGGGTCTAGCGCTGATGTCTTGGGCCCTTTGGGTCTTGGGTCACATCGACATGGCGGGCACGCGGATGGCCGCCGCGCTGCAACGTGCCGATGCCATCGGACATCCCCACACACAGGCTTACGCTTGTTACTATGCGTCCATTCTTCACGCTCTGCGCGGCGAGCCAGCGATAGCGCACCGCCACGCCGAGCGCTGCCTCACCTTATCGGAGGAACACGGATTCCGGCACTGGCACGGCCTATCGCGCGCCGTTCAGGACATTTGCATGACCATGCTTGACCCTTCAGTTGGCACGCTCAAGCAAGTAAGGGGCGCTTTGGAACAGTATCGTGGTGCAGGCTATCAGCTCGGCATCACAGCGCTCTACGTGCTGTTGTGTCCGGCCTTGTTACTCCGACATGAACTGGAGGCTGCGCTGGAGGTGATTGAACAGGGACTCTTCGCAGCCAGTCATAACGGCGAACGGATATTTGAGGCCGAACTGTATCGACTAAAGGCACGCGCGCTGCTCGTCCGCGGTGCACCGGAGGCTAGAACCGAGGCGCAGGCATTGCTCGACCAGGCGTTAAGGAGTGCACGAGGCCAACAGGCCCGATCGCTTGAGCTTCGAGCTGCAAGGGATCTTTGCGCGCTGTGGATTGATCAGGGCAAACGGGACGAAGCGCTCAGTCTTCTCACGTCCATCTATGCCTGGTTCACCGGGGGCTTCGACACGCAGGACTTGAAGGAGGCGAAGGCTATACTCGACCAGTAGAACTTAGCGCCGCTGCGATTGGGGGATCGAGGAAGCCACGTCGACTGCTTGCCACCCGTTGTCCCAACTCGGTCATTCGGGTAAGCCCCGGCAACTTCTACCTCGGCAAGCCTCCGGGTCCATGAAGTACAGTTTCCTCCGCCGTCGCATTTTTTGACCATACGAGTGCGATCTGGCAGCACCGCTGTGGTGCTTCGAGCCACATTGGTGCAGCGGTTGCATTCTCGGCGTGCTAACCGTCAGGGCTTTCTCAGCACGAACTTTTCCCAGTATCGAATGGCGTCTACGATCCATCCCTCGGCTCTGGTACCGCTGCCGAGCCCAAAGCCGTGACCGACATTTTCATATTTGTGATACTCAACCTCGACGCCCTCTTGACGAAGTGCCGCAACGCGCCTTTCCATCGTGGCGGCCGGCGAGATGCCGTCGTTCTCGCCGACGACAACAAACGTCGGAGGATCGGCTGACGAATGGTCTGAATGAGCGGTGTAGGCCATAACGATGGCCGCGGGCCGTGGAAGGTTATCCCCTCCATAGGCTGCAACCCCATAGGTGCCAATGGTGGCGACCATCCGTGCTCCGGCCGAGCTACCCCAGAGCGAGTACTTGTCGGTGTCGACACTAAGCGATTCCGCGTTCCGGAAAACATAAGAGACGGCAGTAGCCAGATCCTGGGTGGCGACTGTCGCGCCAAATCCCGCGCGATATTTCAGAACGAAAGCATTGTAGCCTTGCTTACTGATCTCGACGGCGTGGGGAAAGCCCTCATGGACGGAACCGACATAAGAGAAGCCGCCACCCGGCGCGATAATAGCAAACGGAGCCCCGGGCCTTCCACGGAAGAAGAACAAGCCTGTGTGCGCTCTCGCGAGCTCATCTCGCTTCTGCGCGTCGGAGTAGATATTGTAGAATATGGTCTTTCCATTGCGTGCATCGTCAATCATGTGATTGAGCGCGCTCACCACGATCTTGGGAGAGACATGACTGTGATATGGCAGTAGCGAGCCGACAGCGCTCAGTGGCATATCTTCGGCGTAGGTGCGACCGTCCCACGGTAATAGTAGTCGACCGAATTCTGCAAACGCCGGATGATGCAAGATATCGCGCAGACGACTGTCGACACTCAAGCGTCCGTCGGGATTTCCGCTCACTTGCGCCGTTACCACTCGATCAGAGCTACTACCCCACAGGCTCGCTTTCTTCTCCGCGGCCGCGACGCTGGAAAACATCAGCGCCAAAAAAATCGCCATACAACCCGATGACAACACTACCAAACTCGTTGCTTTTGCCGGTGATCTGTCAGTCATTGTAGAGCAATCGCACCACCCGTATTGAAGCGTCGAATCTAGGTGACCGACACGTATATGCGGCCCCCAGGCTTGGGCTTCCAGTCCGCAAGGGTTGCGCGCTCACGGTCTGTTCTACCGCCGGTATTGCTCGTCGGTGACATGCTGCAACCAATCGACGCTCTTTCCGTTTAGGGCCTCTGCGATCGCGATGTGGGTCATCGCATTCGTGGCGGTCGCCCCATGCCAATGTTTCTCGCCGGGCGAAAGCCAGACGATGTCACCGGGACGGATCTCCTCCTTCGCGCCGCCCTCGACCTGTACCCAGCCGCAGCCAGACGTGACAATCAGCGTCTGCCCGAGCGGATGCGTGTGCCACGCCGTGCGGGCGCCTGGCTCAAAAGTAACAAGCGCACCGCCCACGCGCGCGGGCCCTTTGCCCTGAAAGCGGGAATCGATTCGGACAGACCCGGTGAAATATTCCGCCGGCCCCCTCTGTGAAGGCTGCGAGCCGATGCGAGCAATTTCCATGCCGTTTCTCCCAAAAACTGCTGCCACGACGGCGTCAGAGCCGCCCACCGCCAAGGCTCTTTGCTCGGCGAACGCTCGCGGCTGGATAACCAACGCCGCGACGCTGGCGGTCGCGGTGAGCATGCGTCTACGCGATATCACGGCACCTCTCGCGGAAGTGCGAATCTCAGTTCTTCTTGAATGCATCTCTCGCTATGGCGGTCGCAGTGACTGCATTGGGCCAACCTGCGTAGAACGCCAGATGGGTGATTGCCTCAACCAGTTCTTCTTCTGTCAGCCCGTTCTCGCGTGCCCGCACCAAATGGGATCGAAGCTGATCGGGACGGTTCATCGCGATGAGCGCACTGACTGTAACGAGACTGCGGTCTCGCTTCGAAAGCTGCGGGCGCTCCCACACATCGCCAAACAACACGTTATCGGTGAGCTCGACCAATTTAGGCGCCACGTCGCCCATCAGGCGCTGTGCCGGCGTCGGCGGCGATGCTCCTTGCCCATGGACGGGCAGGCACAACGCAGCAGCAAGCACGATTGCGCCGAAGCTGAGAAAACCTGCGGTTACTGTCTTCACGATGCTCCTCCGTCTGATCGCACCGATCTCGTTGCTCAGCCAATGGCAGGCAGTCGATCCAGAAACTTGTCGAGCGTGATCGGGTACTCGCGCACGCGCACACCGGTGGCGTTGTAGATCGCGTTGGCCACGGCCGCGCCGCTGCCGCAAATTCCGAGCTCGCCCACGCCCATGGCCTTCATCGGCGAGGACACCGGATCAGGCTTGTCGAGGAAGATCACTTCCTGGTGGGGAATATCGGCGTGGACCGGCACCTCGTAGCTGGCGAGATCATGGTTGACGAAGAACCCGTGACGCTTGTCGACAGCCTGCTCCTCCATCAGCGCTGCCCCGACGCCCATGGTCATCGCTCCGATGACCTGGCTGCGCGCCGATTTCGGATTGAGGATACGCCCCGACGCGCAAACCGCGAGCATGCGCCGCACGCGCACTTCGCCTGTTGCGGCGTCGACGCCGACTTCGGCGAACTGCGAGCCAAACGTCACGTGCTGGTACTTTTTGCGAAACTCGCCGAATTCGATGGCGTCCTCGACAACGAGGCCGCCTCCTTCCGCCGCTTGACCGAGCGGTACGCTGCGGTTGCCCGCGCGCACCTGCCCATCTGAGAACACCGCGTCTGCGGAGTTGAAACCGAGCTTTTGCGCTACGGCCTCGCGCAGCTTCACGCAGGCGGCATAGACGCCGGAGGTGGAGCTGTTCGCACCCCATTGACCGCCGGAACCCGCCGACACCGGAAAGGCGGAGTCGCCCAGGCGGACCATCACCTTGTCGAGCGGCACGCCCATCATCTCCGCGGCTGTCTGGGCGATGATCGTATAGCTGCCGGTGCCGATATCCGTCATGTCGGTTTCGACGATCACCATGCCGCGGTTGTCGAGCCTCACGCGCGCGGCCGATTTCATCACGGGATTGTCGCGATAGGCGGCAGCCACACCTAAGCCGACAAGCCAGCGCCCGTCCCGGATCTTGCCCGGGTCCGCGCTGCGCTTGCTCCAGCCGAAGCGATCCGCGCCCGTGCGCAGGCATTCGACAAAATGACGTTGCGTAAACGTCATTTCGGGGTGCTCAGGATCGACCTGGGTATCATTGAGGACCCGGAATTCAATTGGGTCGAGGCGGAGCCCTTCCGCCATTTCGTCAATCGCGATCTCCATGGCCATCGAGCCCGTCGCATCGCCAGGCGCCCGCATGGCGTTGCCTTCCGGTAGGTCCAGCACCGCAAGCCGTGTCGCCGTCATGCGGTGGGCGCCGGCATAGACCAGGCGTGTCGATCTAACTGCAGAATCAGGTTTGCCGCCCGGTAGATCGCCCGACCAGCTCTCATGGCCGATGGCGGTGATCTTGCCGTCTTGAGTAGCCCCGATGCGAATCCGCTGGATGGTCGCCGGCCGGTGTACGGTGTTGTTGAACATCAGGGGCCGCGTCAGCGCCACCTTCACGGGCCGTTTGGTCGCGCGCGCGCCAAGCGCCGCCAGCAACGCATCGGCCCGGATAAAGAGCTTGCCGCCGAAACCGCCGCCGATGAACGGCGAAATGAGCCGGACATTCTCCTTGGGGATGCCCAGCGTCTTTGCCATGTCGCCGACGCTCCAGTCGACCATCTGATTGGAAGTCCAAAGTGTGAGCTTGTCACCTTCCCAGGCGGCAATGGACGCGTGCGGCTCCATCATTGCGTGGGCCTGATCGGGCGTCGTGTAGGTCGCATCGAGCCGGACCGGCGCCGCGTTGAACGCCGATGCGAAGTCGCCGACGGCGGTGTCAGCCGGGCCGCCGGTTATGCGAGCCGCCTTGCCGGTATCTTTTACAACCGCGAGGTCATACTTCCCTTCCGTCCGGACATAGTTGACGCGAAGCAGCTGCGCGGCCGCGCGGGCCTGCTCGAAGGTCTCCGCCACCACGACAGCGATGGCCTGGTGATAGTGATCGATCTCGGGGCCGCCGAGCAGTTTGGCCGTGTTGTAATTGCCCTTCCCAAGCTTTCCGGCATTCTCGGTCGTGACGATGGCGAGCACGCCGGGCGCAGTTTTGGCGGCGCTCTGGTCGATGGAGGCAATCCTGCCCTTGGCGATGGCCGAGCCAACCACAAATCCATATGCCTGGTTCGGCACGACGTCGTGCCGGTCATAGGCATAGGGCGCGGTGCCGGTTGTCTTGAGCGGCCCGTCGATCCGGTCCGTGGGCTTGCCGATCACCTTGAGCTGGTCGATAGGATTGATCGTTGCGGGGCTCTCGAATTTCATGGGTCAACCCCTCGCTTCCGTCAGGACTGCACCAACGGCGCGCTCGGTCAGATTTAGCTTGAACGCGTTCTCATGCGTCGGCTTCGCGTCGGCGAGCAGCCGAGCCGTCACGGCTCTGGCACCGCGCGGCAACTCGGCTTCGGCCAACTCGATGCGCCACGGCCTGTGAGCCACACCGCCGAGCGCGACCCGTCCGGTTCCGTCGTTTTGGATGATCGCGCCCACAGACACGAGTGCGAACGCGTACGACGCCCGATCACGCACCTTGCGGTAGATATGCGTGCCGCCAAGAGGCCCCGGTAGCGTCACTGCCGTGATGAGCTCGCCACGCTCTATCACGGTCTCGAGGTGCGGTGTGTCACCCGGCAACCGATAGAACTCGGCGATGGGAATGCTCCGCGCGGAGCCGTCTGGCCGCACCGTTTCCACAACCGCGTCGAGCACTCGCAGCGCCACGGCCATATCGCTTGGATGCGTAGCAATACACGCGTCGCTGACGCCCACCACTGCGTGCTGGCGGCTGAACCCGCCGATGGCCGCGCAGCCACTACCGGGCTGGCGTTTGTTGCACGGCATGTTGGTGTCATAGAAGTATGGGCAGCGGGTGCGCTGGAGCAGGTTGCCCGCGGTCGTCGCCCGGTTGCGCAGCTGACCTGACGCACCCGCCAGGAGGGCGCGAGATAGCAAGCCGTAGTCGCGACGCACGCGCGGATCGGCGGCGAGATCGGTGTTGCGCACCAGGGCCCCTATGCGCAAGCCACCTTCGGGCGTTGTTTCGATCTTGTCGAGCGCAAGGCCGTTGACGTCGATAAGATGTGTCGGCGTTTCGATCTGAAGCTTCATCAGGTCAAGCAAGTTGGTGCCGCCTGCGATGAACTTGGCTCCCTGCGTGCGAGCGGCAGCTGCTGCGGCGGCCGTGGGCGATTTTGCTCGTTCATACGTGAAAGGTTTCATGCTTTCCTCCTGGCGACCTCGGTGATCGCGTCCGCAATGTTGGAATAGGCGCCACAACGACAGATGTTGCCGCTCATGCGCTCTCGCACCTCGACAGAAGATACTTCTGGCTGTGCAACGAGATCCGAGGTGACATGGCTCGGAATGCCGGCATTAATTTCCTCGAGAACCGCCACGGCGGAGCAGATCTGCCCGGGGGTGCAGTAGCCACATTGATACCCGTCGTGCTTGACGAACGCGGCCTGCATCGGATGAAGCTTCTCAGGCGTGCCCAATCCCTCGATGGTGGTGATGCTGTCTCCCTCGTGCATGACTGCGAGAGTCAGGCACGAATTTATCCGACGCCCGCCGACGATCACCGTGCAGGCGCCGCATTGGCCGTGATCGCAGCCTTTCTTGGTCCCGGGCAGCCGCAAGCGCTCGCGCAAGGCGTCGAGCAGCGTGGTCCGTGTGTCGAGCTCAAGCTGACGCGCCACGCCATTGACGGTGATTGAGACCTTCGACATCGGCGTCTCAATGACGGTGCCTTCGGCGCTCGTTGGGGGTGTTTGCGCCTTGGCTATGGGCGGCGCGGCGGTTGCTGCCGCCGAGGCAGCTGCTCCGATCAATAGGTCACGCCGCGATGGCGCGAGGTCTTGGGGATTTCGCATGTCGTGATCTCAGTCCTTTCTACGGATAGAATGCGCCACAGAGCGTCCGCTTGGCGTTTGGAAAAGCCTGTCCATCGGCAGAACGTTGCCGGCTATGCAGAGGTTGCGGATGGGCGTAGGCCAAAATGAATTCTTGGAGCTGCCGCTCTAATCGCCTCACCCACAAGGCCACGGCGAATCGCAACAATCGAGACCAAGTCCGCGAAATCGCGCCCTGGGCTCGCCTGCAGGCAGTTTCGGCACACGAACCCGCCTAGTCTCCACTGCCGCCTCCAAATCCGTGGCAAGTACGTCGTTTGACAATCTAGGAATGGGCACGAAATATGATTAGATGGCAAAATCTGCATGTGGCTATGAATAGGACTCATGAATGCGCCGGCAAGACATTAATGATTTGCTGGCTTTCCTTGCTATCGCGCAGGATGGCAGCTTCACCAAAGCAGCGGCAAAGCTGGGAGTGTCGCAATCCGCGTTGAGCCATGCGATGCGCGGGCTCGAGGCCAGGCTCGGGGTTCGCTTACTGACCCGGACCACACGCAAGGTATCCGCCACCGACGCGGGCGAGCGGCTGCTCCGAAGCCTGGCTCCGCGCTTCGAAGAGATCGAGGCCGAGTTAGATGCACTGAGCGAACTTCGCGAGAAGCCTGGCGGTACCATCCGCATCACGGCCGGCGAGCATGCCGCTGTCGCAATCCTCGAGCCTGCACTGGCAAAGTTTCTTCCCGGTTATCCGGACATCAACGTCGAAATCATCGTCGACTATGGGCTCACCGACATCGTTGCCGAGCGTTACGATGCGGGTGTGCGGCTCGGTGAACAGATCGCAAGAGACATGATTGCCGTGCGCATAGGTCCGGACATGCGCATGGTCGTCGTTGGAGCGCCTTCATATTTCGCAAGGCGGCCAAAGCCGAAGAAACCGCAGCATCTTACGGCACATCGGTGCATCAACCTTCGCTTGCCGACTTTTGGCGGCCTCTATGCTTGGGAGTTCGAAAAGCGCGGCCATGAGCTGAAGGTGCGCGTTGAAGGGCAACTTGTATTCAATAATCTCGCCTTGAGACTGAAATCGGCTCTCGCAGGCCTTGGGCTTGCGTACCTGCCTGAGGATCAAGTGCGGACGCATGTCGCGGACGGGCGGCTCGTCCAAGTGCTGGACGATTGGTGTCCAGCCTTTTCAGGGTACCATCTGTACTATCCGAACCGCCGACACCTCACGCCCGCGTTCGGCTTGCTGGTCGATGCTCTCCGGTATCGAAGCTAACGACCTGACCGTAACACCGAGATCAAAGCGATGGCTTCTCGCATCCCGGGCCGGACACTGGCAATTCGACGAATTCTGCCATCGTCAGCGCAGAGAACTGCGCCCGACCTACTATACACAATGTATGGACCGGCTGCGTATCGCAATGAGAACCACTGCGATGGCTTCGGAAGTCGCCGATATGTATCCGGCCTGGTGACCTCGCGGGCCGTGGCCTTGATCGGAGTACGCACGCACCTTGGGTCTCATTAGCGGACAGACCGACTAGCGGCCATTTTGTATAATAGACTCCAGGTGCGCATTTTCGTCCGTTCCATGCAATGATCTCAGTCGCGAACCTCGGCGGAAGCTCAGCCGCCTAGCTGGGGGGCCAGAGTTTCGTCGAACCTCGTTTGGTGCCGCAACACGCTGCAAGCAATGCGACGCGAGTTTGTTGGCCAGGCCGCCGCCAGCTTGTCGCGATGCATCCGGGTAGCCCGTTTTCGTGAGCCAGGGACCGAAGCTGAACCGCTCCCAGTTCTGCGGGTGCATGTTCGGCGATCGTCAGGGCCATCGTTGGTTACGAACAGAAGCGTTGGCCGGCCGGCCAGATTACAGGGTGGCCAAAGCTAAATCAAAGTGGTGCCAGCATCGCAACGGCAATTCCCGGGGCAACTCGCTACACGACCGCCGCCGCCGCGATCGGTGCTTTGTTCACGGCGGGGACGGCACTTGTCGCCTGGTACGCATACTAGACGGCCCCAGTCTTCCCGATATCCAATCAATGCCAGAGCGCCTACGAAATCTCATACAGTACGAACCTGTAACGTGAGGTCGGCACCGTGGTCGGCCAGTGCTCGAGCACCCGCGGAGCGAGGCCGTGGCTGTAGTAGCCTCGTTTCTAATCGTCCCATAGTCGTCCCATTAACGGGTTTGTGGGACGGCCCTGCGCAGGTTTTCGATAAGTGCCTGCGGTTCAGTGAGCGGCCCGAAACATGGGTGGCAGAAACGTACCGGACACATCGGTAACACTTTCGACCTGCGACAGCAGGGGAGGTGGCGATGTCCTGGAAGGAGTGTTCGGTCGTCGAAGAACGCCTGCGTTTCGTTGCCCGGCTGCTCGACGGCGAGTCCATGACCGACCTGTGCCGCGAGTTCGGCTTTTCACGCAAAACCGGCTACAAAATCTTTGACCGCTACAAGGAGCATGGCCTCGAGGCCCTCACCGACCGCTCCCGCCGGCCCGTGCGCTAACCAGCTACCCAGCCAGGTCGAGAACCTCATCGTCAGCCTCAAGCGCAACAAACCACACTGCACGAGGCATGGTTATCGGGGTCACTTTCTGCCCAACCTCTGTAATCTAGCTTGTGCCTCTGGCGCGCCAAGCTCAAGCGCCCGCTCATACCACTTTTTCGCCTCAGCCGGGTCGGGCACTAGGCCACGCACGTTGACACCCATAAGTGCTCGCGGATCGTGGGTCTCTGCCATTTTCAACGCTGCAATTGCAAGCCCCAGCTCGGCGGCACGCAGGAAATATTGGCGTGCGACTGAGACGTTGCCGTCAGCGAGATACCGCTCACCCTGGCTGACCAGCCTTTCGGCCTGAGCGCGCTCCTCCTTGGTGGGGACGGACGCCCCGCCTTTCCGGTCAGGAGGGTCGGTGGATACTGGTCCCGAGCCAACGGGTGGGGCGGTAGAGGTCACCATTCGTGGCGCTTGCGTCTCGTCCACTTTGTAGTCGGTGCGCGTGGTGACGACCGCGGGGGCGACGTAAAATGCAACTGTCCGCTCGACAAGCACGGTACCATCGCCGGCAACCAGGGCGATGATAAACTCCGACCCTTGTGGTAGGCGAGTGGGCGCGGTGACCATAAGTCTTTCAAGCGCCAAGACCGGAACCACCCAAGACCCTGCTGGCGTCTTCTTGCCTTCTGACAAAACAACCGACGAAGGCAACTTGTTGATCTGAACATAGCTGCGCGGAGGCAAAGCGTCGGTTGGACCGCCCACGCGCACATAGAATTCCGTGGCTACTGAGGGCTCCACCTCTAGAGTTGGTCCGACCACGAGTTGAAGCTGCGCCGGACCATTCCTGTTTGCTTCCCCAGGTTCAGCCGCGCCGGCGCTCATAGTCATTGCGGTGATCAATGCGGCGGCCGCAATTTGAAGCGCCGCCCAGAACTGAATTCGACACTGACGCGGGTCGGTTGGACTTCCGCCAATCGACGCGAAGAGCACATTTGACACACGGCCTTGCCCAGACATGGCCAACACCTCCGCAATCACCTACTGCTTCGGTTGCTTTTTTGCTTCTGCCCGACTTTGTCGCCGGGTGAGACCACTCGCTTCCCACTAATCACGGTTTTTCTTGTCCATTGCCGAGTTGGCGGCGACGAGCTTCGCCTGCATTGGCGGGAAGCGGCGCCAACCCGGCACGGTGGCCGCAAGATTGAGCTCCTTCCATTTGGGATGGTAGCCGGGCTCGGTCTGCAGCTTCGAGAACCGTTCAAACAGATAGTCCACTAACCGTGAGATGCGTTTTTGACCCTCTTGATCTTGGCGCCAATCGTAGACGGCTAGAACAGACGGCACAGCGATTGTCTGGACCTTTTGACCTTCAGGAATGAGCCCCGGGTAATCACTGGATTTGAGTTGAGCCGGCAAATAATACTCTTCGAGTTTTTCCGTGAGCGGTATAGCAAGAAACTTGTACCCCTCGGTCCACTTGCGTTTGATGAACGGATCGAGCGGTTTGGAAGAGACGAAGACGACAGCGGCATACTTCGCGCTGTTGGCGATTTCTCCCATAGCAACAGGATGCGGATCGAACCGCGCATCTACTTTGATGCCCAGCCGTTCGAAAATGATTGGACCAGAGTAAGCCGCAGCGGTTCCCTGCGTGTTGAAATTGACGATCTTGCCCGCGAGGTCCTCGAGCCTATTGATCTCGGGACGCACGAAAACATGAACTTCGGATGTAAAAAGAGGCATGAGGTAGGTAATCCGCCGTTCGATGCCAGCGATCTTCCGATCCTTGGTGAAGTGATCTAGCACGTCGCCATGCACAATAGGGTCAGCTGTCCCTGAACAACGGCCTCCCAGTCTGCTCCCGAACTCTCGGCAACAGGTCGCGCTCTGATGATGCTGTAAGCGGTTGACGGCATCGGCCGTGGCCGATCTAATTGCTGCCAGTGCGGCGCGACAAGCCACACTCTCGCATGGCAGGGGAGACCATCATGACCAAGCTGATCTCGCGCCGGCGCGTGCTGGCTGGCGCTACCAATGTCGTCGGGGCCGGCACACTTCTTTTGGGTCGGCCGCTGCACGGGCTTGCGCAGACACCCAAGCCAATCACTGTCGGCTTCATCTATGCTGCCACGCGCAATGACTTCGGCTGGAACCAGGCCCACGCCGTAGCCGCCAAGCGCATCGCTCAGCTCCCCGGTGTTAAGCTGATCGAGCAAGAACGGGTACCCGAGACGGTAGAGGTCGAGCGCGTCATGGAAAGCATGATCCAGCTCGACGGTGCCAAGGTGGTGTTTCCAACTTCGTTCGGCTTCTGGCCTTTCATCCAGAAAATCGCTCCCAAGTATCCCGATGTGTTGTTTGTTCATGCCGGTGGACTTTGGAAGGAACTCCGATCCGAAGAATACCATCGGTTATCGCGGCTATATGGAAGAGCCGCACTACCTCTGCGGCATCGCCGCTGGCATGATGAGCAAGACCGGCAAGCTTGGCTTTATCGGCTCCAAACCGCTCTACTTCATTTTCAATAATTGCAATGGCTTTGTCCTGGGCGCGCGATCAGTGCGGCCCGACGCCACCTGCCAGGTGGTCATCACCGGCGACTGGGACAATCCGGTCAAGGAGGCGGAGACCGTCAATTCGCTCGTGGATCAGGGCGTGGATGTAATCGTCGCCAACGTCGACAGTCCCAAAGTGGCGGTGGAAACAGCAGAGCGACGGGGCATCATGAGTTGCGGGTATCATACCGACCTATCGACACTGGCACCCAAGGGTTTCCTCACGGGAGCCGAGTGGAACTGGGCCAAGGCCGGCGATTTCGTCCAGGCCTGGCAGACCGGTGGCGCCTATCCGAATCTGTTTCGCGGCGGGTTCCGGCAGAACATGGTCGCCATCAGCCCCTTCGGCAAGAACGTGCCCAAGAACGTACAGGATAGCGTGCTTGCGGTGCGGCAAGGCTTTATCGACGATACGCTGAAGCTCTACAAAGGTCCGCTGAAGGACAATAAGGGCAACCAGGTGCTGGCTGCCGGGCAGGAGATAGCCAACACCGACAATCCATTCAAATTGAGCGTCAAATGGCTTGTCGAAGGTGCGATCGGCTCGACCGGCTTGCAGTAGAGGGTGCACCGACACACACCGAAGGCACCGAGCTCCACAAAAATGCAGGAGCCAATGCCGACCGCCGCCGAAGGACCGGCATCGCGCGACGCCTATAGGTGGCCGAGGCGGGAGCGCGGCTTTTCGACCGACGCCCTGGAGTCGCTCCTGTTGTCGCTGATCGCAATGGCCGCGGCGGGGCTCCTTTTCGGAGTCTTCCTGGCATTGCAGGGGCATGATGCGCTCGCGGTATACCGAACCCTCTACCTCGGCGCTTTTGGCACACGCTTTTCAATCGAGAGCACATTGACGCAAGCGGCGCCCCTCCTGTTGACAGCGCTATGCACCTTGATCCCCGCGCGGGTTGGCCTTCTGGTTATCGGGGGCGAAGGGGCGGTTGTACTGGGTGGCCTTGGCGCCGCGCTGGCCGGGGTTGCCCTCGGTGGTGCGTCCGAAGTGGTCGGAACCGTGCTGACAATAGCCGCCGGCGCATTGGCCGGCGGATTGTGGATCGGCGCTGCTGGCGCGCTCAAGCATTTCCGTGGCGTCAACGAGACCATTTCCACCCTGCTGCTCAACTACATCGCCATTGCCCTGCTCAACCATCTGGTGAGCGGCCCGATCCGCGATTTCTCCCAGACTCTCAAGGCCCAGAGCTGGTCGATCCCTAAAGGCTTCATGATCGGCAATATTCCGGACTTGTCGGTGCATTGGGGTTTGATCATCGGCCTTGTTGTCTGTGGTGCGCTGCACCTGCTTCTGCGCCACACGACGCTCGGCTTTGCGATGGATATACTCGGTGGCAATCGGCGCGCGGCACAAATGACCGGCCTGCCGATTGGCCGCCTCGTTCTGCTCGCCTGCTTCCTGGGCGGCGCAGCCGCCGGACTCGCCGGCGCCATTGAGATCGTGGCGGTGCACGGCGCCGCCAGCGAATCCCTGGTTGTGGGGCTCGGCTACGCCGGCATTCTCGTGGCTTTTCTTGCGCGCCAAAATGCCCTGGCGGTGGTCCTGGTAGCCCTGGTGCTCGGCGGTATCTCGGCCAGCGGCGGACTGCTCCAGCGCCGCTTCGACATTCCGCACGCCGCGACCACTGTGTTGCAGGGACTGATCTTCCTCTGCGTGCTCGCTAGTGGCACCTTGCGAGGGCGGCTCCTGCCTCGGCGGGGTGCTGCATGATGGGCACCTTCGATCTCGGCTGGTGGGGCGTGCTGCTCGCCATTGTTGCCGGTGCGATTTGCGTTTCCACGCCCTATCTGCTCGTGAGTCTCGGCGAGACCCTGACCGAGAAAAGTGGCCGGGTGAATCTTGGTCTGGAAGGTACGCTGGTGCTCGGCGCCATGAGCGCGTTTGCGACGTGTTATCTGACGGACTCACCCTGGCTCGGCATGCTTGCTGCCGGCGTTGCGGGCAGCGCGCTCGGATTGCTACACGCCGCCATCTGCAATCTGCCTCGCGTCAACGACATCGCCGTTGGCATCGCGCTCTTCATTTTCGGCATCGGATTGGCGTTCTTTCTCGGCAAGCCATTCATCGAGCCGCGTGCGGCGATGCTGCCCGGACTCCCCCTCGGCAACTGGAGCGAGAACCCGGCGATCCGCTCGGCCTTTGCAATCAACCCGATGTTCTTCGTCGGCATTGCCCTGGCCATCATCCTCGAGTGGGGCCTCAAAAACACGCGTTGGGGTCTCATTCTTCGTATTGCCGGCGAGAGCGCCGACGCCGCGCGTGCCATCGGCCTTTCCGTGCATCGCATCCGCACGCTGGCTACAATGGCCGGTGGCTTCCTTTCCGGTCTTGGCGGTGGTTTCCTGTCTCTGTATTACCCCGGAAACTGGAACGAGGGTCTGTCCAGTGGCCAGGGTCTGATGGCGATAGCTCTGGTGATTTTCGCGCGCTGGAGCCCGTTGCGCTGCTTTTACGCCTCTTTGCTGTTCGGGGGCGCCTCGGCCATCGGGCCGGCGGTACAGACGGTCGGTATCAGCGAAGGCTATTATCTGTTCTACGCCGCCCCCTATGTCCTGACGCTCGGCCTGCTGATCTACAGCTCCTCGCGCACTCGCACTCTGGCCGGCGCACCGAGCGAGCTATCGATTTCGCGATGAGTAGCAAGCCGACAGCCGCCCCACCCGAGATCGAGGTTGCCGACCTATCTAAAAGCTTTGCTGCTGTGCGCGCACTCGACCGGGTGTCGGCGAGATTTCGCGCCGGCCGCGTGCACGCGATACTTGGCGAAAACGGCGCCGGAAAGAGCACGCTCGTCAAGTGTCTGATGGGTTATTACCGCGCCGACGCCGGACAGATTCTGGTAGACGGGCATCAGCGCGTCATGTTGCATCCGCGCGACGCGCATGCCCTCGGGCTCGGCATGGTTTATCAGCATTTCACGCTGGTGCCACAGATGACCGTGGCGGAAAACTTCCTACTCGGGCGTGAGCGCCTCCCCGCCATAATTGACTGGCGCAGCGAGCACGCCGCGCTCGATGCATTCATGGTGCGCATGCCGTTCCGGCTTGATCCCCGGCGCCTCGTGGCGACGCTGGCGGCTGGCGAGAAACAAAAACTCGAGATCTTGAAGCAGCTCTACCTCAACCGACGCTTCATCGTGCTCGATGAACCGACGTCTGTCCTCACCCCTACCGAGGCCGACGAAGTGTTGGGCGAGATGCGCCGCCTGGCCGATGCCCGGCTGCTCACCGTCGTGTTCATCACGCATAAGCTACGTGAAGTCGTACGATTTGCCCAGGATGTAACCATTTTGCGCGGCGGCAAGGTGGCGGTCCAAACCGAGGTCGTTGCAGCGTCGGAACCGAGCTTGGCACGGATGATGTTCGACGCACCCGCATCGGCCGAAAAGACCGACCGGTCGAGCAGGGCCGCGACGCGGGCCACCGGTCCCTATCTCGAACTCGCAGGCATTCACGCAGTCGGCGACCGAGGAACGCCGGCCGTGATAGGCGCGAGCCTCGGCGTTCACCCGGGCGAGATTGTTGGTGTCGCCGGAGTCTCCGGCAACGGTCAGAAAGAACTGGTGCAGATCCTCGCTGGTCAGCGCGATAGGCACGCCGGAAGCGTGCGCGTGGGCGGACGCACGTTTCGCGGTACGCGGCGCGAACTGGAACGATGGGGCGTGTCCCTGCTGATCGAAGAGCCACTCGCCAATGCCGCAGTCCCTTCCATGTCGGTAATGGAAAACCTGGCTCTGCGGCAATTCGATCGACCTCCCATCGCAATCGCTGGATTCGTGCTGAAGCGGCGCGCGTTACAGCCGTTCGCGCAGGCGCTGATCTCGCGCTACGGTATCCGCGCCGGCTCGGCTTCAGCGCCGCTGAAGACGCTGTCAGGCGGCAACATCCAACGCACGGTCCTGGCGCGCGAACTTGCGCGCGCAGTGCGGCTGCTGATCATGCAGAACCCGTGCTTTGGGCTCGACGTCGCCGCCGCCAGCGAAATTCGGCGCCAGATCATGCGCGCGCGCAACGATGGGGCCGCAGTACTGTTAATCAGCGAGGACCTCGATGAGGTGCTTGAGCTGTCTGACCGCGTGCTGGTGATGGCCGGCGGACGCATTACCTATGAAACGGATCGTGCCAGCGCCGACCGCTATGAGATCGGGCGACACATGACACAAGGGATGGCGAGGCTATCGGCATGACCGGAATGTTAATCAGTGGTGGGCACGTGCTTCGTGCTGACCTAAAGACTTGCAGGCCGGCGGACGTTTTGATCGAGGACAGCTTTATCCGTGCGATTGAGCCGCCTGGGCAAATCACGCGCGGGAGCCTCGAGCGCATCGAGGCGAGCGATCGCCTGCTGGTGCCCGGCCTCATCAACGGTCATACGCATGGGCATGGCGCATTGGGCAAGGGCGCTGTGGACGATCGCGTGCCGCTCGAGGTATTCCTCAGCGCCAGCGGTGCCATCAATGGCAGCCGCACCATCGAGGATAAGCGCCTCAGCGCGACACTGACCGCGGTCGAATTGGTGCGCAAGGGTTGCACCGCCGCCTACGACCTTTTTGTTGAATACCCGCTACCTTCTCGCGAAGGAATGGATGCGGTGGCCGAGGCCTATGGTGAGGTGGGAATGCGCGCCGTAATCGCGCCTATGATGGCCGATCGTACCCTATATTCGGCTTTGCCGGGGCTGATGGAGGCCCTACCGCTGCAGCTACAGGAGCGCGCGCGCCAAATCAAGGCGGCTCCCTACGAGGCCAGCGTCGGGGCCGCCCGGGAGATCCTCGGTAACTGGCGTTTCGACCGAGACCTGTTGCGACCTGCGCTTGGACCAACCATTCCGCTGCATTGCAGTGATGCATTTCTGCTGGCGTGCGTGCGACTCGCGGAAGAATATGACGTTTTGGTGCAGACGCACTTGGCCGAGAGCAAGACGCAGGCCACGCTCGGATTGCAGAAATACGGCGAGAGTTTAGTGGCGCACCTGCAGGAGCTGGGTGTTCTCGGCCCTCGTTTCAGCGCTGCGCACGGCATCTGGCTTGACGGTGACGATATCGCTCGCCTCGCGGATGCGGGCGCGGGCGTCGTCCACAATCCAATGAGCAACCTTCGGCTTGGCTCTGGTGTTGCACCTGCGCGCGCGCTTCTTGATGCCGGCGTGCGAATTGGGATCGGCACCGATGCCAGCAATACCTCCGACGGGCAAAACATGTTCGAGGCGCAACGCTTGGCCGCCCTGCTGTCGCGCGTCGCTGACGCCGACCCCGCGCGCTGGCTGTCGGTCGAAGAGGCGTTTCGAGCCGCAACCGAGGGAAGTGCCGCAATTCTCGGCTTCGACCACATCGGCCGCCTGGAGCCTGATTATCGGGCAGACATCGTCTTTCTCGACATCGGCCATATCAACTACGTGCCGCTGCGCAGTCCGCTGCGGCAGTTGGTGCTTGCAGAGAACGGCGCGGCGATTGACAGCGTGATGATTGACGGTCGCTTCGTGCTGCGCGGGGGCCGCATGCTGACCCTCGACGAAACCCGCCTGCGGCGGCAGGTCGAGGCGGCGGTTGAGCGGCTTGATGCAGCCAACACCGAGGCTAGGGAGGCTGCCGAGCCCTTCCGCGATCTCGTTGGGCATTTCTGCCTGGCGCACGCGCGTGTGCCGTTCCATGTCCATCGGCGTCTGCCCGACGCCATTTGAAGCCTGGCTGTCCCTCTCGCAAGGCGCAACGCGCCATGGGTATTCGCGATCGACCAACTTCGCCGCGGTCGCCATGGCAAAATGCCTTTGCGCAACGGCTGATCGGCTCGATCCGACGGGCATGCGTCGATCATATCGTGGTCTTCGGAGAGCAGCACCTTCGTCACGCGTTGCTATGGTACATGAACTATTACAACGAAGTGCGAACACATCTGTCGTTAGGCAATCACGCTCCGGTATCACGTGTAGTCCATGCCGTTGGCCGGATTTTTCCGAGACCGAGTCTCGGCGGTCTCTGATTTGCGGCAGGGACAGCAGCGTCTACAAACGATCATTCCGGAAATCCGGCCACTTATTCAACGGCTGATTGCGCTTGCGACCGAACTCGACAAACGTGCCAGGACCGGTGCCGCGTCTCCACGCAAGAAGTGGCGGCACTGAGGTTAAGCGAGGATCATGATCGCCACGAGGTTAGTCCTCAAGCATTGCGAGCCCCGCACGCCTGTCGCTCTGTCCGTGCCAAAGCCGCGAGCTTCGGGTGGTTGATCCGGGCGCAATCTTCGCCTCGCGGCCGACTCGCCGTCAGCTCCGGCAAAGACACTCACCTGGCTCGAACGGCAAAGCTGCAGGTCTCCAATTTCCGGCCACGCGCCGACGGCCGTTCTTGAAACAGGCACCTGGCGGGCGCAAGATGCAAAGCCCCGCTCGCGCCTTTTCGTCGTATGACTGAGCCCGGCACGGTCAGGAATTCCAACGGAGGAGTTGAGCATGCCCAGCGAGGCAGCATCGACGGGACCACCGGAGACCTCAGCCGCCGAGGAAGATCAAGCCATCCGCGAGCGAGTACGCACGCTGATGAGTCAACTCTTGCAGCAGGGCCAGATCGACCCCGAGGGCGTCAAGGAGGTTATGCGAGCGGTAACCGGCGGTATGCCGTCCGGGACGGTCCCCACGGCTGACGCGTCGGGAATGGAATTTGCCGATGCGGTGCGCCGGTTGGATGCGGCGCTCGGCGTCTCTGCCGAAGCAGCCCATCGTGCCTTGGAAACCGTGGCAATTCGGGGCAAGGATGTCACCGACAATGACATAAAAGGTGCGCTCGCCAGCTTGATGAAGCTCCAGGAAGACTGCCTTGCCGCCGTTAACCGGGTGTCCGAGCGGGCAAGTGGCGAGAACCTGCGCCGCGAACTTGATCAGCTTGCTGTGCATGCCCAAAACGTCGGCGTCGAGGCCAGCGCACGCGCCGGCGCATTGATGAACGAGTTTACAAGCCGCATCGCAGGTACCTATCGCGAAACCGCAACCCCAAGCCTGGAGACGGCACGTGCGTTCAGCGCTCGCATGGCACTCTTGACGAGCGGCATCATTGCCGGGGTTGCGGATGCACTCAGCGACCAGAGCGGATCGAAGAAAGCGAAATAGGTCCACCCATGATCTGGGGGACGCTTGGCGCGGCGCGTGACCTGTCCCGGCTGCGCGAGATCAGTTCAGTCCTCATCCGGCACGGTCTTGGTGATCTCGTGCGACGCACTGGGCTGGCCTCTGCGCTCGAGCGGGCCGGGCAGATTTTGCACTGGGGCGACGCCGGCAAGTCAGCTGAAATCGAGCCACAGGAGCGCTTCCGGCGCTCCCTAGAGGAGCTTGGGCCGACGTTTGTGAAACTCGGCCAAGTGCTGTCGACACGGCCAGACCTGCTTTCGCCGAGCTGGATCGCCGAGCTTGAGCGTCTGCACAGCGACGTCGCACCGATTTCCTTCGATGAGCTCTTGCCGCAGGTTGAAAAGGCGCTTGGCCGATCCCCCTTCGACGTATTTGCCGATGTCGAGCGGGAGCCTCACGCCGCAGCTTCGATTGCGCAGGTGCACCGGGCCAAACTACCGAGCGGGGCACCTGTTGTCCTCAAGATCAGACGTCCCGGCATCTCAGCCAAGATTGCAGCGGACTTGAGGCTTCTCGACCACCTTGCCAACTTGATCGAACACGAAATGCCCGAGGCGCGCCGCTACGCGCCAGTCCAGGTCGTGGCCCAATTTCGACGTTCCCTGGAGCGAGAGCTCGACCTCGCCGTCGAAGCCCGCCATGTCGATCGGTTCGCGCGCAATTTTGCAGATGATCCTCATATTCTGATACCGAAAGTGTATTGGGATTTTACCAGCAGCCTGATGAATGTGCAGGAGTATGTGGCCGGTATTCGCGGCACTGACCTGTCTGCCATCACCGCCGCGGACCTCGACCGCAAGGTGCTGGCGGCACGCGGCTCCGATGCTGTGCTCAAGATGATCCTGGTCGACGGCTTCTTTCACGCTGATCCGCACCCGGGCAACGTGCTTTATCTCCCTGGCAACCGCATCGCCCTGATTGACTTCGGAATGGTTGGGCGTCTCTCGGCGCTTCGCCGGAACCAAATGGTTGATTTGCTCGCTGGCATTGTCGGTCAGGACGATCAGGCCATGCTTGAAGTGCTGCTCGACTGGACGGGCGAGCATGGAGTGGACGAAGTCCGGCTCGCCGCCGACGTTGGCGAACTCGCTTTCGACTTCGCGGACACAGAACTTAAAGACGTGCGCATTGGCGCGTTGCTGCAGCGTGTCGCAGCCCTTCTACGGGAGCACGCGATCCTGTTGCCGGCTGACCTCACGCTGATGTTCAAGGCGCTGATCAGCCTTGAGGGGCTCGGCCGTCAATATGACCCCGAGTTCCGGCTCGTCGACCGTGTCCGACCATTCCTCGACCGCGCGCTCTCGGAGCACTATCAGCCCGTCGTGGCGCTGCGACGCAGCCAAGCGACTTTGGCGAACGCCTTTGGTCTTCTCACCACCGTGCCGCGTGACCTCGCCCGCCTGGTCAAGGATGCGCGCCGCGGCCGCATGCGGGTCGACCTCGATCTGAAGCGCCTCGATAGCTTCGGGGAACGCCTCCACAACACCATCGACCGCATGACGATCGGAATCATGACGTCGTCGCTCGTCATCGGTTCATCGATTGTCATGACTGTTGGGGGTGGACCCACCCTGTTCGGGGTTTCCCTGCTAACCTTGTTTGGCCTAATTGGCTATCTCATCGCATTCTTTAACAGCCTTTGGATCATACTCGCGATTTGGCGTTCAGATCGATGATCCAATGGTGTGCAGGTGCTGAAGAGGACGTCCGCTCGTGGCACGTCAGTTCGCTGCAGCGCGCGCGGATCGTCCGGGATCTGGGGGCCTGCTGACGCGCTTGGCGTCCTCGCTGCACTCCCGGCACTACTCCGACCCAATCGGCATCGCGCTAGGTCGCGCTATTCGGTCTGTTGCTAGTGGTCGTTCGGACGTCTCAACGAAACAACCCTTGGGGGGGAGCCCGTCGCTCAAGCTATCTTGATCGATGGCATAGAGCAGGAGGGTCCAATAAGGGCGGCCCCGTGATACGGCCCGACAAGGACAGCGGCGTCCAATTGCTGGCCTGCGCGGCAAATACCCGGCTTGGTGCCAGGCGCACGTGATAGATCAGATCAGGGGCTTGGGGTCCTCAACACTTTCGCCACGGCGAACAGGCCCGGACAGGGCAAAGGACATCTGCGGGAGATGCCTTCGCAAGTCGAGGCCAGCATCTGATGAGGTGCGTACGTTCGTCGTCAGGGGCTAAACCCTAGGCATACGAATTGGCGCGCTCCAATCAGGTTGAATCATCGCAGACGACCTCCCTCGGCGGCCGCCGAACCCATTCGGCCTCAGTGAAGTTACGGCGGAGTTGGACGACAGGTTGAGCCCGCGTTGAACTCAGCCGCGAGGTGGGGAGATGGTAACGAGACCTTCGTCGCAAGGCCGAGCCACATCAGAAAACGAATAGCCTGCCATGCTAAGTCGAATTCCCACCAACGGTGACCGTGTCGCGCCGACGTGGGATCGGCGTGGTGGTTGTTGTGCCACCCTTCACCGGCGGTGATGAACCCGATGAGCGGGTTGTTGCGGCTGTCGTCAGGTGTCGCGTAATTGCGATAGCCCCAAATATGGGTCACCGAATTGACGGACCAGGTGGTATGCCAGACGATCACGGTTCGCAGCGCGCCCCCCCAGATCACAAGACCGGAGCCGAATTGCAGCGCTTCTCCCGAGCTTCCGCCTGACGCGATAACCCAACTGTAGCCGGCCGCGAAATACACGAGCCACATCAGAAACGAGATCTTGATCCAGTTTTTTCTGCGCTCGAGCATCGCGTAGAGGGGATCGCGCATGACATCTTTCGCGTAGCGCTCGATCAGCGGGCGCGACCGCATATCGCCTGAGCGCATTAGCAGCCACCCGAAGTGCGCCCAGAAAAAGCCTCTGAGCGGTGAGTGCGGGTCTTGTTCGTTATCTGCATAGTGGTGGTGCCGGCGATGCACGGCCACCCACAAGGCCGGCGAAAACTGCAAGGAGAACGTGCCGAGGACAGCGAACGTGTGCTCGAGCCAGAGCGGGACCGCGAAGCCGCGGTGCGTTATAAGGCGATGGAAGCCGAGATTTATTCCAAGAACGCCAAACGCGAGCATTCCAAAGACCAAGAGTACGACACCTGTCCAGCTGAAGAACGAGGGAAAAAACGCCAGCACTGCGAGTGAATGGCAGAGAATAAATCCGATCAGGGCGTCAGCTTTGAATTTCATCACGCGCTCCTAGCTCCTGCCGCGCGCGACGATCGAACAGACCCGCAACGTCGGCGGCCGCGCCCGGGAGGGCGCGACATCGGCATTCCAACCTGCGTTTGGCTAATTGGCCCCCTAGCTGGCCTTGGACGTTGATCGTGGTTCGATCGTCCAGTGGCGAGACGTGGAATTAGTGGTCCCAGCAACCCGGCTCGAAGGGGCGCGATTGGTCGGATTGAAGCAAACGAGGCGATCTAACGCTTCGCTCGCGTGAGCTCCAATCCTTATCTACTGGATTGGGGGGCGGGTCAAAGTCTGTTTTGCCAATGGCGCGCGCACGCGCGAGGAGACCGCGGCGCCAGGCTCTTGCCCCGACCGCGGCGGCTTCACGCTGGTGGACTGCAAGTTCCCGTTCGCGGGCGCGTTGCTCTTCTGCGAGGCGCTGCAATTCCGCGATCCTTCATGCCTCCTCGTCTTGACGCCGTTTTTCCATGAGACGCGCTAGATCCCTTTCGCTTGTTGCTCGAAAATGCGCGATCGGAGCGCGGGCGAGCGGCGCAAATTGTCCGTCGGGATGGCGCGTTCGATAGGTTGAAATCTCTTCCGGTGTCCGGCTTTCCTTGACCGATGGCCAGAATGCGAACTCGATCTCCTCGGCAGTCTGCTTACCGGCAAGGTAGACTGCGGGCAGGGTTGGAAACGACAGCCAGGGATCTTGACCGATGGTCTGCTTCACTTTGAGCTGCACGTTGCGGAAGATGGTGACGGCCTCGACACCCGGCTTCGACAGCTCCTCCGCCAGGGCCGAGGCGTAGGGTCCTGCTCGCTGCCAAACGTCCGATGCCGCGCGGCGCCGGCTCAAGGCCTACCTCGATGCGTCAAAAGCCTCCCTACTGTTCATCGTCGATGCATCGGGCCGACCCATCGAGGAGACGGCATTGCCACAGGGCTGGAGCAACTTCACTTCCACAGCTTGCGGCAACACTGACGGCCGCGCGCTGGCTGAAGCCGGCTGCAGTGCCCACGAGATCCAATCAATCACAGGTCACCGACGCTGCAGATGGTCGAGCACTACACCAAGGCAACGCGGCAGAAGCGCTTGACCTCGGCGGCGATCACAACGCTCGAAGCAACAGGAACAGACCCGGAACATGAGTACTTGAATCATTTGCTCGACCGCAAAGTGACATCATCATCGATCCTGCCGCGGAAGCGTCGGAAATTTGGCAATCAGGTCGATCTCCTGTCCGTCACGCCGGATTCCTAATGGCAGCCAGGTTCCGGGCGCCTGCCGGCTGACGATCTCGACCAGATCGTCCGAATTTCGCATCTCCAGACCGGCGGCCCGCACAACATGATCCCCGGCCTGCAGTCCAGCAGCCTCAGCCACACTGCCGCTGACAACCCGGTTGATGCGGAGCGCACCATCACCCTGCATCAGAAGTACGCCAAGCCTAGGACGCGCCGGCGCCAGCGTTTCCTCCGATCGTGGCAAAGTGAATACGGCATCGGCATAGGAAGTGCCGACGTACTTGCACGCGGTGTCGACAGATACCGGGATGAGGGTCGTCAAGGCCGTTACCCCGAGATCCTTGAGTTGATGGGGGACCCCATGACCGTTCTCCACGTGCCCGCTTCCCAACACTCCGACGATCGTCGCATTGGAAAACTTGCGGTTGGCACTGGCCAGCGCCTCCGCCATCGCGCGGTCCCAGGTCAGTTGAGCCTCGACGAAACGCTTGAATTCAGGCTCCTTCATTGCTTCCGCCAGCGCCGCCTCTTCGGGCTCTGGCATGTTCGGCTCCCGAGAGCTGGACAAGCGCTCGGCGGCTTCACGCGGCATTGTCCTCTTCATGAGGTAGACGCGAGCAAGCGCACGCTGATAGGCGGGACTGGCTGGAGCGGGGTCGGAGAGACCTTCCCGTTCCGATGGAGGGACAGCCTCCCATCCTTCCCTGCCGACTCGCGCGACCAGGCTCCTCTCGACGTTCAGCGCAATCATTGGAATGCGGTTGAGACGAGCGAATTGGAACAGCGGCATGTAGAAACCCGCATCGTAGCCCCAGACCTGCCCCCACTCGGATGCCTTCAGGAAAGCCTGATCTGTCAGCTTGCCCTCGACCCAATCGTTCAGGACAGATTGCAGGCGACGCGGAAATGCTTCGAAACCTATGACAATATTTCCCCCGCGGCCATAGAGCGCAGCCAATGTGTGCAGTTGCCAGTTATGGTGATCTACGTCGGTATGTAATTCACCGAGCAGCACGACAGCAGTCTTCGCGACGAGATCGCCAATAAGCTCCCCCTTGTCGATGGGCTGCCCCGTCTTCAAGTCGATCCAGCGGGCTCGGGTGTCGCACGCGGACGCCGTTTGAGCCGGCGAAACGCTGGAATTCTCCTGCGCCCTTGACGGGTCGACGGATGCGGCAATCAAGGATGCCGACAAAACGATAGTCCACAGCAGCGACATTCGGTTGGCAGCGGGTGCCGGATGGTAGGAGGCTCGTTGGTATGAACGTGTCGTATTTTTCATATTTCCACCTGCACGCCTGGAGCCCATGCGCGATGCGGGAAGCATCGACTTACTGTATTCTCAAAGGGTGCGTTATCCAGTCGGCGGAAGCAACACTCGTAACGGCGGATGTTGCAGGGGTAGGGAGGGACGGGCCTAGCCGGCGGGCAACCGATCTCGTTGATTTGCGCAGCGACGAAGGTGTAAATGAGCGGCGTCTCGAGGTTCAGGCTGCGAGCTGATATGGTCGACTATATACCACTACTCACCACGCTGTTTTCGGTTTTCTTTCTGAGCCGCATCGTACCGCACTATCTGTTGAAGCGGTCGCCATATCTGTTGTGGTGGACCCTGGGTGTGCTCACCTTCGGCCTGGGCACGCTCACAGAAAGTATCAATGCCATTTTTGGCTGGAGCGAATGGAACACCAAGATTTGGTATATTGTCGGTGCTCTGCTGGGCGGGTATCCGCTGGCCCAGGGGACCATTTACCTGCTTATGAAGAAACGCTTTGCCAATATCTCGGCTGTACTGTGCTCGGCAGTCATTCTCATTGCCGCTGTTTGTGTGTTGTTCTCACCGATTGCACTTCCGGAGGCGTTCGATCAGCGCCTCACGGGCAGAGTGTTTGCGTGGCAATGGGTCAGGGGTTTTTCTCCGTTCCTCAATCTCTACGCTTTCATTTTTCTCTTTGGCGGCGCTGTCTACTCGGCCATCCAGTATTTCGCAATTGAGAAGGGAAGGACACGTTTCCTCGGCAACATCCTCATTGCCATTGGTGCGCTTCTGCCGGGCATTGGCGGAACCTTTACCCGGTTCGGCTACGTGGAAGTCTTGTATATCACGGAGTTCATTGGACTCACGCTCATCTACTTTGGTTACTACATGATGAGGAAGGATCACTCTGCATCTTTGCATGCAAATCAGCAGACCTGGAAAGGGTCGCTTTCACGCAGCTGATCCGCGTGCTCGTGCGCCGGACATCGGCGCGATGACGCAGACGGATAAAAGCCCATGGCTAGATCACGATCCACCCTATCGATATCCTTCATGATTGCCCCATGCGCTGTCGCGACCTGGGCGCTGGCGCAGCCGGGCCCACCCGAGCCGGGCCTGCCAACGCAGCCGGCAGACGCGAGCCCGCGAGAATTGCGCGTCCTGGGCGGACGCACCGACTATTCCATTGTCACTCCCAAGAGGGCATCGCCGCAGGAATTGCCGACCTGGCGCATTCCGAACGTGCCGCCATCGGCAGAAGCCTATTACGCTCCTGACAACTATCACGTCATTGCCCAAACTCAGGACCCTGACGCGGTACGCCCGCCGCTGCGCAGCTCGGGAGCGCTGACTTGGATTTTTTCCGACGATGGCAATACCAGATGGCGCGTCAATGACCGCGGACAGGACGCCTGCTCGTACTTCTTTCCCGACGGCAAGCGGGTGCTCTTCACATCAACGCGGGACAATACGAACCTTCCGATCGGAAGTTGGTCGGATCAGAATAACTACCCACAGGGCGCCGAACTGTACATTGCGGATATCGATGGGGGAAATCGCAAGCGCCTGACCAACAACGCCCAGTACGACGCCGAGGTATCGGTTTCGCCCGATGGCATGAAGATCGTGTTCAGCCGGCAGGTCGACGGGGCGATGGACCTCTATATGATGAATTCCGATGGCACCGGCGAGACCAAGCTCACCGATACGCTGGATTGGCAAGAGGGCGCACCGTTCTTTCTGCCGGATTCGAAGACCATCACCACGCGCGCCTGGAGCCGCGCCACCTATGGCACGAAACGTCCGACCCCGATGACGATCTTTACGATCAATGTCGAGACCGGGGAGCGCATCCAGCGCACCCACGACGACTGGATGAATTGGGCGCCTTATCCGGCGCCGGATGGACGGCACTATGTGTTTGTGCGTCCGCTCGTCGACAACCCGTCGAACTGGGAGGTTTTCCTCGGCGATCTGGAGGGCGGCGAGCCAGTAAGGCTGACGTTCAACGACAGTTTCGATGGATTTCCGTCGATCTCGCCGGACGGCACGAAGATGCTGTTTGCCCGTTCCGAAGGGCCGGGCTTCATGTCGGGGCTCTACACTTACGTGATGGACATCTCGTCGCTGAACATCGGTCCGAAGCCGAAGCCCTGACGATGTCATCGTCTCTCATGATCAAGCGTGGCGTCATGCGATCGACCCTTCCGAGACTGATGCTGGTTTTCCTTTTGGCCGCTGCTTGTGCGGCCGTCGCTCCCATCGCGTTCGCTCAGCAGTCGCAGAGCCCAGTGGTTCACCATGACCTCGTCGTTACGCTCGACCCGGCCAATCATCGCCTTAAGGTTCGCGACCGCATCCGCATTCCCGGCGCATTCATCACCGCGCCCTTCACCATCTCGTTGAACGCCGATCTCAACGTGCAAGCGGTATCCGATGGGCTGAAGCTCGTCCCGATCAGCTCGCGTGTTCAGGGTCCCGATTCCGGCATGTACCGCGACGATCACGACTTGCGGCTGGCCCCTGGCGTTCCCGTTAACGTCTATCGGGTCGAGGGCGCCATACCCGGACGGGAATTGATCGGCGAACTCCATTACGAGGGCGTCGTCAACTATGCGGTCCGGCAGTCGGGTGGCGAATATGCACGCGCATTCAGCCAGTCGCCGGGCTTGATCGAATCAAGAGGCGTCTACCTTGCCGGCTCGAACCATTGGGTGCCGCGGGTCGGAGATTCTCTGATGACCTATACGCTCGTGGTCGAACTGCCTGCGGGCTGGAAATCGGTCAGCCAGGGGGAGCGCACCTCAGGCGAGACGCCGGGCTCGCTTACCCTGCGCCAGAACGCTGGTCGGTCGCCACGCCGACCGAGGAGGTGCATCTGATTGCCGCGCCATTCACCGAATATTCCCGGGATGCAGGCGCGGTGAAAACGATGGCATTCCTGCGCAAGCCCGACCAGGCGCTGGCCGACCGTTACCTTGAAGCGACGGCGCAATACCTCGAGATGTATCGCGGCCTTTTGGGCCCTTACCCCTATTCCAAGTTCGCGCTGGTGGAGAACTTCTGGGAGACCGGCTACGGCATGCCGTCGTTCACGCTCCTGGGCGAACAAGTCATCAGGTTTCCGTTCATCCTGCATTCTTCGTATCCGCACGAACTGGTGCACAACTGGTGGGGCAACGGTGTATTCGTCGACTTTGCGAGCGGGAACTGGTGCGAGGGTTTGACCGCTTATCTTGCCGACCATCTGATTGCTGAACAGCGCGGCCAAGGTGCCGACCATCGTCGCGCCATCCTGCAGCGGGTCACTGACTACGTCATGCCCGAGAACGACTTCCCGCTGTCGCGCTTTCGGAGCCGCCACAACGCCGCCACGGAAGCGGTCGGCTATGGCAAGACCGCCATGATGTTCAACATGTTGCGCGACAAGGTCGGCGACGCGCAGTTCATCAAGGCGCTGCAGGGGTTCTACCGCGACAACCGCTTTCGTGTGGCATCCTTCGACGACATCCGAAAGAGTTTCGAGGCGGTCTCTGGTCTCGATCTGCGGCCGTTCTTCGATCAGTGGATCAAGGATGTCGGAACGCCAGAACTGAAGCTCGACCATGCGGCAGGCCATGGCGGGCGCGTCGACATCACGCTGTCTCAGGTGCAGTCTGGACGCCTTTTCACGCTGGAAGTTCCAGTCGTCATTGCGACCGATAAGGGTGTTGAGACCAGAACCGTTTCGATGCCATCCGATCGAGCGCGCGTTGACGTCAGCTTCGATCTAGATGGGTCCGCGCAGCGCGTCGAGATTGATCCGCAGTTTCAGCTTTATCGCCGACTCAGTCCATTCGAAATCCCGCCCTCGTTGTCGAAAGCGTTCGGCGCCAAGAAGGTGCTGATCGTGATGAGCGCGGAAAGCGCATCCATCCATGCCGGTCTGGCCAAGGCCTGGAGCCGGGATGGTGTCGAGACTGTCATGGACAGCCAACTCGATACTTTGCCCGCCGATCGATCCGTGTGGGTACTCGGCGCGGGCAACAAGTTCGCGCCGGCAGTGGCGGAGGCGCTCAAGAGCTATGGCGCATCGCTCGATGCAACCGGGCTACGCGCGGCCAACGCCTGGTATGAAGCGGCGGGACGCAGCCTGGTCGCTGGCGTGCGCCATCCGGACAACCTGGAATCGGTGGTCATTTATGTTTCGGCATCGAGCGAAGCTGCGGCCAATGCGCTGGCACGCAAACTGCCCCATTACGGCAAGTATTCCTGGCTGGTCTTTGCCGGTGATGCGGCGACCAATGAGGCGACTGGCGAGTGGCCAATCGGCGACACGCCGCTTGCCCGCAACCTGACGCCGCAGGGCCGGCCGATCAAGCTCACTCCAAGGAAAGCGCTTGCCGAGGTTAGGCCTCAATTCAACATCGAGCGCATGAAGACCGATGTCGAATGGCTGGCGAGCCCCGAGCGCGAGGGACGGGGCGCCGGCAGCCACGGCCTTGATGCAGCGGCGAACTACATCGCGGACCGGTTCGAGCTCCTCGGTCTGCTGCCGCTGACACCCGGAGCGAGTGGCCACGATCGGTATTTCCAGCAGTTCACCATGACGGGCGAAACGGGAGAATCGTTGCTGGCCAAGAATGTGGTCGGAGTCCTGCCGGGCGCGAACCCGGCTTTCAACGGCCAGGCATTGATCGTATCGGCACACTATGATCATCTGGGGTTTGGCTGGCCGGATGCGCGCGCTGGTACCAAAGGGCAATTGCACCCGGGCGCTGACGACAACGCATCGGGCGTCGCCGTGATGCTGGAACTGGCGCGGCTGATGGCCAAGGCGAGACCCGAGCGCAGTGTCGTCTTCGCCGCATTCGCCGGCGAGGAAGCGGGTCTCCTAGGCTCCCGTCATTATGTCAGGGCGGCAAGAACACCCGGCGCCCCCTTCCCGCTATCCGGCCAAATCGCAACCTTGAACCTCGACACGGTGGGGCGCCTCGCAGACGGCAAGCTGACGATCTTTGGGACCGGGTCGGCGCGCGAGTGGCCGTTCATCTTCATGGGTGCGAGCGCGATGACGGGCGTGCCGACACAAGCGGTCGCGCAGGCAATCAGTGGATCGGACGACAGGGCGTTCATCGAAGCTGGCGTACCAGCTGTGCAGCTGTTTGCTTCCACCGCGAGCGACTACCACCGCCCGTCGGACACGGCAGACAAGCTTGACTATGCGGGAATGAGCAAGGTCGCCGCCATCCTAAAGGAGGCGGCCGATTACTTGGCGGCGCGAGCTGAGCCGCTGAATTTTTCAGGAAATGTGGCCGCGGCGCAGTCGCGCGGCTCGACGGCGCCGAGAACAACCCGCCGGGCTGCCACCGGCATCGTGCCCGACATGACCTATCAGGGCGACGGCGTACGAGTGGCTAGCGTGCAGCCGGGATCCGGAGCCGACAACGCCGGGCTCAAACCGGGTGACCGGCTCTTGGTTCTCGGCGGCGTCAAGACATTCAATCTGGAGGTCTTGGCGGACGCGCTCAGAGACTTGCAACCAGGGCAAACAGTGGAAGTCGAATTTGCGCGCGACGCAGCGATCTTGAGCAGCACATTGCTGCTGGGCGAACGATAGGGATTTGCTTCCGTTAGGGATAGCCAAGAATTTGGTTTGGCGGTCTGTCTGCGCTCGGCAATCGAACAGTGATCCGGACGCCCCCGCTTTGGCCCAAGGTAACGCGCCATGAAGTGCAGCCAGGTCCTGCACGATGGCGAGGCGAATACCGGTGCCTGGCACGGTCCTGTCGAACCTCGTGCTGCGGGCCATGACCTC
>CAVZKV010000001.1:0-91129 GCA_963775835.1 uncultured Alphaproteobacteria bacterium | reverse complement strand
AGGAGGTGGCGACTATAGGAAGGTGAATCCGCTGGGTTACGTACCGTCCTTGTTACTCGACGATGGCACTCTCCTGACCGAAGGACCTGCCCGTGCAATACATTGCCGATAAAGTGCCAGCTAAGAGATTGGCGCCTCCCAACGGCACGGTCGAGCGCTCGAAGCTCCAGGCATGGCTGAATTTCTTCTCGAGCGAAGTGATGGCGCCACAACTTCCTCTTACCGGCGGCTGTCTATGCGGCGTAGTCCGCTACGAGGTGCGTGCGCGTCCGAGTGCTGCACCGACCCGACGTAAAAGCGTTTCGCGATTGGCTGATCGTCGAGGCGCGATCGGCTACGTCGACCAGCGAATCAGTCCCTCCTGCAGACACGTCGCCACGAGCTCGCGGTCCTGCGTGAAGAACCGGCCGCTCGCGAGGCCGCGACCACGGCCGGCTGATTCCACTCGTTGATCGAACAGCAGCCACGCATCGGCGCGCGCCGGCCGGTGGAACCACATCGCGTGGTCGAGGCTCGTCGATTGCAGTCGAGGGTCCTGCCAACGTTGTCCATGAGGCAGCACCACGTGATCAACCAGGGTGCTGTCGGATAGATACGCGAGTCCAATCGCGTGAATAGCGGGATCATCTCCGAGCGGTTCGTTGATGCGCATCCACAGGCGCTGATCTTCGGTAACCGGCACTCCACGTGGTGCCGACGGCGGGTTCACGTAGCGGATGTCCATCGGCCGCACATCTCCTGACCAGTGCGCGCCACCCGACTCGCGTCGCGTGTGCTGCGCGTAGGTGAGAGTCACCGCGTCGGGAGGCGGAACCTTCGGCATCTGCGCACCCGCGTACTCGTCACCCGGCTCTGCGACGTGAAACGAAGCGATCATGCGCAGCACTTCGTTCCCGTTTTGAAGCGCACGCACGTTACGCAGCGAAAACGATCGTCCATCGCGCAGTCGTTCTACGACGAGCTCGAGCGATTGCTCGGGTGCACCGCTCCGCAGGAAGTACGCGTGCAGCGAGTGGACGCGGCGGTCGTCATTGACCGTTGCATGAGCTGCCGCGAGCGCCTGCGCGAGAAGCTGCCCACCGTACGTCTGCGAGCCGCGATCCGGCGATGGCGCACCAGTGAAGCGATCGTTGCCGGCACGCTCGAGCGTCGCGATGCCTGTGAACATGAGCCCTCCGAAGCTCCGTCGAATCGACTGCACCATGAGTGTGCGCCTCGCGCTCATTGTCCCGTTTTTTCGCGTGCGGGTCGAGCGTTCCGGTGCGGAGCGCAACTTCCAGCGGTCAACTTCGTCCGTGCCAGCACCGTGCCAAGCACGGTGGGATGTAACTCTGTAACCGGACGCGCTGACAGCAGAGCCCGGCCGGTCAAAGAGTGCCACAAGCAGAATTGGATAGTGATCGGCAACACCTGACCTCTACCGGAACCGCAAATTGTCGCGCGAGAGGTGGGCGATCGACGTACAGCCCATTAGTTTCATGTCCCGCTCAATTTCGGCGCGGATCAAGTCGAGAGCACGCTCCACGCCGGGCCGACCTGCCGCAGCCAGAGGATAGAGATAGTAGCGGCCGAGCCCGACGGCTTTGGCGCCAACGGAGAGCGCCTTCAGCACGTGGCTCCCGCGCTGGATACCTCCGTCCATGAGCACGTCGATCCGATCGCCCACGGCATCGACGATCTCGGCCAGTTGATCGAATGATGCCCGTGAGCCGTCCAACTGCCGGCCGCCGTGGTTGGAGACGACGACACCGGTGCAGCCAATCTCAGTGGCGCGCTTGGCATCGATGACCGACATGATGCCTTTGAGGCAAAACTGGCCGTTCCATTCTTGCACCATGCTAGCTACATCAGTCCAATTCATGGAAGGGTCTAGCATCTCCGTGAAATAGCGGCCGATTGACAGGGCGCCGCCGCTCATGTCGACGTGCTCCTCGAGTTGAGGGAGTTTGAAGCCCTCATGAGTGAGGTAGTTGATGCCCCACATTGGCTTGATTGCGAACTGCAGCATTCCCGCGAGCGTCAGCCTGAAAGGAATGGAAAAGCCGGTGCGCAGATCGCGTTCGCGGTTGCCGCCCGTGATGCTATCCACGGTCAGCATCATGACCTCGACCCCGGCGCCTTTTGCCCGCTGCAACATGGCGCGGTTCAGACCGCGATCCTTGTGGAAATAAAACTGATAAACCTGTGGCGTGTCGTGCGCTTTGCGCAACTCCTCGAGGCTCACCGTGCCGAGCGAGGACACGCCGAACATTGTGCCCTGTCGTGCGGCTGCCGCCGCGACGGCGCGTTCGCCATCATGGTGAAAGAGACGCTGTAGGGCAGTCGGAGAACAATAGACCGGCAAGGCGAGCTTCTGGCCCAGGACGGTGACGGAGAGATCAGCAGTCTCGACGCCCCGGAGCACGTTGGGCACGAGATCGCAGCGCTCGAAGCTTGCCGTATTGCGCCGGTGGGTTACCTCGTCGTCGGCCGCACCGTCGATATAGTCGAAAATGGGGCGTGGCAACCGTCGCCGGGCCAGCCTCCGAAAATCATGAAAGTTGTGGCACTCGCGGAGGCGCATGGTCGATTGCCCACTCCTTGCGGGCCGGTACTGCCGCAACGGCCGCAACGGCTTCCTCGCTCACTCTAGCCCGACTACCAGCTGGTTCCGAATGAGCGGCTGACTATCGTCCACCGGGGATTATGCTGCGTCGCAAGGGAGCCCGTGTGCCAGGACCGCTTCGCGTCAAGGACCGACGAACCACCACCCCTGCCGGCGTCAATGCGCGCGACAGCTGTACCCCCCAGCAAGGGACCAGGTTCGGAAATTCCCACTGATTGCCGCTTCGTGCCGATTTTGTTGCAAAATGCGTTCCGTCGTCAGATAGATAGCACTACTGATAGAATCATGTTCAGCGCTTAAGGGTCTCGCGGGAATCCCCATTCGCGAGAGGAGCTTTGGGAGGAATCGCGTTCTTCGCGCTCGCGCACGGCCCAGCTCCAAAATACTTTGCAACAAAATCTGCCATAACCGGCCATTCGGCGTCTCCGACGAAGCCGATGAGACACATAGCCGGCACTGAGGGTCCCTGCTAATGGTGGACGATGCACTGCATTTATCTTATTGGGCCGGGTCCTAGACCATATTGGGGTGATGTCGCCGACCATCTGTGGGGGCCAGACTGCAACTACGACTCTGATGGCAATGCGGATCAGGCGCCGCCTGATGGTTGGACCGAGCTAACGGTGGCGCTTCGACCTCGCTGTGATGAGCGGGTTGATGTCGATCCTCTGGACGATTGCGAGCCGCTGGTCTTGGTTATCCGTTCTGAGAACAAGGAATTGGCGCAAAAGGCCGCGATCTTCCTGCAGTCCGAGGCTGGTGGTGAACTGAGTGATGATCCCCCGCAGGGTCGCGGCGACGCCCGGTAAACACGACGGCGCACCAATGATCGGCTATGCTCCGCCGCGCGAGCCTGGCGTGCCTGGCTTACAAAGACCGGCCTACAAGAGGCGCCGCAGTGAACATTACATTCTTCCCCAATGCGAAGGATATGGGAATAGCGGAGTACGCCTTCACGGCAGGGTGCCTGGTGGCGGTGTGCTGCGGCATACGGCTGTTTATTCGGATGTTTCAGTTCTTGGAGGGGCCTAAGCCCTGGAACCCCTGGAAGCGCCCCAACGACGCGATTTCGGGCTTTCTTCTTAACGTCAAACTTAGGGACACCCTTGTGCTGGAAATCGTCGGCCTTGTGATAGCGGCGCCAACTGTGCTTCTGGCCATCAAATATCTAATCATCAAATACCCACCCCCAATTCCGGTGCGATAGTCGCGGCACCAAAGGAGGAGAGCGCCGCAGCAGGGCAAAAGCCACGGCGAAGCCGACCACGCTTCACCGTTCGCGGTCTATACGATCGCTGTTGCCGCCACGAGACGCTGGTAGCAAGTCTGTGGCCGCTTTGGGTCAACTTCGGCTGCTGCAGCCTGTCCAACTATGTGTCCCACTGGTTCGGCAGGTGGTCGGCCTCCTGCCAGAAAGCGAACTGGCACCCCGCATAGGAGAACTGCTAGCCATGCGGAGCCTCGCAAAACGGCTGTGGACCTTGCAGTATGCTTCGCCATACCTGGTCCTGATCGATCGACGGCGACCGGATCGTGGCTGTGACTCCCACTGTGCCCGCCGATATCGCCGGGGCTACTATCGTTCATGCGGAGGGGCGGTACCTGTTTCCCGGGTTAATAAATTCCCACGTCCATCTGACGGGCATCCCGGCAATCCCCTACCCGATGCGGGCCCAGCACCCGGACCTCATGGACGCCTACCTTCGGCAGGTACTGCGCTCCTTCCTGCGGTACGGGTACACGACAGTCGTGGACCTGATCGTCACCGACCCGAGGCCGTTACAGACGATACGCGCCACGCCCGCCCATCCTGACATCTACGATTGCGGGGGCGCTCTTCCGGTGCCCAACGGCTACCCCAGCCAAAACGCTCCGGCCGAGTATCGCTTCCGGATCTTTCCCAATACCCCCGTCGATCCAGCCCACACGGAGAACTTTCCGACAAGCGAGGATCCGACAGCGCATACTCCACGTGCGGCGGTGAAACGGATCCTCAAGGGCGGGGGCATCTGCGTGAAGACATTCTTCGAACGCGGATTCGGTCGTGACCGCAACTTGCCAGTACCGAGCGCGGACCTGATGCCGCTGCGGCAGCGGCGCATGTGCCCGTGCTGCTGCACGCCACCAGCATCGAAGCCCAGACCTTCGGCGTGGACAATGGGATCTCCATCTTCGCGCACAGCATGTGGAATTGGGGGCCCTACGCGGGGGGTGAATCGGTGCCGCCGGATGTGCAGGCTGTCCTGGACCGGACCGTCGAACGCTCCATCGGCTACCAGGCGACGCTGCAAGTGATTGCCGGCTTGCAACTCCTGTACGATCCCACATATCTCGACCGCCCTGACGTAGGGCGGGTCATTCCTCCGGCGCTGCTGACTTGGTTCCGCAGCGACGAAGCCCAATGGTACAAGCGCGAGTTGGCCCAGGGGGCGTCGGATGCGGCCATGCGTGAGCGCCTCGGACGCACATTACTGCGCGGGAGCCTGGTGGTGCGGTATTTGGCGAAACACCAGGCGCGCTTTCTGTTCGGCACCGACACACCTTCCGGTCCGACGATCGGCAACCTGCCCGGGCTGAACGGCTACCTGGAGATGCAGCAGCTCGTCGACGCGGGCCTGAGCCTGCGCCAGATCTTGGAAGCCGTCACGCTCAGCAACGCCAAAGCGTTCGGACTGGATAACCAGATCGGAACGGTCCAACCCGGTAAGCGGGCCAATCTGGTCTTGCTTGGCAACTCCCCGCTGGAGTCCGTGCAGGCTTATGAACTCGATCCAAGAAATCTGGGTCGGCGGACAGCAGACCTGGAAGCGGATCGGCAATGATCGCTTGCATGCATCGGATCGTTATATATTTGATAACACATCGATTTTTTTGGCAGTGTGACTCCGCTAGGTCGATCCGAGTTCGAACTGGCATTAGCGTCGACGCGTCCCTGGACCCAATGGAGGCTCTTCGTCTCGCGGCAAGCCAAGAACCCGCTCGTTCAGAATCTTGCTACCTCGCATCGTCACGCATACCGTCAACAGCGGGCCGTGAATTCGGCTCCAAGTCGACTGAGGCAAGACATCGGCGGATGCCAGTTGCCTAGCATGCATTGAGGAACTGCAGGCGCTACAATTCACGAAGGAAGGGGGAGGCCATCAACGCTGCGGTGCTCGTTGCGGGGGGTGGCCCGGTCGGCCTCACGCTCGCCCGCGTACTCGGAGAGCTCGGCGTGCATACGCTGCTAGTCGAGTGCGAGATCCATCCAACTCGCCATCCAAAGATGGACATCACCAACGCCCGCAGCATGGAGCTGTTCCGGCGCTATGGCCTGGAGCAGGCGTTGCGCGACGTCGCCGTGCCGGAGGCGAACTGTTTCGACGTCTCCTGGATCACCTCGCTCGCCGGTCACGAACTACACCGGTTCCGCTATCGCAGCCCAAACGAGTGGCGGGCCTACATCGGTGAGCACGACGACGGCAGCCAGCCACAGGTGCCGCCCATGCGGGTCTCCCAGGTGATCATCGAGCCGGTGCTGCGCGCAGCAGTTGCCAGCGTGCCGCTCGTGACCGCCCGCTATGGCGTCGCGCTCGAGGATGTCGCCGAGGATGCCGACGGTGTCACTGCCGTCCTGCGAGACGTCGAGACGGGCGCCACCGAGGTCGTACGTTGCGCCTATCTTGCGGGATGCGACGGCGGCGGCAGCCGCGTGCGTGAGTGCCTCGGCATCGGACTCGACGGGCAGCACGCGGTGATGCCGCGCTACATGATCCACTTCAGGTCTCGCGCGCGCGACATCCTGCAACCCTTTGGCGTCGCCTGGCACTACCAGACATCGCAGGGCACGCTCATCGCGCAGGACGACGACGCGATCTGGACGTTGCAGACGCGGCCCGATCCCGGCGAGCCTCCGGAGGCAATCAATCCCGACGAGCGTCTGCGCCGCTTCGCCGGCCGGCCGTTCGACTACGAGATCCTCGTGGCCAATGCCTGGACGCCGCATCTGGTCGTCGCCCGGAGCTACGGCACGGGCCGTGTTTTCCTGGCAGGCGATGCCGCGCATCAGTACATACCGACCGGCGGCTACGGCATGAATACGGGCATAGCCGATGCGGTAGATCTGGGCTGGAAACTCGCCGCGCGAATACACGGTTTCGGTGGCCCCGCGCTGCTTGCCTCGTATGATGCTGAGCGGCGTCCGGTGGGCTTGCGCAACCGCGAGGCGTCCGGCCGACACACGCAGGTGCGCATGGCCATAGCAGGGGTTTATCGCGATGTGCTCGGGGAGACAGGTGTGCGCGAGCCTGGCCTTCGCGCAGAGGCTGGCCGCCGCATCACCGCGCTCGGCAATGCCGAGAACGAGAGCTGGGGCATCGAGCTCGGCTATGCCTACAAGGACTCGCCCGTCGTATTTCCAGAACCCGGTGCCACCTACAGCGACGATCCTCTCGTCTACACGCCGACAACTGCTCCCGGCGTGCGGCTACCGTCGACGTATGGGCGTGATGGAGTAGCCCTCTACGACCGCCTGGGCCCGTGGTTCACGCTCTTGAGCTTTGCCGGTCAGCCCGACCGCGCCTGGCGCAATGCAGCGCTGCACCGGTGCATTCCGCTCGATATCGTGGCGATCGACGATGCGAGACTAGCCCCCATTTACGCGGCGGACCTCGTGCTCGTGCGGCCCGATCAGCACATCGCCTGGCGGAGCGGTGCGGACACGTCCAAGACTCCGCCCGATTCCATACTGGCGAGGGTAACCGGATGGGATAGCGCAACGTGACGAGCTTGACAGCCGCGGTCATCGGCGGGGGTATCGGTGGAACGGCGGCGGTCATTGCCCTCTCGAGGGCCGGCGTCGACGCGCACGTCTACGAGCAGGCGCCAGAGCAGAAAGAGGTCGGCGCCGGGATCCAGATTAGCCCGAACGCCTCCAGGCTGCTGTACCGCTACGGACTCGAGGCCGCTCTCGAGAAATGCGGAGTGAAGCCTGTCGCCATCGAGCGCCGACGTTGGCAGGACGGCCGCGTGCTGTCGCGCATGCCCATGGGCGAGACGATCGTGGCCGCGTTCGGCGCACCCTACTTTCATTTTCATCGGGCCGACTTGCTTGCGGCTCTCGTCGAGGGGTTGCCCGCCGGCCGCGTGCACACCGGCAAGCGCTGCACCGGCATCACCCAGCAGGCGGACGGCGCCACCGCGCAATTCGAGGACGGGACGAGCATCACGGCTGACGTCATTGTCGGTGCCGATGGCATTCACAGCACCGCGCGTACGGCGCTGCTCGGGCCAGAGAAGCCCCGCTTCTCAGGCCACGTCGCTTATCGCGGGCTTGCACCGGCCGAGCGTCTTCGACGCCTCGATCTCGAAAAACTGGGCACGGCCTGGCTCGGGCCCGGCGGACACTTCGTTCACTACTTCGTGGCAGGAGGCCGCTACGTAAATTTCGTTGCGGTGACCGAGAAGGACACGTGGACGCGCGAATCCTGGGCCGATCTCGGCAGTCTTAAGGATGCGCATGCGGCCTTCGCCGGCTGGCATCGGCAGGTGCACGCCATCATCGATGCGGTCGATGAGACCTACAAATGGGCGCTGCACGACCGCAATCCGTTGCCCAGATGGAGCGAGGGTCGCGTGACGCTGCTCGGCGATGCGTGCCACGCGATGCTGCCCTACATGGCACAGGGTGCGGTGCAAGCGATCGAGGACGGCGCCACGCTCGCCGCTTGTCTCAAGCTGGCCGGGCGCACACGCATCCCGGAGGCGCTCAGGCAGTACGAGGTACTACGCAAGCCGCGCGTGACGCGCGTCCAGGAGATGGCGCGCGGCAACGCCGTCGGCTTCCATCTCCCGGACGGGCCGGAGCAGGAGAAGCGGGATGCGGCACTCAGTGCCGCAGCACAGGATCCGGTAAAGGCTTTCGCCGCACTCTATGGCCACGATGCTGAGGCGATTGACGTCGCCGTGGCGTACCTCACATAGCTCGTTGCTCGCCGCTGCGCCAGGGATCAAGTAACCCTGTAACCGGACGTGAGTCTCAGTCCACTGGCACGGTGCAAGAGTGCCACAAGCGGTCATCGATGTTGCGCGCTGACAGAGTGCGAGGTTCAGTTAGGTGCCGGCAGCGGCAAGCAGTAAAGCCGCACCGGTCACTCAACTCTCGACTTCCCGCCGTGGAACAGGGCGACACGGTCGATCTGCGGCACCGGCAACCAAATGCTGTGATCGGAGTCCATGAAGGGCGCGTCTGCCCAATGCAGCCGCTCATCCCTGATTACCGTTGTGATCCGCCCGTCCGGCGCGCGGCGCTTCAGGGCGTTCTCGGCGAGGTCGGTGAAATAGAGATCGCCATTGGCATCCATTGCCGTCCGCCGACTGGCGGCAGATCCGTCCATGGCTCCACCTAGGCGGCGATAGTCTCCCGGCTCGCGGAAAAATCGTCGAGCCACCGCGTTTCGATCCGCGACCAGGGGCCGGAAAGGGGCGCGGCGACGAAGATCCGGCCCCTATCGACGGCGACCGCGTTCCAGATCATACCGTCGCTTTCGGCCGCGACGACCAGCTTCGGCTCGGCCTGCGCGACAGAATCAAATAGCGCCCGAGACAGCGGCGATGAGAAGGGATTTCATGGCGCATGCTCCCCGAATCCTTCCAGCACGATCTTGCCCTTGGCGCGGCCGCTCTCCAGCAGCGCATGGGCGCGCTTCAGATTGGCCGCATTGATCGCGCCGAAGCGCTGGGTGAGGGTGGTCTTGAGCGTGCCGTCATCCACCAGCCGCGCGACCTCGCTCAGGATGGTGCCCTGTGCATTCATGTCCGTGGTCTGGAAGGTCGAGCGGGTGAACATCAACTCCCAGTGCACCGAAACGCTCTTGGTCTTGAACGGCACGACATTGAGCGTCGCCGGATCATCGATCAGTCCGAACCGTCCCTGCGGCGCGATCAGCTCGGCGATCTCGGCGACATGGCTTGCAGTCTGCGTGGTCGAGAACACAAAGCCCGGTGCGCCGATCCCAAGCTTGGCGACCTCCGCCGCGAGCGGCTTTCGATGGTCGACAACGTAATGCGCGCCAAGCTCGGTGACCCAAAGCTGCGTGTCCGGCCGTGACGCCGTGGCGATCACCGTGAGGTCGGTCAGGCGTCGGGCGAGCTGGATTGCAATCGATCCGACCCCGCCCGCGCCGCCAACGATGAGAATGGCAGGCTTGACGCCTAACACCGGCTTTTTCACATCGAGCCGGTCGAACAGCGATTCCCAGGCGGTCAGCGATGTCAGCGGCAGCGCGGCCGCCTCGGCCCAGCCAACGGATTTTGGCTTGCGCCCGACGATCCGCTCATCAACCAGATGAAACTCGGCATTGGTGCCCTGCCGGCCGATGGCACCGGCATAGAACACGTCATCGCCCGGTTTGAAGAGTGTCGCATCCGGGCCGACAGCCGTGACCACGCCGGCGGCATCCCAGCCGAGCACGCGCCAGGCGCCAGCCTCGGGTTTGGAACGCACCCGCACCTTTGTGTCGACCGGGTTCACCGACACCGCCTTGATCGCGACGAGGATGTCCCGTCCCTTGGCCTCGGGCTTGGGCGAATCGATATCGACGAGCGCATCCGCGCGCTCGATCGAGCCGGTCTCCTGATATCCGATGGCACGCATGTGCATCTCCTTGTTGTGCGTGACAGAGATGATGCTTATCGTCGGTGCACGCAAGAACGCACATTTAACGCCCATAGTATCAAAAAGGATACCCAGAGACATGGCGCGGATCCGTCACAAGGCCCTGGATTGCAGCCCCGGTTGCGTGGTCGAAGCGACGCTGCAGCTGATCGACGGCAAGTGGAAGGGCGTGGTGCTGTTTCACCTGTTCGAGAGCAGCAAGCTGCGCTTCAACGAAATCCGGCGCCTGCTGCCCAATGTCACCCAGCGCATGCTGACCAATCAGTTGCGCGAGCTGGAGGCTGACGGGCTGATCATTCGCAAGGTTTATCCCGAGGTGCCGCCGAAGGTGGAGTACTCCCTCGCGCCACGCGGAAAAACTCTGGAGCCGGTGATCATGGCCCTGAAAGCCTGGGGTGATCAGCATATCGATCTGAAGATCGCACCTGAATCGGCGGACAGGAGATCATCATCCAAAGCACGATCGAGGGGCGCGGCCTACGCCTGACTCTGTGCGGCCCTCATACGAATTCGCTCTTGCTTTCCGGAGTACGATGCGTTGTCGCGACGCATCGTACTTTTCGTCCTAGGTGGCCTCGCAGGAAACCGGTCACGGCAAATCAGCCGTTCAGAGGCGGACGCCGCTCATGGCTACGCTGATTACCATTTCAGCTTAACTCGTCGGGTACAAAGATCCGAGAGGCGGTTACACCGAACGTCTGAAATGGGTCTTGGCTGCGTGATAACGCGCGTGAGGGGGTATCGGCCAGCCTTGATCGCGCGGGCGCGCGTACGACGGCCGTTTCGAGCATATTTTTCCGATCTCGGTCTTGAAGCACGTGTGGTGCGCGGCCAAGGATGCGTCGTGAAGGGGCGCTTAGAGATCCTGCAGCCCGCGCAACGCGGGGTCGTCTTAAGCCCTCATCGCCGCGATCAACGGCTTGACGCCCACGATGTTCATCACGCGCGTGAGATTGTAGGCGAGCACGTGCAGCACCATCTCGATTGCGACCTGCGGCATACGTTTCATTAGGAAGTGGGTCGCGCCCATGCGCGCTTTCATCGTGCCGAACGGATGCTCGACAGTCTCGCGCCTTTGACGCATCGCCTGCGGGTTCTCATCGAGACGCTTCTGCACCGCCTCTACCACGTGCTCATGGTCCCAGCGTGTGATGCGACGTTGCACTCCGGTCGTACAACGATGCTTGAGTGCGCAGTGGCGGCACGCATTCGTCCAGTAGCGCCGCAGCTTCTGCCCGTTCTCCTCGTTCGCGTAGTAGTACCTGAGCTTCTCGCCGGCCGGGCAGCGATAGACCTCCTCATCGCTCAGATAGACGAAGTCCTGCTTGCCGAAGCGGCCCTTTGCCTCAATGCCGGATGTCATCGGTTTTGGAAGCGTAACGGCAATGCCGGCGTTGTGGCAGGTTAACATTGATGAATAACCGATTAGCTAAGGAGGCCGATGATTGCGGTTGTGGGGGGGCCATTCGACACCTTTAGAATAGGAGCATGAGCACGCCCGTCGCCACAAGCGCCGTTACCCAAAGTACGTCGATGTTCAGCCAGGCCCTGCGCAGGACTTCGAGTCCGACCCACTCGTAAACCGTGGCCGCGATCGTCGCCGTAACGGACAGCATCGCCAGCGTATGTACGCCGATACTGGCGAGCCCGGCCGTCAATGGACCGCTCGCCGGCACTGCACTGGCACCGCTCGAGAGACAGAGCGACATCATGGCAGGCCACAACATCAGGCCTGCACCATGGGCTGCCGCCATGACAAACGACCATACGAAGAGACCCGAGAGCCCCACCTGCATGCCGAAGCGCACGCGATGACGATGGCTGAAGCGCCAGTGGTAAACCGCCCAGCCGATCAAGGTGAGGCCAGCACCGACGCGCAACGTCCAACTGCCCACAAACCAACCGACCCACAGAAAGACGAGCCCAACAGCCGCAATCGATACCGCATGGCCTAGGGCGATCGGCACGAGCGCGAGCCAGACGATGCGCCGATCCTGCCGGTGAAGCCCGAGCGCCACAGCGAACAGCCAGCCCATACCCGGGTTCAACCCGTGGAATGCGCCGAGCCCTGCAACCGTGAGCCATGGCCAGAGCTCGAGGGAAACCGAGACGCCAATCACCGGTTGCTTCTCAAGGATAGCAGTAGGAATCCGACGAGCAGTCGCCGCCTTCCAACCGCACCTGGTGTGGACGATGTGGCGATGGCCATTTCACGAAGAATTTCTCGTCGAAGGCGATGCCTCCGCCAGGCTTGGTGTCGAGCTTTACCATCCATCCCTCGATCCCGTCGGGATAGAACTGGGCGTCGACGGCGCTATAAAGCGAGTTGGTGAAGTACACGCGCTTGCCATCACGACTGATCTCGACCATCTGCGGCCCGCCGCTCAGCGGTCGATTCTTGGCGCTTGGATGTGCGGCCCTCGACACGATGCCGCCGATCCGGACCTTGCTGATTAGCTTGGGATTGAACGGCTCCGACACATCGTACTGCTGCAGATCGCCGGTGCCCCAGCAGGCGACGTAGAGGAATTTGTCGTCCATGGATAGATCGATGTCGGTGACGAGCGGCGGCACCGCCTTGAAACCCTTGAGCAAGGGCGGCAGCTGGTCCTCAGTAGTCGGCTCGGCCGGGATCTCAATCACCTTCTTGACCGCCCACTTGTCGCCCTCCTTGTACCAGGTCCAGATCGACGAGGAGAGGTTCTCCAGGCTCACCACGCAGCTAACGAAGCCATAGGCCTTGGTGGGGTCATGGGCAGGACGGAGCTCAAATACCAGCTGATACTTGTCGCCGAAATCGATAGTCTGCAGGTGCTTTCTCTTGTGCAGGTCCCAGAAGTGAAGGCGGTGGCCGTATTTGGCGCCTAGCAAAGCCTCGGGGATCAACCCATTCTCGAACATGTCGGGCGTGCCCCATTCGCTGGTCACCATGGTGTCATGGCCGAGATGCCACCAGGCATCGTAGGCGAAGTGCTGCGGACCGCGGTCCACCTCCCACTGGCCGCGCACGTCGAAGGTCTCGTGGTCCATGAGGAAGACGCCGCCCGGGCCTTTGCCTTCGCGGTTGCCGAGCGCGGCGACATAAATGCCTTCGGGGCCGCAGTGTATGGTGTGAGGCCGGGTGTAGCCGGCACGCTCTGCCACGGTCTCGGGCTCGATCACCTTCACGATCTTCGGGTACTTTGGATCGGGTTTGGTATCGAGGATATGGATCCGCGACGATCTCAGCCCGGGCACCACGAGGTAGCGGCGCTCAGCATGGGGGTGTGGCGCGTTCGGACAGAGACACGAAGAGCAGGCGTTCCAGCCGAAGTGGTGCAGTTCGTCACCTACATTGGGCATCGGGGTCGAGTTCACGATCTGGTGAGTAGTGCTTCGACTTTGGATCGACATCAACGACAGCGATTGCATCCGGTGTCTTGCGGGCAGGATCGAACGCAGCGACGTAGGCAAGCGTCTCGGGTGCCGCCTTCATGGCCATGCGGGGGGAGGGGTGGAAGCTTGGATCGGGCGTCCAGGTTGCCATGATGTGTTTCTCCTCTCGCTAGACTGCTGCCGGTGGGACCCCGCGTCGCCCTGGACGGGCGCCGCCTCATCGTCTGGATCGACCGTTTTGGTGCTTGATCAGATAATTCTTGCGGCCACTACGGCAAAGAGCGATAGAGTGGAAGTCACCATTCCACTTAGTGGAACAGTTGCTCCATGGTGGACCGTCTCGACGAACTGCTTGTGCTAACGACCATTCTTGAGGCCGGCAGCCTCGCTGGGGCCGCTCGTCAATTGCGACGTTCACCTCCGGCAATGACACGGTCGCTGGCAGCCCTTGAGGCGCGTGTCGGCGCTCGTCTCCTTCAGCGAACAACTCGCCGATTGGCGCCGACCGCCGCGGGCCGGCGCCTTGCTTCGTCCGCCAGACAGCTTCTGGCAGACTACGAACAAGCAACTCGCAGAGGTAGAGAGGAGCAAGATGCGCCACTAGATGGTGTCCTGCGAGTGACTGCACCATCCCTGTTCGGCCGCTGGCACATTGCTCCGCTCATATCGAGTTTTCTCGATGCGCATCCAGGCGTTCGAGCTGAACTCGTTCTGACAAATCGCAATCTTGACTTGGTCGAAGAGGGTCTCGATGTCGCATTTCGGATGGGTCCGCTCACAGAATCGGGGTTCATTCGTCGCCGGCTAGGTCAAGTGCGCTGGGTGCTGTTTGCAAGTCCCGGCTATGTCGCGAGGCGCGGCCGTCCGCGCACACCGAGAGATCTGATCAAGCATGATATTGTCTACGAATCGCATCGCCCTTCTCCAATGGAATGGCGCTTTCAAAATTCCGGACGTGGCAAAGCTGTGCGTCTCAGTCCGAGGTTCATGGCCACCGAAATAGAGGCAGTGCTTGTTGCCGTGAAAGCTGGACGGGGGATCGGCCGGACGCTTTCCTATCAGGTGTCGGATGATTTTGCGTCGGGGGCCCTAATACGGCTACTCGAGGAATTCGAGCCCCCAGCGTGGCCCGTTTGTCTCGTTGTTCCGACCACGCGATATATGCCCAGAACAGTTCGCGCCTTTGTTGACCTCGCGGCACCGGCGCTGAGCCGCCTGCGCGCAATTCACCCGTAATTGGGCGACTGTCCACTTCCGCAACGGGTCACGGGCAGACGAACCGCCACCATCACGGCAATCACAGGAGCGCTGCCGCTCTACCCCCAGCAGCGGACCAGCGTCGTAGATCCTCGGCAATTATCCCTTCGTGCCAATTTGAGACCTAGCGCTGGGGACGGCTCCCGTAGTATCAGGCTTGGCGGACGCGTCTTGGCAGGATGCAAGCGGCCGCCGCGCTGCCATCGAGCTTGCACAGGCCGTGGGCAGCGGAGTTGTTCAACGATTGCAACCCGTAATTGTCACAGCCATGCCCCTCGCGATAATCCCGCCCGTCTCGACTGACGTTGAGACCAATTTCCTATTCGACTCAATTGTCGAGTTGCTCCAGGGCAACTATTCACGCAACGAAGCAGAAGCGTTGGCGCGAGAATATTACCGACTTTTTCGAGATCCGGAATATTGCAAATCTATTAACGCTCCTGTTCAAGATCACGAGCTCTTTCACCATGAAGGTCCTGCGGAAATGGCGCGCAGGATCCACTACTACTTGGGGATCAAGGGTGATCCAGACCGGCACAGATACCTTGATTGGCGTCAAGAGTTTCAGCGGGAAACGGATCAGCGAAGACGCGAAATGAAAGGGCTTCCTCGCTCTCTCCTTTGGCCATAACTGCGCTGCTTCAAGGGCACCAAACTGGAGCTGAACCCCATCCGCGCGACGCGAGGGGCGAGTTTGCTCTGGGTCTTGGCCGTGTGATAACGCGCCGGAGGGGGTGTCGCCGGCCCGCGACAGGCGGGATGCACTTCAAGGTGACTGTTTCGAGCTTTTTTCCGATTTCGGTCTGGGAGGAAAACCTGCTCCATCATCGGGCCGTCCTGACCGGCTCTCGGGCGCTGCAGAGGTTGCAGCCGGGCCCGTGTCAGGCCGCAATCGCCGCCAACAGCGGCTTGATGCCGACGATGTTCATGACGCGCGTCAAATTGTAGGCGAGCACGTGCAATGCCATCTCGCCGGCAACCTTCGGCAGCGTCTTCATCAGGAAGTGCGTCGCGCCCATCCGCATCTTCAGTGTGCCGAAGGGATGCTCGACCGTCTCGCGCCGCTGACGCATGGCGTCTGGATTTTTGTCGAGCCTTTGCTGCACGGCCTCGACAACCTCCTCGTGCTCCCACCGCGTGATGCGACGCTCTTTGCCCGTCGTGCACTGGGCCTTGATTGGGCATGTACGACACGCGTCGGTCCAATAACGGCGAAGTCTCTGACCGTGCTCCTCAGCTGTAAACCGATACGTAAGTTTCTCACCCGCCGGGCAGCGATAAACATCTTCATCGGCTAAATACACGAAGTCCTGCTTGCCGAAGCGACCTTCCGACTTCGCCCCCGACGTCATCGGCTTGGGGAGCGTCACCGTGATGCCGGCCTGCTCGCAGGCCAGGATCTCCTCGCCATTGAAGTAGCCGCGATCAGCGACGGCATCGAGCTTTTCCGTGTGCAGCGCCGCCTTTGCCTCCTTCGCCACGCTGGCAAGTTGTGAGCGATCCGAGCCGTTACTTCGTGCGCGACAATCAGATGGTTCTCAGTATCGACCGCCGTCTGCACGTTGTAGCCGACGACGCCCGGAGCCACGGCCACTTGTCGCCATCGAGCGACTATCAGGATCGGTCAGCGAGATCTGCAGATCGGGCGAGGCGAGCATTTGCTTCTCGATCGCCGCAAGCCGCTTCATCTCCTCGTCGAGCTTCGCCAGCTTCTCCTTCAGCCGTGTTTTCGTCAGCGTGATCGTCTCCGACGGATCCTGCAGGTCGGCCGTATCAAGCTGGGCCAGATAGCGCGACACGCTCTCTTCCAATTGCTTGCGCCGACGCTCCACTTTCGCCTGCGTGAAGTTCTTGTCGCGATTATTCACCGCCTTAAATTTGCTGCCGTCGATCGCGACGCTCGCCTTCGCCAGCAGCCCCATCTCGCGGCAGAGCTCGACGAAGCGGGCACACACTTTGCGCAGCGCTTTGCCGTTGTCCTTGCGGAAGTCGGCGATGGTTTTGTGATCAGGCATAAGCCGCCGCAACAACCACATCACCTCGACGTTGCGGCCAGCCTCACGCTCGAGCCGCCGGCTCGACTGCACCCGGTAGAGATAGCCGTAGATGTAGAGCTTCAGGTGAGTTGATGGATGATACGCTGGCCGGCCCGTCGCCTCGGGCTCGACCCCCTCAAACCCCAGATCGGCGAGATCGAGCGCATCGACGAACACGTCGATCACGCGAACAGCATTGTTTTCGTCGACCCAGTCTTCAAGGCTTTCCGGCAGCAGCGACGCCTGCGCCCGTTCCGCCCCTGCAACGAAGCCCTTCATCAATGCCCCCCACCGATTCAACAGGCAAATCATAGCATCGGTGGAGTTTTCACACAGCCAGGGTCATGGAGAGACCAGAGGGCGTGCCTGATTAGGCCTTTTCCCTGGTCTCTTGCTCTATCAGCAGCTGACGAGATTAGCCCGGCGAGGTGAACGAGCGCTCAGTGCCGATTTTGTTGTAAAAGTCGCTCCGAAGTCTGATAGATGGCACGACTGATAGCATTTCATTCGTCGTCGTTGGTTCCCCGGAGAATCCCAGCTCCCTATCTGAGCCTGACGGGAATCTTTTGCTACCCTCGCTCGCGTGGACGGGCTCCAGAATACTTTTGCAACACAATCTGCCAGAAGCGGTCAAACTCTCTTGCGTGTTCATGCCAGCGATTAACCTTCAGCGGTCCGTCAGGGAAACGGAAGTCCCGCCATCAGCCTCCTTGCGCCAGGCAGAACAGATTTAGCGCATGCCGCCGGGCATTCCGCCGTCAACCACAATCACTTGTCCCGTCACGGACTCAGCCCGACAGAACGTGACCACCTGGTCGGCGATGTCCTGGGCACTTCCCGTCCTGCCGAGGACCGCTTGGTTCCGAGCGCGTTGTTTCATTTCGTCAGGAACTCTCTCGGCCATGCGTGTTCCTTCGACCAAACCGGGAGCGACGCAGTTGACTGCCACATCCGGTGCCAGGGCAACCGCCAAGCAATGCGTGAGGTGGATCAACGCCGCCTTGCTCGAGGCATAGGCGATACTGCTGCCTCCAGGAATGAGGCCGGCAAGCGATGCAATATTAATAATGCGACCCGCCTTGTGGCGACTGAGCTCTGGCGCAAAAGCTCTTGCGAGCAAGTATGGTCCGCGGAGATTGGTCTCGAGCATGCGGTCCCAGACATCTACGTTCAGGGCGGCCAGATCGCGGAAAGGAATACCGATGTTCCAAGCCGCATTGTTCACCAGGATGTCCAGGCGACCGAACTCTCCAACCACCTTACCGACGCATGCCTCTATGGCGCCTGGATCGCGCTGGTCGAGCTGAATTGCGCCGCTTCGCTGGCCTAGCGCATGGACGGCATCGACGGTCGAGGAGGCACGATCAACGCTCCCGACGTAGGTGAGACCAACGTCGACGCCGGCCGTCGCCAACGCTTTGGCGATTGCACCGCCGATGTCTCCCGAGCCGCCAGTAACAAGTGCGACCTTGCCTTCGAGAACCATGACGCGTACCTCATTTGGGCAACAAAAAGAAAAACGTCAGTCGGCAGCATAGATTGGTCGCGGTTGGAGAGCCAGCGCCCCGACCGGGACATCGCCCACTTCTCCTAATGTGGGTCACCAAGAGGCATGCCAGCTGTCTCAGCGGCACGATCAAAGTTCATCAGAAAGCGGACCAAGTCGTTGCAGCGCCGAAGTCTTCCGGGGTGTGCCATAAGCGGCTGTGAGCAGGTGCAACGAGGTGCGTGCACAGAAGGACTTATTCGATCACCTCGTCGCGGCGGGCGAGTTGGGACGGCGGCACGGTAATTCTGAGCGCCTTCGCCGTCTTCATGGTAATTGCCAGCTTGTACTTGGTTGGTGCCTGGACCGGAAGATCCAGCCGCAAAACCCGACCGGCACCGCACCTCCTTCAACGCGCGCAATCGGGAGAAAGAACGGGCGGCACGGTTGCCCGAGCCGCCCGGCTTAAACGACGCCGCGCGTCAGGACGCCTTAGCTGTTGCCGATGATCTTTTCGGATTTCAGCTTCGCGACGTCTCTGGGGCTCATCTTGAGCCAACTGGCCATCACCTCGTCGGTATGTTGCCCGAGCTTCGGCGCCGGCTTCAATTCGGGCGGCTTACCGTCGAAGCGGACCGGCCAGGTCTCGCACTTCCAGTCGCCATCCGGGTGCTTCATCGTCTGCATGATGCCGCGCTCGACAAAGCTCTCGTCGTTCCACAGCTCAAGGGTGTCGTGTACGGCACCGGCCGGCACACCTGCCGCGCCGATGATCTTCATCGCCTCTTCCTTGGTGTGGTTCTTGGTCCACTCGGTAATGATTTCGTTGATGAAGCCTTCGTTGGCGTTGCGGTCTTCGTTGGTCGCGAAGCGCGCGTCGCCGATCAGCTCCTCGCGGCCGATCACCTTGAGCAGGCGGTCCCAATGCTCGGGATTGGCGCGGCTGCAGAAGATGTAGACGTAGTCGTTATAGCCGCCCGGCTTGGTCGGGTAGATGCCGCACGGTGCGGGTGCGCCGGACGTGCTCTGCGCGCCCATGCGCGGCGCACCCTTCTTGTTGCCGCCCTTGGACATGACGGCAAACGAGGTGCGGATGTAGTGCATGACCGAGTCCTGCATCGCGAGTTGCAGGCGGCGGCCCTTGCCGGTCTCTTTTTTCTCGTACAGCGCGGCGAGAACGCTGATGCACATCAGCATGCCGGAGCCGGTGTCGCCGATCGTACAGCCCGGCTTGACGGGCGGCTGACCAGGTTCGCCGGTGACGCTCATCGTGCCGCCGGCGGCCTGCGCGATCATGTCGAAAGCGAGGCTCTTCTCGTAGGGGCTGCCTTCGCCAAAGCCTTTGACCTGACAATAGATGATGCCGGGGTTGATTGGCTTCAGCACATCATAGCCGAGGCCGAGACGCTCGATTGTGCCCGGCGCCAGGTTTTCGGCGAACACGTCGGCTGACTTGACCATGTCCTTGACGAGCTGGATGCCCTGCGGCGTCTTGAGATCGACCGTGATCGATTTCTTATTCGCGTTGAGAATTTTGAAGTAATAGGAGTCGGTGCCCCCCGGGCCGCTTCCCGTGACCTGCCGGCCAGGGTCGCCCCGCTTCGGGTTCTCGACCTTCACCACTTCGGCGCCCATCCATGCCAGGGCCTCGGTGCAGGTCGGGCCGGCCTCGAACTGCGTCAGGTCGACGACCTTTACGCCTTTCAGGCAGTTAAGGGGGGCAAAATTTCCGCTCATCCTGTTGGTCTCCTCCACTCTCGGAACGTCGCCGGAAACAACGTTCAGGAACGATAACGCAAGATCGGCCGTCGCGGAAATCGTCAATTCCCGGAACAGGCATGCGACAACGATCGATCTCCGGCCGCCGCGGTCTCCAAAGTTGCAAGACTGCGGCCATGCGTTTCCGGCAACAGCAGCAGCATGACGATCATCAGCCCGAAGGCGGTGGCGCTGCAGATCGCGATCGAGATGCCAAGCGACTGCACCTGGCTCAGATACCCGACCATCGTCGGAAACAGCGAGCCGGCGGCACGCCCGGCATTGTAGCAAAAGCCCTGCCCGGTGCCGCGAATCTCAGTCGGGTACAGCTCGGTCATAAAGGGTCCCATCGGCGGGAACTTCATTAGCAGGACGATATTCAGCGGAATGCCGAGCCAGAACAGCGCGGTGTTGTCCATTGGCACGAGCAGAAACAGGAGGACCATCACAAACGAGGCGACAACCGACCAGACAAAGGTGCCCTTCCGCCCGACGTAGTCGGCGAGGTAAGAGCCGATCAGAAACCCGACCAGGGCACCCAGGATCTGCACGATCAGGAAGCCCCCAGTGCTGGTCGAGGACAAGCCGCGCACCGTCCGCAGATAGGTCGGCATCCAGATGCTCAGCGCATTACCGCCGCCCTGCGTACCCGCAACCATCAGCGACACCTTGACGGTCGTCCAGAAGTTTTCGGTCATTCTCGGCCCAGGCCGATAAGACGGCAACCAACCGTAAGCGCCTGATTTCCGAGGTCCTTCCGGTCGCATTGGCGTCCGGTTCGTTCGCTAGGGCCGCCGTTGTCTGCACGACGCCTTGTGGGTCTTATCCAAGAACGACCTAGCCTTGGCCGACGCCGCCAGGGGCCGGATCGGTCGGCTGACCCGCACTGACCAGCCTGCTCGCGGCCGGCTAGCGCAGCCGCGGGCCGGGTTCGAGCCCGAGGAAGGCACGGCCGCCGATCGGATACCACTCCGGAGCGAGCGTCGCCGCCTGGCCGACCACCTGCAGGTCGCGCCATACCTCGGCCAGTCGACTCTCGGTCTTGAACGAGGTGCTCCCGCCGTGCCGGAACATCAGGTCCATCGCCTGGCGTGCGCAGTCGCCTGCATGCACCGCGGCGAGCCGGCAACGGGCACGCTGCTCGAGCGTGGTCTCGCGGCCGTCGGCGAGCGTATTCCACAGCTCCGCGATCATCGCGTTGCGATAGATGCGTCCGGAATTGAGGATCGCATCGGCACGCCCGACCGCGTCCTGCACCTGCGGATTGTCACACAGCCTGCCCGTGCGGCCGCGCGGCGTCTTCTCGCCGGCAAGCTCGAGGAGCGCGTTGATGCCGGCGCGCGCCAGCCCGGTGATCACCGCGCATTGGTGCGGCCCGACCCAGGCTGCTGCTGGCAGGGCGTAAGTGATGCCCGGCCAATGCGCCCACTGGTTGTCGAGCGGTACGCCAGCATGAACCATCGTGCGCCGCTCCGGCAGAAAGAAATCCCTCACCGTCCAATCGAAGCTCCCGGTGCCGCGCAGCCCGCTCACCTCCCAGCTGCCGGGAATGACCTCGACCTCGGCGCGCGGGAACAGGCCGCGCCAGAACATGCCGCCGTCGTCGCGGCGGCGCGGCTGGCCGTCGTCGAGAATTTGGAAGCTGCCGAGCATCCAGGCTGCTTCATGGCAGCCGCTGCCGAAGGTCCAGCGCCCGCTGACGCGATAGCCGCCCTGGACCGACACCGCCTGGCCGCCGCCCTGCACCGCGGTGCCGGCAATCACGGTACGATGGTCCTTCGGATAGATCTCCTGCACGCCGTCGTCCGGAAGGCCGAGCGTGACCAGCTGGCCGACGCCGTTGTTGGCGACGTTCCAGCCGACCGAGCCTGCGCCTTCGGCCAGGAGCTCGACGACGCGGATGTAGGTCAGCGGATCGGCCTGCAGGCCGCCGAGCGACCGCGGCAGCAGGAGGCGGTAAAAGCCCGCCGCATGCATCTGCTCGACTAGCTCAGGCGACAGCCGCTGCTCGCGCTCGATGTCGTCCTGGTAGTACCGCAATGTCGGCTTGAGCGCGGCGGCCGCCTGTACCACCGGCTGGGCATTGATGTCGATCGGCAAGTGGCGGTCTTCGACTATGGTTCGCATCGGCGGTTCATTTGCCCCCCGTTGGAGCAGAGGAGATGCCGAGAGACTATCAGTTCTTCGCGCCCACCGCATTGGATCGCTGCATTGCAATAAGCTGACCTGGCCGAGGACCGCTCCGGGTCAACCTCGGTCTCTTTGACTCGGTTCAGCACGGGTCCGCTTAACCCTTAGCAGCTGTCAAAGGCGCTGGTTTGTTTGCCCGTGGGCGGCAGGAATGGTTGTTCCCTACGTAACAGCGGCCCAAACCAAACTATGGGACAACGCACTCACGCCCGCACTGCAGCGGGTAGGGGAAGCTCCGAAGACGCACTTGGTGCGTCGAGCAACGCAAGCTCTCGCATGGCAGGGTCGACGATGCACACCGTGAACGAAACGAAGCAACCTGAAGCCGATCTGTGGACCTGGATCGTCATCGGCTTGGTATTCAGCGCGGTGACCGCGGCACTCTACGGTCCGTTCGTTTGGGAGCATTGGGTAGCCTGAGGCTTGCCCTGGCCTTCCAGACCCGATCGACAGACGGGTGGCTCTTCATTCGGCAGGCTGGCGAGCGCGACCCTCTGCGAATCCGAGACGTGCCGAGCGGCCCGCATCAAGTTCATGTCGGCTTACCCCCCAGAGACCTGACGGGGGTTGCTTCATCGCCGAAGTCGACTGCCTTGTGCCAAGAACGGCCCTGAGCATCTGCAGCAGGTGTAGGCGGAAGGAACCTACTCGATCACCTCGTCGGCGCGAGCGAGTAACGCGGACGACACCGTAATGCCAAGCAACTTCTCTGTGGCCAGCGATCACGTCCGCCACATCTACCTTGGGCGGCGCAGCAGCCATGCGGCGTTCTTTACCAGATTGAGAAAGGCCTGGATGACTATTGCTCGCGCCGGCAGCGATGACGAGCTGGTCCTGGGAGAGAACCTCAATCCACATCTGACGGTGCACTTCTCAATGTGTACGGGTTTGTCCCGATTGCGAGCGGATGTGAGAACTGAAAAATTCGGTGCGGTGGAGGTCCCGTCCATGACTTCGCGCAACCGCACAATCGCCCAGTAAGGGCCCGGCTTAAACGAAGCCTTAACGGAAGCGCACGACCGCGGACCCGGTTCCCCGCGATGGGCACGATCGATATTCAGTTCCTTCACCCGGATGGTCGCTCCGATGGCTCTTCTTCGGGCGCAACTCGTCGTGTTCCAGCAGCAAACAAGATCGTCGTGCACGAGCTTGGTGCGATGGCTCGCCGGTATTTCTAATTGCGAAAGTACGTCAACCGTTTTTTCAGCCTACGCGCGGCCGTGCGTCGCCGAAGTTTGGTGGCGCGAACCGATGAGACCCGAACGAGGAGCAGTTCAGATGGCATCGACAACTTCCACGGCAAAACCAGTGACTCCAGCGGCGCGATCGGGAACAAACGCGTCATCCGCGACCCGGTCAGGCCGCCTGTTCCTTCTCGAACTGAGCGGGGACCGCATTCACTCGATGAATCCCGACGGGTCCGACCGCAAGACCATCGTCACCAATTGCCGTCTCCCCGACGGAATTGTCGTGGATGTGGCGGCGGGCCACATCTATTGGACCAACATGGGCATTCCCAACCTCGATGACGGCTCGATCGAGCGCGCCGATCTCGACGGCAGGAACCGCAGGGTCATCGTCCCGCAAGGGGGCACCTACACGCCGAAGCAGCTCCACCTCGATAAGAAGAACGGCAAGCTCTATTGGGGCGACCGCGAGGGCATGCGCGTGATGCGCGCAAATCTCGACGGCTCGCAGGTCGAAACCTTGGTCGAGGTCGGCCGTGGCGACAAGGACCGGCGCGATCAGGCCCGGTGGTGTGTCGGGATCACCATCGACCCGAAGCTTGGCAAAATTTACTGGACGCAAAAAGGTCCCGACGACGCCGGCCTGGGCCGCATCTTCCGCGCCAACATCGACATCCCGAAGGGCGAGAGCCCGGCGAACCGCACCGACATCGAGGTGCTGTTCGATCAATTGCCAGAGCCCATCGACCTCGAGCTCGATCTTGAGAATCGCGCTCTCTACTGGACCGACCGCGGCGATCCTCCGCGCGGCAACACCGTCAATCGGGCGCCGATCGACAAAAAGGCCGTGCCGGAGATCTTGATCACCCACCTGATGGAAGGAATCGGCATCGCCCTCGACGTACCCGGCAACCGGATGTTCGTCACCGACTTCGCCGGCTCGGTCTATTCCGCCGATCTCGATGGCAAGAACGAGCGCAACTTCCTCTACGCCCAGGGCAATCTCACGGGCATCGCTTACGCCGAAATCTGACGAACGCATCGGAGACATGACATGACCAACAGCAAACCCATTCGCCGCATCGCCATCATCGGCACGGGCGTGATCGGTGCGAGCTGGACCTCGCTGTTTCTCGCCAAGGGACTGCAGGTGGTCGCGACGGACATCGCGCCCAACGCAGAGGCCGCGCTGAGGAAATTCGTGGAGACCGCCTGGCCAGCGCTCAAGCGATTGGGCCTGTCGGCGGGAGCGTCGCAGTCGAACCTCAAGTTCACCGCAGATCTCGCGCAGGCGGTCGCCGGCGCCGATCTCGTCCAGGAGAACGGACCCGAGCGGATCGACTTCAAGCAGAAGCTCTATGGACAGCTCGATGAGTTGCTCCCCCCCGATGTGATCATCGCCTCGAGCTCGTCAGGGCTCACCATGAGCGAAATCCAGAAGGGCGCCGCGTCGCATCCCGAGCGCTGCGTTATCGCCCATCCGTTCAATCCGCCGCACCTGATCCCCCTGGTCGAGATTGTGGGCGGGGCAAAGACCTCGGAAGAAACGATCCGGCGCGCGGGGGAGTTTTATACGTCGATCGGCCAGAAGACGGTGCGCCTCAACAAGGAAATGCCGGGCCACGTCGCCAACCGCCTGCAGGGGGCGCTGGCCCGTGAGGTGTATTACCTCGTTTCCGAGGGCGTGGTGAGCGCCGCCGACGTCGACACCGCGCTCTCCTGGGGCCCGGGCCTGCGCTGGGGTGTGATGGGCAACATGATGCTCAACCACCTCGGCGGCGGTCCGGGCGGCATCGAGCACTTCTTTCAGCAGTTCAGCGGTCCGATGACGGCCTGGTGGAAGACCCTCGGCTCGCCGGCTCTGACACCTGAAGTGCAAAGGAAGCTCATCGACAGTGTCCATGCTGAAGTCGGATCGCGCACGGTCCAGGAGCTGGAGGCGGAGCGGGACGAGATCCTGCTCGGTCTCATCGAACTCCGCACCAAGCGTCCGGGGACAGCTCCACACACTGTCGCAGCTGAGTAACCGCACCTGCAAACCGCATGGTCGTATTGGGTGTTCCGCGGCAAGGTGCACAGCGACATCGGCTACCACTGAGATTCATGACCGTCACAGCGAAGCAAGAGGGTGATCCAATGAGCGCGATCTCGGAAGCAACCCGTCCTATCGAAAAATCTGCCATTGTTGATGAGACTCGTGCTGCGCGGAAGCGTGTCGTGATCGTCGGCGGCGGCTTTGCCGGGCTCGCGGCGGCGCACGCGCTGCGGCACGCTGATGCCGAGGTCCTGTTGATCGACCGCCGCAACCACCACATATTTCAGCCACTGCTCTATCAGGTGGCGACGGCGGTCCTATCGCCCGCAGAGATCGCTGCGCCCATTCGCCAGCTCGAAGCGACGCAGCGAAACGTTACCGTACTTATGGCGGAGGTCACCGGTGTCGACGTGTCGTCCCGCACGCTTGAGGCGGCCTCCCCCGGCACGGAAGCCCGCAAGATCGCGTTCGATTATCTGGTGGTCGCGACCGGCATGCGCCCGAGCTACTTCGGGCACGACGAGTTCGCGCGATATGCGCCCGGGCTCAAGAACCTCAACGATGCCGAGACGATCCGAGCCAAAATTCTGGGCGCGCTCGAACTGGCCGCAACGACCGAGGACGAGGACGAACGCGCCCGTCAGATGACGTTCGTCCTGGTCGGAGCAGGTCCCAGTGGCGTGGAACTCGCAGCGTCCTTGGCCGAGCTGATGAAGGTGACGCTGCGTGGCAACTTCCGCCGCATAGATCCGGCAAAGGCCAGCATCATTCTGCTCGATGGGGCTAAACGGGTTTTGCCTACTTTTGCCGAATCCGTGTCGCGCAAGGTGGCGAGGCGCCTCGAGAAGCTTGGCGTAAAGGTCCTGACGGATGTCAAAGTCGAGTCAGTCGACCAGCAGGGCGTGATTGCCGGCGGAAGCAGGATTCCGAGCGCTACGGTGGTGTGGACCGCGGGAGTCGCGGCATCGCCAATTCCAAAAATGCTCGGCACCAAAACTGACCGCGCAGGGCGGGCGCTCGTTGACCCGTTTCTTAAGATCGTGGAGGCGCCCGGAGTATTCGTCGTCGGCGACGCGGCGTCGGTCACGCAAAAAGAACATCCTGTGCCCGGCGTGGCGCAGGCGGCGATTCAGGAAGGGCAGTATGTCGGGTGGCTGATCGCGAAAGAGCTGAAGGGGCAGAAGATCGCACATCCGTTCAGCTATTTCGATAAGGGCAACATGGCCGTGGTCGGCAAGAATTACGCGGTACTCGAAAGGGGCCGACTGCACACGAGCGGATTCCTCACCTGGCTGGTGTGGGCGTTCGTTCACATCCTCTCCCTACCCCAGCTGCAGAATCGCCTGCGTGTCCAACGCCAATGGCTCTGGTCGTATTTCACCGGCCAGCGCAGCTCACGATTAATCCCGGAGCTGCCGAGGCCAGGCGGGACCTACTCGACTCTGACCTCTCACGACGGCAAAAAGTTTCGCCTCGAGCTGCGCAATGCAGGAGAACCAGCAATGAGTACCGCGACAATAACTGATCGATCTGTTGAAACGAACGACGGTTTAACTGAGGCACTAGAAGATGGGTTGGGTCATCCCGCAACGTCGCCAGACTTCGATCTGAAGAAAGGCGTGAATGAGGTCCTCGCGGATGTCGGCATGACTGCTAACGATTGTGGCGGAGAACTCAGTTTCTATGGAAGTGATCCAATTTTGCAAAGCCCGTTGCGGTTCGGGACAATGGCTGCAATCGGTCTGGCCGCAAGGAGCGTAGCGGTGGCCGCTCTTTGGAGACAAGCCACCGGCGAAGGACAGAATATCTCAGTAGACGTGCGCAAGGCGTTGCGACGTTTCTGCGGATTCTTTGAGGGCAAATGGGAAACCGTCAATGGCCGAGGTCCCACCCCAGGTGGCTATGCGGTCAGCCCATTCTTCAACATGGATCACTTCTTTCGCCAGACGCGCGACGGACGATACGTGGTGGCGCTGGACATTTATCCTCAAATACTCGTCCGTACCCTCGACTTTCTCCGCTGCAGCCCGAGTTCGGAATCCATCAACAACGCCATACTCAAATGGGACGCTGTGGAATTAGAGCAGGCTGCGGCGACCGAAGGATTGGTTCTCGCGATGGTGCGCACGAACGAGGAATTCCGTCGCGAACCCCAATATACACAAGTCCTCGCCAACATGCCGCTGATCGCGGTGGATAAAATCGGGGAGAGCGACCCCGTTCCGCTCAAGGCGAGCAGCAATCTTCCTCTCTCCGGCATCCGTGCATTCGGCATGGGTCATGTCATTGCGGGGGGCGCGATGGGAAGAGACCTGGCTCTATACGGCGCGGACGTGCTCAACATCTGGAGACCCCGGGATTCGGAGATCGAAGCCTTTGCGTGGGATGTCCAGGTGGGAATGCGTTCAACGATACTGGACGACTCGAACGAGGATCGCGCACGGTTCAATCAGCTCCTCCAGGGTGCTGATGTATTCTTTGCTAATAAGCGCCCAGGATTTTTGAAAAAGCACGATCTGGATGCCGAGGTGCTTTGCGAGCAGAAGCCCGGATTGATTCACGCAACCGTGGTTCTGCACGGAGAGAGGGGATCGTGGTCGAACCGGCCCGGGTTCGATGAGATCGGCGCCGCGGTGTCTGGCCTCTTCACGATCGAAGGTTCGCCAACTCGGCCGAGGCAGCCGCCGATTGTGCCGATTTGCGATAACGTGGTCGCCTGGTTAGGCACGACTGGAATCTTAGCAGCACTCCGCCGGCGGGCGATCGAGGGAGGCAGCTATCGCGTAGTGGTTTCGCTGACAAGGACTGTGCTTTGGTTGCTCTCGTTAGGCATCTTCGACAAGGCTTACGCAAAAGCGACCGCGGGCTCGACCGACGAGCACACGTACATCGCTCCGGATCTGTTTGCCGCTGAAACTCCGCTTGGAAGCTATCAGGGAATGACGGACCAGATCGTAATGTCGCGCACACCGGGAGCCTTTCACACGGTGCTCGCCCCGCGCGGTTCAAGCAAACCCGAGTGGCTTCCGCTGCGCAGCTAACCGAGGAAGCACCAGCAGGCGGTCTGGTAACTGCACTGCATCCAATGCGCACCCGCGGCGAGCTATGGTTCGCCTTGCTCCGGATGGCCTCCAGAGCAGAATGCACGTCCTCCACGGTGGCCTGCCGCAAATTGCTTCCGGCAGTTGCGAGGGCGGCGATGAAGCTTTCTCGCTCACGGCTGCAGACCCGGCTCGTGTGCGGCGAGCCATCAGCGTGGCTCTTCAGCCAGCCAGCAGATCGTGATCGGTCCCGGATTGGTGTGGGGGGTGGCCAGCCGATCGACCTCGGGACGGAGGACTTCGGGGGCCGGTTGGGCGAGGCTCGCCGGCGATTTTGCGGTGCGACAGGTGCATCGAAGCGATGTCTGTTCTGGCTCATGCAGCGCAGCGCAATTTGGCAACGAAACGCGTGTCGTGCTTCTTCAGGCGCGGTCTTTGCGCCCAAAGGGACGGCCACACACCGCCGAGGGCCGAACGATGAAGGTGGGCGACAACGCGATCGAGCAGCGTGCGGTCCGTGTCTTGTTTCCCGGTGTCGTTTTTCAGTATTTACCCCGATGGGCACGGTTACCCGTAGGCGCGAGCATCACTTTATCAAGACTACACGGCTTTCCCTTTCTCCCCGTCTCGGGGGACCCCTTCGTCTTGCGGGCACCGCATTCGCGCTGCGATGCGGCATTCCGATGGCAGAGCTCATGGCCCATAATGAGATCCTGACCCCGCAGAATTATGCAATCGCGCTCATCGACTATCAGCCCACGATGTATCAGCGCGGTCCAACACACCGGACACACGGGCGGCAAGAGCCCAGGGGCGCATCCGCATTGATGCCAATGCCAACGCGGTCACAACTGACGGCCGCCCGGGGCCGAATTCAGTGCCAGCGTCAACTCGACAAGGAGTAAGATCATGGCGAATAACCTCGAAGTCCTGACCCCCAGAACAGCCAGCTTCTCTTCATCGACCAGCAGCCGCAAATGGCCTTCGGCGTGCAATCGATCGACCGCCAGGTGCTGAAGAACAATGTCGTCGCGATGGCCAAGGCGGCCAAGGTGTTCAACATCCCGACAACCATCACCACCGTCGAGACCGAAAGCTTCTCGGGCAACACCTATCCCGAGCTGCTTGCGGTGTACCCCGAAAACAAGATCCTGGAGCGGAGCTCCATGAACTCGTGGGACGACCAGAACGTGCGCGACGCGCTCGGGGCAAACGCCGCCAAGGGCCGCAAGAAGGTGGTCGTTGCGGGGCTTTGGACGGAGGTGTGCAACACAACGTTCGCGCTCTCCTGCCGCCACGACACGGACTATGAGATCTACATGGTCGCCGATGCGTCGGGCGGAACCTCGGCCGATGCGCACAAGTACGCCATGGACCGCATGGTGCAGGCCGGCATCGTTCCCGTCACTTGGCAGCAGGTGATGCTGGAGTGGCAGCGCGACTGGGCGCGCAAGGGCTCTTAAGCATCACTTGACCGGAGCGAAAGCGTGCGTTGGTCGAGCTCGCCAGACACGACTGATCTCGAACAACTGCTCAAGGCTGAGGCGCGTGAGCGCCTTGTCGAGGTGATGCAGAAGTCGCCCTTTTCGGCATTTGCCGCCTCCCCAATTCTGCCGCTCGCGACCGGGGCCCTTGCTGTCGGCATCTTCGTTGTCGATACGTTTACCATTCTGGGTATGGCCATTGCAGTTCTCTATGCGGTCGTCGTTCTGATGGCGGCCAATTTTTTGCGGCGGCGCGGCATTCTTCTTGTGGGATCGGCCTGCGTGGCACTTACGGTGCTGGGCTATCTAGTGTCGCACGACCTTGGCGTTGACACGGCCCTCGTCAGGTGCCTGGTGAGCGTGTTCGCGATCGGACTCGCTACCGTCCTTGCATTGAAAAACCAAGCGGCCGCCACCGCGCTGCGTGCGCAGGCTCAACTCCTCGACCTGACCCATGACACGATCTTCGTCCGCGACATGAACGACCTCATCACCTATTGGAACCGCGGGGCCGAGGAGCTTTACGGATGGGGAGCTGAGCAGGCGATCGGCAACGCCACGCACCTACTTCTGCAAACAAGCTTTCCCGAACCGCTTAAGGACATTACAGCCGAGTTGATCGGCACTGGGCGCTGGGAAGGGGAACTCGTCCACACCAAGCGCGACGGGACGCAGGTGGTTGTATCGAGCCGGTGGTCGCTGCAACGGGACGAGCGGGGGCAGCCTTCCGCAATCTTGGAGACCAATACCGACATCACTGAACGCAGGCGGGCGGAAGACGCTTTGCGGCGGAGCGAGGCCTATTTGGCTGAAGCCCAACGGCTAAGCCTCACGGGCAGCTTTGGCTGGAAGGTTGCGACCCAAGAAATCTATTGGTCGGAAGAAACGTATCGTATCTTTGGATATGACTTAACGATCCCGCCGAATTTTGAACTGGCACTTCAGCGGGTCCATCCTGACGATGTCACGTTGGTGCGACAGACATTCGATAGGGCATCTCAGGAAAGGCAAGATATCGACCTTGAGCATCGCCTGCTGATGACGGATGGCACGATCAAGTCCGTACGCGTTTTAGCTCATGCCACGACTGATGCATCGAATCGTCTAGAGCTTGTTGGAGCGCTGATGGATGTCACCGCGACCAAGCGGGCTCATGAGGCGCTGCATCAGATACAGTTTGAGCTCGCGCACATGAATCGCGTGAGCATATTGGGAGAGCTAGCTGCCTCGCTGGCTCACGAAATCACGCAACCGATCGCCAGCGCGCGCAACAACGCCCGGGCGGCCATCCATTTTTGGGACAAGCAGCCGCAGGAGCTTAGCGAAGTCAGGGAAGCGCTCGCCTGTGTCGTAGACGATGCCGATCGCGCCGGAGATATCATCGACCGGCTCCGTGATCACGTCAAGAAAGCGCCTCCGCGAAAGGATCGTTTTGATCTTAATAAAGCGATCGACGAGGTGATCGAATTGGCGCAAAGCGCCATCACCAAAAATGAGGTCTCGGTCCGAACCCGGCTCACGGAGGGGCTGGTTCCTGTTCAGGGGGATCGTGTTCAATTGCAACAAGTCGTCCTCAACCTGATCCTGAACGCGGTCGAAGCCATGGGCTCGGTTGAGGCGAGCGCACGAGACTTGTTGATCAGCACCGAGCGAAGCCAGACCGGTAGTGTCCTCGTGGCAGTGCGCGATTCTGGACCGGGCATTGCTCCGGATCATCTGGGGCGCGTTTTCGAGCCTTTCTATACCACAAAGTCCAGCGGGGTTGGGATGGGATTATCGATCTGTCGGTCGATCATCGATGCCCACGGCGGCAGGCTGTGGGCAGATGTGAATGCACCTCGCGGCGCCCTCTTTCAGTTCACCTTGCCCGGCACGGAAAATGAACTCATGAAATTCTCTTCGGGCGGCTCATCAGACCGGAGAGGCCTAGGAAGACACTTATTGGATGCGTCGAGGCTAGTGGACTGAGAAGAGGCCAAGCGCCTTGTGCGGACCTTGTTGACCAATTCAATCTTTGTCGACTGGGCCGCGGGCAGATCTCCCGCCACTGGGCTTTGAGTATTCGCGGTACATGGAGACCGACAAGTCGATAGGTGCCCGTGCGGTCAATACCGTACCAGCACTCACCGCATCGGTTTGCTGCATTGCAATGCGCCCGCATCAGCGATGGCAGTTATGGGTCAAAGGCCGCCTCGCCCGCGGGGTCCTGAGACCTTCAATCGGTGTCCGGAGCTCCCCCGATTCCGGGCATCCGGGCCATCCCATTAACAGGCGTCAGGGAACAATCAAAGAATTTGGCCAGCCCGATATCCGCTTCCGGCACGACTACCCACTGACAGCACTAGTTTGTGTGGAGTCGTGGGCCCGGTCGGCGCCATCATGGTGCCGCAGGCTCACCTTCACGTTATGATCTGGTCTTCCCGGAGGATCAGTCGATGCTCAGTGTGCCCGACACCCGTTACGCCAAGAGCGGTACATAGCTTATCAGGTTATGGGCGACGGCCCGCTCGACCTGGTGTTCGTGCCTGGCTTCATAACACATCTTGAAATGCAGCTGGAGCAGCCGTTCTACGCAAGTTTCATGAACCAACTTGCATCGTTTTGTCGCTTGATCCGTTTCGATAAGAGAGGAACTGGCTTATCCGACCGGTCACGCGCCATCCCAACCTTAGAGGAGCGGATGGATGATGTACGGGCCGTGATGGATGCCGTTGGCTCACCGCGCGCAGCACTTCTTGGCATGTCCGAAGGTGGGCCGATGAGCATTGTGTTCGCCGCGACCTACCCTCAACGTACCTCAGCCCTGATTTTGTATGGAGCATTCGCTCGCTTTGCCTGGGCGCCCGACAATCCTTGGGGCACGACCGACGAGCGGCAAGCGGCAGTTTTGAAAATGAGAGAGGAGACTTGGGGTCAAGGCAAGCTAGTTGATACGTTCTCGCCAAGCCTGGCTGGCGACGAAGAGCTGCGCAAGTTCGTTGGACGAATTGAACGCGCAAGTGCTAGCCCAGGAGCCGTCCTGGACATCATGCGTATGAACCATGGCATCGATGTTCGACATGTGCTCCCGACAATTGGGGTGCCCACGCTGATCCTACATCGCACCGGTGACGCCATAAATGTTGAGCATAGCCGATACCTCGCCCGGCACATTAAAGAAGCAAAGTAAACAGAGTTCCCGGGAATAGATCACAATCCATGGGTCGGGGACCCAAATTCGGTGCTCGGTGAGATTGAAGCGTTCCTCACTGGCCGACGCCGAGAGATTGAAACAGAGAGCGATCGGGTGCTTGCGACCATACTATTCACGGACATTGTTGGCGCAACAAATCGGCTCGTCGAAGTTGGTGACCGAAAATGGAAAGACCTTATTACTCCACATCACTCCCTTGTTCGTGGCCAACTCGCGCGGCATCGAGGTCGCGAAATAGATAATGCCGGTGACGGTTTCTTGGCGGCGTTTGATGGTCCGGCGCGTGCGGTCCGCTGCGGGCGGGCAATTGTGGACTCGGTCAGGAAACTCGGCATCCACGTTCGCGCCGGCGTTCACACGGGCGAGTGTGAGGTGATCGGCGAGAAGCTTGGAGGAATTGCGGTGCATATTGGCGCCCGGATTGGCGCCCTCGCAGCGCCCGACGAGGTATTGGTGTCAAGGACGGTCAGTGACCTTGTGGCCGGATCGGGCCTCCGGTTTGAGGAGCGCGGGACCCACAGCCTAAAAGGCCTTCCAGGTAGTTGTTGGCCCACGGCTTTCCAGAGTCTTGGTATTCATGGCGTAATCAGATCGACGCCCTCGCGGCAGCAGGCTTTCATGCCGTTGCTCCGGATATGCGCGGCTATGGGAAGAGCGATCGGCCCGAAGCGATTGACCAGTACACCATCTTTCATCTTGTGGGCGACATGGTCGGCGTCTTGGACGCCTTGCAAACGCCGCGCGCTGTCATCGTCGGTCACGACTGGGGCGCCACTGTTGCGTGGCAAGCCGTGCTCATGCGGCCCGATCGATTTCGTGCAATCGTGGCACTGAGTGTCCCATTCCGGCCACGCGGCAAGGTGAGACCCACCAGCGCGATGCCGCGGACCGAGAATGCTCAATTCTACCAGCTCTACTTCCAAGAGCCCGGCGTCGCCGAAGCGGAGCTTGGGCGCGATCCGCGCCTGACACTGCGGAGCATGTTGTTCGGCGCCTCCGGCGACGGCATCGCGGCGCGCCCAGCCGCCGGATCCAGCAGTACGGGCCTTGGCATGGTGCCCAAGGGCGGTGGCTTCCTGCAAGGTCCCGGCGCGCCAGCTGCGCTGCCGCCGTGGCTCAGCGAAGCCGACGTTGATTTCTACGCCGCCTCGTTCAAGCGCAGCGGCTTCCGCGGCGCTCTCAATTACTACCGCAATATCGACCGCAACTGGGAGCTCCAGGGATCCCTCGCTGGTGCGACGGTGCAGAACCCCGCCCTCTACATCGTGGGCGACTGAGATTTCGTGGTGTCCTTCCCGGGAACGGATCAGCTGCTCGCCAATCTCAAACAGTTCGTACCGGCCCTGCGTGAGATACAGCGGGTTCCAGGTTGCGGACATTGGACGCAGCAGGAACGACCAAACGAAGTCAATGCTGCGATCATCGATTTCCTTCGCAGCCTGCCCAGCTGATCCTTATCATTAAGGACTTTCAGCAGTGCTCGGCGGCACTATCAGCCTCGCCGACCGAGAGGGCGCAAGCATGGGCCGAACTTGGCCCAACGCCGCGTCTGACGGCATAAATATCTCGCAGAGGGAGCAATGATAGAGCCGAACCGACGAGTGGTGGTCGCAGGTCTTGCCGCTTTCATCGCCACTCCCGCGCTGGCCGCATGGCCGGAGCGGTCCATCACCATCACGCACGGCCTCGGACCGGGCGGCGGCGTTGATTCCACGGCGCGCATCCTTGCCGAGCATCTCTCGCTCTTGCCCCTCAGCGGGATCGGAGGTTTCGCAAACGGACGATCAGCCTCGTACAGGTAACGAAGACGCCCCTGCAGGGTCTTGCGGGTCGGATATGCGGTGCTGGCCAAGAATCGCAGCGCGCTGTAAGGCTCGGGGGCAACCGAGGAAACTAAGGAGGCGTCGGCTTGCTGCGCGTGACGAGCACCATCGATATCCCGGAGTCGGAGCTGAGCGAGGAGTTCATACGCGCCTCGGGACCCGGCGGGCAGAACGTCAACAAGGTTTCGACCGCCGTCGAGCTGCGCTTCGATGTCGCCCGTTCGCCGAGCCTGCCGGCCGCCGTCCGCGCGCGGCTGATGCGGCTTGCCGGCCGGCGAGTGACGAAGGACGGCGTGCTGGTCATCCGCGCCGAGCGCTTCCGGACGCAGGAGCAGAACCGGGAGGACGCGCGCGACCGCCTTGCCGAGCTGGTGCGGCGAGCGATGTTTGTGCCGCGGCCACGCATTGCGACGCGACCGACACGGGCCTCGAAGGAGCGCCGCATCGAGGCGAAGGTCAGGCGGAGCACGACCAAGCGCCGGCGGAGAGCCAAGCCGGAGCTTGAGTGATCGGGTATCCGCTGAACGGGCGGGAAAGAGCGGCGCTGGAACACATTCACCCGCTGTAAGAGGTCCGTGAGGCGACCGCGCCGCTGTGCTATCACGCCTGACCGATGATCTCTGAAAATTCATGCATCGCTTTCGGACCGAGCTGGCACGTTCGACAGAAGAGGCCCGAGCTCTTCGGCGATCGTCGGATGTGTGATGACCGCATCGCGGAGCTTCGGATAGGGGAGGTTCGCCAGCATACCCGTCTGCACCGCGACCATGACTTCATCGGCTTGGGAGCCGATCATCGTTAAGCCGAGAATGCGGTCGTTATCTCCGGCTACGACAACCTTCATGAAGCCCTGCGTTTCCTCCGTCGCCTCCGTCCGCAACACACTGCTCATCGGAAGCTTGGCGACGCGCACAATGATGCCCTGCCGTTGTGCGTCAGCCTCGCTGAGCCCGACACGGGCAAGCGGCGGGTCCGTGAACATGCAGTAGGGTACCAGTCGGTCGCGCGTGCTGCGGTTCCCGCCGCCCAGATTGTCTCTGATGATGCGGAAGTCATCGACCGACACATGCGTAAACTGCGGGCTGCCGGCACATTCGCCAAGCGCCCAGACCCCGGGCGCAGTTGTCTCCAGCTTCTCATTGACGCGAATGTAGCCGCGGCCGTCCAGCTCGACGCCCACTTCTTGAAGGCCGGTGCCGGCGGTGTTCGGGACGCGGCCAGCAGCGACTAAGAGGTGGCTGCCCTCAATCTTGCGCTCACCGGAAGCGGTGCGCACGGTCACGCTGACCTCTTCGCCGGATCGGCCATGCACGTTGAGGGGCTCTGCCTCGATGAGAAAACCGACCCCTTCGTCGGCGAGAAGTCTCTGCATCTCATCGGCGATGTCGCGGTCCTCGCGACCCACGATCTGAGGGCCGGGCTCGACGACCGTCACGCGGCTGCCGAATTGACGATAGGCCTGGGCCATTTCCAGACCGACATAGCCGCCGCCGAGCACGATGAATGTGGGTAAGGGGCCGGACCACCTCCAGACCGGGAATGCGAGGGATTGCGGCATGCGTGCCGACATTGATGACGACCTTGCTGCCGATCAGCACGCGCTTGCCACCGTCGTTCAAAGGCAACTTCGATCGTTTTCGGCGCGATGAAACGTCCGCTTCCCATGATGAGCTCGGCACCGCTGGTCTTATAGGCGTTGAGGTGGAAGGCGATCTCGCGGTCGATCATGTCCTGCTTGCGGCGCCGAACCTTCGCCATGTCCGTCACGACTGCACCCGTCTCGGTGCCAAACTGAGCGGCGTGGTGGGTCAGATGCGCGACGCGCGCGCTCCAGATCTCGTTCTTGCTGGGCAGGCAGGCGACGGCGGGACAGGAGCCACCGACCCAACGGCGTTCAACGACCGCAACGCGCTGCCCCGATCGGGCCAGATGCCAGGCGAGCAGCTTGCCACCTTGTCCGCTGCCTAGGATCAGGAAATCTTGATGTTCTGGTTGGGGCATGAGTTTTCCTCCTCTGCGAGCCAAAGCGATGAAGGAGCACAAGTGCTTGGCGCCATGTCGATGTGCCTTCGTCGGTCAGCCAGGCTGGTGGGCTGGAAACTAGGAAGAGCTCGGGTTATCGCCACAAACTCCTCAGGCGATCAGCCCTCTGCCTCCTCCGTGACCAGCGCAACACTGCGCCACGTGGGGGCGGGCGCCGGTCGCGATAATCAACAGGCAAGGAAGTCGCGCATTGCTCCGGCAATTTCCGGAGCGTGGGTCTCCAGTGCGAAGTGTCCTGTATCAAAAAAGCGCACGACCGCGCCTGGATTGTCGCGTTTGAACGCCTCGGCACCCGCCGGGAGGAAGAACGGATCGTTCTTGCCCCACACAGCCAGGAAACGCGGCTTGTGAGTGCGGAAATACTTTTGGAAAGTTGGGTAGAGCGCGACATTGCTCTTGTAATCACCGAACAGGTCGAGCTGCAGCTCACCGGCGCCGGGCCGGCTCAAGTAAAAGTTATCGAGGGAGTAGCCATCGGGAGAAACCAAGGTCGGGTCGGGTATGCCGTGCGTGTATTGCCAGTGGGTCGTCTCCGGTGTGAGGAAGGCGCGGAGCGCCTTTCGGTTCGCCTGAGACGGATGCTGCCAGTAGGCCCGGATCGGAGTCCAGCCATCACTGATATTAGACGTGGGGAGCGTCACGACCAGGCCGCGCTCCTCGATCTTGACGAAGCCGGCGCCATCACCTTGCTGGCCGCGTATCAGGAAGCGATTTTCGTCGTAGAGTAGCACCGGCAGGCGTCATTGCGGCGAAATCGTAGATCCGGGACGTCGGTTCGCGATCGTCAGGGCTCGGCACCAGAACGTTTGCATCGCACCCACTTTCTACTCAGCTTGGCGGGCGGCCGTCGGTGGTCAACCGGGCAAGCTCCTCGGCATTGGCGGCGTAGCCGCCCATCGCCGCCGCTGCACGGCAGTCCAATTCCACTTGGCCGACCTGACCCTCCGTCCTCGCCCGCACGCCGATCGAGGCACCGAGGTCGCGCCCTCGGCCGACGATCCAATCGCCGAAGCGGCACCTCTCACGATCGTAGCGCGCGAGCGCCGCGTCGAGATCGCCCCCCGCGGCCGAGATTGCCTCCACGAGGCAGAGCGCGTCGAGCGCTGCCTTCGTCACCCCGGCACCGACATGCGGCCGCGCCACGAACGCCGCATCGCCCAGCATGGCCACCCGACCGAACACCACCCGGGGGGAGGCGAGATCGTGGATCGACTGGAAGAATGGCTGTTCGGTGCGGTCGACGACGTCGAACAAAGGCGGCGGCAGCTCGGTCCTGGCAAACTGCCGCAGGTCGGCGATCACCTCGGGACGGATAAGGGGCGGGGGGATCGAGCCACCGTACTGGCGCCCCTGCGCGTCGGTGCAGAGGTCTGCGAGTGCGGCCTCGTCCGCGGGCCGGTACCACACCAAATTGTAGTCGCGGTGGCCCACGCGCGTGCCGCCGTCGCGCGCCGGCACCACGTAGCACAGCGCCAGCTCGCCCTCCGGCACGCAGAAGAGATACTCGCACTCGAGCACCGCGCGCGTCGCGGGTGCCACGTCTCGCTCTGGCACCAACGCGCGCCAGGCGACGTACCCGGCGTAGGCGGGCTTGACGTCCGGGAGAAACTGGCTGCGCACCGTGGAGCGCATGCCGTCGGCCGCGATCAGCAGGTCGCCCGTTGCCTGTGAGCCGTCGGCAAAGACGGCCGTGACGCCGCCACCAGAGAAACGCACCTCTAAGCAGTCCTTGCCGCGGTGATACCTGGCCCGGCGCAGGTTGTCCCTGAGCCCGCGATACAGCGGTGCCCACGCGCTCATCATGCGCGGGGTAGGGAGCTCCAGGATCAGCCGGCCGGTGCGATCGCGACAGATGTAGGAGGACGTCACCACCACGATCGAGTTGTCGATCGAAAGACCCAGCCGCCGCATGATCTCCCGCAGGACCGGATGCGTGCCGATGCCGGCGCCGCGGCTGGCAAGATCGTCGTCGACGCGCTCGAACACGTCGACATCCCAGTCGATCGAGTCCAGCAGGTGCGCGGCGAATAGGCCGCCAACCGAGCCGCCGATGATCAATGCATGGGGCTTGGTCATGCGTTTCTCCCAAGAGCCCGCTGCTACCAAGGCTCGGCTAAGACTGCAGCAGAATGGGACGCTCCGGCGCGTTCGACAAGCCGGGTTGAGCAGCAAGCGTGGCCACTTGGGCGAGGCCGCCCGATTGGCGTGAGACCAAGGCTCGCGCACGCTCGCGGAGCGCTGCTGGGAGACGCTGGACCGCCGTGGTAAAGAAGGTCGCGCACGTGGTGTCACCCAACAAAAAAGGCGCAGGGCTATCCCACGCGATAAAATCTTGACGGCTAAGCAGACATAGTGCAGCCAAGGTGGGCGCCGATCATTATGCTAAAGCATCTCGGCCAAATCTCGTGAGCTCTGTGGGCGCTCATTTGCTCCACGTCCCGACGCTCGCCTTCCCCTTCATGACGGACCACTTTTTCTCACCCACGGTCACGAGCGTGAAGCAATTCTCCTTGCTGCCCTTCCAGGTCGTGCAGAAGCCGTCCTTCGAAAGCTTCCAAGTCCCTTCGCCCCCCACGCCGGTCTTACCTTGTGGTTTGCGCGTCACCTTGCCATCTGCCTTAAACACCATCGTGAAATTAGTATTCGAAGGCGTTAAGGACGTGAACGGCACGCCATTGAAAAATTCGGCTTGGATCTCCTTCGGTGACAGTCGGCTTGCGGCATCGGAGCCGTTGGTGGTGGCAAGAAACAGAGCTGCCGCTAATACGCTGATTGAAGCACGCATCGCTTCTCCTCCAAAGCTCATCAGCCGCGAATCATACGTCGCGGCGGTGAAGTCAGCTAACTGACAGAATCTAAGCAAAACAACAACGCGAACCCAGAATATAAACTTGTACTGAGGTCTGCCGCGCGCAGTGCTCGACGCCTGGCGCGCCGACTTCAATCCTGATCACAACACCCATTTATCTATGACGTTGAAGAGAAGGCGGGCCCCAGAAACCCGATTGTCGGCAGCTTCGCCGGTTGCTGAGCGTGGGCAACAAAGGGCCAAACGGTCGCGGCGCCGCCCATGACCGTGATGAACTCACGCCGTCTCACTCGACCACCCTCATCGATCGAACGACCATGAAGCGCATTATACCAGTTTTCGCGCTCAGCGGTCAGGCGATTGCTGCGCCGCAACGGGTGCACGTAGCCCAGGACCGGATAGGATCACTTGCACCCCGAATCCGATGGGGTAATCGAGCCCCTATCGTTGGTCTCTTGCTCCTTCAATTCCGGCCATGCTGGTGATCGACTGAGGTATGGCTCATGTGTGCCAGGTTCGGACTCATGCACCGCAGCAACGTCGCAGAGGATCAATTGCTATTCGATCACCTCATCGGCCCGCGCAAAAAGCGAGGGCGGGATGGTGAGGCCGAGCGCTTTCGCCGTCTTTAAGTTGATCGCGAGCTCGAATTTCGTTGGCTGTAGCACAGGCAAGTCGGCCGGCTTCTCGCCCTCGAGGATGCGACCGGCGTAGTTACCCACCTGGTAATATGCCTCGGGAAGGCTCGGTCCCAAGCTCATGAGCCCACCGCCAAGGGTGAACTCGCGCCGGTGATAGAGCGCTGGCACCGCGTGCCGGGCTGCTAGCGCGACGATCTCGTTGCGCAGAGAGACCAACACTGAGTCTCCGCTCACCAGGAGCAGGCCAGCGCCTTCCTTGACGAGGGTGGAAAAGGCGGCGTCGATTTCGCTCTGGTTGCTCGCATTGAGCACAACCAAATTCACGCCAAGAGCGCGCGCCGCCGTTCGCGCTGACTCTGTCGCCTCCTCGCTGTAAGCAGGGTTCGTCTGGTTGACGAGCATGGCAATCGGTGTGCTTGCGGGTCCCAGTTCGTGTAGCATCTGCACGCGTTTTGCTTCCATATCGTTATTGAGCTGGGTTACGCCTGTGAGGTTCCCGCCTGGTCGGTTGAGGCTCGCGACGAGGCCGAACTTCACCGGGTCCACCCCGGTCCCGAAGACCACCGGAATTGTGTTGGTAGCTGCTTTGGCGGCAAGAACACTCGGCGTATTGATCGCGGCGATCACGGCCACTTGGCGGCGAACCAAATCAGCGGCCAAGCCGGGCAGCTTGTCGTGATCGCGCTCGGCGAAGCGATATTCGATTGCGACATTCTGGCCTTCGATGAAGCCGGCATCCTTTAAACCTCTATGAAACTCGGCCATCAAGTGCGCAGTCACGCTGGCAGACGCAGTGTCAAGATAGCCGATCACCGGAACCGGCTGCTGCTGGGCGCGTGCGCCGATCGGACAGACTGCCGAGGAAGCCGCCCAGCCAACCATCTGCGTAACGAACTGCCGCCGGTTCACTCGATCACCTCGTCGGCGCGGGCGAGCAACTCAGGGGACAACACGATCCCTAGTGCCTTGGCACTTTTCGCGTTGATGATGAGCTCGTAAATCGTTGGCAGCTCAACAGGGAGGTCAGAGGGCTTGCTGCCCTTCAAGATCTTATCTGCGTACATCGCTGCGCGTTGAAACTGGTGGCAGAAATTCATGCCGTAGGACATCAGACCACCAGCGTCCACTAACTCTCGTGCTTGATACATTGCAGGTAGGCGGTGTTTGGCTACTTGCTGCAGAAAATGGATAGGACCCTTGGGGCACCCTTCAGGCGGGCTCATTCTGGGCGACCGCATACAGGGGTATCTGGCCAAGCCCGAGGGTGCAGGCCCTTTTCCCGCGGTCATCGGGCTGCATGGCTGTGCCGGCATGCCAGGCACGACAAAGCGAAAACTGGTCGATGAACTTGTTGGCTGGGGTTATGTCGTTCTGCTAGTCGATAGCTTTGCCACGCGCGGCATAGAGCACGCCTGCACTGGTGGATTTATTGGATTTTCGGACATCGCCGGCACGCGCAGGTCGGATGCTTATGGTGCCCTGGCCTTCTTGGCTCGCCAGAACTTCGTCGACCCACAACGTGTGGCCGCAGTCGGCTTCTCGCAAGGTGGTTGGGTCACCCTCTTAGTGGCAGAAGCAAATTCGTTCGAACTGTTCGTCCGTCCAAGCAATTTGGGGTTTCGTGCAGTGGTTGCGTTTTATCCCTTGTGCAAGGCCGTAGCGGGGCGCCCGGTGATACCCACGCTCATTCTTATTGGAGCCCTCGACGAATGGACGCCAGCGGCAGACTGCTCCCAGAAAATTGACACCTGGGGCACTGACGGGGTGCCGATCGAGCAAGTCGTCTACCCCAGCGTTCACCACAGTTTCTACTACCCTGAGCTCCAGCCCGGCAGAACCATATTTGGTCGCTGGGCGGAATACAACGAGGAGGCAGCCGCCGATGCGAGCCGCAGGATGCGGGAATTTCTCAACCGGCACCTAAACTAAGGGCATACCGATGCGCAACAGAAATTGACTTCACCTCTGGGTCACGAGCGCGCACGTAGCCGGGCTCGGTTGCACCGGACAAGTGCCTCCGTTACCAGACGAAATCATTGCAGCGCCGAAGACTTCAGTGTCGTGCCATCAGTCGGAAGCAAACCAAGCCACTCGCCGGCGGCCCAGCCGCCTTTGCCTCGGAAATGCTCCCACCGCGATGTAGGCATAGAGTGTGGAGCGGGACAGCCCGGTCTTTGCCATCACTACTTTCAGGCTCCACAGTTCCTCTTCGACCGGCGTCAGCTCACGTGCGCCAAAGACGTCTGGCCCGTCCTGGTGATTCATTGCGGATGATCCGAAGTGTCATACGGCAGCTTCCGCTGAGCAAGATGCCGGCGCAAGTACCGGGCCACAATGAGGATTCGCAGTGAAACGCGTGAATTCGCGTGCAGTCGGGCACAGACCGACGATTTGCAACGCCGAGTGAACCTGGTCAGCTAACCGAGGGACATCAGAAGCGGCCGGTGCCGTCCCTCGTGTTGGCCGCGACAGCCGGATCTGACCCGAAACGGCCGTCCTTGCGACCGCGCGATGGCCCGCATCTACGGGATATGAAAGTCTACGCCAACTGGCGATAGCCCAAGAGGAGTAGCAGCGCGCTGAGACGTACTGTAAAGCCTCGTGCCCGCACGGCAATTGCCCAACCCGCTACCGCGCTTGCGGCGTTACCTCTTTGGCGATAGCCGACTTGTGTTCCACTCCGGCTGCAATGACAGCGGGAGAAATGGGAAACACTGGCACAGGTCGAAACGGCCCGATCGTACTCCGGTCGCATCGCCTCAGACGTTGAGGATGATCCGTGTCAGCTCGTCGGGGGTGCTCAGCATGGGATAATGGCCCGTCTCGATCACATGCCAGCGGGCCTCGAGCTTGTCGGCCGCGCGGCGGATATGCGCCTCGCCTGGATTGGGCGCTCGGCTGCAATAGAGGACGTCGGCGTCCCACGGCTGGTGCCAGAACCGCTCTAGCTTGACAGGCTGGTTGTACACCGCTGCTGGATGCAGCGTCACGCGGTCGGCGGCCCATTCCCGCATGGCCGGCTCGAGCGTGGCGAAGAGGCGCCCCACAGCGTCCTCCCGACTGGGGCCGCGCGCCAGCGGCGTGTCGATCGCCGTGGTAGGGCGCTTGACGATGTCGAGGATCGACTCGCCGTCGAAGAGTGCCAGCGCATCGGCGAAGACGACGCGGGCGACGCGCTCGCGGGCCTGCTCGGCGGCGCGAGCCATCACCATGCCACCGCTCGAGGTGCCAACCAGCACGGCATTAGTCAGGTCGTGGAAATATAGCAGCTTGGCGATCTCCTCGGCGTGGGTCTCGGTGGTGATGCCCGCGCGCATCTGTGCCGCGCGCTCGCCGCAGCCGTCGAGCGTTGGGGCAAGCACGTTGTGCCCCTTGGCCCGCAGCCGCTCGGAAACGAATTTCCAGATCCACCCGCCTTGATAGGCGCCGTGAATGAGTACGAAGTCGGTCACGAATTCCTCCCACCCCATTGCCGGCGATTCCGCCGGTTGGCATTGCAATGCGGCTCAGAGCCCGCCCGTCACATCGATGGTGAGACCGGTGACGAAATCGGCATGCGAGGAGGCCAGGAAGCAGATGACGTTGGCCTGGTCAGCCGCCTCGCCCATGCGCCGCAGCGGCGTCCTCTGGATATCGGCCGCGCGCTCCTCGGGCGGACGCTGCTCCCAGCGCGGACGGATGCGCTCGGTCAACGTGGTGGCCGGCGCGATGGCGTTGACGTTGATGCCGAAGGGCCCAAGCTCGTTGGCGAGTTTCGTGGTCAGCGCGATGATGCCGCCCTTCGCCGCCGAGTAGGCCGACGAGCTGGCGGAGCTTTTTCCTCGGCCGGCGATCGACGCGAGGTTGACGATCTTGCCGCTCCTCTGCCGCTTCATGACGGGAATGACAGCATGCGTGAACAGGAATGTTCCGGTCAGGTTGAAGTGGATCAGCGATTGCCAGTCGGCCAAGGAAAGCTCCTCCGTGGTGGCGGCGGGCTTGGCGATGATCGTGCTGCCGCCTACGGCATTGACGAGGATGTCGATCCTGCCGAAGCGCTTGGCGGCGTCGGCGACAACGTTGTTCACCGCGTCCTCGTCGAGGGCATCGGAGTTGTAGGGGTGGTGGGCCTCGCCGCCGGCAGCCGCGATCTCGGCGATCGTCGCGTCCAGCCGCTCGCGGTTGTTATCGACGGCAGCGATGCGTCCGCCTTCCCGCCCGATGATGTTGGCGGTGGCCCGTCCGATGCCACTGGCGGCCGCCGTTATTAGTGCGACCTTGCCCTTGAACCGCATCGCATTCCTCCCGTCGCTCGTTGTTGCTCTTGCCCGGCGTATCTCACCGGCCGGCCAGAAGGGCGATGCTAGATCGCGCCCGCCCGTCGCGCCAGCAATTGCATGCCCGCCGACGGGGAGCGGTAGAGCCCCTGCCATGCGCACATTCGTGCTCCCCAGCTCCCGCCGTTGGCGCTACTGTCCCGGACGGGAAATGGCACACGGGAAGGCTACATTGATGCAGACGCTGGATCGCCAGTCGACCTGCCGGCGGCAGCGGTTTCTGAAGTCCGGTCATCGTTGCAATCGTCATTAGCCACGAAGAAGCATTGCTGGCTCCGGCCACCACGCAGCCAGACCCCCCTGAACCAACGCTGGTCCAGATCTCCGCAAGGGGGAAGGTTTGGGACTTTCTTTGCGCAGGAGCGCGCGACGAGGATTGAATATGGTCAAAGAGGGCGGAGCCGCCAACGATCCTGCCCACGTCAGCTCAATTGGAAAGGATGCTGCTTCGGCGAGGGGACCCCGAAAGTCTCACAACATCCTGCTTCAGCAGGTAAATCGACACCGCCAGCAGCACGACGTCCTTCATGAGGAAGGGAATGTTGCCGGTCATTGCGGGGGAACCCGCCGGCGGAAGCGGCCCAGCTGTTCTCTCTCACCGCTTGTTGGACGCACTGAACCCGCCGCTGTTCAAGCGCGCCGTTCTCATCACGGCGAAGGAGATCGACGCCAGCATGAACGATGGGCGCCTGATCTTCGTCTTGGAAATCCCGCCTTCCTTTGAATCGAACGTCCTGGCTGGCCGCCAGACCTCCCTGCAATTGAACGTCGATGCCACGGCGATGGCGCAGGCCGGGAACGGTGCCGTCTACATCCAGACCATCATCGCGCAGGAGCTGGCCAAGTTCCAGGCCGGTCGCGCAGGACATTGAGCACGCCGGTCAATGTCTAACCCGAACCTCTATGCCTATTGGTTCTCCTCTGTCATGCAGGTCGTCAACAACATCACCATGCTGGCGGTAATCCTGACCGGCGCGGCCCTCATCCGCGAGCGCGAGCAGGGCACGGTCGAGCACCTGCTTGTCATGCCAGTGGTGCCGGCGGAAATCATGCTTTCGAAGATCATCGCCAACGGCCTCGTCATCCTGATCGCTGCCGGCTTGTCCCTTGCTTTCGTGGTCTAGTGGTTGCTCAAGGTTCCAATCGCCGGCTCGCCAGCCTATTTCTCGCGGGGGCGACGCTTTACATTCTCACGGTCGCTGCACTCGACATCCTGCTCGGCACGATCGCGAGCATCATGGGCCAGTTCGCGCTGCTCGCGGCTCCCGTCCTGCTCGTCATGCAGCTTCTGTCCGGCGGCGCCACGCCAATGGAGAGCATGCCCATCTGGCTGCAACATCTGATGCGGACCATCAGCCCGACACCGCATTTCGTCGCCTTTTCGCAAGCCGTTTTGTATCACGGAGCTGACCTTGCGATTGTGTGGCCTCTACTCCTGGCGATGGCGGCGATCGGCAGCGTCTACTTTGCGTTCGCGCTCAGCCGTTTCCGCCGTGTGATCTTTGGCGATTAAGTCTCAGGATCCCAACGACGCGAAGAGATCGCTTGTCCAAACATCCCCTGGCACGCGACTTGGCCTCCAGCGCCGCCCGTCGGTCTGCGTTGGCATGCAGATTGTTAACCTCGTTGGCTTGCGCGGTGCCCGTTCGGGGAAACCACCTATTGCCGAAATTTTTCGTGTGAAGAAGATTTGACCTGCCAGGAGAAGACAATGAAACTCGCCAAATTCGTTAGCCGCTATTGCGTGGATAAAGAGGAAAAATTCCGACTTGCTGATCATGATCCTGGCGACACCGGTGGCCTCGACATCGACAAGAAGGAAGCGAAAGACTTGTTGGCCGAAGGCATCAGCCGGCTTTCGGAACTGCAGGAGCGACTGTACGCACAGGATCGTTGGGCATTGCTGGCGATCTTCCAGGCGATGGATGCAGCCGGCAAGGACAGCGCCATCGCGCACGTGATGTCTGGCATCAACCCTCAAGGGTGCGAGGTTCATTCTTTTACTCAGCCGTCAGAAATATAGACTACATCAGGAGCCTTGAAGAAGGATCGAACAAGAGCCGGGCTCTTCTGGATCTTGAAGAGGTCGGCTTCGATGCGGTCTTGGAGCAACACCTTTGAGGTAAGAGGTCGCTTGGCGGTGCCGGTGCGCTTCATGTGGCTCCAGACGAGTTCGTCCGGGTTTAGTTCCGGCGCATAGCCGGGCAGGAAGAACAACTTGAGTTTGCCGCGCGTTCCTTTGACATAGTCTTGCACGACCTTGGCCTTGTGCGCCGACAGACTGTCGAGGATGAGGAATAACGGTCGGCGACGACCACGCATGATCAACTGGAGCATGGCCACAAACAAATCTGCGCTCATTCCGCCCTTATAGGTCGCAAACCAAAAACCGCCTTTCGAATTGACGGCGGAAGCCGCCGAGATCGACTGGCGCTTGCCCGGCACCGCAACGACCGGCGTCTGACCCTTGACGCCCCAGGTCCTGCCCTGCACCGCATCGGCGCGAAAGCCTGATTCGTCCCAGAAGTAGATCTCAGCGCCAGCGCGTTTGGCCGCCGCCGCAAGGCTCGGATAGGTGTCGCGCTTCCAAGCCTCGATCGCTGCCGGGTCGCGCTCGTAGGCGCGCATCAGTGGCTTCTGTGGCGTCAGTCCCAACTCCGCGAGCAACTTGCCGATCGAGGCGAGGCTCAGCCTGATGCCGAACTTATCAGAAATCAGCTCGGCGACAACGAGGCGTGTCCACAAACCAAAATCAAATCCGTATTGGCGGGGGTCCTTGCCATTGATCCAACGAAATACCTGCCGTCCTTGCGTTTTCGTCAGCTTGCGCGGGCGACCCGTGCCCTTGCGCGAGCGCAACGCGGCAAGCCCACGCCCTCGACCCTTCGCGGCCCGCAACCATTTGTAGATCGTCGTGCGGCAAAAGCCGTAAGAAGCAATGACCGTGCTGGCATCCTCGCCTTCGCGCACGCGCTCGATCGCCATCAGCCGGATCTCTTCCAGCGTCTTGTGATCGAGCTTGCGGCCATCTCGCTTCATGCCGAATCAATGAAATGATTTGCCGTCAAAATCAAGCACTAGTGTATTCTAAATTACTGACTGGTGAGTAAGCGACCGAGCAATGAGGAATACGATCACGACTTCCTGTGGCGATCATTTAATCGACTTCCCGAGCGTGGGCGCATCGGGATCTTCAACCGCTCGTATTACGAAGAAGTTTTGGTGGTGCGCGTTCACCCAGAAGCGCTCGCTCACGAAAAGATACCGCCCAATCTCGTGGAGAAGGATATTTGGAAGAAGCGCTTCAAGGACATTCGAGCGCTTGAGCGCTATCTATCGCGCAACGGTACGCGAATCCTCAAATTTCATTTGCATCTTTCGAAGGCAGAGCAGAAGCGGCGCTTCCTTGAGCGTCTCGACACGCCCTCTAAGCATTGGAAGTTCGAGATTGGAGACCTCGCGGAGCGCAAGCTTTGGGATAAGTACATGTTCGCCTACGAAGACATGATACGAAATACCAGCACGCCAGACGCACCGTGGTACGTGGTGCCCGCCGACAACAAGTGGTTCAGCCGGATCGTTGTTGCGGCGGCGATGGTCGAAGCGTTGGAAAGCCTGGACCTGAAGTTTCCTTCGGTTCGCGGTGCCGCACTGCGCGACCTCAAGAACGCCCGGCAGACACTACTGGCGGAAAGGGGCAAATAGCGCCTTAACTTCCGTCGCTTCGCGCCTGCGCGAGCCCGCGTTCGCGGGGCTCCCATTTGCGCGGCTCTCCGGTCTACCTGCGCATTGTTTGCAGTCTGCAACTGGGCTTGGGTATTAGGAGCCGCGTCCGCGCGGCTGCAGCGAGGCCTGGCAACAAGGCTGCTCGACTGACTGCCGGCAAGTCGGTGGCGAATTATGATCACATACCTTCAATGTCGCGTGAGCACGGATGTCACCCTCGGGTTGCCAAGAAGGCCGGCGAAACGGACGAGCGCCTCTTCGACCGTGGGAGCCTGTTGGGTGGGAGACACCCTACTTCACCGACTTCACAAATGTTACACCCCTTTACTTCTTACCACCACTTCTCACTCGAACATTACAGAAAATATACAGTTCAAGATGCGTTTGTTAGTTGCGCTTGCGGCGCCCACTGCCGCGCCGGTACGGTCGCGATTGCAGGCCAAAAGCCGAGCCGGGCGAATGTGGTCAATATTTGTACTGGCACGATGGAGAATGCACAGACGCGAGGCACAAGAATCGACAAAAAGCTCGGCCGATGAGATGTCGCAGCACTGGAAGCCTTGAGCTGATTCCCGAGTAGCTGAGGAGATTCGCCACCCGCGCGAGGCAGTTGCGGCAAGCTGAACAGTGCCGCAGCGATACCGTCCGCCGACTTTCACAAGCTGGCGGGCGGCTCGTCAGATGCACGCACTGCTTTGCACGTGCAGAACCTGGTCAGTGCTACTAGGCCAAGCCACCCCGCAATGATCGTTCCTGATGCCATGAAGGCCCTGGCGGCATCAACCGAAAGATCGGCGTGCCGAACGACGCTCAGCTCGTCAATCTGCGCACAAGCGAATCACCATGCAGCGCCTGCGTTGACATGCACCCTCGTTCCAAACCCAACACACCCTCTCACTAGCCTTTGAGACACCCTACTTCACCGGCCGAACGCGCCGCCCTGGCCCTCACGCGCGTGAGCGACCGGCCGGATGCGGTGTCGGACGAGGTCTGACGCGAGGCTGCCCGAACTACGATGAAAGGGCGCTCAGGGCCCTGGTCATAGCCTGCAGCACCGAGGGCGTTCGGTTGCAATGCGGCCCCTATCGCACCACATCCACGAAAAGCAGTTGATGGAGAGTGGCATGGCCGAAGCGAAGAAAGCCCGCGCCGTTGGCGTCAACCACGTCGCCCTGGAGGTCGGCGACATCGAAGAGGCCTTGGCGTTCTACGGCCGCCTGTTCGAGTTCAAGCTGCGGGGAAAGAGTGAGGGGGCCGCATTCATCGATCTTGGCGATCAGTTCATCGCCCTACAGAAGGGTCGTCGACAACCGGGCGATGACGGGCGACATTTTGGGCTGGTCGTCGATGACAAGGAGGCGGTGCGCAAGGCGCTAGCGGCGGCTGGGGTCAACGTGTTGCCCGGCCGCTTCCTCGATTTCCTGGATCCCTGGGGCAACCGCATCGAGATCGTCGGCTACGAGAACGTTCAGTTCAGCAAGGCGCCGAACGTCCTGCGCGGCATGGGATTTTCGCATTTGTCGAAGAACGGCGAAGCGACCAGGGAGCTGACGGAAAAAGGCATGGCGCCGGATTTAGCATGAGGCAGGACACGCTGAAAGACAGCAGGTCGCCCCGGGGAAGAAGTTGTTGAGGATCAGCAGAGCGGCAAGAAAGCCGCTAGCAAGCGCCGGGTCGGGCTCAGCGCGACCATGCTCAGCCGAGCCAATAGCGGGGACCGGCTCCCACGCGGCCCGCTCGATCGGACGGATTCGCAAGCTTGCAACGGTCGATCGAAAGGCAACCACATCCAATGCATTCGGTCAGTCCTGCCTTGAGGCGCTGGAGCTCTGCGATCCTTTGGTCGATTCGTTGCATCCATTCGCCCGAGAGGTGCGACCAGTCGCGGCGGGTCGGGATCCGATCGGCCGGTAGTTTGGCGAGTTCATCGTCGATTTCGTCGAGGGTAAGGCCAATCCGTTGCGCGAAGACGATGAACGCGACGCGGCGCAGTACGGCTCTGGGAAAACGGCGATGCCCTGAGCCCGCTCGCTCGGACGTGATGAGGCCCCGCTCCTCGTAGAAGCGCAGCGCCGAAGATGCGACCCCGCTACGCCGGGACACCTCGCTGATCGTCAATACCAAATCCATGCCGAAATTTCAGCACAATTTCGTCTTGACTTCAAGTTCACTTTAACTTGTAGACAGGCAACTTCGCTGAGCGAAGGAGCAGCTACCAATGGAAAATCGCATCGATATCAAGGGACTTCGCGTGGCCGTCACCGGGGGGACGTCCGGCCTGGGATTGGCGCTCGTCCGGCGGCTGGCGTCCGAGGGTGCTCGCATCGCCTTCGTCGCCCGTGGCCATACAGCGGTGGAGCGGGTCGCCAAGGAGACCGGCGCGCTCGGAATTGCCGGCGACATCGGGCACAAGGACGACATCTACCCAATCGCCCTGCAGATAACGGCCAATCTCGGTGGTCTCGATCTCCTTATCAACAACGCGTCGAGTCTTGGTCACACGCCGCTCGCACCGCTCGCCGACACGGAATGCGAAGACTTGGAGCAGGCATTGGCCGTTAATGTGCTCGGCGCGTTCCGGTTGACGAAGGCACTGTTCGGGGCGCTCGCAGCCTCCGCCCGCAACGAGGGTGGAGCGCTCGTGATCAACATTTCCAGTGACGCGGCGGTGAATGCCTATCCTGGGTGGGGCGCCTATGGCGCTAGCAAGGCCGCGCTCCGCCATCTGACCGCAATCTGGGCCGAAGAAGCCAAGGCCGACCGCGTCGGTTTCCTCTCCTTCGATCCCGGCGACATGGACACCCCGCTGCATGCGCTAGCGCTACCGGATGCCGACCGGTCGACGCTCAAGCGCCCCGAGCATGCCGCCGATGAAATCGTCGACGCAATGCGCGTCGCTTTGTCGACCAGGGTCGAGCATCTTATCCAGGCACAGGCATGAGTTCTGCCGCTCTCTCCAAACGGGGACCCGCCAAGCTGCTGACCATTGACGCCGGAGGCACAGTGCGGGATGTGCCACGCACTGAGCTTGCATCGCTGTTCAGCCCAGGCGACCTGGTCGTTGCAAACGACGCGGCAACCTTGCCGGCGAGCTTGCGCGGGATCCATGAGCAAAGTGGCAAGCCGGTCGAGGTCCGGCTTGCGGCGTGGGTGTCGGCGGGAGATCCAAGTCGGTTCATCGCGCTTGCCTTCGGGGCGGGTGACCATCGCATGCGCACCGAAGATCGAGCGGCTCCACCGCCGCTCTCATCGGGCGACCACCTCTCATTGGGGCCGCTTGCCGCGATCGTGGCGCGCCTTCTCGGCCATCCTCGTCTTGTCGCGCTTCGTTTCCTGGGCAAGCGCGAAGCCGTTCTGGGCGGGATCGCGCGCCATGGGCAGCCTATCCAATATGCGCATGCGGCAGAACCGCTGGCCTTGTGGGACGTTTGGACGCGCATTGCCGCCAATCCGGTTGCATTCGAGCCGCCGTCCGCGGGATTTGCGCTCGACTGGCGAATACTTGGAGCCTGGCGGCGGCGCGGCATCGGGTTTGCCACACTCACGCACGCGGCCGGAATCTCGTCGACGGGAGACCCTGCTCTGGACCTGCGGTTGCCCTTTGATGAGCCCTATTGCATTCCCGTGCGAACTGCGGCGGCAGTCAATCAGGCAAAGTCGGAAGGCGGACGCATCATTGCCATCGGTACGACCGTCGTGCGCGCGCTCGAAGCATCGGGTGCCGCCGACGGCAGGATACGTGCCCGTAATGGGGTTGCGAGCGGGCGCATCGGTCGCGGAACCCGGCTGCGCGTTGTCGATGCGATCCTGACGGGCGTGCATCAAGCCGGCGAGAGCCATTTCGAGCTCCTGGAGGCATTCGCGAACGACGAAGCACTCAGCCGCATTTCAGGGCTCGCAGTGTCGCGCGGCTACCGCACTCACGAGTTCGGCGATTCCATGCTGATTGAACACCAAACTGACGCGCCGACGCAGCTGGGCATCTGCTGAACCTGAGCTGCATCGCCTTTTCCGGGCGACGCTGCTTTCGAGCTCACCCTCCGGGCGCTCGAACTCGCGGCAAGTGTCCTGCTTCGGGTATCCGAAGAAGTGGGTCCAAAGCCCCCACGCCGACGATTACCCAACCATGGGTAACTCTCATCTGGCACCTCCAGCAGCTCGCCTGATGGAGGCGGTCGGGCTCAAGCTGTCCCGATCCCTCCTACTGGACCGCAGCGAGCAGCAGGTTCGCCCGGTTGCCGAAATGGAGATAGACGGCCTGGCGGGAAACTTCCGCAGCCACCGCAATGTCGGCGATCCGCACTTTCAGCAGCACGCCGGCCATGACAGGCCGACCACGCGATCCGTCCTCGAACCGATGCCGTGGCCGGCTGGGGAAAATGTGACATTGCTCCCGCGCCCAAGGATGGCCACGCCGTTACACTCGTCTGACCTCGCCGGGCTTGAGGGAAATTGCTGCAATGTCAGGCGCGGACAGTGGCGTTACGTGACCGTGCGCTCGCACTCGTCGCCCAGTGCGTCGGCGGCGTGGTCTTGGCGAGGAACGTCGGCGATCCGGCCTTGGCCGACAGCTTCCGGCGCGCCGCGCGCGCCAAGGTGCTGAGGAACCGCGGGCTGGGGCTGAACCACGCCCAGATGTGATTTCCATGCGGGTGTGCCAGCAGGATTTTGGGTCCCGCGACGACGCACGCGCTCGGGTGCGTCGAGTAGATTGGAGGGACGTTTCAGCGATTGCGGTTCGTAGCCTTAGCGCCGTCTCAGATCCTTGCAGTTGTCCACGTGCCGTCGCTGCGGTCCATGGGTCTCTCGACTTTTGATGCAATGGATAGGTCAATTGTGATGTACTTGATCATTGCACGTAAACCGACATCGCTGGCTTGAGCAAGGCTTGGTTGGTCTGCTTTCTGCAGCAAAGCGGCGGCAGCCTGAATGTGTGGCGACTTTCCCGTCATCGCGGCGTGATCGGTGGAATATTTGCTCCCGTCACGTCGATTGTGAAAGCTCGCGCTCTCGTCTCAGAAAAGATAGATAAACATGCACTTTGCCCGCGTGTCCCCCGCACCTGACCGATGAACTACCGTCCGGTTTTGAAGTTCCGGGCACAACAGAATTTAAGGCAGCGCCTTTGCCGAGGGCAACCCATGCGACAATTGCGTCTTATGCGACCAAACTTCTCACTCTATCCTACATTCTCTCTGACGCACCCCAACCCTACGCACCGCGTCAGTAACTGCCTCGTTAGCCTCTTCGGCACCTTTGGCCCGCGTGTCGACTTCACTACCGGGGTCTTGTTTTGGGTGCAGTCCGCTTGGTCTCGGCGAGCGCACCGTGCCCACTGATTTTTTTTTGCGAGCGCGCCTTTTGCGCCACGTTCGTGGAGCTCGAATCCTACTAACTTACTGTGACTCTTGCGGGGAGCTTCCGACCCTCCCGCGGAGATTTCTGGGCACCACCCCCTCGATGTGCGGTGCCCCTTTTTTTGGCTGCCTCGCCATCCAATGATCGGCTCCCATTTTTTTTCGTCATGCCCGCAGGCGCGCCTCACCCGCAGGCATCCGCCTGAGCCGCGGTGCAGATCACGCCCAGGTGCCTAGCGTGTCCCCGTGCCCTTAAGCCTAACCGATGGACACAGCGACGCGGCCTCGCGCGTCGGTCAACTCTGTGTGCCAGCGGCTTGCGAACAAGTGCGTGGCGCATGATCACGCGACCATGTGGCAACGCGCGTGGCGCGCAAGCGACCGCGATTGGGCGTTCTGGATCGACGTCATCGCCATCCATCGAAGCAGCACCGCCTATACCGCTGGCGACAAAATCTATACGGCGGTTCTGCCGCCATCGACCGGCAGAATCACACCCTGGACGAAACTGGCGCGGTCGGTCTCGCGAGGAACAGGATGGCCTCGGCAATCTCCTCAGGCGCGGCGGGACGCCCGGCAGGCGCTTGCGCCGCGAGCTGTTGCAGTGCGTCGCCCATTGCCGCCGTGCCTTCAGTGCGGGTCGGTCCGGGACTGACCGCATTGACGCGGACGCCCTTGGGTCCATATTCGGCTGCCCACGCCCTGAGGTGACGGTCCTCAAGTTCTGGTCGGAGCTGCAGGACCGACTGGGATCGGCGGATCTTCAGTTGGTCTTCCTCCAGGAGAACGACCCTCAACAGGCGCTCACAGACATCCTCCGAGCGAGAGGGTCGGTTTGGGAGAGGTACGTGGTCGACGCGTTCGATCGCTACCCTTGGATGAAGGCGCGCGGTCTCTCTGGCGTCGGCGGCATGCTCGAAATGATCGGCCAGTATTCGGTGCTGACGGATCATTTAGTGGCCCTATGGAGATTCGCAGTCCTTAGCTCGCTGCATGACCGGCGAGTTACCAAGAAAGAACCGATGCAATGATCGAATGGTTGGCGAGCAAGAAGCAGTTCACGGATATCGAAGGAAGCGCAAATTTGCGAGCGCCGCGTTGAGCTGGCTATTTCCCCAGGTTCTCCGCAACCGGATGCGTATCATTCATGCCGCGCTCGACCGTCAATGCGAACGCGACGATCGCCAGCAGGAAAAGAAAGCTCAGAGCGAAGCCCAGGAACGCCAGATACCGGTCTGCGTGGACGCGATCGATGTGCATCGCACGACACCTCCGTTGCTACTAGCAGGGACAAAACCGGCGTCAGCTGGGAAGGTTCCTGGGGCGACCGTTCAGTTGAGCTTGAGCTCATCAAGCTGGGCGTCGTTGCGCCGGCGCTTTCGGGTGCGACGCTTGAGGGGGACTATCCGCCAGTCCTCGCGTGCGAGGGCAGCCTTGAGGTCGCGATCGAACAGCTCTCGGTAGGACGGCGAGACTTCCAGCCGGAACGCATCGTAGCGGGTCCGCACGATCTTGCGTGCGACCTCCAGCGGCGAGCCGGCGATGAAGCTGGGCAGCAGCTCTCCTTTGCTATCCTTTACGGTCCAGGCTAGAGGCACGGCACACGGGCTCCACTTTTACTCACCGGACATTAATCGTTCCGCCAACTGCCTGTCCAAATGCCTGCCGTCGCGGGTAACGCGGCTGCGAGCGACGCGTTCAGCAAACCCAAGATCTTGAGCACTTAGTCCGATGTCTGCAAGCAGGCGATCGTCCAGGTGTGCGATGCTCCGAGCTAGGCGGTGGCGCCGCACCCGACTCATCCATGCTGACTGAAGCTCAATGAATTGCGGTGCTATGGCGGCCGAGAGCTTCGCTGTCACGCGCTCTTTCGCGCGATAATCGAGAAGAGTTCCCGGCATCGTCATATCGAAGCGGATCGTCATGGGAACCTCCTGTCGCCGTAAGGGCTCGCATTTACACTCCAATTCGACGTCGACAGGCGATGCGAGATTTCGCGCTCGAGATCATCTGTGAGCGAGCCGCCCGACCGAGCCGCCAGAAAGCGGATGACCTGTCGATCGACGTCTCGTTGCCGGGTTTCCATGAAGGCATCGAAGACGCGTCGTAGAATTCCTGCCTTGTTGGGGACCCCATCGCCCTTAAAACTTGGCTGGCTGACCAAAGAGCCGAAATCCCTCGTGTGTGCCGCGTAGCTCATGATCATCTCCAATCTTTTTTCCGTTGAGTTCTTCTCAACTGCGCATTGTTCGCAGTAGGTATGTGGTCCTTAGCGTGGGTGGTAACAAAGGATGTTCTCTCAGCCGAGAAGTGAGAAATCCTCGCGTGTTGACCTACAGTGTCCATCAGGTCCCAGCCCGAAGCCTGGTCCTGATACGGCCTTGGCAATGCTGCAGCGCAGCATTGCATGCAAGAGCCGAAATCAGGGCTCAGCCCGCCAACGAAAGGGGGCGTGACCATGTAGGGCCGCAACGACACCCTCGCCAACCTCTCCACACTGCGCGAGCGATTCGAACGGCTTCTTTCCTCGGCTGCCAAGCGCCGCGAAGGGGTACTCCGGTCGCAGCACGACGCCTACGTAACGCTGCCCCGTTTCGGCACGCACCCTGGCAACCTGCGCATGCTTACGTATGTGCCGCTAAAGCCAGGCAAGCCTCCTAAGCTGGTGTGGCTTTGCATGGTTGCACGCAATCGGCCGCTGTTTACGACCACGGTTCAGGTTGGTCGAGACTGGCTGACACCCATGGATGCGCGGTGCTGTTCCCAGAGCAGCAGCGTGGCAACAACCCCAACAGTTGTTTTAACTGGTTTCTCCCGCTTCACACCCAGCGCAACCACGGCGAGGTGCTCTCGGTCCGGCAGATGATCGAGCAAATGATCCTGGACCACGGCATCGACCGGCGGCGCGTCTTCATTGTTGGATTGTCGGCGGGTGGGGTGATGACTTCTGCAACACGTATTCCATCATCGCGGTCTGCCCTACGGTTCTGCGAGTAACGTCCAGGAAGCATTTGAGTTCATGGGGCAGGGGGACGACCGGCTCAAGAGTGGGGGGACCTTGTCCGAAACGCTTCTTCCCACCGCCGGCCATGGCCGAGAATTTCACTGTGGCATGGCATGGCACCGATGACGCCACCGCCGATCCAAGAAATATGGAAAATGCGCCAAGCAATGGATAGATGTTCATGGCCTGTCTGTTCGGCCTCGCATCGAGCGCGAGATCGACGGACATTCACGATGTGTGTGGCGCACTGAAGCCGACGATGATGCGATCGAGGCAATCACGATAGCGGGCATGGGCCACGGAGTACCACTCTGCGTTGCCCGCGCCGTCGAACGCTGCGGAAACTGACGAATATGTAGCTGCGCGCGGACAGATAGCTCCTTCGCGGCCGGCATCGCTAAGGCGAAGGCACGACTGGAGTATACCGGAATGCAGCACACCCGCGCCGCATGTCTGACGCGCAGCAATATCGCCTCGCCGCTGAGGCTCGACCAGGCTGTAAAAGACGTGGCGGCCGCGCGTGCCGACGTCGCCGCGGCTGGGGCCAACTACGCCGCGGCGCAAAGGCGGGCCGACAGCGGAGCAGCGCGCCATCGCCAACGCACAAGTTCAGGCGGCGGCGGCCACGCTCGCGGTCCTCGAGCGGCGGCTCGACAAGACGATGGTGCGGGCGCCGGCCGACGGCATTGTCACCGTGAGACCGCGTTCGAGCCAGGCATGACGGTCTGGGTGTCTCGCTGAAGGCTGCTCGTAACTCATGGATACATCGGCAATCGCCGCGCTCGCGGAGGTCATGGGGGCTGCCAAAGGCGGACTGAGGCCCGTTCTCGCGATATGACTGAGACCTAGCGGACGCAGGTGGGCGCGCAGCAGCTCGCGCGGCTCTTGTCCGCCGGGAGGACCTCTACAAGGAATTCATCGATCACCTCTTCGGATGGGATTGGCTCGCCAACGCAGCTCTCTTTGGATCATCGACTTCGATGACGTTGCCTTCGGGTTGTCGAGGATCTGCGGGCCCGGCCGACCCCGGAACAGGGATCATGGATTGAAGGTCGAGAGCCGTCCGGGCAGCCGCAGCGTGCAACTCGACGACCCTTGCCCAGACCTTGCCCTCGCGATTTACGCAATCTTTGCTGTGCTATGGCAGAGAGCGACATCGCGGGGTGGCCCCTTACTGCTCCGCCCGTTCTTCTGCCGGGCCTTCTTGGCGGGTCAAATTGAGTGCGCAGTTGATTAGACCAACATGGCTGTAGGCCTGCGGAAAATTACCCAGCATCCGGCTTGACACCGGATCGAATTCTTCGGCAAGCAAGCCCACGTCATTGCATCGCGACAACAATCGCTCGAATAGTCTACGGGCTTCCGAACGTCGGCCCTGCAAGATGTAATTGTCGACGAGCCAAAAGCTGCACGCCAGGAAGGCTCCCTCGCCCGCAGGCAGCCCATCACGTGGATTCTCGGGCTCGTACCGCAAAACGAATTCGCCGTCGATCAGGAGTTGCTCCTCGACCGCTCGAAGTGTTCCTCGTATGCGCGGATCGTTTGCGCTAAGAAAGCCAACGAGCGGCATCAGCAGAAGATTTGCGTCGAGCCGCTTGGAACCATAGGCCTGCACAAAGCTGTTGAGCTCGCGATCGAAACCGCGTTCGCAGACCTCGGCATGGATTTCATCGGCGGCCGCACGCCAGCGGCTGGCCTCCTCGCCTGATCCCTCAACGGCGAACGCTGCCGCCGAGCGATCGAAGGCAACCCAGGCCATTACTTTCGAATGAACGAAGTGCTGACGCTCGCCGCGGACCTCCCAAATGCCTTCGTCCGGCTCTCGCCAAACCTTGGCCAGATATTCCAGGATCAAGGGCCGCATGGCTCGACCGCGCTCGCTTATTTCCATGCCTGCCTTCCACGCCAAAGCCATTGCGTCAATCACCTCACCGGTGACGTCGATTTGAAGCTGCTGGTGGGCGGCGTTTCCAATCCGAACAGGCGAGGAATTCTCGTATCCGGGTAGCCACGGGACGACCAATTCCGGCAGCCACCGCTCGCCCGCGACACCGTACATGATCTGGATCTGGTCGGGGCTGCCGGCGATGGCCCGAATGAGCCAGTCTCGCCAGGCGCGCGCTTCGTCGTAGTACCCCAGCTGCATGAAGGCCAGCAGAGTGAAGCTGGCGTCACGCAGCCAACAGTACCGGTAGTCCCAATTCCTCACGCCGCCCGGCTGCTCGGGCAACGACGTGGTGGGAGCGGCCACGATTCCGCCCGTTGGGGCGAACGTCAAAGCCTTCAAGGTAATGAGGGACCGTTTGACAGCCGCGGTCCAGGGACCAACGTTCGGGCAACGATCGCTCCATTCGCGCCAGAATGCCTCCGTTTGTTCGAGCGCTTGGCAAGCGTCGATGGCCACGTGCGGACTCTGAAACGACGCTCCATAAGAGAGTACGAAAGGAACAGATTGCCCCACCTCGACCGAGAACTCGGCAACCGTTCTCAAATCTTCGCCCCGGAGTGCTACAGGCGTTCGCAGCAACAGTCGCTCCGGACCGGCGATCGCGTTGAGCACGCCGTCTTCGAGTTGGTTGACCCAGGGTACCGTCGCACCGTAGTTGAAGCGCACCACAAGTTCGGTTTGGAAGTCCATTCGCCCCGATTTGCCGAGCACGATCCGCACGAGATGACCGCCGTTTCCGGGGGGCATGAAGTCAAAGATCGTGGCTCTGCCGGCAGCGGTTTCGAATTCGGTTTCAAGAACAAGCGTGCCGGGACGATAGCGACGGGTCACGCTGAAGCCGGAGGCGTTCGGTGCTATGATCCAGCGTCCATTAGCATCGTTTCCGAGCAGAGCGGCGAAGCATGCCGGGGAATCGAAGCGAGGCCAGCAAAGCCAGTCGATGGAGCCGTCGCGCCCGACCAAGGCGGCCGTGTTACAGTTCCCGATCAGCGCATATTCTTCGATTGGGAGGGGCATTGACATTACTCGCGTCGCCAGGGGCACGACCTTTCAGGGTGCTTCGCATCGTATGCCTCGCCACAAACCGTGCACAGCTCTGCGCTCGATAGGCCCTCATATGGCTTCTCGTGACCGGGGGGGCCAGTGATGGAGGGGTGCATGAACGGCTTCTCTTGACCTCACAACGGCCTCCAAGCTGGACCAGGCAAGGCAGGAACAGACTAACATTGCCTGTGCCGTATTCGGAGCTCTTTGTGCGGTGCGCCCTTGTGAGTTTGTAGTGGGTCGCCACCGGCGAAATGTCCGTTGGAACGGACAGATCTAGTAGCCGGCGCAAAACGCCGTCCCCTTAACGTCGATTACGTCAGTCGGACGCCCATGCCCCAGCTATGGACCGGCCTGCCTCCAACGGGCGCAGCATGCCCAAGAACTGCCCGCGCGTGACCTCAAGAGCCAGCGTCAGCGCGGGTGACGCGCTGGCCTGCGGCCGGTTATCTGCTCAGATCGTTTCTAATTGCAGCGAGCAAAACCGGTAACCCGACGCGCGTGCCGTGCTGTCCCGAGAATTGTGTCGAGGCCCAAATTCATGTCTGAACTTAAGCTCCCAAGTGCCGCCTCACGCGGGCGCCGCCTTGTCACAAAGACATAGTCAGATGCTGCCATGAATATGGCTGGCAGTTTACATCGCGACCAACATTCGAGCGATTGATCGTGTCGGTAGTCGCAAGATTCTTTGGGCGAGCGATGATGTCGACGACACTGAAAGCGAGCCGTCTAGATGCGGAGCCGGTTGCGCGTTGATTGTGGTCTGACTGCCGTTGCCCAGATTGTGCAGCGATTGGCGTAAGCCATCGACTCCAAGGAGTGAACTCAATGGTTGCCACACGAACTGACGAGACGATTATCCTGCTCCCCGAAAAGGTGGTTGCCACAATTGACGTGCTTCACGCGCGGATTACGGAGCGTTTCAACAATTGCGGTCTCGCCAATGTTTGCGCGCAACTCTACGCGATCGCGAAGAAGAACTCTTGGCGTGCTCGCCAGATCGGGCGTCGCTACCTATGGCTACGCGCACTGGTACTTCTCTTGCTTGCCGGCGGGCTTGCGCTCCTGACTTGGATTCTGATGCTGATCGACTTCACCAAGACTGCCGCGGACAATGTCTACTCGCTGCTGCAAGGGATCGAAGCAGCAACCAATCTAACCCTGCTTACGGGTGCCGGGGCCTTCTTCCTGATCAGGGCGGAGGCGCGTTTGAAGCGCAGGCGTGCCCTCAGCGCGTTGCATGAACTTCGCTCCATCGTCCATGTCATCGACATGCATCAGTTAACCAAGGACCCTAGCAAATTCGTTGTCGGGGGAAATACCCCCTCTTCGCCGCCGCTTCTGCTCGATAAGTTCCAGATGACGCGCTACCTCGACTATTGCTCCGAGATGGTGTCGCTTACGTCCAAGATCGCCGTTCTCTTCGCGCAAAGCTTTCCTGACAAGGCTGTCACTGAAGCGGTGAGCGATATCGAGCGCATTAGCTCGGGCCTATCGCAAAAGATCTGGCAGAAGATCATCATCTTGCAGGAGCTCCGAACAGGGATCGGTACGACAATTTCCGATGGCGCCCGGATCGCTGAATCTCGAGCCGCATAGCAATGACTTGCGAGTGTCGTGAGGTTTAGGCTCGGCTAGTCGGCGCTGTCTCTCTCGGGAGAGAGGTTACCGACGGAATTGGCCGAAGTGGGCCATCTTCTGGCGTCTGTTAGAGTCCGGCAAAATTGGCGCCAGGACCGGTGAATGAGGATGTCGTGGATCACGCTTTGGCGCAGCTTCAATACTCTACCAATGAACTACGCGTTTTCTGCGCCGCGGAATTGGTTCGGAGTGCCTGAAGCCGAGCGGGCGACTCTGCGCCAAACTCAGTGCGGATCTCTGCACGATTGACTGCCTCGGGTGGTCGCAAGCACCGCCGTCGGTGGTGATCCTCGGCGACATTCTGATCGTCATTGCCAATATCGTCTTCTACTTCGTCTTCCGGGAGAACACGTATGGCGCCGCTACCATTCAGAGAAGTTTTCTCTCGCGGAACCTGCCGGGTTATGCGGACTACATGAGGAAGCTCCGGTACCGCCTGGTGCCGTTGGTCTGGTAGTGCCTTTCCGCGCAAAGGTGCGCTTCGACGGTACTAGGCTGTTGGGATAGTGCCGCCGTCGATGACGTATTCCGTTCCGGTGATGGAGGCTGGGCGAGGCGAGACCACGAAAGTGACGAGGTCAGCAATCTCGCTCGGCTTGGCGAGGGTCTAATGGGCGGCGGCAGCTGGCGCTGGATCGACGTGACGCGGATGATCACGCCGGTGCGTTCGCGGCCGGCAGAGCTCGATCGAGGCGGACGGCCTGCAGAAGATTGGGGTTTAGTTCCTTTTGCCGCTCATTCTCGTCAAGAACGACGAAGCCGCCCGCGGCTGGTGAGGAAGATCCTCCAACGACGTGCACGATAATATCGACTTCGCCAAGGTTTTTATCGACGCCTCGGCAACGATGCCGCATCCCTCAGCGCTCCTTGGATCTGCGGCCACAAACATCGCATCGGCAGTTGCACGGACGGGCGAGTGGGCCGTGCTCAGGACTTTGGCGCCGGCTTCCCGCAGGCGCGTCACGACAGCTTCGCCGTGCCCTTCGTGCCGCCGGTGACCAGGGCACGAAGCCCCTTTAGCAGGGGATCGTTGGCCATCAGCGAATCTCTAGCGAGACAATCCGGTCGGCGACGATCGCGAAGGAATGACCCAGGATGGTTGGGCTGCCCGGGAAATTGCCGGAGACCCTGGCCTTCACGATAATCTTTCGGTCCCGCTCAGAGACTTCGAGCGGCTCAACCCGGTGATTGTACTTTTTGGCCGTCTCGACGCGCCAAGCCCTGATCGCGGCGACCCCTTCGATCGTCTTGCCCTCGTCGCGGACGATTGCGTCGGCGGCGAAGCACTTGTCGGTCGCTGATGCGGTGTGCGTGTTTTCCGATGCGAAATAGAGCTCGATCGGATGCGGCAATTGAAGCAATTCTGGTGTGCCGTTCATTGTCGTCCTCCGCGGAATGCGTGGTGGGTGGAGGGCCGCGTCGCCGCGACCCACTGAAGCCTTCAGGCGACCGCAGCACTGCGCGTGGCGAGGTTAAGCGGCTCGTGCCACGCTTCATTGGGAGCGGTGGCGTCGACGCGGATGTCCGAGCCGACCTTTTCCCATGCGGCGAGGTCCTGGAGCAGATGCTGGGCATGAGCGCGCACAGCGGCAATCGAGTTGCCGCCGACCTGCAGCCGCAACGGGGTGTTGTCCGCACTCAGCGCCAGGTCGAGGGCGCGGGCGGCCTTGACGGGATCGCCGTCCTGCTTGCCGTCGAGGTCACGCGTGAGAGCACGCATGGTGCCGACGACGTCCCTGTAGGCCTCCATCACCGGCATCTGCTTGATGGTGTCGGCCGAAGAGAAATTGGTGCGCAATGCGCCGGGCTCGACAATCATCACCTTGATGCCGAACGTTGCGACCTCCTGAGCCAAGGCCTCCGACATGCCCTCCAGCGCGAATTTCGAAGCTGAATAGGCACCGACTCCGGGGAATGACAACTGTCCGCCCATGCTCGACACGTTGACGATAGCGCCGCCCTTCTGGGCGCGCAGATACGGCAGCGCCGCCTTGGTCACCGACAAAGTGCCAAAGAAGTTGGTGTCCATCTGGGCGCGGAATTCGGCTTCGGGCGTCTCCTCGACGGCACCGATTAAGCCGTAGCCAGCGTTGTTGATCAGGACATCGATGCGACCAAATCGGGCGATGGCAGCTTTGACCGCTTTGGTGGCGTCCGCCGGGATGGTGACGTCGAGTTTCTCGGCAAGGACGCGGTCGGGCGCGAGCGCCGTCAAGGCTGCGAGTTTGGCAACCGATCGCGCCGGTGGCGACGACGTTGTAGCCTCGGCCGACTGCGTAGCGGGCAAGGGCCATCCCAAAACCTGAAGACGCGCCGGTGATGAACCAGGTGATGCTGTTGTCAGTGGGCATTGTAAATCTCCCGTCGTTGGCGTCCGCGACCTTGCGGTAGCGACGAATATGCGGCCGAAGTTGTCGTGCGATAATATGGTTTTAATCGCATACATTATGCGATATTGTGCATGAATGGATCGGGATCTGCTGTCTCATTTGCCTGTTGTGGTTGCCGTGGCCCGACAACGCGGCTTCGCGCTGGCGGCGGCAGAGCTCGGCATGTCACCGTCCGCGGTGAGCCACGCCGTGCGCACCGTCGAGGACCGGCTTGGCGCGCCCCTGTTCGCACGCACCACGCGCAGTGTGTCACTGACCGAGGCGGGTGCGGGGTTTTTGGCCAGCGTGGAATTGGCTCTAGCCGACATCGGCAAGGCAGCCGAAGGTCTTACCGCAGAGGCCGGCGAGGTGACGGGCCTGTTGCGGATCAATGCGCCGCGCATCGTGCTTGAGATGGCGCTCACGCCGGTGCTGGCGAGGCTCGCCTGGCAGCATCCAAAGCTGACTGTCGAGATTTTCGCCAATGAAGCCCTCATCGACATCGTCGCTCAGGGCTTCGATGCCGGCATCCGGCTTGGTGAGGCGGTGCAGCAGGACATGATCGCAGTGCGGCTGACGCAACCTTTCAACGCGATCCTGGCTGCCTCGCCCGCTTATCTCGATGCAAAAGGAGCTCCAAAGAGGATCGTCGATCTGCACGGGCACAACTGCATCGGCTACCGGTTCGTCGGCTCCGGAGGCATCTTCGAGTGGGAGCTGACCGACGGAAAAAAGATCACCACGATCAAAACGTCGGGCACCGCGCTGGTGACGGACGCGACACATGCGATCGATCTGGCCCTGGCGGGGGTTGGTATCACCTACACGTTCGAGCCTCTGGCTCGTCGCTACATCCGGGAGGGCCGGCTGAAGTGGCTGATGCCCCAGACGGCAGTCAGGCAGGGCGGCCTATATCTGTACTACCCGCGGCGCGCATCGATGGCGCCCAAGCTGCGCGCCTTCATCGATGTCGCGAAGGCCGTGCTCATGTCTTCGTGATCTCAGCTGACGGGTGACGAGGCTATGCCGGCGACCGGTCGGGATGAAGATCGGCCGCAGCCAGCGCCTCATACAACCCGGTCTGGTAGGCATGAGCGCACAACCACCCTGAAGTAAGAGGGCAATGCATTCAAAGGGCGGACGCGGCCTCGTAAGCCGAGCTCCGACGGTTGGCTTTAATTGAAAGCTGAGAGCGCTGATTGCCGGCTACTGTTCTTCGTCAAGCTCGGTCTCCCGATCGAAGGGCTCAGGGTTGTTGCTCGACCCCCGCCAAGTGCTTACAGACGGCCTTCCTGAACGAGGCGCTCTTTGATCGATGCGATGTGCGCCTCTCCATCGCGAAGCGCGTCCGGCGACGTGTGGACAGAGTTGTAGCCGGAAACGAGATCATGCTCGTGCGGAGCGGCCGAGCCGAGAACGAACTCGACATCCGTCAGCGCTTCGAATTCCACCGCTTCGCTCGACGGCTCGAAAGCCGCGAGATCCCCCTGCCGCAGGTCATCAGGCGCCGACCAGGACGCCCGACGCGATCGCTACCCAGAGAACGGTGTGACCCGCCGGGGGATCGTAGCGCCAGCGCTCGCCGGCCTTCAGGCGCACGGCGACATAGTTGATCGGCGCGGGGGCCACGATGGCGCTCGATGCGGACCCGTAACTGCCAAGCAGGACACGCGCCGGGCCATCCTCCTGCACATCTTCGGGTGCCTGGGGGTCGCTTACCGTCGGGCCCAATTCAAGCTCGGGTGGCAAAGCGATCCACAGCTGGAAGCCACGCGTCCGACCTGCCTTGTCGAGACCGCCGCCGTGCCACATGCCGCGTCCAGCCTGCATCCATTCGACGCCACCGGCCGGCACGGTGCCCCTGACGTTGTCCGGATCGATATAGCTGACCTCGCCTTCCACTACATAAGTCAGCGTAGCGATACCCGAGTGAGGGTGTAGGTCCGCGTTGAACGGTGGACCTTCATGGTCAAAGAGGTCGAGGAAGACGAATGGTTTCAGCATCACGCCGAGGCCGGACGGGCTGATCAAACGTGTGGTGGCACCGTGCGTTCGCCCACGGGTACGTTGCACGATCTCCCGCGCCAGGCGCGGCGTTGGTGATTTGGTTGAGGCAAGGGTCATTGGGGGTCTTTCGAGAATAGGGTGGGAGAAGCGCCCTGCCCGCGCAGTGGCTGGTCAGGACGCGCTGGTGCGCGCCACCTTCAAGGCGACGGTCCACCACAGCAGATCATCGATCATCGCTTCCGCGGGCCTCCCCAACTCCGCCAATCCGGCGTCGACATCGCCGCCCTGGTAGTGAGCCCACAGGGTGGCGACGGGGATGTGGACTGAAGAGCGAACCGGGGCTAGCTGAAGTTCAGTCATCGTTTGGCGAAGCTGCTGGACGCTGCGTACGCCCATGGCGGAGCCATAGCTCACGAAGGCAGCCGCCTTGCGATTCCATTCGGGATAAACCCAGTCGATCGCGTTCTTGAGCACGGCGGAGGGGCCGTAGTTGTACTCGGGGGTGACAAAGACGAAGCCGTCGGACTGCGCGATCGCGGCGGTCCATCTCTGCACGACCTCGTTCTTGTAGGGCGGGCGACCCGGCATGGCCGGCGTTGCTTGCTGATCGAAGAATGGCATCGGAAAGTCGCGCAGATCGAGCAGTCGCGCATCGACACCCGCGCGCTTCTTCAGGTGTTGCAGGATCCACTTCGCCGGCTTTTCAGAGAAACGGCCCTCGCGGGTGCTTCCAACAATGACGGAAATGACGGTCATGCTTCTCCTCCTCGCTGTTCTCGACGGCAGCGAGCATCGTCACTGCCATCGCATTTGAAGATGGCGGCTGGCCGTCTATTCGATAAGGCGGTATTATCAGGATGGGTTATTCTGGATATACGACCAATGCGTAGGCCAGAGCTGGGGGAGATGAACGCCTTCGTTACCGTTGCGGAGCACCGCAGCTTTGCCAAGGCTGCTGTCCAGCTGGGAATCTCCCGTTCGCGACTGAGCGAAACCATTCGCGGGCTGGAGGACAGGCTCGGCGTTCGCCTCCTCAACCGGACGACACGCAGCGTAGCGCCGTCGGCGGCTGGCGAGCGGCTGCTGGCGCGGCTGCGCCCGCTGCTCAACGACTTCGACACCGCTCTCGACTCGATCAACGCATTCCGCGACAAGCCGGCCGGGCTGCTGCGCCTTACGGTGCCGCCGCCAGCGGCGAACCTCCTGCTCGCACCGCTGCTTTCGCGCTTTCTCGCGCAATACCCCGCAATCGATCTGGAGATCTCCGTCGACGCGGCTTTGACCGACATCGTGGCTGGTCGCTTCGATGCGGGAATCCGCCCCGGCGAGCGCGTCGAGCGCGACATGATCGCGGTGCGCATCGGCGAGGAGATCCGCGGCGTGGTTGCCGCCGCGCCGGACTACTTGGTGAGGCACCCGCGTCCGACGACTCCGCGCGACCTCCAAACACACAACTGCATTCGCTTCCGTTTCCCGAGCGGCGTTATTGTTCCCTGGCAATTTGAGAGGAAGGGCAAGAAGGTGGAGGTGGCAGTGGAGGGCCGCCTAACGGTCAACGATCCCGAACTGGCGATCAGAGCCGCGCTGGACGGCGTGGGCGTGGTGTATACGGCTCTCGGCTATGCCGCGCCAGAGATCAAGGCAGGTCGATTGGTTGCTTTGCTTGAGGACTGGCGGATCGGCTCGGCCGCATTCTTTCTGTATTATCCGAGCCGGCGACAGGTACCACAGCCGCTGCAGGTGTTTATAGAGTTTCTGCGGAAGAACCTGCGGGCGCATCCAGGCAAGAAGACCTGACGCAGGCGGTCACGTACTGGCTCGGTTAGGGCAGTGCGGTAGAGCGCGACACATCTGTCGTCGGACGCGTTGCTCAACGCAACGCTGCATATCTCGGCCCTAGCGTGCGTCCATTCACGCCGGCCGCTTCAACGCGGTCGTGTCGACAGGCAGCTTTCGCAGGCGCTTGCCGGTTGCCGCAAAGATCGCGCTGGTCACTGCGGGGACAATCGCCGAAGTTCCGGCCTCACCCATGCCGCCCGGCGGCTCTCGGCTCTGGACGATGTGGACGTCGATAGCCGGTGCCTCGTCTATGCGCAGGATTTGGTAGGTATCGAAGTTGCTTTGCTCAACACGCCCGTCTTTGATGGTGATGTTGCCGTAGAGCGCCGCCGTGATTCCGAAGATGACCGCGCTCTGGACCTGCGCCCGCACGGTATCGGGGTTCACAACGGTGCCGCAATCGACCGCGCAGACGACGCGCCGGATACGAACCAAACCGTTCCTCGACACTTCGACCTCGGCAACCTGCGCCAGATAGGTCGCGAAGACGAACTGAACGGAGACGCCGCGCCCGACCCTTTCAGGCAACGGTCGTCCCCAGCCGGCCTTTTCCGCGGCAAGCTCGAGGACGGCTTTTGCGCGGGGCGCCTTGTCAAGGAGGGCTAGACGATACGCGACCGGATCTTGCTTCGCCGCCGTCGCCAGCTCGTCCATGAAGCTTTCGGTCACGAAGACATTGTGCGACGGCCCCACACTGCGCCAAAAGGCCGTCGGAACGCCCTGAGCCTCCACCCGCAAATATTCGACGAGCATGTTCGGGAGAGCATAGGCCAGATCGATCGCGCCCTCGGTGGTATCGGGGCCGAGACCATTGCTGAACCCCGGAGGCAGCCATCTTGCAATGATGGACGAGCCCGCGAAACGATTGCTCCAGACTGGATTTCCTGTTTGCGCGTCGACACTTCTGCCAAGATACGCGGCAGCTCGCCGCGCGCGCTCCAGAGATCGACCTGGAACGCCAAGGTGTCCATACGAGGCTGGCTGTCGACCACCCACTGCAGCGGCGTGTTCGAGACGAGGCCGCCGTCCCAATAGTGCTCGCCTTCGATCTCTATCGCGGGAAATCCGGGCGGCAAGGCTCCGCCCCAATCGTCCATGCGGAGCGGCTGGATCATCCGTCACGATCGTCAGGAGATATCGAGAGAGAATTGTATCACCTTACAAATTCCTAATCCAGTTCGACAGGATGTGAGGCTTTCTTGAGAGCCGGCTGCGCCCCAAGGGCGCAGCCGAGTGTTCGTCAATAGCAGAACCATCGGTGATAGCGTGGGCTCCACGAGCACCCAGAGTCACCATAATCGTCGTAGTAGTAGGGGCTGCCAAATGCGCCGAAGCCGCCCCGGAAATGGCCGCCATGAAAACCATGGCCTCCGCCAAAACCACCCCCGTGGCCGCCACCGAAGCCGTGACCGCCCCCGCCACCACCGCCGCGGACCAGGACCAATGGGCTGCGTACTTCACTCAGTGGAGGCTCCCGTTGAGAGCCGCCGAGATTGCTCGGCTGTGCGAGTGCGGCAGCGGCGGAAATAGCAAGCGCAAAAGCGCCAAGAAGACCAGACGTCACTAGACTGCGCTTCATGATTGCACTCCATTCGTAGGTGTGTGGGCATCAAAGCCGCTCATCGAGTCCATGGCGCCACCTCTGAGCAGGCCAGTGTCCACGAGACGGGTCAGGCGACCCTTGAGCAGCCTCTAATCGTCAACTGGTTCTACACACTCCGCGCTGCAAGGGCGCGTCCTGCGGCATGATCTACTAGTGAGTATTCAATTTCGCTTGAGCCATCCCAAAGCGGCGCGTGTTCGACCGCGTCGGCGCGATGCGACGAGGCGGCGTGGGTGTTCGGCGGGCGACGGTACAGGAGCTGTGCACGTGCGCTGGTGCGACAACAATCTCGAGGTCAGCTCATCAAGTTAGGGTGATTGGCGATCCACGCGACGGATCGTGCAGAAGCGAACCGTTTCGCGTGGATCGGCGCCTTCGAGCGGACCGCGTTGGTTGGAGTGGAGCTCGGATGGTCTGGAGGTAGGGCACCAATTCTGAGGATGGTGCCATGGGCGGAAGATCGCGGTTCTCCACACTCTCTGCGGCATCTCTGGCCTGTGCAGGTCTGGTTTTGGCAGGCAGCGAGCAAGCTCGGGGCGGCCATGGCGGTGGCGATTATTTGCACGCTCGATGACGCGAAGCGACTTTTGGGGAGACTGCACCGCGCGGTGGTCGCTTAGCGAGACTTATCCGGCGCAATCTCGACAGGCGTTCGTGGACGAGCGCGACTGCTGCGGCACCTTCGCCGATCGCGCCGCCTACACGCTTCACCGATCCCGAGCGCGCGTCACCAACGGCGTACACGCCTGGCACGCTCGACTCGAGCGCCACGGGCGCGCGCCGGTCCGCAGTTTGGACGGACGCCCCGGTGACAACGAAGCCATGCGCATCGAGCAAGACGCCACAGCCACGCAGCCATTCGGTTTCCGGGTCAGCACCAGCGAATACGCATAGGTTGCGCACCTGGTTTGCTGTTTCTGCTCCGGAGGATATGGATGCGAGCCTACCGGCGCATCAGCACAGAGTTGCACGCGCTCATCGAAGAAACCAGGTCCTGCCTATTCCTATGGGATAGCCATGGGATCTGCCCTCGTCCGGTGCAGCCCCGCAGGAAGCGCCACAAGGGCAAACATAACGCTCCAAACGAGGAGGTATGTTCCGTTCACCGGGGCGACGATCATATTCGTCTGGCCTCTATTGTATTGCGAGCTAACGCGGTAGTAGCTTTGCCGCACGCGTTGCTCGACGTCGCTGATGCGCGGCATCGGGCTTCAGATAGGCAAACCAGGTCGCCACCGCGCGACGCAACGAGTAATGTCAGGTGGGCAGTCTGAACGCCTGTCGCGCGAGAAGTTTCCAGCGACCGTCCTGCTTAGTCCACACCTGTAGCGCGCCGACGCGTGCCGACCCGGGTTTTCCATCTGCCTCGGTTTCTGCCGAGAAGATGTGGCGCGCTATGGCATTGTTACCGACCACGGCAACGCTCGGCTCCGATAAGGTGATCGACTTATAGATGGTCTTCTTGTTGACAATGACGTTGACGAACTGTCCCTTTGATTCAATGACGCCGCCGGAATGTCCGTAGCTCAGCTGGTCGGCCACCAGAGCCTCGAGGCCAGCTTGATCAGCAGCAAGCATCGCTTTTCGTAGATCGTCGATGGCCTGGCTGACCGCAGCTTCATCACCTCCCTGTGCATGGCTTGCGCGAGACAACGATACTCCGCCTAGGGCGGCAAGTCCTGCCAAGGCGACACGACGGCGTGACAGCTTCATGGTTTCCTCCTGTGGTCGATGTTTTTGAAGGGCGGTTCAGCCGCCCTTTCTAAAAAACACGTAGTCCGCGGAGTATGGCACGGCCTGGAAAGAACCCGCCTGGTCACACACTCCCTCTGCCACACCTCCCTTGGTGTTGATCCTTTGGATGGTTGATGCGCCGGCGAGTTTACCGGTGCCACGCTGCGAGGTAATCTCGAGCTTGAGAAGCGGGATATCCTTGGCGCCGGCACCCGGGGCTCGTCCGGCAACCTTGGCGTTGACGAAACTGCCATCCGCCAGCTCCCAACTGGGCCCAGCGTAGTGGCGGCCAACTGTCTCCCCACCGATCAGGAGCGCGGCAATCGGCTCACGGAACTGCCAGGTGAGCTTGCCTGCCGCATCCACTTTGCAGTCATAGATCTGCGCACCCTCTGCGTGGATGGTCACCATCGGCGCCTCTCCGGGGGCGGCGGCAATGGCATCTGGCAATTGGGCGAAGGTTTTGGTTCCCAGAGCGAGAACGGCAACCGCTACGGAGACGACAGAGAACACAGGCACTCTCACGGCGGTCCTCAACATTTAGAGCAAACAGCATCAGTTGAGGCACAGTAACGAGGCGAGGATGCGGCGGCAGGACGCGCCACAGCAGGATTGGTAGCCTCCATCAGCGCCATGCATGAGCTGGAAAAAGTGGTCCGAAACCTGATGCGCACTACCCGCAAAGTTGAGCTAAACTGTCTCGGGGTGCCAGCGTCAATTCAGCCAAGAAGCGCAGCGAGGATTGCGTGTGGCCCCAGGGGCGCCTCGATACTAGCGGTACCGGCGGTAATCAAGCGCCATTCATTGCAGCGCAGCGCACTTTAGGACTAGCGAGGAGGATGGCCTACAAGCCGTTCCTCGGAGCATTTGGCAAGCCGCTCATAAGATCGTCCTAACCTTTCCATCAGTCGCTTTGCTTCACGAGCAACAAGTCCATCCGCAATGAGGCGCGCTTCCCTCGCCCGACCGAGCAACAACTCGGGCTGGTCGAAGAAAGAGACGGCAGACCGGTTTAGGTCTTCCAAGATGAGAGCGCGTCCCCGGACCAGGCTCTGCAAAGTGTTCTCCAACCGGGAAAGTGGTCCTTTGGTTTGCACCCCTTGGGCGCGTCGGCATCCAACCTCGAAAGAAGCGATCGCTGGTGCTCAATCCGCGCCCGGTTTTTGACGATAAGTAAATTGACCTCGGCGAGATGGCGAAGGTGCTGGTTTAATTGCGGCTGTGGGATCATTGGGCGAGCGACCTATCGCCACAAAAAACAAGCCAGACCAATCTGCACGCGAAGAAGCCACCACCATGCGGAAACATTGACTGCATCAATGAAATGTAAGTGCGGCCTTCCGGGTTCGCCTGCTGTCCAAACCCTCAGCTCTAAACCTGGAGCGGCTACAGGTGCGCGCAGACGGTAAGGAACATGAAAAAAAATGGGAGCCGATCATTGGATGGCGAGGCAGCCAAAAAAAAGGCACCGCACATCGAGGAGGTGGTGAAATCTCCGCGGGAGGGTCGAAAGCTCCCCGCAAGAGTCACAGTAAGTTAGTAGGATTCGAGTTCCAAGAACGTGGCGCAAAAGCGCGCTCGCAAAAAAATCAGCGGGCAGCCGACTCGCACTCATGTGCAGGTTGCCGGCAGCATTGCCAGAGCGCGCGGTGAAGCTGGCGAAGCTGAAAGAGGAGATGGGCAAGCTCGCAGCTTACGTGAGACAGATGCTTGCCGCACCCGATTCGAAATGCAGGGTGAAGTTTAAAAACTGGGCGCCTCGATACCCTCGACAAGTTCTCGGGCGATCCTGACGTCGGGTGCCTGAAGCTCCCTGCGAAATCGTTCACACACCGGTCCGAGAAGCGCGAGGGCTTCTTGGCAACGACCGGTTGTGCACCAAAGGCGCGCTAAACTCGTCGCCGTCTTTAATTCCCAGAAGTTTGAGCCCTGTGCACGGGCAATTTCTAGGGATTTTTCAAGCAACGTCACGGCACCATCTCTACAGAGCGGCCGATTCAGGACAGTCATCGCTTTCAGCCGAAGCAATTCTGGGACGCACCATTTGCCTTCGCCGCGATGCGCATCATCCAGCGCAAGTTTGATGGCCTCAAGCGCTTCGTCGAGGTTTCCGATTGAAAGGTAGGCGTCAGCCAGAATCTGCAATCCCGCAGCATGCGCCGCGTTGAAATGTTTGCTGGGAAGAAAGTAATTTCTCAGAGCCAGGTCGAGGGTCTTGGCACCGCTGGCAAATTCTCCTTTCTTGATGAGTAGCCAACCATCGAAGTAGCTGGCGTGGTACTCAAGCGCCTGATGCTTCTTGCGGTGTTCGTGGACGATTGCCACAAAGCGTTCCGCTGTGGCGATATCTCCGATCTGAAGCGCGATGGGGCATCCGCCAAAGACCAGGGCGCTCAACATTGTTGGTCCGTGACCAAGGGCCAACGCGTCATCGACGCATCGTTCTGCGTTTTCCATGGCTTCGCCGAGATGACCTTGAAGCCACAGAGTGCGCGCCAAAAACGTCCGCGCCGAAATCTGCTGGTCGAACTGAAAGCGCGCGCGGTAGATCCTGGAGTTGATCGGGTGCGCAAGGATGGGCTCCAGATGGCGCCGAGCCGCCGTCTGATCGCCCATGACATGCTGCGTCACGCCAACGAGACGCTTGCCAATAAGCTCAAGCGTGCGGTCAGGCGATTGTGCCGCTTCAGCCACGAAGCGTCTGGCAAAGCCTAGGCAAGATCCATTTTCGCCGACGACATAGTTTGCAAACCATAAGCCCCACAGCGCACTTAGCCTCAGTTCTACGTCCTCGAGCCGCTCAGCCAAACCCAAAGCGACGCGCCACGTCTCGATCGCACGAGCGGGATCTAATGGATTTGGAAGGGACAAATGGCCAATTGCGCCAAGAGCGCAATGGAGGCGCATCTTGCAGCGCAGACTGGCGTCGTCTTGTGCGACGACATAAGGAATGGCTTGATCGACGCGCCGGCGGCATTCCGCAAAACTTGCAAACTGCACCCATAACGGCACTGCCGCCGCAGTCAGCTTTGCACCCAGGACTCCATCGCCATCGGCCGAAAAGGCCCAATCTAGCGCCGATCGGACATCGTCCAATAATTGAAAGTGCCCCTGCCGTGTATCCGACCTCGTCTCCGAACCAGCCTCTTCGGTCTCCAATATCTGAATCAGATGCTCGGCATGCCGCCGCGCCAAAGCGACTTGCTCTCCCTTCTCCTTCACTTTCTCCCAGGCATAGGCTCGCGCTGATTCGAGAAGGCGGCAGCCGACAGTTTCGCTATCCATATCGATTGCGACGAGTGATTTCTCCGCGAGCGCAAGCAGGCAGTCGAACACCGACGTTGCCTCGACCTCGGTCGAGGCAACGACTGATCGCGCCGCATCTGGGTTGAAACCGGCCCTGAAGATTGAAAGCCGCCTGAAGACGGTCTGTTCCTCCTCCGAGAGAAGGTCGTAGCTCCAGTCGAAAACGGCGCGAAGGGTTCGCTGGCGCGCGATCGCGGTACGATGCCCGCGTGTGAGAAGGGCAAAGCGATCGTCCAATCGCGCCGCCAGGTCACGTACGCCGAACATCTCGACGGCCGCAGCGGCAAGTTCGATTGCCAGCGGCAGCCCGTCTACCTTGCGGCAAATCTCGACGACGAACGGAATGTCGGTGTCTTTGAAGACAAAGCTGTCCGAACTAGCGATGGCGCGCTCGACAAAGAGTTGCGTCGCCGGATAAGCCAACAGCTCCGGGACCGTAATAGACGACCCTTCGCCTGGGAGTCCGAGCGGCATCAACCTGTGCACCTGCTCGCCCGCGAAGACGAAGAGGTTCCCGGCTGGTGGCAATTATGCTGATCTGCGGCGCGGTCTGTAGGAGACGCTCGATCAAGCGGGACGCAGTATCGACAACATGCTCGCAATTGTCGATCACGATCAGCGCATGCTTACCGATCAAATAGGAGCACAGGCTTGGTATCGGATCTGTTGACTGGACTGGAATTCCGAGCGTGGAAGCCAATGCTGCGGGGACCATCGCAGGATCGACAAGACTACTCAAGTCGACGAAGACGGAACCATCGTCGTATTCGCTTGCCAATCGATGAGCGACGGCAATCGCAATTGTCGTTTTGCCGATCCCTCCGATGCCGACGATCGTCAGCAGGCGCTGCTGCCGACCAAGATCGAGCAGTTTCTCCATCGTCTGCTCCTGCCCGATAATTCGGATGGGCAGCAGCGGGAGCCTGTTGGTCGCCTCTTTGGAGGCGGCGCAAGTGACGAGAGGCGCCTTACCCCGCGACCGTGCTGCGGCCGCAACGAAGCAATATCCCTTGCCGCGGACGTTGACTATGAACCTCCGACCCTGCCGGCCTTCGCCTAGCGTTCTGCGCAGCGCCGCAATGTTGATACGCAGGTTCGCTTCTTCGACGACGACGTTCGGCCAGACACGCGAAATCAGCTCTGCACTCGCAACGACCTTGCCGGCGTTGTCCAGCAGAATCGACAGTATGTCGAACGCTCTGCTGCTCAGCTGAACAGGCTTCCCCTTCTCGAGGAGAATCCGCTGCTCGATGATCAGTCTGAACGATCCAAATTCGAATGCGTCGGCCATCGACCTTCTCTGGCAGCTCCAGCTTGACTGTGCTAGCGGCCTCCTCAGGGTACGTGGCAGTCGTCTTTCACAAAACAACAAAACCTTACGCAGAATAACTCGTGCCCACTCGGATTCCGCGCGACAACGAATGCGCCCTGATCGCAGCCGTAGAGGCCTGAAGCGACAGAAGTTATCGCAGCCAGTTACCGCGGACTAGCGCCTTCGGGACGAACAAACATAGGGGAAACGCACAAAACCGGGGGCCGCATGTCATTCGCCAACAAAGGACCGGTGGAACAGGACTACTCATCTTTGACAGGGGTGAGCGTTCTTGTTGTGGAGGACACCTGGCATGTTGCCAAGGCGCTAAGATCTGCGCTGGAGCAATTCGGAATGGAGGTCTCTGGGCCGACGGCGACGACGGCGGAGGCTAGGCGCTTGATTGCCGAGCAGATGCCCCGTTTGGCAGTAGTGGATGTTAATCTCAAGGGTGAGTTGGCTTGTGGCCTGGTTGAGGAGCTGCACGACCAAGGTGTCTCCGTGGTCGTCGTATCTGGTTATGCGCTTCCGCCGATCCCGGTGGAGAAGGTCGCAGCCATCTTGCAAAAACCGGTCAGCGGGCCAGAATTATTGGGCGCACTGTGTGGGGCGATGGCGCAAACGCGGTTCCATTGAAGGATGGCTTGGTTGGTCGCAGCTACTGAGCCAGTGCCAGGAATTTCCAGCAGCCAACTCCCTCGGGAGCTGTACGAGGTCGATGGTGCCATCGAGCTCATCGGGTATCAGATCCAGCAAAGAACGGGAATGCCATGAGCATCAGTCTGCCAGCGCCGATCGACCTTTACTTCTCCTCGGAGAACGCCCACGACCCAACGGCCATTGATCGGTGTTTCGTCAACGACGGCATCGTGCGCGACGAGGGCAAGACAATCGAAGGACTCGCCGCGATCAAGGCTTGGCGGATCGAAACGGGCAAGAAGTACGATCACACGGTCGAGCCGTTTGCGATATCGGAGCGCAATGAAAAGCTCATCGTTAGCGGCAAGGTCTCCGGCAATTTCCCGGGCAGTCCCGTGAAGCTTGATCACATATTCGAAATCGAGGGCGACAGGATTGTCTCCTTGGAGATCCGCCCGTGAGTGGGGATCTCGAGCTCAACGGGCGTCGCGCCCTCGTCACCGGCGGTACCAAGGGTGTCGGTGCAGCTGTTGTAGCCCGCCTGCGCGAGGTCGGCGTGAAAGTTCTGACCACGGCGCGATCGCTGGACGACAGTCCCGTCAATGAGTTGTTCGTCGCTGCAGACGTCACCTCTGCCCAAGGTTGCGCGACGATTGCCGATGCCGCTCTCAAGCGGCTTGGCGGAGTTGACATTATTGTCCACGTGGTCGGCGGTTCATCGGCGCCGGCCGGCGGCTTCGCAGTCCTCGACGATGAGCAATGGCAAAAAGAACTCAACCTTAACCTGCTCCCGGCCGTGCGCCTGGACCGGGCCCTGCTGCCGGCGATGATTAAACAGGGTTCGGGCGTCATCGTCCACGTCACGTCGATACAGCGCGAGCTGCCCCTGCCTGCGTCGACCATCGCGTATGCCGCCGCGAAAGCGGCTCTCTCGAACTACAGTAAGGGTCTTTCCAAAGAGGTTAGCCCGAAGGGTATCCGTGTCGTCCGAGTCTCGCCTGGCTTTGTTGAAACAGGCGCGGCCAGGGCGCTGATCGGCCGTCTCGCGGCGGAAGCTGGCAGCGATGAGCAGACGGCGCGGCAGCGGCTCATGGAACTCGCTGGGGGGAATCCCGATCGGAAGACCCGCCAGGCCCAATGAGGTTGCTGATCTGATCGCCTTTCTCGTTTCCCCACGCGCCGCGTCGATCACCGGCAGAGAGTATGCGATAGACGGCGGCACGGTTCCGACTGTCTGAGAGATTGGCACAGCCGCTTTTGGCACAGAACGTGAATGCGCTGCTGCGCGGTTGCGCGGCAGCTTCCAGGGCTATTTGAAACTCGCCAAGCTTGTCGGCGGCAAGGCTCCTCGTGCCCCGCTCCTGACCTCCTGGCCGTTGTTCCAATGCTCAGCGACAATTGCAAAGTTCTCGCCTAATTGCCGTTGAGGAACGAGGTTGGCTTATCGGAATTGATAGGGGATCTCGTAGGTGAGCTGCGAGACCGTCATGCCTGGAGGCGGTGTCGGGAAGACAGCTTGCCTGATCGCGTCGATCGCCCTCTGATCCAGTTTTTTGTCACCGCTCGAGCTCACAATTTGAATAGAGCTGAGCCGTCCGGAGAGGGCGATAGTGAAACGAACTTTGGCGATGCCCTGCGCACCAATGCCTTTTGGCTTTGTCCTAGCAAGCGCCTGCGAAACTGATTTAGCGTACTCGCGAATGCTACCCGCGCTTGACGCCGCTGGCGCCCTTGGCTTTTGCTCAGTCGCCGCATTGCCCCGGGCCGCGGCCCCACCTCTGACGGACTGCTCCTGTTGCTTGGACTTCTCTGCAGGCTTTGGCGCCTCCTCTAAGGGAGCGTCCGGTTTGCGAATTTCATTTTCGGGCTTGAGCGGCTCTTGGCTTTCCTTGGCCTCCTCCTTCGGCTCATTTTCTTCTATGGTTCCTTCCTTCTCCTCGACGGCGTCTGCAGGAGCTGGCACAGCCGGCATCGCCAGATTGACTTCCCTCGTTTCGAGAACGCCGGGTTCGGCCAAGACGAAACTGATGACATCCAATTCCTGACCGCCTGCGCCGGCCAGGGCGTCAGGCTCGTGCCAGAGCCAAGGGAGCACCAGGGCAACGTGGGTTGCGACAGCTAACAAAAAATCTGCTCGTCCAAATCACGCGGCTTGCGATGGGCAAGTCCGTCATCGGTCCTCGTGCCGGCGAACTCCGGCCGCCCGACCCGAATCGTGTAACACCCGGGACACTCGCCGACCGGAAATGGCTTCAAGGGTGGAAGAGCGCTTGCACCGCCTTCCTTACAAGAGCATTCCATGGCGAATGATATAACATTACACAAGCAGGCCATGTCCAGATCGCCGAACATTTTGTGCACCTGGGCCCACGTTTTGGAGCTCGCAGGTGCGATAATTGCATGGACTGGTATTTTGTGTGGCGCCGCCGCCCAAACGCAGCTCCCCGGCATCGTGGTGACGACGCGTAGCCAGTTCGGCGACCAGTACCACCGCGGCCTGCCGCCCCGGCAGCCACCACCGCCCCAGCCCCTGCTCTTGCGCCACCGCCAACGGAACCCACACCCATCCCGGGCACGTCGTTGCAAATTCCAACGGAACCGAGCTTTGTCGCTGAAAGCGTTATGACCCGTACCGAGCTCTCGGCTCAGCCCTATGCCCAACTTGGAGATGCGCTGGCGCTCAAACCTAGCATTGCCTCGACATCGTTCGCCCCTGGCGCCAGCCGTCCCATCATTCGCGGCCTAAGTGGGTTTCGCGTTGGCATTACCGAAAATGGCATTTCGACCGGGGACGCTTCTGCGCTCTCCGATGATCATGCCATTCCTATCGATCCAAGCTCGGTCCGGCAGGTCGAGGTCGTACGTGGACCCGCGACCTTACGTTATGGCTCGCAGGCGATTGGCGGCGTGGTCAACTCCATCAACAGTCGTATCCCCGAAGCCGTGCCGCCCAAGGGCTACAGCACTCGGCCGTTAATGGATTGGGCAGCGTCAAGAAGCGTCACGCCACAGCGCGGCTGTGTAGCTGGTCAATCGGAGCGCCGGCCACAGAGGTGCCCAGGGTATTGGGCGACCCCCAGCCGTCACCCGCCGCACTGTGCGCACTCTATCAATTGGACCGCCAGTACGAGCGCGCATTGCAAAGACGCATCGAGGCCCTCTGTGATGGCGAGGATGCCGAAGTCTACTCCAATAGGGGCTCGGCTCACCTCATGATTGACGAAATTGATCGGGCGATTTCGGACTTTGATCGCGCCATCCAGCTCGAGCCTGACAACGCAATTCGGTACTACAATCGCGGCATCGCATTTAGTAGGAAGCACCAAGCCCACAAGGCCATAGATGACTACCCCAGGGCGATCCAGTTGCGTCCCGACCTGGCCCCAGCGTACAGCAATCGCGCACACGAATTCGAGCTTGCAGGCGTGCGTGACAAAGCAATAGCGGATTATCGCAAAGCCCTCCTACTGGCCCCTGAATTAAGGGATGTCATTGGAGGCATCTTAGACGTCTCGGCGCTCCGTGAGCATGAGCCAAAGGTCGCCGAATGTCCCTTCCTGTGGCACGACTCTGCCATTGGAGTATGCATCGTGCACGTCGGGTCAGTGGGGTAAACCGGAAGGGACGATCCTGCTACGAGTGTCCCTCCGGCTTGCGCTTGACTGTCACGCCGGGTCGAAAGTCTCGGCGCGCTTGTGCGCTTTGAGTTTCACGCCGGGCACGGGCTTGCCCGTGGTCATGTCGACGCCGCGCTGACCCTTCGCGGGGCGCTTGTCGACGTACGCGGGTTTCGGCTTCGGCGGTGGAGGCAAGGCCTTCGGCTTGGGCAGCAAATGAGCCGCCGCCAGGGCCAAGCCCGCCGGCTCCGGCAAGTTTCACACGCGGATGGTCGACAAGATCCGCGAGACCCAGCCGTACGGCCAGGCGCTGTTCGGCAAGGTCAAGAAGCGCAACGGTGACCGGGCGCTGCTGTCGTTCTCGGCCGGCAAGGATCACCCGGCGAAGGCGGCCATCGTCGACGAGCTGGAGATCCCGCTGCTGAGCTTGACGGACCTGGAAGTGATGGTCCGGCAGGAAGAGGGGTTGGACCCTGACTGTCTGGTGGCCCACGGGCGTGCGCGCCAAAGATGGTCCCATCCGCATGATGGCGCTGCGCAAGTACGGGCCCATCACGCTGTCGAAGAGGAAATGGCAGCCGATCTGGGACTGGTCGAAGACCGAGGTAGTCGATGCCATCGCCAAGGCCGGGCTCAAGCTCTCAGGCGAGTATGCCTGGATGAAGCGCTCGTTCGACGGCATCCACGTCGGCTACCTGGCGCCGATCAAGAAGAATGCGCCGGAAGACTACAAGCGGATCCTCGAATGGTTCCCGCTGGTCGAGGCTGAGGTGTGGCGCCACGAAAGGGAGGGTCTGGTATGACCTGGCGAGAAATGGTGGGGTGGAGCCTGGTGACCGCGGGCGGCGTCTGCGGCGCCGCTGCTGCCGTCAAGGGCGGCCTGTTCGAAGCTCTGACGGCAGCCAGCCTCGCGTTCGCGAGTGCCGCGGGCATGTGCGGCTACACGAACAAGGCGGCAGCGCCGAAGCAACAATGACGCGCAAACAGAAAATCGGCTGGGGTCTGGTGTTGCTCGCGCTCGTGCTGGTGGCGATCCTGGTCCGCTATGCCAACCTCTACTGGCTGGAGGTGCTAGCGGTGCCGATCATGGCGCTTATCGGTCTGGGTGTGATCTGGGGCATGAACGAATAACGGCCTAGGGGCTTGGTCCTCACCCCAGGCCGTCATCCATGGAGGGTATCGACGCCACGCAAGACACTGGAGACGCCACGCACTCACCGTACGCATCCACTCAGCGCGAGAACCTTACAAATGTTTTGCGCTGGAATTTTGGCGAAGGGGTGAGAAATCCGATGTACGCTTTCATCGTCGGCTTCAACGAGTGGGTGTTGAAGGGCTGGGTTGCCGGCCAGGGCTGGAAGCGCAGCAAGAGCAAGGATGCCAGCGGTTGGGAACATGACGGTCAGATCATCCGGGAGTTGAAGGCTCCGGAGGCTCTCGCCGGCATGAGCGGGCGGAACTGCAAGCTGATCGTGGTCAAACCTGAAAAGCGCGGCGGCTACATGCCCTCGCAGGTGATGACCAGCGCCCTCAAGGAAGCGAAGCGACGCGGCATCCAGATCGACGAGCGGATCCAGGCACCATAAGGAAAGCGGGCCTTTTCCGTGATGTCAATCACCCGGTGCGGCATCCTCCCGGTTCAGCAATGTCGACGTCATCGTCGTCTCCTCTGCAAAGAGATTGTCGATTGGCAGTCGATGTGCTGCCCCCCATGTGATCTCGCCAGCCGGGTTTACTTGCTTCTCTCCGTGGTCAGCGCAAAAGGCTGCCAGCATGATGCGATCAGAGGGGAAGTGGTGAGCACTATCTATGAACGCGCGGTTCGTCAGATGACGACCGACTGCGCAGTTTACGTCTTCACCACGTCCACCGTCCCGGCGACGGGACCTCGGGGAGCAGGGGCCACTCTTCGGTCCGCCCGCTCAGCAACTTTTCATCCTCCGTGATCGAAGCATATAGGCATTGCCTTGAATGGCATGGCGGCATCTTTTGCGCGGCCGAGCGAGCGGTCATACCCCCGAAGCCGCGCAGCGGTTTGAGCCGCAGGCGCAAAGGGGTTGACGGCGAGGATCTCGGCCGCGGAACAATCGATCTTGCCGTGATAGGCTGCGATCATGCGCGGGCAGCCTCGGTCTTGGTCCATCGGAAGGTCGTACCGTCGATCCACATGCGATGCAGGATCACCGCCAGCTTGCGTGCGACGGCGACTTTTGCGCGCTTCAGACCGCGGCGCTTGGCCACCTCCAATCCCCAGCGCTTGAGCGCCGAGAAGCGGGTGACCCGAGAGAGCAACACGTTCGCCGCCTCGTAAAGGACCGTGCGAACCATCTCGTCGCCAACGCGCGTGATCCCGCCGGTGATGTCCGTTTCGCCCGATTGATATCTCTTGGCGTCAATCCGAAGAGAGGTCCGGCGTTCCTGGACTTCTTGATCCGAGCGGGATCATCGAGTGCCGACTTGTAGGTGATTGCCACGATCGCACCGACACTCGGCGTGGTCATGAACCGGTGGCAGACTTCGTCGTGGCGGACAATGTCGAGGACCGCCTTGTGCAGCTTATTGAATTGGATCAGCAACGTTGCCCTCGCGGCCAACATGGCCTCGGCGATCTGCTCGAGCATCGCATGGCCAGTAACGAGCTTGCAAATGCGCGCTTCGAAGGTCTTATCGGTTACCTGGCCGACCTTCAGGCCGAAACCTCTGAGAATGCCGCGGATGCTGAGCTCGATGTCCCTGAGCTTGTGCTGCAGCTGCTTGCGCGCGACCAGCAGGGCACGCACTTCCTGCGATCCGGGCGACTTGGCATGTACCGGCCGGAACCAACCCATGCGCAGCAGCTGAGCCATGCCGCGTGCGTCCCGACGATCGGTCTTCACCGTCATAGCCGACAACGCCGCCTTGACGTGACGGGTCTCCATGAGGGTGGTCTCAAATCCCGCTTCTGTGAGGCCCGCATAGAGCCATTGCGAGAGTGGACCCGCCTCGAGGCCGATCCGCGTCAAGGGAAGGCCAATGTCCTTGAAGAACTTCACCAGTGCTTCAGGGTGGGTCTCCACCTTGGTCTCCTTCACAACCTTGCCGGTTGCGTCCACAATGCACACGCTGGAGAGTTCCAAAGACACGTCGATTGCGGCATAGTGATTCATGGGGCTGTCTCCCAAAAAGGTTTGCGATGCTTGGGGCCCGGTGCACAAACATCCAGGGACCCCGTTCACCAAGGTGGGGGAAGGGGGAGACCTAGGCCCGCGCGCCGCATCTGCCCGAGAAACACGCCAGGTTGAGAGGGGTTCCATGGCCAAGCGCTCGAGGGTCACGGTGACTGTGGAGGACGATATCCTCGTGCGCCTGAGAGACCTGCACAGGCAGGCGACCGAGGGGCGCAGCCACTAATACTAATACGTCGACCGGTGCGTGAGCGACGCTATCAACGAGATCACCGAGCTGCGGAAGCGGCTGGGCATCCCACCATGATAAAGGCCTCGATGGTGCGTGAGCTGCATCGAGGCCAGAGGGAATTCTGGCGCCATTCGGAGGAGACGCCAGACCTTCAGCCTACAAGCTGTAGTAGCTACAGCTGCAATATCCGGGGAAACACGTAGGCGACGCGGAACCAGAGCCATCTTCTGAAGTTCGACTTGGGGGCGGTGTGGTGCGGGACCTAGGCGAGGGGTCTGCGCCGTGTCGAGGGATTTCAGACAAATTGAACGCGAGATCGCGCAGGCTGCGCGATGGGCCGTAAAGTGGGGATTGCTTCGGAAGTGAGGCCCTAGGGATCGCCGGTGAAATGCGCGATCCAGAAGCCCGGCGGCATATGCTGTCCATTGCGAAGGCTTACAGGCTCCTCGCAGAGCGGGCCGAGGAGCGCAGCCAGCTACTGGCTAGGCTCGCTAGTCACATGAAGAAGCGGTAGACGACACCGAAATGGGCGTGGCATGCGGGTTTGGTCAACTCCTAAAAGGTCAGCTCGGCAACTTCGATAAAATGACCGTCTGGGCGAAGGCGAGCTGGGATTGCCGGTTCAATCAGCAAGGCAATCGCCATGAGAACGGAGGCGATAGCCAATAGCACCTGCCACGAGGTGAGGAACTGCAGCATGAAGCGTCTCTCCAAGCGTCACGTGAAGAAGCAGTAGACGAAACAAGATAACAACCGACATAAAAGGCCCCGCCAGCGCAAATCGACACGCGTGGCAACGGTGCCGAGGCTAACGGGGCCAAGTAACTGACGCGGTGCGTAGGGTTGGGGTGCGCCAGGGAACTGAAGCGTAGCCCTTCAGCTTAAAGACGACCAATCACAAATCCTGCATGGCAGGTCTGCCCACGCATGACGCGGGGTGGAATGCTCCGCTTTTGGCCAGGCGGCGTCCAGCGGAATCACCATAGGCAACACGGCCTGAACCTTCAGCGTCCGTCAGGAGATCGTTACTTGGCCGCTGGCGCCTCGCCCACGACGGCGCCCAGAAAGCGGGGGTGGGCTTCATAGGCCTTGCCCTTATCGATCAGCACGAGCATCGACCGCCGCAAGGCCTTTGCGCGCCCGACACCTTGTCGGCCGTCATTCTATCCATCGCTGCCCTTATCAGCTTCACCGTCGCATCCGAGTAGACCGCCCAATGGGAGACCAGCAGTGCGCGGGCTCCAGCACAGAAGAATGCGCGTGCCAGTCCCGACAGCGCCTGGCGCCCTCTGCCTCACCGGTGGCCGTATTGCAGGCCGTTAGGATGATCCAATTTTTGGCGCTCCTTTTTTGGGTTCGCCGTTGCTATGTGGACCTATACTCTCCTACGACCAGATCGATCAGCCCGCGCCCTGTGTGCGTAACGACTGCCGGGGTCGATCAGGGCTTGTCGTGCTCCTCGGAAATGTCGCGATTGGTGTAGTCTGGCAACAGGGCGGTCGCGACGATGCTGACGATGGCGCAAAAGAGAATGTATAGCGCGATCACGTAGCCCGATCCGAACGCTGCGAACAGCGCCGTCGCGATCAGCGGCGCGGGCCCACCGGAGATGATAGAGGAAAGCTGATAGCCGATCGAGGCGCCGGTATAGCGCTAACGGGGGGTGAAGCATTCCGCGATCGGCGCCGCCTGAGGACCATACATCAGGTCATTCGCGATGAACGACAGCACGATGCCGAGAAAGATCCAAGCGGGCACCGTCGTGTTCAACATCGCGAAGTAAATGAAGCCGACTATCCCGGTGGCAGCCGCGCCGATGATGTACATGCGCCGACGCCCGATGCGATCCGACAAGTGTCCGGCGAGGGGGATCGTGACGAACGACGTGATCCCCGCGGCGCTGAGTGACGTCAGCAGGAAATCACGCTGGATATGGAGGATCGGGTCCCGTAGGCGGGGACGAAGGCGAGATAGATATAGGATGGCGCCTGAGCCGCCCCATTCGCCGCCGACACCCACTCCCTGGATGAAGCGGATGATGGTCAGGATGACGGCGCCCCAGATGCCGATTTGGTCGTAGGTCGGGACGAAGCCGACGGCGAAGGTCGCCAGGCCGGGCAACAGAAGCGTCGTGACCAACGCCCCTTGCGGCCGATGCGATCGCCGTAGTGGCCGAAGATCATTGCTCCGGGGCGTGCGATGAAACCGACGCTGTAGACGGCGAATGCCTCGAGCACGCCCACCAGCGGATCGGATTTAGGAAAGAAGAGTTTGCCGAAGACGAGGGCGGTCGTCGTGCCGCAGAGCAGGAAATCGTACCATTCGATGGTCGTGCCCACCGTGCTGGCGATAACGGCGCGATGCAGCTGGGCGCGGTGATCGTTTTCGGACAAAGGATGGGATGCGATGCCGATCGACGTCACTCAATGACCCCTGGCGCCGCTTTGCTGGACATGCGGGCGGCCAAGTCGTCAACTCTCGAAAGGAACAGCTTAAGGATCGGCGAGGTATTCGCTTTGTTCCACCCGATAACCAGGTCGACCGTTGGGGCATCTCCTCGGATCGGACGGCTGGTAACAGACCAAGGAAGAAAATTCTTTGCGTAGAGGGGCAGCAGCGCTACGGCGCGGGTCGACGCGATCATGGACACCGCATGGGCAAGATTGTCCACTTCGTGATCCGGAATAATGTCCGGGCCGGATCGCTTCAGATAATCGTCGATCACAGCGCGCAGGGTCGGGGCCGTATTCGACGGTATGATGAATGTTTCGCCGACGATCTCTCGCAGCTCGACGGCATCACGCGCGGCAAGGCGGTGGTCGCTGGGGAACACAACGACGAGCGGCTCCGTAGCCATACGCCTGTAAACCAACTCGCCCGCGTGCTCTTCCGGCCGCATGAACGCAGCGTCGAGCCTGCCCCGCGACAAGGCGTCAGCGAGGTCCGGGGAATACCGGCTCGAGACCGTGACCTCTATATTGGGTAGTTCATCGTGAAGGATGCGCATCGCTTCTGGCAGCCAATCCATTTCGGTCCCTGTCAGAAACCCTAGAGCGAAGGTCGACTTGGAGGGCTGAGCCGCCCGCCGCGCTGCTTCCTTGGCTGCCTCTGCCTGGGTGAGCGCCAGTCGTGCATGGTCGAGAAAAGCGCGACCGGCGGCGGTTAATTCGATTCCGTGTACGCTGCGGCTCATCAACTGGACGCCAACCTCGTATTCGAGATCGCGGATTTGCCGGCTGAGGGAAGGTTGCGCCGTGTGCAGCCTTTTCTCAGCCGCGAGCGTCAGGCTGCCCTCCTCGGCGACCGCGATGAAATAGCGAAGGTGCCGCAGCTCCATGGTACCTTCCATATCCCTAAGGCATGTCCCCCAACTTACAAAGTCTTTTGCACAGACACCAGGCATTCCTAATTACCTCACAACACAATCGCTTTCGGAGACACCCGTCGGCCGCATCAGAGCTTCTCGGCGCGAATCCATGCTCCGCTGGCAGGAGACACAAAGTCGTGAGGAACCGAAAATGACTAACCCAGTCGTATTGATCACCGGTGGGCTCACCGGCATCGGGCGCGCCGCCGCCGTCGCCTTCGCCAAGAAGGGCGCGAAGCTGGTCGTTGCCGGTCGGCGCGATGAGGCCGGCAAGGCGCTCGTTAAGGAGCTGCGCTCTTTCGGCTCAGAGGCCGAGTTCATTAACGCCGACGTGCGCAAGGAGGATGACGTCCGCGCTCTGCTCGACAGGACCGTCGCACGGTTTGGCCGTCTCGATGTCGCGGTGAACAATGCTGGCACCGAAGGCCAAGGTGGCCCGATTACGGATCAGACCGCGGAAAGCTATGCCGCGACGTTCGACACGAATGTTCTCGGCGTGATCCTCAGCATGAAGCACGAAGTGCGCGTCATGCAAGGGCAGAGCAGCGGCAGCATTATCAACATCTCCTCGACCTACGGGCACGAAGGTGCAGCGGGGGCGTCTGTCTATGTCGGCAGCAAACACGCAGTCGAAGGCATCACCAAATCGGTGGCGCTCGAGATCGCAAAGTCGGGAATCCGTGTGAACGGCGTGGCGCCTGGTCCTACGGACACTGGCATGCTGACCCGATTTACGGGCACGCCGGAGAACAAGGCGGCTCTGGTGACGGGTGTTCCGATGGGCCGTCTCGGTCATTCGGAGGAGCTCGCCAACGCGATCGTCTTCATCGCGTCGGACGAAGCTTCATTCATCACCGGCCATGTCCTCAACGTCGATGGCGGCAAGACAGCCGCCTGACTTCTTTTTCCCTCTCGAGGTCGCGAAGGAGAAGATCATGACGACGCACACCCGGATACACACCCACCAAACCGCTCCGACGCAGTTCGTCGAGGCCAGCGGCATCCGCTTCGCCTACCGCCGCTTCGGCAAGCCCGGCGGCGTGCCACTCGTCTTCAACCAGCACTACACCGGCACCATGGATTACTGGGACCCGGCGGTGACGGATGGCTTGGTTCGCGACCGTGAGGTGATCTTGTTCAACAACGCAGGCGTTTCCAGCAGCTCCGGCGAGGTCCCGAACACCTTCGAGCAGATGGGCGCCAACGCGGTCGCCTTCAGCCGAGCACTTGGTTTGAACAAGGCGGATATGCTCGGCTTCTCGATCGGCGGCATGGTCGCGCAGGAAATCGCGCTGCAGGCTCCCGATCTCGTCCGCAAGCTGATCCTCGTGGGCACCGGTCCGCGCGGCGGTCATGGAATGGAGTTGCTGACCCAGGTAGCACAGCGGATCTTCGGCGCCGCCTATGATCCGCCTGAGCATCTGTGGCTCACGGTCCTCTTCAGTCCGTCCGAGGTGGGCAAGGCGGCGGGAAAAGAGTTCCTGAAGCGCAAGCATCTTCGTCAGGTGGGGCGCGATCCAGAGGTGAACGACAAGGTTTCGCCCGCCCAGATTGCAGCGATGGACAAGTGGGGCGTCCAGCAAGAAGGATCATACGGCTATCTGAAGACGATCAAGCAGCCAACACTCGTCGTGAACGGCAGTAACGACGTGATCATGCCCACGATCAACTCCTTCATCATGGAGCAGAACATTCCGAATGCGGAGCTGATCATCTACCCCGACTCCAATCACGGCTCACAGTTTCAATATCCCGAGCTGTTTGTGCGGCACACTTCGCTGTTCCTGGACGAATGACTTTCAGGACCTTGCCTACACATTTGGCCCAGCGAAATTGGAGGAGTAAGCCATGTCTGACCGAGCAAACCGGAAACCGAAGATCATGAAGATCCCGGGGCCAGACCATCCGATCACGATCGAGCGCAATGCGCATCGCATCGTCGTTGTGGTCGCGGGGCGTGTTGTCGCTGATACGCGGGCGGCATTGACTCTTAGCGAAGCGAGCTACCCGCCGGTCCAGTATATTCCACTCAAGGACGTGGACACCGCGCTGCTCGAGCGAACCGACCACGCCACGTACTGCCCATACAAGGGTGACTGCGCTTACTACAGCATCCCCTTGGGGGAGAGCGCTCGGTTAACGCTGTCTGGACCTATGAGGCGCCTTACGGCGCGGCCGCCGCGATCAAGGACCACGTCGCTTTCTATCCCGACCGTGTAGACACCATCGAGGAACGACCGGAGAGCTATCCGCCGCAGCAACAACCAGGACGATGATCATGCCTAGTAGTCTCAACGGTAAAACTGCACTCGTCACTGGCGCTTCGCGTGGCATGGGGCGCGCGAGCGCACTCGCGCTCGCTGCCGCCGGTGCCCAGGTTCTCGTGCACTACGGCCGCGGCGCGAAGGAAGCCGACGGTGTTGTCGCAGAGATACGCAAGGGCGGTGGCCGAGCGGATGCCATAGCGATGGACCTTGCCGCCGCGGACGGCGCCGGCAAGCTTGCGAGGCAGGCACGCAGTATCATCGGAGATCGCCTGGACATCCTTGTCGCCAATGCAGGGGTCTCGAAAGCTGCGACCATCGAGCAAATGACCGTTGAGGATTTCGATAAGCTCTTTGCGGTCAATGTCCGCGCGCCGTATTTCCTGGTGCAGCAGTTGCTTCCCGTACTCGGCGAGGGCAGTAGCGTGATTCTCGTCTCTTCCCTTGGGGCGCACGCAGCCGTCGGAGCCCTGTCAGCCTACGCGGCCACGAAGGGAGCGATCGACACGCTGGTGAAGTACTTTGCGGTGGCGCTAGGGCCGCGCGGCATCCGCGTTAACGCGGTCGCACCAGGTGTGATCGACACCGACATGTCGAACCTCGTCAAGACCGACGAGGGCAAGTCCGTCGTTCTCGGCATGCAGGCGCTCAAGCGGATCGGCCAGCCCGATGATGTCGGTTCGGTTGTGGCGTTCCTCGCCTCGCAAGACGCGCGTTGGATCACCGGCGATACGATTCACGTGGATGGCGGTTCAAAGCTCTGAAGTCTGCGGGCGAAAACGCACTTTGGTTTTTTGCTGCTCGATCCTTCATCGGCACATGAGGGCGATAACATGATTATGACCACCCCGATGCAAAACAAGGCGCTCGTGCTCCAAGCGTTCGATACTCTTTTCAATAAGAGGGACTACGAGGCGGCCGAGCGGTACTGGTCCGACAAATACATCCAGCACGGCGCCCATATCCAACCGGGTCGCGAAGGCCTGTTCTGGCTTATCCGCAGCCTTCCCGACAGCCTGCGCTATGAGCACGACCTCATTCTGGCAGAGGCTACGGTCGCTTTTCGGGCACCGGACGACCGGCCGCATGGGTGGCCGCCGACGTGGTGCGGATCGAGAACGGCGTCCTGGCCGAGCATTGGGACGTACTCCATGACGAGGCGACCCGAGCCGAAGAGCGGATTGCCCATGTTCGGCGACCGCTTCCCCGCATGACGCAAACAGGTGAGTCACGAGGCCGCCGAGCTCGAAAGGGTTTCGAGCCGACCTAGCGCCGCCGTCTAGTAGGCTTGCGCTGCCCGCCGACGGGCCGTGGCCGATAAACACCATGACCGCAAGGTCCGGAGGTTTCAATGAGCGTCAGCGTGGATCCTTGATCCTCGCACCCATCTTTGGTGTGGCGCGGACCGCAGACTTCTACGGCATCGGCGTCATCTTGCTGGCAATCACTTCGCTCGCCATCACGCTCTTGCGGGGCCGGCGCGCATAGTCACGCCAGCAGCAAAGTGTTTATCCACAGGCGGGGCGCTTTCATTGCGGGCGCCAGCGATGCTATCATCCCTGGGTGACCACGTGGCGAAGATGGATCGCCTATGATCGAAGGTCCGATGTAGGATGGTGCGGGGGCGATGGAAGGCATAATTGTAGCGGTCTCATTGTTGGCGGCCTCGCGCTGATGACGCAACGCTGGTTCTGGGTGCTTGTTTTCTTCACCGCCGGACTGGCCTCCTGCTTTGCCATGATGGCAAGCATCATCCACTTTCAAATTGTCGGCGCACTTGGCTCTTTCTTCCTGATGGCAGTCTGCTGGGGCTTCGCGGGAGGAATTGCGGGTGCTGGAGACTAGGCTACGCCTCGCCTCCGACATCCTCCACGTCGGCGGGCTGCATCCGCGTCTCGCCGCGGCCAAACATAGAGGGCATCATCAGGGAAAGGGCAATGTCCTCCTGTTCCCTCGTGCATACAAAGGTTCAGCCTCAGGGCCCCATGTAATGCCGCGATCGGGTGGGAGGCCTGCTGCGCTA